>NZ_JAERMU010000018.1 GCF_016756775.1 Dryocola clanedunensis subsp. sulfonylureivorans | reverse complement strand
CGTTAAAATCTACACCACAGACTTGAGAGCCTAAGGTCGGATACGACGTCCGGACTGCGTTCAGAATAAACTGGCCGGTTTACTCTGAACAGGGGGAATAATACAAGGTCGGATAAGCGTTGCGCCATCCGACACGACAAAAGGTGGAAGGCACAACCAAGGAACGTCCATGTTTAAGTTCATCAAAAAAGCCATTAAGGGCGGCGTGGCCACCGAGTCTTACCCGCTGCAGCCGATAGCCGTGGATGCGAATTTTCGCGGCAAGCCGGAGCACAACCCGCAGCAGTGCATCGGCTGCGCGGCGTGCGTCAACGCCTGCCCGTCTAACGCCCTGAGCGTGGAAACCGATCTGGTTAACGGACAGCTGGCCTGGCGCTTCAACCTCGGGCGCTGCATCTTCTGCGCACGCTGCGAAGAGGTCTGCCCAACCGCCGCCATCACCCTTTCCCAGCAGTACGAGCTGGCGGTGTGGAACAAAGCCGATTTCCTGCAGCAGGCGCGCTTCGACATCTGCAACTGCCGGGAATGCGGCAGGCCGTACGCGGTGCAAAAAGAGATTGATTACGCCATCGCGCTGCTTAAGCACAACGGTGACGAACGTGCCGAAGCGCACCGCGCCTCGTTTGAAACCTGCCCGGAGTGCAAGCGCCAGCAAAGCCTGACGTCGGCAGACCAGATTAACTTTAGCCGCCAGATGAGAGAGGCCAGCTAATGAGCAATTTATTAGGCCCACGCGACCACAACGGCATGCCGGTGCCGATGACGGTGGACGAATCCATCGCCAGCATGAAGGCGTCGCTGCTGAAAAACATCAGGCGTTCCGCGTATGTTTATCGCGTGGACTGCGGCGGTTGCAACGGCTGCGAAATCGAGATTTTCGCTACGCTTTCGCCGCTGTTCGACGCAGAACGTTTCGGAATCAAAGTGGTTCCGTCACCTCGCCACGCGGATATTCTGCTGTTCACCGGGGCCGTGACCCGCGCCATGCGCTCCCCTGCGCTGCGCGCCTGGGAATCCGCGCCGGACCCGAAAATCTGCATCTCTTACGGCGCCTGTGGCAACAGCGGCGGCATCTTCCACGACCTGTACTGCGTCTGGGGCGGCACCGACAAAATCGTGCCGGTGGACGTTTATATTCCGGGCTGCCCGCCGACGCCTGCCGCAACGCTGTACGGCTTTGCGATGGCGCTTGGCCTGCTGGAGCAGAAAATCCACGCCCGCGACGCCAGCGAGCTCGACGCGCAGCCCGCGCAGATCCTGCATCCGGATATGGTGCAGCCGCTGCGCGTGCGCATCGACCGCGAAGCTCGCCGCCTGGCGGGCTACCGCTATGGCCGCCAGATTGCCGACAGCTACATGAACAACCTCACCGCAGGCGGCGACGCCGTGCAGCGGTGGCTGGCGAAAGAGGCCGACCCGCGCCTCAACGAGATTGTCGCTAATCTGGAAAGCCTGGTGCAGCAGGAGCGCGCGTGATGAGCGAATCGGTGGTGTTCTGCCAGCTCAGCCGCAAGTTCGTCGATGAGAACGACAACACCCCGGCCGACGCGCAGCAGGTGGTCTATTACAGCCTGGCCATTGGCCACCATCTGGGCGTCATCGACTGCCTGAAAGAGAACCTGGTCTGCCCGTTTGATGACTACCGGGCGTGGATTGCCACGCTCGAAGAGGGCGGCGAAGCGCGGCGGAAAATGGAAGGCGTGCCGCGCTATGGCGAAATCGTTATCGACCAGAGCCACGTCGTCCTGCTCGCCAGAGCCTTAGATGCGGCAAAGCCCACCCAGACCCCGGCGCAGCAGCGCTGGAGCCAGGCGCTACTCGATATGCTGCAGGCCATTCAACTTGAACCCGCCATCTATCTGATGGTCAGGAGACGCTATGACTAATATTTTACTTTGTGTCGGCAACAGCATGATGGGCGACGACGGCGCAGGCCCGCTGCTGGCGGAGCTGTGCCAGGCTACGCCGCAGGGCGACTGGGTGGTTATCGACGGCGGCACCGCGCCGGAAAATGACGTGGTGGCAATCCGGGAACTGCGCCCGCAGCGCCTGCTGATCGTCGACGCCACGGACATGGGGCTGAATCCTGGTGAAATCCGCCTCGTTAACCCGGACGATATCGCCGAGATGTTCATGATGACCACCCATAACATGCCGCTGAACTACCTGGTCGATCAGCTAAAAGATGACATCGGCGAAGTGATTTTCCTGGGCATTCAGCCGGATATCGTTGGCTTCTACTACCCGATGACCGACGCGGTAAAAGAGGCCGTTAATACGGTCTACCAGCGCCTGGCAAGCTGGCAGGGCGAAGGCGGATTCGAAAGGCTGGAAGTTCCTGTGTTTGTTTGATTTTAGGGATTGGAGATTTTAGGTCAGTTCATTATCCAGCGCCTGTCACTGTTATTCGTCCCTAAAATAGCCTGCTTTTGACGCTGGAGCGAACATATCAAAAGCAGGCAATGGCACAACTTTATGTACAGACTCGATGATCAGAACTTAGCTCAATTAGCTGAATTTACTGTAATTCCGGTAATACTGAAGTCATTGCCATCACCACTGGCTTTATGACTGAAGATCTCCAGCAGATTATCCCCCTCGGCCGCCGTGAATTCGCCTGACAGCGTTACCCATTCGCCCTTTGCTGCCAGCGCTGTGACCGGGGTAATATCCTGGCCCGCCACCCTGAGTGACAGCTCCGGAACAACCTTGTAGTCATTGTCCCTGCGAGCCTTGATACTAAAGCTATAGCGTTTACCTAGTTGCAGTTCCGTATACTCTTTATAAAGCAGCACGCCGTTATGTGTCTGCCCTTTAACGTTGGTGGTTGGAAAACGGATCATGCTGGTCCCACCTTCTGAGTAAAACTCGTGTTCAGGTGTTGCCGGACCAAACAACCAGTTATTCAGGTTGTTATTGGTAAAATCTGTCACATCAGAAATAGGCCTGGGCGCTGGTGCGGGAGTGGCGGGGGTTGCCGGAACGTCCTGAGCAACCGGGGCTGGCTGTGGGTGTTGCTTCTGACATCCGCAGGTGTTTTTATGCTTCTCACCGCCTCCCCCATTGCCGCAGACGTCAATCAGGGATTTAAGAACATCGGCGAGTGTATTAACTGCCCGGACAATCTCAGGTACCTGACTGCAAAGATCGCTGCCCTTATCGGAAGTTGCAGGGGTTTTACCCTCAAGCGCATCCGCTTCCTCTTTTTTGTCCGCCACGCTGTCTTGTTGCGGTATCTTGCTGGCGCAGATGGTTTTTTTCAGAACCGTTGCGAAATCCGCAATGCCTGACGTGTAAATATAATGTTCACCCCCGGTGCGAAGTGCCAGCCTTTTGTACTCGCCGATCATCGCCTTTTCATCTTCCGGTGTCGGATAAGGTAACGTGGCATGTGGCGTTCCCAGATAGGAGTGGACCTTGACGTTATATTGCAGCGCGGTGGCAATGGCTTCGTCGCAGGCTTTAATCCGGTCAGCGTCCAGGGTCATTTCTCCCCCCTTCAGACTTTCGTCACCCAGAACGAAGACATTCTTTTCGGCACCGTCCCGCCAGTCGTAAAAGCGGATCACATCTTCTGCTGCCGGGGCAACATCTTCCTGTGCGGGATTTCCCTCTTTAATCTGCTCCCTGCCTTTCAGGTTTGCGGAATGGGTTCCGGTTTTATCCGTCAGATACTGACGGACGGTTTGATTAAATTTCGTTCCCGCAAAAACGCCTTCAATACCCAGAAACTCAGTGCGCAAATCAGAAGGGCAGGCTTTTCTGGCCTCTTCAATTGCTGCATCCAGCCTTGCACTGAGGGCCTCCGCTTCATCCTGCATTGAAAGGCTGCTATCAATAACAAAAACCAGATCAACTTTTTTGTTGTCCTGTACGCTCATGTAAGGTGCTCCATCAGAAGTTATATTTATTTTCCTACTCAATGGGCAAGGAAGGTTGCCATCTGCACGCGACCTTCCCGCAGACTTTCAGCCGAGAACAACGAAGCGGACGTCATAACCACCCGTGTTGTTGGCATACTCTGACGCAGAGTTAGTATCATTAAAAATCAATGAGATTTTTCCATCTGCTGGCACTTGCCAGTCGGTACCGCCACTGCCGATACCGTGGAGGTGCTCGCCAGCTTTGATGAGTAATTTCCCTGCGAGGGCTTCTGGTAAAACAAAAGTCGGGTCCGGTTTTTGTGCTGACGGATGCTGACTGTCACCATCTGGCCCGAAACTGCGACCGCGGCTGTCGTACTGTGCTGTACCAGCCGCAATCAACATCACTGTGTCTCCCTTGCGCACAGATACATCGGTCTCAATCCAGTTGCTGCTGGTTGCCGGAACATGGCCTTTCCACTCACCTTGTTTCACCGGCACTTTTGTCGCCTCTTCAGAGAGGTAGACGACGGCATTGAAAGAACCGCTGTTATCGCTGTGGGAAGAGTCACTGACGAGCAGAATCAACTCACCGCTTTCAGGTACCGACCACTGGTAGACACCGCTGCCAACGTCATAACTTTTTCCGGAAGCACTGAAACGGGCTTTTAATACCTTATCCGCTTTAGTGACCAGCCCCTCTTTTACCCTGCCGAATGGGGCAGCAAGGACATATTCTTCTCGTCCGTATTTAACCCATCCATCGGCAAGAATAGTTATTTTTTGTCCGGCTTTAAGGCTCAATCCGGTATTAATACCGGTAGCCGATTTCGCATCGACACATCCGGACCACGCAGGTGAAACGGTCATATAACCCTCCAGAATAGTAACGAACAGGTATTATTCGGTCTGTAGAAAAAAAGAAAAATAATAATGCACTGGCAGATATCTGTTTCATTGCTGCTGATATCTGCGTGCACAAAGAGCCTAGAAATAAATATTAAGAACGGCAAGCAAGAAGCCAGTAAACAATAGGGAAATAAGTTCCTCCCCCCCGTCTCGCCTTGCTCTGCAATTTAAATATTAGGATTAATCTCATTATGAAAAATGCATATATTATCTTGAATTCACCCACAATTATTCCGTCAAGCGTGAAGTTTTTTGTCAATAATCACAGAATTAGAGTGGGTAATATTCTTCTGCTTCTACCCGTTGCGGTAGAATGATGACGATACTTCAGACCTTATATTTCATTGCGAATAATAAGGCACAAGACAAACCCTATACTTTGCATAGATAATATATCGTTATTGATTTAGTTTGCCATACGCCGGAATACTATCGAGATGTGCCACCAATTCCTTCATCATTTGTAAGGCTATTAAAAATATATCCAGTGAATATTTCTACAATAGCTTCATAACAAGGTGCGTTCCACCGCCTGTCATTTTCTGCAAATGACATCGTCATAAGTGTCGACGTCACTGTCTTCTTACTCTCCGCTCCAATCAATTCCTTGAATAACAGTAGGTTAAAACCTGGCACGTTTTATGTATAGCAAAGGCGATAATCATTAACCCATCCGGGAGCTTGTGATGAACCGCTTCATCATTACCGATTCGAGCAAATGTATTGGCTGCCGCACCTGCGAAGTGGCCTGCGTCGTGTCCCACCAGCAGGATCAGGATTGCGCGACCATAACGCCGCAGGCCTTCCTGCCGCGCATTCACGTCATTAAGGGCGTGAACGTTTCTACCGCCATGATGTGCCGCCAGTGTGAAGACGCGCCCTGCGCCAACGTCTGTCCTAACGGGGCCATCAGCCGCGAGCACGGTTTTGTGAACGTGATGCAGGAACGCTGCATCGGCTGCAAAACCTGCGTGGTCGCCTGCCCCTATGGCGCGATGGAGGTCGTCGTGCGTCCGGTTGTCCGCAACAGCGGCGCGGGCCTGAACGTGATGGCCGAAAAGGCCGAGGCCAACAAGTGCGACCTTTGCCACCACCAGGAAACAGGCCCGGCCTGTATTGCGGCCTGTCCGACCAACGCCATTATCTGCGTTGACCGCAACAAGCTTGAGCAGATGAGCGCTGAAAAGCGTCGTCGCGCCGCGCTTGATGCCAGCACATCCCTGCTTTTCTAAACTCGTGAATTTCAACTTTTAACAGGTCTGTTACTGATGAAAAAAATTACCAGCGTCTGCCCATACTGCGGCGCGGGCTGCAAGCTCAGGCTCGTTGTCGATAAAAACAAAATTGTCCGCGCCGAGGCCGCCCCAGGCGTCACCAACCAGAACGAACTGTGCCTGAAGGGCTATTACGGCTGGGATTTCCTGAATGACACTAAGCTGCTGACTCCGCGCCTGACCCAGCCGATGATCCGCTACGAAAAAGGCGGCAAGCTTCAGCCGGTGAGCTGGGAGGAGGCGATTAGCTACACCGCTAAGCGCCTGAAGGCCATCAAAGAGCAGTACGGCCCGCGCACCATCATGACCACCGGGTCGTCTCGCGGGACGGGCAACGAAACCAACTATGTGATGCAGAAATTCGCTCGCGGCGTGCTGAAAACCAATAACGTGGACTGCTGCGCGCGCGTCTGCCATGGGCCATCCGTAGCGGGTTTGCAGGAGACGCTGGGCAACGGCGCGATGAGCAACTCCATCGGCGACATCGAAAAATCAAAATGCCTGCTGGTGTTTGGCTACAACTGTGCCGATTCACACCCGATCGTGGCGCGAAGAGTCCTTAAAGCGAAGGAAAACGGCGCGAAGATTATCGTCTGCGATCCGCGTCGTATCGAAACCGCCCGCATCGCCGATCGGCACCTCCAGCTGAAAAACGGCTGTAATATGGCGCTGGTTAACGCCTTTGCCCACGTGCTGCTGGAAGAGAATCTCTACGATAAAGAGTACGTGGCGAAGCATACCGAAGGGCTGGAAGCCTACCGGGAAATCGTTAAAGGCTATGCGCCTGAAGACGTCGAGCATCTGACCGGCGTGCCCGCGCAGCAGGTGCGTCAGGCAATGCGCACCTTCGCCGCCGCGCCTTCCGCTACCATCATGTGGGGCATGGGCGTTACGCAGTTTGGCCAGGCGGTGGACGTGGTAAAAGGGCTGTCCAGCCTCGCGCTGCTGACCGGCAACCTGGGCCGTGAAAACGTCGGCGTCGGCCCGGTTCGCGGGCAGAATAACGTGCAGGGTGCGTGTGATATGGGCGTGCTGCCCAACCAGTTCCCCGGCTATCAGGACGTGGAGGACCCGCAGGTAAGAGCAAAATTCGCCGATGCCTGGGGCGTTAACGCGGACGATATGGACGACAGGGTCGGCGTACGCATCACCGAGGTGCCGCACCTGGCGCTGGAGGGCAAAATCAAAGCCTGGTACATCATGGGTGAAGATCCGCTCCAGACGGAAGCGGACCTCGGCCTGGTGCGCAGCGGCTTCGAGGCGCTCGACTTCGTGGTGGTGCAGGACATCTTTATGACCAAAACCGCCGAGGTAGCCGACGTGCTGCTGCCCGCCACCTCCTGGGGCGAGCACGGCGGCGTTTTTACCTGCGCCGACCGCGGCTTCCAGCGCTTTGAGAAGGCCATAGAGCCGAAGTACAACGTTAAGCGCGACTGGGAAATCATCAGCCTGATCGCCAGCGAAATGGGCTACCCGATGGATTACGACAGCAACCAGCAGATCTGGGACGAGATGCGCGAGCTGTGCCCGCTGTTCTACGGCGTCACCTACGAAAAAATGGGCGACATGGGCCACGTGCAGTGGCCGTGTCCGACGCTCGACCATCCCGGCACGCCTTATCTCTATAAAGACAGCAGGTTCGACACCCCAACCGGCAAAGGCCAGCTGTTTGCCGCGCCGTGGCGCGCGCCTGCGGAAGTGCCGGATGCGGACTATCCGCTGGTGCTCTGTACCGTACGCGAAGTGGGCCATTACTCCTGCCGTTCCATGACCGGCAACTGCGCCGCCCTGCAAACCCTGGCGGATGAGCCCGGCTTCGTGCAGATGCACCCGGAAGACGCGACACGGCTGGGCATTAAAAACCAGCAGCTGGTGTGGGTCAGCTCGCGCCGCGGCAAAGTTATCAGCCGGGCGGACGTCAGCGAGCGCATCAATAAAGGCTCGGTGTATATGACCTACCAGTGGTGGATCGGCGCCTGCAACGAGCTGACGCAGGACAATCTGGATCCGGTATCCAAAACGCCGGAAACCAAATACTGCGCGGTAAACGTCAGCGGCATTGCCGACCAGCAGTGGGCTGAAAGCTACGCGCAGACGACCTACAGCGAGATGAAGGCGCGGCTGCGGCAGGCGGTGGAAGCCTGCGCTTAAAACGGTGGATGACGCTTCGCTTATCCCCCCTACAACCCGTAGGTCAGATAAGCGCCAGCGCCATCCGGCAATTTTTTAATTTGTGAGATAGATTTTGGAATTTAACGGCGTAATTCTGCGTATTCGCGGCAAAGTACAGGGCGTTGGCTTCCGGCCTTTCGTCTGGCAGCTTGCCCAGCGGCTTAACCTCTGCGGCGACGTCTGTAATGACGGTGCCGGGGTAGTCGTGCGCCTGGCCACGGGTGTCGACGAGTTTATTGCCGGGCTGCACGCCCACTGCCCGCCGCTGGCCCGCATCGACGCCGTCGAACAAAGCGCAATGGTCTGGGATACGCTGCCTGCGGGTTTCACCATCCGCCAGAGCAACGGCTGCGCGATGGACACGCAGATTGTGCCGGACGCGGCGACCTGCCCGGAATGCCTGCGCGAGCTTAACGATCCGGCAGACCGACGCTACCGCTATCCGTTTATTAACTGCACCCACTGCGGCCCGCGCTTCACCATTATCCACGGCATGCCTTATGACCGCCCGAAAACGGTGATGGCAGGCTTCCCGCTCTGTCCGGAGTGCGAAAAAGAGTACCGGGATCCGGCGGACCGCCGCTTCCACGCCCAGCCCGTTGCCTGCCCCGACTGCGGGCCGCAGATTAGCTGGCAGGCCGGTAAGCTGCATCTGGAGCGCGAGCCTGCGCTGCTCGCCGCCGTTATGGCATTGAAGGCCGGAAAAATTGTCGCTATCAAGGGCCTCGGCGGCTTTCATCTGGCGGTAGACGCCCGCAACGATGCCGCCGTGGCACGCCTGCGCGAGCGCAAACGCCGTCCGGGTAAACCGCTGGCGGTGATGCTGCCGCAGGCAACGCCGTTACCTGACGGAGTCCGCTCGCAGCTTGTTACGCCCGCGGCCCCGATTGTCCTGATGGACAAAACCCTGCTGCGCGGCCTGAGCGACGGCATCGCCCCGCACCTCACGGAAATCGGCGTGATGCTGCCGTCCAGTCCGCTACAGCACCTGCTGATGCAGGACTTCGGCGCGCCGCTGGTGATGACCTCCGGCAACCTGAACGGCAAGCCTCCCGCCCTGACCAACGAACAGGCGCTCTGCGATCTCGCCGGGATAGCCGACGGCTGGCTGCTGCACAATCGCGATATCGTGCAGCGCATGGATGATTCCGTTATCCGGGCCAGCGGAGAGATGCTGCGCCGCGCCCGTGGCTTCGTGCCGGACGCCCTGCCGCTGCCGCCTGGCTTTATTGATCTGCCGCCGATTCTGGCCACAGGCGCGGACATGAAAAATACCTTCTGCCTGCTGCGTGGAAATCAGGCCGTGCTTAGCCAGCATCTGGGAGATTTGTCGGAGGAAGGCGTTGAGGAGCAGTGGCTGCGGGCGCGTAAGCTGATGTGCGAGGCCTACGACTTTACGCCGCAGCATATCGCAACCGACGCCCACCCCGGCTACCGCAGCGCCCTGCTGGGACGCGAAATGGGGCTGCCCGTCAGTGAAGTCCTGCATCATCACGCCCACGCCGCGGCCTGCCTTGCGGAGCACGCCTGGCCGCTGGACGGCGGCGAGGTAATTGCCCTGACGCTCGACGGCATCGGCTTCGGCGAAAATAACGAGCTGTGGGGCGGCGAATGCCTGCGGGTCAGCTATCAGCGCTGTGAGCGCCTGGGCGGGCTGCCAGCGGTGGCGCTGCCGGGTGGCGATCTTGCCGCGCATCAGCCGTGGCGTAATCTGCTCGCCCATTGTCTGGCCTATGTGCCGGACTGGCGGCAGCGTTCCGAAACCGCCGCCGTTCGTCAGCAGGCGTGGCAGCTCCTCTCTAGAGCGGTTGGACGCAGAATCAACTCGCCGCTGGCCTCTTCGGCGGGGCGGCTGTTCGACGCCGCCGCCTGCGCGCTGAACTGCACGCCTCTGACACAAAGCTACGAAGGGGAAGCAGCCAGCCGTTTCGAAGCCCTGGCGGCTCAAAGCCCCTCCTGCGCGCATCCGGTCACTCTGCCGCTGAAGGACGACCAGCCCGACCTCCGGACTTTCTGGCGGCAGTGGCTGGCCTGGCATGAACCTGCCCCGGCCCGCGCCTGGGCGTTCCACGATGCGCTGGCTAAAGGCTTTGCCGATCTGGCGAGGCTGCACGCGGAGCGGCTGCGTATCACGACGATTGTTTTCAGCGGTGGCGTCCTGCATAACCGCCTGATGCGCGAGCGGTTTGCGCACCATCTCGCAGATTTCACTCTGCTTTTCCCGACACGGTTGCCCGCGGGCGACGGTGCCCTTTCTCTGGGGCAGGCTGTTGTTGTGGCCTCCCGTCTGTTAACTGCATCAAAAGGATAAAAAGATGTTTGTACGAGTTTTGCGAGACAACCCACGAGCCGCCGTCCTGCTGGCGGGGCTGGTCGGCGCTAACCTTGCCGCCTGGGCCTGGGCGCTGGTTTCGTTTCATCACAGCACGGCGCTGATGGCGGCAAGCCTGCTTGCCTGGTGCTACGGCCTGCGCCACGCCGTGGACGCAGACCATATCGCGGCAATCGATAACGTGACGCGCAAAATGATGCAGCAGGGAAAACGCCCGTTTGGCATCGGGGCCTGGTTCTCGCTGGGCCACTCGAGCATCGTGATTCTGGCCTCCATCGCCATAGCCGCCACCGCCGCGGCGTTCCAGAGCAGGATGGGCTGGTTCCATGACGTGGGCGGCGTGATTGGCACGGCGGTCTCCGCCTGCTTCCTGCTGGCGATGGCGCTGGTGAACCTGGTTATTTTACGCGGCGTCTGGCGCAGCTTCCGCCAGCTGAAAAACGGCGAGCCGCAGACAGTGGACGCGACCGATTTTAACGGCGGCGGCGTCATGAGCTGGCTGTTCCGCTCCATTTTCCGCCTGATCGGCAAAAGCTGGCATATGTATTTTGTCGGCTTCCTGTTTGGCTTAGGCTTTGATACCGCAACGGAAATTGGCGTGCTGGGCATCTCCGCCGCCAGCGCGTCGAGCGGCATGTCCATCTGGTCGATTCTGGTCTTCCCGGCGCTGTTTGCCAGCGGCATGGCGCTGGTCGATACGCTCGATAACGTGATTATGGTTGGCGCCTACGGCTGGGCGTTTAACAAACCGCAGCGCAAGCTCTACTACAACATGACCATCACCGGTACTTCGGTGGTCGTCGCGCTGTTCATCGGCGGCCTGGAGGCGCTGGGGCTGCTGGCGGATAAGTTCGATCTGCATACGGGTGCCTGGCAGTGGGTCATCGCCCTGAACGAAAACCTCGGCAACGCGGGCTTTGTGGTCGTCGGACTGTTTATCGCCTGCTGGGGAATTTCGATGCTCAACTACCGCTGGAAGGGGTACGACTCTTTGGTTGTGCGCTAAAGCTTTGGTGGATGACGCTGGCGCTTATCCACCCTACAAATGCTTTGGTTGTGCGCTAAATCTTTGGTGGATGGCGCTGGCGCTTATCCACCCTACAAATGCTTTGGTTGTGCGCTAAATCTTTGGTGGATGACGCTGGCGCTTATCCACCCTACAAATGCTTTGGTTGTGCGCTAAACCTTTGGTGGATGGCGCTGGCGCTTATCCACCCTACAAAACCAGACGCGGAGTTTGTAGGTCGAATAAGCGCAGCGTCATCCGACACCGCGTCGTTTAACTTTTACTTTGCTTCGGCCCAGGCGCGCTCTATCTCTTCGGCCAGGATCTTCACGCCCGCTTCGATTTTCTCCGGCTCCGGCACGTAGTTCATGCGCATACACTGATGCGTGTGCGGCCACGGCTTGTCCAGGCCCGGGAAGAAATAATCTCCCGGCACCATCAGCACGCCGCGTTTTTTCAGGCGCTGATAAAGCAGTTCGGTAGTGATCGGCAGGTCTTTAAACCACAGCCAGAGGAATATTGCGCCCTCCGGCTTGTGAATCAGGCAGCGATCTTCTGACAAATAGCGGCGAATAACCCCGATTGTCTGCTGAACGCGCTCGTAATAGAACGGTTTGATTACCGTTTCAGACAGATGCAGCAGGTCGTTACGCTTGATCATCTCAGCGGCCATGGCTGGCCCGATCCCGCCGGGGGCAAGGCTGATAATGCCGTTCATGTTTTTAATGGCGGAGATGATTTTGTCGTTGGCGATGATGATTCCGCAGCGGCTTCCCGGCAGGCCCAGCTTCGAGAGGCTCATGCACAGCACGATGTTCGGATTCCACAGCGGGCGCGCTTCGCTAAAGATAATGCCCGGGAACGGCACGCCGTAGGCGTTATCGATAACCAGCGGGATACCGTGCTGGTGCGCCAGAACGTCGAGCTTCATTAGCTCTTCGTCAGTAATGACATTACCCGTTGGGTTGGTCGGCCGCGAAACGCAAATCATGCCGGTATCTTCGCCGATTTGCAGGTGTTCGAAGTCGACGTGGTACTTAAACTGGCCGTCCGGCAGCAGTTCGATGTTTGGGCGCGTAGAGACAAACAGATCTTCTTCGAGGCCAGCATCGGCATAGCCAATGTATTCCGGTGCCAGCGGAAAAAGCACTTTTTTAGTGCTGCCGTCCGCGTGGCGACCGGCAAACAGATTAAACAAGTAGAAAAATGCGCTCTGACTGCCATTTGTCAGTGCAATATTCTGCGGCTCGATATCCCAGCCTAATTCGTTACGCAGCATGCCGGCCAGCGCGTCAAGCAGCTCACTTTTCCCCTGCGGACCGTCGTAATTACAGAGCGCATCGGTCATTTTCCCGCTCGCCAGCATTTCGGCCAGCAGATTCTGAAAATAATCGTTCATCGCGGGGATCTGCGCCGGGTTACCGCCGCCGAGCATGATCGCACCGGGCGTCCGTAAACCGTCGTTGAGGTCCTCCATCAGGCGCGTAATGCCTGAATGGCGGGTAAATTTGTCGCCGAAAAGTGAAAACGTCATAACGTGGGTCTGTCGCTTGCTGTCAGAAAGAGGCTAACCATAACGCCGCAGATGCCATGGTGCAAACGCATTAAGGATAGCCCGACCCTGGCAATATGCTGCCATTATGCAGATGGATAGCATTTAATGCTGGGGTGTAGATCACGCCGGATGGCGCTTTGCTTATCCGGCCTACGGGTGTGGTTGCCGCTGGCTACTGGTTCCCGGCCCAGACCACCATCACCTTGTCGTCTGCCGTCCGGCGGCTGAATCCGTATCCTTCTTGCATGCTTAAGGTCGTTTGCTTTCCTGCGCCAATAGCAGGGTGGCGCGCGCGGAACTGGCTGATTTTCTGCCAGTGCGCCAGGGTGGCGGGGTTTTGACCCCAGTTCATCCCGGAGCGCGTTCCCTGTAGCGGGTCTGAGCCGGTTGGGCCGAACGGGCGCTCCGTCTCATCGCCGTAGAAGATCTGCACCGCGCCCGGGGCCAGCAATAATAATTCGGCGGCGCGCTGACCGCCTTCGCGGAACAGGCGGGTATCATGCGAGGATAAGTAGCTAAGCACGTTAAAGCTCTGCAACTTTTCCGCCATCTGCTGCCAGGTCAGATCCATATTCGCCAGGCAGTCCGTCGCTTTTGCCGCCTGCTCCTGGTAGTCAAAATTGATCATCGCGTCGAAGCCGCTGCTGTAGTAGTCGCTCTTCATGACGCCGTGGCCCCAGGCCTCCCCGGTCATCCAGAATGGCGTATCGTCCATTTTTTTGTCAGGGTTAGCCTTCTTCCATGCCGCCAGCGCTTCCACGGACTGCGCTTTGAGCTGCTGCCAGGCCGCTTTCTCCACGTGCTTAGCCGTATCGACACGGAAACCATCGATACCGTAATCCCGCACCCACTGGCTTAACCAGTGGGTCATATAATCGCGCACCCTGTACCCGGAAATCTCTTTCGCGTTGGTATCCGGCTTGTGGCGGTAAAATACCGGCAGCCCGGCTACCCCGGTGAATTCAGTTTTCAGGTCGGGCAGGAACGCCAGCGACATGGTGAGATCGTCAAAGCCGGGGTTGTCGTAGTCCCCGATATCGGTGCGGATCCAGTTTTTGCCCCACCAGCTGTCCCAGGCGGCCTTGTCGCTGAAGTTGATGTAATCGTTAAAAGTGTGCCAGCTCTGCCCCGGGCCTGGCTTCCAGTCAGTCCACCGCTTGCCGAGCGTTTTGGCCATCTCGTCGCCCTTGAGGTACAGCGCGCCAAACTGATATTCCTGCATATCCGCGAGCGTCGCGTAGCCAGTATGGTTCATGACGATATCGAACAGGATACGGATGCCGCGCTTATGCGCCTCGTCCACCAGCTTACGCAGGTCGTCCTCGCTGCCCATGTTGGCGTCGAGATTCGTCCAGTCCATAGTGTAGTAGCCGTGATAGGCGTAGTGCGGGAAGTCCCCTTTGGTGCCGCCGCCCACCCAGCCGTGGATCTGCTCCAGCGGCGAGCTTATCCACAGCGCGTTAACGCCGAGGTTTTGCAGATAGTCCAGCTTGCTGGTCAGCCCCGCCAGATCGCCTCCGTGGAAGGTGGCAATCTCTTGCATACCGTCTTTATGGCGGCCATAGCTGTTGTCGTTAGCGGGGTTGCCGTTCTCAAAGCGGTCGGTCAGCACAAAGTAAACCGTTGCGTTGTGCCAGTTGAATGCGGCAGTTTTCTCGGTGGCAGCGTTTTCCAGCAGCAGCAGGCCGTTGCTGTTAGCCGCAGGCATCAGCGTAATTTTCCCATCTTTGACCGTTGCGGTCTGTCCGCTGTAGAAGTCCCGCACTTCGCTGGCTTCCGGGAAGGTTTTGCTCACATCCACCGTTAGCGGTTTGCCGTCCCATTTCGGGCACTGGCGGGTAACATCAACCGGCGCGGCGGTGGCTGCGCTTTTCACGCTCAGCATCAGCGTAGGCGTGCCGCTGCGGGTGTCGATTTGCACCTGATACTCACCGTCGCGGAACAATTTCCACTCCGGCGGCGCGCCTTCACAGGGCTTCAGAGACAGCATCTGGTTGAGTTTTATGGTTTCGGCGGGCTGCCAGCACGTCTGGTCAAGTTTCAGATTCAAAGGCAGCGTACCCTTCGCGAGCTTTGACTGGCTGACAAACAGGCCGGGGCTTTGTTCATCAAAGGCTGCAAGACCCGTTGCCGACCAGTTTGCCATCGCCAGACCAGGGAACAGTAAAAGCAACAGAGGAATTTTTTTCATTATTTTTGCCCTTGAGCGTCTTTTAAACAGTCTGGCATTGTTTTTAAAAAGGATATTCATCCTTTGGCAGGGATGAGAGGGAGGAGAACGCCGGGTGAGTGATGGTGATAACATTTTGCTGAAATATGCGATAACTCCCGCAAATAGCGCTACTTTTCGCCGTCATAAGAAGTTCGTACGTGACATCGTTTCAGATTCGTACTATTTCTTTTGATGCCCTGGCAGGTTATTTTTGCTAATATTCGCGTTTAATTTGTTCGAATCCTTTGACAATTAAGGCACCAGACACGCAGCGATCCGCCCAGGAGATCTAATGATATCAACCCCAATCCGACGATTTGGGGCTGCGATACTCATGCTACTCACCTTCAGTTTTTCAGCTGGGGTTATAGCAAGTAGCCATGAGCCAAAATCGCATAAAGCCCCTCTGACAAAAAGTAGCAAGCTAGTAAGCAACAAGACTGAAAGTAATAAGTTGGCAAGTAGTAAGAAAGAGTATTCTCGCAATAGTGAACTGGCATCTCTCCCTGATTTGCGAAAATACCCTTCCGGAACACCCAGGAAAAAGGCGTTTCTCCGGACGGTCATGCCATACATTACCAGTCAGAATGCTGCTATCACTGCCGATCGTAACTGGCTGGTTTCTAAGCAGTACGAGCAGCGCTGGTCACCGTCTGAGCGCACGCGTTTAAAAAACATCACCAAACGCTATAAAATCGCGTGGAACGGCAACACCAAACGTGTGCCGTGGAATTCGCTGATGGAAAAAGTCGACATTATTCCTACCAAGATGGTAGCGACTATGGCGGCGGCAGAGAGCGGTTGGGGTACATCGAAACTTGCCCGTAACAATAACAATCTGTTCGGCATGAAGTGCAGCAGACGCCACTGCAACAGTGGTTCTGGCAAGGTGAAAGGCTACCAGCACTTTGATTCGGTGAAAGAAGGTGTAGACGCCTATGTGGTGAATCTGAATACGCACCCGGCCTACAAGTCATTCCGTAAATCTCGCGCGCAGCTGCGCAAAGCGGATCAGGAAGTGACGGCCAGCAATATGATTCATAAGCTGAAAGGGTATTCCACCCGCGGCCGCAGCTATAACAATTTTCTGTTTGCAATGTATGAGAGCAATCAGCGTTTAATGGTTGCTAATTAATTTGTTAATTAGCCGTTAATCGAATGTATTTTAAAACGCCTTCATTCGAAGGCGTTTTTTATTCCCAATAAATCTAAACTAAAATTTCGCTAAAGCGTTCGCGGTGTTCTTTTGGCGTGGCGTCATACTCTTTTTTAAATACTGAATAGAAGTATTGCAGTGAAGGGTAGCCGCACATTTGTGAAATTTCGTTTATCGACAATGAAGTAGAGATCAGCAAACTGCGTGCCTTTTCTAATTTTTCCGCATGAATCACCGCATGGATAGTTTCACCCACCTCTTCTTTAAAGCGCTTTTCAAGATTCGAACGTGAGATCCCCACCGCATCCAGTACCTGCTCCACCTTAATGCCTTTACAGGCATGATTTCGGATGTAGTGCATGGCCTGAATGACCGCTGGGTCATGCAGCGAGCGGTAATCCGTCGAGCGGCGTTCTACCACGCGTACCGGCGGTACCAGAACACGCTGAAGCTGTAGCGCTTCTTTGTCCAGCAGGCGGTGCAGCAGTTTCGCGGCCTGATAGCCCATTTGCCTCGTTCCCTGCGCCACGGAAGACAGGGCGACTCTGGAGAGATAGCGCGTCAGCTCTTCGTTATCGATGCCAATCACGCACAGTTTTTCCGGCACCGGAATATGCAAATGCTCGCATACCTGGAGCAAATGGCGGGCGCGGGCATCCGTCACGGCGATAATACCTGTTTGTGGCGGCAGTGTTTGCACCCAGTCCGCCAGGCGGTTCTGCGCGTGCTGCCAGTTTTCCGGGGCGGTTTCTATGCCCTGGTAAACCACGCCGCGGTACTTCTCTTCCGCCACCAGCTGGCGAAACGCATGTTCCCGCTCAACTGCCCAGCGCTTGTTGCTGGAGCCGGGCAGCCCGTAGAACGCAAAGCGGTTCACGCCCTTTTCCTTCAGGTGCAAAAAGGCGCTCTGCACCAGCGCGAAGTTGTCGGTGGCGATGTAGTGCACCGGGGGATAGTTTTCCGCCAGGTGATAGGAGCCGCCGACGCCCACGATGGGCACATCGGCCCCGTGGAGTAATCGTTGGATCTCTTCATCGTCAAAATCGGCAATCACACCGTCGCCTAAACACTCCTTAATATTGTCTATACGCGCTCGAAAATCTTCTTCGATAAAGATGTCCCATTCTGATTGAGACGCCTGCAAATATTCACCCACACCCTCTACCACCTGACGGTCGTAGGCTTTGTTGGCATTGAATAACAACGTAATGCGATGACGCTTCTCAAACATGCTAAAGATTCCTGAAATTACCCGGTATTTGAATACCATAGCCGTGTGCAAAACCGGGGTTTCGTTCCCCGGCATTGTGATCGCCTGCACATTCTCACGCCCGGCGCTTGGTGGCGGAATCCATCCACACCGCCAGCAGTAAAATGGCCCCCTTAACGATGTACTGCCAGAAGGTCGGCACGTCCATCATACTCATGCCGTTATCCAGCGAAGCCATAATAAAGGCCCCCATGACGGCCCCGGCGACGCTGCCGATGCCCCCGGCAAGGCTGGTGCCGCCGATGACGCAGGCGGCGATGGCATCCAGTTCGGCGATATTCCCCGCAGAAGGCGAACCGGCCCCCAGGCGCGAGCTGAGGATCAGCCCGGCAATGGCCACCATCAGGCCGTTGATAGCGAAGACCGCCAGCTTGGTGCGCTCGACGTTAATCCCGGAAAGCCGCGCCGCTTCGATATTGCCGCCAATGGCATAGATGCGGCGGCCAAAGGCGGTGCGGGTAGCCATAAACATCCCCGCCAGCAGCAGCAGGGTCAAAATGAGCACCGGCGTGGGGACGCCACGGTAGTCGTTGAGCAGCCATATCGCCCCCAGCACAATCACAGCCGTGATGGCCTGCCGCCCCACGACGCCGGTGGAGGCTGGCGTGACCAGCCCCAGCGCCTGACGGCGCATTCGCAGCCGCCACTGCCAGCCGACAAAGGCCACCAGCGCCAGCACGCCCGCGCCAAAGCCGATGCCGTCCGGCAGGTAGCTCTGGCCGATTTGCGACATGGCCGCGCTCGTCGGCGAAACCGTGGTGCCGTTGGTAATGCCGATTAGTACGCCGCGAAACGCCAGCATGCCCGCAAGAGTGACGATAAACGACGGCACCTTGCGATAGGCAACCCACCAGCCGTTCCACGCCCCGAGCACCAGGCCGAGCGCGAGCGTAACCACAATGGTTAACGGCAGCGGCCAGCCCAGCCAGACGTCAAAGATTGCCGCCACGCCCCCCAGCAGCCCCATCATCGAGCCGACGGAGAGATCGATTTCCGCCGAGATAATCACGAACACCATGCCCACCGCCAGAATGCCGGTAATGGCCGTCTGGCGCAGCAGGTTAGAGACGTTACGCGCGCTCAGATAGGCGCCGTCGGTGGTCCAGGTAAAGAACAGCACGATGGCCACAATCGCGGCAATCATCACAAACACCTGCAGATTCATCGCCTTCAGGCCGGCAAACAGGGTCGCCAGCGGGGCCGCCAGTTTGATTTCAGACGGGTTGCTTTTCGACATGGTGGTCACTCCTCAGTGCGGCTTCCATAACCTGTTCCTGGGTCAGGTTGTTATTGATCAAATCGGCTTTGATACGCCCCTCGTGCATCACCAGCACCCGGTCGCTCAGCCCCAGCACCTCGGGCAGCTCAGAGGAGATGACAATCACCGCTATGCCCTGCTGCACGAGCTGGTTTATCAGCTTGTAGATTTCGTATTTGGCCCCGATATCAATGCCGCGCGTGGGCTCGTCAAGGATAAGAATGCGCGGGTTGAGCAGCAGGCAGCGGGCAAGAATGGCCTTTTGCTGGTTGCCGCCGCTCAGGCGACCGATGGCCAGCTCCGGCGAGGAGGTTTTCACCTTCAGCCGCTGAATGGACTGCAGGATGCAGTTTTGTTCGGCGGCGTCGTCCAGGCTTGATAACGCGCCGGAAAACTGCCCCAGCGAGGCCAGCGTGATGTTCTGCCCCACCGCCATCACCGGCACGATGCCGTCTCTTTTGCGGTCTTCCGGCACCATGGCGATGCCGTGTGCGATAGCCTGCTGGCAGCGGCTGATTTTTACCGGCCTGTTGTCGATGTAGATCTGTCCCTCCGACCTGCCCGGCCAGACGCCGAACAGGCACTGGACCGCCTCGGTGCGCCCTGCCCCGACCAGCCCGGCAATGCCCAGAATCTCCCCTTTACGCAGGAAAAACGACACGTCGTTCACCCGTTTGATCTGCCGGTTAACCGGGTGCCAGGCGGTGAGATGCTCAACGCGCAGGATCTCCTCGCCGGTCTGGTGCGGCTCGCTGGGATAGAGGGCCGTCAGCTCACGACCCACCATCATGGTAATAATGTCATCCTCGCTCATCTGGGCCGCATCCCGCGTGCCTATCGGCTGCCCGTCGCGGATCACGCAGATGGTGTCGGAGATCGCTTTCACCTCGTTGAGCTTGTGGGAGATGTAGATACAGGCGATGCCGTGATCCTGAAGATCGCGAATAATTCTCAGTAAAATGGCCGTTTCCTGTTCGGTGAGCGAGGCCGTTGGCTCATCCAGAATCAGCAGCCGCACCTGTTTATTCAGCGCCTTGGCGATTTCCACCAGCTGCTGCTGCCCCAGCCCCAGCTCGCCCACTCGCGTGTCAGGGGAAATATTCAGGCTGACCTGCGCAAGCAGCTTCTGGCAGCGCAGGGTCATGCTTTCGTAGTCCAGCACGCCAAAGCGGGTGATTTCAGCGCCGAGAAAAATGTTCTCAAGAATAGTGAGGTGCTTCACCAGCGCCAGCTCCTGGTGGATGATGGCGATACCCTTGCGTTCGGTGTCGCGAATGTGGGCGGCCTGGAGCTTTTCTCCCGCAAACCAGATTTCGCCCTCATAGCTGCCGTAGGGGTAAATGCCGCACAGCACTTTCATCAGCGTGGATTTTCCGGAGCCGTTCTCTCCGCACAGGGACATCACTTCCCCGGCGTTGAGCGACAGGCTGACGTTATCCACCGCCTTCACCACGCCAAAAGCCTTGGTGATCTGTTTCATTTCCAGCAAGTAAGGCATAACCCTTCCCCCGTCTGGCTAAAGGTTGCCGCCCGCAGCGTGCCACGGGCGAAAAGGTTACAGCTCGCTCTTCTTGTGGAAGCCGTCCGCCACCACGGTGCTGTCGATATTGGCCTTATCGACTTCGACTGGCGTTAACAGACGGGAAGGGACATCTTTCAGGCCGTTATTGAGTCTGGCGTCCGAAGCCGGCGTTTTGCCTTCGCCCAGCTCCACGGCAATTTCCGCTGCGGTATTCGCCAGTTTGGTGATCGGCTTATAAACCGTCATGGTTTGCGTACCCGCCATAATGCGCTTCACCCCCGCCAGATCCGCATCCTGACCGGAAATAGCCACTTTGCCCGCCAGCCCTTGCGCGCTAAGAGCCTGAATGGCCCCGCCTGCGGTGGCATCGTTTGAGGCGACGACGGCATCAATTTTGTTGTTGTTCGCCGTCAGGGCATTTTCCATAATTTTCAGCGCGTTTTCCGGCAGCCAGCCGTCCGCCCACTGATCGCCCACCACTTTTATTTTCCCGCTATCAATATAGGGTTTTAAGACTTTCATCTGCCCGGCGCGGAAAAGCTTGGCGTTATTATCAACCGGCGAGCCGCCCATTAAGAAATAATTACCGGAAGGCACTTTATCAACAATGCTTTGCGCCTGAAGTTCGCCGACTTTCTCATTGTCGAAAGAGATGTAATAATCAATATCCGCATTATTAATCATGCGGTCGTAAGCTAATACTTTTATGCCTTCACGTTTCGCCTCGGCGACCACGTTACTTAATACCTGTCCGTTGTAGGGAATAATGACCAGCACATCCACGCCGCGGTTGATCATGTTTTCAATTTGCGACATCTGGGTCTCTTCGTTGCCGTTGGCTGACTGGACAAACACCTTCGCCCCCAGCGATTCCGCTTTCTTCACGAAGATATCGCGGTCTTTCTGCCAGCGCTCAAGGCGCAGGTCATCAATGGCCATACCGATTTTAACTTCTTTGGCGATGCCGCTCACGCTGGTGAGTACCAGCGATGCACATAGTGTCAGTAAGAGGTTCTTAATCTTCATATTATTGTTACCTGTAGGGTGGTGATTATTCGGATTAAAGAAGGATGAACGGGTGCAGACGCAGGGAATTGTTGACGCTGTTTGAATAATCATCAATTACAGATTTTTATTTTCCCATTACGCTTTTTGGTTTAATTGTCAATTTATGATGGGGATCTTCTTTTAAATTAGCCCGCTCATTGTTTCTCATAATTTATGGAATAGGCCTCGAATGATTTCGCTGATTATTTTTCAGCATTTTTTGCGAGGTGGCGCACGTTTGGGTATTCTCTAAAGCGCAGTGTGAAATAACGTAATTGAGCATCCGCCGCGGAAAATCTAGGATAAACGGACATTCCATTCGCCCGGTCGCTCGTTTTCCTGATTACGGAGTTCATTATGCAAGCCTATTTCGACCAGTTAGATAAAGTTCGCTTTGAAGGCCCTAAATCCACCAATCCGCTGGCGTTCCGCCACTACAACCCTGATGAGCTGGTGCTGGGCAAGCGCATGGAGGAGCATCTGCGCTTCGCCGCCTGCTACTGGCACACCTTCTGCTGGAACGGGGCAGATATGTTCGGCGTTGGCGCGTTCGAGCGCCCGTGGCAGCAGGCCGGTGACGCGCTGGCGCTGGCAAAACGTAAGGCCGACGTCGCCTTCGAATTTTTCCACAAGCTGAACGTGCCCTACTACTGCTTCCACGATGTCGACGTCTCCCCGGAAGGGGCCTCCTTAAAAGAGTATCTGAACAACTTCGCGCAGATGACTGAACTGCTGGCGCAAAAGCAGCAGGAGACGGGCGTTAAGCTGCTGTGGGGCACGGCAAACTGCTTCACCAACCCGCGCTACGGCGCAGGCGCCGCCACCAACCCGGACCCGGAAGTGTTCTCCTGGGCGGCCTCTCAGGTTGTGGCAGCCATGAACGCAACGCACCAGCTGGGCGGTGAAAACTACGTGCTGTGGGGTGGGCGTGAAGGCTACGAATCCCTGCTGAACACCGACCTGCGCCAGGAGCGCGAGCAAATCGGCCGCTTCATGCAGATGGTGGTTGAGCACAAACATAAAATTGGTTTCCGCGGCACGCTGCTCATAGAGCCAAAACCGCAGGAGCCGACCAAGCACCAGTACGACTACGACGTCGCCACGGTTTACGGCTTCCTGAAGCAGTTCGGCCTGGAAAAAGAGATCAAGGTAAACATCGAAGCTAACCACGCCACGCTTGCGGGCCACTCTTTCCACCATGAAATCGCCAGCGCCATCGCTCTGGGCATCTTCGGCTCCGTGGATGCCAACCGCGGCGACCCGCAGCTGGGCTGGGATACCGACCAGTTCCCGAACAGCGTGGAAGAAAACGCTTTAGTGATGTACGAAATCCTCAAGGCGGGCGGCTTTGCGACCGGCGGGCTGAACTTCGACGCCAAGGTTCGTCGTCAGAGCACCGACAAATACGATCTGTTCTACGGCCATATTGGTGCCATGGACGTCATGGCGCTGTCCCTGAAAATCGCGGCCCGCATGATAGAAGACGGCGAGCTGGATAAACGCGTGGCAAAACGCTACGCGGGCTGGAATGGTGAACTGGGCCAGCAAATTCTGAAGGGACAGATGTCGCTGGCGCAGATTGCGCAGTACGCTGAGCAGCACAACCTGGCACCGCAGCACCAGAGCGGCCATCAGGAGCTGCTGGAAAACCTGGTTAACCACTATCTGTTCGATAAGTAAGTTTTTCCACCCCGTCTGCGCCACGAGCACCGTGGCGCTGCAATAAGGAACTGCCACTATGTACATCGGAATCGACCTTGGTACCTCGGGCGTAAAAGCGATTTTGCTCGGCGAGAACGGCGAGGTGCTGGCATCCCGCACGGAGCCTTTGAGCGTCTCTCGTCCGCATCCCCTGTGGTCGGAACAGGATCCTGAGTCCTGGTGGCAGGCAACGGACCGGGCGATGAAAGCGCTTGGTGAGCAGCACTCTTTGCAGGGCGTAAAAGCCATGGGCATTGCCGGGCAGATGCACGGCGCAACATTACTGGACAGCAAACAGCAGGTTTTACGCCCCGCGATTTTATGGAACGACGGCCGCAGCGGCGAAGAGTGCGCGCTGCTGGAAGCCAACGTTGAAGGCTCCCGCGAGCTCACCGGCAACCTGATGATGCCGGGCTTCACCGCGCCAAAACTGCTGTGGGTGGAACGCCACGAGCCGGAAATTTTCTCGCAAATTAACAAAGTCCTGCTGCCGAAGGACTATCTGCGCCTGCGCATGACGGGCGAGTTCGCAAGCGACATGTCCGACGCGGCGGGTACGATGTGGCTGGACGTGGCAAAGCGCGACTGGAGCGACACGATGCTCGATGCCTGTCGCCTTAGCCGCCAGCATATGCCGCAGCTTTTCGAAGGCAGCGAGATTACCGGCGTGCTGAAGGCAGACGTTGCCGGTGCCTGGAAGATGCCCGCCGTGCCGGTAGTGGCGGGCGGCGGCGATAACGCGGCGGGTGCCGTCAGCGTCGGCATGGTCGATGCGGGCCAGGCCATGCTGTCGCTGGGGACTTCCGGCGTTTACTTTGCGGTCAGCGACGGCTTCCGCAGCAAACCGGAAAGCGCGGTTCACAGTTTCTGTCACGCCTTGCCAAACCGCTGGCACCTGATGTCGGTCATGCTCAGCGCGGCCTCCTGCCTGGACTGGGCAGCCAGATTAACCGGGCTGGGCAGCGTTCCCGCTTTGCTTGCCGCGGCGGAACAGGCCAATGAGGATGCTGGCGTGGTGTGGTTCCTGCCGTACCTCTCCGGGGAACGCACCCCGCACAACAACCCGCAGGCGAAGGGCGTGTTCTTTGGCCTGAGCCATCAGCACGGCCCGGCGGAGTTAGCCCGTGCGGTGCTTGAAGGCGTGGGCTATGCGCTGGCAGACGGTATGGACGTGGTGCACTCCTGCGGCATTACGCCGAAGAGCATAACGCTTATCGGCGGCGGCGCGCGCAGCCCTTACTGGCGGCAAATGCTGGCGGATATCAGCGGGCAAACGCTGGATTACCGCACCGGCGGCGACGTCGGCCCGGCGCTTGGCGCAGCGCGGCTGGCACAGATTGCGATGTCACCGGGGCAGCCGCTGCAATCGTTGCTGCCGCAGCTTCCCCTTGAGCAGCAGCACCGGCCGGATATGGCGCGCCACCAGAAATATGCCGGGCGTCGCCAGGTGTTTAACCAGATTTACCAGCAGCTGCTGCCGCTGATGTCCTGAGTTGTTTCACACGGTGGATGGCGCCTGCGCTTATCCACCCGTTTACAGGTCGGCCAGGCGCAGCGTCATCCGACTTGAATCCGACTAATACACGTCCCAAACCACCCTTATCCTGTCCGTTTTTGGTATTAGCAGCCGCCTCATCCCTTGCAACAATGGCTTCATACCCACCGATGAGGAGTCCGAAAATGTCCCGTTGCGCTTTGATCAACATTGATACCCAACAGTCCTTTTTTCATCGCGACTACTGGCAGGAAGATGACGTTCCCACCTTTCAGCAGGCGATAACCCGGCTGATTGCGGGCTGCCAGGACCTGCGCCTGCCGGTAGTAGATATCTTTCACGTTGATGAGCAGGGGCCTTTCTCGCTGGCCTCCGGCCACGTTCAGGCGATGCCTTTTTTACACCATACGGCTGAAGTGACCTTCCGGAAGCACGTGCATAACGCCTTCACGGATACCGGCCTCGACCACTGGCTGCGCACAAGGGATATCAGTCACCTGATTATCTGCGGCATTCGCACCGAGCAGTGCTGTGAAACCACCACCCGCGTTGCGTCAGATCTCGGCTACCGGGTTTCTTTTGTCAGCGAGGCGATGCTCACCTTCCCGATGCGCTGGAAAGGCGTTACGCTGGATGCCGCGACCCTGCGCCACCGTACCGAAACGGTGCTGGCGGGGCGCTTTGCCGAAGTTCAAACCGTCGCCGAGTGCCTGGAGTCTTTATCGTGAGTATTGGGGTCTGGTTCGTGGTGCTGCCCGGTGTTTTATCGCTGGATCTGACCGGCCCGGCGGAGACGCTGGTGCTGGCGGGGGATGCGTTCCACCTGCGCTTTATCGGCCCGGACCCGCAGGTCGCCACCTCTATCGGCCTTAGCTTCGGCGGCATTGAACCGCTGCCGGAGAGCCTGCCCCCCGGCAGCCTGCTGGTGCTGCCGGGCGTCAGCGATTCTAATCATTTCTTCGATACCCCGCAGGCGGAAGCCGTGCGCCGCTGGCTCACCCGCCTGCAGCCGCAGATCCACAGCCAGCAGATCAACCTGATGTGCGTCTGCTCCGGTTCGCTGCTCGCCGCCAGGGCCGGGCTGCTCACCGGCATACAGTGCACCACCCATCATGACGTGCTGGCAAGACTGCGCGCCGCAGCGCCTGCCGCCCAGGTTAAGGACAACCGGATTTTCATTGAGGACAGGGGCATCTGGACGAGCGCCGGGATCACCTCCGGTATCGACCTGTCGCTGCACCTGATAAACCGCTACTGCGGGCCAAAAGCGGCGCTCGACGTCGCCCGGGAGATGGTGGTCTGGTTCCGCCGCTCGGGGGACGACCCGCAGCTTTCACCGTGGCTGCGCTACCGTAACCATATTCATCCCGCGGTGCATCGCGCTCAGGATTTGCTGTCGGCCTCGCCGGAGTCAGCCTGGGGAGTGGAGGAGATCGCCGGGCGGGTCCACGTCAGTTCGCGGCATTTATCGCGGCTTTTCCAGCAGCATCTGGGGATATCGGTGCGGGACTATCTGGAACAGCTGCGGCTGGCGGTCGCCGAGCAGCGTTTATTGCAGGGGCAGCGCATGGAACAGGCGGCGGTGGCGGCGGGGTTTTCTTCCCCCCGCCAGCTCCACCGCGCCCGCGCGCGCAATATCGTTTAGCTCACCAGCCTTCTGGTATCGAGACGCTGCAGCCCCATGGAAAGCAGCAGGCTGCCCGCGAGCGTGGCCCCGAAGATCCACAGAATATCCAGCACCGGCCAGGCCGTAACCTGGTAGCCGTGGGTGCGCAGGAAGTGGATGATCAGCGCGTGGAAGCCGTATATCCCCAGCGAATAGCGCGAAATCAGCGCAAGTCCGGGCACGGCTCCGGCATTGAGACAGTTTTTAACCACCACGAACAGGCTGATTGCCGCAATAAAGACGAGCGGGCCGCAGTAAACGTAGAAGGTGTCGGCGAAATTGCCGTTTATTTCCAGCTGCATATGTGTCCCCAGTGAAATAGACACCACGCACAGCGCGAACAATCCCGCTGCCAGTCCGCTAATCCACCCCTTCTGCGTGTCGAGCATGCCGACCGCCCGGCCCAGCAGACCGTAAAGCACGTAATAGAAGGTATCGCCGCGAATGTAGAGGTTGATGGGCAGCCACTTCATGTTGCCGATCGTCTGTGGAACGGTGTTCGGATTGGCGATTACGCCCAGTAAAACCATCAGCCCCAGCACGACCATCGCATTAGTCTTTTTAACCTGAATAAGTGGGGAAAGCAGATAGATGACGATGATCGCGAAGAAGAACCACAGGTGGTAAAAGATCGGTTTTTGCAGGATGTAGCGCAGCGAAAGCCCGACGCTAATAGGGGTGAAAAGCTTGATATAGATGAGCGCAATCACGCTATAGAACAGCAGACAGAGGCCGATGCGGACAAAGTGACGCTGCTGCGCGCTGCGCTCACCAAAAAACAGGTAGCCGGAAATCATAAAAAACAGCGGCACGCTAACGCGCGAGGCCGAATTCAGCACGTTCGACAAATCCCAACTAAATGGAGTGACCACGTTCGCATTCGTGATGTACCAAGTTGTGGTATGGATCATCACCACCATCAGGCATGCGATGCCGCGCAGATTATCTATCCAGTTAATTTTTTGCTGCATTCGTTCCTCTGTACCATTATTGAAATGGTTTTTTCTGAGTTTCTACTCGCTACCTTGCCTTCTGCTGACCGGGTTTGCAGAATGCCTGTCGACAATAAATTGTTAATAACAACAATAAGTTTAACGTACTGATAGTGAATGATGATGCCTGAAAATAAAAATAGCTGTTGGGTAATCGCCCTGATGGTGCTCCTGCTGAGTGCCTGTAGCACGAAAGAGAACCATCCTCAGTTTGCCCAGCGGGCCCATCCGCCCCTGGCACAAAGCAGTGCGATGCTTGAAGCCTGCAAACAGGAGGCGGCGTACCGTTATAATACGCGTGAACAACGCATCAACCTGCGGGATATTAAGCAGTATCAGGGGAGTTTTGAGATAAAAGGCAGTACTGTTCGGCAGGAAGGTTTTACCTGCTCCTTTGACCAAAGTGGTCAATTCTTACACCTTTCGACGGCATAAAGCCGCAACCGTTGGCAAACAGCCCCGATTTGCGCGCGTATTCAGGCTGTATATCTTGCGGTCAACGGGTATACTGGCCGCTTCACTTTAAACCCACTCGAACGCGTGCGAAATCAACATGCAAAAGTTTGATACCAAGACCTTTCAAGGCCTGATCCTGACCTTACAGGATTACTGGGCCCGCCAGGGCTGCACCATTGTTCAACCTTTGGACATGGAAGTTGGCGCCGGCACCTCTCACCCTATGACCTGCCTGCGGGCTTTAGGTCCGGAGCCGATGGCGACTGCTTATGTGCAGCCATCACGTCGTCCAACAGACGGCCGCTACGGTGAGAACCCGAACCGCTTACAGCACTATTATCAGTTCCAGGTGGTGATTAAGCCGTCCCCGGACAATATTCAGGAGCTGTACCTCGGTTCTCTTAAAGAGCTGGGTATGGACCCAACCATCCATGATATTCGCTTCGTTGAAGACAACTGGGAAAACCCGACGCTGGGTGCCTGGGGTCTGGGCTGGGAAGTGTGGCTCAACGGCATGGAAGTGACGCAGTTCACCTACTTCCAGCAGGTTGGCGGCCTGGAGTGTAAGCCGGTTACCGGCGAAATCACCTACGGCTTAGAGCGTCTGGCCATGTACATTCAGGGCGTGGACAGCGTTTACGATCTGGTGTGGAGCGACGGCCCGCTGGGTAAAACCACCTACGGCGACGTGTTCCACCAGAATGAAGTTGAGCAATCAACCTATAACTTCGAACACGCCGACGTGGATTTCCTGTTCTCCTGCTTCGAGCAGTATGAGAAAGAAGCCCAGCATCTGCTGGCGCTGGAAAACCCGCTGCCGCTGCCTGCTTACGAACGCATTCTGAAAGCCGCTCACAGCTTTAACCTGCTGGATGCGCGTAAAGCCATCTCGGTAACCGAGCGTCAGCGCTACATTCTGCGTATTCGTACGCTGACCAAAGCCGTGGCCGAAGCCTACTACGCTTCCCGTGAAGCGCTTGGCTTCCCGATGTGCAATAAGAAAAACTAAGAGGCAGGCATGTCTGAAAAAACTTTTCTGGTGGAGATCGGCACTGAAGAGCTGCCACCAAAAGCCCTGCGCAGCCTGGCGGAATCCTTTGCTGCGAACGTAACGGCGGAGCTGGATGCGGCTAACGTCGCCCACGGCGAAGTGAAATGGTTTGCGGCTCCGCGTCGTCTGGCGCTGAAAATCGCTAACCTGGCCGCTTCCCAGCCGGATCGCGAAGTTGAAAAGCGTGGCCCGGCCATTTCCGCTGCGTTTGATGCCGAAGGCAAGCCGAGCAAGGCCGCAGAAGGCTGGGCTCGCGGCTGCGGCATCACCGTCGATCGGGCCGAGCGTCTGGTAACGGACAAAGGCGAATGGCTGATGTACCGCGCGCACGTCAAAGGCGAAAGCGTTCAGGCGCTGCTGCCAGCGATGATTACCACCGCGCTGGGCAAGCTGCCCATTCCAAAACTGATGCGCTGGGGCGATAACACGACTCAGTTCGTGCGTCCGGTTCACACCGTGACCCTGCTGCTGGGCGAAGAAGTTATCCCGGCAACTATCCTCGGCATCGCATCCGATCGCGTAATTCGCGGCCACCGCTTTATGGGCGAGCCAGAATTCACCATCGATAACGCTGACCAGTATCCGCAGATCCTGCTGGAGCGCGGCAAAGTCATCGCCGACTACGAACAGCGTAAAGCGGTCATCAAGCAGGGTGCTGAAGAAGCGGCACGCAAAATCGGCGGCAATGCCGATCTGAGCGAAAGCCTGCTGGAAGAAGTGACCTCGCTGGTTGAGTGGCCAGTGGTGCTGACGGCAAAATTCGAAGAGAAATTCCTCGCCGTGCCTGCGGAAGCGCTGGTTCACACCATGAAGGGTGACCAGAAGTACTTCCCGGTATACGCTAACGACGGCAAGCTGCTGCCAAACTTTATCTTCGTGGCCAACATCGAGTCGAAAGATCCGGTGCAGATTATCTCCGGCAACGAGAAGGTTGTGCGCCCACGTCTGGCGGATGCGGAGTTCTTCTTTAATTCCGACCGTAAGAAGCGTCTGGAAGACAACCTGCCGCGTCTGGAAACCGTTCTGTTCCAGAAAGAGCTCGGTACGCTGCGCGACAAGACCAACCGCATCGAAGCCCTTTCCGGCTGGATTGCCGGACAGATTGGCGCTGACGTGAACCACGCAACCCGCGCGGGCCTGCTGTCCAAGTGCGACCTGATGACCAATATGGTCTTCGAGTTCACCGACACCCAGGGCGTGATGGGCATGCACTACGCGCGTCACGACGGCGAAGCGGAAGACGTAGCCGTTGCGCTGAACGAACAGTATCAGCCGCGCTTCGCGGGTGACGAGCTGCCGTCCAACCTGGTTGCCTGCGCCGTGGCTATCGCCGATAAGATGGACACCCTCGCGGGTATCTTCGGCATCGGCCAGCACCCTAAAGGCGACAAAGACCCGTTTGCTCTGCGTCGTGCCGCCCTCGGCGTGCTGCGCATCATCGTTGAGAAGAACCTGCCGCTGGATCTGCAGACCCTGACCGAAGAGGCCGTGCGCCTGTACGGCAGCAAGCTGACCAACGAGAAGGTGGTGGATGAGGTTATCGACTTTATGCTGGGCCGTTTCCGCGCCTGGTATCAGGAAGAGGGCCACAGCGTGGATACCATCCAGGCCGTGCTGGCACGTCGTCCAACCAAGCCAGCCGATTTCGATGCCCGCATGAAGGCTGTCTCCCACTTCCGTACTCTGGAAGCGGCAGCAGCCCTGGCAGCCGCTAATAAGCGCGTGTCCAACATTCTGGCGAAGTCTGACGAACAGCTGAATGACCATGTCCACGCGTCCGTCCTGAAAGAGGCTGAAGAGATCCGCCTGGCCACCAACCTGGTTGTGCTGCGCGATAAGCTGGAGCCGTTCTTCGCAGAAGGCCGCTACCAGGAAGCACTGGAAGAGTTAGCTAACCTGCGTGAGCCGGTTGATGAGTTCTTCGAGAAGGTGATGGTTAACGCAGAAGATAAAGACCTGCGTATCAACCGCCTGACGCTGCTCTCCAAGCTGCGCGAGCTGTTCCTGCAGGTAGCGGATATCTCCCTGCTGCAATAAGCTGTCTCAGTTAAAGAACCCGCTTCGGCGGGTTTTTTTAAGCCTGAGCACAGCGGGCAGGTGAATCGCGTAACTTTTTACTACAACGTTATGCCGCTGATACGCTCCTGGGAGCCAGGCTTTCAGTTTGTTCATACTCTTTTTAAAATATTAAAATAGATTTCAATTGTTGATTAAGATCTCTCCCCTCTCAGCCTGAGCCTTCGCCCCCTCTAACATAAAGCCTTCATTAACGGCCCAAGAAATAATCTGCAATCAACTCATACCCGGCTGATTCATAAGGATTAAATAAGAAGACATTGCCTTGTTAAGGCACAAGATGTCTGGAACACAGTACACCCCGAAACTTTTTATATTTAATCAATTACTGATTACATTACATTAGCTTTAGCGCCTGCTTTTTCTGCCCTATCCTTCATCAAATCGCCATGCTGAACAGCGTATGTTCCAGTATTTTCATTTGCGACCTTCGTACCCGCCGATGACAGCAGGATGAAAATGCTGGCCGGTAGCTTTCTGACACTCTTTCTTGTGCCGGGTTACGGTGTTGCAAAATCATTTCAGGAAAGCAGTAGCGAATATGATTACTCTATTTTCTGACGACAGCTATTTCTTCCTGGGCACGGTAGCATGCCTTTCGCTACTGGGTTATGACATCCACGTAATTGATCCTGTGAAAGCTGTTGTCACTGAAGATGATCTCTGCTTTTTAAATAATGAGATCACTCTGATTTCAGTCAGCGATACCCTGGCCGCACAGCAAATCATTTTAACGACATATAAACACCGTCTCAATTGTATCTACTTTATTGATGCCGCAGTGGGTCAATATAATCATTTGATGTGGGCGCATGGCATTGTTCCTAAAAACATTGCGCTACATTATTTACCAAGGATTATAAAAACACTGCGGGTGAGAGAAATATCATGGTTTAAAGGGTTGACCGCCCGGGAAATGGAGGTAATGAACAGTTTACTGGAGGGGAAAAACAAAAAACTCATCTCCCGGGAGATGGAGATTTCTGAAATAACCGTCAGTGCACATAAAAAAAATGCGCTGCAAAAATTAGGTCTGACGAAGCTCAATGCCAGATCGATAGCCATTTACGGACAGTTTCGGACGGTGTTACGCTATCGTTTATCAAATTAATATTGACCACCTATAGCGAAGCTGACAACGCAGCATCCACATTGCTACAGACAGCCGTGGTATGACACAGGAAGGTATAGCGCAAGGCACATGTCAGCTATGCTATTCAGTGATATGACAATAGAATACCGGTAAATAGGAGTTACTGATGATAAAAGATGACGCTGAAACGCGATACAGCGTGATAATTCCATCCTTATCCTCTCCGGTCATATACTCCGGGAAAAGAGGTTTGAGAGAAGCTTCGTTAACTTCGTTACCCGCAAGAGATGCCGGTGTCTGCTTAATGACAGAGTAATTATTCCCTTTACGGATTAGTTGAAACTTATAATACAGACGGACTTTCTTTTTTTCGCCAGCCCCATTGGTCAGTTCGCCATCCAGGAAGTTGCTCCCTCTATCGCCAAAGAAGTTAAGATACAATTTGTTTTTAATAAAGTCGCCATCATTAAAACCTGAAAACTCGCCCTGACATGACAAATGGGTACTTCGATACTGATGAAGTGAAAGTAATGCAATATATGCCATCAAGATAACGTTAAAAATAACGACCGTAATAAACACCCTCTTCTTCATCACGCGTTACCTTTTGATAAATGTATAGATGCTGCAATCAGGTTCATCATCATTGATTGAATTTTTACATACCAGAACAGAACTCGCAGCGCTGTATTCATTTAACGATATATAAACATATGGATTGGTATTGCATTGCGCTTCGATGCTTTTATTAATACTGTTCAGGTCAAATGAGCCGTCTTTTTTGTTAATAAAGTAATGGCAGCCATTTTTTGTCGTCAAATTAAAATATTCAGTATGGTAGCGCGGCGTAGAAATTTCGAAGCCAATTTTGTTACCCAAAATGAACGTTACGCTCAGCAGAAGAATCAGCAGCAGTATAGCGATGACATAAGCAATCTGGCGTCCAGGAAAGCGTTCAACCTTTTCCAATACGGGTGATTGAACAGCGTCATTAACGTGGTCCAACAGCGCCGTTGATATGTCTTCTTCAACAATCGTGATTTCTTCTATTTCCAGCGTTTCATTTAACTGGAAACCCTGCTTAGGTAAGGTGACGACAATATTTTCCAGGGCGATATCAAGGAGTCGGAAGTGCTTCCTGAGTAAGGCTATGTTTTGATATAGCGCGTTTACCGATACTTTTCGCCCCTGCTCTCCCCACACATAGCTGTAAAAATCTCGCTGCATGACAGCCTGCGGTCTCTGCTCGATAAGGAGCAGCAGGCAGCGGCTTGTCGGTACATTCAGGTTCAGCGTCCTGGGCACAGGAGCTTTGACAATAAGCTGATGTCGTTCAGGCCAGAATTCAACGGTGTCGTTTATGAGATAATACTGGAACATTAGAGAGCGGACAGCAAAGGAAATGATGGCGGAAGTACAGCATGATTAAGAAGGGAACTCTAGCCGATCAGATTTTTTTAATTATTTTATCTGACAATAATATTTTTCATCTATTCTCCCGCCCTTTACGTTATCAATACGTTAATAATTAAGCGTATTTTTTCCATCAAAGTAAAATAATAATCACACTCGTCGTGTGAATAACCCTCCGTGTTACAAATCTGCAGCTCCTAAAAAAATAAACCCCACGCGATGTGGGGTTTGTTGTTAGTCAAAGTCGCTGATTCAGGCGAGTTACTGCGCTTTCGCTACACCTTTGTCTTCCACCGCCGGCAGATTTTTACGGATATCTTTAACCTGTTCTGCGGTCACCGCTGGTGCATTGTTACCCCAGCCACTGCGCACGAAGGTTAAAAGATTTGCCATCTGCTTGTCATCCAGACGCCAGGCAAAATCAGGCATCGCCAGACCGGTTACCGCCCCTTCGGTTACTGGTGCCTTACCGCCGCGCAGCACTACGCTAATCAGAGATGACGGGTCATCGCTGAGCACGGCGGAGTTGTGCGCCAGCGCCGGGAAGGTTTTGGCATAGCCCTTGCCGTCGATACGGTGGCAGGCGGCACAGTTATCCATATATTCCTGCGCCCCCGGCTTGCTCATGTCTCCTTTCGTCAGCGCCATGGCCGTCGCGGTGTCCGCCTGCGGCGCCACTGCTTTCGGATCGGAAGACTTAAGCGACTTCAGGTAGACCGCTATCGCTTTAAGATCCTCATCGCTCAGATGCTGAGTGCTGTCGACCACCACATCACTCATCGAACCAAACGCCATACTGCCATCCGTGTGGCCGGTTTTCAGGAACTCAACTATCTCTTGTTCAGACCAGCGGCCCAGCCCATCTTTAACGTTACCCGTCAGATCCGGCGCATGCCAGTCTTCCAGCGTACCGCCTGTCAGCCAGGCATCATCGTGCTGATCGAGCGCTTTTTCCTGGAAACCGATGCCGCGCGGCGTATGGCAGGAACCACAGTGCCCCAGCCCCTGCACCAGATAGGCCCCGCGATTCCACTGTGCGCTTTGCCCTTTCTCAGGCTGGAACGCATCGTCGTTATGGAAGACCAGATTCCACATCGACAGCGGCCAGCGCATGTTCAGCGGCCACGGGATATCACTGTCTTTATTGGCCTGGTTCACTGGCTTAACCTGGTTCATAAAGTAGTCATACAGCAAGTGCATATCCTCATCGGATATTTTCGAAAACGATGTGTACGGCATTGCCGGATAAAGGTTATGACCATCTTTCGCCACGCCGCCCCGCACAGCTTTCACAAAATCGTCATAGCTGTATTCACCGATACCGGTCGGCTTGTCCGGCGTGATGTTGGTAGAGTAAACCGCCCCTACCGGCGTGGACATTTTCAGCCCCCCGGCAAATGGTTGACCGCCGGTGGCCGTGTGACAGGCAATACAGTCACCTGCTGCCGCCAGCTGCTGCCCGGTGGCGGGCGCTTCACTGTGTGCCGCTGCGCTGCAAAGCGTAGCCAGAGCCAACAAAGAAAGTCGCGTTTTCCATTGAAATTTCATCTGCATCCTTCCCTGTCAGGCCTGAACCAATGGTCCAGGATTAGCTAAATACTGCGTGCGAATCGCGTGAGCGGCAAACAGTGCGGTGGCGCCGACAATCCCGGTTGGGTTGTACGCAAGGTTCTGAGGGAAACAGCATGCCCCCAGAACAAAGACGTTCGGCACGTCCCAGCTCTGCATATATTTGTTCACGACGCTGGTTTTTGGATTGTCCCCCATGACCGCACCGCCGGTGGTGTGCGTGGACTGATAAGGCCGCACATCGTAATGCGCATCCATCCATTTAAAGCCCATCTGGTAGCGCGGCGGGTTAATCTGTTTAACGATTTCCTCCGCTTTCATCCCGGTGAAGTGGGTCATTTTCAGTTCGTTTGGCTGCCAGTCGAAGGTCATTCGCAGCAGGGGCTGGCCATGCAGATCCTTATAGGTCGGATCGAGGTCAAGGTAACACTGCTTGTACGGCATGACCGACCCGGAAGCGCCGACGCTCATGGTATGCAGGTAGCTGTCTTTGATGGCCTTTTTCCAGCCTGAACCCCACTTCGGCGCATCCGCTGGCGTATTCATCTGCTGAATCGGGCGTCCGCCGGTCGTGGTGGCGGAAATGGTCGACCCGCCGATAAAGCCAAGCGCGGAGTGGTCGAAATTCTCGGCGTTAAATTCGTCGATATACATGCCGGTGGTGCCGGTCGCGGCGAACGGGTTGAAGTCAGTGTCTTTACCAAAATAGAGCGAGATACCGCCGTTCATTTGATAGGCGTAGTTACGCCCTACCACACCCTCACCCGTGACGGGATCGTAAGGCTTGCCGATCTGTGACAGCAGCAGCAAACGGACGTTGTGCAGCTGGAAGGCGCTCAGCACGACCAGATTCGCCGGCTGCTCGACCTCCTGCCCGTTGGCGTCGATGTAGGTCACACCTGTGGCTTTGGTACCCGTGGAGTCAGTGTTAACACGCAGCACATGCGACTGGGTACGCAGCTCGAAATTATCGTGTCGCTTAAGCGCGGGGATAACACAGGATTGCGGCGACGCTTTGGATGAGTTAAAGCAGCCGAAGCGCTCGCAGAAACCACAGTAGTTGCAGACGCCAAGCTGGACGCCGTACGGGTTGGTCCAGGGTTCGCTACAGTTAGCAGCCGGCACCGGGAAAGGATGGTAACCCAGCTCTTTTGCCGCCTTGCTGAATAACATGCCTGCATACTGCTGCTTGAGCGCTTTGGTTGGATAGGCATTCTGGCGTTCGGCCTCGAACGGGTTACCGCCTTCGAGGATTTTGCCCTGCACGTTCCCTGCCTGGCCCGCCGTGCCGCAAATTTTCTCGAATTTATCGAAGAAAGGCTCCATCTCTTCATAGCTGAAGGGATAATCCTGCACCGTCATATCCGCGGGGATGAAATCCGCGCCATATTTTTCAATCACCGTGCTGCGCATTTTGATATCCGCTTTTAGCGGACGCCACAACATGCCGTTCCAGTGCGAACCCGCACCGCCGACGCCGTCGCCTGGCAGGAAAGAGCCAAAACGACGGTACGGCATCGCGGTGTCGGATTGTTTGTGACGCACGGTGACCGTCTCTTTAGAAGCATTCTGGAATAGCTTCAGACGAATGCCGTAGGTCAGCTCATCAGCAATACGAGGGTAAGCGAAGTCAGGGTAGGTGTCGCGCGCTTCTCCGCGCTCCAGTGCCAGAATTTTAAGCCCTGTATCGGCCAGCTCCATCGCCATCAGCGATCCGGTCCAGCCGAAGCCAACGATCACCACATCTACGGGTTCTTTTTTAATCGCCACGGTTATACGCTCCTCTTCCCTGAAATACTGACCGGCCCGAGCGGATACGGTTTATTAGGGTTATCCATCACCTGCTGGTAATCGGCGCGAGCGCCCGGGAAACCAATCATTTTCCACGATGCCAGCGTCTGGTTGCCGCCGTGGAGCGGATCGGCCAGATAGCCTTCTTTGGTGTTCTCCAGCATCTGCGTGAAGAACAGGCCACCCGGCACCTCTTCAAAGGTCAGTTTGCCGCCTTCGAGCTGATGCAGGACATCTTCCTGCTGCTGATGGCTGAGTTCAGCAAAGCTTTTCTGAAACTCTTTTTTGCACCAGGCGTTCACCGCCTTGATGCCGCGTCGCCATGTTTCGCGTGGCACCAGGCTGGACTGATAGCCAAGCTCGGGTTCCGCAGTGGCAAACGGCCCCTGCATGTACCACAGATGACCGTAGCCGTAAGGGAGTTCCATCTGCTTATCGATAAATACCGGCACGCCTTCACTGACCGCACCGGGCCCATTTTCATCTTCAGGGATCAAACGGTCAGTTACCGCAAGCACGAACGCCCATTCGTCATTGTTGAAGAAGGTCGGCACATAGTGCGCGCTCACGCCTTCTGTTTTACCAGGCGCAGCCGCGCTGCTCAGTGACACCAGACCGCTACCAGCCGCAGCCAGTGGGATCAGTGAGAGGGTTTGTTGTAAAAAACGACGTCTTGAGGGGACATCCTCGTTTCCATTGTTGCTCATAACGCTTCCTGTCAGCTTGTACCAAAGGGGTAACTCAAATTAGTTACCCTGCTAAGGGTTCTTTTGTTATACAAAAGAAACTAACCTTTTTTGAGCTGAATGCAATGCAGAAAAGTGCGGATAAGATCGCGAGGTTTTTGGCGTTATCGGTAACATTACAGCAACAAAAGCACACCATCCAATTGATTTTAAATATTTAAATTTAAAATTAGCTTTGTAAATATATGTTGTTCATTTGTAAATTAAATGCTTATAAAATTGATCTGGATCAGGGTTTCCCGTCACATGGCGGGAAAATTGCAGGGGCTAAAAACAACAAACCCGCATCCTTAAGCGGGTTTCAGACGGATGACAAACCTGAAGCGAATGCGTTTCGCAAAGATCTCACCGAATAAATAACAAGGAAAATCAATTCATTGGTTTTCGCCTGCTTATCACAAAGAAGGAAAAACCACGCTTTTTCCTTCTTTGTCAGCAATCTAAAACCCCGCATCACTTAGCGGGGTTTTGAGTCAAGCGGTCGGACTAAAACGTACAAAATTATTCCATCAGCTGTTTGCTAAGCATTGGATTCGCCTGAATCAGGCGCATCAGCTTCAGCTCGGTACTGGAGGGTCTGATTCGTTTTGATTCCCACTCCTGTACCATCGTCACGCTAACCCCCATCACGCGAGCAAAATCGTCTATTTTTAGACCCGTACTCTTGCGGAGCTGCTCGAATTCGGAAAAGGCGTTAGGTTTTTGCCGTGTTGATACTGTCTGTTCGTTCTTAAAAACTATCTGCTCAAGGTTACTCAGCAGTTCAAACATTGGATCTTTATATTCCATTGAGAACTCCTCATAAATCACACATTGACCTCGTGAAGGGTAAGAAGCCTTTTAAGAGTAGCCCGAAAAAAAGCGTGCTGATGATTGAGGGAAAAACTATTTTTGCGCGGCACGCTGCTTATGCGTTTCAGCTGAAAGATTAAGCGGTGTAAGAGATTGAAAAGCAGGCAAGCCGGGGTACTTAGTATAAATTTGTAAATGGTTATGCAATTCGCGACCAACGCCCGGCGCTGGTCGCGGGTTTTGCCATCATGCTTTCTGCGTAGCTTTATCCAGATCGTGATTAGCCGCTTCGTTCACGTGCGGCGCGCGTAAACCGACCCAGGATTTTACCAGCAGAGCGATTGCGGACAGCACGGCTGGAATGGCGAGCAGCATAAAGATGGTTTTAAAAGAGAGCTCCGCCTGCATCAAAAATGCCCCGCTGAAGGCACCGAGAATACCGCCGAAGCGCCCAAGCCCAAGCATCCACGCCACGCCTGTCGCCCGTCCCTGCGTCGGATAAAAGCCTGCCGCCAGCGCCGGCATGGAAGATTGCGCGCCGTTCATGATGGTGCCGGCGATAAACACCATCACCCCCATCAAGACCAGGCTTGATGTCGAGAAGCCCACCAGACAGACGAACAGCCCCGTCAGCAGATAGCCCACCGCCACAACCTTGTTCGGATTCAGCTTGTCCATCAGCGCACCGATAACCAGTACCCCAATGCCGCCCCCCAGCGGGAACAGCGCGGTAACGATTGACGCCTGGCTAAGCGTCGCACCCGTTTCACGGATCAGCAGCGGCAGCCAACTTGTCAGGAGATAGAAAATAAGCAGGCCCATGAAATAGGTCAGGCACAGCATCAGCGTGCCGACCAGATAACGCGGAGAGAAAATCACGCCCAGCGCCGTTTTGTCTTTGATGTGGCCGCCTGCTTCGTTAAGCACAAAGCGAACGTTTTCCCCTGCCGGCAAGGGTGCTATGCGTTTGAGGATATCAGCGATCTCTTGTTGCGGTTTCTTCTTCACCACCATGTAACGAGCGGATTCAGGCAGCCAGATCATCAGCACAACGCTGAGAATTAAAGGCATCACGCCCCCCAGCACCAATACGCTCTGCCAGCCCAGATGCGGGATCATCCAGGCGGAGATAAATCCGCCCATCGACGAGCCAATCGGGAAGCCGACAAACATCAGGTTCACCAGCAGCGCGCGTTTGCGCTCCGGCGCGTACTCGGACATCAGCGTCGCCGCGTTTGGCATGGCTGCGCCAAGGCCAAGCCCGGTAAGAAAACGCAGCAGCGCGAGCGTCGTCAGGCTGTTGGCGAATGCCGTCAGCAGGCTGAAGCCGCCAAAGACCAGAATGGACAGCACCAGCACTTTTTTGCGGCCGATGCGGTCGGCCATCGGGCCTGCGGTCAATGCGCCAAACGCAAGTCCGACGAGGGCAGCGCTCATCACCGGGCCGAGATCGGATTTCTGCACGCCCCACTCCTGCACCAGATCGGAGGCGATAAAGCCAATGATGGCCGTGTCGAAACCGTCCAGCGCGACGGTGATAAAACAAAGGACAAGAATCAGCCACTGGAACCTGGAGAAGCGGCTTTCATTAATAAATGTCTGAATATCAGTCGTTGTTTGTGTCATAAGACATGCCCTGGCGGATAACGGAAATGTGCGATTATCGAACGAAAATTCGTTAATCGTTCGTTAAAGCAAACCACTCCACGACCGTTACGGCAATCATCCGTCAGGTGTATGTGTGCGATTATCGTACGGCACACAGAGAGACGCCGTGCCTGTCCAAAATTAGTTCTTAAATATTAATAGACTGGAGAGAGTTTGCGGGTGACAAACAGCCATCGGATTTGTGAGGGGGATAACAAATGCTTAACATCCGCTATCACGATGGCTGATAATCAGCAGGGGCTTTGTCTGAAGAGATTGTTGTTAAAGGGTATCTTGCGGGCACGGCTTGGACTATCCTTAGCAGCATTATCGGGTACGCATTTGCGCATTTGTATTGTTTGGTTGAAGGAGTAGAAAGATGGCGACAGGTAAGTCCTGCTCTCGCTGGATTGCGTCGTTCGCGGCGTTATTGATGGTGGTCAGTCTGAGCGGTTGCTTCGATAAAGAAGGCGATCAGCGTAAGGCATTTATCGATTTTCTGCAGAACACGGTGATGCGCAGCGGTGAACGTCTGCCGACGCTGACGACCGATCAGAAAAAACAGTTTGGTCCACTGGTGTCTGACTATGCGATTCTCTACGGCTTCTCGCAGCAGATTAGCCAGGCGATGGACGAAGGCATGAAGCCTGTTGTCGACAGCGTGAACAGCATTCGTGTGCCGCAGGATTACCTGACCCAGCGCGATCCGCTGCGTCAGGCGAACGGGTCTCTTAACGTGCTGGGCCAGCAGGTGCAGAACGCAAAAATGCAGGCCGATGGTGCGCATTCTGCGCTGAAGCAGCCGGACGATCTGAAAACCGTTTATGACCAGGTCTTCCAGAAAGTGGTGACCACACCGGCAAACGCTATGGCTCCGCTGATACCGGCAGCTCAGACCTTTACCCAGCAGCTGGTTCAGGTAGGCGATTTCATTCAGCAGCAGGGTACTCAGGTGGGCTTCACCGCCGGCGGCATCCAGTTCCCGACCTCCCAGCAGGCCAGCCAGTACAACTCGCTGATCGGCCCTCTGGCATCACAGCATCAGGCGTTTATGCAGGCTTATTCAAGCGCGCAAAACAGCATGCAATGATGTGATTTCCCCGCCTCCCGGCGGGGAATTTTCAGCCCTCCTGACCTCTGGCCATGTGGATGGCTGAAATAGTACTTGTCAGTGGCTGGTTAAATGTGCGTTAATGCCTTCATCGGTTTGACGTACAGACCTTTCAAGCAAAGCAGTCCTCCATCCGAAGTTATCGTAGATACCTTTCAAAGTGAGTTTCTCCTTACCGCTTCAAAAATCTGTAAAGCATACCAATACGCCGTAAGGCAAACTCTATTTAAAAGGTAATATCAATGTCTGCTAAAATGACTGGTCTGGTTAAGTGGTTCAACTCTGACAAAGGCTTCGGCTTCATCACTCCTGACGATGGCTCTAAAGATGTGTTCGTACACTTCTCTGCTATCCAGAACGATGGCTACAAGTCCCTGGACGAAGGTCAGAAAGTATCTTTCACCATCGAAAGTGGTGCTAAAGGTCCAGCAGCTGGTAACGTAACCAGCCTGTAATTGCTACTTAAGCAATAAAAATTCTAAAACCCGCCTTCTGGCGGGTTTTTTCGTTTCTGGGACTGGCGTTTTCGCTAAGCGCTACTTGCCCACCAGCCGCCGCGAATTATCCTCAATCCTTCCGGAAAGTCGTCGTTTCTGCATGGTGCGCGTCCAGCTTGTTGAAAGCCCTGCCGCCGACAGCAGGCGGTGAAACTGCTCATCATCAAACGGCATGTGCCAGGCGATGCCGATAGCCTCCGCTACGCTGACGTCACTGACACGGGAAACCAGCTCAAGCGGCGTTTCCGTCGATGCCTTACCCGCCATGACCACGCGATACAGCCAACCACAATAGCCTGACGCCTGCATCTGCGATGCCATATCGCTAACACCAAAATGATAATTTAGCTTAAAGCAGGGTGAGCGAGGCTGTGTGACCTGAATCAGCGTGTCGCCCCAGCGAAAGATATCGCCGATAAATACATTTTGTTCCGTCAGCCCAACCGTTGAAAAATTCTCGCCAAACGCTGGCGCTGTAAACAGCTCTGCCTGCTCGGGGAACTCTTGTACCCAGTGGGCATAATGTTCGCGAGGATAGTGGCACAGGGCACGGTCAGGGCCGCCGTGAATGACCTTTTCGGCCTGCTGATCGCCTTCCAGCCCCAGCTCGGTCAGTTTTAGCTCGCCGTCGACCTGATATTTGCCGATAGCGCTCGGCCTGCTGCCTTCATATTCACGAATTTTGCCGATATAAACCTGTAGCGGATAGTGCATCTGCCCCTCCTTGATTGCCGATAGCGGTCATAGCAGTGTGATAGCTCAGGCTCGCCTCCAGCCGGGGATTATGCAACCTCTTTCGGACCATCAAGCGATAATTCATTTCTAATTAATCCTGCCTGAAACCACTGCCTGCATAATTATTGAACAAATGTAGCCCATTCAGAAAGAGTACTGAATTTGTGAGCCGGCCTTTTGATATGTTCTTCCCACTGCCACGTTTGCCTTTCCGGTGGCAAAAGCTCAAAGGTTTATCAGGCCCATCTCCCGTAGTTTCCTCGTGAAACTAACTCATGATGAGGCTCGTATGAAAATAATAAGGACAGTCTTACTTTTTTTGCTTTGTCTTACCTTTATTCCTTTGACTACCTCCGCTGCCACCGTTTTACGTCTCGCCTATGCTGAAAATAGCCAACCGGTTAAAGATGCGCTGCGCTTTTTGGGCCGCCAGATAGAAGAAAAGACTGCCGGCGAGGTTAAGGTTGTCTATTTCCCGGACGGCCAGCTTGGCGGTGAGCGCGAGCTGGTTGAACTGACGCAAGCCGGGGTGGTAGACATCACCAAAGTCTCGTCAGGCTTAATGGAAAGCTTCTCACCGCTGTACGGCGTGTTTTCGCTGCCCTATCTCTTTGCGGATAAAGATGAATACTACCGGGTGATGGATAACGAGAAGGTCATGGGGCCGGTTTATCACTCTACCGCCGCGCAGGGGTTTATCGGCGTCGGCTGGTACGATTCTGGCGCACGCAGCTTTTATATGAGCAAAGCCCCCATTCGCCGCATTGAGGATCTGCAGGGCAAGAAAATCCGCGTGATGCAAAGCGAGACGGCAATCCGCACGCTGAAGCTGCTCGGCGCTTCTCCCATCGCCATGAGCCAGGCCGAGGTTTACACCTCTCTGCAGCAGGGCATCCTTGACGGCGCAGAGAATAACGAATTTGCACTGACCATCGCCCGCCACGGCGAGGTCGCCCACTTTTACACCTACGATATGCACACCCGCATCCCTGACATTCTCCTGATGAGCTCGCTGGCCCTCGAAAAGCTCACGTCCGGCCAGCAAAAAGCAGTCGGCGAGGCGGTCAAAGCCTCCATCGAATTTGAAAAGGCCGCCTGGGATGCCGAAATAGAAAAAACGAAGCGGGAGGCGGTCGACAAATTTAACGTCGAGTTTTTCGACATCGACAAAAGGCCGTTCCAGCAGGCCGTGCAGCCTATTTACGCAGAACTGAAAAACTCGCCGCAGCTGGACGCGCTGTATCAAACCATTCAGGCCGCAAAATAAACGGATACGGGAAAAATTTATGGAAACAATTAGAAAGGGACTCGACAGGCTGCTCGAAGGCGTCTGCTGTTTTGTACTGACGATGATGGTGGTCGTCTCCTGCTGGCAGGTCATCAGCCGTTATGTGGTGGGCGTTCCCAGCACCGTTACCGAAGAGCTGCTGCGCTTTTCGCTGGTCTGGCTTTCCATGCTGGGCATGGCCTATGTCGCCGGAAAACAGCAGCATATCAGCCTGACGATTCTGGTCGACAAAGTTCCACCCACCGTGCGGGCGTGGTGGACAGTTTGCCTGCAGCTGGTGTTTATCGCCTTCTCCGCGTGGGTGCTTATCATCGGCGGCCTGAAAATATCCTCGATATCTATGCTGCAAATCTCCCCCGCGCTGGGCATTCCGATGGGGAAAATCTATTACGCCCTGCCCGTCTCAGGCGTGTTGATTATCGTCTATAGCGCGCTCAACATTATGCAAACTCTGCGTTCCCTCTCATCCCCGGCGGCGCTGCCAGTGGAGAATCACCATGATTGATCCAGTCTTAGCTTCCTGCATGCTGATTGCGGTTTTTGTCATCCTGCTGGCGATGAGCGCCCCGATTGGCCTGTGTATTGTTATCGCCTCATGCAGCACCATGATGCTGGTGCTGCCCTTTGAAATTTCAATGTTTGCCACCGCCCAGAAAATGTTCTCAAGCCTGGACAGCTTCGCCCTGCTGGCGGTGCCGTTCTTCGTGCTCTCCGGGGTGATGATGAACAGCGGCGGCATTGCTGGCCGGCTGGTCAACTTCGCGAAACTGTTTACCGGGCGCCTGCCGGGCTCGCTTTCTTACACCAATATCATCGGCAATATGATGTTTGGGGCGATTTCCGGCTCGGCCATTGCGGCATCCACTTCCATTGGCGGCGTGATGGTGCCGATGAGCGCCAAAGAGGGCTACAGCCGCAGCTTTGCCTCTGCGGTCAATATCGCCTCCGCGCCGACCGGGATGCTCATCCCACCGACCACCGCCTTTATCCTCTATGCCCTAGCCAGCGGTGGCACCTCTATCGCCGCGCTTTTTGCCGGTGGCATGGTGGCCGGTACGCTCTGGGGCCTGGGCTGCATGGCGGTAACCTGGGTGGTAGCAAAACGTCATAATTATCGGGTCTTTTTTGCGCTGCAAAAAGGCGTGGCGTTAAAAGTGACGGTTGAAGCAGTACCCAGCCTGCTGCTAATCGTGATTATTGTCGGCGGTATAGTGCAGGGGATTTTCACCGCGATAGAAGCCTCGGCCATTGCGGTGGTTTATACACTTTTTCTCACCATGGTGTTCTACAAGACTCTGAAAATAAAGGATATGCCAGCCATTCTTATCCAGACGGTGATCATGACCGGCATTATTATGTTTCTGCTGGCTACCTCCTCCGCCATGTCATTTTCGATGGCGATCACCAATATTCCCGGCGCACTGAGCAATATGATTCTCGGCATATCGGAGAATAAAATGGTGATCCTGCTGGTCATTACCGCCTTCCTGTTAATCATCGGCGCGTTTATGGATATTGGCCCGGCCATCCTCATCTTCACGCCGATATTATTGCCTATCATGACAAAGCTGGGTGTCGATCCCGTGCACTTCGGCATTATTATGGTTTACAACCTGGCAATCGGCACCATTACCCCGCCGGTAGGCAGCGGGTTATATGTTGGTGCCAGCGTGGGGAAAGTAAAAGTTGAAGACGTGATCAAACCATTAATGCCATTTTATGCGGCGATCATTGGCGTATTACTGCTGATCACCTTTGTTCCTGACATTCCTCTTTTCCTGCCACGCCTGTTAGGTGTGATGTAAGCAAAAAAAATCCGGTTGTTTTACAACAGCCGGATAATTTTTCAGGACTTCGAATATTACTTGGGGTGACAGCTCTGTTTACCGTGTGGGATTAAAACGTATAGCCAAGCCCAACGCGGAAACGAGTCTGGCGATCGTCACTGCTGCTGCTGACGGCGACGTTGCCAACTTCGATAAACGGCGACCAGGCATCAATCAAATAAGCAGTTCTGAAGTTATACTCATAATTATCTTTACCACCGTCATAGAGATTATATTTATCAGCCTTCTTGTAAATCCCTTCAATCGACCAGTCAAAATTGCGCCATTTATATCCCGCCCAGACATCCATACGGTTAATGGTGTCATCGTCGCGGGTGTCCGTTTCTGACGAGCGGCGGATGTACTCGAAGCGATAGCGCGCTCCTACCCACCATGCATCATTCAGCGTCCAGTGCGCTCGCAGGTAGGGCTTATAAACCGAGTAGCCATTACCTGTTTCCAGCACGGCCCCCGGCTGCCAGGCGACGTTCCCCACCTTAAACTGATAGCTGGCCGTATATTCGTTGCCCTGAGTTTCCATATCATTAAAGGCTTTATTGGTATCGTCACCGCCGGACTTCGAAATGGCTTCAATTGCAAAGCCAAAGCCGCTGGCAAAACGGTGTGAAATATAAGCACGGTCATAGTTCGCTTTGCTGTCATCGAGATATTCATGACGCACGTCGACATACACCGCGTGAGCGCTTGTTACCGCAAGAGGTAATAAAAGGAAAAGACATTTTTTCATAAGAATTTCCATATAAAATAAATTAGCAGTGAGCAAGAAATGAGGTCCCTCACCGCTAAAATATCCGTACAGAAACGCCATTTCAATATAGACACAGGACTTAAATCAAAATTTGAATGTCGGTCATAAAGATGTTAAAAAATTCATCAGTTAATATTCCTCAAACAAATATCAACATTCATCGAATAAAATATTCACATATAAAAATAAATAATACAATTATAATAAATTGAATAAAAAGGGTTTTATTCAATCTCTTTCACATACTCTCTATTATTAGCCAATAAGGCAATATGTTTAACTAACAATATTTTTCATTATTCCGTTAAATAAAATACATGCTTCTTTGTGATACTGCCATTGATCGCTTGTCTCTGTCTTTGACATTAAGGTATTTATTTATTCAGCAAAAAAAAGCCTTCACGACATTACGTGAAGGCTTAATAATCAACTTACAGCAGAATTATTTTTTAGCGGCGAAACGCGCTGCTGCTTCGTCCCAGTTCACAACGTTCCAGAACGCTTTGATGTAGTCAGGACGTTTGTTCTGATACTTCAGGTAGTAAGCGTGTTCCCACACGTCCAGACCCACGATTGGGAAGCCGGATGCGCCGGAAACGGCTTCGCCCATCAGCGGGCTGTCCTGGTTTGCGGTAGAAACCACCGCCAGTTTGTCGCCTTTCAGTACCAGCCACGCCCAGCCGGAGCCGAAACGGGTAGCAGCGGCTTTCTCAAACTCTTCTTTGAATTTGTCCACGCTGCCGAAATCGCGCTCGATAGCCGCTTTCAGGTCGCCCTGCAGGGTGGTACCGGTTTTCAGGCCTTTCCAGAAGAAGCTGTGGTTAGCGTGGCCGCCCGCGTTGTTACGCAGCGGGGTTTTCTTGTCGGCTGGCAGCTGGTCAAGCTTAGCGATCAGCTCTTCAACCGGCAGGCTTGCGAATTCTGGCAGGGACTCCAGCGCTGCGTTAGCGTTGTTCACGTACGCCTGGTGGTGTTTGCTGTGATGGATTTCCATCGTTTCTTTGTCGAAGTGTGGTTCCAGGGCGTCGTAGGCGTAAGGCAGGGATGGCAGTGTATAACTCATGTTCATCTTCTCCACTAGTGTTTGGCGGCGCAGAAGCTGTTAACGCCGCGTAATCAGTTGGTTCATTATAGTTAATTAAATGATATTGAAAATGTTTATCAATGCCGCATTTTTAATAAGGTTATAACTTTTCGCGATGAGGCGGAAAAGTTGAGCCTGGTCAGACTGATAGCGGCCATCGCTTTCCCTGAGGTTAAAAACTGTGACCTTCATCCCCCGCATCCCGTGATTTTTGCCAGCTTTATTCCCGCCGCGGCAGCCTTCAGAAGGTTAGCCAACCGCTCCCTCTTTAGACTTAAGTGAAATAGGGTAGTCAGCGGTCACCCTGCGTTTTCCAGTTAAAACAGAGGGATAATAATGAGTAACGCGATCACCATGGGGATTCTTTGGCATCTGGTCGGCGCGGCAAGCGCGGCCTGTTTTTATGCCCCTTTTAAGAAAGTACAGCGCTGGTCCTGGGAAACCATGTGGGCAGTCGGCGGCTTCGTGTCATGGATTGTTCTACCCTGGGCCGTCAGCGCCACTCTGCTGCCGGACTTCTGGGCTTACTACAGCACTTTTAGCGCCTCTACGCTGCTGCCGGTCTTTCTGTTCGGCGCGATGTGGGGCATCGGCAACATCAACTATGGCCTGACGATGCGCTACCTGGGCATGTCGATGGGCATTGGCATTGCGATTGGCATTACGCTTATCGTCGGTACCCTGATGACGCCAATTATTGCCGGAAAATTCGACGTGCTGATTGGCACACCGGGTGGACGTATGACGCTGCTGGGCGTGCTGGTTGCGGTTATCGGCGTGGCGATTGTCACCCGCGCAGGCCAGCTAAAAGAGCGCCAGATGGGTATTAAAGCCGAAGAATTTAACCTCAAAAAAGGGCTGGTGCTGGCCGTCATGTGCGGCATTTTCTCGGCGGGAATGTCTTTTGCGATGGACGCCGCAAAGCCGATGCATGAAGCGGCGGCGGCGCTGGGCGTCGATCCGCTGTACGTCGCCCTGCCAAGCTACGTCGTGATCATGGGCGGCGGAGCGGTGATTAACCTTGGCTTCTGCTTCATTCGTCTGGCAAAAGTGAAGAACCTGTCGATAAAAGCCGACTTCTCTATCGCAAAACCGCTGATCGTCGCCAACGTGCTGTTCGCCGCGCTCGGCGGGTTAATGTGGTATCTGCAATTCTTCTTCTACGCCTGGGGCCACGCGAAAATCCCGGCGCAGTATGACTACATGAGCTGGATGCTGCACATGAGTTTCTACGTGCTCTGCGGCGGGCTGGTTGGTCTGATTATGAAGGAGTGGAAGGCCGCAGGTCGCCGTCCGGTAGGCGTGCTGAGCGTCGGCTGCGTGGTGATTATTCTTGCGGCCAACATCGTTGGCCTTGGCATGGCGAACTGATCAGGCGGCGGCATAACGCTGGCGCCACGTACGTGGCGTCAGACCGGTCTCTTTGGTGAACACCACCGAAAAATAGTTACTGTCCTCAAAGCCGCAGCGCGTGGCGATATCCCCTATCAACATCTCGCTGTGGCGCAGCAGATCCTGTGCCTGACAAATCCGCTGCTGGCGCAAATACTGGCTGACCGACATGCCGGTTTGCTGGCGGAAAAGCTGCCGCAGATGGCGCTCCGTAACCTGATGCTGCTGGCAGAACAGCTGCAAATCAAACGGAGTTTCCAGACTTTTACCCAGCGCGCCCATCAACAGATCCAGCGTTTCCCCGCTGTCCGGCCCCACCGCATCCTGGGGCTGATAGCGGTGCCTGCGCAGCATGATACAAAGCTGTAAAAACAGGCTTTCCGCCAGGCACAGAGAGAGCGCATCCGGCTTCGGGCTTTCATGCTCCAGCTGGGCGATAAGCTGCCTGGCCTGAGCCATGCCGTGGCTGCTCAACCGCCAGCGCACGTTGTTGCTGTGCAGCAGATCGCCCCAGTCAACGTTGAGTTTTAACCGCTCGGGACAGTAGATGATGTTATGCAGCACTAAGTCGTTCACCGACTCGTAGCTGTGGCGGTCTTCGGCGCGAATATAGAACAGATCGCCGCAGGTGATGCGGTATGGCCGGTCGTTGAGGATATGCAGCCCGTTGCCGCGCCACACCAGAACCAGCTCGCAAAAATCGTGGGTATGTTCCGCGAAAACGTTTTGCGGATAGCGATCCGCCACCGCCACGGGCTGGGCGCTGGAGGTAAAAAAATCTGCTTTTTTTAGAACTAACTGACCCGTCACCTTCAGCCCTCAAAGCCGGAACAATCAGAAAGTATTGGCTTTTTTGAGGTAAAAAACGGTGATTGCCCTCGCGATTACTGAAGTTGAGTATCCCGCCCCTGGCGAATTTCGCGTGGGGACCAGGCGAACTCGCGTTTGAACAGGGTTGAAAAGTGGTTGCTGTCGCCGAAGCCGCACTGGAAGGCGATATCCGTGACGCTCTCTTCCCCGTGGCGCAGCAGGTGACGCGCTTTCATCAGGCGTAAACGGTTCAGGTAGCGCTGCGGCGTCATACCGGTTTGCTGTTTCAGCTGGCGGTGCAGCGTGCGCAGCGAAAGGGTGAACTGCGAGGCGAGCTGCTCCCAGCATACCTCTTCGGCAAAATGCTCTTCCAGCCACGCCATCAGCTGATTGAGCCGCCCTTCTGAGTTTGTCGCACCTTCCGCCATGCTGCCCTTACGCAGCAGCACCAGCAGCTGCATAAAGAGGATTTCCCGGTTGGCGACGGCGTGGGTATCCGCGCTTTCCCCTATATTTTCAAACTGTTCGATAAGCCCACGCACCTGCTGCAAAACGGGCTGATTCACGCGCCAGTGGGACGGATAGAGGCCATCCTGTTCCTGCGGCAGCAGCTTATCCAGCCCGGAGAGGAAGCAAAACGCATCCGGCGCGCGGTAAAGAATGTTGGTCAGGCAGAGGTTTTCCGTGTGCTCGTAAAGATGGCGGTCGTGATCGCGCACGAAGCAGACCGATCCGCCGCTCAGCGTGTAGGGCTGGCCGTTGAAGACGTGCGTCCCGGTGCCGTGCTCGACAATCACAATTTCGCAGAAGTCGTGGTGGTGTTCCGGAAACGCCGCCTGCGGCAAACGCGGCTCAATCGCCACCGATGCGGCACCTGAAGGGAAGAAGTCAAAGCCATGCAGTATTGTCATTCTCACGCCCACCACGCTGATTAACCGATGCCTGATAGTAGATAACCCTTCTCATCAGCACCTTAAATTTTCGACGCGAAATCCGCTAAAAGCTGCACGTTTTTTAAGAAACGACGGGAAAGATCGGGAAGTGTGGATAGCGTCACAGGCCGCATGAGAGCGGAGCAAGCGCGATTCTGTGACATCACTCACGTTCATCTTTGCATCTTTGCCAGCGGGCCATTCGCGCTGTCAGTAATAAGAAGGTGGGCGCGGGCGTTCCTTTCTAAAGTGGGGGCAACTCTTTTGTAAGGACCCCCGACCATGACTGTACGCCATAGCGTTGCGGTTGACCTGGGCGCTTCAAGCGGCCGCGTCATGCTGGCCCGCTTCGAAAGCGGCACCCGCCACATCTGCCTGCGAGAAATTCACCGTTTCAGCAACTGCCTGAAACAGGTAGAGGAAACCACCGCCTGGGATCTGGACGCGCTGGAAGGCGAGATCCGCACCGGCCTGCAAAAGGCGTGCGACGAAGGTATTCGCATCGACAGCATCGGCATCGACACCTGGGGCGTGGATTTCGTGCTGATTGACCGCGACGGCAACCGCGTCGGCCTGCCCGTCTCTTACCGCGATAGCCGCACCGACGGCGTGATGGACAGGGCGCTGGGCGAATTAGGCCGCGAAGAGATCTATCGCCGCACCGGCATCCAGTTTCTGCCCTTCAATACCCTTTACCAGCTGCGCGCTCTTAGCGAGCGGCAGCCGGAGCTGCTCGATAAGGTCGAACACGCGCTGCTGATCCCCGACTACTTCTGCTACCGCCTGACCGGCGCGCTGAACTGGGAGTACACCAACGCCACCACCACCCAGCTGGTGAACATCAACAGCGACAGCTGGGATGAAACCCTGCTCGCCTGGGCCGGCGTTCCGCAAAAATGGTTCGGCACCCCGACCCATCCCGGCAACGTTATCGGCCAGTGGATCTGCCGCGAAGGCAATAAAATCCCGGTCGTCTCCGTTGCCACGCACGATACCGCCAGCGCGGTCATCGGCGCGCCGCTGAAAGACAAAGACGCGGCCTATCTCTCTTCCGGCACCTGGTCGCTGATGGGCATGGAGAGCAAAACGCCGTATGCCACGCCGAAGGCGCTGGCCGCTAACATCACCAACGAAGGCGGAGCGGAAGGCCGCTACCGCGTGCTGAAAAATATTATGGGGCTGTGGCTGCTCCAGCGCGTGACCCGCGAGCTGAAAATAACCGATCTGCCGGACCTGATTGCCCGCGCCCAGCTTATCCCGGCCTGTAAGTTCGTGATTAACCCGAACGACGACCGCTTCATCAACCCGGAAAGCATGAGCCGCGAAATTCAGGCCGCCTGCCGGGAGAGCCACCAGCCGGTGCCGCTCGACGACAGCGAGCTGGCGCGCTGCATTTTCGACAGCCTGGCGCTGCTGTACGCGCAAATTCTCAAAGAGCTGGCCGATCTGCGCGGCCGCCCGGTGAGCTGCCTGCACATCGTCGGCGGCGGCAGCCAGAACGCCCTGCTCAACCAGCTCTGTGCCGACGCCTGCGGCGTGCCGGTGCTCGCCGGGCCGGTAGAGGCCTCCACCCTCGGCAACGTCGGCTGTCAGCTGATGGCGCTGGACGAAATCACCGACGTCGATGACTTCCGCAAAGTCGTCGCCGCCAACTACGAACTCACCCCCTTTTCCCCTCAATCAGACAGCGAAATTGCCCGCTACGTGGCGCAGTTTCAGCACAACCGTCAAACCTGTAAGGAGTTTTGCGCATGACCACCACTATCGATCGGGCCTGGGAACTGGCTAAGCAGCGCTTTGCCGCCGTGGGCGTAGATGTTGAAGCCGCGCTGCATCAGCTCGACCGCCTGCCGGTTTCAATGCACTGCTGGCAGGGCGACGACGTTGCCGGATTTGAAAACCCGGAGGGCACGCTGAGCGGCGGTATCCAGGCCACCGGTAACTATCCGGGCAAGGCGCGCAATGCGGCTGAACTGCGTGCCGATCTGGAGCAGGCGCTGAGCCTGATCCCAGGGCCGAAGCGCCTGAACCTGCACGCGATCTACCTTGAATCCGACACCCCGGTGTCCCGCGACAAAATCAAACCAGAACACTTTAAAAACTGGGTGGAATGGGCAAAAGCCAACAGGCTGGGGCTGGATTTCAACCCGTCCTGCTTTTCCCACCCGCTGAGCGCGGACGGCTTCACCCTCTCCCACGCCGACGACAATATCCGCCAGTTCTGGATTGACCACGTGAAGGCCAGCCGCAAAGTCTCCGCTTACTTTGGCGAACAGCTCGGCACGCCGTCGGTGATGAACATCTGGATCCCGGACGGCATGAAAGACATCACCGTTGACCGCCTGGCCCCGCGCCAGCGCCTGCTGGAAGCCCTTGATGAAGTCATCAGCGAGAAGCTGAACCCGGCGCACCACATCGACGCGGTAGAGAGCAAATTGTTCGGCATCGGTGCGGAAAGCTACACCGTCGGCTCCAACGAGTTTTACTTCGGCTACGCCACCAGCCGCCAGACTGCGCTGTGCCTGGACGCGGGCCACTTTCACCCGACCGAGGTCATCTCCGACAAGATCTCCAGCGCCATGCTCTACGTGCCGCGCCTGCTGCTGCACGTCAGCCGTCCGGTACGCTGGGACAGCGACCATGTGGTGCTGCTGGATGACGAAACCCAGGCCATCGCCAGCGAAATCATCCGCCACGACCTGTTCGACCGGGTGCATATCGGCCTCGATTTCTTCGACGCGTCCATCAACCGCATCGCGGCGTGGGTTATCGGCACCCGCAACATGAAGAAGGCCCTGCTGCGCGCGCTGCTGGAGCCAACCGAAACCCTGCGCCAGCTTGAAAAAGAGGGCGACTACACCGCGCGTCTGGCGCTGCTGGAAGAGCAGAAGTGCCTGCCGTGGCAGGCGGTCTGGGAGATGTACTGCCAGCGCAACGACACGCCAGCGGACGCGCAGTGGCTGAACACGGTTCGCCATTACGAAAAAGAGACGCTGAGCAAGCGCGCTTAAGAGAGTCGGTGGATGGGCTGCGCTTATCCACCTTACAACTAATTATCGTAGGGCGGATAAGCGTAAGCGTCATCCGCCAGTTCAGACAGGAAAATACTATGCAGAACATCCTTAACGCCTGGTTTGTTGAAGGCATGATCAAAGCGACCAGCGACGCCTGGCTGAAGGGCTGGGACGAGCGCAACGGCGGCAACATCACCATGCGTCTTGACGAGGCGGACATTGCGCCTTTCACGGACGACTTCCATGCCGCACCGCGCTACATCAAGCTGAGCCAGCAGATGCCGGATCTTGCCAACACGCCGTTTATCGTCACCGGCTCCGGCAAGTTCTTCCGCAACGTGCAGCTCGACCCGGCGGCAAATATCGGCGTGGTAAAAGTGGACAACAAGGGCACCGGCTACCACATTTTGTGGGGGCTGGAAAACGAAGCGGTGCCGACCTCGGAGCTGGCGTCGCACTTCCAGTCGCACTGCGTGCGCAAGAAGGTTACCGATGGAAAAGACCGCGTGATCATGCACTGCCACGCCACCAACCTGATTGCCCTGACCTACGTGCTGGAAAACGACACCGACGTCATCACCCGTAAGCTGTGGGAAGGCAGCACCGAATGTCTGGTGGTCTTCCCGGACGGCGTGGGTATTCTGCCGTGGATGGTGCCGGGCACCGACGAGATCGGCGACGCCACCGCAGGCCAGATGCAGAAACACTCGCTGGTGCTGTGGCCGTTCCACGGCGTTTTCGGCAGCGGCCCGACGTTCGACGAGGCCTTTGGGCTGATCGACACCGCCGAGAAGTCGGCAGAGGTGCTGGTGAAAGTGATTTCGATGGGCGGCATGAAACAGACCATCTCTCGCGATGAGCTTATCGCGCTAGGTAAACGTTTTGGCGTCACGCCGCTGGCAAGTGCTTTAGAGCTTTAAGTCTGTAAACGGTGGATGGCGCTTCGCTTATCCACCCTACAAAAATGAACACTGGATGACGCTGCGCTTATTCACCCTGCATTTTCTTTGTAGGTCGGATAAGCGCAGCGTCATCCGACAAAAAGTACCGTGAATAAAAATAAAAAACACCTGCAAACTGTCCCTACCCGTGGAGTATAAGCTATGAAAATTAAAGCAATAGTAGGCTGTACACTCACCGTTGCCGCACTGGCGTTGTCCGGTTCTGCCCTTGCCGAAGTGAAGATCGCGCTGGTTGCGAAATCCCTCGGCAACGGTTTCTTTGAAGCAGCGAACGTGGGGGCGCAGGAGGCCGCCAAAGAGCTGGGGGATGTGAAGGTCATTTACACCGGCCCGACGACCACTACCGCAGAAGCACAGATTGAAGTACTCAACGGCCTGATCGCTCAGGGCGTTGACGCCATCGCCATTTCCGCCAACGATCCGGACGCCCTTGTCCCGGTGCTGAAAAAAGCCATGCAGCGCGGCATCAAAGTCGTCTCCTGGGATTCCGGGGTGGCGAAAGAGGGCCGTCAGATCCACCTTAATCCCTCCAATAACGCGCTGATTGGCGAAACCAACGTCAGGCTCGCCGCCGACGCGCTGAAGGCGATGAACGTTGAAAAAGGCGACGTGGCGGTATTAAGCGCGACGCCGACCTCCACCAACCAGAACATCTGGATTGCGGAGATGAAAAAGGTGCTGCCGAAGTATCCGTCCGTCAACCTGGTGACCGTGGCCTACGGCGACGACCTGTCTGACAAGAGCTACCGCGAAACCGTCGGCCTGCTGAAATCTTATCCTGATCTGAAAGTCATCGTTTCCCCGTCCTCGGTGGGCATCGTTGCCGCCGCGCAGGCGGTGAAAGACCAGGGAAAAATCGGCAAGGTTTACGTGACCGGCCTCGGCCTGCCGTCTGAAATGGCGGGCGCGGTGAAATCCGGCGCTTCAAAAAGCTTCGCCATCTGGAACCCTATCGACCTGGGCTACGCGGCGACCTACCTGGCGGATGACTTAGTCAAAGGCAGCGCCACCAAAACCGAAGCCAGCATGGGCAAGCTGGGCAAAGTTAAGCTCGACGCCGACGGCAGCGGCGCGATGGCCGAACCCTTTGTTTACGACGCCAGCAACATCGATAAATTCTCCAAAATTTTCTGATTGTGTTCGGCGGGTAGCCCTTCGCTTACCCGCCCTGCGCGGCTCAATGTAGGGTGGATAAGCGCCAGCGCCATCCACCATTTTGTGCATTCTGGATGGGGAATTTACGATGACAGTTACCACACCGCTGCTGTCACTCAGGGGGATAACCAAACTGTTCCCCGGCGTGCGCGCCCTTGAAAACGTTCATCTCGACCTGTGGCCGGGCAAAGTCACCGCGCTTATCGGTGAGAACGGCGCGGGCAAATCAACCCTGGTCAAAGTGATGACCGGAATTTACCAGCCCGAAGAGGGCGAGCTGCTCTATAAAGCGATCCCGATTACGCTGCCCAACCCGGAGTCGGCGCACAAGGTCGGCATCACCGCGATCCATCAGGAAACCGTGCTCTTCGACGAGCTGACGGTCACCGAAAACATTTTTGTCGGCCACTATCTGTATCGCGGCCTGTTTAAGAAGCTCGACTGGCCCGCCATGCACCGGCAGGCGCGGGATCTTCTCGCCCGCCTTGAAGTGCAGATAGACCCCCGCGCCACGCTGAAAACCCTGAGCATCGCCCAGCGCCATATGGTGGCGATTGCCCGCGCGCTGTCGTTCGACGCCCAGGTGGTGATTCTGGATGAGCCAACCGCCGCCCTTTCGCAGCATGAAATCGTCGAGTTCTACCAGATCGTCGGGCGCCTGAAGCGCGAAGGCAAAGCCATCCTGTTTATCTCGCACAAGTTCGACGAAATTTTTGCGATTGCCGACCACTACACCATCCTGCGCGACGGCGTATATATCGGCTCCGGGCAAATCAGCGACATCAGCGAAGAGCGCATGGTGACGATGATGGTCGGGCGCGAGATCAGCCACGCGTACCCGAAAACGTCCTGCGAGCCGGGCGAAACGGTGCTGGAGGTGAAAGATCTCTGTCACCCAACGGAATTCGCGCACATCAATTTCACCCTGCGCAAAGGCGAAATCCTCGGTTTCTACGGCCTGGTCGGCGCCGGGCGCACGGAGCTGATGCAGGCGCTGTCCGGCGTGTCACGTCCGAGCCACGGCGAAATCCGCCTCAACGGACAGCCGAGGCAGTTCAGCCAGCCCGCGGACGCCATCAGGGCCGGGATTGTCTGCGTGCCGGAAGAGCGCCAGAAGCAGGGGGCGATTATCGGGCTGCCCATCAGCCAGAACATCAGCCTGCCGCAGCTTTCCCGCCTCAACCCGAACGGCGTGCTCAACGACGCCCGGGAATGGGCGCTGGCGGATGAATATGCGAAGCGGCTCCAGGTTAAAGCCTCAAGCTGGCGGCAGCCGGTCGAAACCCTGTCCGGCGGCAACCAGCAGAAGGTGGTGATCGGCAAATGGCTGGCGACCAGGCCTGCGGTCATCATTCTGGACGAGCCAACCAAGGGCATTGATATCGGCTCGAAGGCGGCGGTGCACCAGTTTATGTCCGAGCTGGTCGGCCAGGGGCTGGCGGTGATCATGGTGTCGTCAGAGCTGCCGGAGGTGATGGGCATGGCCGACCGGATTATCGTCATGCACGAAGGGCTGATGGTGGCGGAGTACAGGGCCGGTGAGGCGAGCGCGGAGACTATCGTCAGCGCCGCCAGCGGCGTGGGCGAGGAGGCGGCATAACATGTGGCAAACCCTGCTTAAACATCGTGAGGCCCTGCTCGCCGGGGTCATCGTGCTGATGGTGCTGGCAATTGGCAGCCGCGCGCCGTCGTTCCTCGCGCCGTCCAACCTGGTGGAGATGTTCAACGACACGTCCATTCTGATTATTCTCGCGCTCGGCCAGATGATGGTGCTGCTCACCAGGGGCATCGACCTGTCGATGGCGGCCAACCTGGCGCTGACCGGCATGTGCGTCGCCCTGCTCAACTTCCATCATCCTGAGATCCCCGTCGCCGTGCTGCTGGTTATCGCCACCCTGCTCGGCCTGCTGATGGGCATCATCAACGGGCTGCTGGTCTGGAAGCTCGGCATCCCGGCGATTGTCGTGACGCTCGGCACCATGAGCATCTTCCGGGGGATTATCTTCCTGCTGACCAACGGCGGCTGGATCAACGCCCACCAGATGAGCGCCGGTTTCCTGGCGCTGCCGCGCACCGCCGTGCTGGGGATGCCGCTGCTGAGCTGGTGCGCCGTGGCGGCCCTGCTGCTGGTCGGTTACGTCCTGCGCTACAGCCGCACCGGGCGCGCGATGTACACCGCCGGAGGCAACGCCACCGCCGCGTACTACACGGGCATCAACGCCGGAAAAATGCAGTTCATCAGCTTCAGCCTGAGCGGCGCGCTGGCGGGATTCTGCGGCTACCTGTGGATTTCGCGCTTTGCCGTTGCGTATGTTGACGTGGCTAACGGTTTTGAACTGCAAATCGTAGCAGCCTGCGTGATTGGCGGCATCAGCACCATGGGCGGCACTGGCCGCGTGCTGGGCTGCCTGTTCGGCGCGCTGTTCCTCGGCGTTATCAACAACGCGCTGCCGGTGATCGGCGTCTCGCCGTTCTGGCAGATGGCGATTTCCGGGGCGGTGATTGTGATTGCGGTGCTGCTCAACGAGCGCGGCAACAAGCGTAAAGGCAGGCTGATTCTGCGCGACGTCGCGCTTTCCCGACAAAAAGAGGCGGTGAAACCATGAATAAAACGCTGATCTCTGAGCAGGCGGCCCTCGTCGCCCTTCCCGACTCTCGCCTTAAAAAGCTGCTGTGCTGGGAAACGTTCCTGCTGGCGGTGACGCTGGCGGTATTTGTGGCGAACGCGCTGGCTTCTCCGTATTTCCTGAACGTCTGGAACCTGTCGGACGCCACCTTCAACTTCACCGAGAAAGCGATCATCGTGCTGCCGATGGCCATGCTGATTATCGCCCGGGAGATTGACCTGTCCGTCGCTTCCACTATTGCGCTCAGCTCCACGGCGATGGGCTTCTGCGCCCAGGCGGGCATGGATACGCCGCTGCTGGTCTGCGTGGGGCTGGGCGTCGGGCTGCTTTGCGGCCTGTTCAACGGCTGGCTGGTGACGCGCTTTAACCTGTCGTCCATCGTCATCACCATCGGCACCATGAGCCTGTACCGCGGCATCACCTACATTCTGCTCGGCGACCAGGCGCTGAACACCTGGCCTGAGAGCTTCGCGTGGTTCGGGCAGGGCTACGTGTGGGGCGCGCTGTCGTTTGAGTTCACGCTGTTTATCGTGCTGGCGGGCGCGTTCGCCTTCCTGCTGCACAAAACCAACTTTGGCCGCCGCACCTACGCCATCGGCAATAACCCGACCGGCGCATGGTATTCCGGCATCAACGTCAAGCGGCACAACATGATCCTCTTCGTGCTGGTCGGCGTGATGGCCGGGCTTGCGGCGGTGCTGCTGACCTCAAGGTTAGGCAGCACCAGGCCAACGATTGCCATGGGCTGGGAGCTTGCCGTGGTGACCATGGCGGTACTGGGCGGCGTCAATATTCTTGGCGGCTCCGGCAGCATCACCGGGGTGGTTATCGCCGCCTTCCTGATGGGGCTGGTGACCTTCGGCCTGAGCCTGCTCAACGTGCCGGGCATCGTGATGTCGATTATCGTCGGCCTGATGCTGATCGTGGTGATTTCCCTGCCGATTATTGCCCGGCGCTTAATACAACGTAGGGTGGATAAGCGCAGCGTCATCCACCACTAAATTTTCGGCGGGTGACGCATTGCTTACCCGCCCTACGCTTACCCTGGAGGGGAGCGAACAAGAATTCAAAAACTGCAATATTAAGGAAAATAACAATGAGCTTTATGTTGGCCTTACCAAAAATCAGCCTTCACGGCGCGGGCGCAATCGGCGATATGGTTAAGCTGGTTGCGGGTAAAAACTGGGGCAAAGCGCTGGTCGTCACCGACGGTCAGCTGGTGAAAATGGGGCTGCTCGACAGCCTGTTCACCGCGCTGGACGCTCATCAGCTCTCTTACGAGCTGTTTGACGAGGTCTTTCCGAACCCGACCGAGGAGCTGGTGCAGAAGGGGTTTGCCGCGTACCGGGCGGCAGACTGTGACTACATCATCGCCTTCGGCGGCGGCAGCCCAATCGACACGGCCAAAGCGGTGAAGATCCTGACCGCCAACCCCGGCCCGTCTACCGCCTATTCCGGCGTAGGCAAAGTGGTTAACGCGGGCGTGCCGCTGGTGGCGATTAACACCACGGCAGGAACGGCGGCGGAGATGACCAGCAACGCGGTGATCATCGACTCGCAGCGCCAGGTGAAAGAGGTCATTATCGACTCAAACATCATCCCCGATATCGCCGTGGACGACGCGAGCGTGATGCTGGATATTCCGGCCAGCGTCACCGCCGCAACGGGCATGGATGCGCTGACCCACGCGGTGGAAGCCTATGTTTCTGTCGGCGCGCACCCGCTCACCGACGCCAACGCGCTGGAGGCAATTCGATTAATCAGCACCTGGCTGCCGAAGGCCGTGGATGACGGGCACAACCTTGAAGCGCGCGAGATGATGGCTTACGGGCAGTACCTGGCGGGGATGGCGTTCAACAGCGCGGGCCTTGGCCTGGTGCACGCGCTGGCGCATCAGCCCGGCGCCACGCACAACCTGCCCCACGGCGTCTGCAACGCCATCCTGCTGCCGATTATCGAAGCCTTTAACCGCCCGCAGGCCGTTGCGCGCTTTGCGCAGGTCGCCTCAGCCATGGGCGTGAACATCCACGGGATGAATGAGGATCAGGCGAGCCACAAAGCGATCGAGGCGATCCGCGCCCTTTCCGCCCGCGTCGGCATTCCGTCCGGCTTCAGCCAGCTCGGCGTGAAGTCGTCGGACATTGAAGGCTGGTTAGATAAAGCCCTCGCCGACCCGTGCGCGCCGTGTAACCCACGCACCGCCACCCGAGAAGAGGTGCGCGAGCTCTATCTGGAGGCTTTATGATACGCAAAGCATTTGTGATGCAGGTAAACCCCGATGCCCATGAAGAATATCAGCGCCGCCATACGCCGATTTGGCCGGAGCTGGAGGCGGTACTTAAACAGCACGGTGCTCATCACTACGCTATTTATCTTGATGCCGAGCGCCATCTGCTTTTTGCAACGGTAGAGATAGAGTCGGAAGCCCGCTGGAACGCCGTCGCCCAGACCGAAGTCTGCCAGCGCTGGTGGCAGCACATGAGCGAAATTATGCCGAGCAACGCGGACAACAGCCCGGTGAGCGCGGAATTAAAAGAAGTGTTTTATTTAGAGTAATGATTTGAACCTGTAGGCCGGATAAGCCCTGGCGCCATCCGGCAAATCAGGTGTAACCGGTGGATGACGCTGATCGCTTATCCACCCTACGATTCGGACAAGTTGTAGGCCGGATAAGCCTTTGCGCCATCCGGCAAATCGATGTAATCGGTGGATGGCGCTGTCGCTTATCCACCCTACGCCTTCCACCTCAGCTTTCCGACAAGAAAGGCGAAGCAAGAAGGCGGTTAGCTATATTATCCAGCCGTGTTTTTACTTCTTCCCAACCAGGCATCACCTGGTTCATCTAGCGGTCCTTTTTCTCTTTGCTGGCGATGGTGCGTAAAACTTCGATATTCATTCTCTCTCCTTCCGCTTCTTTCAGCCGGCGACGACGTTGAGCAAAATCATCAAACGTTTTTTGCGCTTTTTCATCTGCCTCTTTTTTACTGACGGAACCGGCGTTCTGAAGTACTTCACGGTCATTGAACGCCAGAAACTGATCGAGCTTCATTTTCCAGTCACGCAAGAAGACCTGTTTGCGGCGCTTAGCCTGATCCTCAGCGAAGTCCAGCCACATTGAGACAATACGGTTCAGCTCATCTATCTCGCTTTCATTAAGATAGTTTTTGGCAATGGTCACATCGGTACGACGCACTTCATCATACTTAAAACTGGTCAGCCCCATATTGGGCTTGCTGGCATTTACCCGCTGAGCAATCAGCTCTGCGGCCGTAATACCCGTGCTCGCGTAATGCAGCTTATTTTGAATAATGCGAAAAAACTGCGTTGTTTCTTTGTTCGTAGGCTGGTAGTCCGCCGCCATAGTAAAGATATCCAACACCCGCAAATAGATGCGCCGCTCGCTGGAACGAATATCGCGAATGCGTTCCAGCATGTCGTCGAAGTAATCCGGCACCATCGATTTGCCCACGGGCGGATTCTTCAGACGTTCGTCATCCATCACGAAGCCTTTGACGAGGTATTCTTGCAGGGTCTGCGTGGCCCACTGGCGGAACTGCGTGCCGCGCGTCGAACGAACGCGGTAACCTACAGCGAGGATAACCCCCAGATTGTAATGCCGAATTTTGCGCTCTATCTGCCTTGCGCCTTCGGTTTGAACTTGTAAGTAATCCTTACAGGTTGAACTTTGTTCAAGCTCTCCTTCGCCGTACACCGCGCGGATATGCTGTGTTATCGCCTGAGGCGTAACCTGATACAGTTCGGCCATCGCCGCCTGCGACAGCCAAAGAGAATCTGCTGCAAAACGACACTCTAAACGTACCCTGCCATCCGCTGACTGAAAAAGAACAAACTCCCCGTCCGGGGCCGGTGTTAGAGATGAGTTCGGCATAACAATATCCTTTTAGTCGGGTACAAAAGAAAGCTACGTTGCCCTAATGAATACGTCCCGGATGATGATACAGGATGGGCCGGGCTACTCAGAACCAAAAAAGGGAAAACCCGGCCAATTCAGACCGGGGATGTTGATTTACATCGTAAGCGGCGAGCGTACAAAACGCGGCGTTCTTAGCTCATCGGCAAAGTAGTTCGTCAGTTCGAACAGCAGCCCGGTGAGGGCACTTTCTTCTGCTGCGCAAAAATTGTGGTCATTAAGGATTTGCGCAAGCGTCAGGCAGTAGCGGCAGAGATCTTCTGGTTCGGGGTCGAAAGCGGGCACCGCTGCGGGAAAATCGTCCGCGGTAAGGCTTTCAATCAGGTGCTCTGGAATAGGGTCATTCAAAGTTGATGACAGCAGTTGCAGACATTCCGCAAGGCGGTAGCAAAGCACGCGTCTTTCCCCTGGCTTTGTGCTTTCAATCAGCGAATCGGCGAAGCGTTCGCAATAATCCGCCAGCACGGTGAAATCGGTGTCGGGACCAAAGTTAAGGGTAAGCGGCGAGGTTTCTGAAGAAACAGTCTGGGTTGGGGTCGTAGCCATAATGGCAGCCTCCTGTAACGGTTTATCCACACCGCCTGAGAGGCTAATCTCCGGGCGGTGAGCTGAACAAGGTTAGCCTTACCGGTGTTACAGGAAACCGGCGCACCTTTCGGTGCCCTCGTCCAGCCCACCATAATGAGGTGTGGCTGAACGTACGATATACCAAAGACGCTGGCGCGTCATATATCGCCTGTAACTATTCCGGGAGGCTAATCCCGGCACCTGATTTTGCAGGTGCCGGGAAACGTTACTGCGATTGATGACGGCGGACAAGGGGTTTAATTACCGGGAATTGCAGCCTGCGGCATGGCTCGCAAAGGTGGCTGTAACTTACTGAAAATGGTTAAGTGTGGCTCAATTCAAGCTTAACCACGCTAATGCTGTCACCCTGTCCGGAAGAGCATCCGCCGACAATGGGAGAACCGTTTTCATCTTCAAGCCATAAATGTGCGGGAGTAGACATATAATATCCTTATTAATGAGAGAGTAAGAGTAGGTTTTTGACTACTGGGTTATTACCACTTCACGTAACGAACAAAGATAACCAGCATAAATACAAGAAAAACGGGTACAGGCCATATAGGGCCACCGGGAAAAAATTGTACCAGTGTTACCGCAAACAAGAGTGTTAGCAATGTGGGCGCATACATAGAAAACAATGATTTGAAGACACGTTTAAAAATCCTATTTATGATATTCATCATAGTTATCGAATCATCCTGCAATATTTTCTGTCCATAATCTTTTGAGCGAGCCTTGCATACAAAATCGTTACCATTTCACGTAACGGGCAAAGATATATATAACGAATATCGAAAACAAACCAACGGGCCAAATGGGACTATCCGGGAAAAAATATTGTTGTAGAACAGCGAATAGGATAACGCACAGCGGTGGGCCATAAAGCGAAAATAATTGCTGACAAAGCCACAGCGCTATTTTTTTAATGTATATAATCCCTGGCTACCTTATCATCCTGTCATCTGATGCCGTCTGGGCTTCAAATGCGCCAGCACGTTGAATACAGGCTCTATCAGAACTGTAGGCCGGATAAGCCTTAGCGCCATCCGGCAAATCGATGTAATCGGTGGATGACGCTGTCGCTTATCCACCCTACGATTCGGACAAGTTGTAGGCCGGATAAGCCTTAGCGTCAGCTGGTGCAGCGATCGTTCCACGTGTCACGATAAATAATGTTGCCTTCCGTATACTTCCAGGAGATCGCCTCGTAGCGTAACTCGAGCGTTTCCAGGTGAGTGCTGCTCAGGCCGTTGGGGGAAAGATACGGCGAAACCGTCGTCAGCTTGACGTTTTCCAGGATGATATTGAAATATTCAGACTCCACGCCAGCTTCAACGATGCGGTACATTTTAATAATGGCTTTTTTCAGCCTGCGGCCTTCACAGACGGCGCGATATAGCACGGGGGTGGTCTGGTCGAATTCTTTTACTATCACGACAGGCCGGTGAACGCGTGTACCGGTGAGTTTGCCCCAGTTCGGGTCAACGGGAATGGTCACCCCATGGGAAAATGATTTTAATTCGATGGAGCCTGAACGCAGCGGCATTAAGCATCCGCCGACAATGGGTGAACCGTTTTCATCTTCAAGCCATAAATGTGCGGGAGTCGACATATAATATCCTTATTAATGAGAGTGTAAGAGTAGGTTTTTGACTATTGGGTTATTACCACTTCACGTAACGACCAAAGATAAACAGCATAAATACAAGGAAAACGGGTACAGGCCATAAAGGACCATTGGGGAAAAATTGTACCAAGGTTACTGCAAACAAAAGTGTTAACAATGCAGGTGCATACATAGAAAATAATGATTTCAAGATTCGTTTTAAAATTCTTTGTATAATATTCATCATAGTTATCGAATCATCCTGCAATATTGGCTGTCCATAATCTTTTGAGCGAGCCTTACATACAAAATCGTTACCACTTCACGTAACGGGCAAAGATATAAATCACAATTATCGCGAACAACGGCACAAACCAAAGTGGTACTGAAGGGAATACATTGATCTGCACTAATGCATACGTGATTATTATTGCCTGGGGAGCGTAGAGCCCCACGAGGGACTTAAATATCCGCTTAAAAAATCTTTTGATAAGATTTATCATGATTATCGAATCATCCTGGTGATACTGAATGTCCATCGTGGATTTAAGCGCTCCACGCATTCATAAGAAAATCATTACGATTAGAAAAAAAACGCCGATTGGCCAGACTGGGCTACCTGGAAAGAAATGGGCCTGTAGTAATGCGAATATTATTGTTAACACAGCCGGGGCGTACATCGACAATAACGATCTGAATACTCTATTAAAAAATCTTTTTATAAGATTCATCATGGCTATCGAATCATCCTGGTAATGATGTCTGCAACACCGCTATCCGATACCCACTGCGCTTGAATCGCACCCGCTCGTTCAAATAATGGTTCGATCAAGAAGTACATCATTTCCAGCTCTTGGGCGTATAATGCAGCGTAGTAAGCTGGGAAAGTAAAGTGAAGGCGATTGGCGCTATCTGCTGCTTTCTGAACAATGCCATAAAAACCAACAGCCATTACACCTTTGAAAACCCTTCGCCCTATGAGAGCACTTATCTCCATGCTCAAATTTAATCCCATATAGACAGCGCTGGCGACCGCCATAGCAAAACCAGCATTAGTCAGGGAGCTAGCGGCTATGTGGACATTCACGGCCATAAGCAATTGCTTAATGTATTCCAACTGAGTTGATGTTTTATGCTTTAGCAATTCCTCAAAGTAGATCTTGAGCATGTCATAGACAATATCTTCCTGACCGATGAGCCGATAAACAGCATCCCTGAATCGGATATCCTCCGTCTTCTGCTGCTGGCAGACATCCTGGTATTCATCCGTAAAGCAGGAGGTGTAATACAGGGCGCGTTTTGCACCCGATCCTATAATATCAATTTGATTTGCTACCGCTTTTCCTACGCCTGTTAAAGCGTGGTCGAGCTTCAGGGCGAGGATATTATTAGCCTGTAAATAGCTTATAACGTCGTTTTTATAATACATAGCTGCTCCCTGCTATTTATTAACTTCCGACAAATGTAAGCGATTTATGCTGGTGGGTAAATAACCTATTTAAAATACGTATTACGGTTATTAATAATATGTTCCCGTAATAAAACTATGGTGGCGCACCCCACAACTCGAATTAGTTGTAGGCCGGATAAGCCCTGGCGCCATCCGGCAAATAAGGTGTAAGCGGTGGAAAGCGCTGCCGCTTACCCATCTTATTTTTCCTATCCAGCAATGCCTTCGAGCTTCGCCATCACGTCCGCAGAGAGTTTCATTTCCGCGACGGCCAGGTTTTCATGCAGGTGGGCAACCGACGAGGTGCCGGGGATCAGCAGAATGTTAGGGGAACGCTGCAGCAGCCAGGCCAGCGCCAGCTGCATTGGGGTGATGTTAAGCTCTTTGGCTACGTCCGACAGAATCGACGATTGCAAAGGTGAGAAGCCGCCCAGCGGGAAGTACGGCACGTAGGCGATGCCGTCTTTTGCAAGGTCATCAATCAGCGCGTCATCGTTACGGTTCGCCAGGTTATAGAGGTTCTGCACGCAGACGATTGGGCAAATTTTGCGGCCTTCGGCAATCTGCGTTGGCGTCACGTGGCTCAGGCCGATGTGGCGCACCAGGCCCTGCTGCTGCAGTTTTGCCAGCGCTTCCAGCGGTTCCGCAATTGAACCTTCCGCCGGTTTGTGCGGGTCGAACATCGCGCGCAGGTTCACTACGTCGATTTGCTCAAGGCCAAGGTTACGCAGGTTGTCATGCACCGCGCTGGTCAGCTCTTCGGCAGAGAAAGCGGGCAGCCAGTCGCCTTTGTCGCTGCGGCGCGCGCCAATTTTGGTCACGATAACCAGGTTGTCCGGGTAAGGTGCCAGCGCTTCGCGGATCAGCTTGTTGGTGACGTGCGGGCCGTAAAAATCGCTGGTATCAATGTGGTTCACGCCCGCCTCAACGGCCGCTCTTAATACCGCCAGCGCTCCGTCATGATCGCGCGCAGGGCCAAACACGCCGGGGCCTGCAAGCTGCATTGCGCCGTAGCCGAGACGGTGAACTTTGCGATCGCCAAGCGTGAACGAACCTGATTTTTCGATGGAAGCCATGTTGTCTCTCTTATGGGTAGGGATGATTAACAATGGACTCGCGGCGGGAAAAAATCTATGGGGGGAGTAATGAGGGTGGGTAACATTTTGTTTCCCCACCCTTTACAATGACTACTTCGCCGCATCCTCCAGCGCTGAGGCAATCACACCTGAAAGCTCATTGGCATCAAACTTTGCCACGTAACCGTTGGCGCCGACATTGCGGACATGATCTTCATTGGCGCTGCCGGAGAGAGACGAGTGGATGATCACCGGGATGCTTTTTAAACTTGAGTCGGTTTTGATGTTGCGCGTCAGGGTAAAGCCGTCCATTTCCGGCATTTCGATGTCGGTCAACACCAGACCGATTCTGTCGGTAATCGGCACGCCATCCGCATTCGCCTGGGCTGCGATCTCTTTAATCTTCTCCCAGGCCGCAAGGCCGGTAACGTGCATGATCGCGGGAATGCCCATGCCTTTCAGACCCTGCTCCAGCATTTCACGGGCAACCTTTGAATCTTCCGCCACAATAGCCACCGCGCCGGGCTTCAGGGTGTAGCTTTTATCCTGTATACGGGTGACATCAACGTTACGCCCTGATGGCAGAATGTCATAAAGGATCTGCTCAACATCCAGCACCAGCGCCAGCTCGCCCTGGTGATCCTCATGGTCCAGCGAAGCGATGCTGGTGATATTGCGGCTGTTAACGCCTGCCTCAGCCGCGTGAACCTGGCTCCAGTCCAGACGGACAATATTCTCCACGGACTCCACCGCAAAGGCCTGGACGCTACGGGCGTATTCCGTGATCAGCAGCAGGTTCAACCCCGTTTCCGGCACGCAGCCAGTGACCGCTGGCAGATCGATAACCGGGATAATCTGGTCACGGATATTCGCCATCCCCAGCAGCGGCGGCTCCATACCCGCAGCGCGATTGACCTTGGTCATCGGCACGATTTCGCGCAGCTTAAAGACGTTGATACCATACAGCTCAGAGTGTTCTGCATGTTCACCTTTTCCCAGACGAAACAGCAGCAGTTCAAATTTGTTGGATAACGAAAGGTTGGCCCTTTCGTCTATATCTTTTTGAAAACTATCCATTTTTACCTCAAACAATCGCCCGACGGAGGGGGCATTACAATGCGTTTCAACGTCCTGGTTAAGTTATCGGCAGAAAGGAAAAAAGGTGGAGCGATATTGGCTTATTGATACAGATTAGCGGGCGCTGCGGCCCTCCGCGCAGATGAGAGGGCCGTTTTGCTTAGTTCTCCAGCTCCTTTCCCAGCCAGGCAACCAGCGCCGCGCTGTCTATCGGCTTCTCCTGATCCAGGGTACAGACTGGCCCCAGCGCCATAGGCCGTGCGCTGTCGGCCAGCCGCAGCAGCTCCGGCAAATACTCTTCACCGGGGTGGCCGTTACGCCTGACGTCCAGCCTTTGCGCATAGCGCGCCGCCGCAAGATTACCGGGAATGCTGTTCCAGACTTCCAGCACGCGGGTAATACCCGCCTGCTCAAGATAGCGGACGAGCGACGCCTTCGGCTGGAAGCCAAACCAGGCGTCAATCAGAAATACGCACTGCCGGGGGCTGTCCGCCACTATCGACCAGATAACCTCGTAGGCCGCGCAGCCCAGCCGCCGATTGAACGGCCTGTCGATCTCATCAAACTGCGCCATAAACGGCTCTTTGATCCCGTCGATGGTCAAAACCGGCAAAGCAAAGTGTTCTGACAGCAGACGCGCGACGGTGCTTTTCCCGGATGCGGGAACGCCGTTCACAAGTACCACCGTTTTGCCCTGTGTTCGCGTAGTCTGGCTCATAATATTGCGATCGCCTCCTCTTTGTTCTTTGCCTGACGCAGCTTCGTCATCACGTCGTCATCGCCCAGCAGGTTCACAATGGCGCGAATGCCTTCCTCTATATGGCCGTTACTGTCCCTGGCGGCAAACATGATGACGATATCGGCCCTGTCGCTGTCGGCAAAGGCGATCGGCTCCGCCAGCAGCAGCAGGCTGAAGCAGTTCTTCAGCACCCCGCACTCCGGCCTGGCATGGGGCATGGCGACCCCTTCCTCAAAGACGTAATAGGCACCGTGCTCCAGCGTATTAGCGATTACCGCCTGGTGATAGGACGGCAAAATATAGCCGTTCTCAACCAGCGGCCGGGCCGCCATTTCAATAACTTTTTGCCAGTCCTTTTCACGTACGCCGACCTGGATTGCCTGCGCCTCGATCAATAACTCCTTAATAGCCATAGTGGCTCCTTAAATAGTTCTGCGAATGATATTGCGCAGCTCGTCTATTTTGACAAATAAAGGATCAATATGCTGACGGTGCGTTTTACTCTTCGCAAAGACCTGTAACGCCTGGTTATAGCGCAGCATTAATGTTTTTTGCGCTTCGCTATTCAGGGGATCCGCCGATAATATATTTTCCAGAGCCGTTAATTCGGCCGCAAGCTGCGCCGCCTGAATATCATATTTTTCCGTATCTGTATTATCCGGCTTAAACAGTCTTTTTAATGATTCAAACATAGCTATCTCCCGCCCCGATGATTGCCGGGCAACCAGGGTTACAGTGAAGAGTAAAGATTAACGCGGTCGTTATTTAAATAATGCAATCTTTTCGATTAATACCGCAGCCACCGCGTCGTTAGCCGGAATTAAAAATTTGCGCACGCTGTCGTTCACTTTGCCTTTGCCGAACGTCTGCTGGCAGTGGCCGACCCACTGAACGTTCATCTCTGTGCCAACGTTCACTTTGTCGATTCCCCCCGCCACGGCGCGGCGCATGTCCTCATCGCTGACGCCCGTCCCGCCGTGCAGTACCAGCGGGGTTCTGGTGACTTCGCTGATGTCCGCCAGGCGCTGATGCTGGATTTTGGCCTTGCCGGTGTACAGGCCGTGCACGGTGCCCACGGAGACCGCCAGCATATCGACCTTCGTTTCATCAACAAAGTGCCGGGCATCTTCCGTGGTGGTAAAACAAATATCTTCCGCCGCCACTGCCTTACCGTCTTCCGAACCGCCAATTGCGCCTAATTCTGCTTCAACAGACACATTGCGCGGGCGGGCAATTTCGATAACTTTTCGCGTATTAGCGATATTCTCTGCCATCTCCAGATGCGAGCCGTCATACATCACCGAGCTGAACCCGGCGTCGATGGCCGTTTTAATGGATTCAATATCCGAACAGTGATCCAGATGCAGGCAGGTCGGAATATCCTGGCTTTCCGCTAAAGAACAAACTGAATCGACCAGCAAACGATAGCCTAAATATTCCGCCGTGCCGGTTGAGATCTGAATCATTAATGGGCTGTTCGTCGCCTTTGCCGCTTTAAAAAAGGCGGGCAGCATTTCCAGACAATGTAAATTGAAGGAACCAACCGCTTTAAAACCGCGTGCTTTTGCCACCTGCAATAAATCAGGGAAGTTATACAGACTCATGTGCTTTTTCCTCTTGAGGTTTGGTTGATTTGCCATTCACGAACCAGGCGATGAGCGCCACGAACAGAATAAACAGGCCGACAAACGTCCAGTTATTCTGGAAGACGTGCCCCAGAATCAGGCCGCTGCTGATCACGTCGGAGTCGCTGAAGGTCACACCGGTAAAGCCGTAGCTTTCCAGCATCGGCACCAGAATTGCCGGCAGGAAGGTGATGAACAGGCCGTGCACCACGCCGCCGATCACCGCGCCGCGCCTGCCGCCCATCGCGTTACCGAAGATGCCAGCCGTGCCGCCCGCAAAGAAGTTGGTTAACAGACCAGGCAGGATCATCGCCAGGCCAAACATCGGGAAGACAATCATGCCGATGATGGAGCCCGCCGTGGTGGCCAGGAAGCCGACGATGACCGCATTCGGGGCATACGGGAACAGGACCGGGCAGTCCAGCGCAGGTTTTGCGTCGGGTACAATGCGCATCGCAATGCCGCGAAACGCGGGAACCAGTTCGTTAAGCAGCAGGCGCACGCCGCTGTAGAGCACGAACACCCCGGCAACAAACTGAATCGACTGCATAAATGCGAACATCAGGTAGTTCACGCCGTTGGAATACTGGCTGATGTACTCCGGCCCGGCCGCCAGCGCGGGAATGAGATACATCGGGATCATCACCACGGCCATAGAAAGGTAGGTGTCCTGCAGGAATTTGAAGTTATCCGGCAGCACCAGGTCTTCGGTGGATTTCGACCCTTTGCCCACCACCTTCGCCACCGCCGCCTGCACCAGGTAGCCAATGGTGCAGAAGTGGCCGAGGGCAACGTCGTCAGAGCCCGTGATACGGCGAACCACAGGTTGAGCAAGCGCGGGCATCAGCACCGCCATAATCCCGCCGAAAATCCCGCCGGTCAGGATCAGCGGTGCCCCTGTCAGCCCCGATTTGTAGCCGATAACCGCGCCGATGGTTGCCATCCACAGCAGCGCCTGGCCGGTAAGAAAGATGTATTTAAACGGCGTGATACGGGCAATGATGATGTTGACGATGAAAATCACCATCAGCGTGAGCGCCACTTCGGAACCCAGTTCGCGGTTTGCCAGCCCCGCAATTGCCGCCACGTCGGTGATGTAGCCCTTCATGCCGAAGCCGTGGGTGAAGATATCGTTCAGGAAGGTCAGGGTATCAACGATAATATTGATGCCCGCCATCATGATTAAAAAGCCGAGCAGCGTTTTAAACGTGCCTTCCGCCACTTTGCCCTTCGATTTCTTCTGCAGCAAAAGACCGAGCATGGCGATAAAGGCGATCAGAATCGATGCCTGTCCCAGCAGGTCCTTAACAATAAAGTTAATGATGCTATTCATTTTCGAGTACCTTTACATTGCGTTCTTTTAAAAAGGCGACAATTTTCCGCTCGATTTCGTCTTTGTCCGTTAAGCGGTGCAGCACGATAACGCGTTTAATTTCCTCTTCGCTGGCGTCCGCCGTTAAAATATCGGCGAAGGTTTTTTGCGTGAGAATAATATCGGATTTAAAGGCCCCCGCTTCGGAGACGGTGGTGTGTTCAATCTCGGCAGGAATTTCTAATTTTTTAAGCACCGCCTTCGCCGTCATTTCAATGGCGAAACTGGAACCTAAACCGCAGCCACATACGCATAGAATTTTAAGCATTGATTCACTCCTCAAATAATATCGAGTTGCCTGGCTAATTTATAATGATGCCCTTCGGTGTCGACGAGGCGCTTTTGCATACTGATTAAATCAATTGGGATCGGTTTATTACTCGAATTAATAATGACTGCTTTATTTCTCATGCCTGACCGGATACAGCGCACGACTTCTCCGGCCATAATAGTGCCCTGATAAATCTCTTCGCAGGTCGGGTCACCGTTACGCAGGCTGTAGCCGATTATCGACTTACGGATGCGCACGCCGATTTTCGGTTCAAGCTGCTTAATCATGGTATCAATCGCCCCCTGAAAGCCGGGGGAGTACTCTTTGGTGTAGCCTTCAGAGCAGAGGATCACGACGCTGTTTTGCGATTCAAGCCTGGCGGTAATTTTCCCGGCCAGCTCGCTCAGCGTCTGCTGGCATTCAGGGATCAGCGCGAAATCAGCGTTGCTTTTAATCGCCGACTGCAGCGTCAGCTCGCCGCAGAAGCCGCCCAGAAGCTCGACCATAAATACACGTCCCGGCAGCGCCCGCCCGGTATTACGCAGCTTGGCGACCTCTTTAATAATCTGTTCGCAGGCGGTAGAAAAACCAATCGTGTAATCGCTGCCGTAAACGTCATTATCGATGGTCATGCCGACGCCAAAGCAGTTCACGCCGTACTCGCTAAGGTGATGCAGAAACTGTAGCGAGCCGTCGCCGCCCGCCATAATAAGCACATCAATATGCAGGGCTTTAAGCTGCTTCGCGATGGTTTCATATTCCGGGGCCGTCAATTTACGGCTGGTTCTTCCCGAAGACATAATCGGAATGGCGGCAATGGAAAAGTCCACTAAATCACGCGGGGAAATAGCCTGATGTTTATTTTGCAACAGGCCGGGAATACCCCCATTGAATAAAATGATTTCTGCCTGGGCTAATCTGGAGATCTGGAATACAAAGTTATTTATTCCTGTTACATCCCCGCCGCTAATTACCATGCCGATTCTCATGACCCTTACCCCGTTTAATTTCCCTGCAATCATTTTTCCTTTTAAACAAGCCCTCGATTTGCAATGAATGTCACAAAAATGCGATTCATCTGGCGGCCATGAATATTGACAGAGGGTTTTAAAGGTCATTTATTGTGATGAATATCACATTGTAAAAAACAGCGGGCCGCCGCTAATATCGTGAAAAAATATTATATTTCAATGAGGTGAGCAGATTTCAGAAGGGGATTTTATGAACGGCAAAATTCAGGGGATAACGGATAAAAAGCAGATATCAAAAATGTGACTATCCACGCATTTTTATGCGGGAAATCGGAGAAGGAAAAACCGGAATCGGGTTTCTTAAAGCATCCAGCCAGCATCTGAAAGATGCTGGCGATTCTCAACGTTAGCGCAGCCGCTCAGGGTGCGTATAAACCGTCGCGCGGCCAGGCTTGCTGAAGCCCACCAGCGTCAGGTTGCAGCGTTGGGCCACTTCGACGGCGAGCGTGGTGGCGGCTGAAACCGCGAAGAGGATCTCGACTCCGCACTGGGCGGATTTTTGTACCATCTCGTAGCTTGCACGACTGGAGACTAACGCCGCGCCGCTGCGCCAGTTCTGGCGGGCGCGGGTGCCGAGCAGCTTATCCAGCGCCACGTGGCGGCCAATATCTTCTTTGCCATCCAGAATTTCACCCTGCTCGTTGAGCCACAGCGCCACGTGCGTGCAGCCCGTCAGCTCGCCGATGGGCTGGTAGTCGCGCATTTTGCCCAGCGCCGCGTCCAGCAGGTTCAGACTGAACGTCTGGGTAAAGGGCAGTGGGGTAATCGGGCGGCCTATGTCATTAAGCTGTTCTACGCCGCAGACGCCGCAGCCCGTGCGGCCGGCAAGGGATCGGCGACGCTCTTTCAGGCCCATAAAGCGGCGGCTGGAGAGTTCGATTTGTACTTCGATGCCGCTGCAGCCCGGCACGGTGTCGATGCCAAAAATTTCCGAAGGGGATTCAATAATGCCCTCGGAGAGGGAGAAGCCCAGCGCAAACTGCTCCAGGTCTTTCGGCGAGGCCATCATTACCACGTGAGAAATGCCGTTGTAGACCAGCGCGACGGGCACCTCCTCGGCAATCCAGTCGCTTTTGGCAACCTCGAGCGAGCCCCGCGTCCACAGATCCACCGCGCTTAATCCTGCGATTTCTGTCACATTTTTTTCGTGATTTACGTCAGTTTTATTCACTTTCTATTAACCGGATGAGAACAGCCTTAATACCAATGTGGTATTCTGGACATACTACCCCTTCAGGAAGAAGGGTAATAACCAGTTTAGCGGTTCCGATTGTGAACCTTTGCGGCTTACACCGCAAAAATAAACCTATAAGTCATGTGAAAAATGTCGAAAAGGAGTATCCATGCAGGTCAGCAGAAGGCAGTTCTTTAAGATCTGTGCTGGCGGTATGGCAGGCACCACGGCAGCGGCGCTGGGCTTTGCCCCGGGCGTTGCGCTTGCGGAAACCCGGCAGTACAAGCTGCTGCGCACCCGCGAAACCCGTAATACCTGCACATACTGTTCCGTTGGTTGTGGGCTATTAATGTACAGCCTGGGCGACGGGGCAAAAAATGCCAAAGCATCCATCTTCCATATTGAAGGCGACCCGGACCACCCGGTCAACCGCGGTGCGCTCTGCCCGAAAGGCGCAGGCCTGGTGGATTTCATCCACAGCGAAAGCCGCCTCAAGTTCCCGTCTTACCGCGCACCCGGCTCGGATAAGTGGCAGCAAATCAGCTGGGAAACGGCCTTCGACCGTATCGCGAAGCTGATGAAAGAAGACCGCGACGCCAACTTTATCGAGCAGAACGACCAGGGCGCCACCGTCAATCGCTGGCTCTCTACCGGCATGCTGTGCGCATCCGCCTCCAGTAACGAAACCGGCTATTTAACCCAAAAATTTTCCCGCGCCCTCGGCATGCTTGCCGTGGATAACCAGGCGCGCGTCTGACACGGACCAACGGTAGCAAGTCTTGCTCCAACATTTGGTCGCGGTGCGATGACCAACCACTGGGTTGATATTAAAAACGCCGATCTCGTGATTGTGATGGGTGGCAACGCCGCAGAAGCGCACCCGGTCGGGTTCCGCTGGGCGATGGAAGCCAAAATTCACAACGGCGCGAAGCTGCTCGTTATCGATCCGCGCTTCACGCGAACCGCTTCGGTGGCGGATTTCTATACCCCGATTCGCTCCGGTACCGACATTGCCTTCCTGTCCGGCGTGCTGCTGTACCTGATCGCCAATAATAAATTCAACCGCGAGTACGTTGAGGCCTACACCAACGCCAACCTGATTGTGCGTGAGGATTACAGCTTCGACGACGGCCTGTTCTCCGGCTACGACGCGGAAAACCGCAAATACGACAAAACCAGCTGGAACTACGAGCTGGATGAGAAAGGCTTCGCTAAGCGCGACCTGACGCTCAGCCATCCCCGCTGCGTGTGGAACCTGCTCAAAGAGCACGTCTCCCGCTATACGCCGGACGTGGTGTCGAACATCTGCGGCACGCCGAAAGACGACTTCATCAAGGTGTGCGAATACATTGCCGCCACCAGCGTGAAGAACAAAACGGCATCGTTCCTCTATGCGCTGGGCTGGACGCAGCACTCCGTGGGCGCGCAGAATATCCGCACCATGGCGATGATCCAGCTGCTGCTCGGCAACATGGGCATGGCGGGCGGCGGCGTGAACGCCCTGCGCGGCCACTCCAACATTCAGGGCCTGACCGACCTGGGCCTGCTGTCACAGAGCCTGCCGGGCTACATGACGCTGCCGAACGAAAAGCAGCCCGACCTGCAGACCTACCTTGCCGCCAACACGCCGAAACCGCTGCTGGAAGGCCAGGTGAACTACTGGGGCAACTACCCGAAATTCTTCGTCTCGATGATGAAGGCCTTCTTCGGCGACAGGGCCACGGCGGAAAACAGCTGGGGCTACGACTGGCTGCCGAAGTGGGACAAGGGCTACGACGTGCTGCAGTACTTCGAGATGATGAACCAGGGCAAGGTCAACGGCTATCTGTGCCAGGGCTTTAACCCGGTGGCGTCCTTCCCGAACAAAAACAAGGTGATTGCGTCCCTGTCGAAGCTGAAGTTCCTCGTCACCATCGACCCGCTGAACACCGAAACCTCCAACTTCTGGCAGAACCACGGCGAGATGAACGACGTCGATCCGTCGAAAATCCAGACCGAAGTGTTCCGCCTGCCGTCTACCTGCTTCGCCGAAGAGAACGGCTCCATCGTCAACTCCGGCCGCTGGCTGCAGTGGCACTGGAAGGGCGCGGACGCGCCGGGGGAAGCGCTGAACGACGGCGAAATCCTCGCGGGGATCTTCACCCGCCTGCGCCACATGTACCTGCGCGACGGCGGCAAGCTGCCGGAGCCGGTCGTCAACATGAGCTGGAACTACCTGACGCCGGACAACCCGGCACCGGAAGAAGTGGCCATGGAGAGCAACGGCAAGGCGCTGCAGGATGTTGTCGACCCGGCAACGGGCGCGGTGCTGGTGAAAAAAGGCCAGCAGCTCAGCTCGTTCGCCCAGCTGCGCGACGACGGCACAACGTCCAGCGGCTGCTGGATTTTCGCCGGGAGCTGGACGCCGGAGGGAAACCAGATGGCGCGCCGCGACAACGCCGATCCGTCCGGCCTGGGCAACACCCTGGCGTGGGCCTGGGCGTGGCCGCTCAATCGCCGCATTCTTTATAACCGCGCATCCGCAGATCCGCAGGGCAAATCCTGGGATGAAAAACGCCGCCTGATCTCCTGGGACGGCGCGAAGTGGGGCGGCGCGGACATTGCCGACTACAGCACCGCCGCGCCGGGCACGGACGTCGGGCCGTTTATCATGCAGCCGGAGGGCTTAGGCCGCCTGTTTGCCATCGACAAAATGGCGGAAGGGCCGTTCCCCGAGCACTACGAGCCGTTTGAAACGCCGCTGGGCACCAACCCGCTGCACCCGAACGTCGTCTCTAACCCGGCCGCCCGCGTGTTCAAGGGCGACCTGGAAACGATGGGCAAGCATGATAAGTTCCCGTACGTCGGCACCACCTATCGCCTGACGGAGCACTTCCACTACTGGACCAAGCACGCGCTGCTGAACGCCATCGCGCAGCCGGAGCAGTTTATCGAGATTGGCGAGAAGCTCGCGAACAAGCTCGGGATTGTTCAGGGCGATACGGTGAAGGTCTCCTCCAACCGCGGCTATATCAAGGCCAAAGCGGTGGTGACCAAGCGTATCCGCACGCTGGATGTGAACGGACAGAAGGTGGACACCATCGGCATCCCAATTCACTGGGGTTACGAAGGCGTGGCGAAAAAAGGCTTCCTCGCCAACACGCTGACGCCGTTTGTCGGTGATGCCAACACGCAAACGCCAGAGTTTAAGGCGTTCCTGGTCAACGTGGAAAAGGTGTAACGGAGACGAACTATGGCTTATCAATCTCAGGACATTATCCGTCGTTCCGCCACCAACGGCTTCACGCCCGCGCCCCAGGCGCGGGATCACCAGCAGGAGGTGGCGAAGCTCATCGACGTCACCACCTGCATCGGCTGCAAGGCCTGCCAGGTGGCGTGTTCGGAGTGGAACGACATCCGCGATGAGGTGGGGCACAACGTCGGGGTTTATGACAACCCGGCGGATCTGACCGCTAAATCCTGGACCGTAATGCGCTTCTCGGAAGTGGAGCAAAACGACAAGCTGGAGTGGCTTATCCGCAAGGACGGCTGCATGCACTGCGCGGACCCCGGCTGCCTGAAGGCGTGCCCGTCGGAAGGGGCGATCATCCAGTATGCCAACGGCATCGTCGACTTCCAGTCTGAGCAGTGCATCGGCTGCGGCTACTGCATTGCGGGCTGCCCGTTCGACGTGCCGCGCCTGAACCCGGAGGACAACCGCGTCTACAAATGCACCCTGTGCGTGGACCGCGTTGTCGTCGGCCAGGAGCCTGCGTGCGTGAAAACCTGCCCGACCGGCGCGATTCATTTCGGTTCGAAAGACGACATGAAAGTGCTGGCCGGCGAGCGGGTCGCGGAGCTGAAAACCCGTGGCTACGACAACGCCGGGCTGTACGATCCGGCAGGGGTTGGCGGCACCCACGTGATGTACGTGCTGCATCATGCGGACAAGCCGACGCTCTACCACGGCCTGCCGGAGGATCCGTCCATCAGCCCAACGGTGAAATTCTGGAAAGGCGTCTGGAAGCCGCTGGCCGCCATCGGCTTTGCGGCGACCTTTGCCGCCAGCGTGTTCCACTATGTGGGGGTCGGCCCGAACCGTGCCGAAATCGATGATGACAACCTGCATCATGACGATGACGAGGTGCGCAAGCCATGAAAAAACAAGTGACTATCCAGCGCTACAGCGCCCCTGAGCGTATTAACCACTGGGTCACCGCCTTCTGCTTCGTGCTGGCGGCGGTGAGCGGGCTGGGGTTCTTCTTCCCCTCCTTCAACTGGCTGATGCATATTCTGGGCACGCCGCAGCTGGCGCGCATCCTGCACCCGTTCGTGGGCGTGGTGATGTTTGCCTCGTTTATCATCATGTTTTTCCGCTACTGGCACCACAATCTAATCAATCGGGATGATATCTTTTGGGCGAAGAATATTCGTAAGATCGTCGTCAACGAGGAGGTGGGCGACACCGGGCGGTATAACTTCGGCCAGAAATGCGTGTTCTGGGCGGCGATTATCCTGCTGGTGCTGCTGCTGGCGAGCGGCGTGGTTATCTGGCGTCCTTACTTCGCGCCCGCTTTCTCCATCCCGGTGATTCGCGCCGCCCTGATGGTGCATTCATTTGCCGCAGTAGCGTTAATTGTGGTTATTATGGTGCACATCTACGCCGCACTTTGGGTGAAAGGCACGATTACCGCGATGGTCGAAGGCTGGGTCACCACGACCTGGGCCAGAAAACACCATCCGAAATGGTACCGTGAAGTTCGCGAGAAACAGGAAAAACGATCGGAATGAGTATTCGCATAGTCCCGCAAGATCAGCTGGATAAGAGCGAGAAACGTACGGCGGAAGTGATTCCGCCGTTATTGTTCCCCAGGCTGAAAAATCTCTACAACCGCCGCGCAGAACGCCTGCGCGAGCTGGCGACCAATAATCCGCTGGGTGATTTCCTGCGCTTTGCCGCGCTTATCGCCCACGCGCAGGAAGTGGTGCTGTACGACCACCCGCTGCAGATGGATTTAACCGCGCTGATCCAAAAATCAGCCGAGACGGGCAAGCCGCCGCTGGATATTCACGTCCTGCCGCGCGACCCGCACTGGCAGCTGCTGCTGAATTCGTTAATCGCCGAGCTGAAGCCGGAGATGGACGGCCAGGCGCTGGCGGTGATCGAAAATCTGGAGAAGGCTTCGTCGCAGGAGCTGGAAGAGATGGCGACGTCGCTGTTCAACGCCGACTTTGCGCAGGTTTCCAGCGATAAAGCCCCGTTCATCTGGGCCGCGCTGTCGCTCTACTGGGCGCAGATGGCAACCCTCATCCCCGGCAAAGCGAAAGCGGAATACGGCGAACAGCGCCAGTTTTGCCCGGTTTGCGGCTCCATGCCGGTGTCGAGCGTGGTGCAGATCGGCACCACCAGCGGCCTGCGCTACCTGCACTGCAACCTGTGCGAAACCGAGTGGCACGTGGTGCGCGTAAAATGCAGCAACTGCGAGCAGACCCGCGATTTGAACTACTGGTCGCTGGACAGCGAACAGTCGGCCATCAAAGCGGAAAGCTGCGGCGACTGCGGCACCTACCTGAAGCTGCTGTATCAGGAAAAAGATGCCAAAGTGGAGGCCGTGGCGGACGACCTGGCCTCGCTGGTGCTGGACGCGCGCATGGAGCAGGAAGGCTTCGCCCGCAGCAGCATCAACCCTTTCCTGTTCCCAGGGGAAGGCGAGTAAGTTCGTGGGCGGATGAGCGTCGTGCCATCCGCCAGATCGGGTTTAAAACGGTGGATGACGCCTGCGTTTATCCACCCTACCCGCCAGTCAGGATCGCCTTATGTCTTTAGAACCCGCCATCGAGGCGCTGGTTGATGAGTTTATCGCCGCCGGTCGCCCCTCTTCACGCCAGCAAACTATCGCCGAACGCCGCGCCGGGTATCTCGCCAGCACGGCCTTAGCCGGTGAAACGGAAACCCGCGTAGACGTTAAAGACATCAGGCTTGATGGCATGACGCTACGCGTATTCTCCCCGCTTAACGCGTCCGGCGAGCTTCCCGCCGTCGTCTACTACCACGGCGGATGCTTCGTCAGCGGCAGCTTTGCCACCCATGACAACCAGCTGCGCCAGCTTTGCTATTACAGCGGCTGCCGGGTGATTGCCGTGCAGTATCGCCTGGCGCCGGAGCACAGGTATCCGGCAGCGCATGATGACGCCGAGCGTGCGGCGAATGCCGTCTGGAACAATGCAGCGCTTCTGGAAGTGAACCGCGAAGGCATTTCGCTTGTGGGCGACAGCGCCGGGGGCCATATCGCCCTGGTCACCGCGCTGCGGCTGAAGGGTACCGGGAAGTGGCAGCCCGCGCGGCTGGTGCTGATATACCCGATGCTGGACGCCACGGCGGAGTCCGTCAGCTATCAGGAAAATGGCTACGACTACATCATCACCCGCGATACGCTGCTTTCGGGCTACGAAGCCTATATGGCGGATCTCGAACCAATGGATGCGGAAGCCAGCCCGCTGTACCGCGAAGATTTCCGCGGCCTGCCGCCGGTGCATATTATTACGGCCGAGTACGATCCGCTGCGCAACGAAGGCGAAGTGCTGCATGAATGCCTGATGGAGCACGGCGTGGAATCCACCTGTCAGCGCTATCTCGGCGTGATCCACGGTTTCTTCCAGCTCGGTGGGATCAGCCCGGCGGCGCGAAGCGCGATGCAGGATATTGCGTGGCGGGTGAAGCACCAGATGAAGGGCTGAAAAGCGATAGCGTCATTCAGCAGTGGCGTACGTTTTGCCGGATGACGCTGCGCCTATCCGGCCTACGAAAGCAGAGTGTCATTAGTCAGAGAGCTACCTCAGTCTTTTAATCAAAAAAAACCTTCACCTTTGATAAAGCTTCTTCCGTTACGCTTTCCGGGGCTCTTTCAATAAAACGAATCCGGCGAGCACGAAAATCTATCGATTTAACATGGTGGCAGATTACCACCCCTTTGGTCTTTTCCGCATCCAGATGTACTTCGAGGGCATTGCCCCGAACGCGAGAAGTCACGGGAGCAACCACGGTAAGGCCTGTAAGACGACTAAACTGCACGGGAGTTAACACCAGAGCCGGGCGTGTTTTCGCCTGCTCGTGTCCCGCGGAGGGATCGAAATCCAGCCAGACGATATCACCCCTGTCAGGGAGATAGATGCTCATCTATTCCCGCTCCTTTCCAACAGGCTTAGCGTTCAGCCACTCGCGATCTTCATCATCAAGCTCAAAACTCCCTTCCGGTGATTGAGCCAGAAGCTGCTCCAGCGTATATACCGGTTTTGCAGCGCGCAGCAAGATCCCACCCTCTACGGCTTCAATCTCTACTTTATCGCCCAGTTTCATACCAGCCCGATCCAAAACCGCTACGGGTATGATTGCCCCGGCAGAATTGCCCCATTTTCGGATGAGAGTTTTCATTGCGGACGCCTCGATTAAACAATGTTTAAACTCATCGTAACATGCGCCACCTACTGAGCAATGTTTAACCGCCTGCAGTTTATGAATTTCCATGAGAAGTGCCTCCATGCATAAGCAATATCGGCACTATAGCTGGTCAAAAGCGAATCGCCATTCACATTTCGACTGGCGATTTTGGTCATGCGAGACGTATTCCAGAACAGGAATTTTGAGGACAGAAAGTCAGGATAATCAGTCTTTCTTAATCATCTGCGAGATTTGGTCGTTGTTGATCTGGCGCTCGATGCCCTGCTGGTCGGTGTAGCGGGTCAGACCGGTGTCTTTATCCACTTCCGGCTTGCCGTGGGTAACAATCATTTCGCCCGTTTTGGTGGACATCACGTAGTCGCTGGAACAGGCGGTAACGGACAGCGCAACGCCGGCCAGCAGCGCGATGGAAAGCAGTTTTTTCATGGTCATAAATCCCCTTTAAAAGATGGCGGGATTATACGCTTTCAGAGCGCGACAGTTTGTTAATGTGTGTTGCGAGGGGTATACGGCAGGCGAAGAAAAGGAGAGGTTGCTCCTCTCCTTAGATTGCTGACAAAGAAGGAAAAAGCGTGGTTTTTCCTTCTTTGTGGTAAGCAGGCGAAAATCAATGAATTGATTTTCCTTGTTATTTATTCGGTGAGATCTTTGCGAAACGCATTCGCTTTAGGTTTGTCATCAGTCTGAGGAGAGGCTACTCCTCTCCGTGTACCAGAAAAACGGCCAGCAAACTAAAATTTATAATCCGCGAGTATTTTTTCTATCTCCTGGTTTCCTTCGTACTTTTCTTTCAATTCGCTTTGCTGACGCCTGGCGATGCCGCAATTTTTGTCGAGCGCCTCTTTTATATCGAGCTGCCGGGTTTTGGGTAAGTTATTGTCCCATTCCCCTGAAAAATGCTCACAGGCATCAGCATTATCGATAAAGCCTTGCACATCACTGGGTAATGCTACCCCACTGCCAGCAAAAACATTCAAAGTAATAAAAAACCAGAGCAGACAGAATAAGCTGCGCTTATTCATCCTAACGCCCATCTACTGACCAATGTGGCGCATCCAGCCCACCATCGTGACATTTCATGACGCCGTAGCTTTTTCCGACCTGAGCAAGCTCGATATTCATGGCATTACGCGGGAAGGAAACAATCTCTACATATTCGCCTGCTTTATTTTTTATCCTAAGATTATTAACCCAACTAATATCAATATCTATCGCATGGCCTTCCGTATAGCGGCTGTGAAGCACAGGTGCAACGGGGAGACCCTGCATCCCATAAGCATTGACCATCGCAACAGCACTCTGCCGGCTTTTTTCCGGTGTTTCGTGCACCCACTGAATATCTACACCCTTTTTGGCGGGCACCTGAGCTGGGTCTATTTTGCCTTTTGCAATCATCCAGGCCCAATGCATCAGCCAGGCTCTTTCTGGTGGATGAAGCGTAGCGGAAATACTCACCCTCGCACCGGCAGCTTTCAGTGCGGTAATAAAATTATTGACTGCGGTATCAAATGGAAATTTCAGATCAAGTAAAGAATCACTATCTGGAAAAGCCCGGCACCAGGCTGGCCCACTTAAAATAGACATTACACACTCCTTGTAAAATGAGCCTCCATTAACCAATATTTTGCCACCTGAAATAAAGACAATTATATATTTTCAGAATTCTGCACAATAAAGCATTTAATATCAGGATGGATGACGTTCACGCACTTCCAACCAGACGTGCAGGAAGGAAGTGCGCAGCGCCAGCCGCTAAAACCTACAGTTCGATCACCATCCGCGAGCCGGCAGAATCCGGCGTAATCACCACGCCCTGCTCGCCCGTCTGGCTCTTGCCCTGCTCTACGCCCTGCACCTTGCCGATGTTACGCAGGCACAGCGTCCACGTTTTTGCCTGGCCTTCGCCCTGCACCGTCAGCGCGTTTCCTTCGCGTTTCACCCGCAGCGTAAAGATGACTTTACCGTCCGCCGCCGGGACTTCGCACAGCGCCTCACGGCCATCCTCCAGGCTAAACAGCTGGAAGGCGGTGCCTTCGTGCCAGGCATAGTCCGGCTTCTGGTCGTTGTTGCCCAGCGCCAGCAGCGTGTTGTCGCGCACGTAGACCGGCAGGCTCTGGAAGCCGTGCTGCTCTCTGTGCCAGCGGCTGCCCTGCGCCTCGACGTTGCTGAACAGGTGCGTCCAGCGTCCTTCCGGCAGGTAGAACTGCACGTCGCCCGCCTCGCTGAATACCGGCGCGACCATTACCGACTCGCCCAGCATGTACTGGCGGTCCAGATAGTCGCAGCCCGGATCGTCCGGGAACTCCAGCATCATCGCACACATCATCGGCGTACCTGTTTCAGCAGCGTGGGCCGCCTGGCGGTAGAGATACGGCATCATGCGGGACTTCCACTGCGTGAAGTGACGCACCACGTCGCAGGCTTCATCGTCGTACGCCCACGGCACGCGGTAGGATTTGCTGCCGTGCAGGCGGCTGTGGCTGGACAGCAGCCCGAACGCGCACCAGCGCTTGTAGACGTGGGCGGGGGCGGTGTTTTCGAAGCCGCCGATGTCGTGGCTCCAGAACCCGAAGCCGGACATGCCGAGCGACAGCCCGCCGCGCAGGCTTTCCGCCATGGATTCATAGTTGGCGTAGCAGTCGCCGCCCCAGTGAACCGGGAACTGCTGCGCGCCCACGGAGGCCGAGCGGGCAAATAATACGGCCTCTTCTTCACCCAGCTCCTGCTTCAGCACGTTCCACACCAGTTCGTTGTAGATGAACGCATAATGGTTGTGCATTTTCTGCGGATCGCTGCCGTCGTGCCACACCACGTCCGTCGGGATGCGCTCGCCGAAGTCGGTTTTAAAGCAGTCCACGCCCATGCGCACCAGGCGCTTCAGGTGCCCGGCATACCACTCGCAGGCCTGCGGGTTGGTGAAGTCGACAATCGCCTGCCCCGGCTGCCATTTATCCCACTGCCACACCGCGCCGTTCGGGCGTTTCAGCAGGTAGCCTTTCTCCATCCCTTCGCGGAACAGCGGCGATTTCTGGCCGATGTAGGGGTTTATCCACACGCAGATTTTCAGGCCGCGCGCCTTCAGGCGTTTGAGCATTCCCTCCGGGTCCGGGAAGGTCACCGGGTCCCACTCGAAGTCGCACCACTGGAAGGCCTTCATCCAGAAGCTGTCGAAGTGGAAGACGTGCAGCGGCAGGTTGCGCTCCGCCATGCCGTCGATGAAGCTGTTGACCGTCGCCTCGTCGTAGTTGGTGGTGAACGAGGTGGTGAGCCACAGGCCGAACGACCAGGCCGGCGGCAGCGCAGGACGGCCGGTGAAGCGGGTGTAGCGGTCCAGCACCGCTTTCGGCGTCGGGCCGTCGATCACGAAATATTCGAGATATTCCCCTTCGACGCTGAACTGCACCTTAGAGACTTTTTCTGAGCCCACCTCGAAGGAGACGCACTCCGGATGGTTCACCAGCACGCCGTAGCCGCGGTTGGTGAGGTAGAACGGGATGTTTTTGTAGGATTGTTCGGTGCTGGTGCCGCCGTCGCGGTTCCAGGTTTCCACCGTCTGGCCGTTTTTCACCAGCGCGGTAAAGCGCTCGCCCAGGCCGTACACCGCTTCGCCCACGCCCAGGTCCAGGCGTTCAAACACGTGCGTGCGGCCCGTATTCGCATCCTGCACGTAGCCGTTGTTCTTGAACGCGCTGCCGGTGATGCGCACGCCGTCGCGCAGGAAATCCAGCGCCCACCCACTGCCTTTGGTGACGCGCACGGTCAGGCTGCCGCTTTTCAGCTCCGCGAACTTCTCGTTGTTCTGCATCTCGACTTTTACGCCTTGCAGCACGTTCAGCGGGTAGTGCGGGCCGTTGTTCACCGCGCCCTGGAAGTGCTCGATACGCACCCCGACAATGCCCTCCTGCGGGGAGAAGAAGCGCAGGGTGAACAGCGGAGTATCCAGCTGGTTGCCGCGTTCGCTGACGTCTTTCGTCCCGGCGTAGACCACCATCTCGTTACCGTTTTGCTCCACGTCGAACACCTGAATCGGGTGAATCAACGCAAGCCCAGGCTGGATCAGCCAGTTACCGTCACTAATTTTCATTACTTCATGTTCTCCTGCTGTAATTCCCGGGAAACCGATGTGTTTTCAAAATCCTGCTGGTTGCGACGCACGCCTGCCGCCAGTTCGCCGAGGATCTTCGTCAGGAACGGGGTCTTAAGGGTGTAGAAGCGTTTGGCGACCACGGCGCTGATCAGGTAGCAGACCGCCGGGAAGAGGGTGAACAGCGCGATGATGATGGTGATCGTGGCGCTGTTTTGCGTGACGGCACCGGCATCGTACCCGCCGCCTGCCAGCATCCAGCCGATCAGCGCCCCGCCGATGGCCAGGCCGAGCTTGAGCACGAACAGCGTGCCCGCAAAGCTGATGCCGGTAAGGCGTTTGCCGTTGGTCCACTCGCCGTAGTCCACGGTGTCGGACATCATGACCCACTGGATTGGCGTCACCAGCTGGTGCAGCACGCCAATCACGAAGATGAAGACGAACATGGTGACCACCGAGCTCATCGGCACGAAGAACATCGCGAAGCTGAGCACCGCAAGCGCAGCGTTGGTCCACCAGAAGACGCTGACCTTGCACTTCCAGTCGGTGAGCGGCTTAGCGGCGGCGCTACCGATAAGGTTGCCGACGCAATAGGTGGTGAGGAAGGCGGTGAACATCAGCGGGGAGCCGAGGATCCAGGTGACGTAGTACATCATCGCCCCGCCGCGGATGCAGACCGCCATAATATTGAGGATGGTGAGCAGGCCGACGATGCGCCACTGGTCGTTGTGCCAGATATCGCGCAGATCTTCCCGGGCCGAGGTGCTGACCGGCGGCGCCTCCACCCGCTCTCTGGTGGTAAAGAAGCAGACCGCCAGCATGATAAACGCCACCACGGAGAGCACCGCAATCCCGCCCTGAAAACCAAAAGCTTTATCGTCCCCGCCAATGAATTTCACCAGCGGCATCATCAGCACCGTAGAGAGCATGCCGCCCGCCGTCGCCAGCACGAAGCGCCAGGACTGCAGGGAGATGCGCTGCGACGGGTCATTAGTGATGACGCCGCCCAACGCGCAGTAGGGGATGTTGACCACGGTGTACATCAGGGTCAGCAGCGTGTAGGTGACGGCCGCGTAAATCATTTTGCCGTGCAGGCCGAAGTCCGGCGTGCTGTAGGCGAACACGCAGACGATGCCGAACGGAATGGCGCCAAAGAAGATCCACGGGCGGAATTTCCCCCAGCGGCTGCGGGTGCGGTCGGCAATCAGCCCCATGCAGGGGTCGGAGATGGCGTCCAGCGCGCGGGCCAGCAGGAACATGGTGCCGACGAACCCGGCGGGAATGCCGAAGATGTCGGTGTAAAAGAACATCATGTACATCATGACGTTATCGAAAATGATATGGCTGGCGGCGTCGCCCAGGCCATAGCCAAACTTTTCCTTCGCGGAGAGTACCTGACTTGTCATCTCTACAGCCCCTGTCCTTACGGCAGCGAAAATTCTATGTCTGACGTTGTAAAGCATTGAGGGCGAGCGGTGAATTCTGTTTTCTGGTTATCAGATTACGATTCTTGATAACTGTGAGCCGGGTCGCTCTCTTAGCAAGCTAACCGTAGGGGGCTGGTGGATAAGTGAGCGGATCTGCTTAATTTTAGTAATGAAAATGAGGGGAGGAGACGGTAAAAGACAAAAGCATTGTTTGGAGGATCCGGGAAACCCGGTATAATGCGCACCGCCTCCATGTAGCAATGAAGGCTGGGAAGATCGTCGTCTCCGGTGAGGCGGCTGGACTTCAAATCCAGTTGGTGCCGCCAGCGGCGCCGGGCAGGTTCAACTCCTGTGATCTTCCGCCAATTATCATCTCACCATGTCCGAAAATGTCCTTTAAAACCAACATTTACAGCAAGTTATCTAATAACTCCGTCCGTATCAGTCCGAGCGAATCTCCCTAAATCCACGAAAAATATGTATAGTATTGTGTATAATTTTTTTATACACAGATTTCACTTATACACATGCCACTAACAGACATACAAATCCGACGCGCTAAGGTACAAGACAAGCCCTACACCCTTAATGACGGACAAGGCTTATCCTTGCTCATAAATCCCGACGGGAGCAAAGGATGGAGGTTCCGCTACCGGTTTGCAGGTAAAGCCCGGTTAATGTCATTTGGTAGCTACGATTTGGTAAGCCTTGCAGAAGCACGTGAGAAGCGCGACACCGCCCGTAAACAAGTTGCTAATGGCATTGACCCCGTTGAAGAACGAAAAGCTCAAAAGCTGGCACAGCAACTCTCAACAGAGAATTCATTCGAAGCCATATGTCGAGAATGGCACGCCAACAAAGCTGACCGCTGGACAGTGGCCTATCGCGAAGAAATCATTAAGACATTTGAGCAAGATGTGTTCCCGTTCATTGGCAAACGCTGTATCAGTGAAATCAAACCGCTGGAACTGCTTGAGGTACTGCGACGAATAGAGAAGCGTGGAGCGCTGGAGAAGACCAGAAAAGTGCGACAAAGATGCGGCGAGGTCTATCGCTATGCAATCATAACTGGCCGTGCTGAATACAACCCTGCGCCTGATTTAGCCATCGCTCTGGCCGTTCCGAAGCAGAAGCACCATCCTTTTCTATCTGCAGAAGAGTTGCCTCATTTCGTTAGAGACCTTGAAGCCTATACCGGCAGCATCATCACAAAAAATGCTACAAAAATAGTCATGCTAACCGGTGTAAGAACTCAGGAAATGCGCTTTGCTACATGGGATGAAGTTGACCTTGAGAAAGGTATATGGGAAATACCAGCCGAAAGGATGAAAATGCGTAGGCCACACATTGTTCCTTTGTCTACTCAGGTAGTTTGCCTCTTTGAACAACTCAAACCTATTACCGGCCATTACCCATACATTTTTATTGGCAGGAATAACCGTAGCAAGCCGATCTCAAAAGAAAGTTTGTCACAAGTAATTGAGTTACTTGGTTACAAAGGACGTGCTACAGGTCACGGATTTAGACATACAATGTCGACAATATTACATGAACAAGGGTTTGATAGTGCATGGATTGAATTGCAGCTTGCTCATGTAGATAAAAATAGTATTCGTGGTACCTACAATCATGCGCAATACTATTTGCAGCGAAAAAAAATGCTACAATGGTACTCTTGTAACTTATATCCAATAAGTAAAAGTTAATCGGTTGTTACGCGCAATGTAGAGTGCGTATATCTGGGGTGTGGATATGAATATTGATGTAAATCAGCTAGTTAAGCTTGGAATTATTCCAGCTCCTGATGATGAAGTCGTGATTGAACAAGGCAATCTTATAAGTAACAATAATACTGAAGATCCCTATTCAGTATTATTTGGCTGGAGCCTTCCGAATGCTATTGTTTGCGATCAGGCATGGAAAGAGTATCGTTTAAAAATGCTCGCTTACCTTAAAGATGAATGCGCCGATGAAGAACGGGATGAATATTTATCTAAAATTCAAACAGAAGATTTTCATTGGAACTGGTTTAATAAATCCAGATGCTATAACACAGAAGAATATAAATGGTTCTTCTTGAAAACTGGAGACAGCGTTGAAGCGGCTTGTTTAATATACTTCCCGAAAAAAAGTGCATTAAACAACGATAATATTTTTTATGTTGAGTTTATTGCTGTCGCTCCATGGAATAGATTAACCCCTCTTGAAAAAAAACGTTATAATGGAGTCGGGAAAAAACTATTACAAGCAGTTATAAAATACTCCGCAGCTACACTAGGCTATAAATATGGTTTCTGTTTACATTCATTACCCCAAGCGCAAGGGTTTTACGAGCATATTGGTATGATTCATATCGACGCGCTTGATAAAGAACCATTGCAGTATTATGAAATTGATGATAATAACTCTATGAGATTTGCGGGGGTTCTGTGAAAGATAATATTGACGATATTGATTTCTCATTTGGTAAATATTCTTCTACATCGCTTCACCAGGAATACGATGATTTTTTGCGATTCAGTGATTACGTTGAATCGTTGCCAGCAGAAGTCAAGCGCTCAAAAAACATTACAGGCAGACGAAAAAATTATAAAAACATTTCCACCCTTTTTTCATCATTCTGCAATTCTGATGCAAAGAACGCGACTTTGTTTAGGAGAGGAGCTTCGTGTGATGATAGCCTCATAAATTCTTGGTTATCATTTGTATATGAAAAAGAAGCATTTATTTACTCAATGCTAAATGTACCGCAATATACTCCGATTACGAGCGATGTTTTAAGTGAGTTCACCAAAAATAGTATTGATGAAAATTTTCCATTAGTTGCACCTAAAGCTCTACTTGAGCTTGGTATAATTTTAATATATGAGGAATCAATTCCTTCGGCAAAGGTAGATGGTGTTGTTTATGTTAACGATCATGGAAACCCCGTTATAGGTATGAGCCTCCGCTTTAGTAGGATTGACAACTATTGGTTTACTTTAATGCATGAATTATCTCATGTGTTATTACATTACAATCAGTTAGGTTCTCCAATCATTGATGATACAGAAAGAGAGTCTGATCCTGAGGATTTAGTTGAAGCTCAAGCAGACAGAATGGCTTTAGATTTATTAATACCAAGAAGTATGTGGCGAGGATGTGCAGCTAAACGCTCGCTTAGAGAAGATGATCTCTTTTCCTTTTCTAAGGAAGTTGGAGTACATCCAGCAATAGTTGCCGGTAGAATAAGAAAGGAAACTGGGAGCTATAAAATTTTCTCTAAGATTGTTAATCAGATTAATGTCAGGGAGATGGTATTTTAATGTATAACTACACACCTTTTCTGAAGTTAAAAGTTAGTGAAATAAGTGCTCTTAAAGAGCTTGGTGCAAATAAAAAGAATAATTTCATTCCTTTTTTTGATTTTCCTCGTAAAAAACCGAAAAAAAGCCGTTACTCCGGAGAGCAGAAAAGTGATAAAAATCAGTTATTTGCTAATGATTTAGATAGGCTTGAAGCAAAGTTCAATAGTTCCTTGAAATGGATAACCGAATTTTATCTAGATAACTATGATGTCGAAGATGAAATATCTTTAGGCAATAAATATCACTATTACGATATAATTAGCAATTTTTCAAAGTTTGGAATGATCCCTGTTGTTGCTCTCGACAGAAATCCACATCACTTATTATCCGTTATTCATGGCTTTGAACGTGGATTTTTTACATATAAAAAAGTCGCACTTCGATTAACAAAAGATTATTTCTGCAATTACTCTCTTTTTAAAGAAGAGATAGATGAACTACTTGAAACATTAGAGCCTTACGTTGACTCATTTGATTTAATATTTGATTGCAGGGTTTGCAAGGCGGGTGATGCGGATAAACTTTCAAAGCAAATAGTAAATTTTGTTTCAAATCTAAAATACAATTCTAATTATATTAAATTACATAAAGTAATTACCACTGGATCAATGATTCCATCCTCAATAAGTGAGTTGCTAGAAACTCAGGCTGAACTAGACATTATCCGAGAGGAAATAAATATTTATAAGACTGTCTTTGAAAGTTATAAATCAGATTATAAATTAGTGTTTGGTGATTATGGCTGCGTAAGTCCTGAATACTCTGACATAGAATTATTTGATGAAGACATGCAAAATGTCACTACTGCAAAGATAATTTATCCTTACCATGATCGTCTTTTTATTAAGAGAGGTGGGCGAGTAAAAAGTGATAAACATCAATACAATGAGTTTGCTGAGTATATTGTCACCAGAAGTGGATTCTATAGAGGTAAGGAATATTCTTCGGGTGATCTATATTTATTCCAGAAAGCAAATTATGAAGGTAAGTCGGTTACGGCTGCTTCAATAGTTAAGCCTCTAGTAAATCTTCATTTATCATATATGATTCTTGAGCGATGAAGCAATTGATCACTGATTTCGCTGCTTATGCTGAGCTTGTCAAGTTGACCTGAGATTCGCAGCGAAATAGTATCTCTGTTTTTATCTTTGCTTAGAATAGAGATGTTTTCTTTAGTTAAAATTTCGAGCATTTCACTTTTCCAGAGCGTACTCAAAGCGACCGTTGGATTGAATCCTGCATTTGCTTTTGTTTTTCGTGCATATGTTAATTTGATCTGGCCTTTATCAATTCGAGCAATCAATATTCCCCAATGACTAGGCGCGAGAGACAGCGCTTTTAATTTATGTTTTTCTGTAGTGAGTAATGTGATTTTTCTAAAGGAAAGATCATATGATACACCTTGTTTTAAGGCTCTTTCTATTTTGTCATTGTCACCTTTGATTTCGAAGCAATGTAAGTCCTTATATATTGCCACCACATCTGCAATCGCGAGTCCGTTATTAACGGAAAGCTCTTCAATTATTTTTTTTGGTTTCATAGACTTACGGAAAAGCCAATCTTTTAGCGCCCCCCTTAACTCTTTATCATTTAAAACAAGACTGTTCATTTTATTACCTTTAATATTTTTTGTATATTATAAGTTTTTATCTTGTTTTTTCAATATTCCGTTTCTTTTAATTGATTATCATCTGCCTCATTTTTCTAGTTCTTGTAACTTCCTACAATCATAAGGAAAAGTAGATGAGGTGTACTTGTCTGTCTACACTCGGGCGAATACAACATGCTGATTTGTATAGTCCAGGGTTAATTTTCCTGCATGCACCGCGCGCAATGCTCTCCCCGCCACGCCTGCCCGCTTAAAGGACCGCTTTTAATGCAGGTGCAAAGGTGGCCTCAGGCCGCGCCGCAACTGGCGCTGGCAGGGAGTGCAGGGTCGGGAAAACGCATGCAAAACCATGCACCTTATGGATGCATGGCTTAATTCGGGGAAAATGACGGGATTTACAGGGATTTTTTAACGTGCTACTGCGCGGCCAGTCCGGCGCGTCGACGGGTGTAAATCATGCTCTGTGCAGGGGTGAATTTTTCACGATTATCATCCCGCGAAGGTGCGTCAGGCCTGTATCCGATGGCCGTTAAAATGTCGTTGTCCTGTACGGAATAATTAATTTCATTTCCTGCGGTCAGCCAGACCGATAGAGCTTCACGCAGGTATGCTACTGAACGGTCAAGCGCACGGTTTTTTATCATCGTGGGCTGGTTCTTAATCTCCATCAGCTCCGGTGCCAGAGCGGCGGCCAGCTCTGCGCCGTTCTGCTGCATAAAATCATGCAGCCGGTTACGGATGCTGATGCGCTGCACCTCCTCATGCGAGAAGATGTAGCGACCGGCGGCCTGATTAACTTCCCATTTTTTTACGTCAATCAGGTCACGCAGCTTCTGTAATCTGCGGGAGCCTGATGCATTGTCATCCAGCAATAATTCCTGATATTCCTGCATTGCGGCGGCCAGTTCGGTTTTACGGTTCAGCCACGCGGTTTTGTTCGTCTGACAGGCGTCATAGGCCTGCTGTAAGGTCAGAGTGGTCACGGGTTGTCTCTCCTGATTAGTGGCGGAAAGGCGAGCTGTAGCAGCCTTTTACCCGGCGGGGTGCTACGGGGGCTGTCGGCACCGGCGCGGGTTTCTCATCGGCGACCGGGGAGCGGATCACCTCAAAGATGGACTCATGCGTTTTGAATGTCGCCGAGCAATGCACATTCTGGCACTGCAGGTAACTCTCTTTGACGCTGTCAGACATATAGCGGCTGGTGCGAACATGGGCCGCCGTGCGGCAGAAAGGACAGCGCATCATGACAGTAACCCCCGTGCTTTCAGGTCGGCTTCACGTTCCCGCATTTTTTCCTGCCAGACTTTTCGCTGACCGGGCGTGGCCGCAACGTCATGCTCCATATGTGGCAGCGTGGAGGCTGAGAGCCCTGTTTTAAACAGTACCGGTTCATCGGTCAGACGGATATTGCAGCCCTTCACGGCCTGTTCAAGCCAGGCTTTCACCTGCTGCATGACGGCCTGCTCCGGTTCGACATAGCCCTGATGACCTGTGGTATTGGCAAGCGGGTTATTCAGTACCAGTATGTTGAGTTTCATTGCCCTGACCAGCGCGCTACAGGTATCACGCAGGGCAGCATCAAGTTCATGCTCTGCGTACTGGCTGAGAACGCTGTGATGTGCCTGACGATATGCTCTGGCCGTGCGGTCACAGGCTCCCTTAAGGCTGTCCAGCTCAAAAGACAGAACCTCAGCCATATTGTCACATTCCTGCGCCAGTTCCCGCCGTGCCACGCGCGCCAGATGGCGTTGTTTCAGCTCGTCGGTAATGACAGCACCACCGGCACGAAAGGCGGCGCGCCATGCGCCGGAATCATTGCCGTTTTCCTGATCCAGTTCGTTTTTTTGCGTTTGCACCTGGCTGATGGCCGTCGTGGTTTCATCCATGCGACTGGCACTGGCAAGATGCGCCGACCGGGCAGTCTCAAGACGTTCTATTGCGGGTTTAAGGTAGTCGGGAATAACAGCGGTATGAGTCATGTCGGGTCTCCTCTTCGTTTCAATCTGAGGAGATTCTGCCGCGCCGGACACAACAACACGATTCATTGCCGTTGTGGCAAAAATGGCACAAACAGACCTTAAAACCCGGCTGGCCAGAGAAAGGTCTCAGGAAAACCTTACTCACCGTTTGTTTTTTTACTTATAACTATTCACTACTGTTCACTGAAAAGAAAAAGACAAGTAATACAGTAAGATAAAGGGTGAACGGTTGAGGGTGTAAGTGTTCACCGAGTGTTCACCACTGTTCACCCTGAGCATTTATCGACTGATGGTTGGTCTTTAATTTATTAGACTTATTTTGAATATATAAACAATTTGATATTTCATTTGTGACTTATCGACTTTGCCAACATTGGCCAATAAAGGTCAATAATGGCCAATATAGGCCAGCAGCGGCCACGGTATAAAATTCATACAGATGTGTGGTCTGCTGACATGAAATGACTTGTTGCCCTGAGGGAAAATATTCACAAAATAGAGAGCTACCCGAAGCCGGACGAACACGACCGGCACTGTATGGACTTTGTGAGGTAGCCCGATGCACACTGCTTTTTCTTCCCCGTCTTCTGCTCCTGCCGCGCCTCTGATGCCGGTCTCTGACGCTGTTCATGAGCGTTTTATTCGTCTGCCCGAAGTGATGCATTTATGCGGCCTGTCTCGTTCGACTGTTTATGACCTCATCAGTCGGGAGTCATTCCCTAAACAAATCAGCCTCGGCGGAAAAAACGTGGCGTGGGCGCACTCTGAAATCACCGCATGGATGGCCGACCGTATCGCCGAGCGCAACCGGGGTTACGACGCATGATGATGACCGTTCAGCAAACAGCCCCTTTTTCTGGCTTGCTTCTTTTCGCCGTTTCCAGGTATAGTTTTCCCGCTGTCGCAAAATCGGCAGCCGGGCGTAGGAACCCGTGTTTAACTATGGCGACACCAGACGCGCCTTGCGTCTTTTTTTGTGTCTGTGCCTTGATGCACCCATTCAATACACAGTGGCCTTTTCGCCATTGTGGGTATCGCGTAATGGTGGCTCAGGCGGGGCAGCTCTCGGGCTGGCCGGTTCTCATAGTTACCGGTATTCCTACCCCCGTCTGGGCTACCACCCATAAGCGTAGGAACTTCGGTGGTAGCTGTAACCAGCTAACTATGGAGGTTGCCCTTATGGCTACAACCCTCACCCCGTCACACCCACAGTTTGTCTTTGTGTTTGCCGCCGTTCGCCGCGCAGACCGTAAACCCCGTATCTGTATGCTTCGCATCGTTGCCGGTGATGAGCACGCTGCACGGCTTTCTCTCGTTCGCGATTACGTCCTCTCGTTCGCTGGCCGTCTGCCGGTTGCGGAGGTGCGCGCATGAGACACACAACTATTACCGCCCGTGACCTCGAATGTCTGGAGCATATGCGCAATGTCGGCCAGCTCGTCAATGAGCTGATGCAGGTGCAGGACTGCGCCACCGTTCACCGTGACCCGGCGCAGCAGTTACAGCTCACCTCCGTGATTTACCTTATGACCGCCCAGCTCGACGGCGTAGTCGAGCGCTGCAATCAGCACTGGCTGACCGGGGAGGGTAACGTATGAAAAAGTCATTACCGCCCGTATTACGCGCCGCGTTGTATCGTCGCGCCGTGGCCTGTGCCTGGCTGACCCTGTGCGAACGTCAGCGCCGCTACCCGCACCTCACCCTCAACGCGCTGGAAAGCGCCATTGCCGCCGAGCTGGAGGGATTCTACCTGCGCCAGCACGGAGAGGAAAAAGGCCGTCAGATTGCCTGTGCACTACTCGAAGATTTAATGGAAGCCGGGCCACTGAAAACCGCGCCGTCGCTGTCTTTTCTCGGGCTCGCGGTGATGGATGAACTTTGCGCCCGTCACATCACACCGCCTGTACTGCACTGAGGGAGAAAATAACAATGAAAATGAACGTAACGGAAACCGTAAAACAGGCGTGCGGCCACTGGCCGCGCATTCTCCCGGCGCTGGGTGTGAAGGTGATTAAAAACCGCCATCAGGCCTGCCCGGTGTGCGGCGGCTCTGACCGTTTCCGCTTTGACGATAAAGAGGGGCGCGGCACATGGTTCTGTAACCAGTGCGGCGCGGGTGATGGTCTGAAACTGGTTGAGAAGGTCTTCGGCGTGTCTGCCCCGGAGGCTGCCGGTAAAGTGGATGCCGTGACCGGCAACCTGTCGCCGGTTGCCCCGGAGGTGATTGCGGCCGCAGAAGCTGAAACCGATGCTGACCGTAAAGCGGCGGCCGCACTGGCCGTAAAGCTTGTGGAGAAAACCCGCACGGCCACCGGCAACGCCTACCTGACCCGCAAGGGCTTCCCCGGTCGGGAATGCCTGGCGCTGACGGCCACGCACAAAACCGGCGGCGTGACGTTCCGCGCCGGTGATGTGGTGGTGCCGCTGTATGACGGTAACGGTGCACTGGTTAACCTTCAGCTTATCAATTCTGACGGTCTCAAACGCACCCTGAAAGGCGGTACCGTAAAAGGGGCATGTCATATCATCGAGGGGCAGAAACAGACCGGAAAACGCCTGTGGATAGCGGAGGGCTATGCGACCGCATTCACCGTGCATCACCTGACCGGGGAAACCGTCATGGTAGCGCTGTCGTCCGTGAACCTACTTTCTCTGGCGAGCCTTGCCCGTCAGAAACACCCGGCCTGTCAGATTGTCCTCGCCGCCGACCGTGACCTTAACGGCGACGGCCAGAGTAAAGCCGCTGTGGCTGCAGACGCCTGTGAGGGTGTTGTTGCCCTGCCGCCGGTGTTCGGTGACTGGAATGATGCGTTTATAGAGAAAGGAGAGGAGGCCACGCGGAAAGCGATTTATGACGCCATCCGGCCACCGGCTGACAGTCCTTTCACTACCATGAGCGAGGCGGAATTTACCGCCATGAGCACCAGTGAAAAGGCAATGCGGGTGCATGAGCATTACGGCGAAGCGCTGGCCGTGGATGCGAACGGCCAGCTCCTGTCCCGTTATGAGGCCGGGATATGGAAAATCATTCCACCGTCGGATTTTGCCCGCGACGTGGCCGGGTTGTTCCAGCGTCTGCGCGCCCCGTTCTCGTCGGGGAAAATTGCCTCAGTGGTGGAGACCCTGAAACTGATTATTCCGCAGCAGGACGCCCCGGCACGGCGTCTGATTGGCTTTCGCAACGGCGTACTTGATACCGCCACCGGCACATTCAACCCGCACCATAAATCACACTGGCTGCGCACGCTCTGTGATGTCGATTTTACCCCGCCGGTCGAGGGTGAAACGCTGGAAACCCACGCCCCGGATTTCTGGCGCTGGCTCGACCGCGCGGCCGGTAGCAAACCGGAAAAACGCGACGTGATTCTGGCCGCCTTGTTTATGGTGCTGGCGAACCGTTACGACTGGCAGCTCTTTCTCGAAGTGACCGGGCCGGGTGGTAGCGGGAAAAGTATTCTGGCCGAAATTGCGACCATGCTTGCCGGGGAAGACAACGCCACGTCGGCCGCTATCGAAACGCTGGAATCACCACGTGAGCGCGCGGCGCTGATTGGATTCTCACTAATACGCCTGCCTGACCAGGAGAAATGGAGCGGTGACGGGGCAGGACTTAAGGCCATCACCGGCGGTGATGCGGTCTCCGTTGACCCGAAATACAAGGATGCGTACTCCACCCATATTCCGGCAGTGATTCTGGCCGTGAACAATAACCCGATGCGCTTTACCGACCGCAGCGGCGGTGTTTCCCGTCGCCGGGTCATCCTGCATTTCCCGGAGCAGATTGCCCCGGAGGAACGCGACCCGCAGCTTAAAAACAAAATCGCCCGTGAGCTGGCCGTGATTGTGCGCCAGTTAATGCAGAAGTTCAGCGACCCGATGACCGCGCGCACACTGCTCCAGTCACAGCAGAACTCCGACGAGGCTCTCAGCATCAAGCGCGATGCCGACCCGACATTTGATTTTTGCGGCTATCTGGAAGCTCTGCCGGAGCCTGAGGGGATGTATATTGGCAATGCCAGCATCATACCGCGTCAGCCGCGCCTGTATCTGTATCATGCCTATCTGGCGTATATGGAAGCCCACGGCTACAAAAATACACTCAGCCTGACCATGTTCGGCAAGGGACTGTCAGCGATGCTGAAAGAGTACGGGCTAAGTTATGAGAAGCGCCGTAAAAATCAGGGCATACAAACCAATCTCGCGCTAAGGGAAGAAAGCAACGCCGACTGGCTGCCGAAATGTGATGACCCTGTAGCAAAATAACCTACCCTGACCGGCAATCGCCGGTCTTTTTTACCTGCAAAACGGCAAAAGTGAACAGTAAAGTGTTCACTGTTCACCAACCATTCACCGCGTAAAATAATGATTTTTATAAATAAAAATACACAGTGAACAGTGTGAACAGTTTTTCTAAAAAAAAGTTTTTTTATGAGATCTGTCACTGGTGACTTATCAATAGATAGTTTGTCAGTCCAGCAAATGTGTATAGCGATGTGTATAAAAAAGAGAGGTTTAATATTAAAATATCAATAAATACATATAGTTAAAATTCATATCGAACTCCTGTGATCTTCCGCCAAGTTTTTTACTCCATATGCTTATATATTAATTTTTTTAATGTATCAAAATGGAGTATTTATTTCATGGAAAGTGTAGCAGCTATTATCGTTAAATATGACACCATAATAAACAGTGCTTTTTGGCTTATCTTGCTTCTATCAATTCTATTTTATATTAGCCTTCGCGCTGGTTCAGCTTATAGTATTGTAAATAGACTTTGGCAATTCTTTTTAGGCCCACCAGAATTTTTTGATAAAAAATTAAACAAATTATGGAATGAAAGGAATGACATTGAACATTTTAACATGTTATTTAATGTAAAAGCGAAAAATAAACAAGAAATAAACAAATTCATCTCATGGGTAAAAAACAACAAGATTGATATTATAAAAATCTCAAGGGCTAAAGGTTGGTTTAACTTTTCCACCCTGGAGGCTGTGCGGCCAAAAACAATAATTACCATATTAATATTGGTTGGCGCATTACTTTGCATATATGGTTTTTTTGTAACAATGACAGTCGCAGCTAAACCTGCGGCATTAGTAAAAATAGAAAAAGATGAACCTTGGATATGGGTTGGCTTGAAACAAACCTCTAATTACATTCCAAACCTTGACACTTCCAACTTTAAATTTAATAACTGGTCGCTAAGCTTAGAACAATGCGTTAATAAAAATTTCGACCGTGATAAATTTTCACTCAAAACGAATTTAAAAAGAACCACTATTGATATGCTGTGTAAGAGTTTTACCGATGAGATAGATCAAAAAAGCATATCAGCCATCATCAAAAAACAAAATGCTTTTTTTATCCTTTCAATAATACCTGTAGTTTTCTGCTTCTATTTATTTATCGCATTTATTAGAAGAGTATATGCTGTTGAGTTAGCTAATGAGTTAAAAATAAAAATTAATTAGAAGAACTATTAAGAGAGAATCTAATTTTGAAATTATATTCTCTCTTTATTATTATATTTATATAACCTTTCCAACTCCTTCCTTCCCAGCGTTTTAAACCAATTCCCAAGCGTCATCCCAGCATCCTTCGCTGCAATTTCAAATTGGGCTTTCAGTTCAGGTGTGATCCTCATCTGAAATGCTGGAGATTTCCCTGATTTTGGCGGTCTTACATCCCTTTTAACCGTTGACATGTCCATCCCTCAAAGTTATTGTCGAGTTGTCAGATGACACCCTACCATAGGGTCATTTGAAATAAAACGCCCCCGAAAGGTATAGCGAGTACCAGACGAGGGCTGACCACAACGTTAAAGGAGTTAACGCCATGGCTATTCAACATAATATCACAACCCCTGCCTCTGAAATCACCACCAATCCGTCACAAATCGAGCCGGCTCGCATTGCGCTGTTAAAAACCCCGCTTAGCGTCAACATGGATTTATTCCAGGTGCTGGACTTCTGCCAGCGGCATATCGATGAGCTGATTGATTGCCACGACCATACCGGGCGTATGGCGCTGTACGGCCGCCTGTATGCCGGGCTGGAGGTATTGAAGGTTGTGCTGAAAGCGCCGCTGCCAGCGCATTTGATCGAGCGCCTGACGGTGGATGTGAAGACGGACGATGATGAGTATCGCTGCCCACTTTCCACGGATTCCGAAACGTTGCGGGCGTACTGCGCGGCGCTGACCATGCTCTTAATGCAGGGGGACCAGTCATTCGATCAGGAAGAGCATATCTCTGGTTTATTGTTCGAACTGCTGGATGTGCTGGTCGAGGATTTGAAAGCACCGCGATTCGTTCGTGTTTCGACAGGGCTGGCAATGATTGGCGGTGACGCCAACCCGGAAATTCACTAGGTTTTGTAGCTACCGTCTTGAACGTCAAGCGGTAGCTGCATAATTTTCATCCCATGGCAGGCGTGTTTTAAGCACCCCGAAGCACATGTGCACCAGCTTGCGCATTACTGCACCCAGCGCCGCC
>NZ_JAERMU010000017.1 GCF_016756775.1 Dryocola clanedunensis subsp. sulfonylureivorans | reverse complement strand
CAGTCAACGTGCGCATAGTGGCGAGTCGGGGTGTCATATTCAACGTGGGAAGTGTTGATGGTGATACCACGAGCTTTTTCTTCTGGTGCGTTATCGATCTGGTCGAATGCACGAGCAGCACCGCCGTAGGTTTTAGCCAGTACGGTAGTGATTGCTGCAGTCAGAGTGGTTTTACCATGGTCAACGTGGCCGATTGTGCCGACGTTGACGTGGGGTTTTGTACGTTCAAATTTTTCTTTAGACACGGCTATATTCCTTACTGTTGTGCTCTCCCCTCAAGGAGAGAGCACGGGATCATTGTTTTAAAAACCTGGGCTTATTTACCGCGGGCTTCGATTACGGCCTGAGCAACGTTGTTTGGCGCATCATCATACTTCAGGAATTCCATGGAGTAAGATGCACGACCTTTGGTCAGAGAACGCAGCTGAGTTGCGTACCCGAACATTTCAGACAACGGAACTTCGGCATGAATCTGAACGCCAGTAGCGTTAGATTCCTGACCTTTCAGCTGACCACGACGACGGCTAAGGTCACCGATAACGTCACCGGTGTTCTCTTCCGGAGTCTCTACTTCAACCTTCATGATAGGCTCAAGCAGAACTGGTTTCGCTTTCTTAAAGCCATCTTTGAAGGCGATAGAAGCGGCCAGTTTAAACGCCAGTTCAGAGGAGTCAACGTCGTGGTAAGAACCGAAGTGCAGACGCACGCCGAGATCTACTACCGGGTAACCAGCCAGTGGGCCAGACTTCAGCTGCTCCTGGATGCCTTTATCAACGGCAGGGATGTATTCACCAGGAATCACACCACCTTTAATGTCGTTGATGAACTCGTAACCTTTCGGATTTGAGCCCGGCTCCAGTGGGTACATGTCGATCACAACGTGACCATACTGACCGCGACCACCAGACTGCTTAGCATGTTTACCTTCAACATCGGTAACTTTCGCGCGAATCGCTTCACGGTAAGCAACCTGAGGTTTACCGACGTTCGCTTCAACGTTGAATTCACGCTTCATGCGGTCAACGATGATGTCGAGGTGCAGTTCACCCATACCAGCGATGATAGTCTGGTTAGATTCTTCATCAGTCCAAACGCGGAATGATGGATCCTCTTTCGCCAGACGACCCAGAGCCAGACCCATTTTTTCCTGGTCAGCTTTGGTTTTTGGTTCTACTGCGATGGAGATTACCGGCTCAGGGAATTCCATACGTTCCAGAATGATGACGTTGTCCGGATCACAGATAGTGTCACCCGTAGTCACGTCTTTCAGACCGATTGCAGCAGCGATATCGCCCGCGCGAACTTCTTTGATCTCTTCACGTTTGTTAGCGTGCATCTGTACGATACGGCCAAAACGCTCACGAGCAGATTTCACTGGGTTATAAACGGTATCACCGGAGTTAACCACGCCAGAGTACACGCGGAAGAACGTCAGGTTACCCACGAATGGGTCGGTAGCGATTTTGAATGCCAGAGCAGCAAACGGCTCATCATCACTAGCGTGACGCTCAGAAGGCGTGTCTTTACCGTCGTCCAGCATACCGTTGATAGCCGGTACGTCTGTTGGTGCTGGCAGGTAATCGATTACCGCATCCAGCATTGCCTGTACGCCTTTGTTCTTGAACGCAGAACCACAGGTCACGAGAATGATCTCGTTGTTCAGAACGCGCTGACGAAGTGCAGTCTTGATTTCTTCCTCGGTCAGGTCTTCGCCGCCCAGGTATTTTTCCATCAGCTCTTCGGATGCTTCAGCTGCAGACTCGATCAGGTTCTGGTGCCATTCTTCAGCCAGCTCGACCATGTCAGCAGGGATATCTTCGTATTCGAAGGTCACGCCAGCATCAGCTTCGTTCCAGTTGATAGCCTTCATTTTCACCAGGTCAACAACACCGGTGAAGCCTTCTTCGGCACCAATCGCCAGCTGAAGCGGAACAGGGTTCGCGCCCAGACGGGATTTAATCTGGCCTACAACTTTCAGGAAGTTAGCACCCATGCGGTCCATTTTGTTAACGAACGCGATGCGTGGAACTTTGTATTTGTTAGCCTGACGCCATACGGTCTCAGACTGTGGCTGAACACCACCAACTGCGCAGTAAACCATTACCGCACCGTCAAGCACACGCATGGAACGTTCAACTTCGATGGTGAAGTCAACGTGCCCTGGGGTGTCGATGATGTTTACGCGGTGTGGTTCATACTGCTTAGCCATACCAGACCAGAATGCAGTAGTCGCTGCGGATGTGATAGTGATACCACGCTCCTGCTCCTGCTCCATCCAGTCCATGGTTGCTGCGCCGTCATGAACTTCACCGATTTTGTGGTTTACACCGGTGTAGAACAGAATACGTTCGGTAGTAGTGGTTTTACCGGCGTCGATGTGTGCACTGATACCGATATTACGGTAGCGTGCAATGGGTGTTGTACGAGCCATTTGATTCCTCTATATCCTGGGACGTTCAGTTAAGTAACCCAAAGCGGGCAGCTTGAATGAAGCGCCCGCCTGGTGACTAATACTCCGAAGGGATTACCAACGGTAGTGTGCGAACGCCTTGTTGGCTTCTGCCATACGGTGAACGTCTTCACGTTTCTTAACTGCAGTACCTTTGTTCTCTGCAGCATCAGAAAGTTCGTTCGCCAGGCGCAGAGCCATGGATTTATCACCGCGTTTACGAGCAGCTTCTACGATCCAACGCATTGCCAGGGCATTACGACGAACCGGACGGACTTCAACTGGAACCTGATAAGTCGAACCACCTACGCGGCGGGACTTAACTTCGACAGTCGGACGAACGTTGTCCAGAGCGACTTCGAAAGCTTCCAGCTCGTTTTTACCAGAACGCTGAGCCAGGGTCTCCAGCGCGGTATAGACGATTGCTTCTGCAGTAGATTTCTTACCATCTACCATCAGAATGTTTACAAATTTGGCCAGCAGTTCTGATCCGAACTTAGGATCCGGCAGAATTTTACGCTGACCTATGACGCGACGACGTGGCATGGGAATACTCCGTTGTTAATTCAGGATTGTCCAAAACTCAAAGAGTTAAGTTTGACATTAATATAAAACGTTTGGCCTTACTTAACGGAGAACCATTAAGCCTTAGGACGCTTCACGCCGTACTTAGAACGAGATTGCTTACGGTCTTTAACGCCGGAGCAGTCAAGTGCACCACGAACGGTGTGGTAACGAACACCTGGCAAGTCTTTTACACGACCACCACGGATCAGAATCACGGAGTGCTCCTGCAGGTTATGACCTTCACCGCCGATGTAGGAGGTAACTTCAAAACCGTTAGTCAGACGAACACGGCAAACTTTACGCAGTGCGGAGTTCGGTTTTTTAGGAGTGGTAGTATATACACGAGTACATACGCCACGTTTTTGCGGGCAGGCTTCCAGCGCAGGCACGTTGCTTTTTGCAACTTTGCGTGCGCGTGGTTTGCGAACCAGCTGGTTAACTGTTGCCATTAAATAGCTCCTGGTTTTAGCTTTAGCTTCGTAAACACGTAATAAAAACGACCTCATATAATATGAGGACGCAGAATTTTAGGGCTGAGCCGAAAAGGTGTCAAGAAATATACAGCGATCCTGGTCTACCAGGTGATCTGCCGTTCGTGTTTAACCGTCAATCTGACGAAGTGATTATAGCTTACCGCGTCGATTTTGGTTGAAATTTGAGCAGCCAGGCCGCGGGCTTCGAGATCTTCATGCAGCGCAAAGAGAGATATGGGGGCGGCGAGCAGTAATTCAAGCGGGCGGCTTCCTGCGAGGGCTGCAATCACGCCATCCTGAATGAGTAACAGCTCGTCTCCTGCCTTCACGCAACGCAGCAGCGCGTTGATATCCATGGTAAAAGGCGAACGAGATAAAATGTGCAGCATGGGGCCTCAGAAAGTTAATACCACATCGAACTGATGCAGTTTTTCCCGCAACGCCTCCGCCGCGAGCACTTCAACGTCCACCACCCATGCACTGTTTTCAGCTAATCCGCGCTCATGAGCGGACTCTGCGCACAGATAGCATTGCTCAATATCGTAGAGTGGCAACACTCGAAAAGTAGCGATGTAATCGCGGGAAAGAATTTTGTCAGGCCTCTGGTCAGGTAATATCTGAAAAACGCCGTCGCCGATAAAAAACACGCCGATATCTTCCGACAGTGCCGAGGTGGCAAGCAAGGCATCTAACCCTTCACGACCTGCGGAGCTACCGTGAGGTGCCGAAGTAAACACAAAGGCCACGCGTTTCATCAGAATTGCACCGTTCTGTCACAGGTCAGTGACGCTTCAGCCAGCGCACCCAGTCCGCTCAGGATGAAACCGGGTTGCAGGTTGCTTGCGGCCAGACCGTTTTGTTTAGCTTCAGTCTCGTCCACAACACCGCGACGCAGAGCCGCTGCGACGCAGATATGAAGTGCAACGCCATGCTGCTCATGAAGGGTTTGCCACGCGCGTACAACGTCTACCTCATCGCTCGCAGGTGTCGTGAACTGATTAGCGTTGAGGACACCTTCGCGATAGAAGAACACGCTTTTCAGGGTATGACCTTCATTGATGATGGCCTGGGCAAACTGCAACGCGCTGCTGGCCTGCTGCGTTCCATAGGCCGGTCCGGTGACCATAATCGCAAAATGCATTACCGGTCCTGTCCCAGAAAATCCCCGTTCTTGAACTGGCGGATGTAGAGATAAACGGTGTGCTTGGAGATGTTCAGCCGGTCGGCCACCTGATTGATGGCGTCTTTGATATCAAAGATACCCTTCTCGTACAGGTTGAGGACAATCTGGCGGTTCTTGGCGTTATTGGAGACGTTACGATCGGCATTCACCTCTTCAATGGTGAACTCCAGCGTCTGGGTCACCAGATCCTCAACCGAGGAGGCAAAGTTGACGGAGGAAGGCACTTCCTGCGTTTCCGGCGGCACAAACGTCGCCATAATCTGCGAGAAAGGCACGTCCAGGTTGATATTGATGCACAGGAGGCCAATGACGCGTTCATCACGGTTACGAATGGCAATCGTCTCGGACTTCATCAGCACGCCGCTCTTGGCCCGCGTGAAGTAGCATTTGGAGACGCTGCTGTCGGCACCTGTCATGTCATGAAGCATGCGTAACGCCAGATCGGTAATTGGCGAGCCGATTTTTCGCCCCGTGTGCTCACCGTTAGCAATACGAATCGCTGAACACTTTAAATCCTGAAGAGAATGCAGGACGATTTCGCAATGGGAACCAATCAGCATCGCCAGCCCGTCGACCACCGCCTCATAGGATTTTAATATTTCGAAGTCGGTTGGTTCAAAAGGACGCTGGTCCAGCAGGTCAAGCTCGCTGGTTTCGTTGGTCAAAAGCGAATTGGACATTAAAAGATACCACCCTCTAAAGAGAGCCTGTCGCGCTTTATTGGTGTCAGGGCAGACTCATACTCAGTTGCAATGCTGCCTGTTAAGGTAATACAGCGTGAGACCAGCTTTCCAGTCTTTATTATTATATGCCGCGACAAATAAAAAACCGCCGCCCCTGAGGGCGGCGGCTTATGGCTGATTACTTGCTGTTTGCAGCGTCAGCTTTAGCCTCTGGCGCGGCTTCTGCTGCCTGCGCGTCTGCTTTAGGATCTGCCTTCGGTGCCGGTTTGATATCCAGCAACTCTACTTCGAAGACCAGAGTAGAGTTAGCAGGGATCCCCGGAACGCCAGTTTTGCCATAAGCCAGCTCTGGTGGGATAACCATCTTGATTTTGCCGCCTTTCTTGATGTTTTTCAGGCCTTCGGTCCAGCCTGGGATAACACCGTCAAGACGGAAGGAGAGCGGCTCACCACGGGTATAAGAGTTGTCGAACTCTTTACCGTCGATCAGCGTACCTTTGTAGTTCACGACTACGGTGTCGCTGTCTTTCGGCGCTTCACCGGAACCCGCTTTCTCTACCTGATACATCAGGCCTGTAGAAGAGGTTTTCACACCTTTCTCTTTAGCGAAAGCATCACGGAAGGTTTTGCCTTTGTCAGCATTCTCTTTCGCGTCTTTTTCCATCTTAGCCTGAGCGGAGGTCTTCACGCGGGCTTCGAATGCCTGCAGAGTCTTCTCGATTTCCTGGTCAGACAGTTTGCTCTTATCAGCAAACGCATCCTGAACGCCCGCGATCAGCTGGGTTTTGTCCAGTTTGATGCCGAGCTTCTCTTGTTCTTTCAGGGAGTTTTCCATGTAACGGCCCAGCGAAGCACCCAGCGCATAGGCAGATTTCTGGTCGTCATTTTTGAATGACGCGTTGCTTGCAGCAGGGGCAGCGGCGGCGTCTTTGGCAGGGGCTGCCGCGGTAGCTGGAGCAGCGAACGCCGGTGCGCTCAGGGCAACAGCCATTGTGGTCGCCAGTAACGTTACTTTAAACAATGATTTCATCCATTTCTCCAGGGCCGGGGCCTCTAACCCCAAGGTTATTTTAAATAAGAGACGTACTATAACGTCGCCAGAGAAAACTACACAATCTCCGTGCTCGTTATCGAGACAAATTCAGACTCTTTTTGTATGAAGAAGTTTCGTCTTACGCCAAATGGCGCTGTCACTAGCGTTATTTTTCAGTAAAATCCGTGCTAATTGTCCATCCGCAGGCAAGCAAGAGGTGAGCCATGCAACAAAAATCGACCGAACAACGGCTGGAAGAACTTGAGAGTCGTCTCGCATTTCAGGAGATCACTATCGAAGAGCTAAACCAGACAGTCACGGCGCACGAACTGGAGATGGTCAAACTGCGCGAACATTTTCGCCTGCTGGTAGATAAGCTTAAAGCAAGCCAGCCTTCGATGATCGCCTCCCAGGCCGAAGAGACCCCACCGCCGCATTATTAATTGCCGGAAAAGAAAAAGGCGCGTCAACCGACACGCCTTTTTTTATCGCTTTACGCTTAGTGACAGCCGCAGCCGCCATTACCGCCGCAACCACCTTTACCATGGTCGTGGTCGTGGTCATGGCCGTGACCACCACAGCAACCACCTTCGTGGTCGTGATGATGATCGTGCTCGCCGTGAACGTGGCCGTGAGCCAGTTCTTCAGCGGTAGCTTCACGAATCGCGATAACTTCAACGTTGAAGTTCAGGTTCTGACCAGCCAGCATGTGGTTGCCGTCAACAACGACGTGGTCGTCTTCAACTTCGGTGATTTCAACCGGGACCGGGCCCTGGTCGGTTTCAGCCATGAAACGCATGCCAACCTGCAGTTCGTCAACACCCATGAACACGTCTTTAGGCACGCGCTGCACCAGATTGTCGTCGTACTGACCGTAAGCATCGTTAGCACCGACGGAAACGTCAAACTTGTCGCCAACAACGTGACCGTCGAGCGCGGTTTCCAGCCCTGAAATCAGGGAGCCGTGACCATGCAGATAGTCCAGCGGCGCACTGACCGGAGACTCATCAACCAACACACCGTCTTCTGTACGTACCTGATAGGCCAGGCTGACCACCAGGTCTTTTGCTACTTTCATGATATCTCCTGAGCGTGGGAAAAAAACTGGCGACGATTGTAGCGGAAATCGACGCCGGTGTACCCTTAAGCTTAAAAAAACTCGGGGGATCTCGCTAGTCCGGATGGAAAATGCCGATGACCTGCTCTTGTTCGCGTACGTGCTCACGGGCCTGTTTATCCGCTTCCCGCATCTGATGACCGCACTTAACGCACTCAACGATATCGATATTATTCTCGCGCCACATCGCAAGAGAATCCTGAGCCTGGCACTGGGGACAGATGGCCCCGGCAATAAAACGTTTGCGCACTGACATTGGCTTTACCTTCTATTCAAACTCGTCCCAGCCATCTAACTGGCGACGCTCATACTGCATTTCACGTTCAAAAATCTCTTCCAGCTCCCGTCGGGCCTCTTTCACTCTGGAAATCTGCGCCGTATCCGTATGAATCGGCATCAGCTCACGCAGCATTCGCATATCCAGGCGGCGGAAGTGCAGCTGAGCTCGGTGAGCCTGATGAGGATGCATCCCAAGCGTCATCAACGCTTTACGACCAAGCTCCAGGGCGCTGGAGAATGTTTCACGTGAAAACTGTTTCACGCCGGCCTGCAATAATTCATGTGCTTCCACACGTCCTCTGGCCCGCGCCAGGATGGCCAGGTGTGGAAAGTGCTGCTGACACAGATGAACAATTTTCATCGTGTCCTCCGGTTCATTGCAGGTAATCACGATGGATTTCGCCGCCTCCGCACCGGCCGAGCGCAACAGATCAACTTCGGTCGCATCACCGTAATAAACTTTGTAACCATATTTGCGCATCAGGCTGACCGAGCTGATATCCCGTTCAAGTACCGTAATACGCATCTTGTTTGCCATAAGCAAACGCCCGATAACCTGCCCGAATCGCCCGAAACCAACAATAATGACCTGCGGCTGATCGTCTTCTACGTAGGGCTTCTCATCGTTCTCTTCAACAATATTAAAACGACGTGCAAGAATGGCATCAACGCCTTTCATTAATAACGGCGTCGTCATCATCGAGAGCGTGACGGTCACCAGCAGCATGGGCAGCTGATCCCCCTGAAACAGCTTCTGGGACGAAGCCGTGGAGAACAGCACAAACGCAAACTCTCCGCTTTGACTGAGCACGCCAGAGAACTGTAGCCGCTCCGAGCTGCGCAGCCCGTAAATACAGGAGATGACGTACAGCACGGCAAACTTCAGTGCCACCAGCGCAACGACACCGCAGATAACCAGCAGCAGATGGGTATAGAGCACGCCAAGGTTTAGCGCCATGCCCACCGAGATAAAGAACAGCCCAAGCAATAATCCTTTGAACGGATCGATAGCGATTTCCAGTTCGTGCCGGTATTCGCTTTCTGCCAGCAGCACGCCCGCAATAAACGTTCCCAGCGCCATCGACAGCCCCAGCGCGTCCATAAACAATGCCGAACCGAGTACCAGCAACAATGCGGCGGCAGTAAAGACCTCGCGCACGCCGGACCCGGCGATAAAGCGGAACAAAGGTCGCAGCAGATAGCGTCCGCCAATTAACATGCCCGCAAAGGCCAGCACTTTAAAACCAACCTTTATCCAGTCGGTATGTCCGTCGTCGTTGCCTGCCAGCAGCGGTACCAGAGCCAGCGCCGGGATCACGGCTAAATCCTGAAACAACAGCACCGAAAAGCCGAGCTGTCCCGCTTCGTTACGGTTCATCCCTTTGTCGCGCATCAGCTGTAAAGCCATCGCGGTCGAGGACATGGCGAGGCCAATGCCGCCAATCACCGCCGCCTGCCACGAAAACTTCGTCAGCATCAACAGCCCGGCAAGCACCGCGGCGCTCAACAGCACCTGCGCCGCCCCCACGCCAAATATAGATCGACGTAGCTGCCAGAGTTTCGACGGATTCAGTTCAAGCCCGATGATAAACATCAGGAACACGACGCCCAGCTCCGAGAAGTGGAGGATTTCATCCACGTCGCTGATAAAACCTAACCCCCACGGGCCAATGGCAATCCCCGCCAGCAAATAGCCAAGCACGGCACCAATGCCCAGGCGAGCGGCAATCGGCACGGCGACGACGGCGGCAAACAAGAAAAGTACGCCCGCCAGCAACAAATCAGACCCTTCCATCAGCGGCCTCCCGGCAATAATGGGGCTGCAAGCCAGTCGCCGTAGGCTCTCGCATGGCTCACCAGTTCCTGTTTTGATTGTCGCCGCGCCCAGTAAACGATCATGGGGTTCAGCCACTGCATCCGGCACATTGCCGCCGTTAGCTCAAAAGGGCGCAGGATATCGGTCAGTGGAAAACGATTAAAACCATCGTGGCGGTATGCGCCTTCCGGCTCACCGGTAGTAATCACGCTACGCCAGTATTTTCCCGCCAGCGCGTTGCCGCCAACGCCGCTGGCAAAGCCACGGCTCAGAACGCGGTCCAGCCACTCTTTTAGCAGCGCCGGACAGCTATAGGTATAAAGCGGATGTTGGAAAACAATGACATCGTGCTCTTGCAGCAGGGCCTGCTCGTGATAGATATCGATAAAAAAGTCGGGATAGTGTGCATAAAGATCGTGCACGGTAACATTTGCAAGCTGCTGAGCCGGCTGAAGCAGAACCCGGTTAGCGACCGAGTCCTGTGATTCCGGATGGGCATACAGCAGCAAAACTTTCGGCGGCTGCGACATCATTACCCTCCAGGGCGTCGTCATAGTGATTGTTTTGGGCTACCATGCAGCCCGACGTGATGCCAGGCACCACGTTACCCAAATATAATGACAATTTAACATACTCTGAACATACGGCGCTTTATGATTGTTTTCTCCTCGTTACAAATTCGTCGCGGCACCCGCGTCCTGCTGGACAACGCGACCGCCACCATTAACCCAGGCCAGAAAGTCGGTCTTGTGGGTAAAAACGGCTGCGGTAAATCCACGCTGCTGGCGCTTTTAAAGAACGAGATAAGCGCCGATGGTGGCAGCATGACCTTCCCGTCCAACTGGGCGCTGGCCTGGGTGAATCAGGAAACCCCGGCGCTGGATATGCCGGCCATTGAGTACGTAATTGACGGCGATCGCGAGTTCCGCCAGCTGGAAGCGGAACTGGCGCAGGCCAACGTGCGCAACGACGGTCACGCCATCGCCCTGGTTCACGGCAAGCTCGATGCGGTAGATGCGTGGACTATCCGCTCCCGCGCCTCGAGCCTGCTGCACGGTCTGGGCTTCAGCAACGAACAGCTCGAACGCCCGGTCAGCGATTTTTCCGGCGGCTGGCGTATGCGTCTGAACCTTGCCCAGGCGCTGATTTGCCGCTCCGACCTGCTGCTGCTTGATGAACCTACCAACCACCTTGATCTGGACGCGGTCATCTGGCTGGAAAGATGGCTGAAGAACTATCCGGGCACGCTGATCCTGATTTCTCACGACCGTGATTTCCTCGATCCGGTGGTCGGCAAAATTATTCATATCGAACAGCAGAGCATGTTCGAGTACACCGGCAACTATTCGTCGTTTGAGGGACAGCGTGCGACACGCCTTGCCCAGCAGCAGTCAATGTATGAAAGCCAGCAGGAACGCGTCGCGCATCTGCAAGGCTTTATCGATCGCTTTAAAGCTAAAGCCTCCAAAGCGAAGCAGGCGCAAAGCCGTGTGAAAATGCTCGAGCGCATGGAGCTGATTGCCCCGGCACACGTGGACAACCCATTCCACTTTAGTTTCCGCGCGCCGGAAAGCCTGCCGAACCCGCTGCTGCGAATGGAAAAAGTCAGCGCCGGTTATGGCGATCGCGTCATTCTGAACTCCATCAAACTCAACCTGGTGCCGGGTTCACGTATCGGCCTGCTGGGCCGCAACGGCGCAGGTAAATCAACGCTGATTAAACTGCTCGCGGGCGAGCTTGCACCGCTACAGGGGGATATTGGTCTGGCAAAGGGCATCAAGCTCGGCTACTTCGCACAGCATCAGCTTGAATATCTGCGCGCAGACGAATCCCCGCTTCAGCATCTGGCACGTATAGCACCTAAAGAGCTGGAACAGCAGCTGCGCGACTATTTAGGCGGCTTTGGCTTCCAGGGCGATAAGGTTACAGAGCGCACCGAGCGTTTCTCCGGCGGCGAAAAAGCTCGTCTGGTTCTGGCGCTCGTGGTCTGGCAGCGCCCTAACCTGCTGCTGCTCGATGAACCAACGAACCACCTCGATCTCGACATGCGCCAGGCGTTAACCGAGGCGCTGATCGACTTCGAAGGCGCGCTGGTTGTCGTCTCGCACGACCGCCACCTGCTGCGCTCAACCACCGACGACCTCTATCTGGTACACGACGGGAAAGTGGAAGCCTTCGATGGCGATCTGGAAGATTACCAGCAGTGGTTAAGCGATCTGCAAAAGCAGGAAAACCAGCCGGACGATGCCGCAAAAGACAACGCCAACAGCGCTCAGAACCGCAAGGATCAGAAGCGCCGCGAGGCAGAACTGCGCACCCTGACCCAGCCGCTGCGCAAGCAAATCACCACGCTTGAAAAGCAGATGGAAAAGCTCAACAAGCAGCTGGCAGAGGTCGAAGAGAAGCTGGCGGACAGCGCTATCTACGAGCAAAGCCGGAAAGCGGAAATGACCGAATGCTTGCAAACGCAGGTGAAGGTGAAGTCGGCGCTCGAGGGGTGCGAAATGGAGTGGCTGGACGCCCACGAGCAGTTAGAACAGATGATGCAAGGCGAGTAAGAATTTGTAGGTCGGTTAAGCGTAGCGTCATCCGAAAATGTAGATGGCGGGAGCGCTTCGCTTTCCCGCCTTACAGGATCAGCGCCAGATTAGCAGCACGCAGGCAGCCGTCAGCAGGCCCATAAAGATATTGAAGATGACCCAGGCGCGGCGGCTGCGCAGGAGTTTGCCAATCAGGCTACCGAACGCAATCCAGATGACGCCAGCCACAATGTTCACCAGCGCAATGCCAATGCTGATTAACACGACGGAATGCAGATACTGGGAACCGGCGAGGCTGAAGCTGGCAACCGCGCCCAGCGCCATCAGCCAGGCTTTCGGGTTGATAACCTGCAACAAACCACCCTGCCAGAAAGGGATAGGCGTCGGCGGTGCTGCATCGGTTTCCAGGCGTTCATAGGTGGCCGTGCCGATTTTCCATGCCAGCCACAAAAGATAAATACTCCCGGCAATCTTCAGGATAAGGTGGAGCGCCGGGTAGAGCAGGATAAGACTACCCACGCCGCAGGCCACCAGCAGTAAAATGCACTGCATGCCAAGCATGATGCCAATCATCAGCGGCAGACTGCGGATGAATCCGTAATTGGCCCCGGATGAGGTAAGTAACGTATTATTCGGACCTGGGGTGATCGCGGCGACCCAAAGAAAGCCCAGCATTGATAAGAAAAGCGTTTCCATGACGTGGGTGCTCCACACCCAAAAGTAATAATGAGCAACTGAACGAAACTAACAGTGTGATATGGATCAAACAAGCCCTGTAGAATTGAATTTTAATCATGATGACGGCGAGCCATTCCGCCCCATGCGCGGTATGAGCAACCCTCACCTGCAGACCATGCTTCCGCGTGTGATCCGTCGTCGTGTCAAATTTAAGCCCCACTGGCAGCGTCTTGATATGCCGGATGGAGATTTCGTCGATCTCGCCTGGAGCGAAGATCCTCGCGAAGCTATGCATAAACCTCGCCTGGTGGTGTTTCACGGCCTGGAGGGGAGCCTGCACAGCCCGTACGCTCACGGCTTGATTGAGGCGGCGCAAAAGCGCGGCTGGCTGGGCGTGGTGATGCATTTTCGTGGCTGTAGCGGCGTGCCAAATCGCATGGGACGAATCTATCACTCCGGCGAAATCGAAGATGGCAGCTATTTCCTTAACTGGCTGACGCAGCGCTATGGCGAAGTCCCTACCGCCGCGGTCGGCTACTCGCTCGGCGGTAACATGCTGGCCTGCCTGATGGCAAAACAGGGGGCAGACTGCACGCTGGACGCCGGGGTTATCGTCTCTGCACCACTGATGCTGGAACAGTGCTGTTATCATATGGAACAGGGCTTTTCGCGTTTTTATCAGCGCTACTTGCTCAATCTGCTGAAAAAAAATGCCGCCCGAAAACTGAGAAGCTACCCCGGCACGCTGCCGGTGGATCTGCGCCAGCTGAAGGGTGTACGCCGGATCCGTGAATTTGACGATCTGGTCACGTCAAAAATTCATGGTTTCGCCGATGCGCTGGATTACTACCGTCAGTGCAGCGCTATGCCGCTGCTGCCGGATATTGCCAATCCTACGCTTATCATTCATGCAAAAGACGACCCGTTTATGGATCACCACGTGATCCCCGATAAAACGACTTTACCGGCTAATATTGAATATCAGCTCACCACCCACGGCGGCCACGTTGGCTTCGTCGGCGGCACTTTACGCAAGCCGGAGATGTGGCTCGAACAACGCATTCCCGACTGGCTAACGCGGTACCTGGATAAATAACATGTTGCTTCCCTGGCAGGAAATAGACCCCGAGACGCTGGATAATCTCATCGAATCCTTTGTGTTACGTGAGGGGACAGATTATGGTGAACAAGAGCGCTCATTGTCGGCCAAGGTCGCAGACGTGAAACGCCAGCTGCAAAGCGGCGAGGCGGTGCTGGTCTGGTCTGAACTCCACGAGACGGTAAATATCATGCCGCGCGGCCAGTTCCGCGGCTGATTAACAATACTTCCGGCTCTGGCCGTTGTAGGGTGGATAAGCGCCAGTGCCATCTACCACTGCGCCCAGGTCAGGTGACGCAAAGCTTACCCGCCCTACGAAAACGCTCCGATCGCTTAACCTTACACTGAATTCACCCATGGAGTTGTCGCCCTATGTCAGCCAAACATCCGGTTATTGCCGTCACTGGTTCCAGCGGTGCAGGAACAACGACCACCAGCCTTGCCTTCCGTAAAATCTTCCAGCAGCTGAACCTGCGTGCCGCAGAAGTGGAGGGTGACAGCTTCCACCGCTATACCCGCCCGGAAATGGACATGGCTATCCGTAAGGCTCGCGACCTGGGGCGACATATCAGCTACTTTGGCCCGGAAGCCAATGACTTTGGCCTACTGGAGCAGACATTCGCCGAATATGGCCGTAGCGGTCAGGGCAAGTCCCGAAAGTATCTCCATACCTACGATGAAGCCGTGCCGTGGAACCAGATCCCCGGAACATTTACGCCCTGGCAACCCCTGCCGGAACCCACGGACGTGCTCTTCTATGAAGGTCTGCACGGCGGCGTGGTGACACCTCAGCATGACGTAGCTAATTATGTAGACTTGCTGGTAGGCGTGGTGCCCATCGTCAACCTGGAGTGGATCCAGAAACTGATGCGCGATACCACCGAACGCGGACACTCGCGGGAGGCGGTGATGGATTCCGTTGTCCGTTCGATGGATGACTACATCAACTTCATTACGCCCCAGTTCTCACGCACCCATATCAACTTCCAGCGCGTGCCGACGGTAGACACGTCGAACCCGTTTGCGGCTCGCGGCATTCCCTCGCTGGACGAAAGCTTTGTTGTGATTCACTTCCGTGGCCTGGACAATATCGACTTCCCTTACCTGCTGGCGATGCTGCAAGGCTCATTCATTTCTCACATCAATACATTAGTGGTGCCGGGGGGAAAAATGGGTCTGGCGATGGAATTAATCATGACGCCGCTGGTGCAGCAGCTGGCCGAGGGCCGGGATATCATTTAGGGCGGCGAAAACCGCCCTGAAAAGGTTTACGCTTCAATCACTTCATAACTGTGCGTAATGTTTGCCGCTTTCTCCAGCATCAGCGCAACAGAACAATATTTCTCCGCGGACAGATCAACGGCGCGCGATACGGCATTGTCCTTAAGATCTTTGCCGGTCACGATAAAGTGCAGATTGATGTGGGTAAACAGACGCGGCGCTTCTTCCCGGCGTTCGGAGGTCAGCTTCACTTCGCAGTCGGTCACATCGTGACGACCTTTTTGCAAAATCGACACGACATCAATGGCGCTACAGCCGCCGGCCGCCATTAGCACCACCTCCATCGGGCTTGGGGCTTTATCGCCGGAATTGCCGTCCATCAGGATCTGGTGGCCGGAAGCAGATTCCCCCAGAAAGGTTAACCCCTCAACCCATTTCACTCGTGCCTGCATGCTGCTTACTCCTGTTGAAGTTATTTCTTTCCAGAGTACGCGGATGCAACAGATCTGGCAACGGAAGGCGACCTGCGTCATGCTGAAACGAGACAACAGGAGACACCTGTCGAAAGCTATGCTAAAACAATCCGGATGCAACATTGTGACATTGATTTATTGATGTAACGTATGTATGCAGAGGAGATCACAAATTACAGGCGGCAAGAGTGACTTGCAGGCCATTTCCCGAAAGTGGGAAAATTCTAATGATTGCAACGCCGGACAGGGGTTAGCATCCTGTCTTTGGTAGCCAGTTTATAACAGAGGATAATCGCGCATGGTGCTTGGCAAACCGCAAACAGACCCGACTCTCGAATGGTTCTTGTCCCATTGCCATATTCATAAGTATCCATCAAAGAGCACGCTGATCCACCAGGGCGAAAAAGCAGAGACGCTGTATTACATCGTCAAAGGCTCGGTGGCAGTTCTGATCAAAGATGAAGAAGGTAAGGAAATGATCCTCTCTTACCTGAATCAAGGCGATTTCATCGGTGAATTAGGCCTGTTTGAAGAAGGCCAGGAGCGTAGCGCCTGGGTTCGTGCAAAAACAGCGTGTGAAGTTGCTGAAATTTCCTATAAAAAATTCCGTCAGCTTATCCAGGTCAACCCGGATATCCTGATGCGTCTCTCCTCGCAGATGGCTCGTCGTCTGCAAGTCACCTCAGAAAAAGTCGGTAACCTTGCCTTCCTGGACGTGACCGGACGTATCGCCCAGACGCTGCTGAGCCTGGCTAAACAACCAGATGCTATGACCCACCCGGACGGGATGCAGATTAAAATCACCCGCCAGGAAATCGGTCAGATCGTGGGTTGCTCCCGTGAAACCGTTGGTCGTATCCTGAAAATGCTCGAAGATCAGAATCTGATCTCCGCTCATGGTAAAACGATCGTCGTTTACGGCACTCGTTAATTACCGCATTAAAAATGGCGTGTCGCCCCGGCAACACGCCTTTTTTTGTCTCTGAATTCCTTCGCCTTATCAATAATTCAAGTTGCAGGTAGGCAGTGAGGAAGTTCATCCGCAGGTGCTGATATCCATAAGCATCTGGGGTGAGGGAGAACAGCCAACACCCCTGCGACCGGAAGAATGACGAGGAATGTGGCGCCGACTGATTTATCACCCCGAGGTTAACTATGCACTGCGCCAGACGCTGGTGTTGTGTTTACCTGTGGCGGTGGGTCTGGTGCTTGGCGAGCTCCAGTCTGGGCTGCTTTTCTCATTAGTGCCCGCCTGCTGTAACATTGCCGGTCTGGATACCCCTCATAAACGCTTCTTCAAACGCCTGATCGTCGGTGGCAGCCTGTTTGCTATCAGCAGTCTGATCATGCAGCTGATGCTGCTTTACACTACCGTCCCGCTACCCGTCATTCTCTTCAGCATGGCTATGCTGCTTGGCGTTACCGCTGAAATCAGCGCCCTGCACGCTCGCCTGCTCCCCGCCTCGCTGATCGCCGCTATTTTTACCCTGAGCATGGCGGGGAATATGCCAATATGGGAGCCGATGCTGCTCTATGTCTCCGGCACGATTTGGTATGGCGTCTTTAACTGGTTCTGGTTCTGGATGTGGCGGGAGCAGCCGCTGCGGGAGTCGTTAAGCCTGCTTTATCGCCAGCTGGCGGAGTACTGTGAGGCGAAATATAGCCTGCTAACCCAGCATACCGATCCGGAAAAAGCACTGCCGCCGCTGCTTGCCCGTCAGCAAAAAGCTGTGGACCTGATTACCCTCTGCTATCAGCAGCTGCACATGCTGTCTGCCAGTCAGCAAAATGGTTACAAACGCCTGCTGCGCGCCTTCCAGGTCGCGCTGGATTTACAGGAGCACATCTCCGTCAGCCTGCACCAGCCGGAAGAAGTCCAGAAGCTGGTCGAGAAAAGCCATGCCGAAGCGGTGATCCGCTGGAACGCACAGACTATTGCCGCTCGCCTGCGGGAGCTGGCGGACGATATTCTCTATCACCGCTATCCCCGCCGCTTCGTCATGGACAAGCAGATTGAGGCGCTGGAAAAGATAGCCCGTCAGAATCCGGATAATCCGGTAGGTCAGTTTTGCCATTACCATTTCAGCCGCATTGCCCGAGTGCTGAGGACCCAGCGCCCGCTATACGTTCGCGACCTGATGGAAGATCGCCAGCGCCGTCTGCCGCTGTGGGCCGCGCTCAAGAGCTATCTCTCCTTTAAGTCCGCCGCCTTACGCAACGCCGGGCGGCTCGGGGTGATGCTGGTCGTCGCCAGCCTGCTGGGCGCGTCCCTGCACCTGCCCAAGCCGTACTGGATTTTGATGACGGTAATGTTCGTCACGCAAAACGGCTACGGCGCCACGCGGGTGCGCATCCTCCACCGTTCTGCGGGAACCATCGCGGGGCTGGGCATCGCCGGTATCGCCCTGCACTTCCACTTCCCGCAGTACATCGCGCTGACGGCAATGTTAATCATCACGCTGGTGAGCTACCTGTTTATCCGCAAAAGCTACGGCTGGGCGACCATCGGCTTTACCGTCACGGCGGTATACACCCTGCAGTTGATAACCCTGAGCGCCGAGCAGTACATCGTTCCCCGGTTGATAGACACCCTGCTGGGCTGCCTGATCGCCTTCGGCGGCATGGTGTGGCTCTGGCCCCAGTGGCAAAGTGGCCTGCTGCGCCAGAATGCCCACGATGCGCTGGAAGCCGATCAGGAGGCCGTCAGGCTGATATTAAGCAGCGATCCGGAACCTACCCCGCTGGCTTATCAGCGCATGAGGGTTAACCAGGCCCACAACGCGCTGTTCAACTCGCTGAACCAGGCGATGCAGGAACCTGGGTTCAACTCGCACTATCTGGCGGATATGAAACTGTGGGTGACGCACAGCCAGTTCATCGTCGAGCACATCAACGCCATGACGACGCTTGCCAGGGAACACAACATGCTGACACCCGATCTCGCCCAGCGCTATCTGCAGTCGTGCGAAATCGCGCTGCAGCGATGCCAGCAGCGGCTGGAATACGACGGTCCGGGTGAAACAAGAGACGCAACAATTCTGGATGCCGAAGCGCTACCCACCGGGCCGTTAAGCACCATGGAGCAGCATTTACATCGTATTCTGGGCCACCTCAACACCATGCATACCATTTCGTCGGTAGCATGGCGTCAGCGGCCTCATCATGGGATATGGCTGAACCGGCGGTTAGGGCGATCCAGCAAGTAGAAAGGGATTTAGCATGAAGCGTCGGATGGCGCGGGCTTATCCGCCGCTTGACGTTCAAGGCGGTAGCTACAGCGCCTTAACGATATTGGCGACCGCCTGAGCAAAACGCTGCATGCCGTCGTTGATGTCTTCCTCTTCAACGATAAGCGATGGCGCGAAGCGCAGCACGTCAGGGCCGGCGTTTAACACCATTACTCCTTCATGCGCTGCGGCATACAGGAAATCACGGGCGTGGCCTTTGAACTGCGGCTTAAGCTCTGCCCCAATCAGCAGCCCCATACCGCGGATATCGCTGAACACGTCAAACTGCTCGTCAATTTTCTGCAAATGCTTCACAAACAGCTCCCGCTTCGCCGATACGCCTTTCAACACCTCAGGGGTATTGATGATATCGAATGCCGCACCTGCTACGGCACAAGCCAGCGGGTTGCCGCCATAGGTCGAACCGTGGGCGCCAACGTGGAATGCAGAGGCAATGTCCTGGGTGGTCAGCATCACGCTCACCGGGAAGCCACCGCCGAGCGCTTTGGCGCTGGTCAGGATATCCGGCGTCACGCCGTAGTGCGTATAGGCAAACAGCTCGCCAGTACGCCCCATGCCGCACTGGACTTCGTCAAAGACCAACAGCGCTTTATGTTCATCGCACAGTTCGCGTAACCCTTTGAGGAACTCAGGGGTGGCCGCAGTCACGCCGCCCTCGCCCTGAATGGGCTCAACCACAATGGCACAGGTATGGTCGTCCATTACGGCTTTCACCGCGTGGAGATCGTTAAACGGCACGTGAATGATATCGGCGGGCTTCGGCCCGAAGCCGTCGGAATACTTCGGCTGTCCCCCAACCGAAACGGTGAAGAGCGAGCGACCGTGGAAAGCGTTATGGAAGGCGATGATTTTGGTTTTGTACGGGCTATGGCGGGTGGATGCGTAATAGCGCGCCAGCTTAAAGGCGGTTTCGTTAGCTTCGGTGCCGGAGTTCATAAACAGCACGCGTTCAGCAAAAGTGGCATCAATCAGCTTACGACCCAGGCGCAGAGCAGGTTCGTTAGTGAAAACGTTGCTGGTGTGCCACAGGGTTTCGCCCTGGGTTTTCAGCGCCTCCACCAGCGACGGATGGCAGTGGCCTAACGCCGTCACGGCAATACCGCCAGCAAAATCCACATACTCTTTACCCTGCTGATCCCACACCCGGCTGCCTTTTCCCTTGACCGGGATAAATTCCGCCGGTGCATAAACCGGCAGGATCACGTCATCGAAGGTTGCGCGGGTAATTGCTGATTGTTCAGTTGCCATTTATTCCCCATCCATTTTATGCGTATACGTCATGTGAAAATATAATCACAAAATATGCATAAAAAATCATTTAATGGCAATCAAAAATCAACGATTGAGGAAATTGGCCAGCAGCTGATGACCTTGTTCACTAAGAATGCTTTCCGGGTGGAACTGCACCCCTTCAAGATCCAGCTCGCGATGGCGAATCCCCATGATTTCCTGTTTGTCCGTCCAGGCGGTAACTTCGAAGCATTCAGGGAGCGTGGCGGGGTCGATTAAGAGCGAATGGTAACGCGTGACGGTGAGCGGGCTATTCAGCCCGTTAAACACACCGCTGTTGTTATGAGCGATGGCTGAAGTCTTACCATGCATAACCTTTTCGGCGCGGACAATCTTCGCCCCGAAGGCCTGGGCAATGGCCTGATGCCCGAGGCACACCCCGAGCAGCGGAATTTTTCCGGCAAATTGTTCAATGGCGGCCAGGGAAATACCCGCGTCATCCGGCGTGCAGGGGCCTGGTGAGATGACGAGCTTTGCCGGAGCCATATTCGCTATCTGCGCGAGCGTAATATCATCATTACGCCTCACCACCACCTCAGCTCCCAGCTCGCAAAAATACTGGTAGAGATTCCAGGTGAAAGAGTCGTAATTGTCGATCAGCAGCAGCATGGTGGCTCCGGGCAAAAGAAGAACCGCACTATTCTATTCGCTTTCCCGCGCTTCGCTCACCACTTTAGTGAAAATCTCCGTCAGCGGCTGAAGATCCCCCAGCGCCCCCGACTGGTTAGCGCTTTGCCAGTCCGCCTGTTCCGTTTTGCTCCAGTCCAGCATATAGCCCGCGTGTATCGCCAGCTGTTCAAAGAAAACACGCTGCGCCCGGCCGCTGCCGACGAAGAAAGGATGAAGAACGTTAATTTCGCAGTAGTAGTGCGCCAGCCTTTCAATGAAAGCCTGTTCAGGGAGATCCAGCAGATAGCGTTCATCCTCCAGCTCCTGCATCAGGTCGTTGCCTTCATTTTCAATGTACTCGTAATGGCAGAAGCGGGTATCCCCGCAGGAAATATCCACTTCGCGCAGTTCACCCGCCCAGTCGAAGGCATCCTGGAAGAGTTGCTGGTGAATGGAGCACAGCCACGGCAAACCACGGTGAAGCGGGCCAAGCTCAATGGCGGCTGCACGTTGGGCAAACTGTTCATCCTGCGCATGCGGTTCAAGCACGTCCAGCCGGCTGCTGGCCTCAAATGAACGGCTGCGAAGCTGTTGCCAGAACCGGGATTTTTGCTTGTCAGTGAGTTTCTTGCCCATATCGCCTCCCTTAACGCATCGGTTTTGCCACAAGTATAAGCAGCATTCTGCACAGTTGCCGGGAAGGGAACGGTGCGCAGGCCAAAGCGGCCTGCGCAAGAGATGTTACGGCAGGATCTTAGCGGAGAGGATAACTACCGGTTTAGATGGAACATTCTGGTAAGGACCGACGTCATGAGACTGGACCTGGGAAATTTTGTCGGCCACGTCCATCCCTTTCACAACTTTACCAAATACCGCGTAGCCGAAGTCGCGCTGGCCGTGGTCAAGGAAGGCGTTATCGGCAACGTTGATAAAGAACTGGCTGGTTGCGCTGTCTTTATCGGCGGTGCGCGCCATCGAAACGGTGCCGCGGGTGTTACGCAGGCCGTTATCCGCTTCGTTTTTGATAGGTGGATTGGGCTGCTTCTGATTCATGTCTTCCGTGAAGCCGCCGCCCTGGATCATGAAGCCCGGGATGACTCGGTGGAAAGTGGTGTTGTTATAGAAACCGCTGTTGACGTAATCCACAAAGTTTTTCACCGATACAGGGGCTTTTTGGCTATTTAACTCAAGCTCAATATTACCGGCGGAGGTCGTCAATAAGACGTGCGGATCGCTGTTTGCTGCCAGAGCAGCAGGAGAGATAGCCGAGAGGGCGAATACAGCTGCAACAGCCGCCAGTGTCGATTTGAGCATCAGAAATTCCTTACGAAGGCAGTGAATGGAGCAAGTTGCTAGATTGTAAAGAGGAGCAGGCAGCGGCGCCAGCTCTTTACGGAATTTTACTTTGCAACAAAACAATAACTTAGGTGAATAAATCGAGTTTACAGATTTAAATATGTGATATCAGTCATGAAATGAAGGGCAATAACAAAACATAATTACAATGAATGTTTAATTGCGTCACATTCAAGGCTAGAATTTACCCGCTCACCGCGCTGTCAACGCGCTTTACACTTCTATTCACAGGCCAGATATGACTAACAGCAACCGTACCAAGCTGCTTTGGATCAGCTTTTTCTCCTACGCCCTGACCGGTGCGTTGGTGATTGTCACCGGAATGGTGATGGGAAACATCGCAGAATATTTCCAGCTGCCGGTTTCCAGCATGAGCAATACCTTCACCTTCCTGAACGCGGGCATTCTCATCTCTATTTTCCTGAACGCCTGGCTGATGGAAATTGTGCCGCTGAAAACCCAGCTGCGTTTTGGCTTTCTGCTGATGGTGCTGGCGGTTCTCGGCCTGATGTTTGGTCATAGCCTTACCCTCTTCTCCGCGTCCATGTTTGTGCTGGGGCTGGTCAGCGGGATCACGATGTCGATTGGTACTTTCCTGATCACCCATATGTACGAAGGCCGTCAGCGCGGTTCACGCCTGCTGTTTACCGACTCCTTCTTCAGCATGGCCGGGATGATTTTCCCGATGGTCGCCGCGATACTGCTGGCGCGTAGCATCAACTGGTACTGGGTCTACGCCTGCATCGGCCTGGTTTACGTTGCTATCTTCCTGCTGACCCTGGGCTGCGAGTTCCCGGCGCTGGGCAAACACGCGAAAAAAGACGATGCGCAGCCTGTGGTCAAAGAGAAATGGGGTATCGGCGTACTGTTCCTGTCCATCGCCGCCCTGTGCTATATCCTCGGCCAGCTGGGCTTTATCTCCTGGGTGCCGGAATACGCTAAAAGTCTGGGCATGAGCCTTAACGACGCGGGCGCGCTGGTCAGCAATTTCTGGATGTCTTACATGGTTGGCATGTGGATTTTCAGCTTCATTCTGCGCTTCTTCGATCTGCAACGCATTTTGATGGTGCTGGCGGGTGCCGCCACCGTGCTGATGTACCTGTTCAACACGGGCGAACCGGCGCATCTGGCCTGGTTTATTCTCGCACTGGGCTTTTTCTCCAGCGCGATTTACACCACTATCATTACGCTCGGCTCGCTGCAAACTAAAGTGGCCTCGCCAAAACTGGTTAACTTCGTGCTGACCTGCGGCACCATCGGCACCATGCTGACCTTCGTGGTCACCGGCCCGATTGTGGCAAGCAGCGGTCCGCATGCGGCGCTCCAGACGGCAAACGGCCTCTACGCGGTTGTCTTTATTATGTGCGTGGCGCTGGGCCTTGTGACTAAGCACCGCCAGCACAATACGGCGGCTGCGGCGCATTAATAGCGTCGGTTGACGCTGCGCTTATCTGACCTACGGGGCGAATACTGTAGGGGATAAGCGCCAGCGTCATCCACCAAAGAAGATCTCTTCGCTGTCGTTCAGCATCACCCAGGTCTGGGCAAGCTGCGTAGTGGCAATCACCCTCCCTTCCCGCACCGACCAGCGTACCGGCACCTGACGCCGCACCGCGTCGAAGCCGCTTTCCGCAGGCAGAATAATCAGATTAGCTGGCTTCCCGACTTCGATACCATACTCCGCCACGCCGAACGTCCGCGCGCTGTTATCCGTAATCAGCTTCAGGCTCTCATCTATCTGCTGGTAGCCCATCATCTGGCAGACGTGCAGCCCCATATGCAGCACCTGCAGCATGTTCGCTGTGCCAAGCGGATACCACGGGTCAAATACATCGTCATGACCAAAGCAGACGTTAATTCCCGCCTCCAGCAGCTCCTTAACGCGGGTCACGCCACGGCGCTTCGGATAATCGTCAAAGCGGCCCTGCAGATGGATATTGACCAGCGGATTGGCCACAAAGTTGATGCCGGACATTTTCAGCAGCCTGAACAGCCGTGAAGTATAAGCACCGTTATAAGAGTGCATGGCGGTGGTATGACTGGCAGTGACGCGCTCCCCCATGCCTTCCCGGTGGGCCAGCATGGCGACCGTTTCTAAAAATCGCGACTGCTCGTCGTCTATTTCATCGCAGTGGATATCCAGCGGGCGGTCATATTTTTTCGCCAGCGCAAAGGCTTTGTGCAGTGACTCCACGCCGTACTCACGGGTGAACTCGAAATGGGGAATAGCACCGACGACATCAGCCCCCAGTTTTAAGGCTTCTTCCAACAGCGCCTCACCGTTGGGATAAGAGAGAATCCCCTCCTGCGGGAAAGCGACAATCTGCAAATCAACCCACGGAGCCACTTCCTGCTTCACTTCCAGCATCGCCTTAAGCGCCGTCAGCGTGGGATCGGAGACATCCACGTGGGTACGCACATACTGAATGCCGTTGGCTATCTGCCATTTCAGCGTCTGCCACGCCCGCGCCTTCACATCCTCATGGCTCAGCAGCGCCTTGCGTTCGGCCCAGCGCTCAATGCCTTCAAACAGCGTGCCGGACTGGTTCCAGCCCGGCTGCCCGGCGGTCTGGGTGGTGTCCAGGTGGATATGCGGCTCGATAAACGGCCCCACGGCAAGACCACCGCGCCCGTTCAGGCGCTCCAGCGTCTCGGCCCGGGTATCCTGCTCCCCCATCGGCTCGATGGTTTTAAAGCGCCCCTCTTCTATAGTGAGCTGCCACAGGCCGGGCCGACCGGCAAGGCGGACGTTCTGGATGAGTTTCAAGGGAGTATTGTGCATCATGCCTCCGGGGCAAAAGAACCTTTCCTACTTTTTAGCATAAAGCTTACCCAACCGGCCGTTTAAATGGTCTATGGTGAAAAACCAACCAATTCCATCACTTAGAAAATTCCTCTTAAATCAAACATATACCCCTTAATGGGTATATAAAGGCGTATTTGATTTGCATCAATAATTACCCCAGCTGAATCGTTAAGGTAGGCGGTAATAGAAAAGAAATTGAGGCAATTATGAGCAAAGTCAAAATCGCAATTATCGGTAATGGCATGGTCGGCCATCGCTTTATCGAGGACTTACTTGATAAAGCTCAGCCAGGCCAGTTCGAGATTACCGTCTTTTGTGAAGAGCCGCGCAAAGCCTACGACCGCGTGCACCTGTCATCCTATTTTTCCCACCATACCGCCGAAGAGTTATCTCTGGTTCGCGAAGGCTTCTACGAGAAGCACGGCGTTAACGTGCTGATTGGCGAACGCGCCATCACCATTAACCGCCAGGAAAAAGTAATTCACTCCAACACCGGCCGCACCGTTTATTACGACAAGCTGGTCATGGCGACGGGCTCATACCCGTGGATACCGCCTATTAAAGGTTCTGAAACTCAGGACTGCTTCGTCTACCGCACCATCGAAGATCTGAACGCCATTGAAGCCTGCGCCCGCCGCAGCAAGCGCGGCGCGGTGGTCGGTGGTGGCCTGCTGGGCCTTGAAGCCGCAGGCGCGCTGAAAAACCTCGGCGTGGAAACCCACGTGATTGAGTTTGCCCCAATGCTGATGGCCGAGCAGCTCGACCAGATGGGCGGCGAGCAGCTGCGCAACAAAATTGAAAGCATGGGCGTGCGGGTTCACACCAGCAAAAACACCCAGGAGATCGTCCAGCAAGGGAAAGAAGCGCGTAAAACCATGCGCTTTGCCGACGGCAGCGATCTGGAAATCGACTTCATTGTCTTCTCAACCGGTATCCGCCCACGCGACAAGCTGGCCACCCAGTGCGGCCTGGAAACTGCCCAGCGCGGCGGTATCTCCATCAACGACAGCTGCCAGACTTCAGACCCGGATATCTACGCCATCGGCGAGTGCGCCAGCTGGAACAACCGCGTGTTTGGCCTGGTAGCACCTGGCTACAAAATGGCGCAGGTCACCGCTGACCATCTGCTGGGCAGCGCAAACGCCTTTGAAGGCGCGGACATGAGCGCCAAGCTCAAGCTGCTGGGTGTGGACGTTGGCGGTATCGGCGATGCCCATGGCCGCACGCCAAACTGCCGCAGCTACGTCTATCTGGACGAAAGCAAAGAAGTTTATAAGCGTCTGGTGGTTAGCGAAGATAACAAAACCCTGCTGGGCGCGGTGCTGGTTGGTGACACCACCGACTTCGGCAACCTGCTCCAGCTGGTGCTCAACGCCATCGAACTGCCGGAAAACCCGGACTCGCTGATCCTTCCGGCCCACGCGGGCAGCGGCAAGCCGTCCATCGGCGTGGATAAACTGCCGGACAGCGCGCAGATCTGCTCCTGCTTCGACGTCACCAAAGGCGATCTGGTAAAAGCTATCAACGGCGGCTGCCATACCGTGGCGGCCCTGAAGGCAGAAACCAAAGCCGGTACAGGCTGCGGCGGCTGTATCCCGCTGGTCACCCAGGTGCTGAACGCCGAGCTGTCCAAACAGGGTATCGAGGTTAACAACAACCTCTGCGAGCACTTCGCGTTCTCCCGTCAGGAGCTGTTCCACCTGATCCGCGTCGAACAAATCAAATCCTTCGACGAGCTGCTTAACAAATACGGCAAAGGCTACGGCTGTGAAGTCTGTAAGCCAACCGTGGGCTCCCTGCTGGCCTCCTGCTGGAACGACTACGTGCTGGAACCGCAGCACACGCCGTTGCAGGACACCAATGATAACTTCCTCGGCAACATCCAGAAGGACGGCACCTACTCGGTGATCCCTCGTTCTGCCGGTGGGGAAATCACGCCGGAAGGGCTGATGGAAGTGGGCCGCATCGCCCGCGAATATAACCTTTACACCAAGATCACCGGCTCCCAGCGTATCGGCCTGTTCGGCGCGCAGAAAGACGATCTGCCGGAAATCTGGCGTCAGCTGATTGATGCCGGTTTCGAAACCGGCCACGCGTACGCCAAAGCGCTGCGTATGGCGAAAACCTGCGTGGGCAGCACCTGGTGCCGCTACGGCGTGGGCGACAGCGTGGGCTTCGGCGTCGAGCTGGAACACCGCTACAAAGGCATCCGCACCCCGCACAAAATGAAGTTCGGCGTGTCCGGCTGTACCCGTGAATGTGCGGAAGCGCAGGGTAAAGACGTGGGGATTATCGCCACCGAGAAAGGCTGGAACCTGTACGTCTGCGGTAACGGCGGCATGAAACCACGCCACGCAGATCTGCTGGCGGCGGACCTTGATAGCGAAACCGTGATCAAATACCTCGACCGCTTCATGATGTTCTACATCCGCACCGCCGACAAACTGACCCGTACGGCTTCATGGCTGGACAACCTGGAAGGCGGCATCGATTACCTGAAGAGCGTGATCATCGACGACAAGCTGGGCCTCAACGAACAGCTCGAGTCGGAGCTGGCTCGCCTGCGTGAGAAAGTGATCTGCGAGTGGACTGAAACGGTGAACACGCCGGAAGCCCAGGTTCGCTTCAAACACTTTATCAACAGCCCGCAGCGCGACCCGAACGTGCAGGTCGTGCCGGAGCGCGAGCAGCACCGTCCGGCCACGCCGTATGAGCGTATTCCAGTCACCATGGTAGAAGCGGAGGAGATCGTATGAGCCAGTGGACTACCGTTTGTCAGTTAAACGACATCCTGCCGGCAACCGGCGTCTGCGCGCTGCTGGGGAACCAGCAGGTTGCAATTTTCCGCCCGCGTAACGACGAGCAGGTGTACGCCATCAGCAATATCGACCCGTTCTTTGAATCAAGCGTCCTGTCTCGCGGGTTAATTGCCGAACACCAGAATGAACTGTGGGTTGCCAGCCCGCTGAAAAAACAGCGTTTCCGCCTGCGTGACGGCCTGTGCATGGAAGACGAAAGTCACTCTATCGCGCACTTCGAAGCGCGTGTGCAGGACGGCATGGTGCAGATAAAAGCATAGGGGTTCCCCTTTCACCCTGACCCTCTCCCCAACGGGGAGAGGGAACTATTCCAGTACGGCCTCCACCTCAGAAAGAGCTAATAAAGCCAGAGGTTTCCCCCTCGCTCCTCAGGAGAGCGGGCCGGGATGGGGGTAAAGCATTCAGACTTATTTTTCTTTTTTTACTTTGTAGGGATAACAAAAATGTTCACCGATACCATTAACAAATGTGCGGCCAACGCCGCGCGCATTGCCCGCCTGTCGAAAAGTAATCCGCTCGGCTTTTGGGTTAGCTCTGCGATGGCAGGGGCCTACGTTGGCCTTGGCATCATTTTAATCTTCACGCTGGGCAACCTGCTCGATCCGTCGATTCGTCCCTTAGTGATGGGTGCCACCTTTGGTATCGCCCTGACGCTGGTGATTATCGCGGGCTCCGAGCTGTTCACCGGCCACACCATGTTCCTGACCTTTGGCGTCAAAGCGGGCACCATTTCCCACGGTCAGATGTGGGCTATTCTGCCGCAAACCTGGCTGGGTAACCTGGTAGGTTCCGTCTTCGTTGCCCTGCTCTATAGCTGGGGCGGCGGCAGCCTGCTGCCGGTGGATACCAGCATCGTACACGCGGTTGCGCTGGCAAAAACCACGGCTCCGGCCACGGTGCTGTTCTTTAAAGGGGCGCTGTGTAACTGGCTGGTTTGTCTGGCAATCTGGATGGCAATCCGTACCGAAGGTGCGGCGAAGTTCATCGCTATCTGGTGGTGCCTGCTGGCGTTTATCGCCTCCGGCTACGAGCACTCCATCGCCAACATGACGCTGTTTGCGCTCTCCTGGTTCGGCCATCATAGCGAGGCCTACACCCTTGCCGGTATCGGTCATAACCTGCTGTGGGTGACCCTCGGTAATACCCTTTCAGGTGTAGTATTCATGGGTCTGGGTTATTGGTATGCTACGCCAAAAGCCGAACGCCCGCAGCCTGAGCGCATCGCAACTGCTGAGACTGCACGCCTATAATTGAGGACCGTACGTGGATCACCTGCCGATATTTTGTCAGTTACGAGGTCGCGCCTGCCTGTTAGTTGGCGGCGGCGACGTCGCAGAACGTAAAGCACGTTTATTGCTGGAGGCAGGTGCGCTCGTCACCGTTAATGCCCTGGAGTTTACCCCGCAGTTTCAGGCGTGGGCGCAACAGGGCATGCTTACCCTTGAACAGGGTCCTTTCTCCCCTTCACTGCTCGATGTCAGCTGGCTGGCGATTGCCGCCACCGACGACGATGCGGTGAACCAGCAGGTCAGCGATGCCGCTGAGTCCCGCCGTATTTTCTGTAACGTGGTAGACGCCCCGAAGCAGGCCAGCTTTATCATGCCGTCGATTATCGACCGCTCGCCGCTGATGGTCGCCGTCTCTTCCGGTGGAACCTCGCCCGTGCTGGCGCGCCTGCTGCGTGAAAAGCTGGAGGCTATTCTGCCGCTGCACCTGGGTAAAATCGCAGGTTATGCGGGTACGCTTCGCGGTCGCGTGAAGGCGAAATTTGCCACGATGGGCGAACGCCGCCGCTTCTGGGAAAAGTTTTTCACCAATGACCGTCTGGCACAGTATCTGGCTAACGAAGACCAGAAGGCCATCGACCAGGAAACCGAATCGCTGTTTAACCAGTCGCTGGATCACCGCGGTGAAGTGGTGCTGGTCGGCGCGGGGCCGGGCGATGCGGGTCTGCTGACGCTCAAGGGCCTGCAACAGATCCAGCAGGCGGACGTGGTGGTTTATGACCGCCTGGTATCGGATGACATCATGAACCTGGTGCGCCGCGATGCGGACCGCGTGTTCGTTGGTAAACGCGCTGGCTTCCACTGCGTGCCACAGGAAGAGATCAACCAAATCCTGCTGCGTGAAGCCCAGAAAGGGAAGCGCGTGGTGCGTCTGAAGGGCGGGGATCCGTTTATCTTCGGGCGCGGTGGCGAAGAGCTGGAAACGCTGTGCAACGGCGGCATTCCGTTCTCCGTCGTGCCGGGCATTACCGCCGCTTCCGGCTGCTCCGCCTATTCCGGCATCCCGCTGACCCACCGTGATTACGCGCAAAGCGTGCGCCTGGTTACCGGGCATCTGAAAACTGGCGGCGAGCTGGACTGGCACAACCTGGCGGCTGAAAAGCAGACGCTGGTGTTTTACATGGGCCTGAACCAGGCCGCCGCCATTCAGGAAAACCTCATCAGGCACGGCATGCCGGCGGATATGCCCGTGGCGCTGGTGGAAAACGGCACGTCCGTTAAGCAGCGCGTGGTAAACGGTGAGCTGAACCAGCTTGGCGAGCTGGCAACCCAGGTGGAAAGCCCGGCGCTAATCATCGTCGGGCGCGTTGTTGCCCTACGCGACAAGCTGAACTGGTTCTCGAATCACTGACCGTACCGGGTAACTATCGGTGGATGGCGCTGGCGCTTATCCACCCTACCGCTTATCCGCCCCACCACTTATCCGCGCAACAACTTTCCCGCAATATTCGTAATACCGTCTCGCTTCCGCTGCGGTTCGGGTTAATGCGGATCATGCGTTGTTCAAGCGTAGGATCGGACTCACGGAATGTCCCTGACACGCGGTAAAACAGCGGCGGGATTTCGTATTTCGACTCTGCCCCCACCGGATACGGCAGCGCGCCCAGCTTCTGCGCGGCATTCAGCACCTCTTCTGCAATCGGCTCGTGAAACTCCACCAGTAATACCTTCGACTGCGCGTTGGCGATAAACGCCTGCTTCACTGCGGGGATCTTGCCGCCGTTTAACTCAGCCACCAGCCTGTCGTTCACCTGTGCCTGAACGGCATGCATCACCGGGGCAAAAACCAGCCCGCGCAGGGCCTCCATCGCCTGAACGCCCTGCACCTGGCTGCCGCCGGAATACATGCTCTTACGAATATTGGCGACCGTGTCCGCATCGCCAACTACAACGCCTACGCCAGCCGGGCCAAACAGCTTAAAGCAGGAGAACGTGGAAAGCGTCGCGCCGCATTCGCAGCCGATATTTTCCACTTTCATCACCGCGTAATTATCGTCCGTCAGCGACGGCAGGCCGTACTGATTAAAACAGGCGATAACTTCCGCCAGGTCGTAAGCATCGTCCATTTTCTGACGGGTATGCTGGATTAACGCCGCCTGTGGGCGATGCTGTTCAATCGCTTTTCTCACCGCCTCTGGCTGATTGAAATCGGCACGAATCAGCTGCAAACCCATCTGCTCTGCAATAACTGCCGTAGTGGGATAAAGCGGCGCGTCGTGGATCAGCAGCCTTTCTCCGGCCTTCAGCATTGCCGCCAGGCCGCTGCGGATCGCGCCGGTTCCGGCCCCCTGCACCAGGGCCGCGGCCGGAGCACCAAAGAACGCCGCCAGAACCGTCTCCACACGCCGTGTCATCTGCGGCTGATTCAGTCCGGGAACCAGCCCTAAATCGCCGGCGTTCAGAAAATCGCTGCCGGGGAAATGACGGCAAATGGTATCCACCAGGCGGAACTGTTTGCGCTGCGCCTGCTCCATCGTCAGGCTTTGTAGAGGCCAGGTTTTCACTTGTACGTAACTCCATGAAGGCCCGCCGGTCGTTCAGCGAGCATAAACAGGGATCAGGCCGGAACGAACAGGCCGCAGTAGTAGAGAATGTTCAGCACGATGCCGGTTATCAGCACCGCCACAACGGGCGAGGCCATTTTCTGCACCGGACGGCCCAGCGACTCGTTCAGGAAATAGAGCGCGGCGGCGATGGTAAAGCCGGTATAGCCCGCCATTTTAATCGCCGCGAAGATAGAGCCGACCAGCAGCGCCATTTCCATCAGCATATTCATGGCGTTACGGATGTTATCCGAAGCGTTACGCACCGAAGGATAGCGGCCCAGCCATTTGCCGATGGAGCGCAGCAGCAGCACCTCGATGGAAATCACCGCCGCGCCGACGACAAACGCCAGAATCGGGTTTGAGATGAGATAGCCGACGGCAAATACAAAGGTGAAGCCCGCCACGGCATAGACGCCGGTCGCCAGCGCGGTAGTGGCAATCATCGGCACAAAGCCGAGGCCGCGCATAAACTCCGCCAGCGCCGCCTGGTTAATCAGCGTCTGGGACTGCGCCGGATCCAGCCCAACCTTGTAGGCTTTCTCCAGGGTAAAGATAGAGACTTCCGAACCGGCAAAAATCTTCATGCTGGCAACCGCGGCAATCAGCCCGCCAACTATGGCGATATAAGGCAGGTTTTTGATGATGCGCGATGTTCGCTCCTCAAAGACCGACAGGCCACCATCGTCCTGTTCTCGCTCCTTACGGGTGCGATGATCCTGAGTAATCGCGATGCCCAGCAGCATCACCATGCCGACGAAGATCTCGATGGACTCCGGGTTCAGGTGCGGGAAGAAGCGCACGATGATCACCCGCGTCATCAGCACTACCACCGCCGCGAACAGGCTGTTCTTCCAGCCGAACTGATAGAAAATCGCTACCAGCGGGAAGAGCGCAAACGCGGAGACGACCGGCGAGCTTAGCTCGCCAAGCGATCCGAGCACGTCCACCGGCAATGCGGTCAGCAGATGGTTAACCGGGATCAGGCAGGTCAGGATCAGCACGCCCCATACCGCGCCCAGCCCGAACGCCAGCAGGCTGTTAGCCGCCAGCACACCGAGAATATCCGTCGGCAGGAACAGCAGCCAGCTGTTGAGCAGGCCGGTTTTCAGGGTGAAAGAGATCCCCACCGAGGCCACAAAGCCGATGCTCAGACCGAACGCAATGCTCCCCGCCTCCCGGCGGTTCATATTGCCTTCAATCAGCTGCGGCAGAATCGGGCGGATCCCGTCGTGGAACACCGCCGCTGACTTATGCGCCAGCAGTGCGGTCATCCCCGTCAGGCACGCCACCACTAATATCTGAATGTAAAAATCCATAGCGTAGCCTTTATTTCAGATGGGCAACGAGCATCGGGATCGCATGTTCAATATGCTCAACCGACAGGCCGAAGGCGACTTTGCCGTCGGCAACCATTTTCGCGACCTGCTCCTCTTTCGCTTTGATACCCGGTTTAGCGATGGTGCAGCTTTTGTTGTAGCCAATTACCGCGATGGCGATGGACAGCGCCGCCCCGGCCCCGGTATTACACGCGCCGATATAGTAGTCGAGCTGGCCGGATTTCACCTTCATTGCAGCCTCCATATCGTTGTAGATAAACACTTCAAAGGAGCCTGGCGCTGTCGTTTCGATGGTCTTTTTAATGAGTTCGCGCTGTAAGCCAGCGACACCGATCTTTTTCATGGGTAATCCTTATTTAAAGAAGACAGAGGGGTTGTCACGTAACATCAAATCAACGTCGGCCTGGGTGAAGCCAGCCTCCAGCAGCAGAGGCACGAACGTTGTCAGCAAATAGTCGAAGCCCAGGCCACCGTTAGCCTTCAGGTGGGAGCGACGGGTAATATCCATGGAGAGCATGACGTGGCCGAGCAGCCCGCGGCTGGCGATCTCCTGCAGCATCGCCACGCGCTTCTCGTCCGGGTAATAATTGTTTTTGCCGACGGTGTCGAACTGCACGAAAGCGCCCTGGTCGATCATCCGCAAAATATTGTCGAGGTTGTCTTTCAGGTCGCAGTGACCGACGACCACGCGGGAGAGATCCACGCCGTGCTCTTTAAGCAGCGCCAGCTGTTCCAGCCCCATGGTGCTGAATGAGGTGTGCGTCGAAATTGGCCGCCCGGTTTCACGGTGGGCGATGGCCGCAGCGGCGAAGACTTTCGCCTCATCCGGCGTGATGACGTCCACGCTCGAGCCAATTTCGGCAATGATGCCCGCCTTCAGCCCCGTATCGTCGATGCCGATTTCGATTTCATCGATCATCTCCTGGGCCAGCTTCTCCACGCTGGTGCTGGCGACGTGCGCCGGGAAAAAATCGTGCTGGTAGTAGCCGGTGCAGGCCACCACGTTCATGCCCGTGTCCCGCATAATATCGATCATAAACTGCGGATTGCGGCCCATGTAGCGGTTGGTCATCTCGATGATGTTGCGCACGCCCTGGCCGTAGAGCGTCTTCATCTCCTCGCAAATCAGGTCGTACTGGTCCAGGCGGCAGTCAATATTGTTTTTGAATGACGACAGGTCGATGTGCAGGTGCTCGTGGGCATAGGTGTAGCCCGACGCATCAATGCGCGATGGTGCAGCCATGAGTGCCTCCGGAGATCTGGGAAAGGAAAGAGGTGCCGTTTTGCGGCGTCTTAGCGCTGAAGTAGTCGCAGACAGTCGCACCTACGTCAGAAAGGGTGGTTCTCACGCCGAGACAAGCAGGCTGAATACCTGGCTGCCAGACCAGCAGAGGAACGTTTTCACGGGTGTGCCTGCTGTGGCCGATGGTCGGGTCGTTGCCGTGGTCCGCCATCACCACCAGGAAATCTTCAGGCTGCATGGCCCGCATCAGCCTTTCCAGGTTGCGATCGACCAGCTGCAGACGTTCGGCGTAGCGCGCCACGTCTTCCGCGTGCCCGGCAAGATCGGTTTCCTGGATGTTGGTACAGATAAAGGCATCCCCCGGCTGGTTCAGCTCGTCGAGGGTGATATCCATAATGCGCTGGCTATCCACCAGATTCTGGTAGCTCACGCCATGCGGGTTAATGGCAATGTCAGCCACTTTCCCTACCAGCACGGTTTTGATGTCCGCGTCATGCAGCTGCTGTGGCACCTGGACGCTGGCATCTACGCCATAACCCATGTGCACCACCTGGAAGCCGTTTTTGTAAACTCCCGAGCGCGGCGCGTTGATGCCGATATAAATTCCCTGCTTTTCTTCGGCGGCATCCGGGATCTGCTGGCTGCTCTCGAGGATGCCCCCAAAAGCAATGACGCGCCCAACCTTCACGCAGCGACGAACCACTTCACCAATTTTTCGTACATCTTCGAAAGAGATAGCGGCAAGATTGGCGGAAATATTAAATACCTGGCCTAAATCAGCTTCAAGGTTATCGCCGATGGCCACGGCTTCGTTTACCCACAGGTACTGCAAACCTTCACCGACACGCGCCACCCGCCAGCCTTCGGCAAGCAGGGCCTGTTCAACCTCATCGATCACGGCGGAGAACGGCATGCGCAGCGGAGCCTGCGGTAATGTGCCGAGGATTTCCTGATGGCCCATAAAAGTATCGCCGCCCTCGTGCTGCAGCATCGCGGTGCCGTATACCGCGCTTTCAGAAGATTTCATCGCCCCGGCCTCAAAACCCAGAGCATTTATCAGCCCCAGCTTTTCCAGCACCGGCAGACGCAGCCGGGGGAAGTGCTGAAGAATATGCCCGCAGGTGTTGGCCCCGATATCCTGAGGCCGCACCTGCGGCACGTCGTCCATCGCGCCGACGCCAAAACTGTCTATCACCACCACCACAAATTTACCCACGCGGACCTCCTGAAATGGGGTTACCGAGGCTGTCATACAGCGCTTCAAGCACCGGCCTGCCCGCCTGAACGCCGCTGACCAGCGCAACGTCGCTGCGGGTGACGAAAATTTGGGTGCGAAAACACATCACTACCGGGCTGCCGACCGGGAACTCACCCGCCAGCGGCAGGTGATAATCAATGCTGCTGTCGTCCATCGGCAGCAGATTTGCCGCCACGGCGGCGCTTCCGCGCACCGGGTAAACCAGCGCGTTCTGCGCGTGGCCGCGACGGTAGTAGCCGCCGCCAAAGCAGTAGCTGTTGCCCTGAAACTGGTGGGAGATCTCGGTGAGATACAGCATGGCGATGCGCTCCGGCTGGTTGCCGCGCTGATTGGAAGGTATCGTGCCGGTCAGCGCGTGGCCGGGTTCCGCATGAGTAACGCCATGCTGAGCCAGCAGCGGAAGCGAGCTGCAGCTGGTTGCCGACGGAGCGTTGATCTGTTTTATTTCCACGCCCGCTTCCTGCAGGCGGTCACGGGCCTTAAGCAGCGTTTGCAGATTCGGCGTGGGCAGCGTCTGCTGCTGCTCTTCGTCCCACAGCAGGCAAGGAAAATGGGTCAGTCCCGTAAGCTTAACGCCCGGCAAAGTGCGAATTACCGCGACAACTTCGTCCAGCACCGCAAGCGGGAAGCCCGCTTCCTGGCCGGGGTATAGCCTGTCCTGCTCGTCGAAGATTTTCAGCATGATGGGCTGCACGTGGCCGTGAAGCTGAGCGGCGGCAGATAGCTCCCGCGCTTTTTCCAGCGAGAAGACGGTGACCATCTCAGTCGATGCAGCAACGGTCGCTGCAATTTGCCCGTGTGGCACCTGCACCAGATGCCCGACGTGGGAAACCTGCACGTCAGCATTACGCAGCGTGCGGGCCTCTTTAAAATCAACAGCCACGGTGCCGTGAAAGCCCAGCTCCGTGAGCCGTTTCGCCAGCCAGGGATTGCGCCCGAGCTGCTTCGTCATCAGATAGAGCGTAATACCGTGCCGCTCCGCCGCCGCCAGCAGGCGTCGGCCGTTTTCCATAACCTCGTCGACATCGATAACCCAGGTGTCCGGCAGTATGGCGCCCTGCTGCCATAGCTCCCGCGCGGCCTGTATCAGTGCCGGATTTTGTGCCTTGAGTGCCTCAATAAACATACCCTTGCCTCTCGACTCCGTGCGGATGATATATTCTTAAATCATCATTTTTTTGAATATTTAATGTGAAGGTAGCTGCTCGTCGATAACGCTTTAGCTTCTGCTGCCCATCCACAGGCTGAACAGGTTTGCCATCAGATAGCCCTCTTCGTTAGGGTGTAGCGTCACATTAAAGGGCGCCAGCATTGACTGATGCACGGTAAGCAGATGAACCCACTCCTCTGAATTAACGATTTCACTCAGCAGCTCGTCGTCCAGCGGGCCAATCTCTTCCCCACGGCGGCTGCGCATCAGGGCGTTAGCCATATGGGTCAGGGCCATTTCGCCCTGCTCATTGCGCACCGGGATCCCCCAGACGGTCTCCAGCTGGGTCACCACCTGCATCATGCCCTCACAGATATCCTTATCAATAATCCCTGCGTCACACAGCAGGTTAAGACGATTTTCCATACTGCTTTGCCTCTTGATAAACGCTCAGTAACTCGGCTCCTGGCTTCCGGACAGCACGCGCTGTTGATGGGCCAGCAGCTCATTTTTATTCACGACCGTGCGCAGCAGCTGCTGAATCGGCACATCGTCCGCGCGCGTCAGCACTACGGCTTCCGACGCGTGCACAAAGCGCGGATCGCCGGACAACGGTTCCGCCACGAGACCATATTTTTCAAGATCCGCCTCGTTGGTGACGTTCCAGATCACCGCATCGATCTCACCTTTTGCGATGCGCTGGAGACACTCGTGGTAAGGCACATCAAGCCTTTCGACCGTTTTGCCGGAAAAATGAATGTCCGTCATGATGCGCTGATCGGCGGAACGCGGATCCTGGCCCACCCGCCTAATCTTTTGCCCCTCGCCCGCCCGGCAAATCAGCTTGTGCTCGCCAACGTAGGTATGCGGACCAAGCTCCAGCGCCATGCACAAATCCCCGCTATCCAGGTAGCTTTGCGCAGCAAGGCGGGAAACCACCGCCAGGTCGTAAACGCCGTTGATCAGGCACTCGACGCGCACGTCAGACCCGCGCATGTGGGCGTAGTAAAACGGGATGCCGTCAAACTGCGCTTTCAGCCCGCTGGCTAAACCTTCGTATAAACGCGTATAGGGCAGCGGCATGGCACACACAACATTGCCAATATCGGCGAAGGCCAATAAGGCTTTGTTATCCATGCTGACCAGATAGCTGCCGTTACGCCCGCGTCGCTCAACCAATACTGCACCTGCTTTCTCAAGAGTTTTTAATGCCGCCTGAATCAGTCCCACGGAAAAGCGGCATTCCGTCGCCAGTTCATCAATGGTTTTCAGTCGATTACCGGACTTTTCGCCCAGCAGATAGCGCGCCAGGCTGGCCTGCGCGACGCCCTCTTTCTTGATAAAGCTACGGCTCATATTTAATCTTCATTTTATTGAATGGTTATATCTTCATTAAAATGAATATAAATGGCAAACGGGAAAGATGCAAAAGGAGAATGGGGTCACAAAAGAAGGGAGATTAGAGGAAATCTGTGGTTCAGATAACCCTCACCCCGGCCCTCTCCCTGGAAGGGAGAGGGAGAATACCAACTCGGTCTGGTCCCCTCGCCCCTTTGGAGAGAGGGTTGGGGTGAGGGGAAAAGATTTACGGCTGAGGCACGAATCCGATAACTTCGTAGACCTTTTTCAGCGTCGCGCCGGCGTGGCTGCGGGCTTTGGCAGCACCGTCTTTCATCACCTGCTGCAGGAACGCTTCGTCGTTGCGGAAGCGGTTATAGCGCTCCTGCAGTTCGATAAGCATGCCGGAGACGGCTTCTGCGACTTCGCCCTTCAGGTGGCCATACATTTTGCCTTCAAAATGCTGTTCCAGCTCCTGAATGGATTTGCCCGTCACGCCGGACATGATATCCAGCAGGTTGGACACCCCGGCTTTGTTCGCCACGTCATAACGTACGACCGGCGGCTCTTCGGAGTCAGTGACCGCGCGCTTAAGCTTTTTAACCACGGACTTCGGATCTTCCAGCAGGCCGATCACGTTGTTACGGTTTTCGTCTGACTTGGACATTTTACGGGTCGGCTCAAGCAGAGACATGACGCGCGCGCCGGACTTAGGAATAAACGGCTCCGGCACTTTGAACACTTCGCCGTACAGGGCGTTGAAGCGGGCGGCGATATCGCGGCTCAGCTCCAGGTGCTGCTTCTGATCTTCGCCCACCGGCACCAGGTTGGTCTGGTAAAGCAGGATATCGGCGGCCATCAGCACCGGATAGTCGAACAGGCCGGCGTTGATGTTTTCAGCGTAGCGCGATGACTTGTCTTTAAACTGGGTCATGCGGCTCAGCTCGCCGAAGTAGGTATAGCAGTTCAGCACCCAGCTCAGCTGCGCGTGTTCCGGCACGTGGGACTGCACGAAGATGGTGCTTTTTTCCGGGTCGATGCCGCAGGCCAGATACAGCGCCAGCGTATCAAGCGTCGCCTTACGCAGCTTAGTAGCATCCTGGCGTACGGTAATCGCGTGCTGGTCAACGATGCAGTAAACGCAGTGGTAATCGTCCTGCATCTGAACCCACTGACGCAGCGCACCCATGTAGTTACCGATGGTTAATTCGCCTGAGGGCTGCGCGCCGCTAAATACGATGGGTTTACTCATGATCTGCTTCCTGATTATCTTTGCAAGAGAGCCCGAACGCGGGCAATAGGTCACTGAACTTATCCAGTACGTAATCTGGTTTGCTCAGCTCTATGGACTCGCCATAGTTGTAGCCGTAGGTCATCCCCACGCTCGGGCAGCCTGCGGCCTGAGCGGCGAGGATATCATTGCGGGAATCCCCGACAAACAGCATTTCAGCCGCGCTGATATTCAGCGTTTCCATTACCTTCAACAGCGGTTCCGGGTGCGGCTTTTTGTTCTGCACGTCGTCGCCGCCGATGATGACGGTGAAGTGTTTCGCGATGCCGAGGCTTTCAAGCAGCGGCAGCACGAACGGCGTAGGCTTGTTGGTCACCAGCCCCATCGGCACGCCTTTTGCGGCAAGTGCTGCCAGCGTATCGGCAACGCCCGGGAACAGGAAACTGCCTTCGTCGACGGTTTGCGCATAGTAGCTGTCGAAAAGCTTACGGGCCATCAGGCACTGGTCGAACGACGGTTCCTGGCCTTTCAGCGCCCAGGTCAGCGCGCGCTGCACCAGCACGTCCGCGCCGTTACCAATCCACTTCTCGACGTTCTCTTCCCCTGCCGTTGGCAGTTCGAGAGCATAGAGCGCCTGGTCCATCGCCTGGGTCAGGCCCAGCGCGGTATCCACAAGGGTGCCGTCTAAATCAAAGGCGACACCGCGAATTGTTTCTAACTTATCCATGACTTACCTTTGCCAGCTCGTCGCGCATGCGATCGATGACTTCTTTATAATTCGGTTGGCTGAAAATCGCCGAACCCGCGACAAACATGTCTGCACCGGCTGCGGCAATCTCGGCAATATTGTCGACTTTTACGCCACCGTCGACTTCCAGGCGAATATCGTAGCCGGAGGCGTCGATACGTTCACGGACCTGGCGCAATTTTTCCAGCGTATGAGGAATAAAAGATTGCCCGCCGAAGCCCGGGTTGACCGACATCAGCAGGATGACGTCCAGCTTATCCATCACGTGATCCAGCCAGCTCAGGGAGGTTGCCGGGTTAAACACCAGGCCGGCCTTACAGCCGTGCTCTTTAATCAGCTGAAGCGAACGGTCAACGTGCTCGGAGGCTTCCGGGTGGAAGGTAATAATACTCGCGCCCGCACTGGCAAAATCGGGAATGATGCGGTCGACGGGCTTGACCATCAGATGAACGTCAATGGGTGCGGTAATACCGTAATCACGCAGGGATTTGAGCACCATCGGCCCGATGGTCAGATTAGGGACGTAATGGTTATCCATAACATCGAAATGGACGACATCACTACCTGCAGCCAGCACGTTGGCCGTGTCTTCGCCCAGACGGGCAAAGTCGGCAGAGAGGATTGAGGGGGCAATCAAATACTGTTTCATCCGCTTCTCCAGTAGTATTTCATTTTTGAGGCGAACGAAACGGCTCAGACTACCCCATAGAGCGCCAGCAGTTCGTTCACCTTGTTACGCGTTCCACCATTGCTGCTGATGCTGCGTCTGACCTGTAGCGTCAGCAGCTGCGTCGCCTCTTGATACCAGACGCGAGTCAGTTCCGTCGCATGGTTCGATATCAGCACCGGTATATTGCTTTGTTGCAGGCGCACAGCCAGCTCGGCCAGATGCACCTGCTGCGCCATGTTAAAACTGTCCGTATGGTAGGCCGTAAAGTTTGCCGTAGCCGATAACGGCGCATACGGTGGATCGCAATACACCACGGATCCCTGCGCAACATCCGTCATGCTCACGTCGTACGACTGGCAGACAAAGATGGCACGCTGCGCCCGCTCGGCAAAGTTATACAGCTCCTCTTCCGGGAAGTAGGGCTTGCGATAACGACCAAACGGCACGTTGAATTCACCACGCAGGTTATAACGGCACAGTCCGTTGTAACAGTGACGGTTCAGGTATAAAAACAGCACCGCCCGACGAAACGGATCTTGACACTGATTAAACTCCAGGCGAAAGCGATAGAATACTTCGCTGTCGTTACACTCAGGCGTGAACAGGCTGCGGGCTTCCCGAACATACTCGTCCGTTCGCACTTTGACAATGTTGTAGAGGTTAATCAGATCGCTGTTGATATCCGCAAGGATATAGCGGGAATAGTCAGTGTTCAGAAAGACCGAGCCTGCTCCTACGAACGGCTCAATCAGACAATCACCTTCTGGCAGATACTTCTTTATGTCGTCAAGCAGGGGGTATTTACCCCCCGCCCATTTCAGAAAAGCGCGATTTTTTTTCATGCTGCCTAACTATTTACACCTTCTCCAGCTGTGGAAAAGTTCCGACAGCGATGCGCTTCTTCTTCATTACTTCAGATCTGACTGCACCTGATGTATTGGTTTTGCCCACGGGTTTTTCGCCTGCACGTCAGCAGGCAGCGTTGAAACTGCACGTTTCGCTTCTTCTTTGTTGGCATAAATCCCGCTGACCAGTACATACCACGGCTGCCCGTTACGCACGGTCTGGTAAACCATGTAGTGCTGCAGATTCTCTTTCTTCGCCCACGCATTCAGGTTATTCGAGTTAGAAGAAGAGCTGAGCTGTAACGTGTAGTGGCTGCCCGGAGCGCCTTTAATCGCAGTGGCATCACCAGTGACAGCAGTCCCGCCAGCAACTGGTGCGGCGGCGCTGGCTGCGGCCGTCGTCGTTGGCGCGACAACTTTCGCCGTAGACGTTGATGTGGTAGCAGGTGCTTTCGCTGCAGGCGCTTTCACCGGCTCCTGCTTAGCAGGCGCTGGCTCGCTAGTTTTAGCCGTTGCCACCGGCTTAGGCTGAGCTTTCACCGTCGCCTGTGGCTTGCTTGCCGCAGGCTGAGTTTTATGTGGCTCAATCACCGTTTTCTTGCGCTCAGGACGCGGAGCGGTATGGTGCGCTGGCTGGTTATTCGACGTCGCCTGGGTTGGCTCTTTCGAAGTGTTATTCCCTGCCATGCGCGCAACGGTTGCAGGCTGGGTTGGCAACGTAGAGCCGCTGGCGGCGTTATCAATCTGACCCTGTTGTTGAGTCAACGCGTTGTTCAGATCGCCCTGAACCTCCACACGCTGCTGGCCTGCTGGCGTTGGCTGAGTTTGCGCTTCAGTTGGGGTTGAAGAGATAGGCGGCAGGCTGACATCCTGTGGATTACCCGCGTTGCCCTGCAGAGGCTGACCGTTGTTCGCCTGAGCGGCGCCGTTAGCCTGGTTGCCGGCATTTCCCGTCGCGCTGGAAAGATCGATATTTCGCTCAGCGTTTGGATTTTTATTCGCAGTATCTGGTTCAGAAGAAGGCGATTTAAGCGCTGAACCAATACCGATAATCAGCAGCAGCAGAACCAGAATACCAATCCCCATCATCAGGTGCTGACGAGACACGGGAACTTTCTGTTTAGGGGCTTTTTTACGACCACGTGCCGGACGGCGTTCTGCAGCTTCTACTTTCAGCTCATCTTCGGCTTCGTACTCTTCTTCGTCACGAGGACGGCGTGAACGCGACGGGCGCGGTTCATCGGTATCAAGGTCGACATCATCGACATTGAGCTGAGGTTCGTTATCGAACTCTTCAGATTTGCGCGAACGGTCGCGACGTCGATCGCTGGGATCGGGTTTCAGCTCGTCTTCCGGTTTGAATTCATCCATTTAACACCCCACTCAAAGGCTGATGGCAGCATTAGCTGATCCATTTCACCTGAAGTTAAAAGTCGCCGGGTTGCAGCGACCAATTATTTCTAATAGTTACGCCTGCTGACAATCAGCAATGGCGGACAAAACGACATGGTGTGGCACTCCGCCACGAACTTCACTCTTTCCAATAGCAAGCGGCAGCACAAGGCGCAGCTCACCTGCCAGTACTTTTTTATCGCGCATCATGTGGGGCATGTATGCGTCTGCTGGCATTTCTTGCGGCCCGGTAACAGGCAGCCCTGCACGTTGTAACAACGCAATTATCCGTTGCACATCGGCTTCGCTCAATTGCCCCAGACGAAGCGCTGTGCGAGCAGCCATAACCATACCGGCAGCAACCGCTTCACCGTGTAACCAGTTGCCGTAACCCATTTCGGCTTCAATGGCGTGACCAAAGGTATGGCCCAGATTCAGTAAAGCACGTAAGCCGCTTTCGCGCTCGTCTGCTGCGACAACTTCGGCTTTCAGCTCACAACAACGACGAATGCAGTAAGCCATTGCTTTACCATCAAGGGCTAACAGCGCATCAAGATTATCTTCCAGCCAGTTAAAGAAGGCCGCATCGAGGATAATGCCGTATTTGATCACTTCAGCCAGGCCCGACGCCAGTTCCCGCTTCGGTAACGTGCTCAGACAGTCGAGATCTATCACCACCGAAGCCGGCTGATAGAACGCGCCAATCATATTTTTACCAAGGGGATGGTTAACGGCCGTTTTGCCGCCAACAGAGGAATCCACCTGCGAAAGCAGCGTGGTCGGAACCTGGATAAAACGGACGCCCCGCTGATAGCTCGCTGCGGCAAAACCGGTCAGATCACCAACGACGCCGCCACCGAGGGCAATAAGCGTTGTGTCGCGACCGTGTGGTTTTTCCAGCAGTGCCGTAAAGACGGTATCGAGTACAGCCAGACTTTTGAATTGTTCGCCATCCGGAAGGATGACGGAATCGACTTTAACGCCCGCTTGCTCAAGCACGCCCCGCACCTTATCCAGATAGAGTGGTGCAAGGGTTTCATTGGTTACCAACATCGTCTGATCGCCCGCTTGTAGCGGACCAAAAGACGCCGAGTTATTAAATAACCCGGCCGCGATGGTAATAGGGTAACTACGTTCCCCGAGAGTAACTGCTAACCTCTCCATAACGCGAAGTCCACCTTTAGAAGCTTTGCCCGCAGGCGTTTTTTCGATTAAGCCAGAATCAATTGCTTTCCAACATATGAATAATCTGGTTAGCAACCACTTTGGCACTTTGGTCGTCAGTGCGAATCGTCACATCAGCAATCTCTTCATAGAGAGGATTGCGTTCCTGCGCCAGAGCTTCAAGAACCTCACGCGGTGGCGTCTCAACCTGCAGCAACGGACGCTTTTTATCGCGCTGTGTGCGAGCAAGCTGCTTCTCGATTGTGGTTTCAAGATAGACCACAACGCCACGGGCGGAGAGACGGTTACGGGTTTCACGAGACTTCACAGAGCCGCCACCAGTCGCCAGCACAATGCCCTGTTTTTCAGTGAGTTCGTTAATGATTTTCTCTTCGCGATCGCGGAAGCCATCTTCGCCTTCAACGTCGAATACCCAGCCCACATCAGCTCCGGTACGTTTCTCAATCTCTTGATCAGAATCGAAAAATTCCATATTGAGTTGCTGAGCTAACTGACGCCCAATAGTGCTTTTGCCGGCACCCATAGGCCCAACCAGAAAGATATTGCGTTTCTCTGCCATTTTTTCGGTACTACTAAGACAATTCGTTGATGATAAACCCACCCGGTAACATACTGCTGCGGCGGGACATGAACTGAAACCTCATAAGCGATAGTGCGAGAGTCAGACTAAAAATTATCTCAACACTCAAGGTAGTTTGGCAACCGATTAAATCACTCAACGTCTTAAGGGAGCGATAAAAGCATAAATCAGGTTTATCGGTTACAGGATTTCATTACCCTGCCTCTCGAAACGGTACACCTTGTAAGCTAATTCCTCTCTGGCGTCAAACACCTGAGCAGGGATTGGGAGAAAAACCCTTCTATTGCACAGAAAATGGCTACGGAACGGAGATTAGCCTCGGTGTAATAAAAACCACCAGCTCACGGCGTTGATGATCTTTCGCATCATGCCGAAACAACCCACCGATAAGGGGTATGCTGCCCAGCACGGGGATCCGATCCTGGCTGTCTTTATTGTGCTGCTGGAAAATGCCGCCCAGGGCCAGCGTTTCGCCCTCTTTGACTGACACCACCGTTTCGATTTCCTGTTTATCGATTGCCAACGCTTCGCCATCTGCTTGCTGAATGCTTCTGCCGGGCATGTTTTGACTGATACGTAGCTTCAGACGAATATTGCCCTGCGGTTGAATAGTAGGCGTAACTTCCATTCCTAGCACAGCTTCTTTGAATTCAATCGCCGTCGCCCCACTTTCACCGCTGGAAACCTGGTAGGGAATTTCCGTGCCCTGCTTGATGCTGGCTGGCTGTTGATGCGCCGCCATTAGCCTGGGGCTGGCGATAATCTCCAGCTGCTGCTGTTGCTCCAGCGCGGAAAGTTCCATTTCCAGCAACCGACCGTCGATACGCGCAATATTAAAACCGGCTCTTGCCGTTGCGGCGCCCACAGAGACATCAGCCCCCAGGGTTGTTGGCTTGTATAAGCCCGGCTCCTTTTTAGCCTCCGCCAGGCTCCATTTAACACCCAGTTCATGGAGTTTGTTCTGATTAATCGTCACGATATGCGCGGCTATCTCTACCTGCCCCATCGGCAAATCCATCTCTTTTACCCATCCTGAAATCTCTTTCAGTACGGCTTTGCTGTCATGGACGATCAGGCGATTCGTTCGGGTATCGACAGATACGCTACCGCGAGGGCTAAGAAGTTTATCTCCCATTCCTTTGAGCGAGGCTGCCAGTTCAGCAGCATCTGCATACACTGGCGAAAAGACTTGATGAGCAAGGGGTTGTTTAAGCAAACGCTGTTTGTGCTGCTCCTCCTGTAACGACCGCATCTGCTGCTGGCGCTCCCTTGACCAAATTTGCACAACGTTGCCTTCTCGCTGCTGGCTCAGCCCTGCGGATTTCAGCACCAGCGCAAACGCCTGCTGAACAGGAACATTCATCAGATGCAAAGAAACGACGCCTTCCACGCCCGGCGCAATCAGCAGATTAATGTTTTGATTCTCGGCCAGTGCCTGTAGAACCTGTGCGACGGGGGCCTTATCCAGCACCAGCGAAACGCCTTTATCCGCAAGGCTACTCAGCGGCCACGCCGCCAACAGAATGAACATTCGCATCCATGCCATCATTTGCTCCTTTGATATTCCATTTATAAACTGGCGATGCACACTCTGCGGGCAGAGTGACCGATAATTGCTGCGCAGTGATGCCGTTGACCGGTACGTCTGCTTCGATATTCATGTGGGTAGTGACGCGTCGCCAGCGCTTTTGAGGGTCCTGCATGATGGCAATAGCTCCGGTGCTGGCGCTAACCACGCCCCGAAGCCCCCACTGTTCAAGTCTGGCCGTTAACGCCTCGCACGGCGTAACCAGCGGTTGAAAAGGATTTCGCGGTAAGGCAACGGCCGCCGGGATCCCCATGAGCAAAATAAAAAAGAGATTATGAGCCATGGTTAACGTCCAGATTCAATGTCAGGTTTAACCGGTCGCCTTCCGGCTCGATGGAAAATGCTCGCAGCGTGACACCAACATAGCCGGACAGAATCACAAATATCGCCGGCAGCTTTTCCCAGGCAATCCGCACTTCCAGCGTTGCGGGCTGGTTTTCCGGCGACCACCTCTGCAAGTCCGCACCGCTTCTGGAAAGCAGGTCCGTTAGTGAAAAAGGGCGAACAACAGTACTGTTGCCGGCCTGCCTTATGCGGTTCGTCGACAGCGTTAGCGTCATGATCTTTTGACGTAGCTGTGTCACTTTGCCGCGGGCCTGATGATGCGCCTGCACTGTTGCAGGCAGGCGTGCCTGCCGCGGCTGGATGACAACATATTCCATCGCCGCAAAGAGCAGAGCACTGGCACCCAGCAGGCTCAGGGCCTTTACCCAACCAGGCGCGGTTATCCAGCGTTCAGCTATCATCCCTCACCTCCGTCAGGTTTAGACTTACCATGAACCTGAGCTTTCCGCCTGATTCGTGGCTTACCTCCCCCATTTTCACGTCTGCTACCCTGTTCAGATTCTGAAAATGCGCTTCAGCTAAATGAAGGTCTTCGGCCTTTGAGGCATTCCCTGCGACCCTCATTTTTCCATTGCTCATAGACAAATGGGTTAGCCACACGCTGGCAGGCAGCCCAGAGGCCAGTTCAGTAAAAAACGGCTGCCAGGCTTTTACGCTACTACGTCGGATATTTAGCTTTTGCTGTGCCTGTTGTACGCGCTCCAGCTCCAGTAGCGCCTGTTGCTTTCGCTGATAAGCATCTTGAATGTGCGCCAGATATTCTCCCCGCAGATGCTGTTGCTCAAGCTGCAGGAGCAGTGAACCTGTTCGGGTAAGGCCCGAAAGAGAGAGACAAAGAAGGCAGCCCAATGCCAGCAGTCCCCAGAAGCGTAGGCACTTCTGCCGTGACTGCCGCCGCCACGGCAACAGATTAATAACCGCCATCATCGGCTTATCCGACCAATCGCTAAAGCGATTGCGACCGTAAAGCTTCCGCCGTGTCGCGGTACTGGTGGTTGTAGTCGCGTTAACGCACGCCAGGCATCGAGAGGCTTTGCTTCCAGGGGCAGGGGCTCCGGTAGGGCACTGCTCAGCGCAATCTCCCCGGGGGTGGCGCTAAGATGCAGACAGAGATCGGCAAACGTTTCTGCCTGGCCAGCATCCACCCATCCCCACGTTGGCGGCTGCGCCGTTGTGGCCCAGAGCCAGTGGTCGGCTTCCCGATGCACCAAAAAACGTGGAGTATCAGGAAGGCAGAGCTGGCTCAGCAAGGGCAGCGCACTGGCTCCCGGCGTCAGCGTTGCAGGAAACAGCCGCAGTTTTCTGAAACAGTGGATAAGCCCCTCCACATCGCTGCGTCGGGCTGCCGTAACCAGAAACGCATTTGAATCCTGCGGCGGTAATGCGTAATCCCAACTAAGTTGAGCTGGCAGCATCTGAAGCTGTCTTGCTGCGGATCCCACGAGATAAGCTTCGCGATCTGGCTCTCGCAGGCGGTTATCCGGTGCGGGGACCGGCCGTTGAAGCGTGCGCCAGGAGGGAAAAGCTACGCGTAGCTGATGACGTAGCGGCAGCTCCCGTCGCCATGGCGCCAACACTTCGATAAGACTTTCTGATGAATATCCCGCGCCATCGCGAAAGGTATTTTCGGGCACGGGCAACTGCCACCAGCGCCGCAACTGCCAGCCTTGACGCTGCCGCTGGACGGCCACGGCGCGCAGTGTTTCCCGTTGAATTTCCAGGCCTATTTGCCAGGTACTGATAACCATAATGACGATCTCCGTATCGTTTGCTTGCGAATTTGGCATATCAAAGCTACTGGCTTGCCTTTATACTACCGCGCGTTTGTTTATAAACTGCCCAGTGGAAATGTAATGGGAAATTTAAGGTGAAGTTCGTAAAGTATTTATTAATCCTTGCAGTCTGTTGCATTCTGCTGGGAGCCGGCTCGATTTATGGTTTGTATAAATTTATTGAGCCGCAGCTACCTGACGTCGCCACGCTTAAAGACGTGCGTCTCCAGATTCCAATGCAGGTGTATAGCGCTGACGGGGAATTAATTGCCCAATACGGTGAGAAGCGTCGTATCCCGCTGACCCTCAATCAGGTCCCCCCTGTCATGGTGAAGGCTTTTATTGCCACCGAAGACAGCCGCTTCTATGAACACCACGGTGTTGACCCGGTTGGGATCTTCCGTGCGGCAAGTATTGCGCTGTTCTCAGGCCACGCCTCCCAGGGTGCGAGTACCATTACTCAGCAGCTGGCGCGTAACTTCTTCCTGAGCCCTGAGCGCACGCTGACACGTAAGATTAAAGAGGTCTTCCTCGCGATTCGTATTGAGCAAATGCTGAGCAAAGACGAAATTCTCGAGCTGTATCTGAATAAAATCTACCTTGGCTATCGCGCATACGGCGTGGGCGCCGCAGCACAGGTTTATTTCGGAAAACCTGTCGATCAGCTGACACTCAGTGAAATAGCGGTTATTGCCGGTTTGCCAAAGGCACCGTCTACCTTTAACCCACTGTATTCCCTGGAAAGAGCGACTTCTCGTCGCAACGTTGTGCTCTCTCGTATGCTTAGCGAAGGCTATATTACCCAGCCCCAGTATGATGAAGCTCGCGCGCAGCCCATTGTTGCCAACTATCACGCTCCGCAAATCGCGTTCTCTGCACCTTACCTGTCCGAGCTGGTGCGTCAGGACCTGGTTGCCCGCTACGGCGATAAAGCTTATGAAGATGGCTACAAGGTTTACACCACCATTACCCGCAGGATCCAGCAGGGTGCGCAGCAGGCCGTACGTAACAACGTGATGAACTACGACATGCGCCACGGCTACCGCGGCCCGTCTAACGTGCTGTGGAAAGTCGGCGAAGGGACGTGGGATAACCAAAAAATTATCGACTCCCTGAAAGGTCTGCCGGTTTATGGCCCGCTGTTCCCGGCAGTGGTCACTCAGGCAGCGCCTGCTGAAGCCACCGCTTTGATGGCCGATGGCACCAGCGTCGCATTGAACATGGACGGTATGCGCTGGGCACGTCCGTACCGCTCGGATACTTCGCAAGGCCCAACGCCGCGCAAAGTGACTGACGTCGTGCAGGCCGGCCAGCAAATCTGGGTTCGCAAAGTGGGTGAGTCATGGTGGCTGGGCCAGGTGCCGGATGTGAACTCCGCGCTGGTGTCGCTCAATCCTCGCGACGGGGCCGTGATGGCGCTGGTCGGTGGCTTCGACTTTAACCAGAGTAAATTTAACCGCGCGACCCAGGCGCTGCGTCAGGTCGGTTCGAACATCAAACCGTTCCTCTACACGGCGGCAATGGATAAAGGTCTGACGCTGGCAAGTATCCTGAACGATGTGCCAATCTCCCGCTGGGATGCTGGCGCTGGCTCCGACTGGCGTCCGAAAAACTCCCCACCGCAATATGCCGGGCCAATTCGTCTTCGTCAGGGCCTGGGGCAGTCGAAAAACGTGGTAATGGTGCGTGCAATGCGTGCAATGGGCGTCGACTACGCCGCTGAGTATTTGCAGCGCTTCGGGTTCCCGGCGCAGAACATTGTGCATACGGAATCGCTGGCCCTGGGATCCGCGTCGTTCACCCCAATGCAGGTGGCTCGGGGTTACTCGGTTATGGCAAACGGCGGCTTCCTGGTTGACCCCTACTTCATCTCGAAGATCGTTAACGACAACGGCGATACCGTGTTCGAAGCCAAACCGAAAATTGCCTGCCCGGACTGCGATCTGCCGGTGATTTACGGTAATACGCCTAAAGCGGAAGTGCTGGAAGATAAAGACGTTGAGGATGTGGCAACTTCCCAGGAAGAGCAAAATGCTGCGGTACCAATGCCGAAGCTGGAGCAGGCCAATAACGAGCTGGTTGCCCAGACAACGGCACCAGACTACGCCCCGCACGTGATCAACACGCCGCTGTCCTTCCTTATCAAAAGTGCGCTGAATACCAATATCTACGGCGAACCGGGCTGGCAGGGTACAGGCTGGCGTGCAGCTCGCGACCTGAAACGCCGCGATATCGGTGGCAAAACCGGGACGACCAACAGCTCGAAAGATGCCTGGTTCTCCGGTTACGGTCCGGGTGTGGTGACCTCCGTCTGGATTGGTTTTGACGATCACCGCCGCGATCTGGGGCGTACCTCGGCAAGCGGTGCGATTAAAGATCAGATCTCCGGATATGAAGGCGGTGCGAAGAGTGCTCAACCCGCATGGGACGACTACATGAAGGTCGCACTGGATGGTGTACCGGAAGAGCAGCTCACGCCGCCGCCGGGTATCATCACCGTGAACATTGACCGCAACACAGGCCAGCTGGCCAGCGGCGGCAGTAGTCGGGAAGAGTATTTCATTGAAGGTACGCAGCCAACACGCCAGGCCGTACATGAGATGGGCACCACGATTATTGATAACGGCGAGACGCACGAGCTGTTCTGATACAAAAATCCCCTCGTTTGAGGGGATTTTTTTGTTCTCCCGATCCGTCCTGAATAGCGTTGTAACGTTCCTGACTTAAAGTTCAAACGTACCTAACGTGATTATCCTCTATCCTTTAGCCCCTGATTCTGCCACGCCAGTTTTAAAGCGGCTGATAACCAATGCCCCGCAGGTCGTTTTATCCCCATGCATGACACGTCGCTGACCGTTAACCATTACATGACTCGATCCGATTAAAGTTGCCTCTCTGCCGCATTGAGGGCAATTAAACTTATGGCCGGTGACAACCATCGGAGCACGGTCAACCGTGTGCGTGTATATACCCTGAACGATAGTGCCGCCGTGCGTGGTTGTGTCGCCCACCAGAATAAATCGTTGATTCATCCCAATCCGTCCTTGCGTGTATTGTCTGAAAATGCGCTCAAAAATTGCGCTGGAGCATATTTATACAATTAACCATTCAAAATAACTGGTCTTTAATTGTACAGTTTGTCACCTGTAGTGAACGTAATGCAAATTCTGATTGCTGCGAGATTAGTCATGTGACTATTAGGGACAATTATGAATGGACGCGAGACACGATTTTCGAATGAGCCTGTGATATTCAATCCTGAAGAAAGTCTGAATAAATACCTCCTGAATATCTATCACTCAGACCTGGTAGCCGATGTGGAATCATTCACCGGCGACGAGGCATTGAGTATGCCCTATCGTTACACCATTCGCTTTACCTCAACCACCGATGATGCTGACGCTTTCCATATCGTTCAGAAAGAGGCGACATTCACCCTTCGTGCCGCAAACCCGGCATGGTCAAAACGTTTTCCTGCTCGCGATAAATGGCTGGTTTTAAGAAAAATTCAAGGGGTCATCACATCACTAAGCAGGATCAGCAGCAGCGCTGATGAAACCTTGTATGAAGCGGTGCTGGAACATCCTATGGCACTGCTCAACACGCGTTATCGCAGTGCCATTTATCAGAATGTATCCGTGCCGGAACTGGTCAAGCAAATCCTCAAAGAACATCGCTTTGAGGGTTATGAAATCAATTTTGACGAACTTTCCTGGGCGTATCCACCACGGGAAATGATCGTCCAGTGGAAAGAAACTGACCTGGCTTTCATCCAGCGCTTACTCTCCGAGGTGGGGATCTGGTTCAGGTTCGAGCTACATCCTGACCATGACCACATCGTCGTTATCATCTTCGGGGATTCAGGCTCGAACTATATCCACCACTATAAAATTGCCGCTATAAATCCCGCAGGAACAGTCGGTAGCCTCTATAGCATGCGTAACCTGACGGCCAGGCACGCCATCGTGCCTGCATCAGTCAATGTCCGTAACTACAACTATCGGGAAAGCAGGAACTTAAGGACTCTGGAAGAACAGGTTGATTTATCACGCGTACCAGAGTTGGTCTGCGGTGGGGAATACCATTACGGGGATATACATCTGACTTGTGGCGATCGCTGGGCTATCAAGAGAGGACAAAGTGCAGAAACCAGCTGGCACTATGCCAGGATTCGTCATGAATACCTGCTGACAAATATGATTACACTGGAGGCAATTGCTGACGACCCCAATATTGTACCGGGCTATGACATCGATATCACCGGTGACATACCTGCTGCCTTCCATGAGGGTATGGTAATAACAAGCATGCATTTGTCGGGTTCCCGGCGCAGCAGCTTTCAGAGTGAAGTCAAAGGTGTGCCTTACAGTGAAATCTGGAGCTTCCGGCCAGAACGTCTGCCACGTCCAATAATCACCGGTACAATTCCTGCGCGAATATCAGGAATCAGCCTCAACGATCAGCTTACGCGCATAGATAATCATGGTCGTTACAGGGTGCATTTTAGCTTTGACCAGGCTGAATGGAAAAAGGGCATGGAGAGCATGCCAGTGCGGTTAGGACGGCAGTACGCCGGTGATACTTACGGCATGCACTTCCCCCTGCTCGACAATACAGAGGTTGGCATTGCGTTTGAAAATGGCGACCCCGAACGTCCGTTTATTGCACATGCCTTCCATGACCAGATTAATCCAGACCTGGTTACAGACCGTAACAGCACTCGCAATATCATCAGAACACCACGCAACAACAAGTTTCGGATGGAGGATAAGAAAGACCAGGAGCATATCAAAGTTGCGACGGAGTACGGCAAGTCACAACTGAATTTAGGCCACCTCGTCGATGCATCTGGAAAACAGCGTGGCGAAGGCGTTGAGCTACGCACGGACAAGCAGGCTTCGCTTCGTTCCGCTGAAGGTTTTCATATCACCACTGAAGCGAAACCAAAAGCCACCGGCAATCAGAACGACATGGCCGCGACCGTAGCGCAGCTTGAATCAGCGTTACAACTGGCTCGCTCGCTTCAGGCCAGTTCAGAAATAGCGGATACGCCAGCCGCAGATCTGTCGCCGGTAATGGAACTTCAGCAGCGGGTACGAAAACCAGAGGATGCCACCCTTTCCCTGCATGGTGAATCAGGCGTAGCCCTGACATCCCCTCAATCGGTTTTGCTGCATGCCGGGGAGAATATGACCACTACGGCCAAACAAGACATGAATACCAACGCCTTCCGTCGTATGACTCTGGCCGCAGGGGAAGTCTTCTCCGTCTTCGTCCGTAAAGCAGGAATGGTGTTCACCGCTGCAAAAGGCTCAATACGGTTAACAGCACAGAAAGGTGAAATTAACGCCGTCGCGAATCAGAACATTAATCTGACCAGTTCGCAGGGCAAAATTGTCCTGAATGCTAAAGATGAACTTTTGCTGATGTGCGCAGGCGCTGGCATCCGTCTCAAAAATGGTGAAATTGAGTTTATCGCCCCTCATTACATCAGGTTTAAAGCTCCTGCCGTCGATTACATGGCGAAGGCGAGCCTTGATCATCTGAAGCCAACCTTTGCTGAAGGGGAGTTGGCTCAGCAGTTCCGGCTGCATGCCCCTGACGACCCGGATCATATTCTGAAAGATCAACGTTTCAGGCTCCATAAAAAAGGCGAAGTCATTGAGGGGATCACCGATGATAACGGTGAATCGCCACTGCTGAACACATCTGAACTTGACACCTGGTCGCTCGAATTAGTCCATGATATTGAAACCACGGAGGGAACCGTATGAGTGAGTTATCTGATGCGCAGAATGCCAACCCATTTGATGAGGCTCCAGAACCACAAGATCCGCAAAGTTTCGGCGCACACAATAACCGTTTCCTGGCGCAGCAGTGTATCGGCGTTCCGGTAAATGCCGGTAAACCGATGTACACCACGAACTGCCCAGTTCACCGTCCAATGCCAGGAATTGTGATACTGATTCATGGCGTGAATGACGTGGGGGAAGCCTATCAGAACCAGGAACGCGGCATCATCGAAGGGCTGAAAAAGCGACTTGGCCGCGATGATTTATGGCCGCATGAGTGGGAAGAAAAAACCTACAAAATCCGTAATGCGGAAGGGGTAATGGAGGACTGTACCGATACACAGAAAAAGCAGATGGTCTGCACCTCTACCTCAGTGCGCTCACCGGTAATCCCCTTTTATTGGGGCTATCGCCCGGTTGATAAGGCTATGTGGGAAGATGACCAGCGACAGTACCGAGAAGCCATGCGCAACAGTGGCAATAGCTCAGAAACCCCCTTGCCCTATGATGCCTATCGCGAAAATGACCCGGCGATCCTAAAGCGATTCGGTGGTAAGTATGCGATGGACTGCTTTCATAATACTCTGGACTTAAGTGGGGTCTGGGGTGGTGGAACGTTCGCCAATGCCACTACCAGCATCCCTGATATGCTAGGGCCGGGAGCCGGGGGCGCAGCGCTTGGTGCGGTTGGCTTTATGAGCCGCAGTGAACTGGCAAACGGCGGTGACTTTACCCATCCGGTGTACAACAACCCGCACCGAATTTACCAGTTCTATGCGGCGCAGAGGCTGGCAAACCTGATATTAACCATTCGCCAAAATATGCCTACTGCAAAAGACACAATTAATGTCGTGGCTCATAGCCAGGGAACCATTATCACGATGCTGGCGAACATGCTGGTTAAGCAGGCGGGAGAGGCTCCGGCTGACTGCGTGATCCTCAATCATTGCCCTTATTCTCTTGAAAATCGCTGGCTGGAGAACGGCCAGCCAGGCCACCATCAGACAGATACTGCCCGGCAGCAAACTTTTGAGAACTTTTTCCGTCTGATGGCGACGAATGATAAGTTCGCAGCCAGCGGCGATGGCCTGATGAGTGCCGCCGACCAGAAAGTGCTTCTCGATACAATGACGCTCCCGCGCAAGGCGTTCAGCAGCAACTGGTATGACACTCCGTTAAATCAGCGCAATAACTTCGGCAAGGTCTATAACTATTTTTGCCCGAATGACGGCACGGTATCCCTGCTGCCTGTACAGGGCTTTGGCTGGCGAGGTGTTCCACAAAAGCTGGCCGACACAATCCCGAACCTACGGCAGCGCGTTTTTTTCCAGAACAGCAGTGTCGGCCATACGCCGGATGGAAAGCCGTTTCGTAAGCCTGCTGCGGGTAAAGGCGATTTCGCTTATTCAGCGCTGACAAACGCAAGCTGGGATTTTCCTGATGTGGTTCCGAACGGTGAAACCCTGCCAGAGCCTTTCATTTTCACGCTGATGGGGCAACCAGACCCACTCGATACCAGTGCTGATAAAGACAAAGCCTACAAAGCTCCTGTAGGGGGGAATGACGCTATGGTTTCGTATAACGCGAAAGCGGGGGCAGCCAGCAATGCCAGGCGCACAAAAGAGGAAGTGTTCAACTGCCCGCCGTTCGATCCCTTTAAACATCTACAGCCCGGCCACGTCCTGACCCAGAGGGAAATTGATGTACTCAGATACTGGCGGGAAATGGATATCGTCAGCGGTGAAATCACCGGCGTTAACGACGCTAACAAAAAGATCGTTGTTCGCCGTAATTTGACCGAAGCCGAACTGCATAAGCTATTCACTTCCTCCGACGATGTAATGTTCAGCCAACATTCATCAATTGTCATGTCGCCTAAAGTACCGGAGCTGGCAATGGCTTATGACCTGGCTATCGGCCCCTGCAAGTCGTTTGATTATGAGCATGGTGCGTTCTGGAAGCAATTATTGAACATCGCTGACTGGCGAACCCGCTGGTCTGAAGACAGTGATGCAGAAACATATTACCGGATAGGACAGCTCCCGGAACCGAAAACCAAAATATTCATGAATAAGCCCGATCAAATCCTACCAACAGGCGAATTTGGCGTGGTGAACCAGTTTATGAATGCAACCCGCGTAATCCCGGCTCGTTACCCGGAAGTCCATAATCGTGAAGTGGCAAATCTGCAATGGCCGATGCCCCCGGTTCAAGGATTTAATACTGTTCCATCTGAACCGAGAAGGAAAATCGGATGATAAAAAGAATCTTTAGTCTGGCCATGCTGATCGGCCAGATATTATTAGCGGGATGTACGGCCGCGCAGGAGTCGCCGACGCAGGTTATTTACCGCTTTGACGACCACCGTTATCTGGAGCTGAAGGGCTGGAACTGCCAGGGGGCGTTGTACTACGTTGACCCGGTCCGCGGGATCCGTTCTGAAGTCGCAAGCCAGTTTTATCGGGCATTTGCTGATAAATATATACATCCTTCGGAGCGCTATATTGCCGTTCCTTCATGGGATTCTTCCGCCTTCCTTGTTTCAAAAAATTACGGTGAAACGTGGCAAGTTGCGCCATTTAACACCGGTTTTCATACGGTCGAACCTGAGGGCACTTTCCGGCCTTCACGAGAAAATATGCTCTCGTTCACGGTCGTTAACGATCAGGGATTTTTGCTTACTCGCCAGGGGAATCTTTACATAAGTTCAAAACCCTTCGATGACCCACGAATTTTACCCGGCGGCTCCGGCGTTGATTATGTCGATGAAGACGGTGATAAGCATCATCTTCGACCGGGCTTTGCAGGTGCAGCCTGGGGGTTATCGTACATTCCACCGAAGTCTCTTAAGTACTTAACGGCTTCTCAGTTAGCTAACTGGCAGAACCTGCCGACCCGCGTACCAGAAGTCAGCAATTACAAGGGCTGGGATCATATGCGATGCAACCCGGATCGTGGGGTTAAGGAATGAACAATCTGACTCGGGTAATCCTGACGCTCTGCATGGGGATATTATTAGCGGGATGTACGGCCGCGCAGGAGTCGCCGACGCAGGTTATTTACCGGTTTGACGATCATCGTTACCTGGAATTGAAGGGATGGAACTGTGAGGGGGCATTATTCTACGTTGACCCGCAGCGCGGTATACGCTCAGAAGTTGCCAGTCAGTTTTACCGGGCCTTTGCTGACAAGTATGTGCATCCCTCCGAGCGTTATATTGCCATTCCTGGGTGGGAAACCGATGCCTTCCTTGTTTCAAAAGATTACGGTAAAACGTGGCAAGTTGCGCCATTTAGCACCGGATTTCATACCGTCGAACCGGACGGCTCAAGCAGTCCATCCAGAGAAAATATGCTCTCGTTCACGGTCGTTAACGATCAGGGGTTTTTGCTTACTCGCCAGGAGAATCTTTACATGAGTTCAAAACCCTTCGATGACCCGCGCATATTACCGGGGGGGAAAGGGGTTGACTATATTGATGAGGACGGAGATAAGCACCATATGCGGCCAGGCTTTGCAGGACCAGGATGGGGTTTATCGTATATTCCACCGAAAACAATCGACCAGTTAACTTACCAGTACCTTACTAACTGGCAGAACCTGCCGACCAGCGTACCAGAAGTCAGCAATTACAAGGGCTGGGATCACATGCAGTGCAACCCGGATCGGGGGCTTAAAGAGTGAGCACGGTGAATTAAATCATCTCAAGTGAGAATACTTTCAAACGAGGTGTTTTAAACGCTACAGGCGGCCCTGCTCTTTCAGCCATTCGCGCAGCAGGAACAGCGCGCTGACGTTTCGCGCCTCGCTGAAGTCTTCTTCATCCAGCAGGTCGAGCAGTTTTGCCAGCGGCCAACGCACCTGCGGCAGCTCTTCCGGCTCATCCCCTTCCAGTGATTCTGGGTAGAGATCTTCGGCGACCACGATATTCATCCTGCTGGAGAAATAAGAAGGCGCCATGGTGAGCTTTTTCAGGAAGGTCAGCTCGTTGGCCCCAAAGCCAACCTCTTCTTTCAGCTCGCGGTTTGCGGCTTCAAACACGGTTTCACCCGGGTCAATAAGCCCTTTCGAGAAACCAAGTTCATAGGATTCAGTGCCCACCGCATATTCCCGGATCAAAATGACATGATCGTCGACGATTGGCAGTATCATCACCGCCTCGCGGGAAGAAGGCCGCATGCGCTCGTAAACCCGGCGGACACCGTTGCTGAACTCCAGGTCCACAGTCTCGACATTAAACAGACGTGAACGCGCCACGGTTTCTACATGTAAAATAGTCGGTTTTTGTAAGGGTTTGCTCATCGTGGCTGGTTTAAAGAGTGGGACAGGTGTGTCATTGTGCGGTATGCCGCACGCTTCGTGCAACGCACATTGGTTATTATTTACATTTTTGTAACTTAATCAGCGTAGTCATAGCAAGCGCATATCTGTCAAGAAGCCACAAGGAAATAGGAATTTGCCGATATTTACCTGAAACTCGCTTTGCTAACATCAAGTTACCGCAGGTTGTACCCTACAATAAGGTTTAGTCCACATTCACACCTGCCGATAACAATTCATACACCCGGAATGCTGTAAGGGGTGCATCTTGCTGCGCTTGAATAAGAACACAATGATTTGATGGGGAAGGCATGAGCACCTTACTACTTCTTTTAGCTGCTATGCTGGCCTGTGTCGTTATTGCCGGATGGTTGGTCTGGCGCAGCCTGAAGCTGCGCTCTTACCCGTCAAACGCGCAATCCTTTACCGGTGCGACCTCACGCAAACTCACCGCCGAAGAACGCACTGCGGTTGAACACTACCTTGAAACCCTGACCCGCACTCAGGATATCATCGGGCCTTCTGGAGCCAGCAATGCTCCGGTGAAGCTGATGTTAAACGCACAGAGCAACACCGTCCTTTCCCTGACTCGCTCAATCACCCGTTACGGCCTGTCCACTGACGATGCTAACAAATGGCGCTACTACCTCGATTCGGTTGAGGTTCATCTGCCGCCGTTCTGGGAGCAATACATCACTAACGACAACAGCGTAGAGCTGATTCGCACCGAAACCGTGCCGCTGGTGATCGCACTGAATGGCCATAAACTGGGCGAAGAGAGCGTCGACAATCCGGGCTTTGCGCTGGAACGTATCTCCGGCAGCCAGGCGTCCATTCGCGGTGAGGAAAGTGAGCAAATCGAACTGCTTAACATTCGCCAGGAAACGGCAGAAGAGGCCGCTCTGGGTCGTCCGGACGGATTGCGTGAAGCGATTCTGATTTGCGTCGCGTTTGTGATGCTCTATCTCTGCCTCGTTACCCCTGTGGTTGTGCTCCCGTGGCTGCTGGGTGGCGCGGTTATGCTGCTGGCTGCAAGCCTGTGGGGACTGTTTGCTCCCCCGGCTAAAAATACGCTGCGTGAAATTCATTGTCTGCGCGGCACGCCCAAGCGCTGGGGGCTGTTTGGTGAATCTAATCAGGACCAAATCAACAATATCTCGCTGGGCATCATCGACCTGATTTATCCTCCGCACTGGCAGCCTTATGTGACTCAGGATCTCGGGCAGAAGACCGATATTGATATCTATCTCGACCGCAACGTAGTCCGTCAGGGACGCTTCCTGTCGCTGCACGATGAGGTCAAAAACTTCCCTATTCAGCACTGGATGCGCAATCTGGTGATCGCCACGGGCGCCCTGGCCGTGCTGTTAATGTTGATGGTGTGGGTGCCGCTGGAGATGCCGCTGAAACTGAGCATCTCCTGGCTGAAGGGTGCACAAACGGTTGAGGCCACGGCCGTTGCCGATCTGAATAAAACGCAGCTGCGAGTTGGCGACACCCTGCGCGTCTCCGGCACCGGCATGTGTAATATCCATTTGCCAGGCACCTACCCTGCGAAACAAAACAACCCATTTACGCCTTTTGATTGCTCACAGATTGTCTGGAACACCGCTCGTCCGCTGCCCTTACCTGAATCTGAAATTATGGATAAAGCAACGGCACTGACTCAGACGGTCAATACCCAGCTGCACCCGCAAACAGAAGCAGACTCCAAAGTAAACCCGCAGCTGAGAACGGCCATTCAGAAATCGGGGATGGTGCTGCTGGATGATTTCGCCAGTATCGTGCTGAAAACTCAGGCGCTCTGCACCGCAAGCGATGAATGTATCAGGCTCAAGAACGCGCTGATTAACCTTGGCAATACGAAAGACTGGGATTCCCTGCTCAAAAGGGCCAGGTCCGGCAAACTCGACGGTGTGAACGTGCTGCTGCGCCCGGTCAGCGCCGAATCACTCGATAATCTCGTGACCACCTCCACCGCGCCGTTCTTTATTCGTGAAACCGCCCGTGCCGCCCAGAAGCTTAACAGCCCGGCGCCAGGCGGCTTTATTATCGTCAGCGACGAAGGCAGCGATTTGGTCGACCAGCCCCTCCCACCGGTTTCGCTTTACGACTTCCCGGCTCAGGAGCAGTGGGGAGAGTTCCAGCGCCTGGCGGATATGCTGTTACGCACGCCGTTCAGCGCCGAGGGGATTATTACGGGCCTGAGCACCGACGCCAACGGCACCCAGCATATAACGCTGCATCGTATTCCAGACAGCAGCGGCCTGTGGCGCTATGTGGCAACAACCCTGCTGCTGTTCGGCATGCTGGTTTGCGCGTTGATCAACGGCGTACTTGCCTGGCGACGCTATCACCGCAGCCGTAACCGTCTTGCGCAGATCCAGCAATACTATGAAAGCTGCATTAACCCCTCGCTCACGGCGCTGCCTTCGGTACGTCCGCTGTTCTAAACTTCTCGCGGCAGGTTGTGCTAACCTGTCGCGCAGTTTCTCCCAATCAGGTCTACCCCATGCATATTGATATTGCCTGGCAGGATGTCGATACCGTTTTGCTCGATATGGACGGCACTCTGCTTGATCTCGCTTTTGATAATCATTTCTGGCAGAAGCTGGTCCCGGAAACCGTCAGCCTTGAACGCGGTATTCCCCTGGATGAAGCCCACCAGCTTATTGCCCGGGAATATCATGCCGTGCAACATACGCTAAACTGGTACTGTCTGGATTACTGGAGCGAACGCCTGGGGCTGGATATCTGCGCGATGACCACTGCTCAGGGGCCTAATGCCCTGTTACGGGATGACACGGCACCTTTCATGGCTGCCTTAAAGGCCTGCGGCAAACGGCGGATCTTGCTGACCAATGCGCATCCTCATAACCTGGCCGTGAAGCTCGAACACACAGGTTTAGCCCAGCACCTTGATTTATTGCTTTCCACCCACACATTTGGTTATCCGAAAGAGGATCAGCGTTTGTGGCAGGCCGTCGCCGCGCATACCGGACTTGATGGGGCACGCACCGTCTTTATCGACGACAACGAAGCGATTCTGGATGCCGCAGCGACATTTGGTATTCGCTACTGCCTTGGCGTGACCAACCCGGATTCCGGCATGGCGGACAAAACCTTTCAGCGTCATCCCGCGCTGAACGATTATCGTCACCTGATCCCCTCGCTTTCCGTAAAGGAGTAGCCATGAAAGAGAAGCCCACAGCAGGCGTACGCCTCGACAAATGGCTTTGGGCAGCCCGCTTTTACAAAACCCGAGCCGTGGCGAGGGAGATGGTGGAAGGGGGCAAAGTGCATTACAACGGCCAACGCAGCAAGCCCAGCAAAGTTGTTGAGCTGAACGCGACGCTGACTCTGCGCCAGGGCAATGACGAGCGCACGGTGACCGTCCTCGGTATTACCGAACAGCGCCGCCCGGCATCCGAAGCGATGCAGCTTTATGAAGAGACGGCGCAGAGCGTCGAGAAACGGGAAAAGGTCGCGCTGGCCCGCAAGATGAATGCGCTGACCATGCCGCATCCTGACCGTCGCCCGGATAAAAAAGAGCGCCGGGATCTGATGAAATTTAAACACGGCGGCAACGAATAGCTGCCGCCTGACTGAGAGAAAATTATGGCTCAACACGACCAACTCCATCGTTACCTTTTTGAAAACTATGCCGTGCGCGGCGAGCTGGTAACGGTCTCTGAAACCTGGCAGCAGATCATGGAAAACCATGACTACCCGCAGCCGGTTAAAAAGATCCTCGGCGAACTCCTGGTGGCAACCAGCCTGCTGACGGCCACGCTGAAGTTTGACGGTGATATTACCGTTCAGCTACAGGGTGACGGTCCGATGAGCCTCGCGGTGATCAACGGTAACAACAAGCAGCAGATGCGTGGCGTGGCTCGCGTACAGGGCGAAATCCCTGCGGATGCTGACATGAAAACGCTGATCGGCAACGGCTATCTGGTTATCACCATCACCCCGAGTGAAGGCGAGCGCTACCAGGGTGTTGTTGGTCTGGAAGGTGATACGCTGGCCGAGTGTCTGGAGGATTACTTCCTGCGCTCCGAACAGCTGCCAACTCGTCTGTTTATTCGCACCGGCGACGTAGACGGCAAGGCCGCTGCGGGCGGCATGCTGCTGCAAGTATTGCCAGCTCAGGATGCTCAGGCCGACGATTTTGCACACCTGGCCGCGCTGACCGAAACCATTAAAGCAGAAGAGCTGCTGAACCTGCCGGCTAACGATGTGCTGTGGCGTCTGTACCACGAAGAAGAAGTCACGCTTTACGACCCGCAGAACGTTGAGTTCAAATGCACCTGCTCCCGCGAGCGCTGTGCTGATGCCTTACGAACCCTGCCGGACGAAGAAGTGGACAGCATTATTGCTGACGACGGCGAAATTGACATGAACTGTGACTACTGTGGCAATCACTACGTGTTTGACTCCATGGACATCGCGGCAATTCGTAACAATGCTTCTCCGACGGACCCACAGGTTCACTGATCCTGGTGATTCCCTCTCCTGTATGGGTGAGGGAAGCACGCTTCACTTCGCCCTCTCTCCCAGCAGAGGGCGCAAAAAATATCTCGTTTGCACGCAAACGCGCGCTCAATCACAAAGCGTCCGTTAATCGCACTAATTTTTAACATATTCAGACTATTTTCACCGACCTTTTGCCAATTCCTGCCATACTCTCACCCCGTTGTGACTAGCCTCACAGCGTTTTCCGCTACCCGATTAGAGTCGGATACTCAAATCTATGAGTTTGGTCGCGGTTAACAACCAATAAACAACCCTACAATCTCAGGCAGTACAAATTGGCTAAGGAGCAGTGACATGCGAGTTAAAGGCATAACCCCGCAGGATCTCAAGGCTTATGGTATTCACGATGCGAGTGAGGTGCTTTACAACCCCGATTACGAAACGCTGTACCGCGAAGAGCTTGACCCAGGTCTGCAAGGCTTTGAGCGTGGAGTAGAAACAAATCTTGGCGCGGTTGCTGTCGATACCGGTATCTTCACCGGTCGTTCCCCGAAAGATAAATACATTGTCCGTGACGACACGACCCGCGACACCCTGTGGTGGGCAGACAACGGCAAAGGCAAGAACGATAACAAACCCCTTTCTGAAGAGACCTGGCAGTGCCTGAAGGGTCTCGTCACCGAACAGCTCTCTGGTAAACGCCTGTTCATTGTCGACGCGTTCTGCGGCGCCAATGCGGACACGCGTCTGTCGGTACGTTTTATTACCGAAGTGGCCTGGCAGGCTCATTTCGTTAAAAACATGTTTATCCGCCCAACCGACGAAGAGCTGCAAACATTCGAACCTGATTTCGTGGTGATGAACGGTGCCAAATGCACCAATCCTCACTGGCAGGAGCAGGGACTGAACTCCGAGAATTTCGTGGCCTTTAACCTTACCGAGCGCATGCAGCTGATTGGCGGCACCTGGTACGGCGGCGAAATGAAAAAAGGCATGTTCTCCATCATGAACTACCTGCTGCCATTAAAGGGTATTGCTTCTATGCACTGCTCGGCAAACGTGGGTGAAGATGGCGACGTGGCCGTGTTCTTCGGGCTTTCCGGCACCGGCAAAACCACCCTTTCCACCGACCCGAAACGCCGCCTGATTGGCGATGACGAGCATGGCTGGGACGACGACGGCGTGTTCAACTTTGAAGGCGGCTGCTACGCGAAAACAATTCGCCTGAGCGAAGAAGCGGAGCCGGATATCTTCCACGCGATCCGCCGCGATGCGCTGCTGGAAAACGTCACCGTCCGCGCCGACGGCAGCATCGACTTTGACGATAGCTCAAAAACGGAAAACACCCGCGTCTCCTACCCGCTTTACCACATCGACAACATTGTTAAGCCGGTGTCGAAAGCAGGTCATGCGACCAAGGTAATTTTCCTGACGGCGGACGCCTTTGGCGTGCTGCCGCCGGTATCCCGCTTGACGGCAAACCAGACGCAGTATCACTTCCTGTCTGGCTTTACCGCGAAGCTGGCAGGCACCGAGCGCGGCGTCACCGAACCAACGCCAACCTTCTCCGCCTGCTTTGGCGCGGCGTTCCTGTCGCTGCACCCAACGCAGTACGCGGAAGTGCTGGTGAAGCGCATGCAGGCATCCGGCGCGCAGGCTTATCTGGTGAACACGGGCTGGAACGGCACGGGTAAACGTATATCGATTAAAGATACCCGCGCGATCATCGATGCGATTCTGGATGGTTCACTGGACGACGCGGAGACGTTCACGCTGCCGATATTCGATTTGGCGATCCCAACCGAGCTGGCGGGCGTTGATCCGGCGATTCTGGACCCACGTCACACCTATGCGTCACCGGAACAGTGGCAGGAGAAAGCAGAGCAGCTGGCACAGCTGTTTGTGACTAACTTCGAGAAGTACACTGATACGCCGGCAGGCGCGGCTTTAGTGAGCGCAGGGCCTAAGATCTAAGTTCTTTGTCGACGGTGGTGGATGGCGCTTCGCTTATCCACCCTACGACTTGAATGATTTGTAGGTCGGATAAGCGTCAGCGCCATCCGACATAAAAAAACGAACCCCTCGGGGTTCGTTTTTTGTTTCGGCAAATCAGCTCTCTTTGGTCTGCGGCACAACTTTGTTTATCGGCAGCGGCAGGTAGGCCCTGATCCGTAAACCTCCGCGTTCGCTGCTGCTTATATCAAGCAAACCGTTATGGTTGTCGATAATCCTTTGGACAATCGCCAACCCCAGGCCCGTGCCGCTTGTGGTACGGGCGCTGTCGCCGCGCACAAACGGCTGGAACAGGTGCTTAAGCTGCTCGGGCTTGATCCCCGGGCCGTCGTCTTCTACCTGGAACCAGGCACGGTTCAGCTCGCCGCCGCTGCTGACTTTTATCCAGCCGTTACCGTAGCGGGCGGCGTTAACCACCATATTGGCAACCGCACGCTTGATAGACAGCGGGTGAATATTCACCAGCAGTTCACCATCCTGCAAATCGGTTTCGATTTCGCGCTCGTAGCCGCTTTCTGCGGCCACCACTTCGCCCAGCACGCCGTTCAGGTCCGCCGTTTCCAGCGGCATCTCCTGCCCGGTGCGCAGGTAATCGATAAACTGTTCGATAATCGCGTTGCACTCTTCGATATCTTTGTTGATCGACTCGGCAAGGTAGCCATCTTCCTGGCCCATCATCTCCGTCGCAAGACGGATACGCGTCAGCGGCGTTCGCAGGTCATGACTGACCCCGGCCATCAGCAGCGTACGGTCATCCGCCAGCTGTTTAACGCCCGCCGCCATATGGTTGAACGCACGGGTTACCGAGCGGACCTCCGAAGCACCGTATTCGCGCAGCGGCGGCGGGATAATTCCTTTACCGACCTGAAGCGCTGCGTGCTCCAGGTCGACCAGCGGTCGGTTCTGTATACGGATAAACAGCCACGCCCCCCCTATCGCCAGCAGCATAATGGCAAGCGTATAGCGGAACAGCGGCGAGAAATCGCCCTGGTGAATTTCCGTCAGCGGAACGCGGACCCAAATATTCGGCGACAGCCAGGTCTTCAGCCAGACCACCGGCGAGCTTTTGTTGACCTCGACGCGGACTTCCGTCGGGCCACCCAGCTGCTGCGCCATCTGCTGGCTTAAAAACTCATAGTGCTGCGCCCAGCGCAGGCCAGCGTCTTCCGCCGCCTCGTTGGAGTAGAGGGAAATGCCCAGCTCGCGGTAAATCTCGCGGCGAAAGGCCGGTGGCACCACCAGCTGCGTGCCGTCTTCAAGCTGCAGCTTATCCGTCATCAGCATACGCACTTCGTAGGCGAGAACTTTATTAAACTGCTGCAGGCTTGGCAGGATCGCGAAGTTAAGCACCACGAGGTAGGTCGTCACCAGGCTGACGAACAGCAGGGTGACGATCAGGAGCAGCGTACGGGCAAACGAGCTTCTTGGTGAGAAGCGGACTCGCCTCATGCCTTAGAACCGTCCGGCACGAAGACGTAGCCCAGACCCCAAACGGTCTGAATATAGCGCGGATGCGCCGGATCCTCTTCCACCATACGGCGCAGGCGGGAGATCTGTACGTCGATAGAACGTTCCATGGCGCTGTATTCACGGCCACGGGCAAGGTTCATCAGTTTGTCGCGGGAAAGAGGCTCGCGCGGGTGGCTCACCAGCGCTTTCAGCACCGCGAACTCACCGCTGGTCAGTGGCATAGGCTCATCTTCACGGAACATCTCGCGGGTGCCGAGGTTCAGCTTGAACTTGCCGAAGGCGATAACCGCTTCTTCCTGAGAAGGCGCGCCCGGCAGTTCGTTCGCCTGACGGCGGAGGACTGCACGGATACGGGCTAACAGCTCACGTGGGTTAAACGGTTTTGGAATATAGTCATCAGCACCGATTTCCAGGCCCACGATACGGTCCACTTCTTCGCCTTTGGCGGTGACCATAATGATCGGCATCGGGTTGCTCTGGCTGCGCAGGCGGCGGCAGATAGACAGGCCATCTTCACCGGGCAGCATCAGGTCCAGCACCATCAGGTGGAAGGACTCACGGGTTAACAGGCGATCCATCTGTTCCGCGTTGGCGACGCTACGAACCTGGAAGCCTTGTTCGGTCAGATAACGCTCTAACAGAGCACGCAGACGCATATCGTCATCCACGACCAAAATTTTATAGTTCTCTTGCATTCTTATAACTCCCAAAGGCTCGAACAGTTGAGTGCGTATTCTTAAAAAACTGTGTCAATACGACCAGTCAAATCTGGTATACATTCTAGTCGAAATTGTTACAAAGCATATTAAACAGGCGGTTATCAACACGATTTAACCCAAAATGATGACTTGTCTCGCAATTACCGGGGATTGCCATCATCCTGTTTTATCGGTTTAAATTATCCCTACTGTTCCAGACGCCAAAGGCTCATTGATGAAAACGCCGCTGATTACCCGAGAAGGCTACGAAAAGCTCAAGCAAGAAAAGGATTACCTGTGGCGAGAAGAGCGTCCGGAGGTGACGAAAAAGGTCACCTGGGCGGCAAGCCTTGGCGATCGCAGTGAAAACGCCGACTACCAGTACAACAAAAAACGGCTGCGCGAGATAGATCGCCGCGTTCGTTATCTGACAAAATGCCTCGAATACCTAAAAATTGTCGACTATTCTCCCCAACAAGAGGGAAAAGTGTTCTTCGGGGCGTGGGTTTGCGTCGAAAACGATGACGGCAATCAGCTACGTTTTCGCATCGTTGGCTACGATGAGATCTTTGGCCGCAAGGACTATATCTCTATCGATTCCCCAATGGCCCGCGCGCTGCTGAAAAAAGAAGTGGGCGATTTGGCGGTCGTACAGACGCCCGGCGGCGAAGCCCAGTGGTACGTCAACGAAATTGCCTATGTGAAGTAAATCGGATACTGGCCACGGAACAGTCCGATTAATAATCACCTGGCGGCTGCGGCTGGCATTTTGACCCTTCAATCCGTATAACTGTCCTCTGCATTTTTCACCTATCGACCTACTCAACACAGATGAAAAGCCATGATGAATGATTCGCTCTGCCGCATTATTGCAAGTGAGCTTCATGCCAGAAACGAACAGGTGGAAGCCGCCGTTCGTCTTCTTGATGAAGGGAATACCGTGCCGTTTATCGCACGTTATCGTAAGGAAGTCACCGGTGGTCTGGATGACACGCAACTGCGTCAGTTAGAGACCCGTCTTAGCTACCTGCGCGAGTTAGAAGACCGCCGCCAGGTCATTCTGAAATCCATTACCGAGCAAGGTAAACTCAGCGACGAACTGGCTTCCGCCATTAACGGCACGCTAAGCAAAACTGAGCTGGAAGATTTATACCTGCCGTACAAGCAAAAGCGCCGCACGCGCGGGCAAATTGCCATTGAAGCGGGCCTCGAGCCGCTGGCAGAACTGCTGTGGAACAAGCCGTCCCACGAGCCGGAACAGGAAGCCGCCCGCTTTATTGATGCCGACAAAGGCGTTGCTGACACCAAAGCCGCCCTTGATGGCGCACGCTACATCCTGATGGAGCGTTTCGCGGAAGACGCAGCGCTGCTGGCTAAAGTCCGTAACTACCTGTGGAAGAACGCGTATCTGGTTTCCACGGTCGTCAGCGGCAAAGAAGAGGAAGGCGCGAAATTCCGCGACTACTTCGAGCACCGCGAACCTATTGCTGCCGTGCCGTCCCACCGCGCGCTGGCCATGTTCCGTGGCCGTAACGAAGGCATCCTGCAGCTGGCGCTGAATGCCGATCCGCAGCACGATGAGCCACCACGTGAAAGCTACTGCGAACAGCTTATTATCGAACACCTCGCCCTGCGCCTGAACAATGCCCCGGCGGATGCCTGGCGTCGCGCCGTGGTGAGCTGGACCTGGCGCATAAAAATACTGATGCACCTGGAAACCGAGCTGATGGGCACCGTGCGCGAACGCGCCGACGAAGAGGCCATCAACGTCTTTGCCCGTAACATGCACGACCTGCTGATGGCCGCCCCTGCCGGCCTGCGCGCCACGATGGGGCTGGATCCGGGCCTGCGTACCGGTGTAAAAGTCGCGGTCGTGGACTCAACTGGCAAGCTCGTCGCCTTCGATACCATTTACCCACATACCGGACAGGCAGCGAAAGCAGCGGCTATCGTGGCTGCGCTGAGCGAGAAGCACAACGTTGAGCTGGTGGCGATCGGTAACGGGACGGCTTCCCGCGAAACAGAGCGTTTCTTCCTCGACGTTCAGCAGCAGTTCCCGAAAGTTACCGCCCAGAAGGTTATCGTCAGCGAAGCGGGTGCTTCCGTTTATTCAGCATCCGAGCTGGCCGCACTGGAGTTCCCGGATCTCGATGTCTCTATCCGTGGTGCGGTATCCATCGCCCGCCGCTTACAGGACCCGTTGGCAGAACTGGTGAAAATCGATCCGAAATCCATCGGCGTGGGCCAGTACCAGCACGACGTCAGCCAGTCGCAGCTTGCGAAGAAGCTGGATGCGGTGGTGGAAGACTGCGTGAACGCCGTTGGCGTGGATCTGAACACCGCTTCCGTCCCGTTGCTGACCCGCGTAGCCGGCCTGACCCGCATGATGGCGCAAAACATTGTTAACTGGCGCGATGAGAACGGCCGCTTCCAGGATCGCCAGCAGCTGCTGAAAGTCAGCCGCCTTGGGCCAAAAGCCTTTGAGCAGTGCGCAGGCTTCCTGCGTATTAACCACGGCAATAACCCGCTGGATGCCTCGACCGTTCACCCGGAAGCCTATCCGGTGGTTGAGCGTATTCTTGCCGCTACCGAGCAGGCGCTGGCAGACCTTATGGGCAACGGCGAAGCGCTGCGCGGCCTGAAGGCGAGCGAGTTTACCGACGAGCGTTTCGGCGTGCCGACCGTCACCGACATCATCAAAGAGCTGGAAAAACCGGGTCGCGACCCGCGCCCTGAATTCAAAACGGCGAAATTTGCCGACGGCGTGGAAACCATGAACGACCTGACGCCTGGCATGGTGCTGGAAGGCGCGGTAACCAACGTCACCAACTTCGGTGCCTTTGTGGATATCGGCGTGCACCAGGACGGCCTGGTCCACATCTCTTCGCTCTCCGACAAGTTCATCGACGATCCGCACAAGGTGGTGAAGGCCGGTGACATTGTTAAAGTGAAGGTGCTGGAAGTGGATTTGCAGCGTAAGCGTATCGCGCTGACCATGCGTCTTGACGAGCAGCCGGGCGAAACCAACGCCCGCCGCAGCAGCGCGCCACGCGCGCAGAACAACGACCGCCGCCCTGCCCAGCAGCAGGCAAAACCGCGCGGGCGTGATAACGCCGGCAACGGCAATAGCGCGATGGGTGATGCGCTGGCAGCGGCGTTTGGTAAGAAGAACTAACCTTCCTGCGAATGGCACCGTGTTTATCCGCCCTACTCACACCAGGGGTAGGGTGGATAAACAACACGTCATCCACCTTATTTAGCACAATTTGTTCTTATTCTGCGGTACGCCATTCATCAATAACATTTCATTATCAGCCCTGTTATTTTTTCAAATAATAGAAAGCGTTCCAGCCAGCGATTATTCCTGCGATGTTTAAACAAAACACCGTCGCGCATCATTCCGGTAACAGATGAAATATCAACGCAACATTAATTGAGCGCTGATAATCAGGTTACCTTTTATTTACCTTTTTAACGCTTTGTTATGATTTGCTTAAATTAATAGCGAATGCTAAATATTCCCTGCCTGAAACAAACATCATCTGTTGCATTTAATCACCCACAATAAGCACGCTTTGATAAAATATTTATTGATGATAGAAACCATTCTCATTATCATTGTGCTGCTTGTTATTATTCTTCTGCCCATAAAGATAGTCGGCTTTCACCGCGTAACGGGACGTAGCGGTGGATACAGTAGCTCAGTCAGCGAGGAACCCACTTCTCGCACTAAGAAGGTCCTATGCAATTCACACCGAAAAGCACCTGGAAAATTACCGGCTTTGCCCGTGAAATAAGCCCGGCGTACCGCCAGAAATTATTATCTCTCGGCATGCTGCCTGGCTCCTCATTTAATGTTGTTCGCGTTGCACCATTAGGCGATCCGGTTCACATCGAAACGCGTCGCGTAAGCCTGGTGCTGCGTAAAAAAGATCTCGAATTATTAAACGTCGAAGTCGTTGCCTGACGGGCGGGTTGGGCGTTCGCGCTCTGGTTCTTATTCTCTTTAGTTCACGAAAAAATGAAAAACTTAACCATAGGTTTAATCGGTAACCCCAATTCAGGCAAAACCACGCTGTTTAATCAGCTGACGGGCTCACGTCAGCGCGTGGGGAACTGGGCGGGCGTCACCGTCGAACGAAAAGAAGGCCAGTTTTCCACGCTGACCCATAAAGTCACGCTGGTCGACCTGCCGGGCACCTACTCCCTGACCACCATCTCGTCGCAGACCTCGCTCGACGAGCAAATCGCCTGCCACTACATTCTGAGCGGCGACGCCGACCTGCTGATTAACGTCGTTGACGCGTCGAACCTGGAACGCAATCTGTACCTGACGCTTCAGCTGCTGGAGCTGGGCATTCCCTGCGTTGTGGCGCTCAATATGCTCGATATCGCCGAGAAGCAGGCCATCCGTATCGACATTGATGCCCTTGCCGCTCGCCTTGGCTGCCCCGTTGTGCCGCTGGTTTCGACCCGTGGGCGCGGCATTGAAGGGCTGAAGCTTGCCATTGACCGCCGCGAACCTAATACCCGCTCGGATCTGGTGCTCTACCCGCCCGCCCTGCTCAAAGAAGTCGACAGCCTTGCAGCGGACATGTCCGGCGAGATGCCGGAACAGCAGCGCCGCTGGCTGGCTCTGCAAATGCTCGAAGGGGATATCTACAGCCAGGCCTTTGCCGGCAGCGCTGCGGACAAGCTCGAAAAAGCGCGTGAAAATCTTGCGCAAACCCTTGAAGATCCGGCCCTGCTGATTGCCGATGCGCGCTACCAGTGCATTGCCGCGGTATGCGATACCGTCAGCAATAGCCTGACCGCCGAGCCAAGCCGCATGACGGCGATGATGGATAAAATCATCCTGAACCGCTTCCTCGGCCTGCCGATCTTTTTGCTGGTCATGTACGTCATGTTCCTGCTGGCGATTAACATCGGCGGCGCGCTGCAGCCTATTTTCGACGGCGGCTCTGCGGCCATCTTTATTCACGGCATTCAGTGGATTGGCGCCACGCTGCACTTCCCGGACTGGCTGACCATCTTCTTAGCCCAGGGCATCGGCGGCGGTATCAACACCGTGCTGCCGCTGGTGCCGCAAATCGGCATGATGTACCTGTTCCTCTCCTTCCTTGAGGATTCCGGCTACATGGCGCGTGCGGCGTTCGTGATGGACAGGCTGATGCAGGCGCTCGGCCTGCCGGGCAAATCCTTCGTACCGCTGATTGTCGGCTTCGGCTGTAACGTGCCGTCCGTGATGGGCGCACGAACCCTGGACGCCCCGCGTGAACGTCTGATGACCATCATGATGGCACCGTTTATGTCCTGCGGCGCTCGTCTGGCGATCTTCGCCGTCTTCGCCGCCGCGTTTTTTGGTCAGGACGGCGCGCTGGTGGTCTTCTCTCTCTACATCCTCGGCATCGTAATGGCGATCCTGACCGGGCTGATGCTTAAGTACACCATCATGCGCGGCGAAGCGACGCCGTTCGTCATGGAGCTGCCGGTCTATCACGTGCCGCACCTGAAAAGCCTGCTGATGCAGACCTGGCAGCGCCTGAAAGGCTTCGTGCTGCGCGCCGGTAAAGTGATTGTCATTGTGAGTATTTTCATCGGCGCGCTGAACAGCTTCTCGTTTAGCGGCAAGCCGGTGGATAACATTAACGACTCCGCGCTGGCCTCCGTCAGTAAAGTTTTAACTCCGCTGCTTAAGCCAATCGGCGTGCATGAAGACAACTGGCAGGCCACCGTAGGGCTGTTTACCGGTGCGATGGCGAAAGAGGTCGTTGTGGGGACGCTCAACACCCTCTACACCGCGGAAGACATGCATAACGAAGAGTTTGACGCCGCCAGCTTCAACCTGTGGGACGAACTGGGCGGTGCCGCCGGGGAAACCTGGCAAAGCCTGAAAGACACCTTCAGCCTGAGCGTACTGGCCAATCCCATCGAAGCCAGCAAAGGCGACGGTGAAATGGCGACCGGCGCCATGGGCGTGATGAGCGACAAATTCGGCAGCGCGGCGGCGGCCTACAGCTACCTGATTTTCGTATTGCTCTATATCCCGTGCATTTCGGTAATGGGTGCGGTTGCCCGCGAGTCGAGCCGCGGCTGGATGACCTTCTCCATCCTGTGGGGGCTGAATATCGCTTACTCTCTCTCCACGCTCTATTACCAGACCGTGTCGTTCAAAGAACATCCGCAGTACAGCCTGGTCTGTATTCTGGTGGTGGTGCTGTTTAACGTCGTGCTGATGGGTGGCCTGCGCCGCGCCCGCAGCCGCGTGAACATCAGCCTGATGTCGACACGTAAAACTGCCGCGGCGGCCTGCTGCGAAACCAGCACCGGCGACTGCCACTAAAGGCAAAGGGGAAAGTGATGGCGAGCTTAATTGATATTCGTAACACGCTGGCGCTGCGGGGCCGTATGGATGCCGCGCAGTTAAGCCAGCTGCTCGCCACCCCGCTGCCGCTGGTGAACGCTATGCTCGGTCGCTTAGAGGCGATGGGTAAAGCGATGCGGATTCAGGAAGACCCCGACGACTGCCTGACGGGGAGCTGCAAGAGCTGCCCCGAAGGGAAAAAATGCCTGCGTGAAGTCTGGGTGCTGCAGGGCTAAACCATCGCTATTCATCAACAAGCTTTGCGAACTGATAAACCTGCTCGCAGAACTCAGCGGGATGCGAAATAAACGGCGCGTGGGCGGCCTTCGGGAAAATAGCGGAGCCGCTTTGCGGGTAGCGCTCATCCAGCAGCCCCGCGATTTTGCGCGGCACCAGCCCGTCGAGATAACCGTAAAGGCGCAGCAACGGCACGGTCAGTGTCTCCATCTCTTCACGCAGATCGACGGTTTTCAGGATCTCCAGCCCGCCGTTCAGTACATCTACCTCCGGCATTGGCTGTTCCAGCACCACCGCTTTAAGCTGGCGAGCGTCCTGACGGGCCGTCTCCGTGCCCAGCGTTTGCAGCGCGAGGAAGCGCTCAACGGTACGCTGAAAATCTTCACTTAGCTGCCGCTGGAACCCGGCGAGTACGTCCGGCTTGATCCCCGGCCACTCGTCATGGGCGGTAAAACAAGGCGATGAAGCCACAGTGATTAATCCGCGCACGCGCTCAGGATGTCTCAAAGCAACCTGGCTTGCCACCAGCCCGCCCAGGCTCCAGCCCAGCCAGATAGCCTGCTGCGGTGCCTGCGCCAGCACCACCTCCGCCATCTCTTCCAGCGTCAGCGCGCCAAACCCCTGGCTGCGGCCATAGCCCGGCAAATCGACCAGATGTAAACGAAACTGCGAGCCGAGTTCCTTAACTATGCAATGCCACACTTCGGCGTTCAGTCCCCATCCGTGCAGCAGCACAAGATCGATTTTTCCTTCACCTTTTGTCTGCCACCAGAGCTTGTTCATCAGTTATTGTTCTCGTTTTGCCATACAGGGAGGTGGCTATGCTAACAATCCCGGGGCTGTGTTGGCTATGCCGGATGCCGCTTGCCTGCCCGGCATGGGGGATATGCTCACGCTGCACGGCGGCCATGCCCGTGGCCCCGCCCTGCTGCCCGTGCTGCGGCCTCCCGGCCATGTGGACAGCATCGCCCTGCGGCAGGTGCCTGCAAAATCCGCCATCGTGGGACCGATTGCTCTTCGTCACGGACTATCAGCCGCCGCTGAGCAAGCTTGTTCATCGCTTGAAGTTTGAGGGCGCCACCGCGCTCGCCCCGGCGCTGGCCCGCTTAATTTTGCCAAAAGTGCTGGATAGCCGCCGCCGGGGGGATTATTTCAGGCCGGACGTCATCGTTTCAGTCCCCCTTCACGCCCGCCGGGCCTGGCGCCGGGGATATAACCAGAGCGCCCTCCTCGCTATTCCGCTGGCACGCTGGTTAAACTGTGAATATCAGCCCACGGCCCTCCGCCGCATCAGGCCAACGGCCACGCAGCATCAGCTCACGGCAAAGCAGCGGCGAGGCAATCTTAAGGGGGCGTTCAGGGTTGATATTCCGGTGGCGGGTCGCCATATGGTGATTGTGGATGATGTCGTCACGACGGGCAGTACCGTGGCGGAAATTGCGCGGCTGCTGAAAAAGCAGGGCGCGGCGACTATCCAGGTATGGTGCCTTTGTCGAACCTTGTAGACCCTCGATGATGGGCGTATTATAACCGACTAAAATAGTCAACTATTGAGCAATCGTTATGATCCGTATTTCCGATACTGCACAATCCCACTTCGCCAAACTGCTGGCGGGACAGGAAGAAGGGACGCAAATTCGCGTATTTGTTATCAACCCAGGTACTCCAAACGCGGAGTGCGGGGTGTCCTATTGCCCGTCGGATGCGGTAGAAGCTTCAGATACAGCGTTGAAATTCGAGCAGCTGACCGCCTACGTGGACGAGCTGAGCGCGCCTTACCTCGAAGATGCTGAAATCGACTTCGTGACCGACCAGCTCGGTTCCCAGCTGACGCTGAAAGCCCCGAACGCCAAAATGCGCAAAGTAGCTGACGATGCGCCGCTGATGGAGCGCGTTGAGTACATGCTGCAGGCGACGGTTAATCCACAGCTGGCAGGCCACGGCGGTCGCGTGACGCTGATGGAGATCACCGATGAAGGCTTCGCCATCCTGCAGTTCGGCGGCGGCTGCAACGGCTGTTCTATGGTGGACGTGACCCTGAAAGAAGGCATCGAGAAGCAGCTGCTGGCTGAATTCCCGGAGCTGAAAGGCGTTCGCGACCTGACCGAACACCAGCGCGGTGAGCACTCTTATTACTGATATTTGTGGTGGATGACGCTAACGCTTATCCACCCTACGACTGATCATTGCGGTGGATGACGTCTGTTATTTTCCTTCCTACGAGTCTTTACCGTAGGGCGGATAAGCAGCGCGTCATCCGCCGTCAGTTTTGCCGTTAACCCTTCTTACGCCGCTTATCCAAATCCTTCAGCAGCTTATTCACCCCGGCGTCGGCAAACATTGCTTCAAGCGAGGTCGACAGCTTGCGGCGCCAGTTCTTGTACTGGTAGCTCGTCCCCGGAATATTTACCGGTTCCGCCATGCCCAGCCAGTCTTCCGGCTGCAGGCCCAGCAGCGCACTGCCGCTGTCTGCAATATAGCGCTGCATCCCACGGTTGAGCGTTGCCGTCATCGCCATCAGCGAAGCTTTATGTCCGGCCCGCTTCGGCAGGCAGCCATACTTGTGCAGCCCTTCCAGCAGGCCCTGCTTCGCACGTTCGCGATCCTGATACAGCTCGCTCAGCACGTCCGCATCCGGATACAGCCCCAGGGTTTTACCCAGCGTCAGATCGCCGCTTTCCCAGTAGCCGCGTAGCGTCGGTAAATCGTGGGTGGTCGCTACCGCCATGGACTGTTTTGGCCATGACTGAGGCGCGCGGAACTGCTTTTCGTTGTCGTGTTCAAAATAGAGCACTTTATACGAGTAAACTCCGCTGTCCTTCAGCTTGCCGACGATCTCAACCGGCACCGTGCCCAGATCCTCGCCGATCACCATACAGTTATGACGCTTGCTTTCCAGCGCCAGAATCGACAGCAGATCGTCCACCGGATAATGCACGTAGGCACCTTTATCCGCCGTCTCGCCGTAGGGGATCCACCACAGGCGCAGCATCGACATAACGTGGTCAATGCGCAGCGCGCCGCAGTTGGTCATGTTCGCACGCAGCATTTCGATGTAAGGCTGATAGCCACGGGCCACGATGACGTGCGGATCCATCGGCGGCAGGCCCCAGTTCTGGCCCAGCGGGCCAAGAATATCCGGCGGTGCGCCAACCGAGGCTTTCAGGCAGTACAGTTCGCGGTCGCACCAGGTTTCCGAACCGCCTTCCGCCACGCCAACCGCCAGGTCTCGATACAGGCCAATCGGCATCTTAAAGCCCTGGCTGGTTTGCCAGCAGGCTGCAAACTGGCTGTGGGCAAGATACTGCAGCCAGAGAAAGAAATTCACCTCATCGCTGTGTTCCTGACAGAACGCTTTGACTTCGGGATTATGGGCATCGCGGAAGCCTTCCGGCCAGACAGGCCAGCCCCAGCGCATCTCATCCTCTTTTACCTGATAAGCGTGCAGCGCGTCGAAAGCCGCCTGGTAATAGAGGCTGTCGCCGCCGTTTGCCACAAATGCCTGGAACGCCTGCACCTGCTCATCGCGAGCGGTGCGCAGCGAGAACTGTTTCCAGGCCATGCGCAGCGCCGCCATTTTCAGCACCGTCACGGTGGCATAATCCACCCACTGCGCGTCACGCACCGACTGGAGAGTCTGCTGCGTGGTCGGCATCTTCCACCAGGCCTGCGCTTCATCGCTCAGCAGGAAGTCATCGACGCCGTTGACGTCGATATAAATCACGTTCAGCCAGCGGCGGGACGAAGGGCTGTACGGGCTGGCGCTTTCCGGGTTCGCCGGATAAAGCGCGTGAATGGGGTTCAGGCCAATAAATGACCCACCGCGCTTAGCCACATCCACCAGCATGCTCTGCAAATCGCCGAAATCACCTATGCCCCAGTTACGCTCCGAACGCAGCGTATAGAGCTGCACGCAGGCACCCCACAGCTTCTTGTCCTGCAGCAGGGCTTCCGGCTCATAGCAGCGCTTCGGCGCAACGATCACGCGACACTGCCACAGGTGCTCGTTCTGGCTGACGGTCAGCTCATGATAGCCTTCCGGCAGCTTTGCGGGCAGCGCCAGCTTCTTGCCCGCCTGCGCGTGTCCTTTATGATGCTTCCCCTCTTCCGTGGTGAGCTGCCAGCTGAATTCGCCGTGGCCCTCCAGCGGCAGCGCCATTTTCGTCCCGGCGGTAAACACCTGAACGCTGGGCAGCGGGGTGACCGCCACCTTTTTAGGGGTTGCGGTACGGCTCATGGCTTCCAGCAAGCGCAGCTTGGTCTCCGCCGGAATAGCCTGCGGCTTGCCGTGAGCATTGATGTAGTTCGGGCTAATTCCTGCCGCCAGCGCGGCGTTATCAAGGCGTTTGCTGTCCATGTCTTCCCCTAGCGCTTAGCCTGCCAGATGCGTTGCTGGTAATCGCGGATTGAGCGATCCGAGCTGAACATGCCGCAGCGGGCGGTGTTCAGAATGGCGGCACGCGTCCAGGCTTCCTGGTCGAGGTAGAGCGCATCCGCCAGCTTTTGCGCTTCGGCGTAAGCGGTAAAGTCTGCCATGACCAGATACGGGTCGCCGCCCTGCTTGCCGATGCTGTGCAGCATCTGGTCGAAGGCATGCTTATCGCCGTCGGCGTAAATACCTTTCTCCAGCTCTTTCAGCACCGCATCCAGCACTTTGTCTTTCTTACGCCATTTAACCGGGTCGTAGCCTTTGGCCTTCAGCGCTTTCACTTCTTCCACGGTGTGGCCGAAGATAAAGATGTTCTCGTTACCGACCTTCTCGGCGATTTCAACGTTCGCACCGTCCAGCGTGCCCACGGTCAGCGCGCCGTTCAGCGCCAGCTTCATGTTGCCGGTGCCGGAGGCCTCTTTACCCGCCGTAGAAATCTGCTCGGAGATATCCGCCGCCGGGATCATGATTTCCGCAGCAGAGACGCAGTAATCCGGGATGAACACCACTTTCAGCTTGTCGCCAACTACCGGGTCGTTATTAATCGCCTGCGCAACCTTGTTGATAGCAAAGATAATGTTCTTCGCGAGGTAGTAGCCAGGCGCCGCTTTCGCGCCGAACAGATAGACACGCGGCACGCGGTCAGCCTGCGGGTTCTCGCGGATCTCTTTGTACTGCGCCAGGATGTGCAGCAGGTTAAGGTGCTGACGCTTATATTCGTGCAGACGTTTGATTTGCACGTCGAACAGCGCATCCGGGCTGATGACGATGCCAGTACGCGCCTTCACGAACGCCGCCAGCTTCACTTTGTTCTGGTATTTGATGTCGCGATATTCCTTGCGGAACTTCGCATCGTCGGCGAATTTTTCCAACCCTTCCAGCACGTCCAGATCGTTCGCCCACTCTTTCTTCAGCTTCTTGTCGAGAAGCCCGGCAAGCGCCGGGTTGCACTGCTTGATCCAGCGGCGAGGCGTAATGCCGTTGGTGACGTTATGGAATTTGTTCGGCCAAAGCTGGTGGTATTCAGGGAAGAGATCTTTTACCACCAGGTCAGAGTGCAGCGCAGCGACGCCGTTCACCGCAAAGCCGCTCACTACGCACATATTCGCCATGCGTACCTGCTTGTCGTACACCACCGCAAGCTTCGCCCAGACGGCCTCGTCGCCCGGCCAGGTCTTCTCCACCAGCTTTTTAAAGCGGGCGTTGATTTCGTTGACGATCTGCATGTGGCGCGGCAGCAGAGCCTTCACCAGCTTCTCGTCCCAGCACTCCAGCGCTTCCGGCATCAGCGTGTGGTTGGTGTAGGCGAAGGTTTTGCTGGTGATAGCCCAGGCGTCGTCCCAGCTCATCTGGTGCTCGTCGATCAGCACGCGCAGCAGCTCAGGAATGGCGATGGTCGGGTGAGTGTCGTTAAGCTGAATCACTTCGTAATCCGCCAGCTCTGCCAGCTTACGGCCCGCCAGGTGATGGCGACGCAGGATGTCCGCCACGGAGCAGGCGCACTGGAAATACTGCTGCATCAGGCGCAGCTTTTTGCCGTTCAGGTGGTTGTCGTTCGGATAGAGAACCTTGGTCAACTTCTCCGCGTCGATGCCTTGCTGCTCTGCCTTGAGGAAGTCGCCGTCGTTGAATTTAGTCAGGTCAAACGGATGGGCATGCTTAGCCTGCCACAGGCGCAGCGGCTGGGCGACGCCGTTACGGTAGCCCAGCACCGGTAGATCCCAGGCTTCGCCCTGGAAGATAAACGCCGGTTCCCAGCGGAAATGCGGCCCCTCTTTTACCACTTTTCCGCCCACGCCAACCTGCACGTCGAGGGCCGAGTTGTGCTGGAACCACGGGTAGCTGCCGCGATGCCAGTCGTCCGGTGCCTCCATCTGCTGGCCGTCTTTGAAGGACTGGCGGAACAGGCCGTACTGGTAGTTCAGGCCGTAGCCAATCGCCGACTGGCCAACCGTCGCCATGGAATCCAGGAAGCAGGCAGCCAGACGCCCGAGGCCACCGTTGCCCAGCGCCGGGTCAGTCTCTTCTTCCAGCAGATCGGTCAGGTTGATGTCAAAGCCCTTCAGCTCGTCGGCTACGTCCTGATACCAGCCCAGGTTCAGCAGGTTGTTGCCCGTCAGGCGGCCAATCAGGAATTCCATGGAGATGTAGTTCACATGACGCTGTTTCGCCTGCGGTTTCGCAACCGGCTGGGCGGCCAGCAGTTCGGCTAACGCGCCGCTCACGGCCTGCCACCACTGGTGCTGGGTCATATCCTGCGCGGAATGCAGGCCAAAACGCTGCCACTGGCGGGTCAGCGCAGCCTGAAATTGTGCTTTATTGAAGGTCGGCTGTGACATAGGGAATCGGGTCCTGTGATTATTCGGAATTCATTGCCCGCTAGTGTGCCGGGCAGCCTGGGCTTATTCCTCATCCTGAGGGGGATTAGACAGGGAGGAGTGACGGGGATGAGTCAAAAATGTGATCGCCGCCGCTAAACGCCTGACCTGCAGGTGGATCAATCTCACCCAAATTCGGACAACAAACCACCCGTTACGTTCGTTTAAAGCTTTCGACTGAAACCGCTTTCTTTTCAGGCCGGGCGCGGATTTCATGCAATTTCAGGCCGGGAGAAATACATGCCTAACATGAACCCCGGTAATTAAAAATATGGAATTGTGACAAGGTGCAACTTACCGGGCACGAAAAGTTCAACATTCTTGCAATAAAGTGCAATCTGGCCGACCTTACATTCAGGCATTAATTACGAAGCGTAAAAAAAATCATTCCTTAATCTTTTTTCCTGCATCTGTCGCGCTGCAACCCTCTCTGGCTGCGGCTCGAAAAATGACGGAAAAGGCACAGTGAAGTGACTGACTATGTTGATCCCATCCAAATTGAGTCGCCCGGTACGGCTGGAAAATACCGTGGTTCGCGACCGTCTGCTGGTGAAATTATCCACAGCCGCCAATTATCGGCTGGCGTTGGTAACAAGCCCGGCAGGGTACGGAAAAACCACACTGGTCTCCCAGTGGGCCGCAGGGAAAAATGAGTTGGGTTGGTACTCTCTTGATGAGGGGGACAACCAGCAGGAACGCTTTGCCAGCTACCTGATCACCGCCGTTCAACAAGCGACGGGCGGTCACTGTGTCAGTAGTGAAACCATGGCGCAAAAGCGCCAGTACGCCAGCCTTTCGTCGCTGTTTGCCCAGCTGTTTATCGAGCTGGCAGAGTGGCCTCATCCGCTGTTCCTGGTGATTGATGATTATCACCTGATCAGCAATCCGGTGATCCACGAGGCAATGCGCTTTTTCATCCGCCATCAGCCGGAAAATCTGACCCTGGTCGTGCTGTCACGTAACCTCCCACAGCTTGGCATTGCGAACCTGCGCGTGCGCGACCAGCTGCTGGAAATTGGCAGCCAACAGCTCGCCTTTACCCATCAGGAAGCGAAGCTGTTCTTTGACTGCCGCCTGAACTCCCCTATTGAGCCTGCGGACAGCAGCCGCCTGTGCGATGACGTTGCCGGTTGGGCAACTGCGCTGCAGCTGATCGCCCTCTCGGCGCGTCAGACCAATACTCCTGCCCATCATTCGGCACGTCGTCTTTCAGGCATCAATGCCAGCCATCTCTCTGACTATCTGGTGGATGAGGTTCTGAACACTGTGGATGCCGATACGCGTAACTTCCTGTTACGTAGTTCCATCCTCCGCTCGATGAACGACGCCCTGATAGTCCGCGTAACGGGTGAAGAGAATGGCCAGATGCGGCTGGAAGAGACCGAGCGCCAGGGGCTGTTTTTGCAGCGTATGGATGACTCCGGCGAGTGGTTCAGCTTCCATCCGCTGTTCGGCAGTTTTTTGCGCCAGCGGTGTCAGTGGGAGCTGGCGGCCGAGCTGCCTGAGATTCACCGTGCCGCCGCCGAAAGCTGGATGGCGCAAGGCTTCCCGAGCGAGGCTATTCACCACGCGCTTGCCGCGGGCGACGCCAATATGCTGCGCGACATCCTGCTGCACCACGCGTGGGCGCTGTTTAACCACAGCGAGCTGGCGCTGCTGGAAGAGTCGCTAAAAGCCCTGCCGTGGGAGAGCCTGTTAGAAAATCCTCGTCTGGTTTTACTGCAGGCCTGGCTGATGCAGAGCCAGCACCGCTACAACGAAGTTAACCTGCTGCTGGCACGGGCCGAGCAGGAAATGAATCTGGAAATGGACGACACGCTGCACGGTGAATTTAACGCCCTGCGAGCCCAGGTCGCCATTAACGACGGCGATCCGGAAGAAGCCGAACGGCTGGCGATGGTCGCCCTCGACATGCTGCCGCTGGCGAATTACTACAGCCGCATTGTGGCAACATCCGTTCACGGCGAAGTGCTGCACTGCAAAGGTGACTTAACGAAATCCCTTTCCGTCATGCAGCAGACCGAGCAGATGTCCCGCCGCCACGACGTCTGGCATTACGCGCTGTGGAGCCTGATCCAGCAAAGTGAAATCCTGCTGGCGCAGGGCTTTTTGCAGGCGGCGTGGGAGACGCAGGAGAAAGCGTTCATCCTGATCCGCGAGCAGCATCTTGAACAGCTGCCGCTGCATGAGTTCCTGCTGCGCATCCGCGCGCAGCTGCTGTGGGCCTGGTCGCGCCTCGATGAGGCTGAAGCCTCCGCGCGCTATGGCGTGGAAGTGCTCGCCGGGTATCAGCCTCAGCAACAGCTGCAATGTCTGGCCCTGCTGGTGCAGTGCTCGCTGGCTCGTGGGGATCTGGACAACGCCCGTAATCACCTTAACCGCCTGGAAAACCTGCTGGGCAACGGGCCGTACCACAGCGACTGGGTGTCGAACGCCGATAAAGTCCGGGTGATCTACTGGCAGATGACCGGCGATAAAAAGTCCGCTGCCACCTGGCTGCGCCAGACGCCAAAACCAGAGTTTGCCAATAACCACTTCCTGCAAAGCCAGTGGCGCAACATCGCCCGGGCACAGATCCTGCTCGGTGAGTTCGATCCGGCGGAAATGGTGCTGGAAGAGCTAAACGAAAATGCCCGCAGCCTGCGTCTGATGAGCGATCTCAACCGCAACCTGCTGCTGTTAAACCAGCTCTACTGGCAGTCAGGGCGCAAAAGTGACGCCCAGCGGGTGCTGCTGGAAGCGCTGTCGTTAGCTAACCGCACCGGGTTTGTCAGCCACTTTGTGATTGAAGGTGAAGCGATGGCGCAGCAGCTGCGTCAGCTGATTCAGCTCAATACCCTGCCGGAGCTGGATCAGCATCGCGCCCAGCGTATCCTGCGCGAGATTAACCAGCACCATCGCCACAAGTTCGCCCACTTCGATGAGAACTTTGTTAACCGTCTGCTGACCCACCCGGAGGTGCCGGAGCTTATCCGCACCAGCCCACTCACCCAGCGTGAATGGCAGGTTCTGGGGCTGATTTATTCAGGTTACAGCAACGATCAGATCGCGGGCGAGCTGGACGTGGCGGCTACGACCATCAAAACGCACATTCGGAATCTTTATCAAAAACTCGGAGTGGCGCACCGACAGGACGCGGTGCAGCATGCACAGAAGCTGCTGAAGATGATGGGGTATGGAGTCTGAGTTTTTACCCTCACCCGCTTGTACGGTTTGCCCCCTCGCCCCTTTGGGGAGAGGGCCGGGGTGAGGGGTAAATCGTTACGAAGCTAAAGAGAGCTGCGCCTTACCGTTCCGCTTTGCCAGCCACTGCGCCACCCGCGCCTGCTGTTCGTCCGTCAGCCACATTCCCAGTTTGGTACGACGCCAGATAACATCATCCACGCGTTTCACCCATTCGTGCTCGGCCAGATAGCGCAGCTCTGCTTCGTAAAACTCATGGCCAAAGTCTTCACCTAAATCATCCAGGCCTGTGGCATCCGCCAGAATCAGCTCGCTGTTGCTGCCATAGGTGCGGGCAAAGCGGCGGGCCAGACCTTCGCTCAGGAACGAATAACGGCGGCGCAATTGCGCGGCGAAATCATCGCGATCGCCGGCGATATCTCCACCCGGCAGTTTGCTGCCTTTGGTCCAGGCTGGTCCCATCGTCGGATAATAGTTTTGCAGCTTGTCCAGCGCATGCTCGGCAAGTTTGCGGTAGGTAGTCAGCTTGCCGCCAAAGACGGATAGCAGCGGCGCACTGCCGTTTTCATCGTGAATATCCAGCGTATAGTCGCGGGTGATCGCCTGTGGGGAGTCAGACTCATCGTCGCAAAGCGGGCGAACACCGGAGTAGGTCCACACCACGTCTTCACGGCTCAGGGATTTTTTGAAGTGTTCGTTATAGACGTCCAGCAGGTACTTCACTTCGCTTTCATCAATGTGCACCGCTTTCGGGTCGCCTTTGTACTCCACGTCCGTCGTGCCGATGATGGAGAATTCGTCCATCCACGGGATCACAAACACGATGCGCTTATCTTCGTTTTGCAGAATGTACGCCTGCTTCTGGTTATGCACGCGCGGCACCACGATATGGCTCCCCTTGATCAGGCGGATACCATAAGGAGACGGCAGTTTCAGCCCGTCGTCGAAGAAGTCTTTTACCCACGGCCCGGTAGCGTTAACCAGGCCGCGCGCGCGCCAGGTAAAGGTTTCGCCGGTGTCGATATCCTGCGCTTCCACAATCCAGTGGCCGTTTTCACGACGGGCGCTGGTTGCGCGGGTGCGGGTTTTCACCTCGCCGCCTTTTTTGGTCACCATCTGCGCGTTCGCCAGCACAAGGCGCGCATCGTCTACCCAGCAGTCAGAATATTCGAAACCGCGCACGATTTCGGGCTTCAGTACCGAATCTGCGCCAAAACGCAAACCGGTGGAAGCAGGCAGGCTGGTACGCTTGCCCAGATGGTCGTACATAAACAGGCCAATGCGGATCATCCACGCCGGGCGAAGATGCGGGCGATGAGGCAAACGAAAGCGCATCGGGAAGGCAATATGGGGAGCCATATTCAGCAGCACTTCGCGTTCGGCCAGCGCCTCACTCACCAGGCGAAATTCGTAGTGTTCCAGGTAGCGCAGGCCACCGTGGATTAATTTGGAGCTGGCGGAAGAGGTGGCACAGGCCAGATCCTGCCCCTCCAGCATTAACACGGACAGGCCACGGCCTGCGGCATCAGCTGCAATACCGGCGCCGTTGATACCGCCGCCAATGACAATCAGATCTTTGGTTTCCATGCTGCCCTCTCACGCTTTCGTTAAAGCTCATAAATGTTCGTTATCGCTCATAATAGCAAGCGACCGCCCTTTTGGTAACGAAAAAAAAACATTTCTGCGTGATATAGATAACATTATGGCGTTAATATCAGCGGCCGGCGGTGGCTTTCGCTTAGTATGGCGCTCAGCCCCGCTCCTTTACCTTTACATGTACACGAGCAACGTTATGGATCAATTTGAATGTATTGGTGTGGAAGAAGCACACCAGAAGCTGCACCAGAAACTGGCAGTCTTAGTGGATATCCGCGATCCTCAGAGCTTTGCGATGGGCCACACGCCGGGTGCTTTCCATCTCACCAATGACCGGCTGGTCACTTTTATGCAGCAGACGGATTTCGACACGCCGGTGATGGTGATGTGCTATCACGGCAACAGCAGCAAGGGCGCGGCCCAGTATCTGCTGCAACAGGGTTATGACAGCGTCTACAGCATTGACGGCGGGTTTGACGCCTGGCATCGCCATTTCCCGGCGGAAGTCACGCACGGCACAGCTTGAGATTAATAAAAGCGCCGTTTAGCGGGTATACTGCTTCCCTTTGTATGGATTTGGCTGAAACCCTATGATCATGATTACTTCGTTTGCCAACCCTCGGGTTGCGCAGGCGTTCGTCGACTATATGGCGACCCAGGGCATTGTCCTGACCCTGCAACAGCATCAGCAGCAAAGCGATGTCTGGCTGGCGGACGATAACCAGGAATCCAGGGTTCGCAACGAACTCGAGCTATTTTTGGCTAACCCTGGCGATCCACGTTATCTGGCAGCAAGCTGGTCTGCAGGCGATACGACAAGCGGGTTGCACTATCAGCGCTACCCCTTCCTCGCAACAATCAGGCAAAAAGCCGGGCCGTTTACGCTGCTGATGATTGCAGCCTGTATTTTAGTCTATCTGGCTATGCAGGTGCTGGGCGATCGCACGGTGATGGCTCTGCTTGCCTGGCCTTATGACGACAGCCTGCGCTATGAGTTCTGGCGCTATTTCAGCCATGCGCTGCTGCACTTCTCCATCCTGCACATTACCTTCAACCTGCTATGGTGGTGGTATCTCGGCGGCCCGCTGGAGAAGCGCCTCGGCAGCGGAAAACTCATCGTGCTGACCATCATTTCGGCGCTGCTCAGCGGCTACGTGCAGGCCAAATTCAGCGGCCCGCTGTTTGGCGGCTTGTCCGGTACGGTTTACGCGCTGATGGGCTACGTCTGGCTGCGTGGCGAGCGCGACCCGGAAAGCGGCATCTATATGCAACGCGGTCTGATGGCCTTCGCCGTCATCTGGATTGTGCTGGGGTATTTCGACGTCTGGGGGATGTCGATTGCCAACGCGGCGCATATTACCGGCCTGCTGGTTGGTCTGGCGATGGCGATGGTGGATACGCTGCATGCGCGAAAACGAACATAAAAATCAGAGGTAGGCCTGCGTGAAACAAACACAACGTCACGACGCGATTGTCGAACTGGTTAAAAAACAGGGCTATGTCAGTACAGAAGAGCTGGTGGAGCAGTTTGCGGTTAGCCCGCAGACCATTCGCCGGGATCTTAATGACCTTGCCGATCAGAACATGATTATGCGCCACCACGGCGGCGCGGCGCTGCCGTCCAGCTCGGTGAATACTTCATGGCATGACCGCAAGGCTACCCAGACGGCAGAGAAAGAGCGCATCGCTCGCAAAGTGGCAAGCCAGATCCCGAACGGCGCCACGCTGTTTATCGACATCGGCACCACGCCGGAGGCTGTCGCCCACGCGCTGCTCGACCACAGCAATCTGCGCGTCGTCACCAACAACCTGAACGTCGCCAACACGCTGATGGTGAAAGAAGATTTCCGCATCATTCTGGCAGGCGGCGAGCTACGCAGCCGCGACGGCGGGATCATTGGCGAGGCCACGCTCGACTTTATCTCCCAGTTCCGCCTGGACTTCGGCATTCTTGGGATCAGCGGCATCGACAGCGACGGCTCGCTGCTGGAGTTCGACTACCACGAGGTGCGCACCAAAAAGGCGATTATCGAAAACTCCCGCTGCGTGATGCTGGTCGTAGACCACTCCAAATTTGGCCGCAACGCGATGGTGAATTTGGGCAGCATCAGCCTTGTCGATCAGGTCTACACCGACGTGCCGCCACCGCCGGGCGTGATGCAGGTGATTAAGGATAACAACGTGGTGCTGGAGCTGTGCTGAGCCTTTAACGGGTTTGCCGGATGACGCTACGCTTATCCGGCCTACAAATCTGAAATGCAGGCACACCCCATCCGTCTCGATTTTGTAGGGCGGAAAAGCGTTGCGTCTTCCGCCATGTTTTCCCGCCCTAACCTTTAAAGACGAACCGGCTTGATATGCCAGATTTCGTCGGCGTATTCCTGAATCGTCCTGTCGGACGAGAAATAGCCCATGTTGGCAATGTTATGCATGGTGCGGATGGTCCACTCTTCCGGCTGGCGGTACAGTTCGTCCACCTTGTCCTGACAGTCCACGTAGCTGCGGTAGTCCGCCAGCACCTGGTAGTGATCCCCGAAGTTAATCAGAGAATCCAGCAGGTCGCGGTAGCGCGTCGGTTCGCCGGGGCTGAAGGTGCCGCTGCCGATTTGCGTCAGCACCTGATGCAGCTCTTCATCCTGTTCGTAATACTCGCGCGGCTTGTAGCCGTTGCGCCGCAGCTCTTCGACCTCTTCCGCCGTATTACCAAAGATAAAGATGTTGTCCTCGCCGACGTGCTCCAGCATCTCGACGTTTGCGCCGTCCAGGGTGCCGATGGTCAGCGCGCCGTTGAGGGCAAACTTCATATTGCTGGTGCCGGAGGCCTCGGTGCCCGCAAGCGAAATCTGCTCGGAGAGATCCGCCGCCGGAATGATGATCTGCGCCAGGCTCACGCTGTAGTTCGGAATGAACACCACTTTCAGGCGATCCTTCACGTCCGGATCGTTGTTGATCACCGCCGCCACATCGTTAATGAGATGGATGATGTGCTTCGCCATGTAGTACGCCGAGGCGGCCTTCCCGGCAAAGATATTTACGCGCGGCACCCAGTCCGCCGTTGGGTCGGCCTTGATGCGGTTATAGCGCGTGATGACGTGCAGCACGTTCATCAGCTGGCGCTTGTATTCGTGGATGCGCTTGATCTGCACGTCAAACAAAGCGTTAGGGTTTACCACCACGTTCAGCTGCTGGCCGATGTACTCCGCCAGCCGCTTCTTGTTGGCGAGCTTCGCCTTGCGCACGTCCTGATGCACGGTCGGGTAATCGATATGCTGCTTCAGCTCATTAAGCTGGCCCAGATCGGTGCGCCAGGTGCGGCCAATGTTTTCATCCAGCACGTCCGAAAGCGGCGGATTCGCCAGCGCCAGCCAGCGGCGCGGCGTAACGCCGTTGGTTTTATTGCTAAAGCGCATCGGGAAGATAGCGGCGAAGTCGGCAAACAGCGACTGCACCATCAGGTTCGAGTGCAGCTCGGAGACGCCGTTCACCTTGTGGCTGGCGACCACCGCCAGCCAGGCCATACGTACGCGCCGACCGTTGGACTCATCAATGATCGAGGTGCGCCCCAGCAGACCGGTATCGTTTGGATACTGTTCCTGCAGGGTTTTCAGGAAGTAGTCGTTAATTTCAAAGATAATTTGCAGATGGCGCGGCAGAATTTTGCCGAGCATGTCTACCGGCCAGGATTCCAGCGCCTCGCTCATCAGCGTGTGGTTAGTGTAGGAGAACACCTGGCAGGTCACTTCGAAGGCATCTTCCCAGCTGAATTTATGCTCATCCATCAGCACGCGCATCAGCTCTGGGATAGACAGCACCGGGTGGGTATCATTGAGGTGAATAGCGATTTTATCTGCCAGGTTGGCGTAGGTTTTATGCAGCTGATAGTGGCGGCTGAGAATGTCCTGCACGGTGGCGGAGACCAGGAAGTACTCCTGCCGCAGACGCAGCTCACGCCCCGAATAGGTCGTATCGTCCGGGTAAAGCACGCGGGAGACGTTCTCGGAATGGTTTTTATCCTCCACCGCCGCGAAGTAGTCACCCTGATTGAATTTGCCGAGGTTGATTTCGCTACTGGCCTGGGCATTCCACAGGCGCAGGGTGTTGGTCGCATCGGTGTCGTAGCCGGGGATAATCTGATCGTAAGCCACCGCGAGGATCTCTTCGGTTTCCACCCAGCGGGATTTTTTGCCTTCCAGCTGTACACGGCCACCAAAACGCACTTTGTAGCGGGTGTTGTGACGCTTGAACTCCCACGGGTTACCGTATTCCAGCCAGTAGTCCGGGGACTCTTTCTGCCGCCCATCGACAATGTTCTGTTTGAACATGCCGTAGTCGTAGCGAATACCGTAGCCGCGTCCCGGTAAACCGAGCGTGGCAAGCGAATCGAGGAAGCAGGCCGCAAGACGCCCGAGGCCGCCGTTACCCAGTCCGGGGTCATTTTCTTCGTCGATCAGCTCTTCAAGATCGAGGCCCATCTCTTCAAGGGCGTTTTTCACGTCGTCATAAATGCCCAGCGAAAGCAGCGCATTGGAGAGGGTGCGGCCAATCAAAAACTCCATCGACAGGTAATAAACCTGGCGAACTTCCTGGGAGAGCTGCGCACGGTTTGAGCGCAGCCAGCGTTCCACCAGCCGGTCACGTACGGCGAACAGCGTAGCGTTCAGCCACTCGTGCTTATTGGCGATAGCAGGGTCTTTCCCCACCGTAAACATCAGCTTGTAAGCAATCGAATGTTTTAACGCTTCGACGCTCAGCGTGGGTGATGCATAGGAAAAGGGTGCGTTCATAATCAGTGATTCCTGGATGATTACAACAAGCGTTGATAAAGGTCGCGGTACGACTGCGCCGCTACCTGCCAGCTAAAATCCATATTCATGGCCTGACGCTGGACGAAACGCCACAGCGACGGGCGGGACCACAGCACGAAAGCACGTCTGATCGCACGAAGCAGCGACCAGGCATTACTGTCTTCAAAAACAAATCCCGTTGCGATTCCGTCCGCCAGATTTTCAAGGGAAGTGTCGGATACCGTATCCGCCAGCCCGCCCGTTCGCCGCACCAGCGGCAAGGTGCCATATTTCAGGCCGTATAACTGGGTTAAACCACACGGCTCAAAGCGGCTGGGCACCAGAATCACATCCGCCCCGCCCATAATGCGGTGGGAGAACGCTTCGTGATAGCCAATCTGAACCCCGACCTGGCCGGGATGCTCGGCTGCCGCCGCCAGAAAACCTTCTTGTATAATTGAGTCGCCCGCCCCCAGCAGCGCCAGTTGCCCGCCCTGTTCGAGCAGCCCCGGCAGCGCTTCAAGCACCAGGTCCAGCCCTTTCTGGCTGGTTAAACGACTTACCACGGCAAAAAGCGGCGCTTTGTCGTTTACCTTCAGGCCCATCGCCACCTGCAGCTGCCGTTTGTTCTCCGCTTTATCCTCCAGCGAATCGCGGGTATACCGGGAAGCAAGCAGCAGGTCATGGGCCGGGTCCCAGATTTTGTCATCGACGCCGTTGAGGATGCCGGACAGGCGTCCCTCGCGGTGGCGCTGAGTCAGCAGCCCCTCCATCCCGTAGGCGAAGTGCGCCTCGGTAATTTCCCGCGCGTAGGTCGGGCTGACCGCCGTAATATGATCAGCATAGTAAAGGCCGGCTTTCAAGTACGAAATTTGACCGTTGAACTCCAGGCCATTGATATCATAGAACGACCAGGGCAGGTCAATTTCATTCATATGATGGGCGTAAAACAGCCCCTGGTAGGCCAGGTTATGAACGGTAAAGACCGACTTTGCCGGATTGCCTCGCGCGCGCAAATAGGCCGGTGTCAGTCCTGCATGCCAGTCGTGTGCGTGCACGATATCCGGGCGCCAGAAGGGATCCAGCCCACAGGCCATTTCACTTCCCGCCCAGCCGAGCAGGGCAAAACGCAGCACGTTATCGGTATAGGCAAACTGGTTAGTGTCGTGGTACGGGCTACCCGGACGATCGTATAAATGGGGGGCATCAATGAGATAGATCCCCACGCCGTTGAGCTGTCCGTATAACAAAGTCATATGACCCGCGAAGGTATCGCGATGGGATACCACCTGCACATCGGTAATACCGCGGCGAATATCCGGAAACGCAGGCAGTAATACGCGTGTTTCCACGCCCCCGGCAATCTGGGCCGCAGGCAGCGCGCCAAGAACATCTGCAAGGCCACCGGTTTTCAACAGTGGAAATATTTCAGAACATACATGTAAGACCTGCATTCGCACTCCCGTATAGCAAGTCTCGGCGCTGCATTAAGTCAGGAACAGTCGCCGAACGATAAAATGACTCCGCGCGGCTCACGCCGCGCGTGGGTCAATCCTTCACTTCTTTAACCTTGTATCCTTGCCAGCATTTCCCGAGTCACCAGCACAATGCCTTCTTCCGAGCGGTAGAAACGACGCGCGTCTTCTTCAGCATTTTCACCCACGACCATCCCTTCCGGAATAACACAGGCCCTGTCGATAATGCAGCGACGCAGACGGCAGGAGCGCCCGACTTTCACATCCGGCAACAGCACTGACGAATCGATATTACAAAACGAGTTAACGCGGACCCGCGGGAACAGCACCGACTGCACCACCACCGAACCGGAGATAATGCAGCCGCCGGAAACCAGCGAGTTCAGCGTCATGCCGTGGCTGCCCGAGCGGTCCTGCACAAACTTGGCAGGCGGCAGCGGTTCCATATGGGTACGGATGGGCCATTCCTGGTCGTACATATCCAGTTCCGGCGTCACCGACGCGAGATCCAGGTTGGCCTTCCAGTAGGCTTCAAGCGTCCCCACGTCGCGCCAGTAAGGCTCGGCGTCCGGGTCTGACTGCACGCAGGAGAGCGGGAACGGATGGGCAAACGCCTGACCGGATTTCATGACGTAAGGGATGATGTCCTTACCGAAATCGTGGCTGGAGTTCTCATCGACGTCGTCGGCCTCAAGCAGCTCGTAGAGGTAATCGGCGTCAAAAACGTAGATCCCCATGCTGGCTAACGCTTTGCTGTCGTCGCCCGGCATCGACGGCGGATGGGCAGGTTTTTCCACGAATTCGATAATTTTGTCTTCTTCGTCAACCGCCATCACGCCGAAGGCCGTCGCTTCATGCAGCGGTACCGGCATGCAGGCCACCGTGCAACGTGCGCCCTTTTCGACGTGGTCAATCAGCATGCGCGAGTAGTCCTGCTTGTAGATATGGTCCCCCGCCAGAATCACCACGTACTCGGCTTTATAACGGCGAATGATGTCGAGGTTCTGAGTGACGGCATCTGCCGTACCGCGATACCAGTTTTCCCCGTGCACACGCTGCTGCGCGGGCAGGAGATCGACAAACTCGTTCATCTCTTCGCTGAAGAACGACCAGCCGCGCTGGATATGCTGCACCAGCGTGTGGGACTGATACTGGGTGATCACGCCAATACGGCGGATCCCGGAGTTAATGCAGTTCGATAGGGCAAAATCAATAATGCGGAACTTGCCGCCAAAGTGAACGGCGGGTTTCGCACGCGTAGATGTCAGGTCTTTTAGTCGGGTACCGCGGCCACCAGCCAGAATCAACGCAACTGACTTATTAGGCAGCTGTCTTGCCAGCATTAGAGGGTCGTTCTTCTCAAGTCTAACCATGACTGACTCCTTTTTTATGACTTCTGGAATACGCAGACTCCGTGCGCAGGACCATGCCATACAGCCATCACCACCGGGTTGTCCTCCCCGGCAAATGGGGGAATGGCTCGCCACTCCCCTTCAGGTAATACGATGTCTGCAACTTCTTCGGTGGCATTAATCGTAATAAGCCAACGTTCACTGAGCAGGATTTGCACACGATGCACCCCACTCTGCCACTCGTCGGCATTCAGAGGCTGAGCCTCCTTGTTAAACCAGCGAACATTGTCATCTCCTTCCTCCCACCAGCTGTTCCGGGTAAGGGCCGGAACAGTCTGGCGCAGATGAATCAACGCTGCGGTAAAGGTGGTTAAACCGTCGTTACAGTGTTCCCAGTCAAGCCAGGTCAGGGCGTTGTCCTGGCAGTAAGCATTGTTATTGCCGTGCTGGCTGTGACCGTGCTCATCACCTGCCAGCAGCATCGGCGTCCCCTGAGAAAGCAGCAGCGTGGTCAGCAACGAATGCACGCTGTCACGCCGTCGCTCTTTGATAATCAGGCTGGCTTCCAGCCCCTCAAAGCCGTAGTTGTTGCTGTAGTTATTGCCCGTCCCGTCGCGGTTATCTTCGCCGTTGGCTTCGTTGTGCTTGTTGTTGAAGCTCACGCAGTCGCGCAGGGTAAAACCGTCGTGGGCGGTAATTAAGTTGATGCTGGTTGAAGGACGGCGCTCGCCGTGGCGGTAGACATCGCTCGACCCGGCAAAGCGGCAGGCGAATCCCCCCAACGATAAATCCTGTTGCAGCCAGAAACGGCGCATGCCGTCGCGAAAATGATCGTTCCATTCAGCGAACAACGGCGGATAGTTGCCGACCTGATAACCGCCGGCACCGATGTCCCAGGGTTCGGCGATCAGCTTGGTCTGCGACAACACGGGATCGTTTTTGATCGCCTCAAACAGCGGCGCATCCTGACGAAACTCCGGGGTTCGCCCCATGATCGACGCGAGATCGAAGCGGAAGCCGTCAACGTGGCAGCTGTCGACCCAGTAACGCAGGCAGTCCACCATCTGGCTGACCACCCCCGGCGTGCTGAGGTTCAGCGCGTTACCGCAGCCCGTCCAGTTGTGGTAATCGCCGTTGTCCATTAACCAATAATAGCTACGGTTATCGATTCCGCGCAGGGAGAAGGTCGGCCCGTCCAGATCCAGCTCCGCGCTGTGGTTAAGCACGATGTCCAGAATCACTTCAATGCCTGCCTTATGCAGCGCTTTGATTGCCCCTCGTAGCTCATTAGCGGCATTGTGCGGATCGTGATTAACCGCGTAATAGCCTTCCACTGCGTAGAAAGCCCGCGGGTTATAGCCCCAGTAGTTGCTCAGACCTAAATGGGCAACGCGCGGCTCGGTGACAAAATGCGCCACCGGCAGCAGTTCGATCGCCGTGATCCCCAGGCGTTTGAAATAGGCGATCATCACCGGATGACCGAGCGCGGCGTAGGTGCCGCGGATCTCCTGCGGGATACCAGGATGGCGCAAGGTCAGCCCCCGAACGTGGGCTTCGTAGATAATTGTTTTGCCCCACGGCGTGCGCGGGTGCTCATCGTCTTCCCAGTCGAACGTCTCCCGCACCACCACGCACTTCGCCATTTCGCGGGCGTCGTCCTGCATGTCCGGCTGGTCGTGTCCGCTGTGGAAATGCGGATGGTCGTTCAGGCCGCCAACCACCACGCGGGCGCAGGGATCGAGCAGCAGCTTCGCCGGGTTAAAACGATGGCCGTTATGCGGCTCCCACGGGCCGTGAACCCGGTAGCCATAAAGCAGGCCTGGTTTTGCATTGGGCAGATAGCCGTGCCAGATATCTCCGGTGCGCACCGGCAGATCGTAACGCTGTTCATGACCGTGTTCGTCAAAGATACAGAGTTCTACCTTGTGCGCGTGGGCGGAAAATAGCGTGAAGTTCACCCCTTTCCCGTCATAGTGCGAACCGTACGGTGCCGAATTTCCGGCGGTAAGCTGTGTCATTCGCCCTCCCGGACCAGCCAGATAGTGGCCAGCGGCGGCAGCGTGATGCTCAGGGAGTGCTCGCGCCCGTGGCTGGCGATTTCTTCGCTGTGAACAATACCGCTGTTGCCGGCATTGCTGCCGTGATAGTGCATGGAGTCGGTGTTCAGCTCTTCGCGCCAGCTGCCCGACTGGTTGATGCCGAAACGATAGTTGTGACGCGGCACCGGCGTGAAGTTAGCAGCAACGATCACTTCGTTACCTTCTGCATCACGGCGTACAAAGATAAACACCGAGTTAGCTTTGTCTTCCACCACCAGCCATTCGAAGCCGTACGAGTCAAAATCCAGCTGGTGCATCGCGGCATGCTGCCGGTAGGTGCGGTTCAGGTCGCGCACCAGGCGCTTCACGCCGTGGTGCCAGTTGTCACCGCCTTCCAGCAGGTGCCAGTCCAGGCTGGTGTCGTGGTTCCACTCGCGGCCCTGGGCGAACTCGTTGCCCATAAACAGCAGCTTCTTGCCGGGGAAGGCCCACATCCAGCCGTAGTAGGCGCGCAGGTTGGCAAACTTCTGCCACGCGTCGCCCGGCATTCTGTCCAGTATGGATTTCTTGCCGTGCACGACCTCATCGTGAGACAGCGGCAGCACGAAGTTTTCGGTGCTGTTGTAGAGCATGCCAAAGGTCATTTTGTCGTGATGATGCTGACGATAGACCGGGTCGAGCTTCATGTAGTCGAGGGTGTCGTGCATCCAGCCCAGGTTCCACTTGAACCAGAAGCCCAGGCCGCCCATAGATGGCGGGCGCGACACACCAGTGAAGTCAGTGGATTCTTCCGCCATGGTGACCGCGCCGGGCGTTTGCTCGCCGATAATACGGTTGGTGCTGCGCAGGAACTCGATGGCCTCTAAGTTTTCGCGCCCGCCTTTGTCGTTAGGGATCCACTCCCCCGGCTCGCGGCTGTAGTCGCGGTAAATCATCGAGGCCACCGCATCCACGCGCAGGCCGTCTATGCCGAAGCGTTCAATCCAGTACAGGGCGTTGCCGACCAGATAGTTGCTGACTTCGCGCCGCCCGTAGTTGTAGATCAGCGTGTTCCAGTCCTGATGAAAACCTTCGCGCGGGTCGCCGTGCTCGTAAAGCGAGGTGCCGTCAAACTTCGCCAGCCCGGCGTCGTCCGTCGGGAAATGGCCGGGCACCCAGTCGAGCAGCACGTTCAGCCCTGCGGCGTGGGCTGCGTTGATGAAGTAGCGGAAGTCTTCCCGCGTGCCGAACCGCCGGGTTGGCGCATACAGCCCCTGCGGCTGGTAGCCCCAGCTGCCGTCAAACGGATGTTCGTTGATGGGCAGCAGCTCAAGGTGCGTGAAGCCCATCTCTTTGACGTACGGCACCAGCTGGTCCGCCAGCTCGCGGTAGCTCAGCCAGAAATTGTTGTCCGCGTGACGACGCCATGAGCCGAGATGCACTTCATAGATGGAGATTGGCTGGTCGAAGCCGTTGGCCTTTTGCCGCGCCGGGCTGAGCACGGTTTTCTCCGGCAGGCCGCAGATAAGTGAAGCTGTTTCCGGGCGCATCTGGGACTCAAAAGCGTACGGATCGGCCTTCAGGCGCAGGTGGCCTTCGATATCGATCAGCTCAAATTTATAAAGCTGGCCGGGATGCGCGCCGGGGATAAACAGCTCCCAGATACCGCTTTCGCGGCGCAGGCGCATCGGGTGGCGGCGACCATCCCAGTAGTTGAACTGGCCCACCACGGAAACGCGGCGGGCGTTAGGTGCCCAGACGGAAAAGCGCGTACCCGTCACGCCGTCCATAGTATCGGCATGCGCGCCAAGGGTTTCATAAGGGCGCAGGTGGGTGCCTTCGGACAGCAGCCAGCTGTCCATCTCCTGAATTAGCGGGCCAAAGCGATAGGGGTCATCAATCAGATTTTCCTGGCCGTGCCAGATGACAGCCAGCTGATAGCGAAATGGATTTTTGCGACGCTGAATAATACCGCTGAAAAAACCGCGCGAGTCGAGGCACTCAAGCTTGCCGACCTTACGGCCGGTTTTCGGTTCGATAACCCATACTTCCGTGGCGTCAGGCAACAGGGCACGGACTTCCAGCCCGGCTTCTGTTTTATGCATCCCCAGCAGGGAAAAGGGGTCGGCGAAATGACCCGCTATCAGCGCATTGATCGCGTCTTTATCGGGAAGAACAGACATAGTATTCGTCCTGTTTATTGTATGTGCCACACAACCCGGCACTTATCATTGACCCTAACGGACAGCGTAAAAAGCGCTCCTGCAAGCTGCTCCGCCCAACTAATCATCATGACGGTTTTTTCCGCCCTGACTTAAGCATAGCCAACGTGCTGTTTTACTCCTGGGAAATAATTAACAACAACATTACATCCATGTATGACGCGAAAAAAAAGGGGCTGCAATGCCCCTTTGGTATGTAAGTGTAATTATGCGAGCAGGCGCAACATTCTGCGCAACGGCTCGGCGGCCCCCCACAAAAGTTGGTCGCCGACGGTGAAGGCCGAGAGGTACTCCGGCCCCATATTCAGCTTGCGCAGACGACCCACTGGCGTGGTCAGCGTGCCGGTTACGGCGGCAGGGGTCAGCTCACGCATGGTGATGTCGCGGTCGTTTGGCACCACTTTTGCCCAGTCGTTGTGGGAAGCGAGCATCGCTTCGATGGTTGGAATCGAAACGTCTTTCTTGAGCTTGATGGTGAAGGCCTGGCTGTGGCAGCGCAGCGCACCGACGCGGACGCAAAGCCCGTCAACCGGGATCGCGGTGGTGCTGTTTAAAATCTTGTTGGTTTCCGCCTGACCTTTCCACTCTTCGCGGGTCTGGCCGTTATCCAGCTGCTTGTCGATCCAGGGGATCAGGCTGCCCGCCAGCGGTACGCCGAAGTTGTCCACCGGCAGGTTGCCGCTGCGGCCCAGGTCGGTGACTTTGCGTTCAATGCTCAGGATGGCGGATGCCGGGTCTGCCAGTTCGGTCGCCACTTCGCCGTACAGCTGGCCCATCTGGTTTAGCAGCTCGCGCATATGGCGCGCGCCGCCGCCGGATGCTGCCTGGTATGTGGCAACGGAGACCCAGTCAACCAGGTCGTTAGCGAACAGGCCGCCCAGCGACATCAGCATCAGGCTTACGGTGCAGTTGCCGCCTACAAAGGTTTTCACGCCTTTGTTCAGGCCTTCCTGGATGACGTGCTGGTTTACCGGGTCAAGGATGATGATGGCGTCGTTTTTCATGCGCAGCGAAGAGGCCGCGTCAATCCAGTAGCCCTGCCAGCCGCTTTCACGGAGCTTTGGGTAGATTTCATTGGTATAATCGCCACCCTGGCAAGTAATGATGATATCCAGTGCCTTCAGTGCTTCCAGATCGTAGGCGTCCTGAAGCGTGCCGGTAGACTGGCCAGCAAAAGACGGGGCGGCAAGGCCCAGCTGAGAAGTAGAGAAGAAAACGGGACGAATGGCGTCAAAATCACGCTCTTCTACCATGCGCTGCATGAGTACAGAGCCGACCATACCGCGCCAGCCAATAAAACCTACATTTTTCATAGCGACTTATCCTGCAGAGATGTTTGTTGTGTGCATTTATGGAACGTCACCCCACATTACAAAATGCAGCCAAAGTCGCAAGTGAATTTAATCAATGATATCCGCGCTATCAGTAATACAGCTTATTAGCGGGATTTTTAAGGGATTTTCAGGGAATACAGATGAACGACATTCTATCCGCGGCGGTATTGCTGATTCTGATAATGGATCCGCTGGGCAACCTGCCCATTTTTATGTCAGTGCTAAAGCACACCGAGCCAAAGCGCCGCCGGGCGATTATGATCCGCGAACTGCTTATCGCGCTGATTATCATGCTGATTTTCCTGTTCGCCGGGGAAAAAATTCTCGCCTTCCTTAACCTGCGCGCGGAAAGCGTATCGATTTCAGGCGGGATTATCCTGTTCCTGATCGCCATTAAAATGATTTTCCCGAGCCACGACGGCGGCAACGCCAGCGGCCTGCCCGCGGGTGAAGAACCCTTTATCGTCCCGCTGGCCATCCCGTTAGTTGCCGGGCCGACGCTGCTGGCAACGTTGATGCTGCTCTCACACCAGTATCCCAATCAGATGGGCCATTTAGTGGCGGCGCTGATGCTGGCATGGGGCGGCACGGTGGCCATTTTGCTGCAATCGTCGCTGTTCTTACGTCTGCTGGGCGAAAAAGGTGTTAACGCGCTGGAGAGGCTGATGGGCCTGGTGCTGGTGATGCTGGCAACGCAGATGTTCCTGGACGGCATCCGCGTGTGGATGAAAGGGTAATTCTTTAGCCCTGGATGGATTTGTAGGGTGGATCAGCGTCAGTGCCATCCAGCATCGACGTTTATGTGTCGGATGACGCTGCGCTTAGCCGACCTACGACTGGAAGAGATCGTGGCTTGCGCCAGGCGGATTTTTTAATAAAGTGCTCAGGGTCGGCCCGATTTCAGGGCGAACGTCCGAAAAGTGAATACCACCTCAATACTGTATAAGCTTTATTTTTTCGTCTTGAACAAGGAATTCCACTCATGGCTACGGGCTATATCAATAAAAAATCTCAGCAAATTAACGCCCGTATCCCTCATGAAGTTGTTGAAGAAATGGATAACTGCCTGAGTGAAAATGAGACAAGAGCAAAATTCATTATTGCCGCCGTTCAGGCCGAGATAAAACGCCGCCAAAAGAAGCAAATACCCTCATCTGAGTCTTGATCGCGCCCCCACTTCGTGTCCTGTTGGTGCCGATATAGGTCTGCCAGCAACTAATACTTCTGCATAGTTTTGATTCTGACAGCGACACCATGTTCCCGGCTTAAATCGCTCCGTTTTTTGCCCTTCAGGCAGGGTCACGTGGTCGGGAACCACGTGAGAGAGCGATCGTCGGACAAAATAGCGAAGCATTTTGAACAACGCTTGCGTTGGCCACGAAGTGGTTCGGCACAAAGTGCCGAATAAACGAATCGCGAACGACCCTGCATGTTGGGTAAAAACCGGAGTTTACCGCTTTAGCGGCGATTTATTTGCCGGGCGCCGGGGTTGTCAGGGGGATGGCGTAATCCCCCTGACACGTTCACCGTTTGCTGGAATACCAAGGAAAGCAGAACCTACGGGTGAACGGAAAAAATACGGAATGGCATATTTTAGTTTTTATGTCGGATGGCGCTGCGCTTATCCGACCTACGTCAGCTCAGCAAACTAAATGCAATCATCCCGACAATCGCACCCGTGGTGCCGAGGATGGTTTCCATCATCGTCCATGTTTTCAGGGTTTGCCCTTCCGTTGCGCCGGTAAATTTGCCGAACAGCCAGAAGCCCGCGTCGTTGACGTGGCTCACGACTATTGAACCGCCTGCGATACAGATGGACAGCGCGGCCATCTGCGCGCCGCTATAGTGCAGCTGTTCGATAACTGGCATGACCAGGCCAACCGCCGTCAGGCAGGCGACCGTTGCTGAACCCTGGATGATGCGTACTGCCGCAGCCAGGATGAAACAGGTCAGCGCAATCGGCAGGCCCATGCCGGTCAGTGCTTCACCTAAAGCCGGGCCGACGCCGGAATCCACCAGCACCTGCTTGAACACGCCACCGGCACCGATAACCAGCAGGATGATTCCCGCAGGCTGCAGCGCGGCGCCGCAGATTTCCATCACCCTTTCTTTTGCCATGCCCTGACGGTAGGCCAGACCATAAATCGCTACCAGGCAGGCAACCAGAATCGCGGTGAACGGGTGGCCAACGAACTCCATCCACTCATACAGGGTGGAGCCCTGCGGCACGAAGCGCGCGGCGATAGTTTTCAGGCCAACCAGCACCAGCGGCAGCAGGATCAGCGACAGGCTGAAGCCGAACGACGGCAGCTTGCCTTCGCCCAGGTGCGGCTCGGTGATATCGTCAGGAATTTTCAGCTCAACGTATTTGCTGATGAAGTTTCCCCACAGCGGCCCGGCGATAATCATGCCGGGAATGGCCGCGCACAGGCCGATGAGGATCATCCAGCCGAAGTCGGCGTGCATCTGGGAGGCCAGCAGCATCGGCGCAGGCCCCGGCAGCAGAAACGCGGCGGCGGCGGCAACGCCCGCAAACAGAGGAATAACCAGCTTAACGAGGTTGGTGCCGGTATGGCGCGCCATGGAGAACGCCACGCTTATCAGCAGCACGATGGCCACTTCAAAGAACAGCGGCAGCGCGCAGATTAAGCCTGCCAGGCCAATCGCATAATGGGCGCGGTTGTGGCCGAAGGACTTGAGCATTTTGACCGCAATCTGGTCAACGGCGCCCGTTTCATGAAGAATTTTGCCGAACATCGCGCCGAGCGCGACGACGATAGCCAGGAAGCCCAGCGTACCGCCCATCCCTTTTTCCATGGTTGTCGCGATCTTATCGAGCGGCATCCCGGAAAACAGCCCTGCGCCTATAGAAACCACCATCAAAGCAACGAAGGCGTGCATGCGCGCCTTCATTACTAAAAACAGCAGCAGCAAAACCGAGCCGACTGCCGTTAAAACAAGCGTTAATGTACTCACTTCGCACTGCCTTTGTTAATCACATCAATTGTGCTGGCGACAACGTCTTCCAGCGGCTGGTCGATATCCACGACCAGAACATCGTTTTCTGCGGCTGGCTCTTCGAGCGTTTCAAACTGGGTGACCAGCATCTGGGTCTTGAAGAAGTGGCCTTTACGCGCCTTCAGGCGGCTTTCGATCACCTCGAAATCCCCTTTCATGTAGATGAAGGAGAGGTTCGGGTTGCCGTCGCGCAGCTGGTCGCGGTAATCCTTCTTGAGGGCCGAGCAGACAATCAGGGAGACTTTGTTGGTGCGCTGCATGGCAAAGGCGGCGTCGTTCAGCGCCTTCAGCCACGGCCTGCGGTCTTCGTCGTTTAGCGGCTCGCCGGAGGCCATTTTCATGATGTTGCAGCGAGGATGCAGGAAGTCGCCGTCCAGGAAGGCGGCCTTCAGCTGATGGGCCACTTCGCTGGCGACGGCCGATTTGCCACTGCCAGAAACGCCCATCAGGACGTAGATGTGGTGGTCATGGTTAGTAGTGCTCATAGCGTAGCTCCGACTGGCACAATGATTTCAGAAGTCAGTATTCCCGCGAATACGTACATTTGTTACGGGTAACTGTTATCGGTAACATTGTCAGCAGTGGTTGAGCAATAAGCAATAACCATTCTGTTGCAAAGTGAATAAATGTGAACTACATCATACTTTGAAAATCTTAGATCGAGCCGCCCGGCGACAGGGTAAAGCCCAGATCCAGCAGCTTCGGCGTCACCTCTTCGCCACGGATTCTCGCCAGCAGGCGCTCTGCGCCAATACGCCCCATGCGCTCACGCGGCGTGAGGACGCTGGCAAGCCTTGGCTCCATCACCTGCCCGATGTCGTGGCCGTGGAAGCCGGCAATTGCGATGTCCTGCGGAATGCGTAGGCCCTGGCGCTGGCATTCGAACGCGGCGCCTATCGCTAAATCATCGTTGGTACAGAAGATGCTGTCCAGCTCGGGATATTCGCGCTTTGCCTGGCGGAAGAGTTCGATACCGGTGGAATAGGAAGAGGATTGCTCGACCATCACGCTGTAGGGCACCAGCCCCGCATCCTGCATTGCCTGCTCATAGCCGCGTTTCTTGATAACGGTACGCTCATCGAGGCGTGCGCCGAGGTAGGCCACGTGGCGGTGGCCCCGGCTGATAATGGCGGCGGTCATCTGGCGGGCGGCCTCGAAGTTGTCGAAGCCGACGGCGATATCCAGACAGGGTGAAACGCTGTCCATCAGCTCCACCACCGGAATACCGGCTACCTCAATCATTTTCAGCGTGCGCGGCGTGTGGGAGCGTTCGGTCAGAATCAGCCCGTCGATGTTCCAGGAAAGCATGGACTCCAGGCGCTCTTCTTCCAGCTCCGGCTTATAGCCGTAGTGGGCGAGCATGGTCTGGTAGCCGTAGGCGTCAATCACGTTTTCGATGCCGCGCAGCACTTCCGCGAACACTTGGTTGGTAAGGGATGGCAGCAGCACGCCGATGGCGCGGCTGGTGGAATTTGAAAGGATATCGGGGGCGCGGTTAGGAATGTAGCCCAGCTCGTCGAGGGCGGCGGCAATCTTCACCTGCAAAGCGGCGGAAACCTGATCGGGATTGCGTAAAAAACGGCTCACCGTCATTTTGGTGATCCCTACGCGATCCGCAACGTCCTGTAGTACCGGTCTTTTCTTTTTCATATTCCGCGCGCGCTTCCTCAACAATGACGCCGAAGTTTAGCACGGACAAAGCACAACCTTCCCCTGTTTAAGAGGAAGGTTGTGACCGGTAACTAACGAGTTTTTTATACTGGCGGTAAATCAAACAGCAGTATCTCGCTCGCTTCGTTGGCGTGAACAGAAATGGCCTGCTCATCCCACACGGCAACCGCATCGCTGGTTTTTGCCTGCGTGCCGTTAATGGACACGTCGCCTTTAACAACCTGGATCCAGATGCGGCGGTTGGCCGGAACCTGATAAACAGACTGCTCGTCTTTCGCCAGCGCCCAGCGTGACAGCTCCATATCCTGATTCACCTTCAGCGAACCGTCACGAGCGTCCGGAGAGAGCACCAGCTGGCGGCCCTGCGGCGCATCAAAACGGCGCTGATCGTAGCGCGGCGTGATGCCGGTTTTTTCTGGAATGATCCAGATCTGGTACAGGCGCAGACGCTCGGTTTTGCTCGGGTTGTACTCGGAGTGGGTGATCCCCGTCCCGGCGCTCATAATCTGAAACTCACCGGCAGGCACTTTCTCTTCGTTGCCCATGCTGTCCCGGTGCGCCACCGCCCCTTCCAGCACGTAGGTCAGGATTTCCATGTCTTTGTGCGGGTGGGTCCCGAAGCCTTCACCGGCTGCAACCACGTCTTCGTTAATGACGCGCAGCGCGGAGAATCCCATATAGTTGGCGTCGTAATAGTTGGCAAAAGAGAAGGTGTGCCAGCTGTCCAACCAACCATGATTTGCGTGACCACGTTCTTCGGCTTTTCTTAAGTAGATCATTTCACTTCTCCTCGATTCGTTTGATGGAGTAAGTGTGGACCCGAAGCGGAGGAGATCATAGAGGGTGAAGTTTGACGCCTCTGTTCAAAAAATATGAACGAGTTTGAGGCGTCAGCGGAGAGGGTTAAGCCAGCGTCACCGTTGAAGGGGAAGCCTGTTCAAAGCCGCGTTCGAGGATCTCAAGGTTGGTTAATGCTTCAGATTCACTGACGAAATTAGGCTTACCGTTGAGGATGGTTTCGTACAGCGAGTCGTACACGCGGCCATAGTCGCCCTGCTCCGGCTTCATCTCTTCACGCACGGTCTCACCAGCATCGTTAACATACTCCAGCACGCCGACGCTGCTGTCTGCCGCAAAGCCCGGCTCACCCGGCATTATGTACGCCTTAAGGCTGGTTTCCTGCTGGTCGATACCGTATTTAACAAAAGAGCCTTTGCTGCCGTGGACGATAAACTTCGGATAGTCGATTTTTACCAGGTGGCTGGTTTTCACGATGGCTTTGAGATCGCCATAGAAGAGCTGGGCCTCAAAGGTGTCGTCAGGGTTGGCCTTATTACGCAGGCTGCGGATGTCATAGGCGACGTGGTCCGGGCGGCCAAACAGCGAAATGATCTGGTCCATGGTGTGTACGCCAAGGCCGTAGAACGCGCCGTCGGCAGGCAGGCCTGGCGTCGTTGCCGCCTCCGGGCGGTACATATCGAAGTGGCTTTCCACTTCCACCACGGTGCCCAGCTTGCCGCTGTCGATGGCCTTTTTCATCGTCAGGAAGCAGGAGTCAAAGCGGCGGTTCTGATAAGGCGAAACGGTCAGCCCTTTGGCGCGCGCCAGCTCGAACAGCTCTTTGGCTTCTTTTAACGTTGGGGTAAACGGCTTTTCCACCAGCACGTTTTTACCGGCTTCCAGCGCCTTCTTCGCGTAGTCGAAGTGGCTGTCCTGATGGGTGCAGACCACCACCAGCTTCACCTGCGGGTCGTTCAGCACCTCGTCCAGATCGCTGGTGAAATGGATATGTTCGTACTGCGGCTGCCGCTCGACGTCCGGCTTTTCATGACGACGGTAGATGTGGGCGACGTGGAATTTGTCTTTGCGAACCAGAACGTAAGGAAGATGGTAGCGGGTGGTGCTTTTGCCAAAACCAATAAAAGCGCAGTGGAGGGTCATTGCTTCGTCCTTTTGACTTTGAATTGCCTTAACCCTACTGCATTCGGCTGCGGATGGCATGCATTTTTGGTGGATGGCGCTGGCGCTTATCCACCCTACGAAACCGCTGTCTCATGGCACTCTGTGGTGGATGGCGCTGGCGCTTATCCACCCTACGCGTTGTAGATACTGTTATGCCATGCAAGCATTTCCCGTATGAAGCGTGGCATCGAACGGGCGTCCTGACTTCAGGACGCCGTATGCCACCTGCGCCAGCTTGCGCATCATCGCACCGATTATCAGCTTCGGCGCTTT
>NZ_JAERMU010000016.1 GCF_016756775.1 Dryocola clanedunensis subsp. sulfonylureivorans | reverse complement strand
GGCGGCGCTGGGTGCAGTAATGCGCAAGCTGGTGCACATGTGCTTCGGGGTGCTTAAAACACGCCTGCCATGGGATGAAAATTATGCAGCTACCGCTTGACGTTCAAGACGGTAGCTACGCAGACGTAAGCCGCAGATTACAGCTTAATGAAATTCTCACGATAAAAAGCAAGTTCCGCCACCGACTCGCGGATATCGTCCATCGCCTGGTGAGTACCCTGCTTTTTGAAGTTAGCAAGGATCTCAGGTTTCCAGCGGCGCGCCAGCTCCTTGAGGGTGCTGACATCCAGGTAGCGGTAATGGAAGTAAGCTTCCAGCTCCGGCATGTATTTAAACAGGAAGCGGCGATCCTGGCCGATGCTGTTACCGCAGATTGGCGAGGCGCCCTGCGGAACCCACTGCTTTAAAAATTCGATAGTCGCCAGCTCCGCCGCGCGATCGTCCTGGGTGCTGGCTTTAACGCGCTCAACCAGACCGCTGCCAGTGTGCGTACGCACGTTCCAGTCATCCATCAGCGCAAGCTGTTCGTCTGATTGATGCACAGCAATGGTTGGCCCTTCGGCAAGAATGTTCAGATTGGCGTCGGTCACCAGGGTGGCAATTTCAATTATGCGATCCCGCTCTGGATCCAGACCGGTCATTTCTAAATCAATCCAAATCAGATTGTTTTCGTTTCCACTCATGCTATTTTCCACCCTTCTCGCTCGTTACCCAGCCATGACGGTGGGTTAATTCGTATAAAATAGTGTGTATCATAGAGGTTTTGCCCCTCAGGGGCGACCAGGAGCCAGAACGATTGAGCAAAAATAAACTCTCCAAAGGACAGCAGCGCCGGGTAAAAGCAAACCACCAGCGTCGGCTTAAACAGACTGTGGAGAAAGCCGATCCCGACGACTCTCAGTTTGGCGAACCCCGCGATGGCCGGGTGATCAGCCGTTTCGGCCAGCACGCGGATGTCGAATCGCCGGAAGGTGAAGTCCACCGCTGCAACATTCGTCGCACCATTCGTTCGCTGGTCACCGGCGATCGCGTCGTCTGGCGCCCGGCGAAAGAAGCCGCCGCAGGCGTCACGATTAAGGGCATCGTCGATGCGGTTCATGAGCGTACATCGGTTCTGACCCGCCCGGACTTTTACGACGGCGTGAAGCCGATTGCCGCTAACATCGACCAAATCATTATCGTTTCTGCCATCCTGCCGGAGCTGTCTTTAAACATTATTGACCGTTATCTGGTGGCTTGCGAAACGCTCGACGTTGAACCGCTGCTGGTACTCAACAAAACTGACCTGCTGGACGAGGCGGGCCTGGCGTTTGTGAACGAGCAGATGGATATTTATCGCCATATTGGCTATCGCGTTCTGATGGTTTCAAGCCACAAAGCCGAAGGATTAAAAGAGCTGGAAGAGGCGTTAGTCGGGCGCATCAGTATTTTTGCAGGCCAGTCCGGCGTGGGCAAATCGAGCCTGCTTAACAATCTGCTTGGTTTCAAAGACCAACAAATTCTGGTGAACAATGTTTCCGATAACTCAGGTCTGGGCCAGCACACCACCACAGCCTCTCGCCTTTATCACTTCCCGGGCGGCGGCGAAGTTATCGACTCCCCAGGGGTGCGTGAATTCGGTCTGTGGCACTTAGAGCCGGAACAAATCACCCAGGGATTTGTCGAATTCCATGACTACTTAGGCCATTGCAAATATCGCGATTGCCGCCACGATAACGACCCTGGCTGTGCGCTGCGCGAAGCAGTTGAACGCGGCGAAATCGCTGAAATACGCTTTGAAAGTTACCATCGCATTCTGGAAAGTATGGCGCAGGTAAAAACGCGTAAAAACTTTTCCGATATCGATAACTGACAATTAAGCTGGGCGCCGTTAGAATCGCCCCCTTTTTCTGTTTGATCCCGCTATACCGGGTGCTTAGCCAGGAGGCTATCTTGTTAGACAACATTAAACTTTCGCTGCAATACATTCTGCCGAAACTCTGGCTGACCCGCCTCGCGGGCTGGGGCGCAAGTAAACGTGCTGGCTGGCTGACTAAGCTGGTCATCGACCTGTTTGTGAAATATTACAAGGTCGACATGAAAGAGGCGCAGAAGCCGGACACAGCAAGCTACCGCAGCTTCAACGATTTCTTCGTGCGTCCGCTGCGTGACGACGTGCGTCCGGTCAACACTGACCCTAACATTCTGGTGATGCCGGCCGACGGTGTCATCAGCCAGCTTGGCCGCATCGAAGAAGACAAAATTTTGCAGGCGAAGGGCCACAACTACAGCCTTGAAGCGCTGCTGGCAGGCAACTACCAGATGGCCGATCTGTTCCGTAACGGCAGCTTCGCCACGACCTACCTGTCTCCACGCGACTACCACCGCGTACACATGCCGTGTAACGGTATCCTGCGCGAAATGATTTATGTGCCGGGTGACCTGTTCTCCGTAAACCACCTGACCGCGCGAAACGTACCCAATCTGTTTGCGCGTAACGAACGTGTTATCTGCCTGTTCGATACCGAGTTTGGCCCAATGGCACAAATTCTGGTGGGCGCCACCATCGTCGGCAGCATCGAAACAGTCTGGGCTGGCACCATTACTCCACCGCGTGAAGGCGTCATTAAGCGCTGGACGTGGCCTGCCGGTGAAAGCGAAGGTGCAATTGCGCTACTGAAAGGTCAGGAAATGGGCCGCTTCAAGCTCGGCTCCACCGTTATCAACCTGTTCGCACCGGGTAAGGTCAATCTGGCAGAACAGCTTTCAAGCCTGTCGGTAACCAAAATTGGCGAGCCGCTGGCCGTTTCTACAGAAGCAGTTGTTGAGCCGGAAGTCCCGGTCAGTGAACTTCCGCAGACGGAAGTTGACGCTGAGCTGGAAGCCAGCCCGCTGGTGGAAAACAAACCCGAAAGTTAACCTGCTCTACCCCGCCCTGGTACATCACTGCCTGGGCGGGTTCACCTAAAGGGACTGCCGTGCGCCTGATAATCACTTTCCTGATGGCCTGGTGCCTCAGCCTGGGTGCGGTTGCCGCAACGCTCCCCGATGCCAAACAACTCTCACAGGAACTGGAGCAAGCCAAAGCCGCGAAAGATCAGCCCAACCAGGCAGAAATCGTGGAAGCGCTTACGGCTGCGCTCAATGCGCTCGACGAACGGAAAGCGTCGTTAGAACGCGCGGATCAGTACCAGAAAGTCATCGATAACTTCCCCAAACTGTCGCAGACCCTGAGGCTACAGCTCACCAATCTGCGCGACGAACCACAAAAAATACCGGAAGGGATGACCACCGATGCGCTGAACCAGGAGATCCTCCAGGTCAGCAGCCAGCTGCTGGATAAAAGCCGCCTGGCACAGCAGGAACAGGAGCGCACCCGAGAAATTGCCGACTCCCTGTCTCAGCTTCCCCAACAGCAAACCGACGCGCGCCGCCAGCTGAATGAAATTGAACGCCGGGTGGGTAGCCAGGCGACCTCTGGTACACCTCTGATACAGGCTCAGCACCTCTCTTTACAGGCTGAATCCGCGCGACTGAAAGCGCTGGTCGATGAGCTGGAGCTGGCACAGCTCTCTGCCAGCAATCGCCAGGAGCTGGCCCGTCAGCGAGCCGAGCTGGCGCAGAAGCAGAGCGCGCAGTTAGACGCTTATCTCCAGGGCCTGCGAAATCAGCTCAACAGCCAGCGCCAGAGGGAAGCAGAGCGTGCGCTGGAAAGTACCGAACTGCTGGCTGAAAACAGCGCTGACCTGCCGCCGGTTATCGTCACGCAGTTCAAAAGTAACCGTGAACTCTCTCAGGCGCTGAATCAACAAGCTCAGCGCATGGATCTGGTCGCCTCCCAGCAGCGTCAGGCCAGCAGCCAGACGCTACAGGTGCGTCAGGCATTGAATACCCTTCGTGAACAGTCTCAATGGCTTGGCATGTCGAACGTGCTGGGGGAAACGCTGCGCGCGCAGGTTTCTCGCCTGCCGGAAATGCCTAAGCCACAGCAGCTCGATACCGAGCTGGGCCAGATCCGCGTCCAGCGCCTGCACTACGAAGACTTGCTTAACAAGCAGCAACAGCTGCGCCAGACTCGTCAGGCGGACGGAAAAGACCTGACCGCAGAGCAAAACAGCATTCTCGAAGCGCAGCTCCGTACCCAGCGCGAACTCCTCAATTCGTTGTTACAGGGCGGGGATACGCTCATCCTTGAACTGACCAAACTTAAGGTCGCCAACAGCCAGCTTGAAGATGCGTTAAAAGAAGTTAATGAAGCCACCCACCGCTATCTGTTCTGGACTTCAGACGTCAGCGCTATCGGTTTCACCTGGCCTGTGGAAATTGTCCAGGATCTGCGGCGGCTTATCTCCATGGATACCGTCAGCCAGCTCGGCAGCGCCAGCATCATGATGTTAACCAGCAAAACAACGCTGCTGCCGCTGTTTGCCGCGCTGATCCTCGTTGGCTTCAGCATCAGCTCCAGAAGGCACTTCACAGCCTTCCTGGAGCGTTCCAGCGCCAAAGTGGGTAAGGTGACCCAGGACCACTTCATGCTGACGCTACGGACGCTGTTCTGGTCGATTCTGGTGGCTTCCCCGCTCCCGGTGCTGTGGGCCACGCTTGGCTATGGTCTACAGGAGGCGTGGCCCTATCCTATTGCCGTCGCCGTCGGCGATGGCGTCACCGCAACCGTGCCTTTGCTATGGGCGGTAATGATTTGCGCCACCTTTGCCCGGCCAACAGGTCTGTTCGTCGTTCACTTCAGCTGGCCACGTGAGCGTGTCGCCCGGGCCATGCGTTACTACATCATGAGCATCGGGCTGATTGTGCCGCTGATCATGGCGCTTATCATGTTCGATAACCTCAACGATCGGGAGTTCTCGGCATCGCTGGGCCGCCTGTGCTTTATGTTGATTTGCGGAGCACTGGCGCTGGTGACGCTCAGCCTGAAACGAGCCGACCTCCCGCTCTATGTCGACAAGCAAGGCAACAGCGACAACGTCGTGAACAAGATGCTCTGGAACCTGCTGCTGTGCGCACCGCTGTCAGCCCTTCTGGCGGCTGCCGTGGGATATCTGGCAACCGCCCAGGCCCTGCTGGCACGTCTTGAGACTTCCGTCGCCATCTGGTTCCTGCTGCTGGTGATTTACCATGTTATCCGCCGATGGATGCTCATCCAGCGTCGTCGACTGGCCTTTGACCGTGCCAAACATCGTCGTGCAGAAAGGCTGGCGCATCGTGCGCGTGGTGAAGAAGAAGCGGCCCACAGCCACAGTATTGAAGGCTCCGCGGAAATTTTCGAAGAGGCGGAAATCGATCTCGACACCATCAGCGCCCAGTCTCTGCGTCTGGTCCGCTCGATCCTGATGCTGATCGCCCTGCTGTCCGTCATCGTACTGTGGTCAGAGATCCACTCTGCGTTCGGTTTCCTTGAGAACATCACGCTGTGGGACGCTACCTCGACGGTGCAGGGTGTTGAAAGCATTGAACCGATCACCCTCGGCTCGGTATTGATCGCCATTCTGGTGATTATTATCACTATGCAACTGGTGCGTAATCTCCCTGCCCTGCTGGAGCTGGCGATATTGCAGCACCTGGATTTAACGCCGGGTACGGGTTACGCCATTACAACGGTGACCAAATACCTGCTGCTGCTGGTCGGTGGTCTGGTCGGCTTCTCGATGATTGGTATTGAGTGGTCGAAGCTGCAATGGCTGGTTGCCGCCCTCGGTGTCGGCCTTGGTTTTGGCTTACAGGAGATTTTCGCCAACTTTATCTCGGGCCTGATCATTCTGTTCGAGAAGCCGATCCGTATCGGCGACACGGTGACGATCCGCGATCTAACGGGCAGCATCACCAGGATCAATACCCGAGCGACCACGATCAGCGACTGGGATCGCAAAGAGATCATAGTGCCGAACAAGGCGTTTATCACCGAGCAGTTTATCAACTGGTCGCTGTCAGACTCCGTCACGCGTGTGGTACTGACCGTACCTGCACCAGCGGACGCGGACAGTGAAGAGGTGACGAATATTTTACTGAGAGCGGCTGAGTGCTGCTCACTGGTGATTGATAACCCACCGCCAGAAGCCTTCCTGGTGGATTTACAGGCTGGCCTGCAAATGTTCGAGCTGCGCATTTACGCCGCCGAGATGGGACACCGTATGCCGCTGCGTCATGAGATCCACCAGCTGATTCTGCAGGGCTTCCGCGAGCACGATATCGACCTGCCGTTCCCACCGTTCCAGATGCGTCTGGAGAACATGGGCAGCGCAAAAACCAGGACGATAAATTCAGCGGGCAAAGGCGGCAGAACGGCGGGGAGTTTGTAAAGGTCAGGGGGAGACGGGTTTTGTAGGGGGGATAAGCGGCAGCGTCATCCACCGGTATTTGCCGGATGACGCTTCGCTTTTCCGGCCTACGACGCGGACGTTGCCTTTTAGGCGCGATCTACCGGGAAGGCCAGCACGTCCGCCAGGCTCTCAGCGCCCAGCGCCAGCATTATCAGGCGATCCACACCCAGCGCGACGCCGGAGCAATCCGGTAGCCCGGCCTCCAGCGCAGCCAGTAAATTCACGTCAATCGGCTGCTGCGGCAGACCGCGTGCGGCACGCTTGCGGTTATCCTGCTCAAAACGCTGCTGCTGCTCGCGCGCATCGGTCAGCTCGTGGAAACCATTCGCCAGTTCAATACCTTTGAAATAGACCTCGAAGCGTTCCGCCACGCGATGATCTTCGGTGCTGATCAGCGCAAGAGAAGCCTGGCTTGCCGGGAAATGATAGATAAACGTCGGCTTGTCTTTACCTATATGGGGTTCAACACCCATGGTGAACAGCAGCTGCAACAGGGTATCGCGGTCTTCTTCCGTATCCGCAACATTGCTCAAATCCAGCTTCGCCGCCGCTTCACGCAGGGCTGTTTTGTCCGCAGACAACGGGTCGATTTCCAGGTGGCGCTGGAAAGCCTGCTGATAGGAAAGAGACTCCGCAGCCTCGCATTCCAGAACCTGCTGGAGCAGGTCGTCCACCTCGTTCATCAGGCGGTACATATCGTAATGCGGGCGATACCACTCCAGCATGGTGAACTCTGGATTATGGTGGCGACCCATCTCTTCGTTACGGAAACTGCGGCACAGCTGGAACACAGGACCAATGCCCGCCGCCAGCAGACGCTTCATGTGGTATTCCGGGCTGGTCATCAGGTAGAGGTTCATCCCCTGAGAGTGGCCGGGACCAACAAAACGGGTTTCGAACGGCACCAGGTGAATATCGGTGACCGTTGCCTGACTCATGCAGGGTGTTTCCACCTCCAGTACGCCGCGGTCGGCAAAGAAACGCCGAACTTCCGCCATAATAGCAGCGCGTTTCAACAGGTTGGGGATGGACGCGCTCGGCTGCCAGGTGGCCGTTTCGCTCATGGTTAAGTCTCCGAAGTCAAACAAGGCGAGGAAGTCTACCCGCATCCCGGAAAGGAGACAAATGTTGGCCGGTGGATAAACGGGTTGCCATACTTATAAATAGTCATAATTCCGTGACGTAACTCATTACTCCTGGTAATAAATTACCGCACAGAACGGCAAAAAAATCGAACTCGTCAAATTTCCTTAAAATCCCTCCGGCTATAATTCCCTACCTACAAAGGAGCAGGGAATCACCCTTTCGCAATAGCCCCTACCGTTTCGGTGGTCTACCTTTGGTGAATTAGCATTGCGAAATAACTAAAATCTGGAGGAATGTCGTGCAAACCTTTCAAGCCGATCTCGCTATTATTGGCGCTGGCGGAGCGGGATTACGAGCGGCCATTGCCGCAGCTCAGGCCAATCCACAGGCTAAAATCGCTCTGATTTCCAAAGTCTATCCGATGCGTAGCCATACCGTGGCCGCAGAAGGGGGCTCCGCCGCCGTCGCGCAGGATCACGACAGCTTCGAGTACCATTTCCACGACACCGTGGCGGGCGGCGACTGGCTGTGCGAGCAGGACGTCGTGGATTACTTCGTACACCACTGCCCGACGGAGATGACCCAGCTTGAACAGTGGGGCTGCCCGTGGAGCCGTCGGCCGGATGGGTCGGTGAACGTGCGTCGTTTTGGCGGCATGAAAATTGAGCGCACCTGGTTTGCCGCGGATAAAACCGGCTTCCACATGCTGCACACCCTGTTCCAGACCTCCTTACAGTTCCCGCAGATTCAGCGCTTCGACGAGCACTTCGTCCTCGATATTCTGGTGGATGACGGCCAGGCTCGTGGCCTGGTCGCGATGAATATGATGGAAGGCTCGCTGGTGCAAATCCGTGCCAACGCCGTGGTGATGGCAACGGGCGGCGCGGGCCGCGTTTATCGCTATAACACCAACGGCGGTATCGTCACCGGCGACGGTATGGGCATGGCGCTGAGCCACGGCGTACCGCTTCGCGATATGGAATTCGTTCAGTACCACCCGACCGGCCTGCCGGGTTCCGGCATCCTGATGACGGAAGGCTGCCGCGGTGAAGGCGGCATCCTGGTTAACAAAGACGGCTACCGCTATTTGCAGGATTATGGCATGGGGCCAGAAACCCCGCTCGGCGAGCCGAAGAACAAATACATGGAGCTGGGCCCGCGCGACAAAGTCTCCCAGGCCTTCTGGCACGAATGGCGCGCTGGCCGCACCGTTCCTACGCCGCGTGGCGATGTGGTTTATCTCGACCTGCGTCATCTGGGCGAGAAAAAGCTTCTCGAGCGCCTGCCGTTTATCTGCGAGCTGGCGAAAGCCTATGTTGGCGTAGACCCGGTGAAAGAGCCGATTCCAGTGCGCCCAACCGCGCATTACACCATGGGCGGTATCGAAACCGACACCAAATGCGAAACCCGCATCAAAGGGCTGTTCGCGGTGGGCGAGTGCTCATCCGTAGGCCTGCACGGCGCAAACCGCTTAGGTTCCAACTCCCTTGCCGAACTGGTCGTCTTTGGCCGCATGGCTGGTGAACAGGCCATGCAACGAGCAAGCGAAGCACAACAAGCTAACGATGCGGCGCTTAGCGCACAAGCAGCCGACGTTGAAAGTCGTCTGAAAAAGCTGGTGAACCAGGAAGGCAGCGAAAACTGGTCGAAGATCCGCGACGAGATGGGCCTGTCGATGGAAGAAGGCTGCGGTATCTACCGCACGCCGGAGCTGATGCAAAAAACTATCGACAAGCTGGCGGAACTCCAGGAGCGCTTCAGCCGCGTGCGCATCACCGACAGCTCCAGCGTGTTTAATACCGATCTGCTCTACACCATCGAGCTGGGCCACGGTCTGAACGTCGCGGAATGTATGGCGCACTCGGCGATGGCCCGTAAAGAGTCCCGCGGGGCGCACCAGCGTCTGGACGAAGGCTGCACCGAACGTGACGACGTCAACTTCCTGAAGCATACCCTCGCCTTCCGCGATGCGGACGGCACCACGCGTCTGGATTACAGCGACGTGAAAATCACCACCCTGCCACCGGCAAAACGCGTCTACGGTGCGGAAGCAGAAGCAGCCGACAAGAAGGAGGCGACGAATGGCTGAAGTGATGAAGTCCCTGAAGATTGAGATTGTACGCTACAACCCGGAAACGGACGGCGAGCCGCACAGCGAATTCTATGAAGTGCCTTACGATGAGCAAACCTCGCTGCTGGATGCGCTGGGCTACATCAAAGACAACCTGGCGGCGGACCTTAGCTACCGCTGGTCCTGCCGTATGGCGATCTGCGGCTCCTGCGGCATGATGGTCAACCGCGTGCCGAAGCTGGCCTGTAAGACCTTCCTGCGCGAATACACCGGGGGCATGAAAGTCGAAGCGCTGGCGAACTTCCCAATCGAGCGCGATCTGGTGGTCGACATGACCCACTTTATCGAAAGCCTGGAAGCCATTAAACCGTACATCATTGGCAATCCGCGCACGCCGGATCAGGGGCCAAACGTCCAGACTCCGGCGCAGATGGCGAAGTACCACCAGTTCTCCGGCTGTATCAACTGCGGCCTGTGCTATGCCGCCTGCCCGCAGTTTGGCCTGAATCCAGAGTTCATCGGCCCGGCGGCGATCACCCTCGCCCACCGCTACAACCTGGACAACCGCGACCACGGCAAGAAAGAGCGTATGGCGCAGTTAAACGGCCAGAACGGCGTCTGGAGCTGCACGTTTGTGGGCTTCTGTTCGGAAGTCTGTCCGAAACACGTCGATCCGGCAGCCGCCATCCAGCAGGGCAAAGTCGAAAGTTCGAAAGACTTTTTGATTGCCACCCTGAAACCACGCTAAGGAGTGCACAATGACCACCAAACGTAAGCCGTATGTCCGCCCCATGACACCAACGTGGTGGCAAAAACTGGGCTTCTACCGTTTTTACATGCTGCGTGAAGGCACGGCGGTGCCGACGGTCTGGTTCAGCCTCGTGCTGATTTACGGCCTGTTTGCCCTGAAGGGCGGGCCGGACAGCTGGATGGGATTTGTCAGCTTCCTGCAAAACCCCATCGTCGTGATCCTCAACATTATCACCCTGGCGGCGGCGCTGCTGCACACCAAAACCTGGTTTGAGCTGGCGCCGAAGGCCGCCAACATCATCGTTAAAGATGAAAAAATGGGGCCGGAGCCGGTGATTAAAGGGCTGTGGGCGGTGACTACGGTCGCCACGGTCGTCATTCTTTTTGTTGCCCTGTTCTGGTAAGGAGGACGTTATGATCAATCCCAATCCGAAACGCTCCGACGAGCCGGTATTCTGGGGGCTGTTTGGCGCAGGCGGCATGTGGGGAGCAATAATCGCGCCCGTCATCGTGCTGCTGGTAGGTATTATGCTGCCGCTGGGCCTGTTCCCCGGCGATGCGCTGGGCTTTGAGCGCGTGCTGGCGTTCTCCCAGAGCATCATCGGCCGCCTGTTCATCTTCCTGATGATCGTGCTGCCGCTGTGGTGCGGGCTGCACCGTATCCACCATGCGATGCACGACCTGAAAATCCATGTGCCGTCCGGTAAATGGGTATTTTACGGGCTGGCAGCGATCCTGACGGTCGTCACGCTGATTGGCGTGGTGACTATCTGATTGCGTGGTCGGGTAGCGTTACCGCTTATCCGACGGACTAACATCCCTCTTATCTGGCCTGCCCCCACGCAGGCCTTTTTATTTTGTCAGAAGCAATGCGTATGATTAGCCCTCGTCTATCTCTACAGGGAATATTGCTCATGAAGAAGGCTCCACTTTGCTGCGCGCTCCTGCTCGTTGCCTCAAGCGCTGCGCTTGCCGCACCTGAATCGACTGAACAACTCACCGATATCGTGAATCACACCATCACTCCGCTGCTTAAAGAGCAAAATATTCCCGGGATGGCGGTCGCTGTAATTTACCAGGGAAAACCACACTATTTCACCTACGGTGAAGCTGATATTGCGCGTAGCCAGGCTGTTACCAGCAAAACGCTTTTTGAGCTGGGTTCACTCAGCAAGACGTTTACCGGCGTCCTGGGGGGCGATGCCGTGGCGCGTGGTGAAATCAAACTGAGCGACCCGGCAACAAAATACTGGCCGGCGTTAACGGGTAGCCAGTGGAAAGACATCAGCATGCTGCACCTTGCTACCTACACGGCAGGCGGCCTGCCGCTTCAGGTACCGGATGCGGTTAACGACCAGGCATCATTGCTGAAATACTATCAAAGCTGGCAGCCTGACTGGGCACCCGGTACCAAACGCCTGTATGCCAACGCCAGCATCGGGCTATTCGGCGCGCTGGCGGTGAAACCTTCGGAGATGAGCTTTGACGAGGCGATGGCGAAGCGGGTATTCCAGCCGCTGAACCTCACGCAAACCTGGTTGAAAGTTCCCGCTGCGCAAGAAAACCACTATGCCTGGGGTTACCGCGACGGCAAACCTGTGCGCGTCTCTCCCGGTATGCTGGATGCAGAAGCCTATGGGGTAAAAACCAATATTGAAGATATGGCGAGCTGGGTTCAGGCAAATATGCAGCCTCAGAGTGTAAAAACACCGACGTTGCAGCAGGGGATTGAGCTTGCCCAGTCACGCTACTGGCGTGCAGGAAACATGTATCAGGGGCTGGGCTGGGAAATGCTGAACTGGCCGGTAGATGCCAGCACGGTCATCAAAGGCAGCGATAATAAAGTCGCCTTAGCCGCCACCCCAGTTGTGGCGATGACCCCTCCAGCCCCCGCAAATCCGGCATCCTGGGTACACAAAACTGGCTCGACCAACGGTTTTGGTGCTTACGCCGCCTTCATTCCTGAAAAACAGCTCGCTATCGTGATGCTGGCTAATAAAAACTACCCGAACACCGAGCGTGTAAAGGCGGCGTACAGTATTTTGCAGGCGCTACAATAAAGACCCTTGCAGGGTGGATGAGGTAACCACTTATCCACCTTACAAAATCGTTTTATTTTTTCCACCGCATACGGTTTGAGTAACCGCCATCTACACTTAGCAAAAAAGCTGACAAGGAAATTGCAATGCGCATCTGGCCGATTGTTTCTGCTGTCTCTGTGGCATTTCTGGTAGTTGCCTGTAGTACCCCCACGCCGCCGCCCAACGTCACGGTGGTGAATAATTTCGATGCTAAGCGCTACCTTGGACAATGGTATGAAATTGCCCGCTTCGACCACCGCTTCGAACGAGGCCTGCAGCAGGTGACCGCGACTTACAGTCTGATGGACGATGGTGGGATACGCGTGGTGAACCGGGGCTTTAACCCCGATCGGCAGAAATGGCAGCAAAGTATCGGTAAAGCTTACTTCACCGGCAGCCCCGACCGGGCGGCCCTGAAGGTCTCGTTCTTTGGGCCGTTCTACGGTGGCTACAACATCATCGCGCTGGATAAAGATTATCGCCATGCGCTGGTCTGCGGGCCGAATCGCGACTATTTGTGGATACTCTCCCGCACGCCAACTATCAGCCCGGAGGTCAAACAGCAGATGCTGGAGACCGCAACCCGCCAGGGCTTCCCGGTTGAGAAGCTCCTGTGGATACAGCAGAAAGGTTAGTGGGTGCTGAGTTTCAGACCAATGATACCAATGACGATCATCGCCAGGCTCGCAATGCGGGCCGGGCTGGCAGATTCCCCTAACAGTAGAATCCCCGTGGTGGCAGCCCCTACGGCACCGATACCGGTCCAGACCGCGTAGGCCGTACCCGTCGGCAGCGTTTTCATCGCCCATGACAGCAACGCCATGCTCAGCACCATCGCCACAATCGTCACCACGCTTGGCCACAAACGGCTAAATCCGTGGGTGTATTTCAGCCCTACCGCCCAGACGACTTCCAGCAAACCAGCAATGAAAAGAACAAACCAGGACATAACCGCTCCTCGTGAAGGGGTCGTCCCCGGAAAGATAAGAAGCGCAGGCGGGTCGTCCCGCAAGGCTGAGATGAAAGAGATAGTTTAGCATTCAGTCCGAACAATAAAAGCCCCTCCGGCTTCTATTCTCATTCCTTGCGTTACATCAGTTTATTGCCGTTTACTAAGCCTGGAAATGGCTCACGATCGTGACGCAGTTCAACAATTCAAATGACGGACATTGCTTATATCATTATAACGTACCGTCTCATCCTGCAAAGGCAACAATAATGAATATCGTGAACATTAAAAATGGTTAAAATATTACTTATTGATCGATGTATTTATAGCCGTAAAGGGATGAAAGAATTAATAAGCAAAGATAATCAATTCTCAATTTCCGAAACCGATAATTTGCTGGTAGCCCGTGAAAAAATAATTCAGTGGCAGCCCGATATGGTGATTGCGGATTTTTCGGGCTTTTCCGACACCCTACACAGTATTAGCCAACTTTCAGCTATCTATTCAGCCTGTGAGAAGTCAACGCGCCTGATGGTTATGCAAAACGGAAAGCATCCGCTGATAGAGCAGTACTGCCGCAAATGGGAAACAGCAGAAAGCGTCAGTAAAGCGATGCCTCTGAAAGAATTACGAGAGTTAACGGAATATATTATTGCTTCGCGTCCTCCTTGCAGATTTCGCCAGCAGGCAATTACGCCGTTACTGACATTGCGCGAAGAGCGAGTTTTGACATTATGGACGGATGCGACCAGCAACGAGATGATAGCCAGAACAATGGGGATCAGCACAAAGACGGTTTATACCTACAAGCGGAATATTCGTATGAAGCTAGGGGCAGACAATCGATTTTCTTTATTCCTGACACCCTCAATGACAGCTATATAATAACGGTACGGCAACGATTACCGTACCGTAACGACATACGTTAGTCCTGCGCTTTCGTTGCTGCGCCAGAAATCGCGTTACCACCATCTTGAATATCTTCACCAACGCCGCGCGTGGTATTACAAGCAGTCAGTAATGACGACAGCACCACGAGTGAAAAGAACGCTGCAATAGTTTTCTTAAGCATGACATTTTTCCTTTTTTGCCCATGTGTTTGTGTATAGCCACTTAAGCATAGCCAAAAAAAAGAAAACTGACGGCGATCCAGGATTTTTTAGGAGTGATGGAAGTTATTTATTGGCCGCACGCTCAATTGAACCACCCAGATGCTGCAGATCTTCGCCGAAGCCGCGCGTGGCGTTGCAGCCGCTCAGGAATGACGTCAGAAATACGAGTATAAGAAGAAGTTTGATACGATTCATTTTCCCTGCCTCTCAGCTAGCGGCGGCGCAGCCCTATAAGCTACGCCGCGGTCACGCGTGGATTACTTAACGCGAGAAACGTATTCGCCAGTGCGAGTATCAACTTTGATAACTTCGCCAATCTGTACGAACAATGGCACTTTAACCACGGCGCCGGTGGTCAGCTTAGCTGGTTTACCGCCGGTACCTGCGGTGTCGCCTTTCAGGCCTGGATCGGTTTCAACGATTTCCAGTTCCACGAAGTTTGGTGGCTGTACGGCGATTGGACGGCCGTTCCACAGGGTCACGATACATTCGGCCTGATCCAGCATCCATTTAGCATTATCACCGATAGCTTTCTCGTCAGCAGCCAGCTGCTCGAAAGTTTCGTTATTCATGAAGTGATAGAACTCACCGTCGTTGTACAGATAAGTCAGGTTCATATCGATAACGTCTGCGCCTTCGGCGGAGTCGGTAGATTTGAAGGTTTTCTCAACGCGGGTGCCGGTCAGCAGACGGCGCATTTTCACGCGAGCAAACGCCTGGCCTTTACCTGGTTTCACGAACTCACTGGATTCGACAGCGTAAGGTTCGCCTTCGAACATGATTTTAAGACCGGCACGAAAATCGTTGCTAGAATAAGTCGCCATAAGGCCCTCTGAAATTGTTAATTGGTAGCTTAGCCAAAAAATGGCACACATTGTAACCCTAAATCCCCCCCGCAGAGAAGATTGGTTAACGCAACTTGCCGATGTTATAACCAATCCGGATGAACTGCTGCACATTTTGAATGTAGATGCCGATGAAGATCTGCTGGCTGGGCGTGACGCGCGTCGACTTTTCGCCCTTCGCGTCCCGCGTGCCTTCGTTGCCCGCATGGAAAAAGGTAATCCACACGATCCGCTGCTGCGCCAGGTATTGACCGCTCAGGAAGAGTTTGTTGCCGCCCCCGGCTTCAGTACCGATCCGCTGGAAGAGCAACACAGCGTTGTACCAGGTCTGCTGCATAAATATCGCAACCGTGCTTTGCTGCTGGTAAAGGGTGGCTGTGCCGTTAACTGCCGCTACTGCTTCCGCCGCCACTTCCCGTATGCCGACAATCAGGGCAACAAGCGAAACTGGCAGGCTGCGCTGACGTACATCAGCGAGCATCCGGAGCTGGACGAGATTATTTTCTCCGGTGGCGACCCGCTGATGGCCAAAGATCACGAGCTGGACTGGCTGCTGGGCGAACTGGAGGCCATTCCGCACATTAAGCGCCTGCGTATCCACAGCCGCCTGCCGATAGTCATCCCGGCTCGTATTACCGATACGCTGGCTGCTCGTTTTGCCCGTTCACGCCTTCAGGTGCTGCTGGTGAATCACATCAACCATGCGCAAGAGATGGGGGACGAGTTCCGTCACGCGATGGTGAGCCTGCGTCAGGCTGGCGTGACGCTGCTGAACCAGAGCGTCTTGCTGCGCGGCGTAAACGATAGCGCCGTGACGCTGGCGGAACTGAGCAATGCGCTGTTTGATGCGGGAGTGATGCCTTATTACCTGCACGTGCTGGATAAAGTCCAGGGCGCGGCACACTTTATGGTCAGTGACGATGAGGCAAGAAAGATTATGCGGGAGCTGCTGACGCTCGTTTCGGGCTATATGGTGCCGAAACTTGCTCGTGAGATTGGCGGTGAACCGAGTAAGACGCCGCTGGATTTACAGCTGCGGCAGAGCTGAAAGTAAAGCGGTGGATGACGCTTCGCTTATCCACCCTACAAAAATGCAGGTCGGCGCAGCGCTGCGCTACCCGACGCTTTGCTATGAGTACTCAGCACATCAGTTCGGGCACTTATAAACCTGGCCGTTCATGACGCTTGCGGTCGGCGCAAAGCTCGACAGCAGATTCTGGCTTGGGCTGCTCACACCGTAAATCACGTTGCCACCCATTGCTGCGGCGTTATTACGCAGGGCGTTTGCCGCTCCACGCATGGAACCCCCTTCATCGCCCTGCTGGCCTGAGAGCCAGTTGCTCTGCTCACCCGTCGCGCTGCCCAATAGCTGGCAGTTGCTGGCCGGTTTTTCCTGCACAAAGCGAACGCTCTGGCCCGCGGCACTCAGTTCGTTACTGGTACTGCATCCCGCCAGCAGCAACGCTGCCACAGCCATTCCTGCTGAAACTTTTATGCGCATGTTGTTCCCCGTAATCAATGCTGTGTTCAATGTAGTCGTGGGCTATCATCACCCGGTAAGACCTTATACCAGACTGAGGCCCAAAAGAAAAAACCCTCAGTCATTTCTGACTGAGGGTTCTTTAGCACAAGATGCTATGGGTTACATCATACCGCCCATGCCACCCATTCCACCCATACCGCCAGCGCCACCTAAATCAGGTGCGTCGCTTTTAGGCAGATCGGTCACCATGCACTCGGTAGTGATCATCAGACCCGCTACAGATGCCGCGTACTGCAGAGCAGAACGGGTGACTTTAGTTGGGTCCAGAATACCCATGTCGATCATGTTGCCGTATTCTTCGGTTGCTGCGTTGTAACCGTAGTTACCGTCGCCCGCTTTCACGGTGTTAGCAACAACAGATGGCTCTTCGCCGCAGTTCAGCACGATTTGGCGCAGCGGAGCTTCCATTGCACGCAGTGCAACTTTGATACCCACGTTCTGGTCTTCGTTCACGCCACGCAGTTCACCCAGCTTAGAAGCTACACGGATCAGCGCAACGCCGCCGCCAGCCACCACGCCTTCTTCTACCGCAGCACGAGTAGCGTGCAGAGCATCTTCAACGCGAGCTTTCTTCTCTTTCATTTCCACTTCGGTAGCTGCACCGACTTTGATTACCGCAACGCCGCCAGCCAGTTTCGCTACGCGCTCCTGCAGTTTTTCACGGTCGTAATCAGAAGTGGCTTCTTCGATCTGCTGACGGATCTGAGAGACGCGGCCAGCAATCGCAGGTTCTTCACCGTTACCATCGATGATGGTGGTGGTGTCTTTGTTGATAACGATACGCTTAGCAGTACCCAGATCTTCCAGGGTCGCTTTCTCCAGCTCCATACCGATCTCTTCAGAAATAACGGTACCGCCGGTCAGGATAGCGATATCCTGCAGCATTGCTTTACGACGGTCGCCAAAGCCTGGTGCTTTAACAGCAGCCACTTTCACGATGCCGCGCATGGTGTTAACAACCAGCGTAGCCAGCGCTTCGCCTTCAACATCTTCAGCGATGATCAGCAGTGGTTTACCGGCTTTCGCAACGGCTTCCAGAACTGGCAGCATTTCACGGATGTTGGAGATTTTCTTGTCAGCCAGCAGGATGAACGGGCTGTCCAGTTCGATAGAACCGGTTTCTGGCTTGTTGATGAAGTACGGAGACAGATAGCCACGGTCGAACTGCATACCTTCAACCACGTCCAGCTCGTCCTGCAGGCCGGTGCCTTCTTCAACGGTGATAACGCCTTCTTTGCCCACTTTCTCCATCGCTTCAGCGATCAGAGTACCCACGGTTTCGTCGGAGTTAGCAGAGATTGTACCAACCTGAGCAATCGCTTTAGAGTCAGAGCATGGTACGGACAGCGCTTTCAGCTCTTCAACCGCAGCGATAACCGCTTTGTCGATGCCGCGCTTCAGATCCATTGGGTTCATGCCCGCAGCCACAGCTTTCAGGCCTTCGGTGATGATTGACTGAGCCAGTACGGTGGCGGTGGTGGTGCCGTCGCCCGCAGCGTCGTTCGCTTTAGAGGCCACTTCTTTCACCATCTGTGCGCCCATGTTTTCGAACTTGTCTTCCAGTTCGATTTCACGCGCTACGGAAACACCATCTTTAGTGATGGTCGGTGCACCGAAAGATTTATCCAGAACCACGTTACGGCCTTTAGGACCGAGGGTAACTTTCACTGCATCTGCCAGTACGTTTACGCCGCGCAGCATTTTCACACGAGCGTCGTTACCGAATTTTACGTCTTTAGCTGCCATTCTTTTTTTCCCTTAAATTCGTTTAATTTGCCTGCGGATTACGCTTCAACAATTGCCAGGATGTCGCTTTCGGACATGATCAACACTTCTTCATTGTCGATCTTCTCAGACTTCACACCGTAACCATCGTTGAAAATCACGATGTCGCCGACTTTTACGTCCAGCGGTTGCACGTTACCGTTTTCCAGGATGCGGCCTTTACCGACAGCGATGATTTCGCCACGAGTTGATTTACCTGCTGCGCTACCGGTCAGCACGATGCCGCCTGCAGACTTGGACTCAACTTCTTTACGCTTGACGATGACGCGGTCGTGTAGTGGACGAATACTCATGTGATAGCTCTCCTTTGAGAAAGTCAGTATCAATTGTTTGGGTAACGCCGGCCCAAATGGGTTATCGGCTGGTGACCTGAGAGATGGGGATGCGCCTTCCCCCCTTCAAGGGGGGAAAACAAAAAAAATTATAATTTTTAACGATTGTGACGATCGTCGTTATCACGGAAATCATCATGCTCTTCGAGGCGCTTCGGACCCTCCTCTTTACGCTGATATTCACCGTCAAAGGTCTGACCGCCGTCTGCACCCGCGCTGAAACCGCCCCCAGGGGTACGGGAGAAGCGCAGATGGGGCATCAGCTTCATGGTCAGATGCTTTTGTACCGGCGGCAACAACAGCAGCAAGCCGAGGAAATCCGTAAAGAAGCCGGGCAGTAACAACAAGAAACCGGACAGCACCAGCGACACGCTTTTGATCATCTCTGCCGCAGGGCTTTCCCCTGCCGCCATCTTTTGCTGCATCTGCATGAAGGTTTTAAAGCCCTGGTTGCGGACCAGCGACATCCCAATGATGGAGGTAAAGATGACCAGCAGCAGGGTCAGCAGGACGCCAAACACATGGGCGACCTGAATAAAAATAGATATCTCTATGTAAACGTAGAGAAAAATAGCAATTAACGGTATCCAGCGCACCGTGTTCTCCTGTGATGAGGCAAGTCCCTTCCGGCACCTGCAAAATTCGTTAACCATAACGCATTGCTAACAGATGGTGACGCTTTAGCCAAAGATCAATCGAAGCACCAGGTTATTTTTTCTGGAAACATTCATGCATTGATCGAAATCACATATTAATAATTGTTATGTGATGTCGCTTTTAATAAGTGATCCAGATAGCTGCTTTTCGCTATGATCAGCATATCATCACGGCATGGAGGGCGAATATGGACATATTCGTCGGTCTATCCATCTCACGACCACACATCCTGTGCGTGAAAAAACGATGCATTTATTGGCTGCTTGAAAAAGAAGGTTCACATGTTAAATAACATTCGTATCGAAGAAGATTTGTTGGGTACCAGGGAAGTGCCAGCGGAGGCCTACTACGGCATCCATACTCTGAGAGCGATTGAAAACTTCTACATCAGTAACAACAAAATCAGTGACATACCTGAGTTTGTACGCGGTATGGTCATGGTGAAGAAAGCGGCGGCGATGGCCAACAAGGAGTTGCAAACCATCCCGAAAAGCATTGCCAACACCATTATCCAGGCCTGTGACGAAGTGCTGAACAACGGCAAATGCATGGACCAGTTCCCGGTGGACGTCTACCAGGGCGGGGCCGGTACTTCCGTTAACATGAACACCAATGAAGTGCTCGCCAATATTGGGCTTGAGCTGATGGGTCACCAGAAAGGTGAGTATCAGTACCTGAACCCGAACGACCACGTTAATAAATGCCAGTCCACCAACGATGCTTATCCAACCGGTTTCCGCATCGCGGTGTATGCCTCTATCGTCAAGCTGATCGATGCTATCAACCAGCTCGGCGACGGCTTCCAGCGCAAATCTGTTGAATTCGAAAACATTCTGAAAATGGGGCGTACCCAGCTTCAGGATGCGGTACCGATGACGCTGGGCCAGGAGTTCCACGCTTTTAATGTCCTGCTGACCGAAGAGACTAAAAACCTGCTGCGGACCGCAGAGCTGCTGCTGGAAGTGAACCTCGGCGCAACGGCAATCGGTACACGTCTGAATACCCCGGACGGCTACCAGCAGCTTGCCGTGCAGAAGCTGGCAGAAGTCAGCAACCTGCCGTGTGTTCCGGCGGAAGACCTGATTGAAGCGACATCCGACTGCGGCGCGTACGTTATGGTGCACAGCTCGCTGAAACGCCTGGCTGTGAAGATGTCGAAGATCTGTAACGACCTCCGCCTGCTCTCCTCCGGCCCGCGCTCCGGCCTGAACGAAATCAACCTGCCAGAGCTGCAGGCTGGCTCTTCCATCATGCCGGCCAAAGTGAACCCGGTGGTGCCGGAAGTGGTCAACCAGGTGTGCTTCAAAGTCATCGGCAACGACATTACCGTGACCATGGCCTCCGAAGCAGGCCAGCTGCAGCTGAACGTGATGGAGCCGGTGATTGGCCAGGCGATGTTTGAGTCCATCCACATCCTGACCAACGCCTGCTACAACCTGCTGGAAAAATGCATCAACGGCATCACCGCTAACAAAGAAGTGTGTGAAAGCTACGTCTACAACTCGATTGGTATTGTGACTTATCTGAATCCGTTCATTGGCCACCACAACGGTGACATCGTCGGGAAGATTTGTGCGGAAACAGGTAAGAGCGTTCGCGAGGTCGTACTGGAGCGGGGCCTGCTAACGGAGGCAGAGCTGGACGATATCTTCTCGGTCCACAACCTGATGCATCCGGTCTACAAAGCAAAACGCTACACGGATGAAAGCGAACAATGATACTCACCGGTAGCTAGCTAAGCCAAAAGGCACGTCCATCGCGACGTGCCTTTTTCGTTTCAGTCAAACAATAATACAACAACTCATTTTCATCTCATTAATCTTCAAGGAAGCATCCATGATAGTCATCGAGCTCATCATTGTGTTGGCAGCCATCTTTCTTGGCGCAAGGTTAGGCGGTATAGGCATTGGGTATGCGGGAGGACTCGGAGTACTGGTACTGGCGCTCATCGGGGTAAAACCTGGGCATATCCCTTTTGATGTGATTTCCATCATCATGGCGGTGATTGCGGCGATTTCCGCCATGCAAATCGCAGGCGGTCTTGACTACCTGGTGAATCAAACTGAAAAACTGCTGCGCAAGAACCCAAAATACATCACCATCCTCGCCCCCATAGTGACCTACTTCCTGACGATTTTTGCCGGTACGGGCAATATCTCCCTGGCCACATTACCGGTCATCGCGGAGGTGGCGAAAGAACAAGGTATCAAGCCTTGTCGCCCTCTCTCTACCGCAGTCGTGTCCGCTCAGATCGCCATCACCGCGTCGCCAATTTCCGCGGCAGTGGTGTATATGTCCTCCGTGCTTGAGGGCCATGGCGTCAGCTACATTCATCTGCTGTCGGTGGTTATCCCCTCTACGCTGATGGCCGTGCTGATCATGTCTTTCCTGGTTTCTAAGCTGTTTAACTCGAAACTCTCTGACGATCCGGTTTACCGCAAGCGCCTGGAAGAGGGGCTTATCGAGCTGCGCGGCGACAAGCAGCTGGAAATTAAACCGCGGGCTAAAGCGTCCGTGCTGATGTTCCTGCTTGGGGTGGTCTGCGTTGTTATCTACGCCATCATTAACAGCCCGAGCCTGGGCCTGGTCGCTACGCCATTGATGAATACCACCAATGCGATCCTGATTATCATGCTGTCCGTCGCCACGCTGACTACCGTTTTCTGCGGCGTGGAAACTGAAAGCATTCTTAGCTCCAGCACGTTCAAAGCGGGCATGAGCGCCTGTATCTGTATTCTGGGCGTGGCCTGGCTGGGTGATACGTTTGTTTCCGCCAACATCGAATGGATTAAAGAGACGGCCGGTAGCGTGATCCAGAGCCATCCGTGGCTGCTGGCGGTTATTTTCTTCTTCGCCTCTGCGCTGCTCTACTCGCAGGCGGCTACGGCCAAAGCGCTGATGCCAATGGCCCTGGCCCTGAACGTTTCGCCACTGACCGCGGTCGCTTCTTTTGCCGCAGTTTCCGGCCTGTTTATTCTGCCAACCTACCCGACGCTGGTCGCTGCGGTACAGATGGACGACACCGGCACCACGCGCATTGGCAAATTCGTCTTTAACCATCCGTTCTTTATTCCGGGCACGATAGGCGTTGTGCTTTCGGTCTGCTTCGGCTTCCTGCTGGGCAGCTTCATTCTTTAAATATCCCAAAACGCGGGTCGCTTTGCGGCCCGTATCTCTTCTCGCTCGTCCCGCCGTGCTATAGTCACCCGCAGTTTCCCTACAGAGGAGGTTTACGATGTCGACTACTCAGGCCGTTGTCATATTCTGTACTGCCCCGGATGAAGCTACTGCACAGGATCTTGCCGCCCTCGTGCTGGCAGAAAAGCTCGCCGCGTGCGTGACTCTGCTGCCCGGCGCCACCTCGCTCTACTACTGGGAAGGGAAAATGGAACAGGAGTATGAGGTGCAGATGGTGCTCAAAAGCGACATCGCCCATCAGGAAGCGCTGCTGGCCTGCCTGAAAAAACACCATCCTTACAAAACACCTGAATTACTGGTTCTGCCAGTTACCCACGGAGATAGTGAATACCTCTCATGGCTCTACGCATCTTTACGCTGATCTTCCTGCTCTTCAGCACGCAAACTTTCGCAGGTCTGTTTGATAACCAGGGCAAACCACAGTTCGTCCCGGTCGACCAGGCTTTCGCCTTTGATTTCCAGCAGTCTGGCAACCAGCTCAACCTGAACTGGCAGATAAAGCCCGGCTACTACCTGTATCGGCAGCAAATCAAACTCAACCCGGCGCAGGCAGATATCGCGCCGCCAGCCATGCCGAAAGCAGCCTGGCACGAAGATGAGTTTTATGGCAAAACCGAGATTTATACCGGGGAGTTGAACCTGCCGGTGACGGTGAACAGCGCTACTAAAGGCGCGACGCTAAGCGTGACGTACCAGGGCTGCGCCGAGGCCGGATTCTGCTACCCGCCAGAGACGAAAACAGTGCCGCTGAGTGAGGTCGTGACTTCTGAAGAAAGTCGCCCTCACCCTAACCCTCTCCCCCAGGAGAGGGGACAAATCAGCGCGGAGCAATCTTCCTCCCTTTCCTCCTCTGGGGAGAGGGTCGGGGTGAGGGGAACAGGCGACATAGAGTCTAACCAGCTCCCGTTCTCCGCACTCTGGGCGTTCCTGATCGGCATCGGTATCGCCTTCACGCCGTGCGTGCTGCCGATGTATCCGCTCATCTCCAGCATCGTGCTGGGCGGGAAACAGCGTTTATCAACCGGGCGCGCCCTGCTGCTGGCCTTTGTCTATGTGCAGGGGATGGCGATTACCTATACCGCGCTGGGCCTGGTGGTAGCGGCTGCGGGATTACAGTTCCAGGCCGCGCTACAGCACCCGTACGTGCTAATCGGGCTGTCGGCGCTGTTTGTATTGCTTGCCGCGTCCATGTTCGGGCTGTTTACCCTGCAGCTCCCCTCCTCGCTGCAAACGCGTCTCACATTGATGAGCAACCGTCAGCAAGGGGGTTCGGCGGGAGGCGTCTTTGCAATGGGCGCGCTGGCAGGGTTGATTTGTTCGCCCTGCACTACCGCGCCGCTTAGCGCCATCCTGCTGTATATCGCACAGAGCGGAAACATGTGGCTCGGCGGCGGTACGCTCTATCTCTATGCGCTGGGCATGGGCCTGCCGCTGATCCTGATCACCGTCTTTGGCAATCGCCTGCTGCCGAAAAACGGCCCGTGGATGGAGACGGTTAAAATTGCCTTCGGCTTTGTGATCCTGGCGCTGCCGGTGTTCCTGCTCGAACGCGTGATTGGCGATGTCTGGGGCGTTCGTCTGTGGGGTCTGCTGGGCGTGGCATTTTTCTGCTGGGCGTTTATCACCAGCTTGCAGGCCAGCAAACCATGGATGCGCCTGATACAAATTATCCTGCTGGGTGCCGCGCTTGTTAGCGCGAAGCCGCTTCAGGACTGGGCATTCGGCACAACGGTGACCGCCAGCCAGCTGCACCTGAATTTCACACGTATCGCTAACGTCGAACAGCTCGACCAGGCGCTGGCGAAGGCGAAAGGCCAGCCGGTGATGCTGGACCTCTACGCCGACTGGTGCGTGGCCTGTAAAGAGTTCGAGAAATATACCTTCAGCGATCCGCAGGTTCAGAAGCAGCTGGAAAATACCGTGCTGCTCCAGGCAGATGTCACTGCCAATAACGCGCAGGATGTGGCACTGTTAAAGCATCTGAACGTATTAGGCCTGCCGACGATTCTGTTCTTTGATGCCGAAGGCCAGGAGCGCCCTGCCGCCCGCGTCACGGGCTTTATGGACGCCGGCGCTTTCGACACGCATTTGCGCAAACAGGCGCAGTAAACAACACTAATGTGGGATAACCCGTTGAACGACGGAGGAGAATACCGTGCAACGCGAAGACGTACTTGAGCACGCCCTGCACGTCCTTGAACGTGAAGGGATTGCCAGCACCACCCTGGAGATGGTCGCAGGTGAGGCGGACCAGCCGCTGCATGTCATCGAAAAATACTGGCCCGACAGCGAAGCGCTGCTGTACGACGCGCTGCGCTACCTGAGCCAGCAGGCCGAGGCCTGGCGCCGTCAGTTCATGCTCGACGATTCACTGTCGATTGAGCAAAAGCTGATGAAGCGCTATGAGGCTCTGACCGAATGCGTCAACAATGAGCGCTATCCCGGCTGCCTGCTAATTGCCGCCTGCACCCTTTACCCGGATGCTTCCCACCCTGTTCATCAGCTGGCCGACCAGCAGAAAAAACGGGCGTGGGAGTACACTCACGAGCTGCTGACCCAGCTTGAGGTGGACGATCCGGTGATGGTCGCCCATCAGATGGACCTGGTGCTGGAAGGCTGTCTGAGCAAGCTTCTGGTCAACCGTAGCCAGGCGGACATCGACACCGCTCAGCGTCTTGCGGAAGATATTCTGCGCTTTGCCCAGTGCCGCAAGGGTGGCGCGCTGACCTGAGGCTAGCTTTTTAACCACTCTGTCTGAAAAGCAGGCAATCAACACCGTTTAAGCACTTTTTTATGACAAAGCCGTTGACGCCCAACGGCCTTTACGGTTTAATGCGCCCCGTTGCCCGGATAGCTCAGTCGGTAGAGCAGGGGATTGAAAATCCCCGTGTCCTTGGTTCGATTCCGAGTCCGGGCACCACTATTTAAAGAAACCAGCCTAAGGGCTGGTTTTTTGCTTTCTGGCATCTGGACTCGTCATCGAACCTGAAAACGATACTTCTCGCGCGCTTTCAAATGGCAGCAGCATGTCCGTTCCGGTTACCGTGACTGACCAGACAGCTGTGTTTCCCCTGGCAGCGCGTGTCATTCGAACCTCAACACAAGCGATTGATTTGGGAACGGTAAAGGGCGCGGTGCAGTTCACTTTTACCTATCAGTAAACCCAAACGTTGCCCATTTCTGCTCCGTGGAGCCAGCGTCTGCCGGCTCTTTAAGTTTAAATTTAAACAACTTTCTGGTGGTTTCCTGACCGTCGTTACGGGTATTTTTCACAGCCGAAACGGCAGCAGAAGTGCTGCAACGCCGTTTGCCATTGAGGAAATCCCATGTTCAAAAAAACCACCTTACTGCTGGCACTCGCGCTGGTTGGTTGTGCAAAACCAGCCGATGATATGGTTAATGCCGTCAATAAAATCACCCTGCCTGCCGTCACCGCCACCACCGACAGCCAGGCGAACCCGGCTGAACTGCAGGGCATGCACTCAGCGAACCAGCAAACCATCGTGCGGCTGACGGCGGAAATTAAGCAGCAGGAAAGCGTTCAGCAGGCAGATACCGATGATATCCTCAATCCGCACAGCGAAATTCACTCCTCTTTCAAGGCGTTGACTCATCTTGAAGAGATGCACCAGCTCAACGATCTGTATCTGAAAGACAAAAACAAGACTGGCCTGGCCATGATTGAAAACGCGCTGAAGCCCCTGAAGGACAAATCGGCTTAAACCCTAAGCACCCTAACTAAATGATAATTATTTGCATTTAAACATAGCTGCGGCTATGTTTTATAGCAATTGCTATATCTGTGCATTTATCATGCGTTAAGGGGATGTCATGTTCGGAAAGGCCGCGGTACAAAAACGGGCGATCGTCGGCGTAATGCTGGCGCTGATGCTCACCTCTGCCCAGTCGTGGGCGAAGGATAAATTCAAAGCTGTTACCACCTTTACCGTTATCGCAGATATGGCGAAGAACGTGGCGGGCGACGCGGCGGACGTGGAGTCCATCACTAAGCCCGGCGCTGAAATCCATGAATACCAGCCTACGCCGGGGGATATCCGCCGGGCACAGGGCGCGCAGCTCATTTTAGCCAATGGCCTGAACCTTGAACTCTGGTTCCAGAGGTTTTATCAGCATCTCAACGGCGTGCCGGAAGTGGTTGTCTCCACTGGCATCACCCCCACCAGCATCACCGAAGGCCCTTACGACGGCAAGCCCAACCCCCACGCATGGATGTCGCCGCAAAATGCGCTGATCTACGTCGATAATATCCGCGATGCGTTCAGCAAGTACGATCCTGAAAATGCGGCCATCTACGCAAAAAACGCCGAAACTTATAAGCAAAAGATCAAAGCTACGCTGCAACCGCTGCAGGCCGAACTGGCAAAAATCCCTGCGGAAAAGCGCTGGCTGGTCACCAGCGAGGGGGCTTTCTCCTACCTCGCCAACGACTTCAAACTGAAAGAGCTGTATCTCTGGCCGATAAACGCCGACCAGCAGGGGACGCCGCAGCAGGTGCGCAAGGTCATCGACACCATTCGTAAAAACCACATTCCGGTGATTTTCAGCGAAAGCACCATCTCCGATAAGCCCGCGCGCCAGGTCGCTCGTGAATCCGGCGCCCACTACGGCGGCGTGCTGTACGTGGATTCTCTGAGCGCGGCTGACGGCCCGGTGCCGACCTATCTCGATCTTCTGCGCGTCACCACCGCCACCCTGGTTCAGGGCATTAACGAAGGGGCGCAAAAATGACGGGCAGATTCGGCATCTCCGTACAGAACGCCAGCGTCACCTACCGTAACGGCCACACCGCGCTGCGCGATGCAACGTTCACGATCCCAACGGGCACCATCGCGGCGCTGGTCGGGGTTAACGGCTCCGGCAAATCTACCCTTTTCAAGGCGATTATGGGCTTCGTGCACCTGGCGAAAGGTTCAATTTCGATTCTTGGCATGCCGACCAAAAAAGCGCTGCGCCAGAATATCGTCTCTTACGTGCCCCAGTCGGAGGACGTGGACTGGTCGTTCCCGGTTCTTGTGGAGGACGTGGTGATGATGGGACGCTATGGCCATATGGGAATGCTGCGCATTCCGGGCAAGATGGATAAACAGGCCGTAGATCATGCGCTGGCCCGCGTGGGGATGAGTGATTTTCGCCACCGGCAGATTGGTGAGCTGTCCGGCGGGCAGAAAAAGCGCGTGTTTCTGGCCCGCGCCATCGCCCAGGACGGACAGGTCATTCTGCTGGATGAGCCGTTCACCGGCGTGGATGTTAAAACCGAAGAGCAGATCATCAACCTGCTGCGTGAGCTGCGCGACGAAGGCCGCACCATGCTGGTCGCCACCCATAACCTTGGCGCGGTGACCGACTACTGCGACCAGACGGTACTGGTGAAAGGCACCATCCTCGCTTACGGGCCAACACGGGAAACCTTCACCCAGGAAAACCTCGAAATTGCTTTCAGCGGCGTGCTGCGTCACGTCACCCTGACGGGGCTGGAAACCAGCGTGGTAACGGACGACGAACGCCCATTTATTCGCGCCGTAAAAGGGGAGTAGCCGATGAGCATCCTGCTTGAGCCGTTCTCCTATGGCTACATGTTCAACGCCATCTGGGTATCCGCGCTGGTCGGCGGCGTCTGTGCGTTTCTTTCCTGCTACCTGATGCTGAAAGGCTGGTCATTGATTGGCGACGCGCTTTCACACTCCATCGTGCCGGGCGTCGCGGGCGCTTATATGCTTGGCCTGCCCTTTTCCCTCGGTGCCTTTTTCTCCGGCGGGCTGGCGGCGGCCACCATGCTTTTTCTGAACCAGCGCACGCGCCTGCGGGAGGACACCATCATTGGGCTGATCTTCTCGTCGTTCTTCGGCCTCGGGCTGTTTATGGTGTCGCTGAACCCGACTTCGGTAAATATCCAGACTATCGTGCTCGGCAATATTCTGGCCATCGCCCCGGCGGATATCGTCCAGCTGGCGGTCATCGGCTTCGTGTCGCTGGCGATCCTGCTGGTGAAGTGGAAAGACCTGATGGTCACTTTCTTCGATGAAAACCATGCCCGCTCCATTGGCCTGAATCCCACCCTACTCAAGGGGCTGTTTTTTACGCTGCTGTCAGTGACCACGGTTGCCGCGCTGCAAACTGTTGGCGCATTTCTGGTGATTTGCATGGTAGTGACCCCGGGCGCGACAGCCTATCTGCTGACCGACCGCTTCCCGAAATTGCTGATGATTTCCGTGGCATTAGGAAGCATGACCAGCGCGGTCGGTACCTACGCCAGCTACTACCTCGATGGCGCAACGGGCGGCATTATCGTCGTGCTGCAAACCATTCTGTTCCTGCTGGCCTTTGTCTTTGCGCCGAAGCACGGCCTGCTGGCAAACCGCAAACGCGCCCGTCTTGCACAAGGAGCCAGCCAGTGAGCCTCATCGACACGCTGCTTTCGCCGTTTCAGTTCGACTTTATGGTTAACGCGCTGGTGATAACCGCGCTGATTGCGGTGCCCTGCGCCCTGCTCTCCTGCTTCCTGGTGCTGAAAGGCTGGGCGCTGATGGGCGATGCCATGAGCCACGCGGTATTTCCCGGCGTGGTGATCGCCTGGATGATCGGGCTGCCGCTGGGGATCGGCGCGTTTATTGCGGGATTGTTCTGCGCTTTAGCCACCGGCTATTTGCAGGAGAACAGCCGTATCAAGCGCGATACGGTAATGGGGATAGTTTTCTCCGGCATGTTTGGCGCGGGGCTGGTGCTCTACGTCTACCTGAAGCCGGAGATCCACCTGGACCATATCCTGTTTGGCGATATGCTCGGCGTAGGCCTGGCGGACATTGTGCAAACGGGCGTTATTGCGCTGGTGACCGCGGCGATTGTCGCCGTGAAATGGAAAGATTTTCTGCTGCACGCCTTTGACCCGACCCAGGCGCAGGCGTCGGGCCTGAATACCAGGCTGCTGCATTATGGCCTGCTGTGCATGGTGGCGCTGACCATCGTCGCCGCACTGAAAGCCGTCGGCATCATTCTGGCGATCTCCCTGCTTATCGCCCCAGGTGCCATCGCCTCGCTGCTGACCCGCACCTTCCTGTCGATGATGCTGACAGCGCTGGCTATCGCCCTGAGCGTCTCGTTTATCGGCGTTTACGCCTCGTTCTTTATCGACAGCGCCCCGGCCCCGACCATCGTCGTTCTGTCGGCCATCGTGTTCATCGCGGCGTTTATCTGGTCGTCCCGCAGACAGGCAAAACGGGAGGCCGGACAGCTGACCTGATCTGTGGTACAAAGTACCACATTAATATCCTTACTTTCAGGGACGCGCCATGGCCTTCTCCATCGACATTATCTCCTGTATCACCGACCGCTTTGTGGAGCTGACCGCCACGGAAAAGCGCATCGCGCAGTTCATTCTCGATGACGTGCAGTCCGCCGCAACATTGCCGATTGCAGAAATGGCGCGCCTTACCGAGACAAGCCAGGCCTCGATTACCCGCTTTGCCCGGGCGATTGGCTGTAAAGACGTACGCGAACTAAAGGTGAAGCTCGCCCAGTCGCTGGCCGTCGGACAGCGCTTTATTCTCGACGTGCCGGACCTGGAAGGGGTGCAGGGAATTTATGAAACTATCATCAACGTGCTGGAAATCAACCGCCGCGCGCTGAACCCGGAATCGCTCAACAAAGCCGTTGACTGGCTGAGCAACGCGCGGCAAATTCTGGCGATTGGCATGGGCGGCGGCTCGACGATCTGCGCGCAGGAGGTGCAGTTCCGTCTGTTCCGCCTGGGCCTGCCGGTCGTCAGCCAGAGCGACGGTCTGCTGGTGCGCATGATGTGCTCCGCCGTCACACCAAACGACGTGGTGCTGGCACTGTCGCTGGGCGGCTATACGAAAGAGATCATTGAGAGTGCCGCGATGGCAAGACAGTACGGCGCGAAGGTCATCGCTATCACCCCGGAGGAGACGCCGCTTGCCGCCAATGCCGACGTTGTGCTGCCGCTGATCGTGCGGGAGAACGACTACATCTTTAAGCCGAGCACTTCGCGCTACGCGATGCTGGCGATGGTGGACGTGCTGGCCACCGAGCTGGCAATGGCCAATAAGAGTCAGGCGAAAGACCGGCTGCGCCGTATCAAGCTGGCGCTGGACAGCCACCGCGGCGGCGTGGACCGCCAGCCGCTGGGGGATTAGTTACCCTCACCCCATTACGGGTCTGTAGGCCGGATAAGCGCAGCGTCATCCGGCAAAATCATGCTAAAAATGCCGCCATAAACCTTCTGGCCTGCGCCCGCGTCACCTCAACGCCCTGCCCGGCGCAATACAAATCGCTGCCAAGCCCGGCCCCGGCGCAGCCTGCTTTTAAATACTCGCCCAGGTTTTCCGGCGTCACGCCGCCAACCGCCAGCACCGGTATTTCCGGCGGCAATACGGCTTTCAGCGCCGCAATATAAGCCGGACCAAAAGCGGCAGAGGGGAAGATTTTCAGCCACTGCGCGCCCGCATCCAGCGCGGAAAAGGCTTCGGTTGCCGTGGCGCAGCCGGCGCAAACCAGCATTCCCGCATCAGCCGCACGGCGGATCACCGCCGGATTAGTGTTCGGCGTCACCACCAGCTTTGCCCCGGCCTCCGCCAGAAAATCCACCTGTTCAACTTTCAGTACGGTTCCCGCACCAATCACAGCATTTTCGCCGTATTTCGCCACCATCTCTGGAATGCTTTTCATCCACTCCGGTGAGTTAAGCGGGATCTCAATATAGCGAAACCCTTCTTCCATCAGCGCGCCTACGTGCTCGCTGGCCTCATGAGGCTGAATGCCGCGCAGGATCGCGACCAGTGCTTTAGCGTCTTGCATTTAAAATGCTCCTTATCCCTTGCTGGAAAGCGGTATCGCCCGCTATTTCGCTGACCTCAATGGCGGACTGGCTTAATGCCGTGCGGTAACGGCGGCAAAGCGACGCTCCCCCGACCAGCGTGACCTGACGAATGTCGTCGCGCAAAGTGGCTACTTCGGCCCCGATAAGCAGGCCAGACAGCCACTCGCTGACCGACTCGGGCGGCAGGTCGCCCAGCACCCGGGCCGCCCTTGCGGTAAAGAGTTTGTTGATAAGCGCGGGCGATTCCAGCCCGCTGCTCACACCGTCCGCAAACGCCGCGCTGTCATCCTGCTGTTCCGGTAGCCCTTTACCAATCAGAGAGTGGTTCATCAGGATGTAGTGCAGCTCGCCGGTCATCGCAGTCTCAAACCCGTTTACCGCGCCGCCCGCAACCTGCACCCATTTGCTGTGCGTACCGGGCATGACGTAACAGCCTGCGGGCGACAGCTGCATCGCCCCCAGCAGCTGAGTCTCTTCGCCGCGCATCACGTTTCGCTCGGTTTTGACCCCCGGCACAATCCACACATTTTCAGCCACATCAAAAAGCCGGGCGCTCAGTTCGTGCAGCGAAACCGGGCAGGCCAGATACGGCACCGGCTGCCAGCCAGCATCGCTGCCAATCATCCCGGCCATCACCACCGGGATCGCTTCCTGCTCACGCCACGGCGCAATGTGCTTATCGAAGACGTCACGGGCGGTTTGCTCTGCCAGACGGCTTACGCCATACGGCAGCTGCAGACTCTCCACGCACTGCCCGCGGCGATACAGCCAGGCGCGCAGGTGCGTTGACCCCCAGTCGATAGCGATATAGCTGTCGCTCATCGTGCGTTCCCCGTTGCGCGTTTGCCCAGCGGCACCGGTACGGCTTCCGGCTGGCTTTCACGTTCGCGAGTAATCATCTCCAGCGCCTCTTCGCGGCTGACTTTACTGGCAGGCGTGATGACCGTCACCAGTATCGCGCCAAACAGGCTCGCCAGGACGGAAGGGATACAAGGGTTGCCCCAGAATGCCATCCAGCTGTCATTCACCAGCACGGCAATGGACACCACCGCGCCTGCAAGCAGCGCCGTTATCGCGCCCTGCCAGTTAAAGCGATTCCAGAAGCGCCCAAGAATGGAGCAGACAAACAGACCAGACATCAGCGTGGAGATCATTTTGGTGATATAGCTGATGATGTCATTAGATGTCAGGGCGAAAATCAGCGCCAGGCCGATCACCACGACCAGCATCCAGCGGGAGAGCGTGATGGCCCGGTTTTCCGCAGGCATTCGGCCTGTCACCATCGTGTACAGATCGCGCATCATGATGGCCACAGCGGCAATCGCATCAGAACTGGCCGAAGACATGGTCGCCGAAAGACCGGCAATCAACACGATCATCCCCAGCACGCTCGGCAGGAAGCTCGTCGCAAACAGGAAAGCGTAATTAGTATTTTCCAGCGACGGGTTCATGGTGTAGGCCGCCATGCCGATAATGGCAGGCAGAATAGAGAAGAACAGGTACAGGACACCGGTATAGACAAACGAACGGCGAACCGACGAAACATCTTTTCCGGAATAGATCCGCTGGCGATAGGACGGCGTTGCCAGTACGCCAACACCGATAACCGTGGCCAGAGACAAAGCAGGGATAGCACCCAGTTTATCGACCGCGAGGAAACTCAATGCTTTCGGGTCCATCGCGTGCTGGATGGCATCCCATCCGCCAACGTGGACTACCGCAAGGATAGCCATCAGGATAAAACCGAAGAATAAAATCAGCGCCTGAATAGTATCAGTCCACACCACAGCAGAATAACCACCAATAACCACATAAATAGCGAAAGCTAGCGCAATAACAATTTTCGCCAGGGTTAAATCAAGACCGGTAGCCCATGATAAATATAAACTCCCGCCAAGAATATGCGCGCCAAGCCAGCCAATTGAGGCGATGAAAATCAGCAGCCCGACAATATTTTTAACAATATGGCTACCGCCGGTATAATAAGACAACTCTTCACTCATGGTCATAAAGCGCAATTTTCTGATCGGTGCAAACCACCAGGCGACCAATAAGATCCCGACTGCGCCCCCAAGGCCATACAGCATGCCTGCCCAACCATTGCTGTAACCAAAACCAACGGCCCCCATACTGGAGCCAGTGCCGACCATGGTGGCGACTGTTGAACCCAGAGTTAAAAACATTGGCAGGGAACGACCGCCGAGCAGGAAATCCTCACCGCTTTTTTGGTTCCGCGAAACAAACCAGCCAAGCCAAATCATGGCGAGAGCATAAATAATGAATCCGATTAAAAATACATTGCTATTCATAACTCACTTCCAGATTAATAATAAAGGTGAAATTAGCCGCCTGAAAAAAACCTACAGGAAACCCGTTGGCATATTGAGAAACATACCGAATATTATTATTTAATGATTTATAGGGCGGATAAGCGTAAGCGTTATCCGCCGTGGTGCATTTTATTTTGCGCGATCGGCGTTATAACAGGTCAAATCCACTTCTACTTTGCAGTCCACCACCAGGTCGGCCACGCAGCACACGCGGGCTGGCGGATGGTCGGCGAAGAATTCGCTGAACACTTTGTTAAACGACTGGAAGTAGCGGGAGTCGGTCAGGAACACTTTGACGTGCACCACGTCCGCCAGGGTATAACCGGCGCTTTCCATGATGTCCACGCAGTTCTGAATCGCCAGGCGGGACTGCTCGATAATGCCGCCTTCCACGACCTCACCGTCTTTCATCGGCGTTTGCCCTGAGACGTACAGCCAGCCACCCGCTTCTACCGCTTTCGCGAAGGGCAGTTTCTGTCCGCCAGTCCCGGTGCTGCCGCCTACTCCGTAACGTTTAATGCTCATTGTTGCTCCTTTCCTGATGGTGGATGGCGCTGCGCTTATCCACCCTACATGTCAAATTCGTGGATAAATGTTTAACGGCGTAAAAACCTTCCGGCACGCCCGATAACCTGTTTATCCTGGCCATAGCTCATCACGCCGTTGACCATAACCGCCTCGATGCCCGCCGCTGGCTGCTGCGGATCGCTGAAACTTGCTACATCGCGCACCGTTTGTGGGTCGAACATTACCAGATCGGCGAAGTAGCCGCATTTCACCAGTCCGCGTTTTGGGAGCTGGAACCGGGCTGCGGACATTCCTGTCATCTTATGCACCGCCACGGTAAGCGGGAACAGTTTCTCGTCGCGGCTGTAATGCCCCAGCACGCGTGGAAATGCTCCCCATAAACGCGGATGCGGCATTGGGTCATTCGGCAAGCCGTCTGAGCCGACCATCGTTACCGGATAGCTCAGCACGCGCCTAACATCCTGCTCGTCCATGTTGTAGTAAATCGCCCCGGCCGGCATTAACAGCTTGCCCGCCTCCAGCAGCGTCATCGACCAGCTTTCGGCAATCTGCTTCAGCGACTGCCCGGCGATTTCCGGGTGCGGCTCCGACCAGGTAATGACGATCTCGAACTCGTCGGTGATTTGTTTGATATCCAGCGTCGAAGAGCTGGCGGAGTACGGGTAGCAGTCGCAGGAAACATCCTGCTGCTCACGTACCTTATCGAACAGCTTCAGCGTTTCCACGGTGCGGCCCCAGTTCTTCGCCCCGGCGCACTTATGGTGCGAAACTACCACCGGCACTTTGCCGTGGCGGCCAATGCGGAATGCCTCATCCAGCGCGTCCAGAATCGGTTCAAACTCAGAGCGCAGGTGGGTGGTGTAAATGCCCTTCTGCGCCGCCAGCTCTTCCGCCAGCGCCATCACCTCTTCAGTGGAAGACTGGAAGGCCGAAGCGTAGGCCAGCCCGGTACTGAGTCCCAAAGCGCCCTGCTCCAGCGCCAGGCGAAGCTGTTTGCGCATCCCACTGATTTCATCTTCGGTGGCGGTGCGGAACAGATCGTCCATATGGTTATTACGCAAAGCGGTATGGCCGACCAGCGTACCTACGTTAATCGCCGGGCGAGCCTGCTCAACGGCGTGTGCATACTCAGCAACCGTAGGGTAAATAAACTGGGTCACGTCACCGAGAAGATTCATCGGATCTGGCACACTGCCTTTCATGGTCGCCGTCGCGGCGCTGATGCCGCAGTTGCCAACAATCACTGTCGTAATGCCCTGGCTGATCTTCGGCAGGTACTCCGGTATACGGATCACGTTGATGTCGTCGTGGGTGTGGACATCGATAAAACCGGGCGCCAGCACGCGGCCCGTGCCGTCAATTTCATGCAGCGCCTGGCCGCCGATTGCCGGGGCAATTTCGGCGATGGTGTCGTCTTTAATCGCGACGTCGGCGCGGTATTCCGGGCCGCCGCTGCCGTCGATTACCGTGACGTTCCTGAACAGATAGTCGAACTTCATGTGTTCTATACCCCCGTTATCTTCTGGACTAAAGTTAACCATTTACAAGCAGGAAAAACAGTGGAAGACTACGCAAAACGCATACGATTTTCTGATACTTTTATTCATCATATTTGCAACAATTAAAATATATCATCTATTTTCAATAAGTTAAAAACGATACCCATTCTGAAAGAAAAGATAATCGCAAAGGAATAATGTTATGAAATACCAGGCCAGTAACCTCGTTCCGCACAAATCTGCCCCGATGTTTACCCCTGCCAACATTCTGCAAGAGGACGTTTGCCTGCCTGCGGCGATCATCAAAAAAGCCGCGCTGGAGAACAATATCCAGTGGATGCAGCGCTATGCGGACGCGCGCGGCGTTTCCCTGGCGCCACACGGAAAAACCACCATGACGCCGTGGATCTTTCAGCAGCAGCAAAAGGCGGGAGCCTGGGCGGTTGGTGTAGGCAGCGCGTGGCAGGCAAGCATAGCGATGGTCGCTGGTATCAAGCGCGTGCTGATGGTGAATCAGCTCGTCGGCAAGGCGAATATGCAGCTGGTTTCAAAACTGAAGAACGAGTATCAGGATGTAGATTATCTTTGCTGTGTGGACAGCGTGGCTAACGCAAAATCTCTCTCTGCCTTCTTCGCCGCTCAGAATCAACAGCTTGATATTTTGATTGAGCTGGGCGTGCCTGGCGGACGCTGCGGCTGCCGCACGGCGGAACAGGCGCTGGCGCTGGCGGAAACCATTTCGACCTTGCCAGGGTTACGCCTGCGCGGGCTGGAGTTATACGAAGGCGTGCTGCACGGTGAAAACCCGCAGCCGAAAGTTGAAGCGCTGCTGCGCGACGCCGCCGCGCTGGCCTGCCAGCTGGAACGCTATGTTGAAGGTGAGTTTGTGCTTACTGGGGCGGGTTCGGTCTGGTATGACGTGGTCTGTAACGTCTGGCTGGAGGAGAAAAAACCCGCCAGCTGCCGCGTGGTCATCCGTCCGGGCTGCTACATCACCCACGACGGCGGTATTTATCAGCAAGCGCAGGACGAGCTGATGGCACGCGACAAGGTCGCCTGCGATTTAGGTGGGGATCTGGTTTCCGCACTGGAGCTGGTTGCCATGGTGCAGTCGGTGCCGGAGAACGACCGGGCAATTGTGAACTTCGGCAAACGTGACAGCGCCTTTGATGCAGGCCTGCCCCAGCCTGTCGCCCACTACCGCCAGGGTAAGCAGCTTGAGCTGGCCGCAGAATCTATCGAAACCACCGGCATTATGGACCAGCATGCCATGCTGCATCTGAAGCCAGGTGCGGACGTGCAGGTGGGCGATATTCTGGTGTTCAGCACCTCCCACCCATGCCTGACGTTTGATAAATGGAAAGCGCTGCTGCTGGCAGACGAAGAGTACAACGTGCTGGAGATCTTAGAGACAGCATTCTGATGTAGATTGCGGCGGATGACGCTACGCTTATCCGCCCTACAGCCCCCTATCCGTAGGCAGGATAAGCAATGCGCTACCCAGCGTAGTTCTCTACCAACTGCAGCGCTCTTCTCCCTCTTTGTCTGGCCGATTAATCCCTGCAACTGTAGGGATTTGATGTATAATCCACGCACTTTTTTCGGGGTTCACCGCGATTTCTGGTGAAGCCGCTGATTTTCTGTCATTTTCCCAAATTACTCATGTTCGAGGTTACTAATATGCAGCTCCCTCATTGCCCACAATGCAATTCCGAATACACCTATGAAGATAATGGTATGTATGTTTGCCCGGAATGTGCGCATGAATGGAACGACGCATCACCTGCGCAGGATGCGGACGAACTTATCGTGAAAGACGCTAACGGCAACCTGCTTGCCGACGGTGATAACGTCACCGTCGTCAAAGATCTCAAAGTAAAAGGCAGCTCTTCGATGCTGAAAATCGGCACCAAAGTGAAGGGCATCCGCCTGGTGGAAGGCGACCATAACATCGACTGCAAAATTGATGGTTTTGGCCCGATGAAGCTGAAATCCGAATTTGTGAAGAAAAACTAAAGGTTATCAATTTTGTAGGGTGGATAAGCACACGTGCCATCCACCTTAAAGTTTATTTTGGTGGATGGCGCTTCGCTTAACCACCCTATGTAATTCACCACCCCGCCTGGCTTGCCCCTCTCCCGACAACTACACTTCATAGGCCCCGGTTCCCAACAGAGGAAAGGCTTATGTCTGTCAGCCCCTACATCTTTTTCGACGGTACCTGCGAGGAAGCCATCGCGTTCTATCAGCAGGCGATTGGTGCCGAACTGCTTTTTAAAATGACCTTCGGCGAAATGCCGAAAGATGGCGATACCGCAGAGCCAGAAGGCTGCGGCAGCGGCTTTAACTGGCCCGACGATAAAATCATGCATGCCAATGTACGTATTGGTGATGGCGAAGTCATGATGAGCGACGGGAATATGTGTGCTGATAAAGTCAAACACACGGGATATTCCCTCAGCCTTTCGTCAAAAGATCTCGCGGAAGGAGAGCGCTGGTTTAATAATCTGGCGGCGGGCGGTGACGTTACCATGCCGTGGGGAGAAACCTTCTGGGCAAAAGGATTTGGCATGCTAACGGATAAATACGGCATTCCCTGGATGGTGAATGTCGAAAAACCGATGTAAATCCATTGCCTATCCGATAAATAAGGCTTGCTGCGACAAGCCTTATTTCAATAATTTTTGACGGCTTATTTATCTTCCCTTCGTTATAAAAAATAGATTCTCGCTATTTCAGCGTGATATCGCCCATTCCCGCGGCACCTCACCGGGATACAGGAAAAAGCTTTGCAGTGCGGGAGGTGCATAGCCGCCGTTAAGCCACTCTCCTGCCTGTGCCGACTGATACGGTACGGGATGCTCAGCCTTCAGACGATCCACCGCCGAGTGGTGGATCATCATTGAGGATGAAAGGGGCGCGGGCAGGCGCCGCGGGGTGATCCGCTGCCAGGTCGTCGGTGGATACCATTCGCAGTGCAAACGTCCCAGCGGATCGGCAATCACTTCGCTGGACGCGAGATGCATTCCCAAATCATCCAGCGCGTCGTGCATCCACAGGTAAGCCCCGTTCGATAATCCACACTCGTCTTCACAGCAGTTATAGCCGCCGCCTACATCATGATGAATGCCGGGGAACAGCACCTGCACTATCCGATCGCGGTTGTCCCAGACGGCGGGAGCAAAATCAACGCGCTGTTCGTCGATGGCAATCGCCTGCAATCCATACTTAACGCGGGCGTGCAGCACGTTGTCCGTAAAGCGAAAAACGTCCATCCGTTTGTCATGGTAATATTTGGGTATCCCCAGATGGCCCACCGTTTCCCATACCGCCACGGCTTCCACCGGTACGCTTGACGTCATGCAGAGCGGGTCGACGCTGTCACAAAAAAACGCCGGAAAATCCCGCAGCACCGCGCCGAGCAAATTACTGTTAACCCCAGAGGTATGCGCCCGATGCAGCGCCCAGACGGAGGCCGCCATCCGCCAGGCTTCTTCTTTATGACGCTCATCAAGATGCAGTTTGCCCCTGCTGAGCAACCCACGATCGATGATTAAATTCGCCAGAGCGCGGGCGGTGTAAGCACCGCGGCTAAAGCCGACCAGATAGATCCGATCCCCTGGCTCCCAGTGGCGGCTCAGAAAGGTATAACCGCGAATGACAGGCGTAATAATACTGGCGCCAAATGTACCGCCGAGCAGCTTTACAAAGCTGTTGTGTGGGTCCCCCACGCCATGAATGTACTTTGCGACCTGTGCCACCTGCCCGCTGCCGTCCAGCCAGAATTTCTCTTGTTCATTAGCCAGTAACAGGCTCTGCTTATCCCCCACCCCTTTCATATCAACGAACAGCTGATAGACATTGCTGACTACCGGCTCATCGTCGGGAAGCTCATCAACGCCGGGTGGGTTCCATGTGCCGTCGGCACAAAAAATTATATTTTTGCCCATGTATGTTCCTCGCCCAGAAGGAATCCTTTAAGAAAAGGCAAAAACCCCGCGTCTCGCAATACGACAAATAGCTGATTAGGCTGATGACTTCTCGTTATCCCCCGTCATGTTCTTCACTCTTCATCTTTTAGAAACCAATACTTAACAGAAACGTCACATTTCATCGGCACCATGAGGCAACTTTTATGGAGGCCGCCCGATGCAAACAATTATTCGCGTCAACAAACTGAGCAAAACCTTCAACCACCACCAGGCGCTGAACGCGGTGGATTTGCAGGTTCGCGAAGGTGAGATGGTTGCGCTGCTGGGGCCATCCGGCTCGGGTAAATCAACGCTGTTACGCCACCTGAGCGGGCTGATAACGTCTGACAGAACCGCAGAATGCCACGTCGAACTGCTTGGCCGCACCGTGCAGAAAGCGGGTCGCCTGGCGAGCGATATCCGCAAAAGCCGCGCCCACACCGGCTACATCTTCCAGCAGTTCAACCTCGTTAACCGCCTGACGGTGCTGGAAAACGTGCTGATTGGCGCGCTGGGTTCCACTCCCTTCTGGCGCACCTGCCTGAAATTATTCACCCGGGAACAAAAGCAACGAGCTTTGCAGGCGCTGACCCGCGTCGGCATGGCGCAGCTGGCTTATCAGCGAGTCTCCACCCTGTCCGGTGGTCAGCAGCAGCGAGTGGCAATAGCCCGCGCGCTGATGCAGCAGGCAAAAGTCATCCTCGCCGATGAGCCCATCGCCTCTCTTGACCCGGAATCCGCCCGCATCGTCATGGAAACCCTGCACGACATTAACCGCCTGGACGGCATTACCGTGGTGGTGACGCTGCATCAGGTGGATTACGCCCTGCGCTATTGCGAACGGATTGTCGCGCTGCGCCAGGGGCACGTGTTTTACGACGGAAGCAGCTCGGCGTTCGACAGCGAACGACTGGGGAATCTCTACCGCAGCATCGCCCGCGTTGACGCGGTGGCTGCCTGATATTTTCATCTACCTTAAGGAATGGTCATGAGCTACAAAAAAGTTGCCGCCCTCGCTTTTACCAGCCTGCTGAGCGTCAGCACCCTGTTTGCCCCGGCCCATGCGGATGAACAGGAAAAATCGATTAACTTCGGCATTATCTCCACCGAATCCCAGCAAAACCTCAAACCGCAGTGGGAGCCGTTCCTGAAGGATATGTCAGCGAAACTAGGGATGAAGGTGAACGCTTTCTTCGCGCCGGACTACGCGGGGATCATCCAGGGCATGCGCTTTAACAAAGTGGATATCGCCTGGTACGGCAACCTCTCCGCCATGGAAGCGGTGGACAGGGCAAACGGCCAGGTCTTCGCGCAAACCGTTGCAGCAGACGGATCGCCGGGCTACTGGAGCGTGCTGATCGTCAACAAAGACAGCCCGATCAACAATCTTCAGGATCTGCTGGCCAAACGCAAAGATCTGACCTTCGGCAACGGCGATCCAAACTCCACTTCTGGCTACCTCGTCCCCGGCTACTACGTCTTCGCGAAAAATAACGTCACCGTGAACGACTTCAAGCGCTCGGTGAACGCCAGTCATGAAACCAACGCGCTGGCCGTCGCCAACGGGCAGGTGGACGTGGCGACCAACAACACCGAAAACCTCGACAAGCTGAAGACCTCTGCGCCGGACAAGCTCAAAGCGCTGAAGGTGATCTGGAAGTCGCCGCTGATCCCGGGCGACCCTATCGTCTGGCGCAAAAACCTCTCCGAAGCGACGAAGGACAAGCTCTACGACTTCTTTATGAGCTACGGCAAAACCCCGGAAGAGAAAGACGTGCTGAGCCGCCTGGGCTGGGCGCCGTTCCGCGCCTCAAGCGACCTGCAGCTGGTGCCGATTCGCCAACTGGCGCTGTTCAAGCAGATGCAGGGCGTGAAGGACAACAAGGGCCTGGACGACAAAGAGAAGGTCAGCAAGGTCAGCGAGCTGCAAAACCAGCTCAACGATCTTGACCGCCTGACCGCGGCTTTAACGGCGATGACCGGCGTGAATAAAGCGGTGCAGTGATTTTTGGTCGATGACGCAGCGCTTATCCACCCGCTGTAGATCGGATAAGCGTCAGCGTCATCCGACAAAAAGCGACACTTTTACGGAGTCACCATGCAACAAACTATCCAAATCGCTGCCCCGAAGCGCAGCTGGTTTTCGCTGCTGAGCTGGGGAATTTTGCTGGCGGTGCTCGCCGTCTCCTGGCAGGGCGCGGAAATGGCGCCGCTCAACCTGTTCCGCGACGCGGGCAATATGGCGACCTTCGCCGCCGACTTTTTCCCGCCTGACTTCAGCGACTGGCGCGTCTACCTGGAAGAAATGGGTATCACTCTGCAAATCGCCGTCTGGGGCACCGCTCTTTCCATCGTGCTCTCGATTCCCTGCGGCCTGATGTGCGCCGACAACCTTGTGCCCTGGTGGGTTTACCAGCCGATGCGCCGCCTGATGGACGCCTGCCGCGCCATCAACGAAATGGTCTTTGCGATGCTGTTCGTGGTCGCCGTGGGTCTGGGGCCGTTCGCTGGCGTGCTGGCCTTGTTTATCCACACCACCGGCGTGCTCTCCAAATTACTTTCTGAAGCCGTTGAAGCTATCGAGCCTGGCCCGGTTGAAGGCATTCGCGCCACCGGGGCGAACAAGATTGAAGAGATTCTTTACGGCGTGCTGCCCCAGGTGATGCCGCTGCTGATCTCCTACTCCCTCTACCGCTTCGAGTCGAACGTCCGTTCGGCAACCGTGGTCGGCATGGTGGGCGCGGGCGGCATCGGCGTGACGCTTTGGGAGGCGATTCGCGGCTTCCAGTTCCAGCAAACCTGCGCGCTGATGATCGTCATCATCATCACCGTCAGCCTGCTGGATTTCATGTCCCAGCGTCTGCGTAAGCATTTCATTTGAGGGGACGAAGGATGCCGTGGATGACGAAAACGGATAGCTGTAGGTCGGGTAAGCGCAGCGTCACCCGACAAATCAAAAACAAGCAGAGGATTGACTGACATGCACTTATCCAGACATCCGACCAGTTACCCAACCCGCTACCAGGAGATCGCCGCCCTGCTTGAGCTGGAGCTGCGTAACAACTACCGCTGCGGCGACTATCTGCCCGCAGAAGGCCAGCTGGCGGCGCGCTACGAAGTCAACCGCCACACCCTGCGCCGCGCCATCGACCAGCTGGTGGAAAAAGGCTGGGTGCAGCGCCGTCAGGGCGTTGGCGTGCTGGTTTTAATGCGCCCGTTCGACTACCCGCTGAACGCCCAGGCGCGCTTCAGCCAGAACCTGCTCGACCAGGGCAGCCACCCCACCAGCGAGCGCTTACTTGCCGTATTGCGCCCGGCCTCCAGCCACGTTGCCGATGCACTGGGTGTAGCCGAAGGCGAAGAAGTTATTCACCTTCGCACCCTAAGGCGCGTTAACGGCATCGCCGTTTGCCTTATCGACCACTACTTTGCCGACCTGACGTGGTGGCCCGCGCTGCAGCAGTTCCACAGCGGATCGCTGCACGACGTGATCGGCAGCCAGCTCGGCATTCATCTTAAACGCACGCAAACCCGCATCAGCGCCCGCCGCGCGCAGGCCAAAGAGAGCCGCCTGCTGGAGATCCCCAACATGGCTCCGCTGCTGTGCGTGCGCACCCTTAACCATCGTGAAGGCGAGGCCAACCCGGCGGAATACTCCGTCAGCCTGACCCGCGCCGACATGATCGAATTCACTATGGAGCACTAAATGGACGCCACGCAAAAAGATATCGCACAGCGCCAGAACTGGATGGCCGTGCTCGCCCACAGCCTGCCGCACGAGCTGGCGGAACGCTGGGCTGAACTGAAGCTAAACCCTGTCTTTCAGGTCATTCGCCAGCCGGAAGTAGGACTGGTGCAGATCCAGGGGCGCATGGGCGCAACGGGGCAACGTTTCTTTGCGGGCGACGCCACCTTAACCCGCGCCGTTGTGCAGCTGGGTAACGGCACCTACGGCTACAGCTATTTATTAGGGCGGGATAAAGCCCACGCCGAGCGCTGCGCGGCGATCGATGCGCTGATGCAGGAAGAGAGCCTGCGCAGAACGTTACAGGAAACCTTAATTGCGCCGCTGGCGGCTAACCGGGAGCAGCGCCTTGCCAGAAGGCGCGCCGAGGTGAACAGCAGCCGCGTCGACTTCTTTACCCTGGTTCGCGGAGATAACGCATGACCTTAATGACCGCTTTCACCCTGCCCGTGCAGGACGCCCAGCAGAGCTTCCGTCGCCTGCTAAAAGCCATGAGCGAGCCGGGCGTTATCGTCGCGCTGCATTCGCTTCATCAGGGCTGGACGCCGCTGAGCGTCGCCTCCACCAGCGTGCTGCTGACGCTTGCCGACAACGATACTCCGGTGTGGATTAGCGAGGCGTTGAACAACGAAACCACCGCGCAAAATGCTCGTTTCCACACCAATGCTCCACTCGCACAGACGCCGGAAACGGCCCAGTTTGCCGTAGCCGATGCCAGCATCTCGGGCGAACAGCTCAACGCCCTGGCCCAGGGAACGGACGTCGCCCCCGACACCAGCGCCACGCTGATTTTGCAGGTCAGCAGCCTGAGCGGAGGCCGCATGCTGCGCCTGACCGGCGCGGGCATTCAGGAAGAGCGCATGATTGCCCCGCAGCTGCCGGACTGCGTGATCCATGAGTTAACCGAACGTCCGCACCCGTTCCCGCTGGGCATCGACCTGATCCTCACCTGCGGCGAGCGCCTGCTGGCCATCCCCCGCACCACCCACGTGGAGGTGTGCTGATGTACGTCGCCGTGAAAGGGGGCGAGAAGGCGATTGCCGCCGCCCACACGCTGCAGGAGCTGAACCGCCGGGGTGAACAGAGCCTCGCCGAGCTGAGCGTGGCGCAAATCGAGCAGCAGCTGGGCCTGGCGGTAGACCGCGTGATGACCGAAGGTGGTATTGCCGACCGTGAACTCGCGGCCCTTGCCATCAAGCAGGCGAGCGGCGATATGGTCGAAGCCATCTTCCTGCTGCGCGCTTACCGCACCACGCTGCCACGTTTAGCCGTGAGCGAACCGCTGAATACCTCGGAGATGCGGCTGGAACGCCGAATTTCGGCCACTTACAAAGACATTCCCGGCGGCCAGCTGCTCGGCCCGACCTACGACTACACCCATCGCCTGCTGGATTTCACGCTGCTGGCCAACGGCGAAACCCCGGAGCTAAAAGCGGGCGATACCCACGCCGACCCGGCCCCCCATGTGTTCAGCATGCTGGCGAAGCAGGGCCTGGCGAAAGCCGAAGAAGATAACGGCGCACAGCCGGACGATATCACCCGCCAGCCGCCGGTTTATCCATGCTCCCGCTCCTCCCGCTTACAGCAGCTGGTGCGCGGCGACGAAGGTTATCTGCTGGCGCTGGCCTACTCCACCCAGCGCGGCTACGGGCGCAATCACCCGTTCGCGGGGGAGATCCGCAGCGGCTACGTTGATATCGAAATCGTGCCGGAAGAGCTGGGATTTGCGGTGAACATCGGCGAACTTCTGCTGACCGAGTGTGAAATGGTCAACGGTTTTGTCGCCCCCGAAGAAGAAGCACCACACTTTACGCGCGGCTACGGGCTGGCGTTCGGCATGAGCGAACGCAAGGCGATGGCGATGGCGCTGGTAGACCGCGCGCTGCAGGCCCCGGACTACGACGAAACCGTTGCCGGCCCGGCGCAGGACGAAGAGTTTGTGCTCTCGCACGCGGATAACGTTGAGGCTGCGGGCTTCGTCTCGCACCTCAAGCTGCCGCACTACGTCGATTTCCAGGCCGAGCTGGAACTGCTAAACCGCCTGATTAAGGAGCGCGACCATGGCTAACCTGAGCGGCTACAACTTCGCCTATCTGGACGAGCAAACCAAACGCATGATCCGCCGCGCCATCCTCAAGGCCGTGGCTATTCCAGGCTATCAGGTGCCGTTTGGCGGACGCGAGATGCCGATGCCCTACGGCTGGGGCACGGGGGGCATTCAGATCACCGCCAGCGTCATTGGTGAAGCAGACGTGCTGAAGGTCATCGACCAGGGCGCGGACGACACCACTAACGCCGTGTCGATCCGCAACTTCTTCAGGCGCGTGACGGGCGTGAACACCACCGAGCGCACGGAAGACGCGACGCTGATCCAGACCCGCCACCGCATCCCGGAAACGCCGCTCGCTGAAGACCAGATCCTGATTTACCAGGTGCCGATCCCCGAGCCGCTGCGCTTTATCGAACCGCGCGAAACGGAGACCCGCACCATGCACGCGCTGGAGGAGTACGGCGTGATGCAGGTGAAGCTGTACGAAGATATCGCCCGCTTCGGCCACATCGCCACCACCTACGCCTACCCGGTGAAGGTCAACGAGCGCTACGTGATGGACCCGTCGCCGATCCCAAAATTCGACAACCCGAAGATGGATATGATGCCCGCGCTGCAGCTGTTCGGCGCCGGACGCGAGAAGCGTATTTACGCCGTGCCGCCGTTTACCCGCGTGGAGAGCCTCGACTTCGACGACCATCCGTTCACCGTTCAGGAGTGGGATGAGCCTTGCGCTATCTGCGGCTCGCACCACAGCTACCTGGATGAAGTGGTGCTGGACGATGCGGGCAGCCGCATGTTCGTCTGCTCCGATACCGATTTCTGCCGTCAGAACAGCGAGGCCGCCGCCCAATGATCCAGCCACTCCTTTCGGTCAACAACCTGACCCACCTGTACGCCCCCGGCAAAGGCTTCAGCGACGTGTCGTTTGAGCTGTACCCCGGCGAAGTGCTGGGCATTGTCGGCGAGTCCGGCTCCGGCAAAACCACGCTGTTAAAGTCGATTTCTGCCCGCCTCGCGCCGCAGAACGGCGAAGTGATTTACCTGGATGAGTCGCTGTACGGCATGAGCGAAGGCGACCGTCGCCGCCTGCTGCGCACCGAGTGGGGCGTGGTGCATCAGCATGCGATGGACGGCCTGCGCCGCCATGTCTCCGCCGGCGGCAACATCGGCGAGCGGCTGATGGCGACCGGCGCACGCCATTACGGCGAGATCCGCGCCACGGCCCAGCGCTGGCTGGAAGAGGTGGAAATCCCTGCCTCACGTATCGATGACCTGCCAACGACGTTTTCCGGTGGCATGCAGCAGCGCCTGCAAATCGCCCGCAACCTGGTGACGCACCCGAAGCTGGTATTTATGGATGAGCCAACCGGCGGGTTGGACGTGTCGGTTCAGGCGCGCCTGCTCGACCTGCTGCGAGGCCTGGTGCGGGAGCTGAACCTGGCGGTGGTGATTGTCACCCACGACCTGGGCGTGGCGCGTCTGCTGGCCGACCGTCTGCTGGTCATGAAGCAGGGCCAGGTGGTGGAGAGCGGGCTGACCGACCGCGTGCTGGACGACCCCCACCACCCTTACACCCAGCTGCTGGTGTCATCGGTATTGCAGAACTGACTTTGCCGGATGGCGCACCAGTAGGTCGGATAAGGCGCCAGCCGCCATCCGACGTGATAGCAACCATTTCAAGGAATCCATATGTCCCGCTTACGGGTAGAAAACCTCAGCAAAACCTTTGTGCTGCACCACCAGCACGGCATTCGCCTGCCGGTGCTGGCTAACGCCTCTTTAGAAGTTAAAGGTGGGGAATGCGTGGTGCTGCACGGCCATTCCGGCAGCGGCAAATCCACCCTGCTCCGCTCGCTATACGCCAACTATCTGCCGGATGAAGGCCATATCTGGGTGAAGCATGACGACGCCTGGCTGGATATCGTGCGGGCTCCGGCGCGGGACGTGCTGGCGGTGCGCCGCAAAACCATCGGCTGGGTGAGCCAGTTCCTGCGGGTTATCCCGCGAATCTCCGCTCTGGAAGTGGTGATGCAGCCACTGCTGGATTTGGGCGTCCCCCGTGACGAGTGCGTGGCGAAGGCATCCCGTTTGCTGACGCGCCTGAACGTACCGGAACGCCTGTGGAGCCTTGCCCCCTCGACGTTTTCCGGCGGCGAACAGCAGCGCGTGAACATCGCCCGCGGATTTATCGTCGATTACCCGATTCTGCTGCTCGATGAGCCGACCGCCTCGCTGGATGCGAAAAACAGCGCCGCCGTGGTGTCGCTGATTCAGGAGGCAAAAGCGCGGGGCGCGGCGGTTGTCGGGATATTCCACGACGAAGCGGTACGCAATCAGGTGGCGGACCGCCTGCATTCCATGGCTACGGTAGAGGCGCAACATGATTATCAATAACGTCAGGCTGGTGCTGGAAAACGAAGTGGTTAGCGGCTCGCTGGAAGTGGCCGACGGACTGATCCGAAACTTTGCCGACAGCCCAAGCAGCCTGCCCCAGGCCCACGACGGCGAGGGCGGCTGGCTGCTGCCGGGGCTTATCGAGCTGCATACCGATAACCTGGACAAATTCTTCACCCCGCGCCCGAAGGTGGACTGGCCCGCCCACTCCGCCATGAGCAGCCACGACGCGCTGATGGTGGCAAGCGGCATCACCACCGTGCTGGACGCGGTGGCGCTGGGCGACGTGCGGGACGGCGGCGACCGGCTGGAAAACTTAGAGAAGATGATCAACGCGGTGATGCAGACCCAGGCCCGGGGCATCAACCGCGCCGAGCATCGCCTGCACCTGCGCTGCGAGCTGCCTCACCACACGACCCTGCCGCTCTTCCGGCAGCTTATCGACCGGGGCGGCGTCTCGCTGGTGTCGCTGATGGACCACTCGCCGGGCCAGCGCCAGTTCTCTAATCTGGTTAAGTATCGCGAGTATTACCAGGGAAAATATTCCCTCAGCGATGCGGAGATGAACAGCTACGAGGCGGATCAGCTGGCGCTGGCGGAACGCTGGTCGCAGCCGAACCGCCTGGCGATTGCCGCCGAATGCCGGGCGCGAAACATTGCCCTTGCCAGCCATGACGACGCGACCGCCGCGCACGTAGCGGAATCCCACGAGCTGGGCAGCGTCATCGCCGAGTTCCCGACGACCCTTGAAGCCGCGCAGGCCTCTCGCCAGCACGGCCTGAGCGTGCTGATGGGCGCACCGAATATCGTGCGGGGCGGCTCGCATTCCGGCAACGTGGCGGCGCATCAGCTGGCGCAGGCGGGGCTGCTGGACATCCTCTCTTCCGATTACTACCCGGCGAGCCTGCTGGATGCAGCCTTTCGCGTGGCGCACGACGAGTCGAACAGCTTCACGCTCCCGCAGGCGGTGGCGCTGGTGACGCGTAACCCGGCGCGGGCGCTCAGTCTGGAAGATCGCGGCGTGCTGGCGGAAGGAAAACGGGCGGATATGGTACTGGCCCATCAGCACGGCGACCATGTTTACGTCGGGCACGTCTGGCGTCAGGGAATGCGGGTGTTCTGATGAGCAAAATGGTCTGGTTGATGGGGCCGTCCGGCTCCGGGAAAGACAGCCTGCTGACGGCGCTCCGCCAGCAGGAGAACAATCGGCTGCTGGTGGCGCACCGCTACATCACCCGCGCCGCCGACGCGGGCTGCGAAAATCACGTTGCGCTCAGCGAAAAGGAGTTCGCGCTGCGGCAGGAGCAGGGGCTGTTTGCCCTGAGCTGGCAGGCGCACCACCAGAGCTACGGCGTCGGCGTGGAGCTGGATATCTGGCTGGAGGCGGGCTTTGACGTGGTGGTGAACGGCTCGCGCCAGCATCTGAAGCAGGCACGGGCACGTTACGGCGACGCGCTGGTACCCATTTGCCTGCACGTTTCACCGGAAGTGCTGCGCCAGCGGCTCGAACTGCGCGGTCGGGAAACGCCGCAGCAGATAGAGCAGCGCCTGCAGCGGGCGGCTTTTTATGCGCCGGATCTGGACGACTGTCTGGTACTCCATAACGACGGCAGTCTGCTACAGTCAGTCGAGTCGTTTATGCGCATGGTAAACGGCCAGCGCAACGCCAACGTCGTTCACTTTCGCCGTAAGGAGCCACGCCATGTCTGAAGTTGAATTTCGCCGCGCCACGATTGCCGACGGCGATATCGTTTACGCCCTGATCTGCGAGCTGAAGCAGGCGGAGTTTGACCGCCAGGCTTTTAACGTCGGCTTTGCGGCAAATCTCGAAGATCACAACCTGTGCTACCAGCTTGCCCTGCTTAACGGCGACGTTGTCGGCATGATCGGCCTGCATATGCAGTTTCATCTGCATCACGTGAACTGGATTGCGGAGATCCAGGAGCTGGTGGTGATGCCCCAGGCGCGGGGCCACGGCGTAGGCAGCAAGCTGCTGGCGTGGGCGGAAGAGCAGGCGCGTATCGCGGGGGCGGAGCTAACGGAACTCTCCACCAGCACCGGACGCCTGGATGCGCACCGTTTTTACCAGCGGGAAGGCTATAAACAGACCCATTTTCGCTTTACCAAACCGGTGGAGATCAACAGTGAGCCTGAAAATCACCCTTAGCGGCACCGGTGGCGCGCAGCTGGTTCCCGCTTTTGGCTGCCACTGTAACGCCTGCGAACGCGCCCGCAATAATCCGCAGTATCGGCGCAAACCTTGCAGCGCAGTGGTGGAGTTCAACAAGGCGGTGACGCTGCTGGACGCGGGGATTCCCGACCTGATGGAATGCTGGCAGCCCGAAGAGATCCATCAGTTTCTGCTCACCCATTACCATATGGATCATGTGCAGGGCCTGTTCCCGCTGCGCTGGGGCGTAGGCGAGAAAATCCGCGTTTATGGCCCGCCTGATGAGCAAGGCTGCGACGATCTCTTTAAGCATTCCGGAATTCTGGATTTCAGCCATACGCTGGAGCCGTTCGTCTGGTTCACCCTGCAGGCGCTGCGCGTGACACCCCTGCCCCTTAACCACTCGAAGCTGACCTTCGGCTACCTGTTTGAAACGCCCCATAGCCGCGTTGCCTGGCTGTGCGATACGGCAGGGCTGCCGGAGAAGACATTGAAGTTTCTGGTGAACAACAGGCCCGAAGTGGTGGTGATTGATTGCAGCCACGAACCCAGAGCGGAAACGCCAAAAAACCACTGCGATTTGAATACGGTGATAGCCCTGAATGGACACATCGGCTGCCCGCGCGTGATCCTCACGCACATCAGCCACCAGTTCGACTGCTGGCTAATGGAAAACGATTTACCAGCGGGATTCGAAGCCGGATTTGACGGGCTGGTGATCGAGGTGGATTAAGGTTTTTTGCCGGATGGCGCTGCGCTTATCCGGCCTACGAAAGCTGGTGATTATCAACGCCTCAGAGGTTATTTGATCCGGGCAATAACCAGCAGGCGATGCGGATGGATTTCCGGGTCGGTCCCCCATGCCCAGGGCGACCATTTGCTCACGAATTCCGCTTCGCTGGCGATAATGCGTAATTCATTCTCTTCTTTGTTTCCATCCCAGACCATGACTTCATAACGCGGGTTCGTAATGGCTTCGGTGATGCGGTATTCCCAGAAACGACGCCCATCGCCGGTCTGCTCTTTATCCGATACGACGATGTTATAGGTTTCCAGAAGCCAGGCAAAAAACAGCTGTGCCAGTCCATTAAGGGCATGCTGATACTCGGCCAAAAACGTTCGCCAGACCATCACCTGCGTGCAATGTTCTTTACCCGGCACCACAAAATTTCCCGTGACGATTTTTACGGCATACGCGGTGATGTCATCTTTGATGAGGCGGCACTGTTTTTCATCCAGCGAGATCAATAGGCGATAGCCAGCCGGAGGAACATAGCCAGGCAAACTGAACGGCTTTACGCCCTTGTCCAGAAAGGCAAGCGTGTGCTCCCGGTTACGAGCCGGATCGTTGAGTTTTCTGTTGAATTCCGCGTCGCTGATCAATTTCGGTGCCATCGGTGGAGAAGTCCTTATCTCAAGTATGCTTATTTTTCCCTTTTAAGCCAGCGCATATTTTCGACTTTTCCCAGTTATTACTGGTACTTGTATCATCGAAATAGACGACCAAGGAAAAACCATACCACAGCGACAGACACTTTTTTTGCTCTTTTTATGAGCAGATTTAAGCTCCCCGGGACAGCTCGCAAATCAGAAATGTAACGCTGTAACTGTTGCCGGTGAAGATCATCAGCTACCGAAAATCATCATCAAGTCTACGCTCATCGTCTTCAAGCTGGCGGCGCTGTTCGTCTATCTGCCGCTGCTGGTCATCAAGCTGACGTCGCCTGTCCTCAAGCTGGCGATGGCGATCTTCGTAGCGGCGCTGGTCGTCTGAATTTCGCTGCCTGTCGTCCTCGTCCGGACGGCGATCTTCGTCGTCACGGTTCTGACTGCCGTTGGGGTTGTAGGCATCGTTAATCGCCTGGGAAATTGAGCTGACGATGGAGTTATCGAACAGGCCGTCCAGCTCGTCTGCGTGGACAAGCGGAGTCATGCTCAGGGCGGATAACAGCACGGCGGTGGCGTATCGGTTCATAAGTCAGTCTCAGAAAAGGTCTGCGGCTAGCGTATGAAAGGCGCTCGGTGCGCAACAGCAGAGGATTCCCATATTCGGCGAGGTGCCTGCAAAGTCAGCCCCTCTTTGCAGAGGGGCTAAGTCCTTGCTACAGGATGATTGATGAGGTGCATAGTTTAATGAGGCGCTCAGGTGACTTTCCGGTTCCGCCCGCTTCCTCCTGGAAGCCTTGAAGGGGCAATCTATTAATGTCCGCTTCCGCACGCCGAGTCAATTGTTTGCCGTTGACCTTTTTTCCTTTTGTCATGCCGATGAAGCATGCCACGCGCGGCGCAGGGCCTGGGCAAGCTGAAGCTGACTAAACGGCTTACGCAACAGCTCCACGTCCGGCAGCTGCCGCCCGCTGGCGCGCAGGTCCTGACCGCTGATTAACAGTAATGTGAGCTGCGGATAATGCTCCCGCGCGTGCTGTAAAACCTCTGCTCCGCTCCTGCTTCCGGGCAGCATTAAGTCGCTTATCACAATGCTGATATCCGGTACCTCTGCCAGCATGCTGATAGCCTGCTCGCTGTCTGCCGTTTCCAGCGTCAGGTAGCCCAGCTGATGAAGCTGTTCGCACAATGTCTGGCGCACATCGTGTTCATCCTCCAGCACCAGCACAAGCCGATCCTGGATCTCATTAGCGGCGGGCATCAATGGCGAAGGGATCTCCACTGCCCGTGCGGGCGCCCGTGGCAGCTGCAGCCGCACCAGCGTCCCCTGCCCCGGCGCGCTTTCAATCTGCACCCGGCCTCCGGACTGGCGCACAAAGCCGTAGACCATCGACAGGCCGAGACCGCTGCCGCTGCCGGTCTGTTTGGTGGTAAAGAACGGCTCAAAAACCTGCGCTTTTATCTCCGCAGACATCCCGTGTCCGGCATCAATCACCTCAAGGGCGACCATATCCTGCTTACGCCCGCTGGAGCGCACCACCCGCTGATTCCAGGTGCGGATTTTGATGCTGCCCGCCTGCCCGTCCATGGCGTCCCGGGCGTTCATCACCAGGTTGATAATCGCGTTTTCCAGCTGATTCACGTCAATCCATGCGGGCCAGGCCGGCTGCTGCGCTTCAATGTCCAGCGACAGTCCGGCCGGAAGCGAGTGGCGTATCAGCGGGTCGAGGTTCTCCAGCAGGCTTTTCATGGCGACGGCGTGCGGATGCAGCGATTGCTTGCGCGAAAACGCCAGCAGACGCTGGGTCAGCTGCGCGCCGCGTTCCGCCGCCCTTAGAGAGCGGGTAACGCGTGCGGCATCCGGCGAATCCGTGGGGATAAGCTCGAGGCTACCGACGATCACCGCCAGCAAGTTATTGAAATCATGGGCAAGACCGCCGGTCAGCTGCCCTACCGCCTTCATTTTCTGGCCGTGTACCAGCGCTTCCTCCAGTGCCTTACGCTCGCTTCTCTCAAGCACCAGGTTGACCATGCCGCGCCCAGGCACCGGGCTGAAGCGCAGTTCGATGGTTCTGTTATCTCCCAGCCGCAGCTCCTGCGGCTTTGGCAGAGGGCGAGAGAGGTTTTCCAGAATGTGCTGCTGCAAAGTAGTGACCTGCTTTAACAGAGCCAGATAGTGCTGGCCGCGCTGTAATTGTTCCGGCCTTAGCCCCAGCAGCAGCGGGTAATGCGGATTCCATACCACCAGACAGCCGTCGTTATCAAACAGGGCAAAACCGTCCCGCATGGCGTGGAAGGTCGTTTCCAGCTGCGTGCTTTTTTCCTTCAGCAGCTTCGAGGTGTGTTCCAGAGATGCGGTATTGCGCGCAAAAACGTTAAACGCGCGCGCCAGCTCGCCAAGTTCGTCCCTCCGCTGCAGCGCCGGGACGCTGACATCCCGCTCCCCACGGGCCAGCCGCGTCATAGCTTGCGAAATAGCCGTCAGGTTTGAACCCAGATTGCGGTAGATATACCAGCCGGCAAATCCGGTGATAACCAGCGCCAGCAGGGCGAAAAGCCCGATAAAGGAGATGATCGACTGGAGGTCTTTATGGCTTTGCTCCGTGCGGTTCAGCGACTCCTGCCCGACCTTTTGCACATAAAGGTTGATGTCCTGATTCAGGAACGCCACCAGCGCTTTGATGTGATACATAAACCAGGCGATGGCAAGATCGCTGTTATCAAGCCGCTGGGAAAGCGGCAGCAAAAGACGCAAATGGGCGCGCATCTCCTGCAAAATATCATTTACCGGCGGCGATTGAGCAGCAGCGGGTAGCGCAGCCATAACTTCGGTTAACTGAGCTACCGTGGCTTTCGGTGACGGCGTCTGGATGGCAATCAGTATCAGCCGGTCCAGCTCGGCGAGCAGGGCCGCATCCGGCACGTTCAGCCGGTCACGGGCGTTGATATCCTGAATGTGGTGTAAATAACTCTGGTTCTGGTAGAGCGCGCTGAGCAGGTCGTTTCGCTCCATGTGGCGGCGATGGCCCAGCTCCAGCATGCGCGTCACGCTGCTTTCCAGCTCGTTGCTTCTTTTGGTAATGCGCGCTACCAGCTGCGGCTCATGGCGGGCGAGCGGCGCGTTCGCCAGATGGCTCAGGGAGTTCTGCAAAGCCAGCTGCGTTTGCTTAAGCTGCGCGGCTTCGCTCTGGTATTCCAGCGCCCCCACAACCTGCGTCAGCCGCACCGCCGCCGTCGCCACGTTTGCCGTATCCCGCGCCAGCTCCATGCTGCCGGACATATCGCTGAGCGTTTGTCCCTGCACCTGCTCCTGTAAACGGCTGGCGTGCTGAAAGCCCAGCACCGCCACGCCGCAGACCATTAACGTTACCGCCATCACCAACAGGTTGAAGGACAGCAGGCGGCCACGGGCGCTGGAAAAAAACGGTGTGCTGGGTTGCGGCATGCAGGCTCCGGTCTGTTTTCAACGGTGGATGGCGCAGCGCTTATCCACTTTACAGGTTTAGCCCATGACGACTGTTATCGAATCATTCCCAGCCGGTAATGTGATCTCGGTTAACTATTCACAACTATGACAAATATGAACGGCTTCTGACATTTTGCATTTACCCGCGTGTGGTTGACTGGCAGCAATCGAAACCTTATCCGCAGGAGCCGCGCCATGAGTAGCGTTCCCATTCTGGAAATGCGCAATATTGCCAAATCTTTTGGCAAGTTCTATGCGCTGAAAGGCGTCGACCTGACGGTGTTCCCCGGCGAAATTCACTCGTTGATGGGCGAAAACGGCGCGGGCAAAAGCACGCTGATGAAGATCCTCGCCGGGGCCTACACCGCCACCAGCGGCGAAATCCTTATTGAAGGGCAGCCCTACAGCATTAAGGGGCCGAAAGACGCGCTCAGCGCAGGCATCACGCTTATCTATCAGGAAATGCAGCTGGCCCCTAACCTCACCGTTGCGGAGAACATTTTCCTCGGCAGCGAGCTGTCACGCGGCGGCCTGGTTCAGCGTAAAGAGATGGTGATGCAGGCCCAGACGGTGATAGACCGCCTCGGCGCGCAGTTCAAGGCCAGCGATTTAGTGATGAAGCTGACCATCGCCGAGCAGCAGCAGGTAGAGATTGCTCGTGCGCTACACCGCAACAGCCGCATTTTAGTCATGGACGAGCCAACCGCAGCGCTCTCATCAAGAGAAACCCACCGCCTGTTTGAGCTGATTATGCGGCTGCGCGATGAGGGGATGGCGATTATCTATATCAGCCACCGCATGGCGGAAGTGTATGAATTATCGGACCGGGTCAGCGTGCTGCGCGACGGGCAGTACGTCGGCAGCCTGACGCGGGAAAATCTCAACGCCAGCGAGCTGGTGCGCATGATGGTAGGCCGTCCGCTGAGCGATCTGTTCAACAAAGAACGAGATATCCCGTTAGGTAACCCGCGCCTGAATGTCCACCACCTGACGGACGGCGGCAAAGTCCAGCCGGTGAGCTTACAGGTACGCTCCGGGGAAATCGTCGGCCTCGCGGGGCTGGTCGGAGCCGGACGCTCCGAGCTGGCACAGCTGATTTTTGGCGTCCGTAAATCCACGGGCGGCACGATTGAAATCGACGGAAATCCCGTCACTATCCGCTCCCCTCGCGAAGCTATTCGCCACGGTATTGGCTTTCTGACCGAGAACCGCAAAGAACAGGGCCTGTTTCTGGAGCTGGCGGCGCAGGACAACATCACCATGGCCACGCTCGAACGCGACGCCCGCTACGGCTGGCTGGATCGCAAGAAGGCCCGGACGATTTCTGACGATGCCATCAGCCTGCTGAAGATCCGCGTGCCGCATGCGCAGGTGCGCGCCGGGGGCCTGTCCGGCGGCAACCAGCAGAAGCTGCTGATCTCCCGCTGGGTGGCGATCGGCCCGCGAATTTTGATCCTCGACGAGCCAACCCGTGGCGTTGACGTTGGGGCGAAAAGTGAGATCTACCGGATCATGAGCCAGATGGCCCGCCAGGGCGTGGCGATCCTGATGATCTCAAGCGAGCTGCCGGAAGTCGTCGGCATGAGCGATCGCGTTTACGTGATGCGGGAAGGCAGCATTGCGGGGGAGCTACACGGTAAAGACATCACGCAAGAGAACATTATGACGCTGGCAACCGGCGTGGAAGATGCCCATAAAAAGGTGGTTCATCATGACTAATCCTGTCACCCCCCAGCAGGTCGCTAAATCAGCCTCGCTGAAAAAGGCCCTGTTTGGCGATTTGATGCAAACGGTGGGGATATTGCCCATCCTGATCCTGATCGTCGCCGTTTTTGGCTTTATTACCCCGAACTTCTTTACCGAATCTAACCTGCTGAACATCGCCCGTCAGTCGTCGATCAATATCGTTCTCGCCGCCGGGATGACCTTCATCATTCTGACCGGAGGGATTGACCTGTCCGTGGGTTCGATTCTGGGCACCACGGCGGTGACGGCGATGGTGGTGTCGCTGATGCCGGGCTGGGAGTCGCTGTCGATCCCCGCCGCGCTGATGATGGGCACCGGGCTTGGGCTGTTTAACGGCATGCTGGTCGCCTGGGCGGGACTGCCGCCGTTTATCGTCACGCTCGGCACCTATACCGCCCTGCGCGGCGCGGCTTACCTGCTGGCGGACGGCACCACGGTCATCAACTCAAATATTAACTTCGAATGGATAGGCAACTCGTACCTTGGCCCCATTCCCTGGCTGGTCGTAATTGCTCTGGCAGTGATCGTGGTGTGCTGGTTCATCCTGCGTCGTACCACGCTCGGGGTGCATATCTACGCGGTGGGCGGCAACATGCAGGCCGCACGCCTGACGGGGATTAAGGTCTGGCTGGTGCTGCTGTTCGTCTACGGCATGAGCGGGCTGCTTTCCGGGCTTGGCGGCGTGATGAGCGCTTCCCGACTGTACAGCGCCAACGGCAACCTTGGCATGGGCTACGAGCTGGACGCCATTGCGGCGGTGATCCTTGGCGGCACCAGCTTTGTGGGCGGGATTGGCACCATTACCGGCACCCTGGTGGGGGCGCTGATTATCGCCACGCTCAACAACGGTATGACGCTGATGGGCGTCTCCTATTTCTGGCAGCTGGTGATCAAAGGGGCGGTGATCATCATCGCGGTGCTGATCGACAAATACCGCACCCGTCACCATCAAAGTTCATAACAACATCGCTCTTTCACAGGTCGGGTTCAGCCGACAAAACGGGCGCAAACGGTGGATGACGCTATCGCTTATCCACCCTACCAATGAGGAAAAGACCATGCGTTTAAAGCTAATAGCCACGGCTCTCATGATTGCCGCAGCGCCTTTTGTTCAGGCAAAAGAGCTGAAATCCATCGGGGTGACGGTGGGCGATCTCGCCAACCCGTTCTTCGTACAGATAACCAAGGGTGCCGAGCTTGAGGCACGCAAGCTGGCGGGGGATAACGTGAAGGTTACGCTTGTCTCCAGCGGGTACGATCTGGGCCAGCAGGTTTCACAGATCGATAACTTTATTGCCGCGAAGGTAGACATGATCATCCTGAACGCGGCGGATTCGAAAGGGATCGGCCCGGCGGTGAAACGTGCGAAAGATGCAGGGATCGTCGTGGTTGCCGTTGACGTCGCAGCGGAAGGGGCGGATGCGACGATCACCTCGAACAACACCCAGGCGGGCGAAATGGCCTGTAAGTACATTGCGGATCGCTTAAAAGAGAAAGGCAACGTGGTGATCATCAACGGGCCGCCGGTCTCCGCCGTGCAGAACCGTGTCGAAGGCTGCGTGACCGAATTTAAAAAGCACCCGGACATCAAGATCCTTTCCTCTAATCAGAACGCCAAGGGCAGCCGTGAGGGTGGCCTGGAGGTGATGACCTCGCTGCTGGCGGCGAATCCGAAGATCGACGGCGTGTTTGCCATTAACGATCCGACAGCGATCGGTGCCGATCTGGCGGCGAAACAGGCTCAGCGTAACGAGTTCTTTATCGTGGGCGTGGACGGCAGCCCGGATGCGGAAGAAGCGCTGAAGCGCGGCGGCAATACGCTGTTCGTGGCGACGCCAGCCCAGGATCCGCAGGTCATGGCGGCAAAAGCCGTGGAGATCGGTTACGACATACTTCAGGGCAAACCTGCGCCTAAAGAACCCGTGCTGATCCCGGTGACGATGATTGATAAAAACAATATTGGCACCTATAAGGGCTGGACGGTGAAGTAACGCTTACTGCCTGTCGGATGACGGCGTAAAAGCTTCATCCGACCTCCAACGTATTCATTTGTAGGTCTGATAAGCGCAGCACCATCAGACAACAGGATGGGGAAATACAGCCTAATGAAACGTTCCGAAGTGAATCAGATCCTGTCCCGGACTCGTGAATTTTTTATACAGCACGACGTGCATTTGCCTCCCTTCGCCGCATACGACCTGACGAAATGGAGGCAGCTGGATAAAGAACTCTGGCAGGAAGTGTTTGATCTCAAGCTCGGCTGGGACGTGACGGCCTTTGGCGGCCACGATTTTCTGGCGCAGGGGCTGACGCTGTTCACCTTGCGTAACGGCTCGCCGGAGGGTGCGCCCTACCCGAAATGTTACGCCGAGAAGATCATGCACGTCCGTGAAGGGCAGCTTACCCCGATGCATTTCCACTGGCGTAAACGCGAGGACATTATCAATCGCGGCGGCGGCAATCTGATTGTCGAACTGTGGAATGCAGACCAGTTTGAACAACCGGAAGAGAGTGACGTCACGGTAGTTATCGACGGCTGCCGCCAGACCGTCGCGGCGGGAAGCCAGGTGCGCCTTTCACCAGGGGAAAGCATCTGCCTTGTACCCGGCGTCTATCACAGTTTCTGGGGGGAATCTGGCTACGGCGACGTGCTGGTCGGCGAGGTGTCGACAATCAATGACGACGATCGCGATAACCGTTTCCTGAAGCCGCTGGAACGCTTTAATGCCGTTATCGAAGACGAGCCTGCGCGGCTCCTGTTGTGCAATGAGTATCGTCAGTACTTTTAATTATCCAGGCATCACTGCGGAATTTGGGAGCTTTATAGATTAAACACAATCATTATTACTTTTTTAAGTAATAGCTAAGATGCGAAACAGATTCCAGAAATATGTAATCGCTGGCACTAAATTACATCAGGTTATCCATTCCAAATATTTAAATAGTCGGTAAACTACATCGCGGGTGCTTAGGGCTTTCTGTCCTGAGCATAATGAGGGATATTCCTGAAACTCAGGTAAAAGAAAGCCCCGGGCAACTTTAACGTTAACCCGAGGCTATCCCTCAACTCCACACAAGTTGAGATTAGCCTCTTATTCGCCGCAAGGCAAGGAGAAGAGGCATGAAGCCAACAAAATCTGTTGTCCTGTATCTGTTAATTGTTTGCGTAACAATAATAGTCATAACCTTATTAACGCGCCGCAATTTATGTGAAGTGAAAATAAGGAGCGACAATCAGGAGGTGGTGGCTAAGCTGGCCTGCTCATTCTCGGGCTAGCGCTCAACAGGCGGGGTTCGCCCCGCCCAACTCGTGACGGATAAGGGAGAAGTCTTAAGCACCCATTATTGACAGCTACGCGATCGAGTAATAACACCTCAGCCAATATTTCCCGATAACATATTCATTAAGTTAATTGGTTCTGAAAATTATGCGAAGTATGTTCAGAAAACAATGAAATCTATCCATGGATAATTACATCAGGTTTCCCATTCCAAATGTTTAAATAGTCGGTAAACTACATCGCGGGTGCTTAGGGCTTTCTGTCCTGAGCATAGTGAGGGATATTCCTGAAGCTCAGGAAAAAGAAAGCCCCGGGCAACTTTAACGTTAACCCGAGGCTATCCCTCAACTCCTAAGCAAGTTGAGATTAGCCTCTTATTCGCCGCAAGGCAAGGAGAAGAGGCATGAAGCCAACAAAATCTGTTGTCCTGTGTCTGTTAATTGTTTGCGTAACAATAATAGTCATAACCTTATTAACGCGCCGCAATTTATGTGAGGTGAAGATAAGGAGCGACAATCAGGAGGTGGTGGCTAAGCTGGCCTGCTCATTCGCGAGCTAGCGCTTAACGGGCGGGGTTCACCCCGCCCAACTTGCACTGGAGAAAGGGAGAAGTTTTAAGCACCCATTTATTATATTACGCAGCGCTATTCTCAGAATGGATAATATCTGCGGCAAAAACATAACCTACGCCGCGAATAGTCCGTATTAAGGTGGGTTGGTGTGGATTTGGCTCTATCTTTCTGCGCAGTCTCATAATGAGAACATCGATAGTCCTGTCGAAAATATCCATGCTTTCACTGTGGGTCAACTCAAGCAGTTTTTCACGAGATAAAACCTTACGGGCATGTTGAATTAACGCCAGCAAAAGACCGTATTCACCCTGAGTGAGATCTACCTGACATGAACCGGGATCGAAAAGCTGACAGCGGTCGGTATCCAGCCTCCAGCCGTTAAACTGAAGTCCCCTGACCGTCTGTGAGCCTCTCTCTACCGCCAGTGCTCCCGTTCGCCGTAGTACCGCTTTCACGCGGGCAACAACAATACGCGGATTGAAAGGCTTAGCGATATAATCATCCGCCCCCATCTCCAGGCCAACCACCACATCAGACTCACTTCCCAGCCCGGTCAACATCACAACCGGCAGTTCAGGACGCTGTCGCTGGATCTGCTGCAGGACCTGTAAGCCGTTAATATCCGGCAGCATCATATCCAACAGAACCAGGGCCAGGGTGGGCTGCTCTGCAATGATCTTCAGCGCTTCGTTACCGGTATGGCATACCGTCACGGTAAAGACGTGCTCGTTGAGCGTATCCCGCAACACTTCACAGATTGCCAGATCGTCATCCACCACCAATATCGCAGGTTTCATAGCTGTCTCCGAGGGGGGACGAGAGGGTAATGGTAAGAGTGTGGGTGATTGTTGAAGGAGTGCCGCATAAATGGCAACTACGCGTGCTGAATATTCAACCAGCGTCACAAAGGGCAGGCTGCTCGTCACGTCATTTTTGACGATGCTGGGCTTTTCGTCAGATGGTTTGTCATCCTACCGCCGCCGAAGGGGAGCAATACCCCCCTTAAAATGATATGGCATAGATCATGCATTACCCGGGTAGATGTGACGAGTCTTCAGATGTCACACCCTTTAGCATTGACTGGAGCAACACGATGAAAAAAGTCGTCACGGTTTGCCCCTATTGCGCCTCAGGTTGCAAAATCAACCTCGTGGTCGATAACGGCAAAATCGTCAAGGCGGAAGGCGCGCAGGGTAAGACCAATCAGGGCGATCTGTGCCTGAAAGGCTATTACGGCTGGGATTTTATCAACGATACCAAAATCCTTACCCCGCGCCTGAAATCGCCAATGATCCGCCGCCAGAAAGGTGGAAAGCTTGAATCCGTAAGCTGGGATGAGGCGCTGACCTACGTAAGCACTCGCCTTAGCGAAATCAAAGCGAAACATGGCCCGGATGCCATCATGACCACCGGTTCATCCCGTGGTACAGGCAACGAGACTAACTACATCATGCAAAAATTTGCGCGCGCCGTTATTGGTACCAATAACGTTGACTGCTGCGCACGCGTCTGACACGGCCCATCGGTTGCAGGTCTGCACCAGTCGGTCGGTAACGGCGCTATGAGCAACTCAATCGTCGAGATTGAGGATACCGATTTAGTCTTTGTCTTCGGGTATAACCCGGCTGATTCACACCCTATCGTGGCAAATCGCGTCATTCGCGCGAAGCAGAAAGGGGCGCAAATTGTGGTTATCGATCCGCGTAAAATTGAAACCGCGCGTATCGCCGACCTCCATTTGCAGCTGAAAAATGGATCTAACATCGCCCTGCTTAACGCGATTGGGCATGTGATCATCGAAGAGAATCTGTACGACAAGGCCTTCGTGGCGGAGCGTACTGAAGGCTTCGATGAGTACCGTAAAATTGTAGAGGGCTATACGCCTGAATCCGTGGAGGAGATAACCGGCCTGAAAGCTGCTGATATCCGCACGGCGGCACGTATGTACGCGAATGCAAAAACGGCGACTATCCTGTGGGGCATGGGTGTTACCCAGTTCTATCAGGGCGTGGAAACCGTGCGCTCGCTGACCAGCCTTGCGCTGATGACCGGTAACCTTGGCAAGGCCAACGTCGGCGTTAACCCGGTGCGCGGCCAGAACAACGTTCAGGGTGCCTGCGATATGGGCGCGCTGCCGGATACCTATCCGGGCTATCAGTACGTGAAGGACGAAAAGAGCCGCGAGAAGTTCGCCAAAGCCTGGGGCGTGCCGTCATTACCGGCGCACACGGGTTACCGTATCAGTGAGATCCCTCACCGCGTTGCGCACGGCGAAGTGCATGCGGCCTATATTATGGGTGAAGATCCGCTGCAAACGGATGCGGAACTTTCAGCGGTTCGTCAGGCGTTTGCCGATATGGAGCTGGTCATCGTGCAGGATATCTTCATGACCAAAACCGCGGCGGCCGCCGATGTGATTTTGCCGTCCACCTCCTGGGGTGAACATGAAGGTGTTTACACCGCCGCCGACCGCGGTTTCCAGCGCTTCTTTAAAGCGGTGGAGCCAAAGTGGGACCTGAAAACGGACTGGCAGATCATCAGCGAAATCGCCACCCGCATGGGTTACGAAATGCATTACAACAACACCCAGGAAATCTGGGACGAGTTGCGTAACCTTTGCCCGGACTTCTTTGGTGCGACCTACGAGAAGATGGGCGAGCTGGGGTATATCCAGTGGCCATGCCGCGATACCGATGAGTCGGACCAGGGGACTTCCTTCCTCTATGACGGCAAGTTCGACCGCGAAAACGGCCTGGGCCAGTTCTTCACCTGCGACTGGGCGCCGCCAGTCGATCGCATCACCGAAGAGTACCCAATGGTGCTGTCGACGGTGCGGGAAGTGGGCCATTACTCCTGCCGTTCGATGACCGGTAACTGTGCCGCGCTGGCAGCGCTGGCGGATGAGCCTGGCTATGCGCAGATTCATATCGACGATGCCGCTCGTCTGGGCATTGAGGATGAAGCGCTGATCTGGGTGCATTCGCGCAAAGGGAAAGTCATTACGCGTGCAAACGTGAGTGAACGCCCTAATAAAGGCGCGGTGTACATGACCTACCAGTGGTGGATCGGTGCCTGTAACGAGCTGGTGACGGAAAACCTCAGCCCGATTACCAAAACGCCGGAGTATAAGTACTGCGCCGTGCGTGTAGAAAAGATTGCCGATCAGCGGGCAGCAGAGCAGTACGTGATTGATGAGTACAGCAAGCTGAAGGCCAGCCTGCGCGAAAGCGCAGCGGGCTAACCGCTCAAAACGGCCCTCATGAGCAATCATCAGGGCCGTTTTCCTTTCCAGACGGTGCCCCGGGCGATCCCTGTTATAGTCAAACAATAAATAACCGTGAGCAATATACTCACTCCCTTCCATACTTATGCCATCAGGCAAAATTTGCCCCTTTTACTGGATCTCTGCCGCTCCGGGAGAAATAAAATGAAGTTGCCTTTCAAGCCTCACATTCTCACCCTGCTTTGCAGCGCCGGTATTCTCGCGGCCTCTGGTGTTCTTTATGTTAAAAGCCGTACTCCAGAAACGGTAACGCCCGCCCCAGCCGTAGCGGCTCAGCCCGCCACGCCGCCGGCAACTGCACCTACAGCGGTTCCTGATGCAGCATCGGCACCCGCCACGCAGACTTATACCACCGCACAGCTCGACCAGTGGGTTGCACCGATTGCCCTCTATCCTGACGCCCTTCTGTCTCAGGTGCTGATGGCATCGACCTATCCGGCAAACGTTGTGCAGGCGGTGCAGTGGTCACAGGATAATCCGACCTTACAAGGCGATGCGGCTATTCAGGCGGTGTCGAACCAGCCCTGGGACCCTAGCGTAAAATCCCTCGTGGCCTTCCCACAACTGATGTCGCTACTGGGTGAAAACCCGCAGTGGGTACAGAATCTTGGCGATGCATTTTTAGCGCAGCCACAGGATGTGATGGACTCGGTACAGAAATTACGTGCGCTGGCGCAGCAGACCGGGACACTAAAATCCACGCCGGAACAAAAAGTGACCAGCACCCCCGTTGTGGTGAATCAAACCAACAACGTGAACACCACCAGCGAAAAGAGTAGCAGCACGTCAGCCTCAGCCACTACGGCTACGACCACCCGCGATCCCGCCCCGCAGGTTATTACTATCGAGCCAACGAATCCGCAGGTGGTTTACGTTCCTAATTACAACCCGTCTACGGTTTACGGAACATGGCCGAATACCAGCTATCCGCCAGTTTATCTGCCACCCCCTCCGGGACAGCAGTTTACCGACAGCCTGGTACGCGGTTTTGGATACAGCCTTGGCGTTGCCACAACCTACGCGCTGTTCAGCAGCATCGACTGGCATGACGACGATGACTACCATCATCACCATGATGATGACTATCACCACCATGACGGTAACTACAACAGCGGCAATAACATCAACGTTAACGTCAATAATTACAACAGGATAACCGGTGGCCATCTGTCCGATAACGGCGGGCAGGTACACTGGCAGCACAACCCGGCCTTCAGGAACGGCGTGCCTTACCAGAACAGCGCTGTCGCGCAACGTTACCATCAGACCAACGTGGCCGGCGGCTTAAGCGCGACGCAGCATGCGCCATTGACCCGGGAAAACCAGCGTCAGGCAGCAATGCAGCAGCTCCAGCACAGCACCGGGATGAAGCCTCAGGGAAAAAGCCTCTCCAGCGTGTCTCGGGATGTGCAACGCGAGAATGCGTCGAAACAGCTCAACCAAATCGCGCAGCGCAACAACTACCGTGGATATGATTCAGCTAACCAGAATGCACGACGTGAAGCGGCTCGCGAGCAGTTGAAAAACCCGACAGCGACGCAGCAGCAGCATCGTGATGCGGTAAAAAACCAGGTGAAACACCCAACCGCGGCACAACAGCAGCATCGCGATGCGGTGAAAAATCAGGTGAAACACCCGACACAGCAGCAGCAACAGCATCGCGAATCGGTAAGAAGTCATGTCGCCAGCACGACGCCAGAGCAGCGCCAGCAGCACATCAACTCTTTACGTAGCAATGCGTTAAGTGGTAATGACAGCCGATCGCCGTCCTGGCAGGCTCAGCATCAACGCGGCGCGCAAAGTCTGCAACACTCTTCTGGCGGCAGGCAAAATCGCGAAGCCTTCCGTGAACACGCATCTGAACACCGCGAATTTCATCGCCGTTAATAAGGGAAAGGATAATGAAAAAGTTTCTGTCGTTAAGTACGCTTTCCCTGTTGGTGCTACCGCTGTTAGCCCAGGCGCAACAGGCGTTCACCACGCCTGAGCAGGCCTCTACCGCACTCCATGATGCGATTAAGAAACAGGATCAACAGGCGCTCACCGCATTGCTGGGCGACGACTGGCAGCATTTCCTGCCGCCTGAAGGCGTGGATCCTGCGGCTGTTGCACGCTTCCTGCGGGACTGGGACAGGGGCCATCACGTTGAGCAGCAAGGCCGTGTGGCTCACCTTGACGTCGGTAGTGAGGAATGGCAGCTACCGCTGCCGATTGTCAAAACCGATAAAGGCTGGCATTTCAATATGCAGGGCGCTGCCGATGAAATCCTCACCCGAACAATTGGCCGTAATGAGCTTTCTGCTATCGAAGCCGCCCATGCCTATGTCGCCGCACAGCAGGATTACTTCCAGCTAAATCAGGCCTATGCGCAAAAATTTCTGAGTAGTGAAGGCAAGAAAGACGGGCTTTACTGGCCGGTATCGGCAGATGAGGCCCCCAGCCCTTTAGGGCCGGCTTTCAGTCCTGAACAGCCAGAAATGGGTTATCACGGCTACCATTTCCGCATTCTTACCGCCCAGGGCGCCAAAGCGGAGGGTGGCGAGAAAAGCTACCTGAAAGCGGGCAAAATGACTGATGGTTTCGCAATGATTGCCTGGCCGGTGACTTACGGAGAGACGGGCGTCGCGACGTTTATCGTCGATGACGAAGACCAGATTTATCAGGCTGATTTAGGAGAAGAGACGGCGAAGAAAGTGGAAGCTATCACCGCCTTTGACCCTGATGATAGCTGGCAGGTTGTGACGCAATAAGTCAGAGAGTTCATTTGTCATAGGGTGGATAAGCACGAGCGTCATTCACCAAAAAAGCAGGGCGGGATAAGCTCACGTTTGCCCGCCCTGCTTTACTCTTCTTAGCCTTTAAGGATTGACTTTATCTGAGTATTTGCCCAGCATCTCCCGCTCGTAAGCCGCCGCTTTTTTAGCATCGAACTTATTTTCCCACTTGGCGATAACCAGCACCGCCAGCGCATTGCCCACCACGTTAAGCGCGGTACGCGCCATATCGAGTATGCGGTCCACGCCTGCAATAAAGGCCAGACCTTCCAGTGGAATACCCACACTCCCAAGCGTAGCCAGCAGCACTACAAACGAGACGCCAGGCACGCCCGCAATGCCTTTTGACGTCACCATCAGCGTCAGCACCAGCAGGATCTCCTGCCCCAGGGAAAGCTCGATCCCGTAAAGCTGGGCGATAAAGATGGCTGCGATACTCTGGTAAAGCGTGGAGCCGTCGAGGTTAAAGGAGTAGCCGGTCGGCACCACAAAGCTGGTGATGGAGGCAGGCGCACCGTAGGCCTCCATCTTTTCGATGATTCGCGGCAGGACACTTTCTGAGCTGGCCGTGGAGTAGGCCAGAATGAGTTCGTCCTTGAGAATTCGTATCAAAATGAGAATACGCAGGCCGCACAGACGAGCAACGGTCCCCAGCACCATCAGCGCAAAGAACGCGATCGCGAAGTACACCAGCAATACCAGCTTCAGCAGCGGCCACAGCGAGGCAAACCCAAAGTTAGCCACCGTCACAGAGATCAGCGCAAAAACACCGATCGGTGCGTAGCGCATCACCATATGCGTCACTTTGAACATCGTTTCTGAGATGGAGCGGAACACCGTCACCAGAGGCTCACGATGTGCTGACGGCAGTGACGACAGACCCAGACCAAACAGCACCGAGAAGAAGATAATCGGCAGCATGTCGCCTTTCGCCATCGAATCGATGATGTTGGTCGGTACCAGGGAAAGAATAGTGCCCATCAGCCCGTGGGCGTGACTCTGGACGTCCTGGGCTGTGTGTTCGTATTTCGAAATATCCACGCTGGCAAGCTGCGACATATCAATGCCGTGTCCCGGCTGGAACACGTTGGCAAGGGTAATCCCCAGGATGATGGCAACTGTCGTGATCACTTCGAAATAAAGAATGGTTTTCGCACCGATTCGCCCAAGCTGTTTGGCATCCCCTACGCCCGCAATCCCGACGATCAGGGTTGAGATAACGATCGGCACAACAATCATTTTTATCAGGTGAATAAAGATATCTCCTGCCGGTGAAAGCAGGTTTGTGATGAGCCATTCGCGGCTATCACTTTGATAATGCAGAACGCTTCCCAGCGCGATACCCAGCACCAGCGCGAGCAGAATTTGCCAGGCGAGGCTGACCTTAGGTTGTTTCATAACGATTTTATTCCTCAATAAAACGCCATTCCCATGCTGTAGTCCGATGAGAACGTCACAAACTGAAAGGGGTAAGACATACGTCAGGAATTACGAGGGGCTTTTTTAAGCGGCGTTATGAGTATCACTTGTCCGGCATGCTATGCAACCCTGTATTTTCAGGGATATTCACTATAAATAGCGGGTAAAATAGTACTTTAGATAAATCATCTACTATAACCAATTGTTATAGTGCATATTTATAGTTTATATTTTTAACTTATGTGTGTTGTGAATTTTCTCTCCCTAACTATCTGTTTGATGGATATTTAGACAAATGAATTAATGCGTGATCTGTCGCCCAAAAAGTAAACAAAGCTGTTCAAAGCCCTACAATTAACGTTTACGTGACATATTATTAACAACTTCAAGGAGAAAAAAAGCCATGACACAACTACACAAACACGCCATTCCCGCAAATATCGCGGAACATTGCCTGATCAATCCCGAGCAGTATCAATCCATGTACCAACAGTCAGTGCATGACCCGGATACGTTCTGGGGCGAAGAAGGGAAAATCCTCGACTGGATCAAACCCTATCAGAAGGTGAAAAACACCTCCTTCGCACCGGGAAATATCTCTATCCGCTGGTATGAAGACGGCACGCTGAACCTGGCCGCCAACTGCCTGGATCGCCATCTTAAAGAGCGCGGCGACCAGACGGCGATTATCTGGGAGGGCGATGATGCCAGCCAGAGCAAAAAAATCACCTATCGTGAACTGCATCGTGATGTCTGCCGTTTTGCCAATACGCTGGTGGAGCTGGGCATCAAGAAAGGCGACGTGGTGGCGATCTATATGCCAATGGTGCCGGAGGCTGCCGTGGCGATGCTCGCCTGCGCGCGAATCGGTGCCGTGCATTCCGTTATCTTTGGCGGGTTCTCTCCGGAGGCCGTGGCGGGACGTATTATCGACTCCAGCTCCCGTCTGGTGATTACTGCCGATGAAGGCATTCGTGCAGGCCGCTCGATTCCGTTGAAGAAAAACGTTGATGACGCGCTGAAAAATCCGAACGTGAAAACCGTTGAGCACGTCGTGGTGCTCAAGCGTACCGGCGGCAAGGTTGAATGGCATCAGGGCCGTGACCTGTGGTGGAGCGAGCTTGTTGAGAAAGCAAGCGCTCACCATCAACCTGTTGAGATGAATGCAGAAGATCCGCTGTTTATCCTCTACACCTCAGGTTCGACCGGTAAACCAAAGGGGGTTTTGCATACCACAGGCGGCTATCTGGTTTACGCGGCGACGACGTTTAAATACGTCTTTGATTACCATCCTGGCGACGTCTACTGGTGTACCGCCGACGTGGGTTGGGTAACAGGGCATAGCTACCTGCTGTATGGCCCGCTGGCCTGTGGCGCTATCACGCTGATGTTTGAAGGCGTGCCAAACTGGCCTGCGCCGAACCGCATGGCGCAGGTGGTCGATAAACACAAAGTCAACATTCTTTACACCGCGCCAACCGCCATCCGGGCGTTAATGGCCGAAGGGGATAAGGCGACCGAAGGAACCGATCGTTCTTCGCTGCGTATCCTCGGCTCCGTAGGCGAACCGATCAACCCGGAAGCGTGGGAGTGGTACTGGAAGAAAATTGGTAATGAGAAATGCCCGGTGATGGACACCTGGTGGCAAACCGAAACAGGCGGCTTTATGATCACCCCGCTACCGGGTGCCACAGAGCTGAAAGCAGGTTCCGCTTCGCGGCCGTTCTTCGGCGTACAACCAGCGCTGGTAGACAACGAAGGCAATCCGCAACAGGGCGCAACCGAAGGTAACCTGGTGATTACCGACTCCTGGCCAGGCCAGGCGCGCACCCTGTTTGGCGACCACGAACGCTTCGAGCAGACCTATTTCTCAACCTTTAAAAATATGTATTTTAGCGGTGATGGTGCCCGTCGCGATGAAGACGGCTATTTCTGGATAACTGGCCGCGTAGACGACGTGTTAAACGTCTCCGGACACCGCCTGGGAACGGCAGAAATCGAATCCGCGCTGGTATCGCATCCGAAGGTTGCCGAAGCCGCCGTCGTTGGCATCCCGCACAATATCAAAGGCCAGGCGATTTATGCCTACGTCACGTTAAACCACGGCGAAGAGCCGACGCCGGAGCTGTATACCGAAGTGCGCAACTGGGTGCGTAAAGAGATTGGCCCGCTTGCCACGCCGGATATTCTGCACTGGACCGACTCGCTGCCGAAAACCCGCTCCGGCAAGATTATGCGCCGCATTCTGCGCAAAATCGCCGCCGGAGATACCAGCAACCTTGGCGATACTTCGACCCTTGCCGATCCGGGCGTCGTCGAAAAGCTGCTGGAAGAGAAACAAGCCTTAACCATGCCTTCATAACCACTCTGTAGTTGATCCGCCCTCTCATCTGACGCTGTAGGGCGGATAAGCGAAGCGTCATCCGCCACTTTTTTCTTTAGCAGATGGCGCTTCGCTTATCCACCCTGCGGCTTTCTGCAGGTGAGGAGGGACATAAAAATAACCCTACCTCTGGAGACTCTGTGATGAATGACCTCATTTATCAACGGATAGAAGACAGTGCGCATTTCAGGGAGTTAGTCGCAAAAAGGCAACGGTTTGCCACCATCCTGTCACTGATTATGCTGGTGATTTACGTTGGTTTTATTCTGCTGATTGCTTTCGCACCCGGCTGGCTGGGCACCCCTTTACACGCGGGCACCACTGTCACCAGAGGCATTCCGATTGGTATCGGTGTCATTGTCATCTCTTTCTTCCTGACGGCGGTTTACGTCTGGCGAGCCAACGGTGAATTTGACCGTCTTACCTATGAAGTTCTGCGCGAGGTGAAGGCATAATGAAGCGTCTTCTGACAGCCCTTGCGGCTCCCCTTGTTAGTCTGCCCGCCTCCGTGCTGGCTGCCGACGCTCTTACCGGCGACGTGCAGCGGCAGCCTACAAACTGGCAGGCGATTATCATGTTCGTTATTTTCGTCGCCTTTACGCTCTACATTACTTACTGGGCATCCAAACGTACCCGCTCACGCAGCGATTACTACACTGCTGGCGGTAATATTACCGGCTTCCAGAATGGGCTGGCGATTGCGGGCGATTTTATGTCGGCGGCGTCGTTCCTGGGGATTTCCGCGCTGGTTTATACCTCCGGCTACGACGGCCTGATTTATTCGCTGGGCTTCCTGGTCGGCTGGCCAATTATTCTGTTCCTGATTGCCGAACGCCTGCGTAATCTCGGCCGCTACACCTTTGCCGATGTCGCATCGTACCGCCTTAAACAGGGGCCGATTCGTACGCTTTCCGCCTGCGGTTCACTGGTTGTTGTCGCGCTGTATCTCATTGCGCAGATGGTCGGTGCCGGTAAGCTTATCGAGCTGCTGTTCGGCCTGAACTACCACGTTGCCGTGGTGCTGGTCGGGGTGCTGATGGTGATGTATGTGCTGTTTGGCGGCATGCTCGCCACGACATGGGTACAGATCATTAAAGCCGTTCTGCTGCTGTTCGGCGCGAGCTTCATGGCCTTTATGGTGATGAAACACGTCGGCTTTAGCTTTAACAATCTGTTTGCCGAGGCGATGGCGGTGCATCCGAAAGGCGTTGCCATCATGAGCCCTGGCGGGCTGGTGAAAGACCCTATCTCAGCCCTGTCGCTCGGCCTGGGCCTGATGTTCGGTACTGCCGGTCTGCCGCACATTCTGATGCGCTTCTTCACGGTCAGCGATGCCCGCGAGGCGCGTAAAAGCGTGCTCTACGCCACCGGTTTTATGGGTTACTTCTACATTCTGACCTTCATTATCGGCTTTGGCGCCATCATGCTGGTCGGGGCGAATCCGGCGTTTAAAGACGCGGCGGGTGCGCTTATCGGCGGCAATAACATGGCGGCAGTACACCTTGCCGATGCGGTAGGCGGTAATCTGTTCCTCGGCTTTATCTCCGCGGTTGCCTTCGCCACTATTCTGGCGGTGGTAGCGGGTTTAACGCTGGCGGGCGCATCGGCGGTATCACATGACCTCTATGCAAACGTGTTCCGTAAAGGCGCATCCGAGCGCGATGAAATTCGGGTCTCGAAAATTACCGTGCTGATCCTCGGCGTGGTTGCTATCGGACTTGGTATCCTCTTCGAGAAGCAAAATATCGCCTTTATGGTCGGCCTGGCGTTCTCCATTGCGGCAAGCTGTAACTTCCCGATTATCCTACTTTCTATGTACTGGTCGAAGCTGACCACGCGTGGCGCGATGATTGGCGGCTGGCTCGGCCTGCTGACGGCGGTGATTCTGATGATCCTCGGCCCGACGGTATGGGTACAGGTTCTGGGTCATGCGACGGCGATCTTCCCGTATGAGTACCCGGCGCTGTTCTCGATTCTGGTCGCCTTTGTTGGTATCTGGGTGTTCTCAGCAACCGATAACAGCCCTGAAGGTAACCTTGAGCGCGAGAAATTCCGCGCCCAGTTTATTCGTTCTCAGACCGGTATTGGTATCGAACAAGGTCGTGCTCACTAAGACCTCTCCCCCGGCGCGCACTGCGCCGGGGATACTCAGAACATCAGCCAGCCAATTAGCGGTGCCCCAACGACCATCACGACGCCGGAAAGCATCATCACCAGGCTTGCCACCACGCCCTCTTCTGGCCCAATCTCATAGGAGCGCGCGGTTCCAGCTCCGTGGGATGCCGCACCAAATCCCGCGCCTTTCGCCATTCCTGCGCGTATCGATAGCCGCAGGAAAAGCACATCCCCCACGGCCATACCAAAGACACCGGTAATCACGACAAATAACGCCACCAGCTCCGGCTGCGCACCAATCGGTTTTGCTGCTGCAAGGGCAAACGGTGTGGTAATGGAGCGAACGGCCAGGCTGCGCTGGATAACCTCAGAAAGGGTAAAGAGACGAGCCAGCCACACCGAGCTGGTGACCGCTACAACCGTCGCGGTCACTACACCCGCCGTCAGCGACATCCAGTGACGTTTAATGACATGCAGGTTGTCATAGACGGGAACGGCAAACGCAATGGTCGCAGGCCCCAGCAGCCACATCAGCCAGCGCGACTCCCCCATGTAATTCTGGTAGGAGATATGTGCCACAATCAGCATTAGCACCAGCAGTAACGGCGTGAACACCAGCGGCATCAGCGGTAACATGTGAAAGCGGCGATAGAGTTTTTTATTGGCGTAGTAGAGCACCAGCGTGATCGCCAGGCACAGCACGCTCAGCTGGAACTTACCCACCGCGAGCCTGCCTGCGGGCTTCCAGGGCCTGCTCAAAGCGATACACTTTATCCACTACCAGCGCGGTCAGCCCCAGTACCAGCAGGGTGCTGATGGCAATCACCAGAAATATCCGCCAGCCGTCCACCATCAGTAGCTGCAAGTAATTGACCACGGCGACCACCGCGGGCACAAAAAAGAGCAGCATTTCGGCCAGCAGCCAGCGCGACCCTTCGCGCACCCACTTCAGCGGCACAACCCGGCAGATAATGAGCATCAGCAGCAATAACATGCCGACGATATTGGCGGGAAGCGGCAGGTGCCAGCGGTCAACGGCCCACTGGGCGAGGATAAATAAACCCGCATACAGGGCGACCTGGACGGGCACCTGAATGCGGTTAACAACTGAAGGCGTAAAACGTCTTAACGCCACGGCCATGGTTATACAACTCCGCGATAAACGAGAGCCGCATTATAGGAGGGCCGCAGCGCCAAAAATAATGAATTAAAAGCATTGCACCTATAGTGACGTGGAATAATAACTATAGCCGTAGGAGGAGAGGCTCCCCTCCTGAACGGCATTAAACACCACGCCATCCAGCTCGATATTGCACTTCGAAAAACGACTTAGTGCGATATCCAAATCCTTCTCGTTATTCGTTCTGTAGCGAAGAACGAGCAAACACAGACCGACATGCTGCGCAACGATTGCCGCATCGGTAATAGGTAAGACAGGCGGCGTATCAATAATGACGTAGTCATATTGTCTTTGCGCCCACTCCAGCAAAGAAGTGAAATGCTGGCTCAGTAAAAGCTCCGAGGAGTGCTGGTAAATCTCCCGGTAGAGATAAAATCCAGCCCTGCATGGCCAGTTTGCTGAATCGCCTTCATTGCTTCCATGCTGCCTTTCAGTATATCGGTTAAGCCACAAGCTTTGCTCATACCAAGCAATTCATGCAGATAACCTCGCCGCAGATCGGCATCAATGAGCAGAATTCGTTTCCCGGCATCCGCCATCACCGCGGCAAGGTTACTGCTGATAAATGTTTTGCCCGCCCCCGGCGTAGCACTGGAAATGAGGATGCTGTTTTTGGCCTTTTTCCGCATCAGCGAGATAAAAATAGTGGTTCTCAGGCTGCGTAGCGCTTCGATTGAGAGATCCTCCGGGTGCGCTTTACTAAGCCAGTCATCCCGGCCAGGATGCTCATCCTTTTTCAGATAGCGCGTTTTTGCATGCAGCCATTTACTTAACGGGATCGATGCCAGCACGTTCACCCCTCGTTGTTCAATGGACTTAGCCTCCTCAAGAGGAGCTTGCAGAATATTCATCAGGAGGCACCCGCCGCTTGATACGATCAATCCGGCCATGCTCCCCAGCAGCAGAATCAGCCCTTTTTTATTGCCAACCGGTAATGGATCGCTAACCGCTTCATCAACGATTCTGACGCTTGCCACCGTACTGGCCTGCGTAATTCTCAACTCCTGCTGTTTCGACAGCAGCTGCATGTAGATCTCTTGTTCCGCCTCAACATCACGCTTAATGCCTAAATAATCCTGCTGGATTTTCGGTATGCCCGCTATTCGCTTGTTTAGTTCACGCTTCTCTTTTTCCAGTAGCGCTTCTTTTTCTGTTAGCGAACGATAAAGCGGGTGTGCCTTTGTGTAATGCTTCGAAACCTCGATGATTGCCAGTTCGAGTTCACTATGCTGGGCCTGAAGGGCGACCAGGGATTCGAGGATGTTTTTTGCCTCAAGGGGCAAATCAACGGCTCCGTTTGATTGCATAAATTCATGAAGTTTGCGGTCGGCCTCCCGAAGCCGCGTTTGCGCCATCGGCAGTAAAGTGTCCACAAAAGCCAGTGTCTTGGAGGTTTCCTTTGCTTTAGTCGCGATATTATCCTTCATATAATTAAGGCTAATACTGTTCAGAATGCGGATGTTTTCTTGTTTGTCGTGCCCCGTTAAAGAGACAAATAGCAGCCCGCTGTCTTTCGCTTGCTCAACAGCATTGAGATGCTGCAGAAGATCACGTGTCACATTAAATAGTGAATGTTTTTTAATTTCGAACTTCGTCCCTGCCGCAGCATGTATTTCCTTAACGTTTATTGCCACGCCTTTTCCATTAACGACATGGTTAACTTTTCCTGCTACTGATATTGCACCTTTAAGGCTAAGTTTATAGCTATCTGCAGATAAAACGGTCAGCGTCCAGGACGTATCTTCATACTCGGGAAGAAGATCGAACTGAATGACATCAATATAATTTTCTGATGGGCTTTGGAAGAGAGAAAGAAACGGACTAATAACAGGAATGTTCTTCTCGGCCACTTCTATTTGTAATCCTAAATCTGCAATCGTTTGATTAAGCACGCGCCTTGATTTCAGGATACCAATCTCTGTCGCAATGGAAGGGGAGTTCAGCTCTAATGGGCTAATAAATTTACTGATAAGGTTACTCTGAGCGTTTTTCTCAACCTGAATTAATATGCTGGCATCATAGACAGGCTGGCGCGTCGTAGCATATAAAAATGACAGAAAAGAAAACACCAGTGTGGTAATGATGATAACAATCTTTTTTGCATATAAAATATGCAATAAGCTCAGTATGTCAATCTCTTCATTTTGACTTATCCTGGCCTGCCGTATTTTTTCCATCGTCATTTGTGTTCATCCGTGATATTTCCAGAACCTAATACGTTTCCCCATGCACAGGCAGCACGACCGAGCAGTTGATAAATAACCTGATAATATTCATTACTTTTTCTGTAAGGATCGGGGATATCTCTCTTGCCAACCATATGGCCAAACAGCAGCGTTTTTCCACTTAGCTCTGGATAGGACTGATTCATCGCTAATAAATGATCTGCTTCCATGACCAGTATCAGGTCATGTTGAATGCCTGATTCGAGCGTAAATTTTTGCGCCCGATGGGCGGCAAGATCAACGCCGTGTCGTCCGGCAACCAGGCACATGGTAGGGTCAACGGGCATTCCCTGCTGTGCCTTCAGCCCGGCCGAATTAACAACAATATCCGTTAACAGGGAACCTAACAGCCGCTCCCCCACGGGTGAACGACAGAGGTTACCCATACAGACGACGAGGATAGATTTTATCAACTATCCACCCCAGTTTCTGATCTGCCTGGCCGTTTCTGTTATATCTTTTACGCCCGTTATCGTTGGGACAAGCTGGGCAATCACACGGTTCCAGCGCGCCACAGGCGCCGTGGTCACATAGACAATGTCATAGGGTTGAAGCTGAAAAGCCGTTCCCAACACAAGCGCGCTGGCGTCACTTGCATCGAGCTGATAAATCGCAGCAATTTTCTTATCTTGCTCATCGGTATGTGTAGCACGGATAACAAAAATGCCGGTTGCATCAGATGTCGCCTGGTTAATTCCCTCCGCATGGCCCAAAGCTTCCGTTAGCGTCATACCGCTGCTGTCCATGCGTAATACGGTTTGTTTGTTGACTTCCCCCATGACAAAAATTTTCAGATCGTCATTACGTGGAACGTACAAGACGTCACCAGCCAGCAGCAGGCGGTTTTGCATCAGGTCGCCAGATTTGAGCAATGCCTTGAGTGAAAGCGTCTCCTTTTTTCCCTGATGAATCAACACCGCATTATTCCAGTCAGCGGAGTCAGTCAAGCCACCAGCCTGATTAAGGGCATCAATGATCGTCAACGGCACATTAGTAATAGCCTGCTGGCCACTTTTTACCACTTCACCTGTAATATAGGCTTTTTGAGAGTGAAAGCTGGCAATACTGACATCAACCTGAGGAGATTCAATCCACGGGGCCAGTTTTCTGGTTAAAATGCCCCTGATCTCTTCTAATGTTTTCCCTTCCGCTTTAATTTTTCCGGCATACGGATAAAAAATGGTACCGTCAGCCTGAACCCAATTCCCGGACTCACTGGCGCTGCGGTACTGGCCCGCCGGCGTTGTCAATTCTGGATGATCCCAGACCGTAACCGTTAATATATCACCCACCCCGATACGATAGACATAGGTATGAATCTGCTGGTCTAACGATGTATTATCCTGTGGTACGGCTTTAGCCGCAGAAAGTGAAGCGGTTAGCTGAGGAGTAATAGCGTATACGCTCACCAAATCTTCTATTGCAACTTTGGGCTGAGTGGATTTGACCTTCTCTTTATTGGCCGTTTTTAAATTTGTACCGGGGGAGACAGTACAACCAGAAACAACGAGCGTCATCAATAAAAAAAGAAGAGGCGCAGGGGCTATTTTATTAAGAACCAGCACTGACGATTATCCATAATCAGAAGAAACAATTGGCACATTAAAATCATAAACCAAAGGAAGTGCGTGAATATCATCGAAAAGAACAGCTTTGTCAACGCAGCTTAAGTGTATGAATAAGCATTTAAGAATACTGCCTAATACAATAAATTTATATTATCACCCGTAATAAATAGTTTCATTATAGCTTAAACCCTTTTTATCAGACCGCGCTTCCCCGCTGACATTATTTTTTTCTCCAGGCTGCCAACAATAGAGAATATGAATTAGAATAAAAGGAGACATAGACATCGAGAATGATCATGGATATCAGAACGCTACGCTATTTTGTTGAGGTCGTCCGCCAGCAAAGCTTTACCCGTGCGGCGGAGAAAATGTTCGTCACCCAGCCGACTATCAGCAAAATGTTGCGTAATCTGGAAGATGAGCTGGGCTGTACCCTGCTGATTCGGGATGGCCGAAAGCTGCTGCTCACCGATACGGGGGAGGTGGTCTATCAACGCGGCCTGGCTATTCTGGCAGAGTTTCGCCAGCTGGAGGCGGAGCTGGGGGATATCAACCACCTTAGCAAAGGTGTGCTGCGCCTGGGCATTCCGCCAATGGTGGGTATGCTGATGACCGGCCCCATTGGCCTGTATCGCCAGCGCTATCCTGGTGTTGAGCTAAAAATTTCCGAATTTGGCGGCCTGACGGTACAGCAGGCGGTGATCAACGGCGAGCTTGATTTAGCCATGACGGCGTTACCCGCGGACGATGAAAACTTATTTTGCAGCCTGCCTCTCTTTCGTCATCGCCTGTGTGTTCTGGTGCCGAGGTCCGGGCAGTGGATGTCACGCACCAGCGTCGATCCCGGCGAACTCGCCGCCCATCCTCTGCTCATTTATAACGAAGACTTTGCCCTTAGCCGCCAGTTAATCCAGCTCTTTCAGGAGCATGGTTTTACGCCTCAAATTGCCGTGCGTAGCGGCCAATGGGATTTTCTGGCTTCAATGGTTCAGGCAGGGATCGGCATTGCTATCCTGCCCGAGCCAATCTGTGAAAAACTGGATAAAACGACGCTGATGTGGCTGCCGTTAAACAGTGATTTAAGCTGGCAGCTAGAGATGATCTGGCGGGAGGGCGTCTATATCTCGCAGAGCGCGCAGGCGTGGATTACCTGCTGCAAAGAGTTCTGGCCGATGGTTGAGTAACAGACGACAGGTGGATGGCGCTGGCGCTTATCCATCCTTGGTTAAGCACCCGCGTCGTTTACTGGTTAATGCTGCTCGACTAGCAGCGCCTCCAGCAGATCAAGATCGTGCAGCAGCTTCGTCAGCGTGTCGTTGCTGATCTTTTGGGTAGCGCGCAGATGATAAAGCTCGGCGCGTTCTGAACGTAAAGCCGCCAGGCGGAAGCGGCGCTCAAGGTTCTCTTCCAGCGCGCTGCTCTCCACGTCGTTACGCCCGTCGGCACGGCGACGCAGATTACCTATGACTCGCGAACTCACCTCTTTGAGTAGCTGATCGTCGATATTTTCTTTGGTATCGGCAGCCAGCCTCTCCTCCATTTTCTGAATGGCAACAATCGCCACTTCAGCCGTTGCGGAACGGGCAAGCCTCTCCTCCGTACGGGCGACCGCTTTGTCCGGCACCTCTACATTGCGCAGCAGAATCGGCAGCATCACCACCCCCACCAGCAACGAGAAAAGAATGACGCCGGCAGAAAGGAATATCAGTTCATAACGCGCCGGGAAAGGCGAACCGTCGCCCAACAGGAGAGGAATGGAGAGCACACCCGCAAGGGTGATGGCACCACGCACCCCGGCAAAAGAAGCAATAGCCAGCTCGCGCGTCGTATAGTTGCCAAACTCCAGCGGGCGACTTTTCAGGAAGCGCAAGCTGAGGCGTTTCATTGACCATAGCCACAGGAAACGCACGCCAATCAGCGCAATGTAAATCAACCCGACATCGAGGAACAACATCCACAGTTCCACATTAGGATCGGCATTGGCCGCCGCAACGGAGGTTTCGAGAATGCCCGGCAGCTGTAACCCCAGCATCAGGAAGACCATGCCGTTGAACACAAACTCCAGCATCGCCCAGACGCTGTTGGCGCGCAGGCGCATTGCCAGCGGTGCGCTACGCAGCACGCCGGAGCGGGTGATGGTCATACCCGCAGCGACGGCAGCAAGGATGCCCGATACCCCAATATGTTCTGCAATAAGGTAGGAAGCAAACGGGAGCAGCAGAAGCAGCAGGATCTGCGTGGCGGGTTCGTCCCCGCTCCAGCGGCTCATCAGACGCAGTGACTTACCGTACAGCCAGCTCACGGCAATCCCGGCCAGCAGCCCACCAATGGCGACTTTAAAGAACTCCACTGTCGCCCCACCCACGGTGAACACCATCGTGCCTACCGCAACGGCAACGGCCATTTTTAGCGAAACCAGGCCCGAAGCGTCGTTCATTAGCGCTTCACCCTGCAATATCCCCATGATTTTCTTTGGGATACGCCCTTCACCGACGATGCCGGACAGCGCCACGGCATCCGTTGGCGACAACACTGCCGCCAGCGCAAATGCCGGAATCAGCGGGATCCCCGGCACAAGATAGTAAATCAGGAAGCCAATACCGACCACGATGACCAGCACCAGCACCAGCGCAAGGCCGATAATCTCTCGCCCGTGGTTAAGAAATTCATGCGTTGGCGTTTTCCAGCCGTCCGCAAACAGCAGAGGTGGAATAAACAGCACGAGGAACAGCTCCGGGTTGAAATCGACGTGCAGGCCAAAGTGGGGCCAGGCCAGAACCGCACCAATGGCGATTTGCATTAACGGCAGCGGGATCTGGAACGGCAGCAGACGCGTGGCGACCCCGGAGAGTGAAACCACAAGGGTCATGATGAGAATGGTAAAGAAAATTTCCATGCTTTCCTTCAGTTCGGTGTGTTGTGAAGCCCTTTTTTCAGGAGGTTGCTCCCATAATAGAACAACTTTTTACACCGGAAGGAAACAGGAAATGCCTTGAAAGAAAAGAAGCGTGCGGGCTACAGGACGTAACCCGCAAGAGATAAGAGCTAGATTGCCCAGCCGCCCGCGTAAAACGCTACCAGCGCAATCGCGATAACAACCGTGCCGATGTTCAGCTTGCGCCATTCACCGGAAACAACACGACCAATCACCAGCGTAGCGAAGCCTATCATGATGCCGGTCACGATGTTACAGGTCAGCACAATGAACACCGCGGTGATCAGGCCCGACATCGCATCCACGAAGTCTGCAAAATCAATTTTCGCCACGTTGCTTAGCATCAGCAGGCCGACGTACATCAGCGCAGGGGCCGTTGCGTAAGCAGGCACCAGATAAGAAAGCGGGGAAAGGAACAGGATCAGCAGGAACAGTACGCCAACGGTGATGGCCGTCAGACCTGTTTTACCCCCCGCCGCCGTCCCTGCCGCAGATTCGATATACACCGCCGCAGGCGCTGCGCCCACAAGACCGGAGAACACGCTGCTCAGGGAGTCGGTAGTCAGCGCTTTGCCGCCGTCGATAATCTGCCCGTCTTTATCCAGCAGGTTTGCCTGGCCGGCTACCGCGCGGATAGTCCCGGTGGCATCAAATACCGCCGTCATCACCAGCGCCAGAACGCTTGGCAGCACGACCGGATTCAGCGCGCCCATGATGTCCAGGCTGCCAATCAGAGAGTGACCAGATTCATCTTTCAATGAAGGCATGGCGAAAATACCGGAGAAATGCACGCTTGGGTCGAAAATCAGCCCAACAACGGACACCCCAATAATGGTCAGCAAAATGCCGCCAGGAATTTTCAATTTCTCAAGGCCGATAATCACCGCCAGGCCAATCAGCGACATAATCACCGGGAAGCTGGCGAAATTACCGAGGGCAACCGGCAGACCTTCCAGCGGGTTCTTTACCACCAGGCCAACGCCGTTGGCGGCAATCAGCAGCAGGAACAGACCGATACCAATGCCCGTACCGTGCGCCACGCCCATCGGCAGGTTGCGTAAAATCCAGCTACGAATGCCGGTGGCAGAGATAATGGTAAACAGCACGCCCATCAGGAACACCGCACCCAGAGCGACAGGAACGCTGATGTGCTGGCCCAGCACCAGGCTAAACGCGGTGAAGGCGGTCAGTGAGATGGCGCAGCCGATAGCCAGCGGCAGATTCGCCCACAGGCCCATAACCAGCGAGCCAACGCCCGCAACCAGACAGGTTGCCACGAATACCGCAGCTGGCGGAAAGCCCGCTTTGCCCAGCATGCCCGGTACGACAATGACGGAATAGACCATTGCGAGAAAGGTGGTCAGCCCAGCCACGACTTCCTGGCGAACGGTACTGCCACGTGCAGATATTTTGAACCAGGCGTCAAGACCGCCGGTTGCACGCGGTGAAGGAATAGACATAGTGAAAAATCCCCTGAGATTTTTATGATTACGTCGTTACACGTGACGGACTTCCCGCTGCCGATTAAACGTCTAATCCTTGTGCTGCGATTGCGACAAAAAAGGGCGTCGCAAAATAGCAAACGTTTAACTCCACGTGTAAAAACTGTGCGTCAAATTGAAGGCAAACGATTATCCGGCCTTATTGAGTGGATTTTCAACCGAACTTTCTCGCTTTTTGCTGAAAATCGCGCTGGACGAACAAATTATCACCACGTCATGCGCAAACGATATCGTCGATGCGCAATTTCGCAACAATAGCGCAAGATACCGGTAATGTTTTTGACTGACTCATAGGATTTATGAATAGGTTAGCCAGCGGGGAGCTCGAAGGGGCCACCCTGCGTAATAGCGCTTTGCCAGGCGGGACGCATTTGCGCATTTTTCAACCACGCCTGCATATTAGGCAGGTCGTGTACCGCCCCTCTTGCCAGCAGGGCGATAACAGGGAAGATCATCTGAATATCCGCCGCGCTGAAAGCCTGCCCCGCAAACCAGGGGGAAGTCGCGAGATAGTTTTCAATAAACCGGGCGTGGGTAAGGAGCTGCTTATTAAGGTAAGCCTTCTGCACGCCCTGCCCCAGCACGTTACCTACCGGGCGCAGCAGCCACGGCACGGGAGCCTTCCCGAGTCTGCTGAAGACGAGCTTCATCATTAACAGCGGCATCAGCGATCCTTCGGCATAGTGCAGCCAGAAGCGGTATTGCAGCCTGTCCTGCGCCGCAATGGGTTTCAGGCGGCTTTCAGGATCGTAAGTTTCCTGGAGATATTCAAGGATAGCGCCGGACTCCACCAGAATATTACCGTTGTCTTCAACCACGGGGGACTTACCTAGCGGATGAACTTTCTTCAGCGATTCCGGGGCCAGCATGGTGGGTTCGCGCTGATATCGCACTATCTGGTAGGGCTTATCTAATTCTTCCAGCATCCACAGAACGCGCTGTGAACGGGAGTTATTCAGGTGATGGACGATGATCATGGGCTAACCTTTTGTTTTCGCGGATGGGATAACTATAGGAAACGCTGCGTAAAACGGGGAACAAAAAACTGTACAAAAAATACACTATTTTTCTTGCGTACTCGCCAGCGGGTTCTACACTTAAATTGTCAGCGCAATCCGGAACCTCCTGAGAACGTGTGATTGAGGGACGCTGATGTCGGGGGAAACCCTCCTTGCGAAAAGCGGGATAGATCGAAAGACAAAGACCGGGAACAAACTAAAGCGCCGAAGTCGGGCGCTTTAGTTTTGGGTTGAATGCCTGAAGTCCCGGTCAACGTAGCGTAGGCCGGATAAGCGAAGCGTCATCCGGCAATGTATACCTGGCGTTTATCCTAATCTTCCAGCAGGCGCGCACCCGTTCCCTGCTCACCCAGCTTATCCCCCGGATTCCGCAATGGACAATCAGCGCCGGACAAGCAGCCGCAGCCGATACACCCGTCCAGTTCATCCCGCAGTGCCGTCAGCGTATGGATACGGCGATCTAATTCCTCGCGCCACAGTGAAGAGAGCTTTTTCCAGTCATTTTTATTGATGGAATGTCCATCCGGCAAAACGCCAAACGCCTCACCAATGGTCGACAGCGGGATGCCGATGCGCTGGGCAATTTTGATGATTGCTACCGTTCGCAGCACACCGCGTGCATAACGCCGTTGATTGCCACTGTTGCGCGAGCTTTTAATCAGCCCCTTACTTTCGTAAAAGTGCAGCGCTGAAACGGCCACGCCGGTACGCTTCGCCACTTCGCCCGGCGACAGCAGAGATTTAAAACGGGGTGTTTTCTTTTCCAAAATGGGCTTTACCTCAAGTTAACTTGAGGAATTATACTCACTGCCATTAAAACCTGCTAATCGATTACTTTGATTAAGGAAGGCCTATGGCACACCAGGACATTATCTACCCGCTAACAGAATGGATTGATGAGCATATCGATCAGCCACTGAACATAGACGTGGTGGCGCAAAAATCGGGATACTCAAAGTGGTATCTGCAAAGGATGTTTCGTGCTGTGATGCGCCAGACGCTGGGCGAATATATTCGTCAGCGCCGTTTGCTGCTGGCAGCCAGGGAGTTGCGATCTACCCAACGACCTATTTTTGATATCGCGATGGATTACGGTTACGTATCACAGCAAACTTTCTCGCGCGTATTCCGCCGGGAGTTTGATCGTACGCCAACTGATTATCGCCACCACGCCTGAATTTTCAGACGAGGCAACTTTGCGGGGGGGTATGCTGACCCGCGAGTGTGAGCCAGTGAATAAAATCCTGTGGCGGCATTGCCTTTGCAAAATGCCAGCCCTGGCAATATTGCACGCCGCGCGCAGAGAGCCAGTCAACTTGCTCTTGCGTCTCTACACCCTCTGCGATGGTTTTAAGATTCAGGCTGCGAGCCATATCAATAATGTGCTCCGCAATAAGATAACGGGCCCGGTCCGCAGGAAGGTTATCGATAAATGATTTGTCGATCTTCAGAATATCGACGTTTAAGAACTGCAAATTATGCAGGTTGGAGTAGCCGGTCCCAAAATCATCAATAGCGATTTCAAACCCTGCCTGACGAAACGCCTGAATGACCGGACGGGCTTTTGGTACATCAATAAACCCTCTTTCGGTCACTTCAATCATGATCTGGTCGGCTTTCACATCATACTGCGCAATTTTTGCCGCCAGCACCGACACCAGTCGTGGACAGTGAAAATCCGTGGCGGATAAATTAAGTGAAAGATAGAGCTCCGGATGTTGCGACAGAAACTCACCAAGATCGTTAAACAGCGTGTCGATGACATAATCGGATATTTTCTGAATTAGCCCTTCGGCTTCAGCGAGAGGGATAAATGTGGCGGGACTTATTGACTGGCCGCTGTAATTGACCCAGCGTAGCAAGGCTTCTGCGCCGACGCATTTTCCCGTCTGGATATCGATAATCGGCTGGTAATGCAGCTTTAACTGATTTTTCTCGATAGCGCGAAGCAGCAGGCGCCGCGGTGAATTAAGCAGCTGTCGCGTGCGTGACCACATCAGGAGAATAATAATGCTACAGATCAACCCCAGCGGGACGGTTAGCGTCAGCTGGTGATACCATTCTTTGTTAAACCGAGCTTGCGAAGTCGACACGATCACCGCGACAGGACGCTTTTGGGACAGTTCAATTGAGTACACTCGGTCGCTATCGGTAAAATACCGATCGCTACCAAGAATGAACTGATGCAGACGCTGCTGGTTCACTTTTTCGCTTAAAGAGAAAAACTGTTTGGTGACCGTATCGTACACGCCATAGGCCAGGCTGCGATCGTCTGACATCACATCCGTGTACGCGCGAGGATTCACCAACACAATGTAATTTCCCTGCTGCATATAAGTCATCTTATGGTCAGCAAAGAAAGGCGTATCCAGGTAATAGTAAATAGAGATATCAGGTTTGCGAGTATAATTCGCTGCCGGGGCGCGGTAGGGCACTGCAGGTTTATAAGCCGACGAGCATAAAAATTCACTCCCGTTGGTATATATCAAATCTTCGACATAAAGTTTGCTGCGCACAATATCCAGCATTTTGTGCATGTGGTGGGTATCGCAAATTTGTCCGGTGTATTTCCCAGCCTCTTCCTGAGCCGTCGTGACCTGTTGAATAACAAGCTCTGTCTTCTCTATCACTAATTGCGCAAAGGAGCTCAGATGCTGCCTTGTCTCTGAGGCGGCACGAATGTGCGCAAAATAGATTGCCAGCACAACGGGCAACAACACCGTTAGTCCCAATCCCGCTGTTCGTAAAGCACGAAGGCTCATCCGTCTTGTCATGCTGCTCTCATGCCTTTGCTATTACCGCCCCCGATCGTTCCATGGAACATCTCTGCTATGTAGCGATTAAACTGCATGAATATGAATGTATAAGCAACAGACGTTCTTTCCTTCACGACAAAGCTTAGAGGAAAATAAGACATTACGTAGCGCCAACCAGGTAATAGCGTCGTTGAGCTTCATCTTACGGGATAAAAATGGCCTTTATTCTGGGTAATACAGCAGTGAATAAATTGTTAAGTAAAATTAAAGAATATTTTAATGGCATAAACTGCGGGATAAAATCCCTGCACCCGATCTCTCCTGCCTGCTCACGCTTAAACAAAACGTGTGAAAAACGCGCAATCACGGTGGCGATTAAAAGAACAAATGTGATATAGTTCACAAATTCTTTGCAAGACTTTTTTGCTTGCATTTTATGCAATCATTCACGCCTGACGGTATTGCGCCAGCCTTATCGCGCCCCGTTATGCCTATGCCTCTGAGGATCGGATTCATGACTGCAATCACTACCAGCGTTCTGCTGATGCGCTGGCCGCTTGTCAGTGCCGTACTGATGTTTCTTGCCAGTACCTTAAATATTCAATTCCGTAAATCCGACTACGCATTCTTAGCCGTTGTCTGCAGCGGGCTGGGCATTGCCGCAGCGCTCTGGTTTGCGACCGGTCTGCTTGGGCTGACGATGGCGGATTTTGCCGTGATGTGGTCGTCGTTTAAAGACGTGATGGTGGAAATTTCCAGCCATGCACCACCTGAATGGCCGATGGTGATGCCCTGAGGGCCATCGCAGGCTATCAGGAGTCGCTGAGTGCTTATCTAAGTTAATCCCTCACAATTTGACTAAAATGAATAGATGAAACCTATGGAGTAACCTCCATGAACGTCATCTGTTTTCATCGACTCTTCACCGCCTGCTTTATTTTATGCTTTGTCCCGCAGCTTTTAAGTACTGCCGTAGCCGTAGATAAGCTGCCGATACCTCAGGAGCAATCTGCTCTTGAGGTTAATGCAGACGCCATTCTCCAGCCCTGGAAAGGTGACTGGCAGGGCATGCTCGACAGACGAGTCATTCGGGTGCTGACCACCTACAACAAGACCTTCTACTTTCTGGATAAGGGCACTCAGCGCGGCCTGACTTACGACGCCTTTATGGCGTTTGAAAAAGACTTAAACCGCAGGTTAGTCAAAGACAAGAAGCTCAGTCGCCACCTAAAAGTTCATATCATCTTTGTCCCCGTCTCGCGTGACAAACTGTTTACTGCACTCAACGAGGGCAGAGGCGATATCGCCGCCGCCAACCTCAGCATCACCCCAACGCGTGAGAAACTCGCGGCCTTCACGGTCCCGCTTTACACCAACGTTAAAGAGCTACTGCTTTCCGGCCCTCACTCACCGAAAGTAGAAACGCTTGAGCAACTCTCAGGCAAGACCGTGTTCGTCCGGTTCTCCTCAAGCTATTACGAAAGCCTGCAGGCGCTTAACGCTCGCTTTAGCCGTGAATCCCTTCCCCTTATTAAGCTGGAAGCCGCCCCCGAGGCCCTTGAAGATGAAGACCTGATCGAAATGCTCAACGCGGGCCTTATCCCGCTGATCGTCGTCGATCGCCACAAAGCCCTGTTCTGGAAACAGGTGTTTCCAAAAATCACGGTGCATGAGGCGATGGTATTAAGGGACGGAGCGGACATTGCCTGGGCCGTGCGCAAAGACAGCCCTCAGCTCCTCGCATTGCTGAACGGTTTCGTTAAGCACAACAGCAAGGGCAGCAAGTTCGGCAATATTCTGCTCACCCGCTACCTGAAGAACGTGAAATACGTCAAAAATGCCGCCGCAGATAAAGAACGCCGCAAACTGCTGGCGATGGTTGATGTCTTCAGAAAATACGCGGGCCAGTATGATGTTGACTGGCTACTGATGGTGGCACAGGGTTATCAGGAGTCACGCCTTGACCAGTCGGCACGAAGCAAGTCCGGGGCAATTGGCGTCATGCAGGTGTTACCGAGCACCGGCAAGGAGTTGAACGTGGGCGATATTCGCAAGCTGGATCCCAACATTAACGCCGGGGTGAAATACATGCGCTGGATGATCGATCATTACTACAGCGATGAACCTATGACCCCTCTCGATAAAGCCCTCTTCTCCTTCGCCTCTTATAACGCAGGCCCGGCTCGCATTGCCCGGCTGCGAATCGAAACGCAAAAGCGCGGCTTCGATCCCAATGTCTGGTTCAGCAATGTAGAAAATCTCGCAGCCGAGAAGATAGGCAGTGAAACGGTGACCTACGTCAGCAATATCTATAAGTATTACATCGCCTATCAGCTCATCATGAAAGAGCGAGGCCTGCAGCAGAAAGTGCGGGAAAAATCGATGGGCCAGCCGGTGCCGGAAAAAGCAAAGGTGGCAGAGTGAGCAATAAAAAAGCCCCGTAAACGGGGCTAACAGTTTAAAACTTTACAAAAAGGTCTATGGTATTTTTTAGAACGGAATATCGTCGTCAAAATCCATTGGTGGTTCGTTGTTAGCCGGAGCCGCTGGTGCGCTCTGCTGCGGGCGAGACTGCGCGCCGCCGCTGAACTGCTGGTTGCCGCCCTGTGGCTGCTGAGGCTGACCCCAACCACCCTGCTGCTGTCCGCCGTTGCCGCCAGCCGGTGCGCCTGCACCACCGCCAGCACGGCCACCCAGCATCTGCATGGTGCCGCCAACGTTGACGACGACTTCGGTGGTGTATTTTTCAACGCCAGCCTGGTCGGTCCATTTACGCGTCTGCAATGCACCCTCGATGTACACCTGAGAGCCTTTACGCAGATATTCACCGGCCACTTCCGCCAGTTTGCCAAACAGCACAACGCGGTGCCATTCAGTCTTCTCTTTGGTTTCGCCGGTTTGCTTATCGCGCCAGGACTCTGACGTGGCCAGGGTAATGTTGGCGACAGCGCCCCCATTTGGCATGTAGCGTACTTCCGGGTCCTGACCCAGATTCCCGACGAGAATCACCTTGTTTACGCCTCTGCTGGCCATGATCGTGTCTCCTGAAACGTTTTATGAATAGTGTAAACCCTCGATTCTACCATGCCACCCCCAATGTTTATAGCTGCGGGATGGATTCCAGAATCTCTTCTCGCGATACATTATTGCATTAAAGCACTGGATATCCATTCAGGTTTTATTGTGTCATAATTAGCCGTTTGCGATCTCCGGTGGCATTCCTGCGCCGGGCATAAAGCGTTTAATCCGGGAAAGGTGAATGGATAAGATCGAAGTTAGGGGCGCCCGCACCCACAATCTCAAGAATATCAACCTCGTCATCCCTCGCGACAAGCTGATTGTTGTGACCGGGCTGTCGGGTTCTGGCAAATCCTCACTGGCTTTTGACACCCTGTACGCCGAAGGGCAGCGTCGTTACGTTGAGTCCCTTTCGGCCTACGCGCGTCAGTTCCTGTCGCTGATGGAAAAGCCGGATGTCGACCATATCGAAGGGCTGTCGCCGGCGATTTCTATCGAACAGAAGTCCACTTCGCACAACCCGCGATCCACCGTCGGCACCATTACGGAAATCCACGACTACCTGCGTCTGCTTTATGCCCGCGTCGGCGAACCGCGCTGCCCGGACCATGACGTTCCGCTGGCGGCACAAACCGTCAGCCAGATGGTGGATAACGTGCTGGCCGAGCCGGAAGGCCGCCGCCTGATGCTCCTTGCGCCAATCATTAAAGATCGTAAGGGCGAGCACGCCAAAACGCTGGAAAACCTGGCAAGCCAGGGGTATATCCGCGCCCGTATCGACGGCGAGGTCTGCGATCTCTCGGACCCGCCAAAGCTGGAATTACAGAAAAAACATACCATTGAAGTGGTTGTCGACCGCTTCAAGGTCCGTGAAGACATTGGTCAGCGTCTGGCAGAGTCCTTTGAAACCGCGCTGGAGCTCTCCGGCGGCTCCGCCGTCGTGGCGGATATGGACGACGAAAAAGCCGAAGAGATGCTGTTCTCGGCCAACTTTGCCTGCCCGATTTGTGGCTACAGCATGCGCGAGCTGGAACCGCGTCTGTTCTCGTTCAATAACCCGGCTGGCGCATGTCCAACCTGCGATGGCCTGGGCGTACAGCAGTATTTCGACCCGGACCGCGTGGTGCAAAACGGCGAGCTGTCGCTGGCCGGTGGCGCAATCCGCGGCTGGGATCGTCGTAATTTTTACTATTTCACCATGCTGCGATCTCTTGCTGAACACTATAAATTCGACGTGGATTCCCCGTGGAATGAGCTGAGTGCGTCGGTAAAAAATGTCGTGCTGCACGGCTCCGGCAAAGAAACCATCGAATTTAAATACATGAACGACCGCGGCGACACCTCCGTGCGCCGTCATCCGTTCGAAGGCGTTCTGCACAATATGGAGCGCCGCTATAAAGAGACAGAATCTTCCGCCGTACGTGAAGAGCTGGCGAAGTTCATCAGCAGCCGTCCTTGTACCAGCTGCGAAGGCACGCGTCTGCGCCGCGAAGCGCGCCACGTATTTGTTGAAAATACCGCGCTGCCCACCATTTCGGAGATGAGCATCGGACATGCGATGGAATTCTTCCAGAACATGAAGCTCAGCGGCCAGCGTGCGCAAATCGCCGAAAAAGTGCTGAAGGAGATTGGCGATCGCCTGAAGTTCCTGGTGAACGTCGGCCTGAACTACCTGTCCCTTTCCCGCTCCGCAGAAACCCTCTCCGGCGGTGAAGCCCAACGTATTCGTCTGGCGAGCCAGATTGGAGCCGGGCTGGTTGGCGTGATGTATGTGCTGGACGAACCGTCCATCGGCCTGCACCAGCGCGACAACGAGCGCCTGCTGGAGACGCTCATCCACCTGCGTAATCTGGGCAATACGGTGATTGTGGTGGAGCACGACGAGGACGCCATTCGCGCCGCTGACCATATCATCGATATCGGCCCTGGCGCTGGCGTGCACGGCGGACAGGTGGTGGCGGAAGGCAGCATGCAGGACATCATCGATGCGCCGGAATCCCTGACCGGGCAGTTCCTGAGCGGCAAACGCGAGATTTCTATCCCGAAAAACCGCGTGCCGGCCGATCCGGAAAAAGTCCTCAAGCTGATTGGCGCGAAGGGTAACAACCTGAAAGACGTCACGCTGACGCTGCCGGTAGGCCTGTTTACCTGCGTCACCGGGGTTTCTGGCTCGGGGAAATCAACGCTGATCAACGATACGCTGTTCCCGCTTGCCCAGCGCCAGCTTAACGGCGCGACCATTGTGGAACCCGCGGCCTATCGTGATATTCAGGGGCTGGAGCATTTCGATAAAGTCATCGATATCGACCAGAGCCCAATTGGGCGTACGCCGCGTTCTAACCCGGCAACCTACACCGGCGTGTTCACCCCGGTCCGTGAGCTGTTTGCGGGCGTGCCGGAATCCCGCGCGCGCGGCTATACGCCAGGGCGCTTTAGCTTTAACGTGCGTGGCGGGCGCTGTGAGGCCTGTCAGGGCGACGGCGTGATCAAAGTCGAAATGCACTTCCTGCCGGATATCTACGTGCCGTGCGACCAGTGCAAAGGCAAACGCTATAACCGTGAAACGCTGGAGATTAAATACAAGGGCAAGAGCATTCACGAAGTGCTGGATATGACCATTGAAGACGCCCGTGCGTTCTTCGATGCCGTACCGGCGCTGGCCCGTAAGCTGCAAACGCTGATCGACGTGGGTCTGTCTTATATTCGCCTTGGGCAGTCGGCAACGACGCTCTCCGGCGGTGAAGCACAGCGCGTGAAGCTGGCGCGCGAGCTGTCAAAACGCGGCACGGGGCAGACGCTGTATATTCTCGATGAGCCGACAACCGGTCTGCACTTCGCGGATATCCAGCAGCTGCTGGAAGTGCTGCATCAGCTCAGAGACCAGGGCAACACCATTGTGGTCATCGAACATAACCTGGACGTGATTAAAACCGCGGACTGGATTGTCGATCTTGGCCCGGAAGGCGGCAGCGGCGGCGGCGAGATCCTCGTTTCCGGCACCCCGGAAACGGTCGCCACCTGCGAAGCGTCTCATACCGCGCGCTTCCTCAAGCCGTTGCTGAAGTAATCAGCGGCTTAGCTGCTGCCTGGTGTGATCGGGCAGCAGCGATAGCGCCTGTTGGTAGGAGGCGTCAACCAGATAGTAAATCTGCGAATCTGGCAGCGTGCCGTCCAGATAAACCGTGCTCCAGTGTGCCTTGTTCAGGTGCGCGCTGGGAAACACATCCTTATGGCTTTCCCTCAGTAAATCAGCAAGTTCCGGGCTCGCCTTCAGCGAAACCGCCGGGCGCTTTTCCACGTCGTGCACCATGGCATAAAGCACATCCGCCACTTTAATCTGCGTGGCCTTCCAGTCGCTGTGAACGGTTTGTTCCGCGCCTGGTTTATTCATGCAGTACAGCAAGAGCTCCGAATTGGTCATGTTGTTCCCCTGATAGCATCATCATCATATTGTGGGCCTCCCTAAGTGTGCGACCCAGACGCCAAAAGGTACAACCCGATGGGGCAAATTAGATGAAAAAAACGGCGATGGGCTTACGCGCATCGCCGTCATTCTTACCGTTAAGGCCTAGTATTCTGAGTTCACTATCACTTCTTCGCCAAACGCGCCCGCTTTCGGCAGCGGCTGGTAGCTGGAGTTGGAAGCCCGCAGCACGCGAATGCCGCGCGCGCCCATGTCCTGCGCGGCCGTAATGTCGTTATCCGAGTCGCCGTAGAAGATCTTAATCTGTTTGTCCTTCAGCCACTGCGTTTTGGTGTTCTGGCCTTCTTTGTCGCCGGCAAAAATGACCGGGTTCATCGCGTTCTGCGGGATGAGGAAGTCACTCTGCAACGTTTTCGTCACGGTTTCCGTTTTCGTCTCGCTGCGCCCGGTGACGAAGTAAATGCTATCGCCGCGCTTTAGGTGCATGGTAATCAGCTGCTTCGCCACTTCCTTCGGCATACTGAACTCATCCCAGCCGTTGTTCATCTTTTCCCAGAACTCCGGGTTTTTCAGGTAATCCTGTTTGCCCGGCGAATACTCTTTCTGACCGCGATAAAAGCCCGGGCTTGAGAAGAGGACGGTGTCATCGATATCAAACCCAACGGCGATGGGCGGGCGGCCCAGCAGGCTATTTTCAATTTGCGCGACGGAGACCCAGTGGACGGGGATCTGCTGAGCCAGTTGAGCAACGGTAACGCCGGGGTTGAGAGGGGCGGGAACGGATTCCCTGGCAGCGGCGGAGAGGTGGAATCCAGATAATAAACAGGCGGCGCTTAACGCCAAAGTAATCTTACGCATCATCATCCCTTTCATTGCAGATAATCATTACAAACCAGAGCAGCTGGTCAAAAATTTAAACGACCATACCTGCGGGGCGCGGGGTTATAAAGGTTTTTTGCTGGATTTGTCTGAGAAAAAGGTGACGATCACAGAATAAACGGGACGTAACCGTAGAGCAGATAAGCGAAGCGCCATCCGCCGTTAATCACTGCGGCTGAAGGTGGATGGCGCTTCGCTTATCCACCTTACAACAAAAAGACCCTGGTAAGTGAGTACTTACATTACCGCAGCAAACGCCTTCGCCACGCGGCGCACGTTATTGCTGTTCAGGCCCGCGACGCACATGCGCCCGCTGGCGATTAGGTAAACGCCGAACTCGTCACGCAGACGATCTACCTGCTCGGCGCTCAGGCCCGTATAGCTGAACATGCCGCGCTGGGTCAGCAGGTAATCAAAATTGCCCCGCGGAATTTCCGTTTTAAGCACGGATACCAGTGCCTGGCGCATATCAAGAATACGGCAGCGCATACTCTCCACTTCTGCAAGCCAGTTAGCCTTCAGCTTTTCGTCATTCAATACAGCAGCAACGACCTGTGCGCCGAAATTGGGTGGGCTGGAGTAGTTGCGGCGAACGGTGGCTTTTAACTGGCCAAGCACGCGCCCTGCGGTATCTGCGTCTTCGCAGACAACGGACAGCCCGCCGACGCGCTCACCGTAGAGCGAGAAAATCTTCGAGAAGGAGTTGCTGACGAGCGCAGGCATGCCCGTGCCGGCAATAGCGCGGATGGCGTAGGCGTCCTGCTCCATGCCCGCGCCGAAGCCCTGATAGGCAATGTCGAGGAAGGGGATCAGCTCGCGCGCTTTGAGGATTTGAATAACCGCATCCCACTGGGCGTTCGTCAGGTCCGCACCCGTCGGGTTGTGGCAGCAAGGGTGCAGCAGCACAACGCTCTGGGCCGGTAATTTATTCAATGTTTCAAGCAGGGCTTCGAAACGCACGCCGTTGGTTTCGCTGTCGAACCACGGGTAGGTATTCACCGTAAAGCCCGCTCCGGCAAAGATAGCGACGTGGTTTTCCCAGGTCGGATCGCTGACCCAGACCTGTGAATCGGGGAAGTAGGTTTTCAGGAAGTCCGCACCAACCTTCAGCGCACCAGAGCCGCCAAGCGTCTGGATTGAAGCGATACGCCCGTCGCGCAGCGCCTCGTGCTTAGCGCCGAACAGCAGCGGAGCAATGGCGTTGCGGTAGGTGTTAAGACCTTCCATTGGCAGATAGAGGGAGGCGCCATGCGGCTTCGCGTTAAGGCGAGCTTCGGCTTCCGCTACCGCCTGCAGCTGCGGGATCACCCCATCTTCGTTGTAATACAGGCCGATGCTGAGGTTGACCTTATCGGCTCGTGGATCAACTTTGAAGCGTTCCATCAGGGACAGAATCGGGTCGCCAGCATAGGCGTCAACTTTTTGAAACACGGTGGGGTTCTCCTGGTTTACGGTGTCGCGGATAACCAATGTAAACCGGAAGCCGGGGGGAAATCGAGGGGTTTGTTTTAGCGGTTTTATAGGGCGGATAAGCGCAAACGTCATCCGCCGTTTCTGTTCTTAGTCCAGATACTCCATTGCCACCCGGGAAGTGAGGCGCGTGATAAGTTCGTAAGCACTTACTTTTGTGATTTCAGCGATGCGCTCAACGGGCAGACCTTCTCCCCAGAGCACCACGCCGTCGCCCACTTTTTCCGTCGCTTCCGGGCCAAGATCGACGCAAATCATGTCCATTGCCACGCGTCCCACAATCGGCACTTCTCGACCGCTGACCAGCACCGGCGTACCTGATGGCGCGCAGCGAGGGTAGCCGTCGCCGTAGCCCATCGCCACCACGCCCAGGCGAGTGTCACGTTCCGCAATCCACGTACCGCCGTAGCCTACCGGCTCACCGGCTTTATGGCTGCGAACCGCGATCAGGCTGGAAGTCAGCGACATCACAGGCTGGAAACCAAACGCCCCGGCCCACGGCTTCTGCTCCAGGGGAGAGACACCGTAAAGGATAATGCCCGGACGTACCCAGTCGAGATGCGACTGCGGCCACAGCAGAATGCCCCCGGAGGCAGCGATAGATTTCTGGCCCGGCTTGCCGTCAATGAAGGAGTGAAAGGTATCCAGCTGGCGTGGAGTGGCATCCGATTCCGGCTCATCTGCACGGGCGAAGTGGCTGACGATATTCACCGGCTGGCTGACGTTTTTGCAGTTCACGAGGCGCTGATAAAAGGCTTCTGCCTCGTGCGGCAAAACGCCCAGACGGTGCATGCCGGTATCCAGCTTCATCCACACCGTTACCGGGTGGCTGAGTTCAGCCTGCTCCAGCGCTTCAAGTTGTTCGATGCTGTGAATGGCGGTCTGGAGATTATGTTCCGCGATAGTCGCGAGATCGCTGGCACTGAAAAAACCTTCCAGCAGCAGAATGGGCTGGGTGATGCTCCCTTCACGCAGGCGAACGGCCTCTTCCAGGCGGGCCACGCCGAAGGCATCGGCATCAGGGAGAGTACGGGCGGTCTCAAGCAGACCATGACCATAGGCGTTTGCTTTCACCACCGCCACCATGCGGCTGGCAGGAGCCAGTTCGCGCAGACGCTGGAGGTTGTGTCGCAGAGCGCGGCGGTTAATTTTTACGGTTGCCGCTTGCATGTTTCTTCCTTGCAGAAAGTGTCTTCATTTCGCACAGACGGTGGATGACGCTACACTTATCCACCCTACATAAATCAATCTTCGTCGTACTGCGGCCCTGCATAATTATCGAAGCGCGACCACTGGCCGTTAAAGGTCAGGCGCACGGTGCCGATTGGGCCGTTACGCTGCTTGCCGAGGATAATCTGCGCGATGCCCTTCTCGTCGCTGTTGTCGTTGTAGACCTCATCGCGATAGATAAACATGATTAAGTCGGCATCCTGCTCGATGGAGCCGGACTCACGCAAATCCGAGTTGACCGGGCGTTTGTCGGCACGTTGTTCCAGGGAGCGGTTAAGCTGGGAGAGCGCCACCACCGGCACCTGCAGCTCTTTGGCCAGCGCCTTAAGCGAGCGCGAGATTTCGGCGATTTCCAGCGTACGGTTATCGGAAAGCGACGGCACGCGCATCAGCTGGAGGTAGTCGATCATGATCAGGCTCAGGCCACCCGCTTCGCGATAGATACGGCGCGCGCGGGAGCGAACTTCGGTTGGCGTCAGGCCCGAGGAGTCATCAATATACATATTGCGCTTCTCGAGCAGAATGCCCATGGTGCTCGAAATTCGCGCCCAGTCCTCGTCGTCCAGCTGCCCGGTACGGATTTTTGTCTGGTCCACACGGGAAAGCGACGCCAGCATACGCATCATGATCTGCTCGCCTGGCATCTCGAGGCTGAAGATAAGTACCGGCTTATCCTGCAGCATGGCGGCGTTTTCGCAGAGGTTCATCGCAAAAGTAGTTTTACCCATCGACGGACGCGCCGCGACGATAATCAAATCCGACTTCTGCAGCCCGGCGGTTTTCTTGTTCAGATCCTGATAACCCGTATCCACGCCCGTCACGCCGTCGTGCGGGGTCTGATAGAGCGACTCGATACGAGAGACCGTCGCCTCAAGGATCTGGTCAATGGATTTTGGGCCTTCATCTTTATTGGAGCGGTTTTCTGCAATCTGGAAAACGCGCGATTCGGCCAAATCTAATAAATCTTCGCTGGTTCGCCCCTGCGGATCGTAACCGGCGTCGGCAATTTCGTTCGCCACGGCGATCATTTCACGAACTACCGCACGTTCGCGGACGATATCCGCGTAAGCGTTGATGTTCGCCGCACTTGGCGTATTTTTCGATAACTCTGCCAGATAGGCAAACCCGCCGACGCTGTCCAGGTTGCCCTGTAATTCCAGGGACTCTGACAGCGTGATCAGGTCAATTGGCTTGCTCATCTCCAGCAGACGCTGCATTTCGGTGAAGATTAAGCGGTGCGGGCGGCTGAAGAAATCGTTGGCGACGACGCGCTCGGAAACGTTGTCCCAGCGTTCGTTGTCCAGCATTAACCCGCCTAATACCGACTGCTCCGCTTCCAGAGAATGCGGCGGCATTTTCAGCCCTTCCATCTGACGATCGCGGGTTTCGTTCGGTTTGTTGAAGGGTTTATTTCCTGCCATAGTGAGGGAGTTACCAGATTTCATGTTCACAGAGACCGAGGAGTATAACACCTGGTCTGTTCACTTCGACACAAGGAGTTTCCATGGCAACGCGTATTGAGTTTAGCCAGCACGGTGGTCCGGACGTGCTCAAAGCGGTGGAGTTCACCCCTCAGGCCCCCGCCGCCGGTGAGATTCAGGTTGAGAACAAAGCAATTGGTATCAATTACATAGACACCTATATTCGCAGCGGGCTTTATCCGCCGCCGAAGATGCCGAGCGGGCTGGGAACAGAAGCCGCAGGCGTGGTGAGCATGGTCGGGCAGGACGTAACGCACCTGAAAGTGGGCGACCGCGTGGTCTACGCCCAGTCAGGCCTGGGCGCTTACAGCAGCGTCCACAACGTGCCCGCTGACAAAGCGGCAAAACTTCCGGACGCCATCTCTTTTGAACAGGCCGCCGCCTCCTTCCTGAAAGGCCTGACGGTCTATTACCTGCTGCGTAAAACCTATGAAGTGAAGCCGGACGAGGTCTTTCTGTTCCATGCCGCCGCCGGTGGCGTGGGGTTAATCGCCTGCCAGTGGGCAAAAGCGCTGGGAGCAAAACTTATCGGCACGGTGGGATCGGCGGAAAAAGCTGAGCGTGCTAAACAGGCTGGCGCCTGGCAGACCATTAACTATCGCGAAGAGAACGTGGTCGATCGCATAAAAGAGATCACCGGCGGCAAGAAGGTCGCGGTGGTCTATGACTCGGTGGGCAAAGACACCTGGGAAGCGTCACTCGACTGCCTGCAGCGCCAGGGTCTAATGGTGAGTTTTGGGAATTCATCAGGCCCGGTGACCGGCGTGAATCTGGGGATTTTAAACCAGAAAGGTTCGCTGTATGTTACGCGGCCGTCACTTAACGGTTACGTCACCACGCGTGAGGAGCTGGAGGAAGCCTGCAACGAGCTGTTCTCGCTCATCGCCAGCGGCGTGATAAAAGTGGATGTGGCCGAAGCCCAGAAGTTCGCGTTAAAAAATGCGGCGCATGCTCATGAGGTGTTGGAAAGCCGGGCGACACAAGGCTCCAGCCTGTTGATTCCTTAAAAGAATTTGGGCTTCCCGAGGGAAGCCCATTCTTTTTTTTGTTCGCGCTGTCTGTAGGGTACAGCTGCGATGAATTCCTATGTTAAAGCCCGGCAATATTGTCAGAATTCGTCAGCGATTGAAATGTTCAGCTCTGGAAAGTTAGCCACAAAGATGCAAGGTTGTGATCGACTCCGCAATACCTGAGCAATCCTTACGGTTATTTCCTGTACCCGCTAGCGTTTGTCCGCAACCAGCGACAAGGCATGTTCGACCACGTCAATCCCTGCCCCTGCTTTATGAGCGTTCTCGCTCAGATAGCGACGCCACTGGCGCGCGCCGGGGATCCCCTGGAACAGGCCGAGCATGTGACGCGTGACGTGCCCAAGGTAAGTGCCATTGGCCAGCTCACGTTCAATGTAGGGATACATGGCGCGAACCGCTTCAACCGTATCCACTTCCGGTGTGTCACACCCAAAAATTTCACGATCTACGGCGGTCAGCAGGCCAGGATTTTGATACGCCTCGCGCCCGACCATCACGCCGTCCAGGTGCTCAAGATGCGTTTTCGCCTCTTCCAGCGTCTTCACGCCGCCGTTAATGGCCATGGTCAGATGCGGGAAGTCGCGCTTAAGCTGATAGACCCGCGGGTAATCCAGCGGCGGGATTTCGCGGTTCTCTTTCGGGCTAAGGCCGGATAGCCAGGCTTTACGGGCGTGGATGATAAACATTTCGCACTCGCCCTTCCCGGCTACGGTGCCGATAAAATCACACAGGAATTCGTAGCTGTCCTGCTCGTCGATGCCGATACGGGTTTTCACCGTCACCGGGATGGACACCACATCGCGCATTGCTTTGATGCAATCTGCGACTCGCTGGGCATCTGCCATCAGACAGGCGCCGAACATCCCGTTCTGCACGCGATCGGACGGGCAGCCGACGTTAAGATTGATTTCATCGTAACCGCGAGCTTCGGCAAGCTTCGCGCACTGTGCCAGTGCCGCTGGATCGCTGCCGCCCAGCTGCAGGGCAACCGGATGCTCCTCCTCGCTGTAAGCCAGATAGTCCCCTTTACCGTGAATGATTGCCCCAGTGGTGACCATCTCGGTGTACAACAGGGTGTTCTTCGACAGCTGACGCAGGAAATAGCGGCAGTGGCGGTCGGTCCAGTCGAGCATCGGCGCGATGGAAAAACGGTACGGCTGGAACGGGGTTTGCTTGCTTTGTGAGGACATAGGCACTGAACGTTTACGCAGGTTACGGTGAAAAAAGGGTCGCCACTATAGCACAGTCGGCGTCGGGACACCTGCTCGTCCCGACGCCAGTTTGATCAGAAGGTCATGCTGAGCTGTGCGCCTGCCCCCCAGGTCTCGTCTTCGCCGTAGAGGCCCATCAGATCGATGTGTACGCGATTAAACGGTGCAAATCCGACGCCGCCGGTAAAGACGTTGCTGTCATTGCCTTTCACATCAGCACGATAGCCCGCGCGGACGGCGAACCAGGATAGCGGACGAACCTCCGCTCCCACGCCAACAAACTGCGAATCCTCTTCGCTTTTGAAGCCTTTGGTTTCGGTCAGATCACCGTCGGTGCTCAACGTGATCAGATCGTTGTGCCACGCTGCCCCCGCCGTTACCAACGGGCTAATCTGGTAAGTATCTTTATAGCTTTTCGTCTCACCAGTACGACCATTGGTGATACGAATGTCTTTGGTGTCGATATCACGTGAGATCAGGTTCTGGCCGCTCAGGCCCACGGTCCAGTTTTCGCCGAAGTCTGCCGCAAACCCGGCATCAACGTTAAAACCAGTGTCATCGTTACGGTAACGGCTGCTGTTCCAGTCGTCACTGTTATAGGTGTAAATCGACGTGGTGTAGTTATACAGCCAGGTTTTTTGCAGCTTTGGTGTGATACCAACGGAGACTGGCACCCCCCCAAGATCAAACTGCTTCGCCATCGCCACGCCGTAATCGGAAACAATCGCTGCGCGCCCGGAAGCGGTGGAGTTCAGGTTACGGGTAATGGCGTCTGAGCCGTTCGTTGCCGCGTCGATAGCAACGCCTGTCGCCACCGTATCGGAATTCTCAATGCCGCGCAGGTAGTCGATATCCTGCTGGTCGATAGAAGAGCTAACTCGCCCATGGGCGTATGCTTTAGTGACAAACGCCAGCGACAGGACATTGTTTGGAATGCTGACGGAAATCCCTGCCCCCGCTTTCGCCTGCGCCGTTTTTCCCCGCAGGTCTTCCAGTTCGCCCGCCAGATCCCCTGCCGCGCCCTGGAGCAGATTCAGTGAACCTGTCGGATTGGTAATAATCTGCTGCAAAGTGAGGCTATCGATCACATCTTCGTAGTGATCAACTTTGTCGCTGATATCGTCGATCTGATCCTGCAGATTGTCTTTATCGGTAATCTGCGCGCCAACGGAAGGAAGAATAACCGTGAAGGAATCTTCTTCCTGCGCCTTTGCCAGCAGAGCCGGGTTGATTAACGCCCCGCTACCGTAGCTGCCTGAGGCCACACCTGTACCGCCCATCGCATCACTTCGGGCTTCCGCCCAGGTGCCTGCCGCCCACGTTGGATTTGCCACAAACAAAGATGCGGCACCAAGCGCCGCCAGAGATTTTATTTTTTTCATTCACCGCTGCCCGTCAATTTAGTCAATTGGAATAACTAGCCCCCCGCCAGTAAAGCCCAACGGAGGCGGAACGTTGCTGTGAATAAAGTGTTAAAAAGTTGTTTATTTAAACTATAGAAATCCCGTTTCTATCCATTCGGGTTAGGGTTTCAAAATCTCCATGCAGGTTTATTTATAGTTTACCCGTAGGTTTTCGTGAAGGGCGTCCGTCGTGTGGGCCAAAAAACTGTGGCGGATGGTCAATCCAGCGGTCCTGCCGTTGAGCGGCATAGCCGGGATTCATCGGGTAATAGATCTGATTTTCGTCTTTGTTGGCCTCGCCTACGACCAGCAGGCGAACTTCATGTTCCGTATTATTGATAAACGTGTGGCACACGCCCGTACCCGCCGGAAAGCCAACGCTGTCGCCCGGCTCAAGCTGGTATAAGTTACCGTTAATCCACACCTGCGGATGGCCCTCCAGCACATAAGCAAATTCTTCCTCGCTGCTTTCAGCGTGCGGATAGGAGGTGCGTCGTCCCGGCAATAGCCGCTCGTGATGAATGCCCAGCCGGTTTAACCCCAGGCTACGCGCAAGCGGCGCGCCAATGGAAAACAGTTCGTTACTGTCGGGATAGGTGGAATCATCCGCGCCTTCAAGCTCGCGCCAGTGGCGGATACAATCTGGTTTTTGCATGACATCTCCAAAGCAAAACTTTCAACAGGGTTCACAGCCAGTATGTACCAGCATTCGGCGTTTTTGCTGCTTTTATGGTAAAGTCTGAGGTTAATAACTGAGGAATGCTGATGGATACGACGACTACACAAACCGTGTTAGCGCAGGCTGAAAAACTTTGTGCCCAGCGCAATGTGCGCCTGACACCGCAACGTCTGGAAGTGCTGCGCCTGATGACGCTGCAAACGGGTGCCATCAGCGCTTATGACCTGCTGGATTTGCTGCGCGTCAGCGAGCCTCAGGCAAAACCTCCCACCGTTTATCGCGCGCTGGATTTCCTGCTGGAGCAGGGATTTATTCACCGTGTGGAATCCGCAAACAGCTACGTGCTGTGCAATCTTATCGATCAACCAACTCACTCGTCAGCCATGTTTATCTGCGAGCGTTGTGGCGCCGTCAAAGAAGAGGCCGCGCAGGGTGTGGAGGACATCATGCACAAGCTGGCCGCAAAAATGGGCTTTGCTCTGCGTCATAACGTCATTGAAGCACATGGATTGTGTTCTGCGTGTGCTGAAGTGGAAGCCTGCAGTCATAAGGAAGGTTGCAGCAGCCATGACCACACGGTGCTGATTAAAAAGAAGGTTCGTTAACAGAGGATTCGGTACATCCTTGTACCAGGGCAGGTAGCCTCAGAGAGTCAGCACATCTGAGGTTTATTTATAACGACTGCCTACCAGCGATATTTATTGCGGGTTTCCCAGTCAACAACTTCTTTTTCCGCCTCGTCTTTCGATGAGCCGTATCGTTCCTGGATTTTACCAACCAGCTGATCGCGTTTACCTTCGATGACCGTCATGTCATCGTCTGTAAGCTTGCCCCATTTTTCTTTCACAGTGCCTTTAAACTGTTTCCAGTTACCGCCGATTTCATCTTTATTCATAATGGTATCCTTAGCGTTCGGTGAAAAAGTGTAGGGTTAACATCGTCCGGATCGTTCAGTCTGGCTGCGACCCACTATCTGCTGGACGTGATAATAATTGTAGTCAAGGATCTGGCACCGAGGCGGGAATTAAGAACATTGAACCATAGCGCCACCGTGAAAAGGGCTGATTTCCAGCAGAATATAGCAGGAAATCAGCAGACTGAGCGCGGATGCAAGCTCTCGTCAGCAGATGTAACTAACTATGACCCGCAGCGCTAAACCAGGTGTTATTTCGCCAGTGGCGTCGCCATATCCAGCCCAGCGATAGCCCCCGCAGCGCCAGAAAAACAGCCACAGAGAGCCATAACCCGTGATTCCCAAGCCAGGGAACGGTCAACAGTGACAGACCAAAGCCAGCGGCGGCAACGGCCATACTGTTGCGCATCTCTGCGCCGCGCGTCGCACCGATAAACATCCCATCTAACAGATAACACCATACGCCCACCACCGGCAGAACGATTTGCCAGTGCAAATAGCGGTCTGCCTGCTGCTGCAGCTCGGTTAACGACGTTAAGAGTGCAACAATATTTTCGCCGAAGCAGGCGTAGATGAGGGCAAAACTTAAGGCGACCAGGCCCGCCTGGCGGCAAGCGGCCTGCCAGACGCTTAACAGCTGACTGCCGTTCCGCGCGCCGTATGCCTGCCCGGAGTGGGCCTCCACGGCGTAGGCGAAACCGTCCAGCGCGTAGGCCGTGAAGGTCAGTAATGTCATCAGCACGGCGTTGACCGCCACCACTTCGCTGCCCAGCCGCGCGCCAAAGATGGTCACCGAAGCGAAGCAGATTTGCAGCAGCAGCGAGCGCAGCATGATGTCCCTGTTCAACGCCAGCAGGCGACGAACGTTCCCCCGCCAGGCGTCCTTCAGCATCGACAGCGTAATCCCCCGCATCCCCAGAACTTTCTTGACCATCAGCAGGCCGATGAAGAACGTCGCGTACTCGGCAATTGCCGTGGCCATCGCCGCACCCTGCACGTTCAAATGCAGCCCCATCACCAGCCAGAGATCCAGCGCGATATTCAGCACGTTGCCAACAACCAGCAAAATCACCGGCGCCCTGGCGTACTGCACACCGAGTAACCAGCCAAGCAGAACGAGGTTGGCAAGGGAAGCGGGCGCGCTGAGCCAGCGGATCTCAAGGAAGCGGTGAGCCTGTTCCAGCACCTGCGCATTGCCGCCAACAATTTGCAGCGCCAGATTAATCAGGGGGTAGCGTAGCGCGACAATCACGAAGCCGGCGATCAATGCAAGCCCGAGGGGCTGCACCAGCGCCCGCGCCAGCGCTGCTGGGTTATTGGCTCCGAAGGCCTGTGCGGTTAATCCAGTGGTGCTCATGCGCAGAAACAGCAGCAGCATGAAGAGAAAACTTGTTGCCGTTGCGCCAATGGCCACGCCGCCCAGGTAAACAGGGCTATCAAGATGGCCGATGACCGCCGTATCCACCAGGCCTAACAGAGGGACGGTGATATTCGAAAAGATCATGGGCAACGCGAGGCGCCAGAGCGCTTTGTCCGTCGTCGAGAAGAAACGCATGAGGAGATCCGCTGCGAGTGTGGAGAAGAGATTTATACCGTGATGCGCGGTGGACGCGCATCACAAAAAGCGTAGGTTACAGCCACTCACCGTTGCGAATCACGCCGACGGCCAGCCCTTCAATGGTGAAGTTCTGCTCGCGGAGATCGACAACGATAGGTGCAAACTCGCTGTTTTCCGGCAGAAGTTGCACGGTGTTGCCTTGTTGCTTAAGGCGCTTAACCGTCACTTCATCGTCAATGCGCGCAACCACAACCTGCCCGTTACGAACATCCTGAGTTTTATGCACCGCCAGCAGATCGCCATCCAGAATACCGATGTCTTTCATTGACATGCCGCTGACGCGCAGCAAGAAGTCCGCATTAGGCTTAAACAGCGATGGATCAACCTGATAGTGGCCTTCGATATGCTCTTGTGCGAGCAGCGGCTCACCGGCAGCGACTCTGCCCACCAGCGGAAGACCGGTTTCTTCTTCAACAAGAAGACGGATACCGCGTGAAGCACCGGAGACAATTTCGATAGCGCCTTTACGCGCCAGCGCTTTGAGATGCTCTTCCGCGGCGTTTGGAGAACGGAACCCCAGACGTTGAGCAATCTCGGCACGCGTTGGTGGCATGCCGGTCTGGCTAATATGATCCCGAATGAGATCAAACACCTCTTGCTGCCTGGTAGTTAATGCTTTCATTCCGCCCCCTGGGTGTTTATACAGTTATGCTGTGAGTATATACAGTTAAAGGCGAATTTGAAACCACAAATTAAGCAAAAAACCAGGCACTTATCGTATTCTGGAAAGTCTATCGCAAATGCTGCCAAAGCAGAGTTATCCAGGTTATCACCGAGAGGATAATGGAAATTAACACCGCGGCCGATCCCATGTCTTTCGCACGGCCAGACAGCTCGTGGTGTTCCATACCCACGCGGTCTACCAGGGCTTCGATAGCGCTGTTGAGGATCTCAACTATCATCACCAATACCACAGAGCCGATAAGTAAAATGCGGGTGACGGGATCGACATCCAGCCAGCAGGCGATAGCGATGGCGATAACCGCGGCGACCCCTTCCTGCCGGAAAGCAGCCTCGTTGATCCAGGCTGCGCGCAGCCCCTTCCAGGAGTAGCCAGTGGCTTTGATGATGCGGGTAAATCCAGTGTTATTGGTATTGTTGGCCATTCAGGGAAACCTTTTTAAAATTAAAGCGTCAATGCTTATCAGTAGCCCACCCCTTTCAAAGCCCGTCGATGTCCGGCAGCCTGAAGGGAAGTTGGGTAAAATCGCAACGCCACAGAAATCTTATACAGTTTCTGATATTCTTGCGGCGAAATTGCACTATTAACCTGAGGCTTTACATCGTTTATGTCAGGCTGGCCAAGAATTTACTACAAATTGCTTAATTTTCCATTAAGCGTTCTGGTAAAGAGCAAGTCCATACCGGCTGATCCACAAGCCGAACTGGGTCTCGATACCACACGCCCTATCATGTACGTTTTGCCTTACAACTCTAAGGCGGACTTGCTGACCCTGCGCGCGCAGTGTCTGGCCCATGATTTGCCCGACCCGCTGGAACCCCTGGAAATCGACGGGGCGGTACTGCCGCGCTACGTCTTTATCCACGGAGGCCCGCGAGTCTTTCACTACTACACACCGAAAGAAGAGTCGATAAAGCTCTTCCACGATTATCTCGACCTGCACCGCAGCAATCCGAATCTGGATGTCCAGATGGTCCCTGTTTCGGTGATGTTTGGTCGTTCTCCTGGCCGTGAAAAAGGCGAGGTGAATCCATCTTTGCGCACCCTTAACGGCGTGCAAAAGTTTTTTGCCGTGTTGTGGCTGGGCCGCGACAGCTTCGTGCGTTTCTCCGCCCCTGTTTCGCTACGCCGCATGGCGACCGAGCACGGTACGGACAAAACCATCGCCCAGAAGCTGGCTCGCGTTGCGCGCACGCACTTTGCTCGTCAGCGTTTAGCAACCGTTGGACCTCGTCTGCCGGTACGTCAGGATCTGTTTAATAAGTTGCTGGCCTCAAAGGCCATTGCTCGTGCTGTAGAAGACGAAGCGCGCAGCAAGAAAATCTCCCATGAGAAAGCCCAGCAAAACGCCGTAGCGCTGATGGAAGAGATTGCAGCTAACTTCTCTTATGAAGCAATCCGCCTGACAGACCGTGTGCTGGGGCTGACGTGGAACCGCTTGTATCAGGGGATCAACGTCCACAACGCCGAACGCGTACGCCAGCTCGCCCATGACGGGCACGAAATCGTTTATGTGCCCTGCCATCGCAGCCACATGGACTATATGCTGCTGTCCTACGTGCTCTATCACCAGGGGCTGGTGCCGCCGCACATCGCGGCAGGGATTAACCTGAACTTCTGGCCAGCCGGCCCGATTTTCCGCCGCCTGGGCGCGTTCTTTATCCGCCGGACGTTCAAGGGCAGCAAACTCTACTCCACCGTGTTCCGCGAGTATCTCGGCGAGCTGTTTAGCCGTGGCTACTCCGTTGAATACTTTGTTGAAGGGGGGCGTTCCCGTACGGGTCGCCTGCTGGACCCGAAAACCGGCACGCTGTCGATGACCATCCAGGCCATGCTGCGCGGCGGTACTCGTCCTATTACACTGGTGCCGATTTATATCGGCTACGAGCACGTGATGGAAGTGGGGACTTACGCGAAAGAGCTACGCGGTGCGACAAAAGAGAAAGAAGGCTTTATGTCGATGCTGCGGGGCTTAAGCAAGCTGCGTAACCTGGGCCAGGGCTACGTGAACTTCGGCGAACCTATGCCGCTGAACGCGTTCCTCAACCAGCGGGTGCCGGAGTGGCGTGAGTCTATCGATCCCATCGAAGCCGTACGTCCGGCGTGGTTAACGCCAACGGTTAACGAGATTGCCGCTGAACTGATGGTGCGCATCAACAATGCAGGGGCGGCTAACGCCATGAACCTGTGCTGTACCGCGCTTCTGGCCTCGCGCCAGCGTTCATTGACTCGCGAACAGCTTACCGAACAGCTCGATTGTTACCTCAGTCTGCTGCGCAACGTGCCGTATTCGCCAGATGCCACCGCCCCTGAGCAAACCGCATCGGCGCTTATCGACCACGCGCTGCAGATGAACAAATTTGAAGTCGAGAAAGACACCATCGGCGACATCATCATTCTGCCGCGCGAGCAGGCCGTGCTGATGACCTACTACCGCAACAACATCATGCACATGCTGGTGCTGCCGTCGCTGCTGGCTTCTATCGTTACCCAGCACCGCACAATCGACCGTGCCGAACTTCAGCGCCAGATAGAGGTTATCTATCCGATGCTGAAAGCCGAGCTGTTCCTGCGTTGGGAAAAGAGCGAGCTGACAACGGTAATTGATGCGCTTCTGGGCGAGATGGAGCGTCAGGGGCTGGTAACGGTGAGTGCCGGTCAGGTGCAGATTAACCCTGCCCGCTCCCGGACTTTGCAGCTGCTGGCGGCTGGCGTGCGCGAAACGCTGCAGCGCTATGCCATCACCTTCTGGCTGCTGAGCGCGAACCCGTCCATTAACCGTGGAACGCTTGAACGTGAAAGCCGCACCGTGGCGCAGCGTCTCTCCATGCTGCACGGTATCAACGCGCCGGAGTTCTTCGACAAGGCGGTCTTCACCTCGCTGGTGCTGACGCTGCGCGATGAAGGCTATATCAGCGATACCGGTGACGCGGAGCCAACGGAAACGATGAAGGTTTATCAGATGCTGGCCGACCTGATTACCTCAGACGTGCGTCTGACCGTGGAAAGCGCAACGTCGCAGGTAGCCGTGGCGGCAGAGTAAACAAGCTGGCGGATGGCGCAATTGCTTATCCGCCCTACGATTCAATTTGTAGCTACCGTCTTGAACGTCAAGCGGTAGCTGCATAATTTTCATCCCATGGCAGGCGTGTTTTAAGCACCCCGAAGCACATGTGCACCAGCTTGCGCATTACTGCACCCAGCGCCGCC
>NZ_JAERMU010000015.1 GCF_016756775.1 Dryocola clanedunensis subsp. sulfonylureivorans | reverse complement strand
AAAGCGCCGAAGCTGATAATCGGTGCGATGATGCGCAAGCTGGCGCAGGTGGCATACGGCGTCCTGAAGTCAGGACGCCCGTTCGATGCCACGCTTCATACGGGAAATGCTTGCATGGCGTAACAGTATCTACGGAAATGTGTGGTTTTGCCGGATGACGCTTCGCTTATCCGACCTACGGAACTGGGTGGTTTTGCCGGACGACGCTGGGCTTATCCGGCCTACGTTTCTACGGATCGTGTAGGGTGGATAAGCGTTAGCGCCATCCACCGGTTCATTCCTCAAATAATGCACGATCCCGCAGCAAATGGTCGTTCCCACGGCGGCGCGTAAACCCAATCCGGTCGAAATACTCGAGGATTTGCACCGCCAGCTTGCGGCCGATGCCCAGCTGGTCGCGGAAATCGGCGGCGCTGGTTGTGCCCTGGGTTTGATCCATTTCGCGGATCAGCCTGGCAAACGCCTGGATCCGATCGTTGCGGTAATACCGATCTTTTAAGATCGCCGTCACCAGTCCGAGCTGCGCCGCAAAGCGCATGAGCTGGCGGATCGTCTGCTCATCCTGCTTCGTCTGCGCGGCCAGGTCGCGAACCCACCACGGCTCATCGCCAAACAGAGCGTCGATTTGCTCCCACAGCGCCTGCTGCTCCGCTGAAAAGCCCGGATTGTGGTCCGGCAGATGCAGCCAGCCCTGACGGCTGACTACAGCCCCTTCACGACGCATTTTCTCAATAATCGCCAGCACCAGCGGCTCGTCTTCGCCGGGTAAGGCCATGCGGCGCAGGCGTTCGCGGCCCGGGCCCGGCTGGTCGTCGTGCTGCTGATGGTAGCGTGCAAGCGTAGCGAGCAGCTTCTGCTGCCAGCGGGCGGCGACCTCGTTGCTGAGCAGGCTGTCTGCGGCCTGAATATAATTTTTGCCGTCCAGCAGCGCCTTAATGCCGCTGGCGGTGAGCTGGCGCGCCCAGGCGAAGGTGCTCACAGAGACGGCCCCGCGCTGCAATGCTATTTCCAGCGCCTGCTGGTCATCTTCCGCCTTTTCAAGCTGGTGCAGCCATTCAAGATACGCAGGCTGGCGCTTACCCCGGCGTGGGGCATGCAGCAGCAGGGTGCGCGCTCCGGCGAGAGTAGTGCGGGCGCTGATATCTCGCAGGACAAGCCGGTCGTTATCCGCCAGCCACAGCGGCACGTCCAGCACGATTTCGGCCAGATCCCCTTCCAGCAGCGACACGCGGCCGGTAACGTGGCTTGCGGCGTGGTGGATATGCAGCGGCTGCCACTGGGTGAGCGGGGCAAGGGTTTGCAGCTGGACGATGGCTCGCTCAACAGGCTGCAACGGCTTTTCCGCCAGCAGCCAGTCGCCACGGCTGATAGCTGCTTTTTCCGCATCGCCCGCAATGTTCAGTGCGATGCGCTGCCCGGCAAAGGCGTGTTCTGTTGCCTGATTCTGCGCATGCAGGCCACGGACGCGCATGGGTTTCTCCGCGCCGGTCAGCCACAGCGAATCGCCAATTTTTACCTGGCCGCTCAGCGCCGTTCCCGTCACGACCAGGCCTGCGCCCTTCACCGTAAAGGCACGGTCTATCGCCAGGCGGAAGCGATGGGCTGTCGGGTGCGGGCGTTCGGCAAGCTGCTGAATATGCTCGCGCAGCGCTTCTATGCCCTGGCCGCTGGCTGCCGCCGTCACAAATACGGCTACCTCGCCCAGCAGGGTTTTGATCTCTTCCCGCACCTCCTCAACGCGCGATTCGCTCACGCGGTCGGCTTTGGTCAACGCAACCGTCATTGTCGGCCTGCCGGTCAGCTGAAGAATGGCCAGATGCTCGCGAGTTTGCGCCATCACGCCGTCGTCGCAGGCGACTACCAGCAGCGCGTGGTCGATGCCGCCGACGCCCGCCAGCATATTCGCGAGGAATTTTTCGTGTCCCGGCACGTCGATAAAACCAAATATCCGGCCGTCCGGCTGTGGCCAGTAGGCATAGCCGAGGTCGATGGTCATGCCGCGCTTTTTCTCTTCCGGCAGGCGGTCGGCGTTAACCCCGGTCAGGGCCTGTAAGAGGGTGGTTTTGCCGTGGTCGACGTGTCCGGCGGTGGCGATAATCATTGGGTCAGCATCTCCATAAGGCTGGCTTCGTCTTCCAGGCAGCGTAAATCCAGCCACAGGCGACCGTCGCTGATCCGCCCAATCACCGGCTTTGGCAGGGTGCGCAGATGCTGCGTCAGTTCGCCAAGCGTGGTGCCGCGCCCGTCTTTCGGCGTGAAGGTTATTGCCGCGCTGGGCAGCCTGTCGACGGGGAGCGAGCCGCTGCCAATCTGGGATAAACACGGTTCGACGCGCACGTCGAACCGCTCGCTAAAGCGTGTTTGCAGCGCCGGGGCCAGGCGCTGAGCCTGTTCGCTGATGTCTGCGGCGCTGCGGGTTAGCAGGCGCAGGGTTGGCAACCGCTCAACCAGCGTTTCCGGGTGCTGGTACAGGCGCAGCGTGGCTTCGAGCGCCGCCAGCGTCATTTTGTCCGCGCGCAGGGCGCGTTTGAGCGGATGCTGCTGAATGCGGGCTATCATCTCTTTTTTGCCGACGATAATCCCCGCCTGCGGGCCGCCGAGCAGCTTATCCCCGGAGAAGCTCACCAGGCTGACGCCCGCCTCGATGAGCTGTTTTGGCATCGGCTCCGGCGGCAGCCCCCACTGGCTGAGATCCACCAGCGAGCCGCTGCCCAGATCCGTCACCACCGGAATATCCAGCTCGTGCCCAAGCTCCGCCAGCTCGGCCTCGCTCACCGCTTTGGTGAAGCCTTCAATCTGGTAGTTGCTGGTATGGACCTTCATCAATAGCGCCACGCTGCCGCTGGCTGCGGCCTGGCGATAGTCTTTCAGATGGGTGCGGTTGGTGGTGCCGACTTCCACCAGCCGGCAGCCGGCCTGGCGCATCACGTCGGGAATGCGGAACGCGCCGCCAATTTCGACCAGTTCCCCGCGCGAGACAACCACTTCGCTGCCGTCCGCGCAGGCCGCCAGCATCAGCAGCACCGCCGCCGCGTTGTTATTGACGATGCAGGCATCTTCCGCGCCGGTCAGCTCGCAGAGCAAATCCGCCAGCGCCCGATCGCGGTGGCCGCGGGACGCGCCGTCCAGATCGTATTCAAGCGTAATGGGGGATCGCATAACCTGAGTGACGGCCTCTACGGCGGCTTCGGCCTGCAGGGCGCGGCCCAGGTTGGTGTGCAGCACGGTGCCCGTCAGGTTAAACACCGGCAGCAGGGCGCTACGCTGGCTCGCCTCAAGTTTTGCCTTCGCCGCGGTTGCCCAGTCAGCGTTCCAGCCGGGCAGCGTCTCCTGCGACCGGATGTGCTCGCGGGCATCATCAAGCATGTCGCGCAGCGTGCTGACCACGCGGGTATGGCCGAACTCTTCAAGCAGCGTGCTGAAAGAGGCGTCGCGCAGCAGGCGGTCTGTTGCCGGAAGCTGGCTGTACAGGGAGCGTTGGGAAGTCATGGGCAAGCCGTTGCGTTGAGAAAAGAGGCGTTAGTTTACAGGGGGAGTTAACCCCCTGTCATAGAGGGAGATCATGCCGTTGGCGGTTCGGTGCGGGCAAAACTTTCGCGGCTGAACAGCTCTTCGACCAGCTTCACCAGATGCGGGCGGTTTACGCACCAGCCGGGCGAAACGCGGCGGAAATTCAGGTAGCCCACCGCGCAGGCGACGGCGATGCTGGCAACGGTGAGGGGTTCAGCCGTCAGGGTTTTGTCACCGGCGTAAGCTTCCAGCATGTCCAGCCCACGGCTGATTTTTTCCCGCTGGCGCAGCAGTTCGGTTTCGGACTGCTGGGCGGGAGGGCGCTGCTGTTCGCGCACGGAAACCAGGGCTGCGTCCATAATGCCGTCGGCAAGCGCTTCCAGCTGGCGCATTTTCAGGGCCTCTACGGGTTCGCGGGGGATCAGCGCCGGAGCGATATCCAGAAGCTCGAGGTATTCCGCAATTACCGGTGAATCGAACCAGTATTCGCCGTCGGCGGTCACCAGCGCGGGGACCTTCCCCAGCGGGTTGTACTGCGGGGTGTGGCTGTCCGCAACCCACGGATTGTCATTCACAAACTCGAAGGTAATGCCCTTTTCCAGCAGGATCACGGAGATTTTGCGCACGTACGGGCTGGTGTAATTGCCGATCAGTTTCATTACATCGTCCATTTTTTATAAGCGTTGGGTAAGTATGGATCAGATTATGGACGACGGCGATTTGATGTAGTCCACAAAGGCCCGCAGTCCGCAGGTCATGTACTGGCGGTTAGGATAGTAAAGCTGCCACCGTTCGGGTTCAGGCAGCCACTCCTCCAGTACCGAAACAAGCTGGCCGCTTTCCAGCCACGGTCTGACCTGCTGCTCGTAAAGATAGCTGACGCCCGCGCCGCAGAGCACGGCCTCCAGCCCGGAATCCATATCGTCGAGGATGATATTGCCTGCGGGGATAATCTCCAGCTTGCCTTCAGGCCCTTCAAACTCCCAGTGGTACGGGCGCCCGCTGGGAAAGCGAACGACGACGCACTGATGATTCACCAGCTCGCGAGGATGGGCTGGCGCGGGGTGACGGTCGAAATAGTCCGGCGTTGCCACCACCACCAGTTTCATGGCCGGGCCAATCGGCACGGCGATCATGTCTTTCTCAACGGTGGTGCTCAGGCGGATGCCCGCGTCGTATTCCTGCTGCACGATATCCACCAGCCGGTCCTCAGTGGCGATCTCAACTTTGATATCCGGGTACTGACGGGTGAAGCCTGCAACCAGCGGCATAAGCACAAGGCGGGCGGCCACCCGGAAGGCGTTTATTTTTAGCGTGCCGAGAGGAGTTTCCCGGAAGCAGTTGACCTCGTCGAGCATGGTGTTGATTTCGTCGAAGGCCGGACGCAGGCGTTCGTAGAGATTATTACCCGCCTCGGTGAGCGATACGCTGCGGGTGGTGCGGTTAAAGAGGCGGATTTTCAGCCGCTGTTCCAGCTGCTTAACGGCGTGGCTAATGGCGGAGGGGGACAGGCCCAGCTCATCACCCGCCGCGCGAAAACTTTTGTGGCGCGCCACGGCGATAAACGACGCGAAGTCGGCGAAGTTCAGCTTCATTAGTGAAAATCCTTCATTAACCTATCTCAAATGATATGTTTTACAGAATTATCGCCCGACCGTAAAGTGGTGTTTATTCACCCAACAAATTGAGATAACACCATGAAAGAAAACAACATGTATATCGTATGGGCGCACCCGCGCAGCGATTCACTGACCGCTCAGGTGGTCAAAGAGATTAAGGGCGAGGCGCAGGAAAAAGGGATGAAGGTTGCCGCCCTCGATCTATACCGCATTGGCTTTAACCCGGCGCTGGACGTGGCTGATGAGCCAGACTGGGACAACCCGAACAAGCAGTATTCCCCGGAAGTACACCGTTTGTTCAACGAAATGGCGGATAACGACACTATAGTGATGGTCTTCCCGGTGTGGTGGTACGGCTTCCCGGCGATGCTTAAAGGGTATCTCGATCGCGTGTGGAACAACGGCCTGGCCTACGGCGGCAAAGGCTTCCCGGCGAAGCGCGTTCACTGGGTGGCGCTGGTAGGCGGCTCTGAAGAGGGCTACGTGAAGTACGGCTGGGAAAAGAACATGTCCGACTATCTCAACAGTGCCGGGAGTTATTTGGGCATTGCCGAGACGCGAATCACCTACCTCTACAACACCATTGGGGTGGAAGAGGATATTACGGACAGCAAGTCGCATTACGAAAAGCTGTTTGAACAGGCGCGCGGCGTGGTGGCTGAATAAGTTCGGTGGCTGGTGCTTTTGGTGGATGGCGCTTGCGCTTATCCACCCTACGATTCGGATGAGTCGAACGATGTGTAGGTCGGATAAGCGCAGCGCCATCCGACATGCCAGCCCCACGGCTTCGCTGTAATAAAGTTACAGCGCGAAACTATCAGCGCCACGTAACCTGCACTGGATCACACTAAGAAAAATCCGGTTAAAATACTTTGTGATGTGTATCACAAAGAAATAACAAACACACAAAGATAAAATGTGATTTAAGTCACAAATATACCCCGGAAGCGGTTAAAAGATTATCACTGTATTATTTTTACACCGCCATTATGTGACGAATATCACTAATCTATGCCCACCTCACCCCGATTATTGGTGATCTGCATCACACTAAATCCCGTCCTCTGGACAGCTTAACGATTCAGTGCCAGATTCGCCTCACTAAGAGCATCTGGCTGGCTTGCGCCGCCACGTTAACTAAACAATAAACCTCGGGCTGTTCCCAGCGCGTAAACACAACAAGGGGTGTGCGTATGTCATCCGATATCAAGATCAAGGTGCAAAGCTTTGGTCGTTTCCTCAGCAACATGGTGATGCCGAACATCGGCGCGTTTATTGCCTGGGGTATTATCACAGCGTTATTTATTCCTACCGGCTGGCTGCCAAGCGAGACGCTGGCGAAGCTGGTTGGCCCAATGATCACCTATCTGCTGCCGCTGCTGATCGGCTATACCGGTGGCCGCTTAATCGGCGGTGACCGCGGCGGCGTGGTCGGTGCTATCACAACCATGGGCGTTATCGTCGGTGCGGACATGCCGATGTTCCTCGGTGCGATGATTGCCGGTCCTCTGGGCGGCTGGGCGATTAAGCACTTCGACGCCTGGGTCGACGGCAAGATCAAATCCGGCTTTGAAATGCTGGTGAACAACTTCTCCGCCGGCATCATCGGGATGATCCTGGCGATTCTGGCGTTCATGGGTATCGGCCCTGCGGTTGAAGTGCTTTCCAAAGTGCTGGCTGCGGGCGTTAACTTCATGGTTGTCCATGACATGCTGCCGCTGGCCTCTATCTTCGTAGAACCGGCGAAAATTCTCTTCCTGAACAACGCGATTAACCACGGTATCTTCTCGCCGCTGGGCATTCAGCAGTCCCACGAGCTGGGCAAATCAATCTTCTTCCTGATTGAAGCCAACCCGGGTCCTGGTATGGGCGTGCTGCTGGCGTACATGTTCTTCGGTCGCGGTAACGCTAAGCAGTCTGCGGGCGGCGCGGCAATCATCCACTTCCTGGGCGGTATCCACGAAATTTACTTCCCATACGTGCTGATGAATCCACGCCTGATCCTGGCCGTTATCCTCGGCGGTATGACCGGCGTGTTCACCCTGACCCTGCTGAACGGCGGTCTGGTTTCTCCGGCCTCTCCGGGTTCAATCCTCGCGGTTCTGGCGATGACGCCAAAAGGCGCGTACTTCGCTAACATCGCAGCGATCGTTGCGGCAACTGTCGTTTCCTTCATCGTCTCTGCCATCCTGCTGAAAACCAGCAAGGTGAAAGAAGAAGACGACATCGAAGCCGCGGCTCGCCGTATGGCTGAAATGAAAGCAGAATCCAAAGGTGGCGCAGCGCCGCTGGCGGTAGGCGCTGGCCTGTCCAACGACCTGAGCCACGTCCGTAAAATCATCGTTGCCTGCGACGCCGGTATGGGTTCAAGCGCAATGGGTGCAGGCGTGCTGCGTAAGAAAGTGAACGACGCGGGCCTGAAAAACATCTCCGTGACCAACTGTGCCATCAACAGCCTGCCGGACGACGTGGACCTGGTGATTACGCACCGCGACCTGACCGAGCGCGCTATGCGCCAGGTGCCGCAGGCGCAGCACATCTCCCTGACCAACTTCCTGGACAGCAGCCTGTACGCCAACCTGACCGAGCGTCTGGTGGCTTCCCATAACCTGAGCGAGAAAGAAGTGAAGGTGATGAGCAGCCTGGAAGACAGCTTCGTGCCAAGCGAAGAAGGGCTGTTCCGCCTGGGCGCCGGCAACGTGTTCCTCGGCCTGACCGCCACCAGCAAAGAAGAAGCCATTCGCTTTGCGGGTGAGCAGCTGATGAACGGCGGCTACGTCCAGCCAGAGTATGTGGATGCGATGTTCGAACGTGAAAAACTGACCCCAACTTACCTGGGCGAAGGCATCGCGGTTCCGCACGGCACCGTTGAAGCGAAGGACCGCGTGCTGAAAACCGGCGTCGTGTTCTGCCAGTACCCTGCGGGCGTACACTTCGGTGAAGAGCCTGACGACATTGCCCGTCTGGTTATCGGTATCGCCGCGCGCAACAACGAACACATCCAGGTGATCACCAGCCTGACCAACGCGCTGGATGATGAGTCGGTCATTGAGCGTCTGGCGCACACCACCAGCGTGCAGGAAGTCCTCGACCTGCTGGCCGGTAAGAAGTAAGTCCTGAAATCGGCGGATGGCGCTCCCGCTTACCGGCCCTGTGTAGGGGGGATAAGCGAAGCGCCATCCACCAGTTATTCCCTCTCCCGTATGGGAGAGGGTTAGGGTGAGGGTCGTTAAATAATGGCCTTTCACCCCAGCCCTCTCGGGTGATGCAAATTTAAGAAGGTGAAGCACATGAAAGCATTACATTTTGGCGCAGGTAACATCGGACGCGGCTTTATCGGCAAACTGCTGGCGGACGCGGGCATTCAGCTGACTTTCGCTGACGTAAACCAGGTTGTGCTGGACGCGCTGAACGCGCGCAACGGCTACCAGGTCCACGTGGTGGGCGAAAACGAGCAGGTCGATACCGTCTCCAACGTGAATGCCGTCAGCAGCATCGGTGACGACGTCGTCAACCTGATCGCTGAAGTTGACCTGGTGACAACAGCCGTGGGCCCCGTGGTGCTGGAGCGCATCGCGCCAGCCGTGGCGAAAGGGCTGGTGCTGCGCCGTACCAATGGCAACGCCAAGCCGCTGAATATCATCGCCTGTGAAAACATGGTGCGCGGCACCTCCCAGCTAAAAGCCCACGTCATGAAAGCCCTGTCCGCGGACGACCAGGCCTGGGTTGAGCAGCACGTCGGCTTCGTGGATTCCGCCGTTGACCGCATCGTGCCGCCGTCCGCTTCCGCCACCAACGATCCGCTGGAAGTCACGGTAGAAACCTTCAGCGAGTGGATTGTCGATAAAACCCAGTTTAAAGGTGAGCTACCAGACATTCCTGGCATGGAACTTACTGATAATCTTATGGCGTTTGTGGAGCGTAAGCTCTTCACGCTGAATACCGGGCATGCTATAACCGCCTACCTCGGCCAGCTGGCCGGTCACCAGACCATTCGCGATGCGATTCTGGATGAGAAAATCCGCGCCGTCGTGAAAGGGGCGATGGATGAAAGCGGTGCGGTGCTGATTAAGCGCTACGGCTTCGACGCCGACAAGCACGCAGCCTACATCCAGAAAATCCTCGGCCGTTTCGAAAACCCGTATCTGAAAGATGATGTGGATCGCGTGGGCCGTCAGCCGCTGCGTAAATTAAGCGCGGGCGACCGTCTGATCAAACCGCTGCTGGGCACGCTTGAATACGGCCTGCCGCACGCGAACCTGATTGAAGGGATTGCGGCAGCCATGCACTACCGCAGCGAAGAAGACCCGCAGGCCCAGGAGCTGGTGGCGCTGCTGGCAGAAAATGGCCCGCAGGCGACCCTTGCGCAGGTATCCGGTCTGGATGCAGGCAGCGACGTCGTGGCGCAGGCGGTGAAGGCTTATAACGCTAAGGCGTAATGGAGAACGGGCGCGGCCAGCCGCGCCCAACACTAAAATTCAGTGATGCAGGCAAAGATGGAAGAAACACAGGCCTTTGAAAACCGAGTGCTTGAGCGTCTGAATGCCGGCAAAACCGTCAGAAGCCTGCTGATTGCCGCCGTCGAGCTTCTCACCGAGGCGGTCAATATCCTGGTGCTTCAGGTATTTCGTAAAGACGACTATGCGGTAAAATACGCCGTGGAGCCGCTGCTGGACGGCGATGGCCCGCTGGGCGATCTCTCCGTGCGCATGAAGCTTATCTACGGGCTGGGGGTGATGAACCGCGCCGAGTACGAAGACTGCGAGCTGCTGATGGCGCTGCGCGAAGAGCTGAACCACGACGGCAACGACTACAATTTCACCGACGACGAAATTCTCGGCCCGTTTGGCGAACTGCACTGCGTTGCGGCGCTTCCCCCTGCACCGACGTTCATCGACGGCGACGATCCAGAGCTGCAGGCCATGCAGCGCCAGCGCTACCAGCAGATCGTCCGCTCGACCATGGTGCTCTCCCTGACCGAGCTGATCTCCCGGATCAGCTTGAAAAAAGCCTTCCAGAAGAAATAATCCTCCCAGTCCCTTTTCGCCCTCAAAGCGCTAATGGTGTATCCTTGCCAGCAAGCAACTTATTCACGGTTAATTAAAATGAAAGAAATCGAAAAAGCAGAAATTAAACGCCTTAGCGACCGTCTGGACCTGATCCGCCACGAGATGCCGGAGCTGCATCTGATCAACGATGCGGAAAAGTACGCCGAGATGGAAAAAGAGAAGGCGAAGCTGGAAATTGAAATCGTGCGTCTGCAGGCGGTGCGTAACCAGAAGCTGAGCAAAGAAGCGCAGAAGCTGATGGCGATGCCGTACAAGCGCCCGATCACCAAGAAAGAGCAGGCGGACATGGGCAAGCTGAAAAAAGCCGTGCGCGGTCTGGTTATCGTGCATCCGATGACGGCGCTGGGCCGCGAAATGGATCTTGAAGAGATGACTGGTTTTTCAAAGACCGACTTCTAAGCCAGCCTGCTGAAATACCAAAGGGATGAACCGCTCGGGTTCATCCCTTTATTTTTCCTATAAATTCTCTTTTTGCGAGCCCACTCGAGTACTTCTTTTCCTCTCGTTTTCAAACGCTTCACCTCACCCTATCTTCTGTGAACTTTTCAACGAATCGATGTTGCGTGTGGCGAAACATTGATGCTATTGTTCCCCTTGAGGGAACGGGATTACGGGATGATCAGAAGTTTTAAGCATAAGGGACTAAGAAAGCTGTTTCTTGAGCATCAGTCGCAGGGGTTACCCTGGGAGCATGTGCCTCGCCTGCATACTCGACTTGCCGTGATTGATGCAGCTGAAAAGATATCTGATATCGATATGCCTGGGTATCGGCTCCATGCCCTGAAGGGAGATCGAGAAAATCTCTGGTCCGTCACCGTTTCCGGGAACTGGCGCATCACCTTTGAGTTTTACGAAGGAGATGCCTGGATCTTAAATTATGAGGACTATCACTAATGAAAATGAAAAATCCCCCGCATCCCGGAGTCATTATTCAGGAAGCGCTTGATGAACTTAACGTCAGCCTGCGTGAGTTTGCCCGAGCGATGGATATTGCCCCTTCGACAGCCAGCCGTTTATTAACGCAGAAAGCCGCTTTAACGCCTGAAATGGCGGTGAAGCTGGCCGTCGTTATCGGCAGTTCCGCTGAGGTATGGATGAAGCTGCAAAATGCGTTCAGTCTTGCAGAGGCACAGAAATCAGTTGATGTGTCAAAACTGCATAAACTTGTTATGGCTTAAGGTTGTAGGGTAGGGCGGATAAGCACTCTTCCGCCTCTTTGTGATGACGGCGGGCATTGTACAGATTCGGCATGCTTAAGCCGAAGTGCGCGCACTGATCCAGCCCAGGAAATACCGAAGGGATGAACCGCACGGGTTCATCCTTTTTTATCGGCTATCGCAATTGCTGTTTTAACCTGGCGTACCGAACAGCATGCGATCCCGGCTATGATAAGCACCAGCGAAACGATGTGGTAGAAATGTAATTTGTCTCCAAGTAAAAGAATACTCAGTAGCCCCCCTGAGAGCGGAATCAAATGTGTGAAGATCTCACTGCGTGTCGTGCCGATCATCGAAACACCTTTGTTCCAGAAGACATAGGACAGCCATGAGGGAAAGATAACCAGATAGAGCGCACCCAGTGCCGGTAGCAGTGACGGCGTTGACACGAAGACTGAGTGATTGCCCGATAAGGTCACGTACAGGAGATAAATCGGGATCAGAATTATTGTGCCAAGCAATGAGCTGAATCCGACAAAAGCAGTGTTTGTAACCCGTCGGTCCTTCAGGCGTAGCAGCGCACAGTAAAAGGCCCAGCTAAGCGCCGAGATAATGGTCAGGATATCGCCAATCCCGAAGCGTGAAAAACCGCCACCCTCCCCGACATTAGAAATAGCCAGATAAATTACCCCTGCCGTGCTGATGAATACGCCAGCCATGTTTCTCGCAGAGATTTTTTCCCGGAAGAACAGTGCGTTTATCAGCAGTACAATACAAGGCGTGCTTGAGATATAAATAGCGGCATTGAGGGCGCTGGTGTATTGCAACCCGACATACAGACTCAATGGAAAAGAAACCTGTCCAAGAAATGCATACAGCGCGTTCATTCCAGTATGCTCAACCAGAAACCCCCACTCTTTTTTAACTGATTTCCAGTACAGACAAAACATCAGCAACGTCGTGAGGCCCCAGCGGATAAGGCTCAGCGCATAAGGATTGATGTATTGAACCAGAATATGACCGGCAACATAGTTACCTCCCCAGAAAATAGCTGCCAGCGCTAACAATAAATAAGCCATAATCCTCCCTCTTTCCGACCTGGCCTCATTTTTCAGAGGCCGGGAGTGCTCAGATATTTTTTATTTCTTTGAGCAGGTTGTCATAGTAACGCTCTGCTGTCTGTAGCCGTAGCAGGCAACCTAAATAGAATTCCTGGCGGGAATCAGGATACTTACTGGCTATCACGTCTATGACGTTATATAGCCAGTCATCTCCATGTTTTATATCAATAGTAATATGTTCGTTATAATAATGTACGTCTTTATCAATAAGGCCGAGTCGTATGCATCCGTTGACGAGTTTCGTGTACTGGGGGGGATCAAGAACTTCTGTCATCGCCATGACACCCAGAAGCTTGTAGTAATGACAGCGATTCACTGCGCCAATCATAAAGGCGTTATGTCCTGCCAAAGCGTCGACGCCGTACAAATCAATGTAATGGTTTTCCGGCAATGATATATCTTGCCGTTCGAGCAGATTTTTGTAGAGGTTGACGTGTGTGAAATAGTTGTCACCATGACCAATCTCATCCCATAGATTCTCGCTGACGGTACCGCGAGTTTCCTGCTCCGCGCCTATCAGGGTATAAGCGACAAGATCAAAGAAAATCAGATTGAGCGCACTGTCGCTCTTAAAGAAAAGAAAAAGCTGCTCCCTGGTGGCATCCCGTTCAAGGAAATCGAACAAGTCGTGCCTGGCCGCGCGATGACCTTTCCATAATCCGATCAAATAATTAGGAAAATTAACGTTGAGGTCCTCAACGTCGGTAAAGCGCACATCACGAAATTCCTCGCTCAACCATGCCCGCTCTGCCCGCTGCTTGATTATCAGCAGTACTTCATCATGCTGCCGCCTGGCTGCCGCAGACAGAGGGTAAGAGAGATGGGTCTGATAAATCAAAAACAGCGCATTATGAATAATTTTGCGGGCTTCAGGCATACCGTTCTGGTAAGCATCTGAGAGAATTTTATTAAAGTTTTCAAGCAGCGATGGTTCAACCTGATCTGTCCCACTATTAATATAAGAGAGGAGATTTTCAGTGAACCTGTAGCTGTCCTGCACAAAAGGGGACTGCACATATTGGTTATTAAACATAATTTAATCCTCCACTTGTCAGTGAAAGTTTTATTTATCCTACAAATTGTGTGGGCTTTATACATCGTATGCTAATTCTCTTACAGAATGTCCATTCTGTGAGCTGCCCCTATTTTTCTGAACGGCTCTGATTAGAGCAACTGTGGGTTCACGAAGTTCTCTTTCACTTCGCCCGTCAGCGCCGTAATCAGGTTATCCACCGCGCAGGACGCCATGGTGTAGCGCGTTTCGTGCGTTGCGGAGCCGATGTGCGGCAGGGTGACGATTCTCTCTTTCTCTTTTTCGCACGTCCCGCCTTGCTTTACTCTTCCCTGATAAGTTCGCTCACGCGCTTTGATTAGTTTAAAATAGGTACAAATCGTTCGATTTATACCTATTCAACCGATATGAGGGCTCAGCCATGATCAGTTTTACCGCCAACCAGGCGAAAACCCAGTTCGGAGAAATGATCGCCAAAGCGCAGCGCGAGCCGGTGAGCATCACCAAAAATGGCAAACCTTCCGTTATTGTCATGTCGATTGCGGACTATAACGCCTTAGAAGAACTCAAATTACAGAACCTGCGCGAAAAACTGGCGCGTTCCGTAGCCCAGCTCGAAGCCGGGGATCTCCATGACGGTGAAGCTGTATTCGATGAGTTAATGAAGGATATTTAATGGCGAGCTACAGGCTGACGGAAGATGCGCTACAGGATTTGCGCGAGCTAAAAGGATTTTCTCTGCAGCAGTTTGGGGGGCTGGTGACGCGGGAATATCTGGCGGCCATGCGTATTACAATGCAGCATCTGGCGAACATGCCTGACATTGGCGCTGACGAGTCGGAGCTTCTGCTTACTGGCTTGAAGAGCTTTCCCTATATGAGCCACATGCTTTATTACCAAAAAATTGAATCTGGGATCGCGATAATTGGCATCCTTCACCAGAGCCGGTTACCTGCAGTGCTTACGAAGCGTCGATAAATTCGTAGGGCGGATAAGCGCAGGCGCCATCCGCCGCAACTATTATTTCAGCACCTGCGGGTTAACGCAGTTCTCTTTCACTTCCCCCGTCAGCGCCGTAATCAGGTTATCCACCGCGCAGGCCGCCATGTTGTAGCGCGTTTCGTGCGTTGCGGAGCCGATGTGCGGCAGAGCGACGACGTTTGCCATCTTCAGCAGTTCAGAATCAGCCGGCAGCGGCTCCTGCTCGAACACGTCCAGACCAGCGGCATGAATCGTGCCGTCTTTCAGCGCCTGAATCAGGGCCTGCTCGTCGACGACCGGGCCGCGTCCTGCGTTAATCAGAATTGCCGATGGCTTCATTTTTGCCAGCTGCGCCGCGCCAAACATGTGGTGCGTTTCTTCGGTCAGCGGCAGGGAGATGCAGACAAAATCGGACTCCGCCAGCAGGGTGTCCAGGTCGCAGTAGCGGGCGTCGAAGCGATCTTCCGCCTCTTTGTGATGACGGCGGGCGTTGTACAGAATCGGCATGCTGAAGCCGAAGTGCGCGCGCTGGGCCAGCGCCAGGCCGATGCGGCCCATGCCCAGAATCCCCAGCGTTTTATGGTGTACGTCGATGCCAAACCAGTCCGGGCCGATGCTCCCCTGCCATTCTCCAGCTTTCACCCGTTCCGCTACTTCCACCGCGCGACGGGCCGTGGACAGCACCAGGGTCATCATCGTATCCGCTACCGTTTCGGTCAGTACGGTCGGGGTGTGCATCAGCACGATGCCGCGGCTGGTCAGCGCGTCCACGTCAAAATTGTCATAGCCGACGGAAATAGTTGAGGAGGCACGCAGCTTCGGCGTGTGCTCGAGAAAGGCCTTGTCGACCTTCTCGCTGGAGCCAAGAATGCCCACGGCATTCGCGAAGGCATCGGCGTTTTGCTCTACCGTTTCCGGGCTTAAATCACTGACTCTGGTGACGGAAAAATGGCTTTCGAGGCGGGCAAGCAGGTCGTCAGGGAGATTTTTGTAGAGGATGACGGGCGGCTTCATGGTGTTCTCCGTAAATAAATTAAACACAAACCGGGCGGCTTTGGCTCGCCGCCCGTTGGGTAGCTATGCGTGGCGAGCGCCGACCGGAAGCTGTTGGTTCGTTGCCGGTTTCACTATCAGAGTTAGCCACACGGAGGCGAGCAGCGCCACCCCCATAAAAATGTAGGACGCGGACGGGCTGCCGGTAGCGCCGTTCAGATAGCCCACAAGCCAGGAGCCGACGAACGAGCCGAGCGCGCCCATGCTGTTGATCAATGCCATCGCGCCGCCCGCCACGTTTCTTGGCAGCATCTCCGGGATGATGGCGAAGAACGGGCCATACGGGGCGTACATCGCCGCCCCGGCAATCACCAGCAGGGTATAGGAAACCCAGAAATGGTTAGCGCCAACCAGCCACGATCCCAGGAACGCCAGCGCGCCAATCAGCAGCAGCGGCCAGACGAAGAGCTTGCGGTTCTGCATTTTGTCCGACGCCCAGGAGACGGCAATCATCGCGATAGTCGCCGCCAGGTAAGGAACGGAAGAGAGCCAGCCCACTTCCACCATGCCCATCCCCGCCGTACCAGCCCCGCGGATAATGGACGGCAGCCACAGCACGAAGCCGTACACGCCGATGCTCCAGCAGAAATACTGCATGCAGAGCAGCACCACGTTGCGCGAGCGGAACGCTTCGCCGTAGTTGCGCACGGCCTTGATCCCCTCCTGCTCTTTTTGCAGCTGGGCCTGCAATGCGGATTTTTCATCGTCGGACAGCCAGCCAACCTGCGCAGGCTTGTCTTTGACCAGCACCCACCAGGCAAAGGCCCAGATCACCGCCGGAATGCCCTCGAAGATAAACATTTCGCGCCAGCCGAATGCCTGAATCAGGTAGCCGGAGACCACGGACATCCACAGTACCGTGACGGGGTTGCCGAGGATCAGGAAGGTGTTGGCGCGCGAACGTTCGGATTTAGTGAACCAGTTGCTGATATAGATAAGCATCGCGGGCATCACCGCCGCTTCCACTACGCCCAGCACGAAGCGGATCGCCGCCAGCATTGGGATATTGCTTACCATGCCGGTCAGCGACGCGCAGCCGCCCCATAAAATCAGGCAGACGAAGATGAGTTTGCGCACGCTGCGGCGTTCCGCGTACATCGCGCCGGGGATCTGGAAGAAGAAGTAGCCGAGGAAGAACAGCGCCCCCAGCAGGGAGGAGATCCCCTTGGTGATGCCCAGATCGTCGTTGATCCCGGCGGCGGAGGCAAAGCTGAAGTTGGCGCGGTCGAGGTAGGCCAGGCTGTACGTGATAAACACGATCGGCATGATATACCACCAGCGTTTTGCTGCGATTGTCTTGGTTTTCATAGGCTAGCCTCTATGTTGAGGTGAAGCGCATCGTGCCGCAGGTAGGGTACAGCCGATGCGCTCTTGTTTATTCGCCCAGCGCGCTACGGGTGGGTAACCCTTCGCTGTCGCCGATGACCTGAATAGCCAGGGAGCCGATTTTGTTTCCGCGGCTGACGGCCTGAGATAACGTTTTTCCTTCCAGCAGGGCGCTGATGACGCCGACGGCAAAACCATCGCCCGCGCCCACCGTATCGACGACGTTATCGACTTTTACCGCCGCGACTGCGCCTTTTTCGCCGGAAGCTGTTTTGAACCAGGCTCCGTCAGCGCCGGTTTTCAGCACCACGGTTTTTACGCCCTTATCGAGATAGAAATCCGCGATGCCCTCCGGGGTTTTCTGCCCGGTAAGAATGACACCCTCTTTTACGCCGGGCAGCACCCAGTCCGCCTGCAGCGCCAGCTGGTTAAGCTGCTTCACCATCTCCGCTTCGCTTTTCCACAGCACCGGGCGCAGGTTCGGGTCGAAAGAGATGGTTTTGCCCTTAGCCTTCATCGTCCTGGCCGTGTGGTTCAGCAGCTCCAGTGACGAATCCGACAGGGCTGCCGCCACGCCGCTCAGGTGCAGATGGCGGGCGCTGAAGAAATATGCTTCGTTAAAATCCTCTACCGACAGATGGCTGGCGGCGGAGCCTTTGCGGAAGTATTCCACGATGGGATCGGTTCCATCATCGACCTTAGATTTAAGCTGAAAGCCAGTGGCGTAGCGCTCGTCGGTGGTCACGCCACGGCTGTCGATCTGCTCTTTGGCGAGCTGCTGGAGCACGTATCGTCCGAATGAGTCATTGCCCACGCGGCTTACCCAGCCGACCTTCAGCCCCAGGCGGGCCAGCCCGGTGGCAACATTGAGTTCGGCGCCGGCGGCACGTTTAACAAACTTTTCAGCGGCGGCTAAATCACCGGTCTCGGCGGCGACAAACATCGCCATCGCCTCGCCAATGGTGATGACATCCAGTTCGTTCTGCATCCTTTACTCCTCGCGTAACAGATTGACGTAGTGGCGGGTCACGGCGACCAGGTCGCGGCCTTCCAGCGGGAATTCAATGCCTCGCGGCACGTCCGTTGGCAGCTGTTTGAGCAGCGCCAGCCAGCGCGGGTCGGCATCATCCAGCGCAATGGCGCGGTAATGGTAATGGTGCGGGACCGCCGCCTTAACGTGAACGTAGCTGACGGAGGAGGCCAGCTCGCGGGCCGCCGCTTCCGGTGAGTCATCCACCCACAGCCAGTTAGCCATATCAAAGGTTAGCGTCACCGGCAGATTCAGCACGTTGCAGGCCGCTTTAAAGCGCTGCATCGGGGCCAGCCTGCCGCAGGCGGTCTGATCGTTTTCAACGACCAGCGCGACGTCGCTTTGGGCGAGCCACTGCTGCAGCAAAGAAAACTGCTGGCTGCCGCGAAACTCCCCCAGCGAGAGCTTCAGCCAGCGGGCGTTGAGCTGGCGGGCTTCGAGCAGCAGGGAAGGAATGAGGGGATTAAGTTTACCGTCCTCGGCAAACAGCGGCTCCGGCGCGGAGTAGCAGGCTTCCAGATTGTGCCCGGCTACCTGTTTCGCCAGATCCGGCAGGGCATCGAGCTGGATATTGCTTAACAGTTCGCGGCGGATTTCGACGCCGTCCGCACCGGCGCTGGCGATAATGGGCAGCAGCGCCTGCTGGCCGCCCAGGGAGGCAACGCGGTCATGGCCATAGGCGGCGGTAACGACAATAATTTTGCGCGGCATCGATTTCTCCGGAATGGTTACACTTTGCTAACATAGCTATTACGCTAGATGGAACCGGTTCCAAAGAAAAGCCGCTCGTGGCGAATTTATGATCGCTATCACGAAGAAGAGGGTTAGCGGGCGGTGGAGCCGCGGACGATCAGTTCACCGGAAAAGACCTGCTCGCGCACGCTGTCCGCCGCGCCGTCGATGCGGTTAACGACCTGCTCGAGTGCGGCATAGCCAATCTGCCAGGCGGGCTGTTTGAGGGTGGTGATGCCCACGCCCGCCAGCTCCGCCCACTCCAGTTCGTCGAAGCCCAGCAGGCCGATATCGCTGCCCCAGTGCAGGCCAATGCGGCGCATGGAGCGGGCGACCTGCAGGGTAAGCGCGCCGTTGGCGGAGATCACCGCTTTGCGCATCCCGCGATGCTGCGTGTGGAACTGTCGCAGGGTGTTGTCCATCAGGTCGGCTTCGTGCAGGGGAATTTCGGCGTTTTCCGCCACGATGCCGGGATAGCGGGCGACGGTGTTGCGAAATGCGCGCAGGCGTTCACGGCGGGTATTCACCATGCCCAGCGGCTCGCTTAAAAACAGAATCGCCTCAAAGCCCTGCTCCACAAGATGCTCGGTGGCGGTGGTGGCGGCCTGAATATTGTCCAGCCCGACCACGTCGCAGGCGAAATCGGGAATTTTACGGTCTATCAGCACCATCGGCAGGGCTGACTGCTGCAGGCGGTTCAGCCCCTCTTCGCGCATCCCTACGGCGTTCACCACGATACCTTCAACCTGATAGCTGCGCAGTAAATCCAGGTAATGCAGCTCCTGATCCACTTCGTTGTTGGTATTGCAGACCAGCGGGGTAAAGCCCTTTTCGCGGCAGGCGGCCTCGATGCCGCTAAGCACGTCAACGGAGTAGGGGTTGGTAATATCGGCGATGATCAGGCCAATCAGGCGCGTGCGTCCGCGCTTCAGGCCGCGGGCCATCTGGCTTGGACGATAGTCGAGTTCGGCAATGGCGGTTTCAATGCGGATGCGGAGATCGTCGGACAGGGCGCTCTGTTCGCCGTTCAGATAGCGGGAAACGCTGGTTTTACCGGTTTTTGCCGCTTTCGCGACGTCGCTAATCGTGGGGCGCGCGGCCTTGCCGTTCATGTCCATCTCCAGGAGGGGTAACTTTCTGGAGAGTAACACAAAATTGATTGGCTGTTGGTGGAGGACGCTGGCGCTTATCCACCCTACGAAATTCAGTCCGTAGGGCGGATAAGTGCAGCGTCATCCGCCGTCTGATTTAAGCCAGAGGACTCAGCGTAATTTCTACGCGACGGTTCTGAGCTTTGCCTTCGGCGGTGCTGTTGCTGGCGATTGGGTTAGATGGACCAGCGCCGGTGGTGCGCACGCGGCTTGCTTCAACGCCCTGGGTGATCAGCGCGCTGCCCACACCGTCCGCACGCTGCTGGGACAGCTTCATGTTCAGCTCGTTGCTGCCGGTGCTGTCGGTGTAGCCCACCACGTTAACCGCAGTTTTTGGGTACTCTTTCAGGACCATCGCCACGCCGGTCAGGGTATTGGCACCCGCCGGTTTCAGGGTGGCGCTGCTGCTGTCGAAGGTGACGTTGTTCGGCATGTTCAGCACGATGTTGTCGCCATTACGCGTCACGCTCACGCCCGTTCCCTGCATTTTCTGGCGAAGTTTCGCTTCCTGTACGTCCATGTAGTAACCCACGCCGCCGCCAAGCGCTGCGCCCGCTGCGGCACCAATCAGCGCGCCTTTGCCGCGATCTTTCTTGGAAGAAGAGAGTGCTCCAACGCCTGCGCCTACCAGCGAGCCGATACCTGCGCCGATGCCGGATTTACCCGCTTCTCTTTCGCCGGTGTAAGGGTTGGTGGTACAGCCAGAAACTGCTAACGTGCCGCAAACCAGGGCGGCAATCATGACGCTTTTGTTCATCTCATTTCCTATGCGAATTATATTTCTTCGCTGCATAGCACAGCGGAGATTGATTATGACGTGTGATTATGGAGAAAATTCCCCGGAGTCATCCTAAATTTGTAAACAATATTGAGTGGCCTCAGGCCACCACCTGCAAACCCGGAGCCCGAATTGGCTAAAACATCCGCGACAACGAAACACATTCTGACCGCTGCCCACTGGGGGCCCATGCAGGTTGAGACCGATGGGAAACGCGTACTGGCCTCCCGTGGCGCGCTCGACACAGGCCATGAAAACTCCCTGGCGCAAGCCGTGCCGGATCAGGTGCACAGCAAGGCCCGCGTGCAGTTTCCCATGGCGCGTAAGGGCTTTCTGGCCTCACCGGAGGCCCCGCAGGGAATACGCGGTGAAGATGAGTACGTGCGCATTAGCTGGGATGAAGCGCTGAGGCTTATCCATCAGCAGCATCAACGTATTCGCGAAACTTATGGCCCGTCATCTATTTTTGCTGGCTCTTACGGCTGGCGCTCCAACGGCATTTTACATAAAGCGGCAACCCTGCTGCAGCGCTATATGAGCCTTGCGGGTGGCTATACCGGACATCTTGGCGATTATTCCACCGGCGCTGCGCAGGTCATCATGCCTTACGTTGTCGGCTCGAATGAGGTTTACCAGCAGCAGACCAGCTGGCCTTTAGTGCTTGAGCATAGTGATGTGGTGGTATTCTGGAGCGCTAATCCGCTGAATACGCTGAAGATTGCGTGGAACGCCAGCGACGAGCAGGGCATGAAGTACCTGGAGCAGCTGAAGAACAGCGGTAAAATGGTGATCGCCATCGATCCGATGCGATCGGAAACCATCGATTTCTTTGGTGACAAAGCGCAGTGGATTGCTCCGCATATGGGCACCGACGTGGCGCTGATGCTGGGCATCGCCCATACGTTGGTGCGTCATGGCTGGCAGGACGCTGGATTCATTGAGCGCTGCACTCACGGCTATGACAAATTTGCCGACTATCTGACGGGCAAAAGCGACGGCCAGCCGAAAAACGCCGAATGGGCGTCAAAAATCTGCGGCGTGCCCGTGCAAATCATCGAGTATCTGGCGCAGGTCTTCAGCGCCAACCGCACAATGCTGATGTCCGGCTGGGGGATGCAGCGCCAGCAGTACGGCGAACAAAAGCACTGGATGCTGGTGACGCTGGCGGCCATGCTGGGCCAGATTGGCACGCCGGGCGGCGGTTTTGGCCTCTCTTACCACTTTGCCAACGGCGGTAACCCAACGCGGCGAGCGGCTGTGCCCGGTTCGCTACAGGGGCTGGTGGCTGGCGGCACGGACCCGGTGGAAAAAATCCCCGTGGCGCGCATTGTTGAAGCGCTGGAAAACCCGGGCGGCGGCTATCAGCACAACGGTATGGAAAGAGTTTTCCCGGATATTCGTATGCTGTGGTGGGCGGGCGGCGGCAACTTTACCCATCACCAGGACACTAACCGGCTGATTAAGGCATGGCTTAAGCCGGAGCTGGTGGTCATTTCCGAGTGCTTCTGGACGGCGGCGGCAAAGCACGCGGACATCGTGCTGCCGATTACCACCTCGTTCGAACGTAATGATATGACAATGACCGGCGACTACAGCAACCAGCATCTGGTGCCGATGAAGCAGGTTGTCGCTCCGCAGGCCGAGGCGCGTAACGATTTTGATGTGTTTGCGGAGTTGAGCGAGCTGTGGGAGCAGGGGGGCAAAGCGCGGTTTACCGAGGAGAAAACCGAGCTGCAGTGGCTGGAAAGCCTTTACGATATGGCGAAACAGCGCGGAGCCTCGCAGCAGATAACGCTGCCGGAATTTAAAGATTTCTGGGAGGCTAACGACCTGATTGAAATGCCGGTTAACGAAAAATCAGCCGAATTTATCCGCTTCGCTGATTTCCGCCGCGATCCGCAGGAGTATCCCCTTAAAACCCCGAGCGGCAAAATTGAAATCTACTCTGAACGTATTGCCAGCTTTGGCTATGCAGATTGCCCGCCGCACCCGACCTGGCTTGCGCCCGATGAATGGCAGGGCAACGCTGAAAAGGGCCAGCTTCAGCTGCTTTCATCCCACCCGGCGCACCGCCTGCACAGCCAGCTTAACTATTCCGCCCTGCGGGAAAAGTATGCCATTGCCGGGCGCGAGCCGCTGACGCTGCACCCCGAGGACGCGGCGGAGCGGGGCATCGCCGACGGCGATTTGGTGCGGGTCTGGAATCATCGCGGGCAGGTGCTGGTCGGCGCGCTGGTAACGGACGGCATCAGGCCGGGCGTGATTTGCATTCACGAAGGGGCGTGGCCGGATCTGGATAGCGACCGCCTGTGTAAAAACGGCGCGGTGAACGTCCTGACGCTGGATATTCCGACGTCCAGGCTGGCAAACGGCTGCGCGGCAAACTCATCGCTGGTCTGGGCCGAGAAGTATCAGGGTACAGCGCCGGAGGTTACGGCTTTCGATCCGCCTGCCAGCTCATGATCCACGTCGGGTGGCGCGTTTCTGACTGCCAGGCGCTTTCTTCAATGCGAAAGCCCCGGCGGTGATAGAAATGCACCGCCCGCTGGTTTTTCTGATAAACCTCGAGGCTTAGCGCTGGAAAGCTCGCTTTTGCATGCTCAATCAGCCCCCTGCCGATGCCCTGGCCGTAAAACGTCTCGTCCACGAACAGCGCGCCCAGGAAGCGCGAGTCGATCACGCTCGCAAAGCCGACAATTTTGCCGTGTTGTTCATCTACCCAGGTCAGAGACTGCGGGATATAAACGTTGCGGACAATCGACTCACTTTCCCGCCAGTAGCTTTCGGCGATAAAGGGGTGGGCGTGAATGGTGCTGGCAAGCCATAGCATAATCAGCTCGTCCATTTCCCCCTCACGCAGTCGACGGATCATTTATTATCAGGGTGGCAGAAGCAGGAGGTTATATGGTCGTTCACCAGCCCGCACGCCTGCATAAACGAGTAGCAAATCGTGGAGCCAACGAACTTGAAACCGCGTTTCTTCAGGGCCTTAGACAGGGCGTCTGATGCGGGGGTGGTGGTGGGCCTGTCCGTGTGCACGGCTGCGTGGCTGACCTGCGGCTCGTTATCCACAAACGCCCAGACAAACTCCGGGAATTTTTCACCGTTGGCTTCCATTGCCAGAAACGCTTTAGCGTTATTGATGATCGCCTCGATTTTCCCCCGGTGGCGAATAATACCCGCGTCCAGCACCAGCCTGTCGACGTCCTCCTGCGTGAACAGCGCCACGGCGAGGGGATCGAAATCTTTAAAGCAGCGGCGGTAATTTTCACGCTTCTTCAGCACGGTTATCCAGGACAGCCCCGCCTGCTGGCCTTCCAGGCAGATCATCTCAAATAATTTTTGCCCGTCTGTGACCGGCACGCCCCACTCTTTATCGTGATATTCAAGGTAAAGCGGGTCCTGAGTGACCCATCCACAACGCTGCATATTCTCTTCCCTCTGATGAAATAAATGGCCGGCAACTTGACGTGTCTGATAAAGAGACAATAGTTAATTCAGGGTTATCCGCAAGCCCGACAAAAAGAGAATAACTATCGCCGGATTTGGCTCTTTCTTGGAGTCGCTTTGATGATTAAAAAAACTTCATGCAGTGGTCGCCGTGTCACGCTTCTCACGGCGCTGGTTTCGTGGTGCCTGTTCTGCGCCCCTCATGCTTTTGCGTGGCAGCAAGAGTATGTTTCTGATGATGCCGTGGGCGACGCTCAGGATCGTTATACGTGGGATAGCGACCGGGCGCCAAACTATAACGACATTCTTGCCGAACGCATTCACTCTTCCATGCCCCCGGAGGTGCAGGAAGGGCTGTCGTTTACTGCCGGAAACGATACCGCACATACCGACGCTACGCGAATGGACATGGGCTGGAATATCCCTGTTCTGGGTAATGTTACCACCGGGCCGACCGCTGGCTACAGCTGGGACGGCAGCTCAACGAACATTTATAACGAATACGGGGATAGCGTGGTGCCGTCTCGCTACAGCGATCGGCTGTGGCACGCCAGCGTCTCCACCGTTGGCTGGCGGCTCGACTCTGCCGTGGGCTATGTTCGTCCCTGGGCGCAGGTAAGCTATAACCACCAGTACGGCGATAACGTCTGGAAAGCGCAGTCCGGTATGCGCACCAACGCCGCCAGCGCGCAGGACACCAGCTGGATGGACGTCACCGTCGGTGCCGATATGCCCATCGGTAAGAACGTCGCCGCCTTTGCCTCTATGTCACAGGCCGAAGGGCTCTCCACCGGCGACGCCTATCTCTATAACCTCGGGGTCAGCGCGAAGTTTTGAATGAGGTTGGTTATGTAGTGCTAATAAGCGCCAGATTGCATCACCGACCTACGATTAGAAGAGTAATGCTAATGTTTTCTCGCTTCGCAAGATTACAGATCAATTTTTAACAGTAAATCCATCAATAGATGAATTTGGGTAACCTCAATGCCTGATGTTTTAACATTCAATATACAGTTGAGAAGCATCTCTCGGTGATAGTAACCACTCACAAACATTAATGCCCACAGGCGTTCAAGGTCATTCATTCCCGCTCAGGTGCATTTCATTCCGTCTCTCGTGCAGTTCATGCCTTTTTCTCCTGGAATAAAATGCGCTTCGCTATGGTAGGCGGCAGATAACTTCCCTTAAGAATTGCAGGACATCTGCCATGAATACTGCTCAATATAACCGCACCCGCTGGTTAACCCTCATCGGGACCGTCATTACCCAGTTTGCACTGGGATCTGTTTATACCTGGAGCCTGTTTAACAGCGCGCTGTCGCAAAAGCTCGATGAACCTATCAGCCAGGTTGCTTTCTCGTTTGGTCTGTTAAGTCTCGGACTGGCCATCTCTTCTTCCGTGGCCGGTAAATTGCAGGAGCGCTTTGGCGTTCGTAAAGTCACCATGGCGGCAGGTGTGCTGCTGGCAGTTGGTTTCTTCCTGACCGCTCACGCTAACAACCTGATGATGCTGTGGCTCAGCGCTGGTGTGCTGGTCGGGCTTGCCGATGGTGCAGGCTACCTGCTGACGCTTTCCAACTGCGTGAAATGGTTCCCGGAGCGTAAGGGGCTGATTTCCGCCTTTGCCATTGGCTCATACGGCCTTGGCAGCCTTGGTTTCAAATATATCGATACCCATCTGCTGGCGACCTATGGTCTGGAAAACACCTTTATGATCTGGGGTGCGATTGTGATGGTGATGATTCTGTTTGGCGCAACGCTGATGAAGGATGCGCCGGCTCACGAAGCCCAGTCCGTTAACGGCGTGACCGAAAACGACTTTACCCTGGCAGAATCCATGCGTAAGCCGCAGTACTGGATGCTGGCGGTGATGTTCCTGACGGCCTGCATGAGCGGCCTGTATGTGATTGGCGTGGCGAAAGATATCGCCCAGGGTATGGTGCATTTAAACGCGGTTTCTGCTGCCAATGCGGTAACAGTGATAGCGATTGCTAACCTGAGCGGCCGCCTGGTGCTGGGCATTCTCTCCGATAAGATTGCACGTATCCGCGTTATCACCATCGGCCAGGTTATTTCGCTGGTGGGGATGGCGGCGCTGCTGTTTGCTCCGCTTAACGAAGCAACATTCTTTGCGGCCATCGCCTGCGTTGCCTTTAACTTCGGCGGCACCATCACCGTTTATCCTTCACTGGTCAGCGAGTTTTTCGGTCTGAACAACCTGACTAAAAACTACGGTGTGATTTATCTGGGCTTCGGTATTGGCAGCCTTGGCGGATCGATTATTGCGTCACTGTTCGGCGGTTTCTATATCACCTTCTGCGTTATCTTCGCGCTGCTGATTCTCTCTCTGGCCTTGTCCACCACGATTCGCCAACCGACTCGTGAAGAGATGCAGCAGGAGCACGAGCACGCTCACGCCTGATAGCGCGCCATCAGCTGAGTAAACCATGCCGCCGGGACGTTATACGGCGGCATCATTAATTGTGAAATACCTTCCTCGACAATGTTTTCCGCCCGCGCTTTCAGTGCTTCATTCCCGCGTTTCATCTCCGCCAACTGTAACCGCTTTTCGATGAGATAAACCCGTGCGAAATGGGCGTCATATCTCAGTATTTCACGCGTGTTATCAATAATATCTGCAAGCTTAATGGTCTGTGCATCCGCACTGGCCTGCGCGGTATGCAGGAAATGAGCGCGTTTGCGGTGGGCGCGATTGGTGCCGGGGGGCTGTTCAGGGTTGGTGAGCATCAATACCAGGGCGGCAACCCGCGGGCCAAAACGCTCTTCGATATCGAGAATCGTTGTGTCGGTGTCTTCCACCGTATCGTGTAGCCAGGCGGCGGCCAGCACCTCTTCGTTATCGCAGACGCTGCGCACCAGTTCCACCACGGCGGCAGGATGGACGATGTAAGGCTCATAGGTATATTTGCGCCGTTGCTCACTGGCGGCGTGAGCTTTACTGGCGAATCGACGGGCGCGCTCTTCTAAGGTCTGCATAGGTGGCCTCTCCGGGTGCCTGGACTGCGCAAATTCAAGCTGCAAATATGTTATTGGCAAAATGTAAAGAACACATATTATCGCGTTTTATGGCGATACATTTCGTGACCGCTGTGCTCTACTACGCGGCGCAAGTCTTGTGACCTGTGTCTAAGAATCGTCCCGATTCGTTGGCTATTTTCTACCGTTCAGAACTCTGCTGCAAACGAGGAGTCTGAATAGTCTTTGAGAAGCTTTACTCGCTTTATTCCGGACAATTGAATGAATTATATTAAATCGATGACCCAGCAGAAATTATGTTTTCTGTTAGCGGTATACATCGGCCTGTTTCTGAACATCTCAGTTTTTTATCACCGTTTTAACAGCTTCGCACAGAGCTTTATGGCATGGAAAGGATTTGCTGCCGTGGCTGAAGTCGCCGCCTGTGTGTTGATTACATTTTTCTTACTCCGTCTGCTTTCCCTGTTTGGACGAACGGTGTGGCGCGTACTTGCAAGCCTCGTCGTGCTATTTTCCGTCGGTGCCAGCTATTACATGACCTTCCTTAATGTGGTGATCGGCTACGGCATCATCGCTTCGGTTATGACAACGGATATCGATCTTTCTAAAGAGGTTGTTGGCTACCATTTTGTTATCTGGATGATTATCGTGAGCGCACTGCCGCTGATTCTTATCTGGAGCAACACTTGTCGCTATACCCTGCTGAAACAATTACAAACCCGTCGGCACCGTGTGCGAAGTGTGGGTATCGTCCTGCTGGCCGGTCTGCTTGCCTGGGGCCCGCTGCGTCTGCTGGATCACTTCCAGAGCCGTGACGAGAAACGCTCTACCGTTGACCTGGCCAGCTACGGCGGCGTGGTGGCGAACTCTTATCTGCCTTCGAACTGGGTATCGGCACTGGGTTTATATGCCTGGGCGCAGGCGGACGAGTCCAGCGATAACAGTTCGCTGATGAACCCGGCGAAAAAATTCACCTATGTTGCGCCAAAAGATCTTGATGATACCTACGTGGTGTTCGTGATTGGCGAAACGACACGTTGGGATCACATGGGGCTTCTGGGCTATGACCGGGATACCACGCCGAAACTGGCGAAGGAAAAAAATCTGGTCGCGTTCCGTGGTCAGTCTTGCGACACCGCCACTAAGCTCTCCCTGCGCTGCATGTTTGTACGCGAAGGCGGCACGGAAGATAATCCACAGCGCACCCTGAAAGAACAAAACGTCTTTGCCGTTCTTAAGCAGCTGGGCTTTAGCACTGACCTGTTTGCGATGCAGAGTGAAGTCTGGTTCTACGGTAACACCATGGCGGACAACATTGCCTACCGCGAGCAGATTGCCGCCGAGCCGCGTAACCGTGGTAAGACAGTGGATGACATGCTGCTGGTGGAGGAGGTGAAGCGTTCGCTCGATAAACACCCGGACGGCAAGCATCTGATCATTCTGCATACCAAAGGGTCGCACTTCTCCTACGTGCAGCGTTATCCGCGCAGCTACGCGAAGTGGACACCTGAATGTGTCAGCGTCGACAAAGAGTGCACCAAACAGCAGATGATCAACGCCTACGATAACTCGATACTTTATATCGATACGGTGCTGACGGATGTGATTGACCAGTTCCGCGATAAGAAGGCGATTATCTTCTATGCCGCAGATCACGGGGAATCCATCAACGAGCATAAGCATCTGCACGGGACACCACGTTTCATGGCTCCACCGGAGCAGTTCCGCGTACCGTTGATGCTGTGGGCGTCAGATAAGTATCTGCAAAATCCTGACCGTGCACGCTCCTTTGAACATATGAAAGAGCAGGCGGCGATGAAGATCCCACATCGTCATGTCGAGCTGTATGACACCATTATGGGTTGCCTGGGTTACACTTCGCCGAACGGCGGAATTAACGAGAACAACAACTGGTGTCACGTGCCGCAGAAGGCTGCAAAGTAACATTGATTCAACAATCGCTGTCTTTTAAATCAATTGATTTGTATTTTTAATTTAAGGGATTGACGGCTAAAACGGTGCGCAGTAAGATGCGCTCCGCATTCGGCGAGTAGCGCAGCTTGGTAGCGCAACTGGTTTGGGACCAGTGGGTCGGAGGTTCGAATCCTCTCTCGCCGACCACATTTAAGAAACCCCGCTTTTTAGCGGGGTTTTTTGCATCTGTAGGTTGGATAAGCGAAGCGTCATCCAACAACTACCCCGGACACAACGGCGGATGGATCTGTCCTACAAGATCTCCATTCCTGCTGAAAATACCCCTTCCATCGTGCTATCCCCGCCTTTAAATCGTTTTGTGACATATTCCATTGTTTTTTGTTATGAAAGAGCGTGGTTTTTTGCGTCACTGCTTATGTTTGCTGCCAGCACAATTCGCTATTGCAGAGGCCGAACACAAAATAAATCGTTCATATAATCACCGTCCGGCAAGAATTTTCATAAAATGTGAACAATCGATTTGCGCTATTGCGCGCAAAATAAGCAGTGTAATATTCTGGTAACAAGCCCGTAGCATAAATTTCCCTGCTGGAAATACCCGCGCCCGCTTTTTTTTAACTTTGTTTGCGGTTTCTCACCCCTGCTGCAAATCCCCGCTACCTGTATTGACGTTTTAACGAACTGTTGACAGATTGTAGGGCGTGAGGGGCAATTTATGGACAGCCCGCACTACCACACAGCTCTCCAGAAGCATGGAATTCCCTGGCCTCACCACTCGCCTTCGGGCACACCGTACGGACCGCAAACAAATAACAAAGGTCTCACGGATAAAAACAACACATCTCACATTGGAGCGGAAGAATGAGTATTTCCTTGAAGAAGTCAGGGATGCTGAAATTTGGTCTGAGCCTCGTCGCTTTGACCGTAGCAGCCAGCGTTCAGGCTAAAACCCTCGTCTATTGTTCAGAAGGCTCGCCTGAAGGTTTTAACCCACAGCTGTTCACCTCTGGTACCACTTACGATGCCAGCTCGGTGCCAATCTATAACCGTCTGGTAGAGTTCAAAATCGGCACCACCGAAATCGTCCCTGGCCTTGCTGAAAAGTGGGAAGTGAGCGAAGACGGTAAAACCTATACCTTCCACCTGCGCAAAGGCGTGAAGTGGCAGGACAATAAAGACTTCAAACCAACGCGTGACCTGAATGCCGACGACGTTGTGTTCTCCTTCGACCGTCAGAAAAACGCTCAGAACCCGTACCATAAAGTTTCTGGCGGCAGCTACGAATACTTCGAAGGCATGGGCCTGCCGGATCTGATCAGCGAAATTAAGAAAGTGGACGACGACACGGTTCAGTTCGTGCTGACCCGTCCTGAAGCGCCGTTCCTTGCCGATATGGCGATGGACTTTGCCTCGATCCTGTCCAAAGAGTACGCGGACAATATGCTGAAAGCCGGCACGCCGGAAAAAATCGACCTGAACCCAATCGGTACCGGGCCGTTCCAGCTGCTGAAGTATCAGAAAGACTCCCGCATTCTGTATAAAGCGTTCCCGGGCTACTGGGGGACCAAACCGCAGATCGACCGTCTGGTCTTCTCCATCACGCCTGACGCCTCCGTGCGTTACGCCAAGCTGCAGAAAAACGAGTGCCAGGTTATGCCGTTCCCGAACCCGGCTGATATCGCTCGCATGAAGCAGGATAAGAACATCAACCTGATGGAACAGGCTGGCCTGAACGTGGGTTACCTCTCTTTCAACACCGAGAAAAAGCCGTTTGACGACGTGAAAGTGCGTCAGGCGCTGACCTACGCGGTGAACAAAGAAGCGATCATCAAGGCGGTTTATCAGGGCGCGGGCACCGCGGCTAAAAACCTGATCCCACCAACCATGTGGGGCTATAACGACGCCGTGAAGGATTACACCTACGATCCGGAGAAAGCGAAGGCGCTGCTGAAAGAATCTGGCCACGCCGATGGCTTCACCGTTGACCTGTGGGCAATGCCTGTTCAGCGTCCATACAACCCGAACGCTCGCCGTATGGCAGAGATGATTCAGGCTGACTGGGCGAAAGTGGGCGTGACCGCCAAAATCGTCACCTACGAGTGGGGCGAGTACCTGAAGCGCGCCAAAGCGGGTGAGCACCAGGCGGTGATGATGGGCTGGACCGGGGACAATGGGGATCCGGACAACTTCTTCGCTACCCTGTTTAGCTGTGCAGCAGCGAAAGACGGCTCCAACTACTCCCGCTGGTGCTACAAGCCGTTTGAAGACCTGATCCAGCCTGCTCGCGCGGCCGAAGATCACAACAAGCGTATCGAGCTGTACAAGCAGGCTCAGGTAGTGATGCATGACCAGGCTCCGGCGCTGATCGTTGCCCACTCCACCGTCTATGAGCCGGTGCGCAAAGAAGTGAAAGGCTACGTGGTTGACCCGTTGGGCAAACACCACTTTGAGAACGTCTCAGTAGAATAATAAGCACGATAGCCTCTCTCATTATCCACCCTGTGAAGTTGTAGGGTGGATAAGCGCCAGCGCCATCCACCGCTGAGGCCGTGGCAGAGAGGGGCGTATTATTTGTAATTTGTGAGCAATACAGACGAAGCGTGACCAGGCGCGACGTCACTACAGAGAATCCGGGTTATGTTGCAGTTTATCCTCCGACGTCTGGGATTAGTTATCCCCACGTTTATCGGTATTACCCTACTGACCTTCGCCTTCGTGCATATGATCCCCGGTGACCCGGTGCTGATCATGGCCGGCGAGCGAGGCATTTCTCCTGCTCGTCATGCACAGCTGCTGGCAGAACTTGGCCTTGATAAGCCGATGTGGCAGCAGTACCTCCATTACGTCTGGGGCGTGATGCATGGCGATCTGGGCATCTCCTTAAAAAGCCGCCTCCCGGTCTGGGATGAGTTCGTGCCGCGCTTTAAAGCGACGATGGAACTCGGCGTGTGCGCGATGATCTTCGCCGTTGCCGTGGGTATCCCGGTTGGCGTACTGGCCGCCGTGAAGCGCGGTTCCGTGTTTGACCACACCGCGGTAGGCCTGGCCCTGACCGGCTACTCCATGCCTATCTTCTGGTGGGGAATGATGCTGATCATGCTGGTTTCGGTGTACTGGAACCTGACCCCGGTATCCGGGCGAATAAGCGACATCGTCTTCCTGGACGACAGCCAGCCGCTCACCGGCTTCATGCTGATAGACACCGCCATCTGGGGCGAGAAGGGCGACTTTATCGACGCGCTGGCCCATATGGTGCTGCCTGCCGTCGTGCTCGGCACCATCCCGCTGGCGGTTATCGTGCGTATGACACGTTCGGCGATGCTGGAAGTGCTCGGTGAGGACTACATCCGTACCGCTCGCGCCAAAGGTTTGACGCGCATGCGCGTTATCGTGGTTCACGCTCTGCGTAACGCCATGCTGCCTGTCGTCACCGTTATCGGCCTGCAGGTCGGTACCATGCTGGCCGGTGCGATCCTGACGGAAACTATCTTCTCCTGGCCCGGCCTTGGCCGCTGGTTGATTGACGCATTGCAGCGTCGTGACTACCCGGTAGTGCAGGGCGGTGTCTTACTGGTGGCGACGATGATTATCCTCGTTAACCTGATTGTCGACCTGCTGTACGGCGTGGTGAACCCGCGTATCCGCCATAAGAAATAAGGGCCATCATGACGCAAATAACTGATCCAAAAGTGGTGGCGGCGCCAAAACCGATGACGCCCTTCCAGGAATTCTGGCACTACTTCAAACGTAACAAAGGCGCGGTTGTCGGCCTGGTGTATGTCACGGTGATGATTCTGATCGCCATCTTCGCCAACTTCATCTCTCCGCACGGCCCGGCTGAACAGTTCCGCGATGCGCTGCTCCACCCGCCGGTCTGGCAGGAAGGCGGCAGCTGGCAGTTTATCCTCGGCACCGATGACGTTGGCCGCGACATCATGGCCCGCCTGATGTACGGCGCGCGCCTGTCGCTGCTGGTCGGCTGCCTGGTGGTTGTGCTGTCGCTGGTGATGGGCGTGGTGCTGGGCCTGATTGCCGGCTACTTCGGCGGCATCATCGACAACATCATCATGCGTGTCGTCGACATCATGCTGGCGTTGCCAAGCCTGCTGCTGGCGCTGGTGCTGGTGGCGATCTTCGGCCCGTCGATAGTGAACGCCTCGCTGGCCCTGACGTTCGTTGCTCTGCCGCACTATGTGCGACTGACGCGCGGCGCGGTGCTGGTGGAAGTCCACCGTGATTATGTGACGGCATCCCGTGTCGCGGGCGCAAGCCCGATGCGCCAGATGTTCATCAATATTTTACCGAACTGCCTTGCACCGCTTATCGTGCAGGCCTCTCTTGGCTTCTCTAACGCCATTCTCGATATGGCCGCCCTTGGCTTCCTTGGCATGGGTGCGCAGCCGCCAACGCCGGAGTGGGGCACCATGCTCTCCGACGTGCTGCAGTTTGCGCAAAGTGCCTGGTGGGTTGTGACCTTCCCGGGTCTGGCAATCCTGCTGACGGTGCTGGCATTTAACCTGATGGGTGACGGGCTGCGTGACGCGCTCGATCCTAAACTGAAGCAGTAAGAGGTTCGAGATGGCGTTATTGAATGTAGATAAATTATCGGTGCACTTTGGCGACAAAGGCACCCCGTTCCGTGCCGTAGACCGTATCAGCTATAGCGTAAGCCAGGGCGAAGTCGTGGGTATCGTCGGCGAGTCCGGCTCTGGCAAGTCCGTCAGCTCACTGGCGATTATGGGGCTGATTGATTTTCCCGGCCGCGTCATGGCCGAGAAGCTGGAGTTCAATGGCCGCGACCTGCAAAAGATCTCCGAGAAAGAGCGCCGTAACCTGGTCGGTGCCGAAGTGGCGATGATCTTCCAGGACCCGATGACCAGCCTGAACCCGTGCTACACCGTTGGTTTCCAGATCATGGAAGCCATTAAGGTGCATCAGGGCGGCAACAAAAAAACACGCGTTCAGCGCGCAATCGACCTGCTGAACCTGGTGGGCATTCCGGATGCGGCTTCGCGCCTCGACGTCTATCCCCATCAGCTTTCCGGCGGGATGAGCCAGCGCGTGATGATCGCCATGGCAATTGCCTGTCGGCCCAAACTGCTGATTGCCGATGAGCCAACTACCGCGCTGGATGTGACCATCCAGGCGCAGATCATCGAGCTGCTGCTGGAGCTGCAGCAAAAAGAGAACATGGCGCTGATTTTAATCACCCATGACCTCGCGCTGGTGGCGGAAGCGGCGCACAAAATCATCGTGATGTATGCAGGCCAGGTGGTGGAAACGGGCGAAGCGAAGGATATCTTCCGTGCGCCGCGCCATCCGTATACCCAGGCCCTGCTGCGCGCGCTGCCGGAGTTTGCGCAGGATAAAGCCCGTCTGGCCTCGCTGCCGGGCGTGGTGCCGGGCAAGTACGACCGCCCGAACGGCTGCCTGCTCAACCCGCGCTGCCCGTATGCCACGGACCGCTGCCGCGCGGAAGAGCCAGAACTGAACCTTGTGGACAATGGGCGCCAGTCCAAGTGCCACTATCCCCTCGATGATGCCGGGAGGCCAACGCTATGAGTACCGAACAGGCCACCGCGCAACCGCTGCTGCGGGCCATCGATTTAAAGAAACACTATCCGGTCAAGAAGGGCATCTTCGGACAGGAACGCCTGGTGAAGGCGCTGGACGGCGTGTCGTTTGAGCTGGAGCGCGGCAAAACGCTGGCGGTAGTGGGCGAGTCAGGCTGTGGAAAATCCACTCTGGGCCGCCTGCTGACGATGATTGAAATCCCAACCGGCGGCGAGCTGTACTACCAGGGCCAGGATCTGCTGGTGCCGGACGTTACGGCTGAAAAGCTCAGGCGTCAGAAAATCCAGATCGTCTTCCAGAACCCGTACGGCTCTCTGAACCCGCGTAAAAAAGTGGGGCAGATTCTGGAGGAGCCGCTGCAAATCAATACCAGCCTGAGCAAAGCCGAGCGCCGTGAAAAAGCGCTGGCGATGATGGCGAAAGTGGGGCTGAAAACTGAGCATTACGACCGCTACCCGCACATGTTCTCCGGCGGCCAGCGTCAACGTATCGCCATCGCCCGCGGTCTGATGTTAGATCCTGACGTGGTGATTGCCGATGAGCCTGTTTCCGCGCTGGACGTTTCGGTGCGTGCGCAGGTGCTGAACCTGATGATGGATTTGCAGGAGGAGATGGGGCTGTCGTACGTGTTTATCTCCCACGACCTGTCCGTGGTAGAGCATATCGCCGACGAAGTGATGGTGATGTACCTGGGCCGCTGCGTAGAGAAGGGCACCAAAGATCAGATCTTCTCCAACCCGCGTCACCCATACACCCAGGCGTTGCTGTCTGCGACCCCACGTCTGAACCCGGACGAACGCCGCGAGCGCATCAAGCTAACCGGCGAGCTGCCAAGCCCGCTGAACCCGCCGCCGGGCTGCGCCTTCAACGCCCGCTGCCGCCGCCGCTTCGGCCCCTGCACCCAGCTGCAGCCGCAGCTCAAGGAGTATGGCGGCCAGCTGGTCGCCTGCTTCGCCGTTGACCAGGATGAGAATGAGGAAATCCGTTAATTAAAAAGCCGGGAATTTTCCCGGCTTTCTTATTTGTAGGGCGGATAAGCCTGCGTCATCCGCCTTCTGAAAGGTTTGCGGTGGATGGCGCTTATCCACCCTACTACTAGATAATAATATTACTGTTAAGAAACGTTCTTCTGAATATGAAGAATGTAGTTGTCTATTCTATATGCCCAATTTGTATCAACGTATTTTCTCATGTCTTTATCAAAGTCATTTAAATTAATCAGTTCTAGGCGTTTTGATTCTTTGGCGACATTTAATGCATCCTTTGTAAAATCACTGCTTGTTATTATTACGGATTTTGTCGCATTTTTAATGTTGAGGAGTCCAAGAGCATTCCTGGCAATTCTTACACCAACGTTACCTTCGTATTGTTTACATTCAATATATAAGATTTCGTATTCTCTAGCAGTTTCTTTTTCTGCTAAAACATCATAACCACCATCTCTGCTTTTACGGGTTACTTTAACTTTATATCCTTTTTTTTCATATAAATATGCACAAAGAAATTCAAACTCATATGGTCTTATATTGTGTATTTGACTTTTTGTAGGTAAACTGTGGTTTATAAACTTTGCTCTAATCAATGTTATAATGTCTTCATAGCCATAAATCCTTCCATCAGGCATATATTGGATATGTGCATTAAAGAAAGCTCTTATAACATCGATAGCCATATATGGTTTGTTCGGTAGTAAATCTAAAATCCATGATATTGATTGCCAAGGCGGATTTTCCTTATCGCCTATTATCAATCTTTTAAGAAAGCTTTCATTGTTGATAAGTTCAGGGATGTTAAATTTCTCACTCTCGAAAATCCACCGAGATGTAAAATCATCGCATCCCATTGTACCTGAAGGAACTATGAAGTTAAAAATCAATTCCTTCACTTCAAGTTCACTGTAACCATCTATATTATCGACATATTCTTTTAAATGCTGAGATGTTGGAAACTGGTAGTCCATTATTAAAAAGGATCTGTCTTTCTGCTCGATATTTATTAACTCTAACCATTCGGTTAAAGATATTTTTGTTGCATCTATAAGATCTTTAGGTGTGGTTTTTCTCATAATTATATAATCCCCTACATAAAAATCATTATTTGGAGTCGATCCTTAAACGTTCCAATTCCTTCCGCCCAAGCGTTTTCAACCAATTTCCCAAACTCATCCCCGCTTCTTTCGCTGCAACTTCAAATTGTAATTTCAGTTCAGGTGTGATGCGGATCTGAAATGTAGGAGCTTTACCTGATTTGGACTGAATTGCATCTCTTTTAACCGTTGACATAAATTTTGCTCCAAGCATAATAAGCGTAATTCAGGTACGTACCTTTATGTGGGCGGCCTGAAAAACGCCCCCGAAAGGTATTACCAGTACCAGACGAGGGCTGACCACAAACGTTATAGGAGTAACGCTATGGCTACTGCCGATAGTAACACATTTGCTCGCCCTGAAATCGAGCCCGCTATCACTACATTGCTGAAAACCCCTCTCAATACCACCATGGATTTGTTCCAGGTGCTCGACTACTGCCAGCATCATGCCGATGTGCTAATTGAAAGCGACGACCGGACGGAGCGTATGGCGCTGTGTGGCCGTTTGTATGCCGGGCTGGAGGTTTTGAAAGTCGTGCTGAAAGCACCTTTGCCGGAATACTTGATCGAGCGCCTTACGCTCAACGCGGCAAATCCTGATGATTATCACTGCCCGCTCTCCAGCGATTCTGAAACCCTGCGGGAATACTGTTCTGCGTTAACTATGGTTTTGTTGCAAGGCCCCCAGCCGTATGAGCAGGAAGAAAAGATCGCAGGGTTATTGTCTGAATTACTTGATGTAATGGTCGACGATCTTAAAGCTCCGCGTTTTGTTCGCTCAGCGTCCGGGCTGATATTGCTAAACGAAGACAGCGAGCCGGTGGTTCACTGATTTTGTAGGGCGGATAAGCTTGCGTCATCCGTCGTTGGATGACGCAAGCGCGCTTTCTGCCTGATAATTTATCGGACCGTCGAGTCTCTGTGCTACAAATCTGAAGATTCCCTGATTTCTTCTGCTGGTTGCTCCCGGTTTGACATAAAATCCGTCATCGCATTTTCGCTACTGAACCAGCTATCCCAATCTTCATCTGATGTCGTAAAAACGCATTTCTCGCCAACTATGGCGATCTCTATATATTTTGTCATTTTTTTTGCTATCAGATCTTAATGTTAATTATCTATAAAAACAGTTTCCAGTAATCTAAACAATTACAGGAAACAATAATATTATTAACGGAAGCGTTAATACATTATAAAAATTAATTATGGTTTCATGAAATATATAACGTTTATGTATGGCACGAAATAATTTTCAATTTAATGATGGCAAAGTTATAAATGAGGATATCACAAAACTAGAAGGGTTTAATATGGCTATTCCGGCTTACCTGTGGCTAAAAGATGACGGTGGTGCAGATATCAAAGGGGCTGTAGATGTTCTGGGAAGAGAGCAAAGCATTGAAGTTCTGAGTTTTGGCCATGGAATGTACCTTCCTACCGATAATATGACAGGTAAAATTACTGGGGCTCGCGTGCATGCTCCGATGATTTTTGAAAAGGAATTCGATTCATCGAGCCCTTATTTATACAAGGCTGTAGTCAAAGGGCAAACGTTAACTTCTGCTGAGTTCAAATGGTATCGTATTAACTATGCAGGCCAGGAAGAGGAGTATTTCAATATGCTCCTTGAAGGCGTAAAAGTGATCTCTATTTGTCCTATGATGCATGACTGTAAAAATCCCTCGGCAGAAAAGCATAATCATCTTGAAGCAGTATCATTGCGATATGAAAAAATTACCTGGAAACATAATGATGGAAATATCATCTTTTCAGATAGTTGGAATGATAGATGATCCGCTGCACCTTTTATCTGAACGGTGGCAGCCTTTCAACTTTGGCCTGTCCTGGGATTGGTTTTTTCCCTGCATACTCGGGCTCGGGAAAAAGTCGGAACAATCCAACTGATGTTGCCATACCCAAAATTGGTCCTTTACCTCCTGGTAATTACTACATTGTGACGAGGGGGACGGGGGGATTGTTTACCGGTATTCGGGACTCTTTTGCATCCTTTGTTTCAGGTTCAGACAGGAGTGTCTGGTTAGCGTTGTATCGGCAGGATTCCAATATTGATGATTTAACTTTTATTGAAGATGTGGAAAGAGGGCATTTTCGCTTACATCCTGCGGGGTATAAAGGTGTGAGCGAAGGGTGTATAACTCTTCCACGGCTTTCTGATTTTATGCTTTTGCGTGAGGCGTTGCTCAAAACAAAACCTTATAATGCAACACCAACACTCAAAGCGTTTGGAACAGTGCAGGTCTATTAATGAAACCAATCAACTATGCATTGCTATGGATAGGCGAGTCGTTTATCTACATTATTATTCTCATCATTCTGTACCTTCTTGTACCTGAAGTGACTGTCTATAGCTTCATCTCAAACTATACGGGTGTAATTCAGGGTGATAACTGGGATAAATATTACTTTCTTGCTCTGTGCATTCTGGCGATGTGCTTCAATGCAGCTTTAATTTTCTTTTCTGCGCTTCTTTGTAAAAGAAAATCCATTAAACGGCATTCATAATCAGAATAATCTATGGAATTCTACAATTTCACTTTAACGGTTTCTGGTATCAACCTTGATACCGAAGGCCATGAAGATGCGCTCTTTGAGGCGGGGTGTGGCGATGCGATGATCGGCTATTACGGTAAAGCTATTTACCTGGAGTTTGACCGCGAAGCACCCTCTCTTCAGGTGGCTATTGCCACTGCAATTCGGGATATAGAAAGCGCAGGTATGGGTGCCCGAGTTGAATCTGTTGATTCTACTTTAGTTGGGTTAAGTGATATTGCTGAACTGTCCGATTTGTCGCGCCAGGCGATAACCATGCTGAAAGATGGTGCTCGTGGTAAAGGTGACTTCCCCAATCCCGTCCAGCGTATCTCAGGCCAATCTCCGCTCTGGGATTGGGCTGAGGTTGCCCAGTGGTTAGAGAGCTGCGGCAGACTTGCGGCGGATTCCGGGCTGGTCGCGAATGCGAAGGAATTAAATACCTGGAATCTGGCACTTCGTATCCGTGCTTCAAAGGAAGAAGCGCGAATTACCGAACTTGTTCACGTTCTGAAGCACTCCCCTGAAGCGCCTCTTCTTCCGCAAGCGTAGCCTTTGCTGCCCTTCAGCCTGTCTCGCCACGGCACCGCTATGCTATAGCTGTGTTATCTATTAACACAGGAGGTGCTATGCCAAGAACAACAAGCATTACGATCGGTGACCAACTGGATGCTTTCGTGAATCGCATGATTGACGATGGTCGTTACGGGTCAACCAGCGAGGTGGTGCGTTCTGCACTGCGCCTGCTGGAGCAAAAAGAATCGCAAATTGCCGTATTAAGAAGGGCGGTGTTTGCTGGCGAAGAGAGTGGCGAAAGCTCCATGACTTTAAGGGAGATTGCGGCACAGAAAAAGCGGGAGCGGAATGTATAAGCTTTCGAAACTTGCCGCCGAGGATTTTGCCAGCATTTATGAGTATACCTTGATCAATTTTGGGGAGGCTCAGGCAGATGGCTATACGGAATCCATGGAAAGCATCCTGGAGTCGATTGTTGCCTCTCCTTTCATTGGTCGTGAGAGTCCTGAAATAGCCGAAGGTATTTATCCTCTGGAGTATCTAATGCACGCCATTTTCTATCGCGTCCGTTCTCAGGATATTTTCATTCTCAGGATACTTCACCACAAGATGGAACCGCTTTTACATTTCCAGGATTTGTAAATGGTAGGGCGGATAAGCTTGCGTCATCCGCCTTCTGAAAGGCTTTGCGGTGGATGGTGCTGGCGTTGATCCACCCTACGAATTTACTGCAAATTTCGCATGAAAAGTTGTTCATAATTTCATTTTTGCGAGGCATCTCGACATCACAACTCATGATCAAAATTAATCCTTTTCCGGGCTAATAATGACTACCAAACTCTCCAAAAGATAAATGGAAGCGCGCCTCAAGGGCGGTAGTCAATCAAAAAGGAATGACGTCAATGGAAGAGACGATCCGCAAAACACTGACAAGCGACCTCCCAGTCGAAGCACAGATTCCATCCTCTGTCTGTAATTTGCTCATTAATGCCCATATGGTTATACTAAAAATACCAAATGGGAGATTAGCTATGAAAGTTTTCACACCAGCAGAAAAATTGCCATCCCCACCGCGTCTGTGGCAGGCCGCCGGGCTGGAAAGCGCGGAAGGTATTGCTGTCGTCTCGCAGATTGAAAACGGGTTAAGCGGTAGCGTTGCTTCTCTGGTGATGGAATGGGCGGACATCACGCAAAGCGAGTTCAAACGTATTACGGGCATTCCCGCTACGACCTTCAGCCGTAGCATTAAGCATGGCTTCACCCCGGAGCAGAGCGAAAAAATTGTTCGGTTTATTCGCGTGCTGGACAGGGCCGTTGAGCTTTTCGAGGGCGATAAAGCCGCTGCCCGCCGCTGGCTAAACGAGCCGGTTCGTGCGCTGGACTGGAAAACACCCGCTGAGTTAATGGCATCTGAAGCCGGGGCGTATGAGGTGATGAAGCTCATCACAAGGCTTGAGCACGGGGTTTATTCGTGAAGCTTTTTCGGCTGACAAAAACACGCTTTCTCTCTTCTGCCTGGTCCGGGTTTGGCGCCAGAGAGGGCGGCGGCCGCTGGAACAGCGTGGGCACGTCGATGGTCTATCTCTCGGAGGCCGCTTCACTCACCATGCTGGAAACCCTGGTGCATTTAAACGCAGCCGGTTTGCTGGATTCTTATACACTGCTGTGCATTGAAGTGGATGAAGCATTAAGCCAGACGGTTGATATCGCCCAGTTGCCGGAGCGCTGGACAGCATCCGAAACGCCTCAGGTGCTGACGTCTCTGGGGGATGCGTGGATTGCTGGCGGTTCATCGCTTTTATTACGCGTACCCAGCGCGGTCTCTCCGGTCGAATTTAATTACCTGCTAAACCCAGATCATCCCCAGGCCGCTTCAGTTATCTCCTCTGCCAAAGTCATCCCTTTTAAATTTGATGAAAGACTGAAGTAACGACAATTTTCTCCCATCCATATCCAGATTCCAGCAATGCGCTGATACCGCACCTCTCCACCACAAAACCTCCATTGTTCACCCACAGAAACAGTGAAATCGTGTTTGAAGGATTTATCGCTCCTCCAGGTCTGCGTAGATTGTGATCCCTGTCACTTTCGCGCCCTGTGCGCGGATCGCGCTTCTACCTGAGATGAGCGTTACTATGCTGAATAATAAAGATAAATCTGCACTAACATCGTGGATGGCCGTTTTCTCACTGACCGTTGCCTGCTTCGTGATGGTCACCACCGAATTCCTGCCTATTGGTCTGCTGACCAATATTGCGCCGTCGCTGGGCGTAAGCACGGGCACGGCGGGGCTGATGGTGACCACTCCAGGGATTGTTGCCGCCGTTGCGGCGCCCGTGCTTAGCCTGATTTCGGGACGTCTCGACCGGCGCTGGCTGATGATTGGGCTATCCGCGCTGCTGGTGGTCTCCAATCTTATCTCCGCCGTTGCCGTGAATTTCCCGATGATGCTGTTGGGCCGCGTGCTGCTCGGCGTCTGCGTGGGGGGATTCTGGTCCTTCTCGATGAACTACGGGCGTCATCTTGTGCCCGAAGCCAGCCAGGGGCGTGCCGTGGCGCTGATTATTAGCGGTGTTTCCGTTGGCGCAGTTTGTGGTGTACCTGCCGGGGCGTTGATCGGCGATCTGTTCGGCTGGCGCGCGGCGTTCTTCGGCAGCGCGGCCCTTGCGGTCGGCGTATTCATTGCCCAGCTGCGCCTGTTAACCCCCGTGCCGCCGTCCCGCCCCGTCACGCCGCAGGATCTGCTGCTGCCGTTTCGCCTGCCGATGGCACGCATTGGGCTGATTGCCATCGTGCTGCTGTTTGTCGGGCATTTCGCCGCCTACACCTACCTGCGCCCCCTGTTGCAGCAGGTGTTCGTGCTGAGTCCGTCGGCGATATCCGTGCAGTTGCTGGCCTACGGTGCCGTGGGGCTGCTGGGTACGTTTGCCGGGGAGCGTCTGGCGGCGCATAGCCTGCGCGCCACGTTTATCCTGGTCGCCGCTATGCTGGCGAGCATTTTGATTGTTTCCCCGTTCCTGAGCGGCCTGCCGGGCGCCACGCTGATGGTGCTGGTCTGGGGCCTGGCGTTCGGCGCGGTGCCCGTCTGTGCGACAAACTGGATGTTCGAGCACGTGCCGCAGGCTCCCGAAGCCGGGCAGGCACTGCTGGTGTGCGTTATCCAGATTGCTCTGGCCTCCGGCGCGCTGCTGGGCGGTGAAGTGGTGGACTGGCAGGGCGTGAGCAGCGCGATGCTGTTCGGCGGGGCGCTGATTCTTTCCGCCGCGCTGGTGTTCGGCCTCTCCTTGCGCACCAGCCTGATTAGCGCTAAACAGTCATAACGATTATTCCTTCCGATAAACAGTCCCGGGCGCGTCCGGGGCTGTCACAGAGAACGCTATGGATCATCATTTACTGGCAATTCGCGTTTTTAACCGCGTGGTGGAGACTGGTGGCTTTACCCGCGCGGCGGACTCTCTGCGCATGCCGAAAGCCACCGTCACCAAGCTGATTCAGAATCTGGAAGACCATCTGCAAACCAAGCTGTTTCAGCGCACCACGCGGAGCGTGTCGGTAACGCCGGAAGGGGAGTGCTATTACCGCCGCACGGTGAAGTGGCTCGCCGACCTGGAGCAGATGGAAGGGTGCATGACCGAATCCCAGAGCGCGCCGCAGGGCGTACTGCGGATAGACGTGGGTGGGGGAACGGCAAAGCACGTTCTGCTGCCAGCGCTGAGGGAGTTTCTTGAGCGCTATCCGCAGATTCAGATAGACCTCGGTGTCGGCGACCGCAATATCGACCTGATTAACGACAGCGCAGACTGCGTGATCCGCAGCGGCCCGCTGGCCGACTCCACGCTGATTGCCCGCCGCTTGTTCGACCTGGAATGGGTGACCTGCGCCTCCCCTGACTATCTCGCCCGCTACGGCACCCCAAAACACCCCGCTGAACTGGAGCAGGGCTACCCGCTGACCCACTATCGCCATGCGGTAAACGACCGGGTGCTGCCGCTGCGCTTTGTCGACCGGGGAAAAACGATGGAGCTGCTTTATCGCTATCAGGTCAGCGTCAACGAGGGCAACGCGCTGCTGGCCTCGGCGCTGGCAGGGCTGGGGATAATCCAGACGCTGAGGTTTATGGCCGAGCCCCATCTGCAAAGCGGCGAGCTGGTAAGCGTACTAAGCGACTGGCAGCCGCCGGGGGAAAATATGTTCCTGGTTTATCCTTCCAACCGCCATCTGAGCGCAAAGCTGCGGGTGTTTATCGAGTGGGCGGTGGAGCGGTTTAACAGGGGCTAATAGCGTTGGTTATGTAACCCCTCACCCCAACCCTCTCCCCAGGGAGAGGGGACAGTCTGGAATACAGCTTCCAGAATGAATGCTTCCTTCTGACAAACAACGAAATACTTTGCATTCTCGCTGGATGGATAGAGAACATATCAAAGCATTACGTCAGAATATGACGCCCGAAGAACGCATTCTCTGGAAGTCTCTCAGGAATCGACAATTTGCTGAATTTAAGTTCAGGCGGCAGCATCCATTAAGACCATTTATCGTGGATTTTGCCTGTCTGGAAGCAAAATTGATCGTTGAACTTGATGGGGGGCAGCATGACGAAAACCGCCGTTACGACGAAGAAAGGAGGCGATGGCTGGAAAAGAGAGGATGGAAGGTGCTGCGTTTCTGGAATAATGAGTTCAGAGCAAATCAGGAAGGCGTGCTGATGGAGATACTGGCGTCGCTCAACGCTCGATCTATCCCCTCTCCCGGGGGAGAGGGGTAGGGTGGGGGTCACCCCCACCGATATCGTCAGCTTTACTGCGGGTAAGGTACCCAGTCGCCGCCGTTGAGGCGCACGTACGGTTTGTTCTGATACTGAATCACTATCGCGTTCGAGTTCTCAGAGACCGGCGCGGTCTGCGGCAGGTTCTTCGTCAGGGCGTCCCAGTCAACCTGGTCGGCCACGAAGTTCTTACCGTCGACGGAGCGGGCGACCAGCTCGGACACCGCCAGCATGCTGCTTGGCTGAGTGATTTCAATGGCGTCCCCTTCGTGCGGCGCTTTCATGCCGACGAACTTAATGCCGACCGGCACGTGGGTGATGTCCGGGCTTGGGATATCTCGCAGGCCGGAGACCTGCATTTTATCGCCTTTCAGCGCCGCGCCGTGCTCCGGCACGATCACCACCATCACTTTACGGCCCGATTTCTCCAGATTCGTCAGGAACGCATCCAGCTCGTCAAACAGCTTCTGGGCGCGGACTTTGTAGTCTGCGGTTTTGCTGTTGCCCGGGAAGTGGTTGCCGTCGTGCAGCGGCAGCAGGTTATAGAAGGTTGCGCTACGGGTATTCGGCTCGCGCTCTTCGCCTTCCATCCAGCGGTTCAGCACGGCCGTATCGTCGTAGACCGGGGAGTTATCAAACGACAGTAGACCCGTCGGCAACCCTTTCTGATCCATCAGCGGCGACTGCATGCCGCCGTATTCGCGAACTTCTTTCAGGAAGTCACCGAATACGCCGTTGTGGTCCATCATCAGGTGCTGGGTGAAACCCAGCTTGGCCAGATTTTCAAACAGGTAGCACTGGCTGCCTTCTGGCGAGTAGAGGTTTTTGTGCGACGGCTGGCCGCAGCTGGCGCGCAGCAGACGAATCGCCGCCGGGCCGCTGTAGGAGGTCGCCGAGTTAAAGTTTTTAAACAGAATATCGAAGTGCTTCCACAGCGGGTGGTTGCTCAGGCCCGCGGCGTCAATGTCTGACCAGGAGAGCGAGCAGATGTTGATCACCAGCAGTTCAAACGGCTGCGAATCGGCGGGCAACGACGTCGGGAAGGTCGTCACGCGTTTTGCCTCCGCGGCGTAGAAGCTGTTCAGCCACGCCGTCAGGTTCTGAGTGGTTGGCGGTGCGGTCTGGGCCGGAATATCACCGGGCACCGGGGCAATGGCGGAGCCGGTTTCCGTCGCCGTGGCGGTTGCGCCCGCTGTCGCCGCTGCCGGCGCTTGCGCCGCACTCGGGAACAGAGAGATTGCTGGCCCTGCGATAGTCAGCACGTTCAGCCAGATAAGGGCGGCCACGACAAACACCGTGACGCGGATCCATTGTGACAGGAACAGCCAGGCAACCAGCAGCACGAAGGCGGCGCCGACCATCTCCCAGTTGATAAAGCGTGTCACCAGGTCAATCAGGTAATCCATGCTGAAGCCCGCCAGCTGCGAACCCTGACTCATGATGCTTTCCGGGCCGGGCAGCCAGGTATCGTGCCAGAACAGGCCAATCCCCACGGGCAGCGCAATCCAGTTGCGCAGGCGGTGGAGCTTCAGGCTCGGCAGCGGGAAGAGCAGAAAAGCGACGAACACCAGGTTTGCCAGCGGATGAAAGTTAAGGTAGCCCGTCCACAGCAGGCCAAACTTCAGCAGATAGTAGAAGTTCCAGCCACCGAGGCCGCGCCAGGATTGCCATAAAGGGGCTAGCGGAGTGCCCGCCGGTACTTTTTTAGTCATGTCGATGGTCTGCCTTGACAGAAGTGCGGCGCAGCGTGCCGGCCGATTTCACGTAACGTGGTTTTAAAAATAATAGGCGAATCAATGCCGTCAGACGCGGTAGCCAGCGGTGGGCTATATAGCCCACGGGGATAAACACGATGGCACAAAGCGCGATCAGTTGAAGGATGTCTGTCAGGTTCATGATTATTCCGCTTGCTCCTGTGAGGTCGCTTTAAGGAGCGTGGTCGGCACCGCGATGCGCCGCACAGGTTTGCCGTTGCGCTCAACCCGGCGAGCCTCATCGATTTCCAGAGAAACCGCCAGCGGTTTGGTCCACTTCTCAGGGTTCATGGCCTGCATCTGCACGATTTCTGCCGAAATTTGATTGTCTTCATACCACACCATGCGGTTAGAGAAGATATCCCCTGCCGGAAGGGGGAAGATATGGTTCAACGCGATGTCCAGGTCGTTGATACGACAGAACGGCAAGAACAGCGTGATGCGATTTTCGCTGATGGTCATGATGTCACCGAGACGGTTAGGGCGACAGAGCGTCAACGCCTGTTCGGCACGCAGTCCCGGCACAGGGCGAAGCGCGACCATCACGCCTTTGCCATCCTGTGGCAGCAGAGTATTGTTCATCAACGAAGAGACTGCGTTGCAGAAGACGTCCCACGGCTGGTATCCGCGCAGCTTTAGTGGCTGCATCTGATCAATCAGCAGATTAATATCTTCCGGCACATGGCGGTTAAACTGCTGCTGCTGAACGCTTTCGATCATCGTCAGACTACGGGAAAGCGGCGCGTTCCACGGGATAATCAACGTTGCGCCACAGCCTAACAGCAGACGTTCATCCGTTGCACGCAGGCTGGCCGTGTTTTCTCTCACCACTATCTTTAGCGCGCTGCCGCGTTGACGACGCAGCGTGTGGATCTGATGGGCCAGGTCATCAATTTGACTGTTTTTTGCCAGCGAGAAGATTACCGTGGATGCCTGTGCGTCGCGGGCCGCCTCGAAAAGGTCATCGTTAGTTTTAAACAGCTGCCAGTATTCGGACAGCGGCGGTGCTCCTTCCAGGATAGCGCTGTGGCTGAGGATTTGCTTTTCATCACTGCGCGGCTGCAGTTCGGCTTCGGCGGTCTCGACAAGCTTCCACTCTTCATCCTGCCAGTGCAGGTCGTGCTGCTGCTGTGCGCTGACGCCTTTTTCGTTGCACCAGAATGAGACATCGTAGCGGCAAATATCCCCCTGATAGCGCATCGACGCCAGGCCGTTGAGGAGCCGATGCTCACTGACCAATAACGATCGTTGTTTGTCGCCGTTAATTCCTGTATTAAGCAACAACACGCTGCATTTATAGCGTTGTGCCCATTTTGTCAGGCCATGGAGCCATTTGCGCAGCGCTTCGGTGGATATATTTTCCCAAGAATGATCCGAAACCAACAAAATAAAGAGATAATGTTCCGGGTTGAGGCTGCACATCAAATCGCGGCGCATATATTTTAGACCATTTTTCGAACCCGGCATGGTAAACACACGGATTTTCTCTGGACCGTGATTGTCATCTACCTTTGCTATTTTTTGGGGGTTATACCCTTGGGTGATAACGGCCACTTTAGCCTGATTGTCTTGTGATGCAATTGTTTGATTTAAAAGGTTTATTGCATCTTCCTGACGATCAATGTTAAGCCACCAAACCCCACCGGCTGGCATGTGTCGCAATTCGTCCCACAAAGAACGGATGCCGACCGAAAATATGGGTTCCATGGCGTCCCCTTGTTTAAAAATTAGTATGTATGTCAGTTTACTAGCGAAAGCCTGGAAATAAACCTAACATTGAAAATAAACAGCATCGGTTTTAGCATTGTAAATCAATTTTCGTTTTCCGAACATTTGCCAGTATCCTTGTCGCGGGTACGGTTAAGGAACATTAGTCACAATGCATGATAAAGAATCTGAAGATGTTCAGGAGACACCGCTTGCCTATGCTTTTCAAAATGATTTTCTTGCATTAAGCAAAGCGTTCTCTTTGCCGGAAATAGATTATACCGATATCTCAGCGCGGGAACAGTTGGCGACAGCGCTTAAACGTTGGCCTTTGCTGGCAGAATTAACGCAACAATAGGGAGTGAGCCTGATGGCTGTCATTGGGTTACAGGGGTTGCGTGGTGGCGTGGGAACCACCTCTATCACCGCAGCGCTTGGCTGGTCTTTACAACAATTAGGTGAATCTGTTCTGGTGGTGGATGCCTCCCCGGACAATTTGTTGCGTCTGTACTTTAACATTGATTTTGCCGAGTCCGGCGGTTGGGCGCGCGCCCTGCTGGATAACCGGGACTGGCACTCTGCGGCCTGGAGCTACACCACACATCTTGATGTGCTGCCGTTTGGGCAGCTTACCGGCAGCGAGCGTGAATCCTTCACCTCCCTTGAGAAAGCGCTCGGTGACTTCAGCAATGCGCTGGAAGAGTTAAAAGCCAGCGGTCGTTATCAGTGGATTCTGGTCGATTTACCGTACGGTTACGGTTCGCTCACGCGGCAGCTATTAAGCCAGATTGACCATCTCATCACAGTCGCAAAGCCGGATACCAACTGCCATACGCGCCTGCATCAGCAAACGCTGCCGCGCGGCTCGTTGCTGCTGGTGAACTATCTTCTGGTGGCGAGCCAGCTCCAGGATGACATCTATCAGCTCTGGCTACAGAGCCAGCGCAGCATGATCCCCATTGTTCTACATCGCGATGAAGCGATGGCGGAATCTGCCGCCAGCAAACAGCCGCTGGGTGAGTACCGTCCGGACTCGCTGGTCGCGCAGGAAATCATGACGCTCGCGAACTGGTGCTTGCTGCGCTTTGCGGCTAAAAACAGCGCTGGGGTCAGTGTATGACCACCCTGACTAGCTGGCTGCTGTTGCCGGCTGCAAGCCAGCGGCTAGGTTCGCGCTATATGACTTATCGGCGCAATGGTGCGCCGCCCTTCAGCGCATTCATCGGCTGTCTCTGGCTGATCCTTGCGTGGACGTTCTTCCCGCTGGAAAATAAACGCTGGTCGCGTATCCGCGCGCTGCATGCCCAGTATTTTCCTCACCTCAATCCGAACCGACCTCGTCCTCTGGATGCGCTTCGCTATTTTGTGCAGTGCGTCTGGCTGATGATTGCCGCCCGGCCGCACAAACTGGGCCTGTGGGAACGCTTTACGACGCTAAATAAAATCAGGGCAGGGCGCGCGCGCTGGCATGCATGGCTCGATAAAATGCCGGCCCGCTTCACCGAGCAGACCAGCCACCTGAGCAAGCAGAAAGAGCTAAGACACCTGAGCAAAGGCCTGCGGCGCGTGCTGATCGGCGTGATTGTGGTCTTCTCCTTCGTTCTGGCGCTGATGTGCGTCACCCAGCCGTTTAACCCGCTTTCTCAGTTTATCTTCCTGATGCTGCTGTGGGGCGTGGCGCTGTTGGTTCGTCGTATTCCGGGCCGCTTCGCCGCGCTGATGCTGATCGTGCTGTCGCTGACCGTCTCCTGCCGCTACATCTGGTGGCGCTACACCTCGACCCTGAACTGGAACGATCCGGTCAGTCTGGTGTGCGGCCTGGTGCTGCTGTTCGCAGAAACCTATGCCTGGCTGGTGCTGATCATGGGTTACTTCCAGGTTGTCTGGCCGCTTAACCGCCAGCCGGTGCCGATGCCGAAAGACACTGACACCTGGCCGGAAGTGGATATCTTCGTGCCGACCTACAACGAAGATCTGAGCGTGGTGAAGGGGACGATTTACGCCTCGCTGGGTATCGACTGGCCGAAAGAAAAACTGAATATCTGGATCCTGGATGACGGCGGCCGCGAAGAGTTCCGCCAGTTTGCCGAGATGGTGGGGGTGAAATACATCGCGCGCACCACCCATGAGCATGCGAAAGCCGGGAACATCAACAATGCGCTGAAGTACGCCACCGGTGAATTTGTGGCGATTTTTGACTGTGACCACGTGCCGACCCGCTCGTTCCTGCAGCTGACGATGGGCTGGTTCTTTAAAGAGAAACAGCTGGCGATGATGCAGACGCCGCACCACTTCTTCTCGCCCGATCCGTTTGAACGTAACCTGGGACGCTTCCGTAAAACCCCGAACGAAGGAACGCTGTTCTACGGGCTGGTGCAGGACGGTAACGACATGTGGGATGCGACCTTCTTCTGCGGCTCCTGTGCGGTTATCCGCCGTGAACCGCTGGATGCGATTGGCGGCATTGCCGTTGAGACTGTGACGGAAGATGCCCACACTTCGCTGCGTTTACACCGCCGCGGTTGGACATCCGCCTACCTGCGTATTCCTCAGGCTGCGGGTCTGGCGACGGAAAGCCTCTCTGCGCATATCGGCCAGCGCATCCGCTGGGCGCGAGGCATGACGCAAATCTTCCGTCTTGATAATCCGCTGTTCGGTAAGGGGCTGAAGCTGGCGCAGCGTTTGTGCTACGCCAACGCCATGTTCCACTTTCTGTCGGGGATTCCGCGGCTGATCTTCCTGACCGCGCCGCTGGCGTTTCTGCTGCTTCACGCCTATATCATTTACGCACCGGCGCTGATGATTGCGCTTTTCGTGTTGCCACACATGGTCCACGCGAGCCTGACGAACTCGAAGATTCAGGGGAAATACCGCCACTCGTTCTGGAGTGAAATCTATGAAACGGTGCTGGCCTGGTATATCGCCCAGCCTACGCTTGTGGCGCTGTTTAATCCGCACAAGGGTAAGTTCAACGTGACGGCGAAGGGCGGCCTGGTTGAGAACGAGTATGTCGACTGGGTGATCACCAAACCTTACCTGTGGCTGGTGGTGATTAACCTGCTGGGCATGGCCGTGGGCGTCTGGCGATTCTTCTATGGTCCTGAGAACGAAGCGCTGACGGTCATCGTCAGTATGCTGTGGGTGTTCTACAACCTGATTATTCTTGGTGGTGCGGTTGCGGTCTCGGTGGAAAGCAAGCAGGTCCGCCGCTCGCATCGCGTTGAGATTCGGATGCCTGCGGCCATCGCTCGCGAGGATGGCCATTTATTCCCATGCACCGTACTGGATTACTCAGACGGTGGGGTAGGCATCAAAATCGACGGTTCTGCCAACGTGCTTGAAGGGCAACGGGTCAATCTGCTGCTCAAACGCGGCCAGCAGGAGTTCTTCTTCCCGGCGCAGGTGATGCGCGTCTTTGATGGCGAAGTGGGCCTGAAGCTCGTCGATCTGACGACCCGACAGCATATTGATTTTATTCAATGTACGTTTGCCCGCGCCGACACCTGGGCGCTGTGGCAGGACAGTTTCCCGGAAGATAAGCCGCTGGAGAGTCTGTTAGACATTCTCAAGCTCGGCTTCCGGGGCTACCGACATCTGGCTGAGTTCGCTCCGCCATCACTGAAGTTTATTTTCCACACCTTCACCCTGCTGGTGGACTGGATTGTGTCGTTTATTCCGCGTAGCCCGGCGGAAACCCGAGCAGAACAGCGGACAGTGTCTGCATTGGCCCAACTTTGATGAAAACGCGATGAAAAGAAAATTATCCTGGTTATGCGCAGCGGCAATAGGCCTTAACGCCCTGCCGATGATGATGGCAAATGCTGCCGATCCGGCAACACCGACAGATCCGACCGCCACCGCGGCCCCAACAGTTCCGGCCGTTGCGCCTGCTACCGAAGCGGTCGTCACCCCGGCGCCAGGGACGCCTGAAGCGCTCACGCCTGCCACGCCGCCGGATGCCAATCCTGTTGTCGGCCAGGTCATGCCGGGGGTGGCAGGTGCTAATGCCCCTGTTGTTGCAGAAAACACACCTTCCCGTAATGTGAAACTGAGCTTCGCGCAGATCGCGCCAGCACCGGGTAACCTGGTGCTGCGTGGGATGAACCCGAACGGTTCCGTGGAGTTTGGCATGCGCAGTGACGAAGTTGTCTCGAAAGCCCTGCTGAACCTGGAGTACACCCCGTCACCTTCACTGCTGCCGGTAGAGTCGCATCTGAAGGTCTATCTCAATGATGAGCTGATGGGCGTATTGCCGGTGACTAAAGAGCAGCTGGGTAAGAAAATTACCGCACAGTTGCCTATCGATCCTCTGTATATCACTGACTTTAACCGCGTGCGCCTGCAGTTTGTGGGTCACTACCGCGACGTTTGTGAAAACCCGAGCAGCTCCACGCTGTGGATGGATGTGAGCCGCGGGAGTTCGCTCGATCTGACTTACCTGAAACTGCCGGTCCAGAATGACCTTTCTCACTTCCCGGTGCCGTTCTTTGACAGTAACGACAACCGTCCGCTGGTCCTGCCGATGGTCTTTGCCGGCACGCCTGATATTGAGCAGCAGCGTGCCGCAGGGATCATCGCCTCCTGGTTCGGCTCCCGCTCCGTCTGGCGCGGCCAGCAGTTCCCGGTGCTGTATAACAAGCTTCTTGAACGCAACGGTATCGTCTTTGCTACCAACGACCAGCGCCCTGATTTCCTGCGTGACCATCCGGCGGTAAAAGCACCGACTATTGAGATGATGTCGCACCCGGACAACCCGTATGTGAAGCTGCTGGTGGTCTTTGGCCGTGACGATAAAGACCTGGTCCAGGCGGCGAAAGGTATCGCGCAGGGTAACGTCCTGTTCCGTGGCAGCAGCGTCACTATTGACGAAGTCAAACCATTACTGCCGCGTAAGCCATATGATGCGCCTAACTGGGTGCGTACAGATCGGCCTGTTACCCTGGGCGAGCTGAAAAGCTACGAAGAGCAGTTGCAGTCCACCGGCCTCGAGCCGACGGCGATAAGCGTCACCATGAACCTGCCTCCGGATCTCTATCTGCTGCGCAGCAACGGTATCGATATGGATCTGAAATATCGTTATACCTCGCCGCCGATGAAAGACAGTTCACGGATGGATATCAGCCTCAATAATCAGTTCCTGCAGGCCTACAGCCTGGAGCCGAAAGATCCAAAAAACAATCTGATGCTGCATCTACCGGTTCTGCAGGGGCTGCTGGATGGCAAAACCGACGTGTCTATTCCGGCGCTGCGTCTGGGAGCGGTTAATCAGCTACGTTTTAACTTCTCCTACACCAACCCGATGCCGGGCGGTACGGTGGATAACTGTATCTCCTACCAGCCGGTGCAAAACCATGTGGTTGTGGACGACGCGTCGACCATCGACTTCTCTGACTACTATCACTTCATCGCCATGCCGGATCTGCGCTCGTTTGCGAATGCAGGTTTCCCGTTCAGCCGTATGGCTGACCTGTCGCAAACCATCGTGCTGGTGAATAAAGATCCAAAACCAGCGCAGGTTACCGCGATGCTGGATGCGCTGGGTTCCCTTGGCTCACAAACTGGGTTCCCGGGTATCAACGTGACGCTTACCGATGACGCGAACAGCCTGCAGGGGAAAGACGCGGACCTGATGATCATTGGCACCATTCCCGACAAGCTGAAAGATGATAAGCGCGTTGATCTGCTGGTTGATGCGGCCAAAAGCTGGGTCAAAACGCCAATGCGTGAGTCCGCGCTGCAAAGCGTGATGACCGACAAAATCGACCGTGCGGCGGATGCGCAAACCACCGTCTCGTCTGACGGGCCGATGGCCGCGATTGTTGGTTTCCAGTCGCCCTACAACGACCAGCGTAGCGTCGTCGCTCTGCTGGCGGACAGCCCGCGCGGCTATGAACTCCTGACCAGTGCAATGAACGACAGCGGCAAACGTGCGGCCATGTCCGGCTCGGTGGCGGTGATTCGTGAGTCTGGCGTTAACGGTATTCGCGTTGGTGATGTCTATTACGTCGGGCATCTGCCGTGGTACGAGCGTCTGTGGTATGCGCTTTCGACTCATCCGGTGTTACTGGCCTTCCTTGCTGCGGTAAGCGTTGTGCTGCTGGCGTGGGTGCTGTGGAGAATTCTGCGTATCCTCAGCCGTCGTCGTATCGACCCGGATGATGAGTAAGCGATGAAATTGCGGATGGGGATGCTGATGACTGGCCTGTTATTCGTGTCCATCACCGGGCAGGCCGCCTGTCACTGGCCTGCCTGGCAAGGGTTTAAAAAAGCGTATATCAGCGATGAAGGGCGGGTGATCGATCCGAGCAATGAGCGGAAGATCACGACGTCGGAAGGGCAAAGCTACGGCATGTTCTTCGCGCTGGCTGCGAATGACAAAGAGGCGTTTGCCCAGCTTCTGCGCTGGACGGAAAACAATCTCGCGCAAGGCTCGCTCAAAGACCATCTGCCTGCCTGGGAGTGGGGCCGCAAAGACGACAACACCTGGACGGTGCTGGACAGTAATTCTGCCAGCGACGCGGACATGTGGATCGTCTGGAGCCTGCTCGAAGCCGGGCGGCTTTGGGATAAACCGAGTTACACACGGTTAGGTCAGCGGCTGTTAAAACGCGTGGCGAAAGAGGAAGTTGCGAAGGTGCCGGGACTCGGCAATATGCTGCTGCCGGGCAAATACGGCTTTAACCATGCGCCGGAGTGGCGCTTTAACCCAAGCTATCTGCCGCCGCAGGTCTTAAGCCGAGTCACCCGCTACAAAGGCCCGTGGAAGTCGATGGTGAAAACCAATCAGCGTCTGCTGCTGGAAACCTCCCCGAAAGGCTTCGCGCCGGACTGGGTGAACTGGGTGGAAGGCAAGGGCTGGCAGATGAAGCCCGAAGAGCCGCTGGTAGGGAGCTATGACGCAATCCGCGTTTATTTGTGGGCGGGCATGATGGCGGATAACGATCCCCACAAAGCCGAGCTGCTTAAACGCTGGCAGCCGATGGCGCAGATGACCGCAAAAAGCGGCCTGCCGCCGGAACATGTCACCGTGGTGACCAGCGAGCGCAAAGGGGATGGCCCGGTGGGATTCTCCGCCTCGCTGCTGCCATTTTTACAGGGCGATAAAGCCGCCCTTGACGTTCAGCGTCAGCGGGTCGTGGCTAACCAACCGCAGACCGACGCCTATTATAACTACGTGTTAACGCTTTTTGGTCAGGGTTGGGATCAGAAACATTTTCGATTTAATGCTCAGGGTGAATTACTCCCGAACTGGGGCAAGGCATGCGTAAATTCTCAATAAATATTATAAGTTTATCCCTCGGGCTGATGCTGATGCCGCTGGCAGCCGAAGCCGTTACGCCGCAGCAGCAGCTGCTCGAACAGGTGCGGCTGGGTGAAGCCAACAAACGTGAGGATTTGGTACGCCAGGCCCTGTACCGTCTTGAGTTAATCGACCCAAATAATCCCGATGTTATCGCCGCGCGGATGCGCTATTTGCTGCGTCAGGGCGACAGCGACGGGGCAAAGAAACAGTTAGATCGCCTGTCAAAGTTGGCACCTTCTTCTTCGGCATATCAGCAGGCGACTACCACGATGGCGTTATCCACGCCTGAGGGACGTCAGAAACTCCAGGAAGCCCGTTTACTGGCTTCCACAGGCCACACCGCCGAAGCGGCCGCAGCCTATGAGAAAATCTTTAACGGCAACCCGCCAAAGGGCGATTTGGCCGTCGAATACTGGACGTTGATGGCAAAAGATCCTGCCCGTCGGGCACAGGCTATAGATAAACTCAAAGCGCTGAATATCGCCACCCCAGGCAATGCCATGCTGCGGGGTAATCTGGCACGTTTGCTGTTTGCAGATGGCCGCGACCAGGAAGGATTTGCGGTGCTGGAGCAGATGGCGAAGGCGAGCAACAGTCGTCAGGACGCCGCCGATCTCTGGTATGCCCAAATCAGCGAGATACCGGTAAGCGAAGCGAGCGTAGCCGCTTTGCAACGCTTCCTCGGCATCTTTAGCGAAGGCGACAAAGTCGACGCCGCCCGGGCGGCGCTTGCCGATCAGCAGAACAAACTTGCCGACCCGGCATTTAAAGCCCGGGCCGAAGGGCTTGCCGCGGTCAGCGCCGGCACCGCCAGCAAGGCTATCCCGCAGTTGCAGAAGGCGGTGGCGGCCAATCACAGCGACAGCGAGGCCGTGGGTGCGCTGGGCCAGGCCTATTCGCAGCAGGGCAACCGCGCGAAAGCCGTTCAGCAGTTCGAAAAAGCAATCAAATTGGATCCCGAGAGCGATAACCGCGGCAAGTGGGACAGCCTGCTGCAAACCAACCGCTACTGGCTGCTCATTGAGCAGGGCGATGCCCAGCTTAAGGCCAACAACCCTGACGGCGCGCAGCAGAAATACCAGCAGGCCCGCAGCGTGGACAACACCGACAGCTATGCGGTGCTTGGGCTCGGGGATGCCGCGGTTGCGAAGAAAGACGACGCCACCGCCGAGCGCTACTATCAGCAGGCTTTACGCATGGACAGCGGCAACAGCAACGCCGTGCGCGGGCTGGCTAACGTCTATCGCCGCCAGTCGCCGGAACGCGCTACGGCCTTCATTCAGGGTCTTTCCGCCAGCCAGCGCCGCAGCATTGACGATATCGAACGCAGCCTGCAAAACGATCGTCTTGAAAATGAAGCCACCGCGCTGGAAAGCCAGGCGCAGTGGGCGCGAGCCGCAGAAGTACAGCGCCAGCGTCTGAAGCTGGACCCGGAAAGCGTGTGGATAACCTATCGCCTCGGCAAAGATTTAAGCGCCGCTGGCAAACGCAGCGAAGCCGATTCGCTAATGCGAGGTCTTGCTCAGCGACGCCCGGCCGACCCGGAGCAGGTCTATGCAAACGGGCTGTATCTTTCTGGCAATAACCAGGAAGAAGCGGCGCTGACGCATCTCGATACCCTGCCGCGCAGCCAGTGGAACGACAATATCAACGAGCTGGCTGACCGTCTGCAAAGCAATCGCGTGCTGGAGACGGCTAACCGTTTACGCGACGGCGGCAAAGAAGGCGACGCTATCGCGCTGCTGAAACAGCAGCCGCAGTCTGACCGCATTGATCTCACGCTTGCCGACTGGGCAACACAGCGCGGTGACCACGCGACGGCCGTGGCTCAGTACCAGCAGGTATTGCAACGTGATGCGAATAATACTGACGCACGTTTGGGCCTTGCCGAAGAGTACGCCTCGCAGGGAGATAAACAGCAGGCGCGCGAGCAGCTTGCTCAGATGCAGAAAGCGCCGGCCAGCGAGCCTTTGTCGATCAATACCGAACGTCGCATTGCCAACGTGCAGGCCGCAACGGGCGACACGGCCCAGGCGCAGCAGACCTTTGCGCGCATTGTTCCTGCTGCTAAAGACCAGCCGCCCTCGATGGAAAGTGCGCTGGTTATGCGCGATGCCGCGCGTTTCCAGGCTGAAAATGGTCAGCCGGAACAGGCGTTTGAAACCTATAAAGACGCTATGGTTTCCTCCGGCCTGACCGATACGCGTCCGACAGACAACGACAGCTTTACCCGCCTGACCCGTAACGATACGAAAGACGACTGGCTGAAACGCGGTGTCAGAAGCGATGCGGCCGATCTCTATCGCCAGCAGGATGTGAACGTTACGCTCGACCATGACTACTGGGGATCCAGCGGTACGCCGGGCTATTCGGATCTCAAGGCGCACACCACAATGTTGCAGGTGGATGCTCCGCTTAGCGACGGACGGATGTGGTTCCGCACTGATTATGTGAATATGGATGCCGGATCGTTCAGCGATGGCGGCTACAACGAGAGCTGGGGCACGTGTGCCGAGCACACCTGTAGCGGCAGCACAAATCAGACGGCCAACGGCGCGAGCCTGGCGGTGGGCTGGAAGAACAATACCTGGGAGGCGGATATTGGCACCACGCCGCTGGGCTTTGACGTGGTGGATGTGGTGGGTGGCGTAAGCTACAGCAACGATATTGGCCCGCTGGGCTATACCGTAGATGCTCATCGTCGGCCAGTTGCCAGCTCCCTGCTCTCCTTTGCCGGCCAGAAAGACCCGAATACCGGGACCGAGTGGGGCGGCGTTCGCGCTACGGGTGTGGGGATCAGCACCAGCTACGATAAAGGTGAAGCGAACGGTATCTGGGCAAGCCTCAGCACCGATACTCTGACGGGTAAAAACGTTGAGGATAACTGGCGTGTGCGGTTCATGACGGGCTACTACTACAAGCTAATCAACGAGAACAACCGCCGGGTGACCGTTGGCCTGACCAATATGCTGTGGCATTACGATAAAGATTTAAGTGACTACTATCTCGGCCAGGGCGGTTACTACAGTCCGCAGCAGTATGTCTCGTTTGCGGTGCCGATAATCTGGCGTCAGCGGACGGAAAACTGGTCCTGGGAGCTGGGTGGTTCCGGTTCGTGGTCCTATTCCAAATCGAAAGACGGCAAGCGCTATCCGATTTCGAGCCTGGTCCCGAACGACGGCAGCTATGCTGACCGCGATTCTCCTTCGGACGGCAGCAGCAGCAACGGCTTCGGCTATACCGCGCGAGCGCTGGTGGAGCGCAGGCTTGACTCTCACTGGTCGATTGGCGCCGGGATAGACATTCAGCAGGCGAAGGATTACACCCCAAGCCACGCGCTGATTTACCTGCGTTACTCAATGGCAGGCTGGCAGGGCGATATGGACATGCCGCCGCAGCCGCTGGTGCCTTACGCTGATTTCTGATGATGTGAACGGGGAGGGGGCAACGTGTTGTCTCCCTCCCTGATGAATAATCCACAACCGTTTACGTTCTGATAGAAAAGAACTACAGAAACAGATAAACGAGCAGTGAAAACGTCGAAATAATGCCACCCATCGACAGAAGAAAGCCAATAAAGAAAGCCTCCTCATTGCTGAATGTAATGGTGTGCAAATGATTAATTAAGCGTCGTGAAAATATATTGAATAAGTGTTTTAACATGACAAATACCTTTGCTGATGCTAAATCATAGCTTGATTCCTTTCATCTTCCCGTTACATATCAGCTTGTTATATTGTTGTTGGTGAGTTCTTGCCAAAGAATAACGATAAATCAAAGGCAGGCTCGCCTCAGGCTGGTGCTAACAGGAAAAGGCAGTATATGAGATGCCTGGTATATTTCAACTGATTCATCGTGGATTTTTAATATAATTACAGTGAATGATTTGCGGGGTGAATTTTATTATTTCTCACATACTAATTATCTATTTTTATTCCCTTATTTGTTCTTGCTTTGAAAATAAATTGTGAATAATAAAATAAAAATAATGTTATTTTCGTTGTGCCGTCGTGTCGGGGAAGGCTGCACTTTTCCAGGCGGGAAAATGGCCGGGCATGACTGGAGGGCGAAAAAACGCAGCGTTATCTGCCGAAGAGTCGGGCAGAGGGACGAACAGAATCCCCCTATTCTCTGACGTCAATGCCTAAAATTGCTGACAATGAAGTATACTCAGGCCGCATAACATAATGGTTTGACGGTCATAAAATCAGCGGAGAGTAAGCTTGCGAGTCAGTCGTTCCTTAACGATAAAACAAATGGCGATGGTGTCTGCCGTCGCCGTGGTATTTATTTTCATTTTTATCGTCGTCCAGCTCTTTCACTTCGTGCAGCAAAGTCGCTACGACACCGCCAGCCAGATGGAAAACATTGCCCATTCGGTGCGCTTACCCCTGTCTGAAGCCATTCTGAAGGCGGATATTCCGCAGGCGGAAGCCATTCTTAACCAGATTCAACCTTCCGGTATTATCAGCCGGGCGGATGTCGTGTTGCCGAATCAGTTTCAGGCACTGCGTAAAAGTTTTATCCCGGAGCGGCAGATCCCGATGTGGATTGCCCGGCTCTTTGAGCTGCCGGTGCAGATCTCTTTGCCTCTCTACTCGCTGGAGCGCCCGACTAACCCGCAGCCGCTGGCCTATCTGGTTCTGCAGGCCGACTCCTGGCGGATGTACAAATTTATCATCAGCACCATCTCCACGCTGTTAACCACCTATCTGCTGCTGGCACTGATCCTGTCGGTGGCGATCAGCTGGTCGATTAACCGGTTAATTATCCATCCGCTGCGCAAAATCGCCCGCGAGCTGGACAACCTCAGCCCACAGGATGCTGAAGGACATCAGTTAACGCTGCCGCCGCTGCATCGTGACGATGAAATTGGCATGCTGGTACGCAGCTATAACCGGAACCAGCAGCTGGCGTTTCGTCAGTATCAGGAGATGAGCCTGTCCGGCACGCGCCATGCTGTTTCCGATTTGCCAAATAAAGCGCTGCTGCTGGCGCTGCTTGAACAGCTGGTGAGGAACGAAAAAAGCAGCGCGCTGATCGTTGTAGCAAGCGAAACGCTCAGCGATGCGGCGGGCGTCCTCAATGAAGGGCAGCGGGAAACCCTGCTGCTGACGATGGTCAGTAAATTAAAAAGCGTGCTGCCACCGAGCATGGTTCTGGCACAGCTGAGCGGCAACGATTTTGGCATCATTGCGCACGGCACCCGGGATTCCTGGTATGCAATGGCGTTGGCGAAGCAGGTCATGGCCGCGCTGAACGAAAATATGCCGATTAACGGCCTGCAGATTAAGCCAACGGCCAGCATTGGTATCGCGATGTTCCACGGTGGGTTAACGGCGGAGCAGCTTTATCGTCGTGCGGTTTCCGCGGCGCTTTCGGCTCGCCGTCACGGTAAAAATCAGATTCAGTTTTTTGACCCCGAACAGATGGAACAGGCGCAGCGCCGCCTGACCGAAGAGCACGATATCCTGTCTATGCTCGAGCGTCAGAAGCTGGCTATCTGGCTACAGCCGCAGGTGAATATGCGTACCGGTGAGACGGTCAGCGCTGAAGTCCTGCTGCGGATGCAGCAGCCTGATGGCGAATGGTCGCTTCCGGAAGGTCTTATTGAGCGGATAGAGGCCTGCGGGCTCATCGTAACGATAGGGACATGGATCCTCGAAGAGTCCTGCCGCACGCTGGCTGCATGGCAGAAACACGGGATCACTATGCCGCTGTCGGTCAATTTATCTGCGCTTCAGCTGCTGCACGAAGAGATGGTGCCTTCGCTGCTTGAGATGCTGTCGCGTTATCGCATCCAGCCGGGCACGTTGATTCTGGAAGTCACAGAAAGCCGCCGGATTGACGATCCTGACGCGGCGGTCAGCATTCTGCGACCGTTGCGTGAAGCCGGCGTAAGGATTGCGCTGGATGATTTTGGCATGGGCTACGCCAGCCTGCGCCATTTGCATCATATGAAGGCGCTGCCCATCGACGCGCTGAAAATCGATAAGAGCTTTGTAGATGGCCTGCCGGAAGACGGTGAAATGGTCAGCGTGATTGTGTCGATGGCCAAAACGCTGGGCCTTAAGCTGGTAGCCGAAGGGGTTGAACAGCCGGAGCAGCGCGACTGGCTGCTGGCGAAAGGCGTCACAATAGCGCAGGGCTACCTGTTCTCTAAAGCGTTGCCGCCGGAAGCCTTTGAGGCGCGCTATCTCTCCTCGCCGTTAACGTAACGGCATTGTTGCAAATGTTATCTGGCTGGCGCAAGCCAGTTCAATTATTTAACAATATTGTTTACAAATTAGCGGTGTATCACGTATCTGTTCGTTCATGAGTGGTAATTTTCCCCCGCAGACCGCCCGGTTGGTCGCGGTGCTGCGGAATTTACCTCTCAAGGACACCCTATGAAACTCTTCAAAAGCCTCTATTTCCAGGTACTGACAGCCATCGCCGTCGGTGTTTTGCTTGGTCACTTCTATCCGGAGGTGGGCGCGCAGATGAAACCGCTGGGCGATGCCTTCGTTAAGCTCATTAAAATGATTATCGCGCCCGTCATCTTCTGTACCGTAGTGACCGGCATTGCAGGTATGGAGAGCATGAAAGCGGTAGGGCGAACCGGTGCGGTGGCGCTGCTCTATTTTGAAGTGGTCAGCACCATTGCGCTGATCATCGGCCTGGTTGTGGTCAACGTGCTGCAGCCTGGTGCCGGGATGAACGTCGACCCGGCAACGCTTGATGCGAAGGCGGTGGCCATGTACGCCGAGCAGGCGCAGCAGCAGGGGGTGGTTGCTTTCCTGCTGGATGTTATCCCCGGCAGCGTTATCGGTGCCTTCGCCAGCGGAAACATTTTGCAGGTGCTGCTGTTTGCCGTGCTGTTCGGCTTCGCGCTGCATCGCCTCGGCCACAAGGGCCAGCTGATCTTCAACGTTATTGAGAGCTTCTCTCAGGTCATCTTCGGCATCATCAATATGATTATGCGCCTGGCGCCGATTGGCGCGTTTGGGGCAATGGCATTCACCATCGGTAAATACGGCGTAGGCTCTCTGGTGCAGCTTGGCCAGCTGATTATCTGCTTCTACATTACCTGTATTCTGTTTGTGGTTCTGGTGCTGGGCTCTATTGCCCGCGTGACCGGCTTTAGTATTTTCAAATTTATCCGCTACATCAAAGAAGAGCTGCTGATTGTATTAGGCACCTCATCCTCTGAGTCCGCGCTGCCGCGTATGCTCGACAAAATGGAGAAGCTGGGCTGCCGCAAGTCGGTGGTCGGTCTGGTTATTCCAACGGGTTACTCGTTTAACCTCGACGGCACCTCTATCTACCTGACAATGGCGGCGGTATTTATCGCCCAGGCCACCAACAGCCACATGGATATTTTCCATCAAATCACACTGCTGGTTGTGCTGCTGCTCTCATCGAAAGGTGCCGCAGGGGTGACGGGAAGTGGTTTTATCGTGCTGGCGGCAACTATTTCGGCGGTAGGCCATTTACCGGTGGCAGGCCTGGCGCTGATTCTGGGTATCGACCGCTTTATGTCTGAAGCGCGTGCGCTGACCAACCTGGTCGGTAACGGTGTGGCGACGGTCGTGGTGGCGAAATGGGTGAAGCAGCTCGATGAAAAACAGCTCACAGAGACGCTGGATAACAAACATTCTGCCAAAAAAGTGACCGAAGTCTCCTGATAACTAACGCAATTGCCCGCAGCGACTTGCCCTTGCTGCGGGCGACTCGGCATAATCCCCCCTGCTATTTATCTTTTTTACTCTTTGAAAGTGACGTTTGCGCGGATCTGCGGTCAAACGGAGTGGTGCTTTGTCACCAGCGAAGGCCAGTTCTGCTAACTCTGTGCCGTCGTTACACTTTTTAACCAGGAACGTTTCTCAGAGGTTCACATGCAGGGCACCAAAATTCGACTCTTAGCTGGCGGATTGCTGTTGGTCGCCGCCGCCAGTAATGTGCAGGCAGAAGCTCTTCAGCCCGACCCGGCATGGCAATCTGGCCAGTTGGCCAATGGTTTTCAATGGCAGGTGCTTGCCACACCGCAGCGCCCAAGCGATCGCGTAGAAATCCGTCTGTTGGTGAATACCGGCTCTTTAACTGAGAGTACCCAGCAGAGCGGCTACAGCCATTTCTTGCCACGTCTGGCACTGACTCAACATGGCAGCCTGCAACCTTTGCAGGTGCGTTCTTTATGGCAGCAAAGCACCGATCCGGCGCGCCCTCTGCCGCCGGTTATCGTCTCGTATGACTTCACGCTGTTTAATCTCAGCCTGCCGAATAACCGCAATGACCTGCTCAAAGAAGCGCTGACGTTTCTTGCAGACAGCGGTGGCAATATGGCCGTTACGCCCGACACCGTCAGCACCGCGCTGCAAACCCAGGATAGGGTCGCCAGCTGGCCGATGGATACCCAGGACAGCTGGTGGCGCTATCGCCTGAAAGGTTCTACGCTGCTGGGCCACGATCCTGCACAAGACTTAAAGCAGCCGGTGGATGCCGAGCAGCTCAAAGCATTCTATGAAAAATGGTATACGCCGGACGCGATGACCCTGATTGTGGTGGGCAACGTCGACAGCCGCAGCGTGGCCGAACAAATTAATAAGACTTTCGGTTCGCTGAAGGGGAAACGTGAAACGCCAGCCCCGGTGCCAACGCTCTCTCCGCTCAAGCTCGACCCGGTCAGTCTGATGACGGACAGCGTTCGCGAAGATCGCCTGTCGCTGATGTGGGATAACCCGTGGCAGCCGATTCGTGATTCAGCAGCGCTCTTGCGTTACTGGCGTGCAGATCTGGCCCGTGAGGCCCTGTTCTGGCACGTGCAGCAGAACCTCAGCAAAAGTAATCCTAAGGATCTGAACCTCAGCTTCGACTGTCGCGTGCTGTATCAGCGCGCCCAGTGCGGGATTAACATCGGTTCGCCGAATGAAAATCTGAATGCCAATCTGACTACCGTGGGTCGTGAACTGGTGCGCGTACGTGACAAAGGACTCTCGCAGGAAGAGTTTGATGCGCTGATAGCCCAGAAGAACGATGAGCTGGCCAAGCTGTTTGCGACCTATGCCCGCACCGACACCGACGTGCTGACCAATCAACGTTTACGTTCGCTGCAAAATCAGGTGGTGGATATTGCGCCGGAGCAGTATCAGAAGCTGCGTCAGGACTTCCTGAATAGCCTGACGTTAACGATGCTGAATCAGGATGTGCGCCAGCAGCTGTCGCAGGATATGTCTCTGGTGCTGTTGCAGCCGAAAGGTGAGCCGGAGTTCAATATGAAGGAGCTACAGGCGACGTGGGAAAAAGTCATGACGCCTGCTGCCGTGCAACCGCTGACGGACAATCCTAAACAGGATGTGTCGGATATACCTCCTGCCCAGTAGCTACTGCGGTGGATGACGCTAATGCTTATCCACCCTACGGTTTTGCGATCGTAGGGCGGATAAACGCAGTGTCATCCGCCGTGTGGCATTGCACTTTTAGGAATAATAGCCCCGCGATACTGAATTACGGTGCTGGCGGTTAAATGCCCGCGTTTTGCTGCATCTTCTGCATTGCCACCGGTCAGACGCACGGACAGATAGCCGGCGCTGAATGAATCGCCGGCAGCCGTTGTATCAATCACTTTTTCTTTCGACAGTTTCACCGCAGGGACTTCCAGTACGGCTTCATCCTGAATGGCGACCAGGCAAGACTCGGCTCCCCGCTTAATGACCACTTCCTGCACTCCCGCCGCCTGGGTACGGGCGATGACCTCTTCTACCGGCTTTTCACCCCACAGCAGATCTTCGTCATCCAGCGTCAGGAAGGCGATATCGGTATGGTTCAGCATCTGCTGATACACCTTCTGCGTCTCTTCTTTGCTTGCCCACAGGCGCGGGCGATAGTTGTTATCAAAAATGACCTTGCAGCCTTTAGCACGGGCCTGCTTCAGCAGCGCCATAAGCTTCTCGCGGCTGGCTGGGTTGAGGATCGCAAGGCTGATGCCGCTCAGATAGAGGTAGTCAAACTGCGCAAGTTCTGCGCAAATCGCCTGTGCCTGGTCGCTTTCCAGCCAGAAGCGGGCTGCCGCTTCGTTGCGCCAGTAATAAAACGTACGCTCGCCGCTGGCATCCGTCTCGATGTAGTACAAACCCGGCAGGCGGTGTTCCAGGCGCTGGGTGAGATCGGTACGGACGTTCTCGTCGTGCCAGGCGTCAAGCATTTGCTGGCTGAAGTTGTCCTCGCCCAGCGCCGTCACGTAGTGCACCTCAAGGTTTGCTGCATCTACCTGACGGGCAATATAGACGGAGGTGTTAAGGGTATCGCCGCCAAAGCCGCGGCTGACTTCCGCACCTTTTTGCGACAGTTCAATCATGCATTCGCCAATGATGGCAATTTTCCGGGTTGGCATAAATCGGTTACCTGATTTTTTGACATTATGGCTAGTTTGGGGGGCGACCAAAAAGGAGTCAAACGATTTAAAACGGCGTTTTGAAAAACTTTGAGCCAGACCAGTTTCCTGAAAGAGCGAAGAATCCCTGCGCACGGGACGATCGACATAAAGTTATCGATCGCCGGGCCGATAACCTTTCGACGGGCCATCTGAGTTATCAAGTCAAACAGGACATGCATGATGAAGTTGAAGCAGATCACTCACCGGCTTAATACGGCTGAAGCGAGTATCGAAAGTTTGCAGGAGCGACGCTTCTGGTTGCAGTGCCAGCGGCAATATACCTTCCAGCCTATTTATAGAGTTGATGGCACGTTGATGGCAGTAGAGCTGCTGACGGTAGTGATGCATCCGAGCGAGGAAGGGATGCGCATTCCTCCCGATCGTTATTTTGCTTCGATTTCAACCACCAGCCGCCTGAAGGTGATTGAAGAGCAGCTGCATCTGCTGAGCGACTGGGAATCTGTATTTGTCGCTCACGGTATTCTTGCGTCAGTCAACGTCGACGGTCCTACGCTTGTGGCGATGAAGCATTACCAGCCGATTCTGCTGCTTATCGATCGGCTGCCGTGGGTACGGTTTGAGCTGGTAGAGCATATCACCCAGCCTCAGGCTGCCACGCTTGCGAGCATGCATGAGTTCGGCCCGTTGTGGCTGGATGATTTCGGTACTGGCATGGCGAATTTCTCGGCGCTGAGCGAAGTACGCTATGACTACATCAAGGTTGCCCGCGATCTGTTTATCATGCTGCGTAAGAGCGAAGAGGGCCGCACATTGTTTACCATGCTGCTGCAGCTGATGAATCGCTACTGCAAAGGCGTGATTGTGGAGGGGGTAGAAACAATAGACGAATGGCGAGACGTACAATCATCGCCGGCCGTTGCCGCCCAGGGTTATTTCCTGTCACGACCCGTTCCTTTTGAAAACCTTGAAAACGTTTTGATTCGCCTTCCCTGATGCCCTTTTGGTGACGCTACACTATCTTTAGTTAAGGCAAGTCACACAGGAAGGTGAAACACATGACAAGAACCGGCAAAATCAGTAGCGCAGTCGTTGGGGTTTTATTGTTGTTGGTTGTGGTGGCAATTATCGTGATTGCGACGTTTGACTGGAACCGGCTCAAACCGACCATCAACCAAAAAGTCTCGACGGAGCTCAATCGCCCCTTCGCCATTCGCGGGGATTTAGGGGTCGCCTGGGAGCGCAATAAAGAGGAGACCGGCTGGCGTAGCTGGGTGCCCTGGCCGCACGTTCATGCCGAAGATATTATTCTGGGCAACCCTCCCGAGATCCCCGACGTTACCATGGTGCATCTGCCCCGTGTAGATGCCACGCTGGCGCCGCTGGCGCTGCTCACCAAAACCGTTTATATCCCGTGGATCAAGCTGGTGCAGCCTGACGCACGAATTATTCGTCTGTCTGAAAAGAACAATAACTGGACGTTTAAGCTGGCGGGGGATGACAAAAAAGACCCGAACGCGCAGCCGTCTGCCTGGTCTTTCCGCATGGACAATATCCTGTTCGACAAAGGGCGTATCTCCGTTGATGACAAAGTCAGCAAAGCGGATATGGTGATCATTGTCGATCCCCTCGGTAAGCCTCTGCCGTTTAAAGAAGTCTCTGGTGCGAAACCTACCGGGAAAGATGCCGCCAAAGCGGGTGATTATGTGTTTGGCCTGAAGGTTAATGGACGCTACAACGGCGAACCAATCGAAGGGACGGGGAAAATCGGCGGCATGCTGGCGCTGCGCAGCGAAGGCGACACGGCCTTCCCGGTGCAGGCCGACGTTCGTTCCGGTAACTCTCGCGTTGCGCTGATAGGCACCATCAACGATCCGATGAAAATGGGCGGCGTGGACCTGAGGCTGAAGTTCTCCGGCGACTCGCTGGGCAACCTCTACGATCTGACCGGCGTGCTGCTGCCGGATACGCCGCCGTTTGAAACGGACGGCCACCTGCTGGCGAAAATCGATACCGAAAAGGGCTCGGTCTTCCGCTATCTGAACTTCAACGGCCGCATTGGCGACAGCGATATTCATGGCTCGCTGACCTATTCGCAGGGCAAACCTCGGCCTAAACTGGAAGGCGATCTGGAGTCGAAACAGCTGCGGCTGGCGGATTTAGGGCCGCTGATTGGCGTGGATTCCGGCAAGGGCGCGCAGCAGAGCAAGAAATCCGAAGAGAAGAAGGGCGAGAAAACGGTTCAGCCTGCGGACAAAGTTCTGCCGTATGACCGTTTCGAAACGGACAAATGGGACGTGATGGACGCGGACGTGCGCTTCAAAGGCGGGCGTATCGAACACAGCGGCACGTTGCCGCTGAGCGATCTCTCCACTCACGTGATCCTCAAAAACGCTGACCTGCGCCTCCAGCCGCTGAAGTTTGGCATGGCGGGCGGCACCATCAGCGCCAATATCCATCTGGAAGGTGACAAAAAACCGATGCAGGGGCGGGCAGATATTCAGGCGCGCCGTTTGCAGCTTAAACAACTGATGCCGAAAGTTGAATCCATGCAGAAAACGCTCGGCGAGCTGAACGGCGATGCGGATCTTCGGGGGAGCGGTAACTCGGTAGCTGCGCTGCTAGGCAGCAGCGACGGTAACCTTAAGCTGCTGATGAACGACGGCCTGATCAGCCGCAACCTGATGGAAATTGTCGGTCTTAACGTCGGGAACTACATCGTCGGGGCGATCTTTGGCGATGATGAAGTGCGTATTAACTGCGCCGCTGCGAACCTGGATTTACGGGGCGGGGTGGCCACGCCGCGCATCTTTGCGTTCGATACCGAGAACGCGCTGATTAACGTGACGGGAACAACGAACTTCGCCAGTGAACGGCTCGATCTGACCATCGACCCGGAGAGCAAAGGGATCCGTATCATGACCCTGCGCTCGCCGCTCTACGTGCGCGGCACGTTCAAAAACCCGGATGCGGGTGTGAAAGCCGGGCCGCTAATTGCACGTGGTGCAGTAGCTGCCGCGCTGGCAACGCTGGTGACTCCGGCCGCCGCGCTGCTGGCGCTGATCTCACCGTCTGAAGGGGATGAAAACCAGTGCCGTAATATACTTGGGCAGATGAAGAAGTGATATAAAAGAAACGGCGGGTAACGTTAAACGCTACCCGCCGCAAAGATAAGTGTAGGGTGCAAAAGCGCTGGCGCCTTCCACCAAAAGGTTACAGCGACTGGTGACGAGTCTCTTTGGTCAGCAGCAGCGCAATCAGCGTCAGAACGGACATGCCCGCCAGATAGACACCGACGTAGAACAGGCCGTAGTTGGACTGCAGCCAGGTGGCGATATACGGCGCGACGGATGCGCCCAGAATCGACGCTACGTTATAAGAGAACGATGCTCCGGTGTAGCGCACTTCCGTCGGGAAAAGCTCCGGCAGCAGCGCGCCCATCGGGCCGAACGTCAGGCCCATCAGGCTCAGGCCAATCAGCAGGAACGCCATCACCAGCGCCTCGCTCCCCGAGCCCAGCAGCGGCTGGAACAGGAACAGCGCGAAGATAATCATCAGGCTGGTAATCACAATCATGCACTTGCGGCGGCCAAAGGCATCCGCCAGGTAGCCTGCAATCGGCACCATCACGCCAAAACCAATCACCGCCATCATCAGCATCCACAGCACGTCATTGCGTGAGAAACCCAGGCCTACCGGGACAGCGGCGGTGCTGTAGGTCATGGAGTAGACGGTCATGATGTAGAACAGCGTGTAGGTGGCGAGCATGATAAACGTGCCCAGAACTGTCGCCTTCATGTGTTTGCTCAGCAGCGTGCCCATCGGCACTTTAACCTGCTTGCCCGCTTTGGCGATTTTGGCAAATACCGGCGTTTCATGCAGCGAGACGCGAACGTACAGACCGATAATCACCAGCACCGCAGAGAGGATAAACGGTACGCGCCAGCCCCATGACATGAACTGTTCGTCGGTCAGCAGCCAGGAGAGCAGCAGGAAGGTGCCGTTGGCAAAGAAGAAGCCGATTGGCGCGCCGAGCTGCGGGAAGGAGCCATAGAGCGCACGCTTACCCTTTGGCGCGTTCTCCGTTGCCAGCAACGCGGCACCGCCCCATTCCCCGCCCAGGCCAAGCCCCTGGCCAAAACGCGCCAGCGCCAGCAGCATCGGGGCCAGCACGCCGATCGTTTCATAGCCCGGCAGCAGGCCGATAATCACCGTGGAGACGCCCATGGTCAGCAGCGAAGCAACCAGCGTCACCTTGCGGCCCACGCGGTCGCCGAAGTGCCCAAACAGCGCGGAGCCAATCGGACGGGCCACGAAGGCAATGGCAAAGGTCGCCAGCGACTGTAGGGTGGCGGCCGTAGGATCACCCTGCGGAAAGAAGATGTGCGGGAAGACAATCACCGCTGCGGTGGCATAGATATAAAAGTCGAAGAACTCAATGGCCGTGCCGACCAGAGAGGCAACGACAACTTTTCCCCGTGAGTTGACCGGCGTGCTCTCGGTCTCGGTATCGATAGTTGTGGCAATGGATGCTTGCATAATTTTTTCTTATTTATATGGCGACGAAGGGCCATATTACGCACAGCAAAAGCCTGATTTCAACGCGGCAGGCGGGCCGGGCTTGTTCGAAAATCGTTCATAAAGCGAATAATTTTCATCCCGAGACAGAAGCAGCTTAGATATTCTTATATTTAGTAATAAGGCAGATAATAAAACTGGATTTTAGTTAAATAAAAGTTACAGGCTGGATTTATGTTCTGGAGGTGGGGTGCGTTAAACACTATTTTGGTGGATGACGTCACCCTACATAACATCGCGATTCGTAGGGGGGATAAGCGCAAGCGCCATCCACCGACATGTTTTAACTGCGTTATTTATGGGTTTTTCCCGGCATCCTCGGGTCGTCTTTGTACTCCGCCGTGGCAATCCACGCTGCGCAGAACAGCGTTAAGCGGGCGAAGAAATAGAAGAAAGCCATCAGCCCCAGCACGGAGCCAAAGGCCGCGCCGGACGGCGAGCTGACCAGTTTTGGCAGGCTGTAGGTCATGATGATTTTAATCACCTCGAAGCCGATGGCGGCGATAAACGTGCCGCGGATCAGCGCCTTTTTACGTGGGCGGTGGCGCGGCAGACGCCAGAAAATCCAGAAGAACAGCAGGTAGTTGGCGGAAATAGAAATCGCGAGGCCAATCAAATGCCAGGCAGGTTTCAGCCAATCGATGTTATCCAGATGCAGGAAGTGAATAATGGTCGCCTGCGCCGAACCTGCAATGGAGGTAATAGAAAGCGTCACGATAAGCGCCACCAGCAGGCCAATCAGCGAGATAAAGTCGCGCAAATATTTTACCCAAAATTTCTCGTTATCCTGCGGATTGCGTTCCCATTTGTCCCGGGACTGCGCGCGTACCGCTTCACGCAAATTCCCCATCCAGTTGATACCCGAATACAGCGCTATTAATAAACCCACCAGACCAACCGTGGTGCGCTGCTGCACGGCGGTGTTAATGATGTTTTTAAGCGTAGCGGCAAGCGTTGGGTCGCTGACGTTGGCAAAGATTTTATTGAAGATATCCTGTAGCAACGTCGGGTGGGAGGCGAGAACATAGCCGCCGGCGGCGAAGGCCACCATCATGATCGGAATGAGCGACAGGAACGAGAAGTAGGTGATAGCCGCACCAAACTGGTTGCCGAGACGATCGTTAAAACGTTCAGCGGCGCGTATCAGGTGCGCCACCATAGGGCGTTTCACCGTCCTGTTTACGGTATCGATGGTGTGATTGACCGTTGCGTTCCCGGTCTTCATTTTTAGCAGTGGATCCGGGTCAGCCGGGCGCTCTGCGGGTACGACCTCCGGTTTCGGATCGGTCTGAAAGGGGGCGACCGGCTCGTATTCGAGCGAGTCCGTAGGGCGTTTTTCCTGATTATCCGGCATCAATTTTTTCCTTATCTTTGGCTTTGATGTTAAGGAAATTATAGCCCGAACGCTAATCTACATACGTTTTCATTGCATCAGTGAGCCATTCCATAAACAAATGCACCCGTCGCGACAGGTTGCGACGATGCGGGTAAAGCAGCGAAACGGGCAGAGGCGCTGCGCGGTACTGCGGCAGAATCTCAAGGAGTTTCTTGTTTTTGAGAGGCTCCCTCAGGCCGATGCGGGGTGCCTGAATAATACCCAGTCCCGCAAGGCACGCTGCCTGATAAGTTTCCGTACTGTTAACGGTGATGACCCCGCCGGTTTTCACCCACTGCGTTGCTTTATCCACACAGACTTCAAAGCCCTGAGGGCGAGTACCAAGGTTAACGGCATAATGCACTACGGCGTGGGATGCCAGATCTTCCAGGGATTCAGGATAGCCAAACCGCGCCAGGTAATCGGGGCTGGCGCAGTTGATCTGAGTAAGCTTGCCCACGGAACGTGCGATAAGCCCGGAATCTTTCAGATACCCCACGCGTACCACGCAGTCGAACCCTTCGCGTACCACATCAACCAGTCTGTCACTGCTACTTAACTCCAGCTCAATGCCCGGATATTGCTGTAAGAAGGCCGGTAGTTTGGTCATGACAAGATTCCTGGCCAGCGATACGGGCATATCTACCCGCAAGCGTCCGCTGATGGTGGATGGATCGTGCAAAAAAAGACCATCCAGCTCATCGAGGTTAGCGAGTAAATCCCGGCAGCGTTCGTAATAGACCATTCCGTCCTGGGTTAACTGTACCCGGCGCGTGGTGCGATACAACAAACGCGTACCCAGCGCGCTTTCCAGCGCCTGGATCTGTCGGGATACGCTACCTTTAGGAAGTCCAAGGGTGTCGGCGGCCCGGGTAAAACTCTCCAGTTCAGCTACCCGAATGAACAGCTGCATTGCCTGTATTTTATCCACTAAAAACCGCCATTGTTGTTTGAAATGAAACAGTGATGTGCATATTGCCATCTTTATTGATTTTGTAGCATCTAATAAGCTGTCTCTCAATCACCGTACGGCAATCAACGAGGCAAAATATGAAACAAACCATCGCAATAGTGACCGGCGGCAGCCGTGGATTAGGAAAAAACGCCGCGCTGAAGCTGGCGGCCAGGGGCGTCGGTATCATCCTCACCTATAACAGTAAGCAGCAGGAAGCGCAGGACGTTGTGCGTGAACTTGAGCTGAAAGGCGTGAAAGCGGTAGCAATTCAGCTGAACGTCGGCGAAAGCGCCAGCTTCGCGGCCTTTACGGCGGAAGTAAAACAGCAGCTGCACGACGTGTGGCAGCGCGACTCGTTTGATTATTTAGTAAACAACGCCGGTATCGGGCTGGACGCGTCGTACGAAAAAACGACGGAGGCGCAGTTTGATGAATTAATGAACATCCACCTGAAGGGGCCGTTCTTCCTGACCCAGCACCTACTGCCGCTGATGAAAAACGGCGGGCGCATTTTGAACGTCTCTACAGGGCTAACTCGCTTCGCATTTCCCGGCAAGGCAGCATACGCCACCATGAAAGGGGCCATGGAAGTGCTGACGAAGTATCAGGCTAAAGAGCTGGGCGAGCGCGGTATCTCGGTGAATATCATCGCGCCGGGGGCGATTGCGACAGATTTTGGCGGCGGCGTCGTGCGGGATAATGAGCAGGTTAACAAGGCGGTTTCCGAGCACACCGCTCTGGGCCGCGTCGGTCAACCGGATGATATCGGCGATGCGATTGCTGCAATTTTGAGCGATGAAATGGGCTGGGCTAACGCACAGCGGATTGAGGTTTCCGGCGGGATGATGCTGTAGGTTTTTTCCTCTCGCCTGTGGGGCTGTCTTGTACGGACCTCTGAAAATGTTATGGGCGAGATCGAGAAGGTTCCGTTCACCGTTCGCAACGGTCGCAGAGATAACCAGACGTACGGGGGAACGGAATACCTGCGGGTTTACAGATCTCACCCTGATATGTAACCAGAGTGAGATGTGAGTAAGCTGCAGCACCCTACGGGGAGAGGATAAAGCTCGCTACTGCTTCTGCAGGTGATCCACTTTCATCACGGCGGGCTTCTGCTTTTTATCCAGCGTGCCGTTAATGGCTATCAGCTGATCGGGCTGTACGCTTCGACCATCGAATACCGCCAGGGGAATAGTGACATCCAGCGTGCCGGTTTTGTCCCTGAACTGATATCTGTCCTCGCCCGTTTTCTTAATCAGGTTGCCGGTCAGCGAGACGCTGGCACCGTCATGCATCGCTTTTGCCTGCACAATGGTCATCCCCTGGGCATCCTCCATTCCACGATAACCTTTATCCATCGCATGCGGCGGCGGCGGGGCGGCATCGTTTTTGAATCCTCCCCGATCGTCGGCGAGGACAGAAAAGCTGATGAGGGTGCTTAACCCTGCAATAACCAGAACTCTCTTCATAGGTTCTCCTTAAGCTTATTGTTGAGCTTCGGGTACACCCTGTAAGCATGGCATAACGTCGGTGAGTCTTCCTGAAAGTGAGATTAATCGACAATAAACAGCGTTGCGCCAGTCCTGGTTGAGGAGCGGTGTGGCTCGGCGTTATCGGCAACCTGATAGCTCATGCCCGGGCTGAGCGTAAACTGCCGGCCATCTTCCAGTTCCGTTTGCAGCTCTCCCTTAACACACAGCAGGACATGGCCTTTCTGGCACCAGTGGTCGGCCAGATAATCCGCAGTGTATTCCACCATGCGTACCCGCATCGGCCCAAAGTGCTGCGTTCGCCAGTAAGCTTTGCCGGTGGTACCGGGATGTTCAGTGGCGGGCAGGCTCGCCCAGTCTGTGGTGACGAAGGGTAAATCTGCGATGTGCATTGTCATGCCTTTTTGTTAATGGATTGTAGATATTTATTGATAGCAGCAAAAAAGAACGGCGCCAGTTAGCCGCGCCGTCAGGTGAATTTATTTCCAGCGGGATAAATCATCAGACGTCAGCCCTATGTCTCGTAATTGTTCCTTGCTCAGTACCTTTAAAGCTCGTGAAGCCTGACGGTGCAGCCTTTTCTGCCGAAAATAATGGTAGATCATGATGAAGCCATAAAACGGTTTGCGAGCACGATTTTCTTCAAAGCCCATGATGTTTCTCCTCTGTTGGTCAGGGGATCATCATGCGCCGCCATACAATTTACAGGCAGGCTCAAATATTACTTTTATTTAACATACAGACGCGCTAAAACATGAACTGAATGGTGTTTTTCCTGAGAATCTGTACTGGTTTCGGGGTCTGTATTGTTAATCGAGAGGATACAGCATGACGCGTTATCAACATCTCGCCTCTTTACTGGCGGAACGTATCGAACAGGGGCTGTATCGCAGCGGCGAGCGGTTGCCTTCGGTACGAAGCCTGAGTAGCGAACATGGCGTCAGTATCAGTACCGTTCAGCAGGCTTACCATCTTCTTGAAGATCGGCAGCTTATTTCCCCGCAGCCGCGTTCCGGCTATTTCGTTACCCAGCGCAAAGCGCAGCCTCCGGTTCCCCAGCTGACTCGTCCGGTGCAGCGCCCCGTGGAGATTACCCAGTGGGATGCGGTACTTGAACAGCTGACCGCTCGTGAAGAGCGGGAGATGGTGGCGCTGGGCAGTGGAAATGCTGATGTGACCCAGCCGACCATCAAACCTTTATGGCGGGAGCTTGGGCGCATCGCTCAGTATCAGGAGCCCGAGCTGCTCGGCTATGACAGCGTTTACGGCATGCGCGCCCTGCGCCAGCAGATTTCACGTTTGATGCTCGACAGCGGCTGTGTGGTTAGCAGCGACGACATCTTAATTACTAATGGCTGTCACGAAGCGCTCTCGATTGCCATTCGTGCCGTGTGCGAGCCGGGTGATATCGTGGCGGTGGAGTCCCCTTCTTTTCACGGCACCATGCAGATGCTGCGTGCTTTCGGCATCAAAGTTGTTGAGATCCCGACCGATTCCGTGACGGGCATCAGCGTGGAGGCATTAGAGCTGGCGCTGGAACAGTGGCCGATCAAAGCGGTGATTCTGGTGCCCAGCTGCAACAACCCGCTTGGGTTTATCATGCCTGAAGAGCGGAAAAGAGCGGTTTTCTGCCTTGCCCAGCGCTTTGATATTGCGATTATTGAAGATGATGTTTACGGCGAAATGGCCTACGAATATCCGCGCCCGATGGCGATCAAGTCTCTGGATATCGATGGGCGCGTACTGCTTTGCAGTTCATTTTCTAAAACGCTTGCCCCAGGATTACGGGTGGGCTGGATTATTCCCGGACGTTATCTCGACCGGGCCCTGCATATGAAATACATCGGCACGGGCAGCACGGGCACGCTGGCTCAATATGCCGTGGCTGAGTTTATTCGTAACGGCCACTATCATCGTCATCTGCGTCGTATGCGGCAGATTTACCAGCGTAATCTCGAAGTGTTCACCTGCCGGGTTCGGCAATATTTCCCATGTGGTATCTGCGTTAGCCGCCCTCAGGGCGGGTTTATTATGTGGGTCGAACTTCCTGAGAATATCGATCTTGTCCCCATCTGTTGTGCGCTACGTGAAGAGGGGATCCATCTGGTGGCGGGGTCGCTCTTATCGGCTTCCGGAAAATATCGCAATTGTCTTCGCCTGAACTATGCTTTGCCGGTTGATGCAGCGCTTGAAGCTGCTCTGCGTAAGACAGGTGAGGCGCTGGGGCATGTACTGGAAAATACTTAGCTTTTTAATTAGTTACTCCACTCAAACCTGCAACCATAAAAATACCATCGTCGATGGATTGATGCGCAATGACCGCATCAGGCGTTTTTACGCCGTTTACTGATAAAGGAAAACCATGACCAGCACCGCACAGCTGCTGATACGGGATAAGTTTGAAACTTGCCTGGGTGTGATACGTCAGGCCTCGTTACAGATCCTGCCACTATTAAGAATTCGCGTTGCCGGGGGCAAAGACCCGCAATGGTTTTTCCAGCAGCTTGAAATGGCTCGACAGGGGATGGGAAGCTGGGCGGCAGTGGCTCGTCGCCTTAACCTGAATGACGCGGAGATGTCGCAGTTTACGCTATCGCTACGCCACCTTCAGCAGCTTGTACCCCAGTATGAAAGTGGGCAGGAGGTCAGTGATAATCAGCTGATTGCCGCGCTACGCTTTATCAGTTTTCTCGAGCTGGTTCGCAGTAAACAGCCTTTGCTGAATTACTCGACCGACGTAAACGATGCTGACGAGAGGGTGAATAACACGGCCCGCAGGCAGATCCGCGGCATTGAGCTGATGCTGCGCGGTATCATTAACAGCGCCTGGGTAAATCAGACCCAGCTGGTTAGCCAGCTGAAAGCGCAGTTCGGCACCGACAAAGTCAAAGGCTGGCTTAAAAATGCCGAGCGGGGCGATATTCTCAGCGGCATGCGTTTTAGCGAACTGGCACAGCTGCTGGTGGATAAAAAAGAATTTGCCTGCCACTACGCCACCCTTTATCAAAGTACGTCACAATTAAGCCTGTTTATCGATCAGCGTAAAACGCTGCAAACTTTCCTGGATGACGTTCGCGTGCTCCGTAATGCCCTTATGGAGAACCGTTCGCTTTCCAGTGCCCAGGCGGCTTTACTCGACAATTATTATGACGAAATAAGCGATGCCATCCAGAAAGCCTGCGATGAAGGACGTAAGAAGGTGAATCCACGGATTCTGCTCTCTTGCGACGAGGCTGAGCTGGAAGATTATATGGACCGTGCGTACAGGCTATATGAAGCGACGGGCAGAGATACGGGTGAGATAAAGGACTCCATCGAACGGGTGGATAAGGCTGACAGCGGTAAAAAGCGCGATGTCGCCGATACCGCCTCCGTTGCGCTGTGGGCGATGGTCGGTGTTGGCGTCATTGGCATGGTGATTTTTGTGCTTACTATCGTTAACGATATGAATAAGCAGCAGGATCCCCCGGCACCGGAAGTCGCGACGACGGTTCAGGCGGCAGAGCAAGCGCCGGAAAAGGTCAGCCCGCGGGATAAGCTGGCGAATATGGGGATCACCTGGGATGAATTTAACCTGCGTTCAGCCATCGAACGCGGAGACTCACCTGTTATCCGGCTATTTATGCAGGGGGGCATGAGCTGGAAGGTTTCATTCGCTGAACCGGCTCTTGCGGCAGATAGCGATGACGCTCTGACCACTTTGCTCCAGTATCGCTCGCAAATGGATGAAGTCCGTCCTTGCCGAAGAATGATTAATACCATGACGCAGGCAATGAAAGATGGGCAAAGCCTGACCGCGAAGCGTAAAGAGTTTCTGAAAGCATTTTGCAGCAAGCCGGGAACGGTGAGGCGACAGAAAGAAGATCTCGAACGAGCAGTGCAGCGGCAGGCGGTGGCGAAAAAGCAGTATGCAGAAGCCAAAGCGCAGGGGCGGCAGCCCGAGCCAGTAAAAAGCGATGAGGTAGATATTCAGCGGGCAGTCTATAAAGCGATTCGGTAAAACCCGACTGGTCACTCATTGACGTTTTCTTTCCGATTATGAGGGCTGCCCCTGGTTATGTGCCGGGGTGGAACAGGCAATTTCACGAAAACTGATTCAACGGCATGCCTTCAACACCTTGTCGCTTAATTAGTACGACGCTTCGCATATAACATGATGATGTTATTGGATATTTGTTATTTAACAACTTAGCGTTTTATTTGTTGCTGCACTAATGAACTCTGCGGTTCTTCCAGGGATTATCTCACTTTAAATTTGGTTTTGTTTTACCATATTTTAACATTTTTATTTCTCCTGTTTTTAACTTTATGTTTTTTAAGGGAGTAATTTTGATGATATGAAATGAGTCCCGCAAAATGGTTTCTCAATTGTTGCCGTAGATAATTAATCAGCATTTTTTGCTGGATTAAATGCAAAAAATGCAATTTTCGGTTGATGTGCATGCCAATAACTGTGCAAATAAATAATCTTGAAAAAATACGTTCAGGTGGTGTTATATCCTGCGTTTCAAATTATTCATGGCTTATAAATCTTAAAAATGTGGCTTTCAGTTCTTACATACGAAAAAATGAACTGTATTGCCGCTGCTCCTCTCCCGGGCATAGAATAGCGGGCAAGCTAGCCAAATAAATCTAATTACGCCATAAAAAAACTATAAAACAGATAGTTATAAATTTATGAGTAACAGATAGCGATAGCAAAGAGGAGACTAACTCATTTTCTTTGCATTTTTTAACCGAACGCGTACAGGGTGGTATTCGTCGGGGTAGTGAATTGAATTAAAAGGATTTTTATGCACAAGCAGTTTAAATATGTAGGTTTGTTTTTAGCCTTCAGTATCAATAATGCATTAGCGACAGAAAGCGTCGATGTCAGAGTTATCGGTACTATTGCTCCCTCGGCCTGCGTCCTGATGCTAACCGGCGGTGGTGTTGTCGATTATGGTGCGATTAAACCGGAAACGCTGTCGGAAGATGATTTTAATGTACTGGCAGGCAAGAAGCTGGATCTCTCCATCAATTGCGCTGCACCCACTATGGTTGCGCTGAAATCCGTTAATAGCCGGCCTACTAAGCAGGCTGGTCAAGTGTCTGCTTCAGGCGAGGAGGTCGTTTCTAAGATCCCCTTTGTTAAGGCAAGCAATATTCCTTTCATTATACAGGACGATGAAGGAGGTGAAGAAATAGGTGGCTATACGTTGTCACTGTCTGATTCTCTGGTCGATGGAGAAAAAGCCACTCTTCTTATGCATAACATTGGTGAGTCAACCTGGCACGTCAATGAAAGTAAGGCCATTGTTAATAATAATACCGAGCTATTGACGACCTGGGGAACTAAAAATACCACGACGCCAAAAGCTTTTGAGATGCTAAGCGCCACTTTGAACGTTCAGTCATATCTTAATAAAGGTTCGGCGCTGGATAGAACCAGGCCAATTATGCTGGATGGCATGAGTACGCTGGAACTCTACTATCTGTAAGGTAAGGATTTTATTTCCTCCAGGGATCTGGTGGAAAAATGATGGCCTTTTTAAGGCAATGATATTGTTAAATTAACCATCATGAGTCTGCTATCCATGGACAGTTTGTATTCAGGGCTGAATATAAACCGGAACAGACTCTTTACATAAAAGGAAGAAATCATGTTTAAAGTAATGCAAAAATCAGCTTGTGCACTGGCGGTACTGGCAGTAACCGCAACATCCGCAATGGCAACCGAAAGCGTTGACGTGAAGGTTATTGGTACCGTTACACCGGGTGCCTGTACTCCGACTATTTCTGGTGGTGGCGTCGTTGATTTCGGTACTATTCGTGCCAATACTCTTTCTGCCGATGCTTATACCGTGCTGTCAGAGAAGACGCTGACCTTTGGTATTAGCTGCAGTGCTCCGGCTAAAGTCGCTATTAAAGCAGTTAACGACCGTCCAAATACCCTTGCTGGTGCAACCGAGGGCGCTGGTGGGGCCGGACGTCGGCCATCGGGTATTGATATCAGCGCTGCGAACGCCGTAGGGTTAGGGCTTGATGGTACATCAAAAATTGGCGGTTACAGCGTTCGCGTCCTGACCTCAACCGTACTTGCTGATAATGCTGCCGTGGATACCATTTATCGTAACAGCGCCATCAACTGGGATATAGACGTTGATGGGGATATTTACGATACCACTTCAGTGAGAAATGTCTCCTGGGCCGAAAAAGGTGCTGTCGTACCAATGGCTTTCACCACGCTTACTGGTGACATTGCGGTAAAACCATATCTTAACAAAGCTTCAGAACTGGATCTGACGCACGACATCCAGCTCGATGGCCTGACAACTATCGAACTGGTTTATCTGTAATCTTTCATTAAATTAAATCTTATGAACCTGCTCCCAGGGATAGTTTGCATTCAGGACTGAATACAGGCCGGGACGGGTTCTTTATATAAAGGAATAAATCATGTTTAAAGTAATGCAAAAATCAGCTTGTGCACTGGCGGTACTGGCAGTAACCGCAACATCCGCAATGGCGACCGAAAGCGTTGATGTTAAGGTTATTGGTACCATTACGCCAGATGCATGCTCTGCGACAATTTCAGGCGGTGGTGTTGCAGATTATGGCACGATCAAAGCAAATGTCTTATCTAGCGATAATTACACCATTCTGGATGAGAAAAAACTGAATCTAACAATCTCCTGTGATGCACCGACAAAAGTTGCCGTGAAAGCAATTGATGGCCGTTTAAATTCACTGGCTGGAGCTACTGAAGGTGCTGCAGGGGCAGGACGCTCTCCAATAAGCTACGGTACGACTTCTGAGTTTTATCCTGCTGTCGGCCTGGGGTTAGACGGTGAGCGTAAAATTGGCGGCTATTCGGTGTTATTCAGCGACGTAACTATTGATAGCAGCAGTGATACGACATCTATCATCCAGAGAGAGGGTAATCCTACCTGGTCCAATAACTATATGAATTCCGCTTATGATGTTAACAGTGTCTCTAATGTCTCATGGAAAGTAGGTACCGGTGATAACACGCCAGCATCGCTTAAAAACCTGAGTGGTACTGTTTCCATTAAAGGGTTTATCAACAAAGCTTCAGAACTGGATCTGACGCACGACATCCAGCTCGATGGCCTGACAACTATTGAACTGGTTTATCTGTAATGAGCTAAAATTAGCCTTGCCGTTAAAGCGGCAAGGCAAAAAAATATTCTAATGGCTATTATCTTAAACATCAGGAGTCTACTTCGCGAAGGTGTTTACGTTTAAGGGTGAATGCATGCCGGAATAGATTCTTTTTAAAAGGAATGAAGCATGTTTATATCAATACCCCAAAAAAAATCTCTGTTAGTATTCCTGACGTTAACAGCGACATCTGCGCTGGCAGTTGAAAGCGTTGATGTTAAAGTTTCTGGGACTATATCTCCTGCTGCCTGTATGCCAGCCATCTCCGGAGGCGGGATTATTGATTATGGTATGATTAAAGCGCATACCCTTAGCGCTGATAGCTATACTGCACTCGAACAAAAGACGCTGAATTTTTCTATTAGCTGCAGAGCGCCGACGAAAGTATCTATTCATACGATGAATGGGCGACCAGGCACTACCGCAGGCGCTGACGAAGGTGCCGGTGGCGCCGCTTATGCGCCAACGCCGCTATTTAATATAGCGAACTATCCTGCCGTTGGGTTAGGTGTCGACGGTACTGTTAATATTGGCGGATATGGCCTTGCACTGGCTGATGTCAGCGCGGATAGCAAAGATGTCTCTTCAATCTATATGATTCCTTATATTCCAGGCTGGCATCCGAAACCCAGTTCAAGCCTTTATGCGCATGACTCTGATACATTAACTTCGTGGTCAGAGCAGGGCAGCACCATTCCTCTGGCATTTGAAAATCTGCAGGGGAAAATTCAGGTTGAGGCTTATTTAAATAAAGGCTCAGAGTTAGATTTGACACATGATATTCAGCTCGACGGTCTGAGCACGCTGGAACTGTACTACCAGTAATCTACTGCATAATGCATGGCGGCCTGACGGCCGCCATAGTGGATTAATGCGTTGCCTGACCTACCAGGCCGCCAGTCCCCGCACCAACGGCTGCACCTTTCAGTACGCTGTTACCCGTTGTGGCTGCCGCAACACCGCCTACGGCTGCACCAATGGCACCACCTTTACGCGCGGCCTTGCCTGTATCGCCATGTTTAAACATCGCCCCGGTACCGCCGCCAACAACGGCGCCGCTAACGGTACTTTTCACGCTTTTGCCCGTTGCTGCACCTACGGCAGCACCTGCCAGCGCACCGCCCGCAGATCTGTCCATAGCCAGTGCCTGGCCAGAAAATGCAAGTGCACAAACTAATAATGCAGGAATGTAATTTTTCATGAACTTCTCTCAGGGGATCATAAAATGAACATCGTCATGATAGCGTTGTTCATTTTATGAGTTACGGATCTTTTATTTAAATTTAAACAGTTTTTCAGGTGACATCTCTGGAAATAAAAAAACGGGCCAGGGGTAACCCCCAAACCCGTCTAAGCCAGCAGAAATGCGAATTAACGCATAGTCACAAACTCTTCCGAGCCTGTCGGGTGAATCGCGACAGTGTTGTCGAAGTCTTTCTTCGTGGCACCCATTTTCAGCGCCACGGCGAAGCCTTGCAGCATTTCGTCCATGCCGTAACCGATACCGTGAATACCCACGATCTTCTCATCCGCACCCGCGCAGACCAGCTTCATGCGGCACGGCTGGCGATGAGAGGTGACGGCGGTATACATCGCGGTGAAGGAGGATTTATAGACTTTCACGTTGTCATCGCCATATTGCTCACGCGCCTGCGGCTCAGTTAAGCCTACGGTGCCAATAGGGGGATGGCTAAACACAACGGTAGGAACATTGCTGAAATCCAGGTGCTCATCCGGCTTGTTGTTAAACAAGCGCTCGGACAGTCGGCGGCCAGCAGCAACGGCAACCGGCGTCAGTTCTACAGCGCCGGTGTTATCCCCTACGGCATAAATGCCCGGCACGCTGGTATTCTGGAATTTATCGACTTCGATATAGCCTTTGGCGTTGGTTTTCACGCCCGTCACGGCCAGGTTGAAGCTGTCCGTTGCCGGTTCACGGCCAATTGCCCAAATCAGGCAATCTACGGTTTCGCTGCGGCCATCTTCAAGCTCCAGCGTCAGGCTGCCGTCGGCATTCTTCACTACCGCTTTTGGCACGGCCTGGGTGTGCAGCGTTGGGCCTTCGGTGTTGATGACTTCCAGCAGCGTTTCCACGATCAGCGGGTCGAAGGTGCGCAGCGGCGCGTGTTTACGCACGAACAGGTGTGTTTCAGAACCCAGAGCGTTAATCACACCTGCGATTTCCACCGCAATATAGCCTGCGCCCACAACGGCAACGCGTTTAGGCAACGCTGGCAGCGCGAAGAAGCCATCGGAATCAATACCGTGCTCTACACCAGGGATGTTCGGGTGGCTTGGGCGGCCGCCGGTAGCAATCAGGATATGGTCTGCGGTGATGGTTTCACCGTTAACTTCTACGGTATGCGCATCCACGAACTTAGCAAAGCCGCGAATCACATCCACGTTGTTTTTACCCAAAACATTGTCGTAGGAAGTGTGGATACGGTCGATGTAAGCAGTACGGGCGGCAATCAGTTTGTCCCAGTCGAACTTATTTAGCGTGGTATCAAAACCATAGTCTGGGCCGTAGTTGTGAATCGCCTCGGCGATTTGCGCCGCATGCCACATCACTTTTTTGGGGACACAACCTACGTTCACGCAAGTACCGCCCAGATCTTTTGCTTCAATCAGCGCGCATTTCTGCCCATGCATTGCCGCACGGTTAATGGAGGCGATGCCGCCGCTGCCGCCGCCGATGGCGAGGTAATCATAATGTTTGGTCATCTGCAGGTTTCCATAAGGTGAAAATCGAATAGTCGGATTGTAACGCTTTCGTTCACAAACCCGCAAAGGGTGCTTCTATGGCTGTGATAGGGCGCATCTTTCATGTTTTACCTACGGTTAAATAAGTATTCATAGCATGGATAATTACTTTTTATATAAACTCTTCCTCAGGATGATGACCCGCTGGAAAGGACGATGATGACTAATTTCCGGATCAACAATGATTGTTGACCAAAAAAAGAAAAATGCCAGCCTCTGGTTTGTCTGGTTGGGCTGGATTATTGCCCTCGCCTGTTATGTATTACATTATCCCGTAATGATATTTCTGACTGTCGGTGGGCTTGTATTAGCCCTTCTAAATTTTAATATAATAAAAAATGGATTTAAAATGTTTAAAAAAGAGAGCAAGAGGCCGTTGAAAATAAAGCAGCCTCCGGGGTATCCACTCTGACTACTATGCCATCTGTACCTGAGGAGGCTAGCACTGCCGTACAGCCCGCGCGGCGCTGCACGGTGATTGCTTCGGAATCTGTGTTCACAGGCTCACTGGAGATTGATGGAGATATTCACATTTATGGCAAATTAACGGGAACGGTTATGCTTAAAGATGGCATTCTTCACGTTATGCGTAACGGCTTTATTGAAGGGGATTTTACCGCGCCAAATATTATTATTAACGGGCGCGTATTGGGCACCTGTATCAGCGAGAAGATCGAAATCCTTGAGCATGGTGAAATGGAGGGGATAATTCGCACCAGTGCTTTGTCAATCCGTCCGGGAGGTTCATTTATCGGATCATCAGAGCGCATGCAGATTCAGAATAAAGCGCCGGAGCCTGAACGTGTCGTGAAAATTGATAAAAAGCAGAATGAAAAAACCGCTGAGGATGCAGCGGTTCTTTCTTTAGCGCAGGGCGAGTGAAGCGCCTGATTACTCTGGCACGACCCAGCTCAGGGTCGTTGAACCCGTACCCGCCGGGACCAGCGTTTTGTGCAGCCACGGCAGCACGTTTGTCATCTGCTGCTCAAGCTTCCACGGCGGGTTAATCACGATCATTCCCGAAGCGGTCATGCCGCGCTGGTCGCTGTCAGGGCGCACGGCCAGTTCGATTTGCAGAATGCGGCGAATGCCGGTCTCTTCCAGCTCGCGCAGCATGCGTTTTATCTGCTGACGCAGAACCACCGGATACCACAGCGCGTAGGTGCCGGTCGCAAAGCGTTTGTAGCCTTCGCTGATGCCCTTCACCACGTCGTGATAGTCGGTTTTAATTTCGTAAGGCGGGTCGATCAGAATCAGGCCGCGACGGGATACCGGCGGCAGCTTAGCCTTCAGCTGCGTGTAACCATCGGCGCGCTCTACGCGGGCACGGTTATCCTTCTGGAATTCAGAACGCAGCAGCGGGAAATCCGACGGGTGTAGCTCGGTCAGCTGCAGGCTGTCCTGCTCGCGCAGCAGGTGGCGCGCAATCAGCGGGGAGCCAGGGTAATAGCGCAAATTGCCGCTGTGGTTAAGCGCTTTAACGGCGCTGATGTACGGCTCCAGCTCTTCCGGCAGGCTGTCCTGCTGCCAGATACGGGCGATGCCTTCCATATACTCGCCGGTGCGTTCGGCATGTTCGCTGCTCAGCTTGTACCGGCCAGCGCCTGCATGGGTATCGAGATAAAGAAACGGCTTCTCTTTCTCTTTTAAGGATTCAATAATCAGGCTTTGAACGGTGTGTTTCAGTACGTCGGCGTGGTTGCCGGCGTGAAAGCTGTGGCGATAACTGAGCATGGCTTGCAGGGTTTCCAAAAGACAAAAGAAGAACAACTAATCTGCACAGTATACAGCCTTATGCCCTTCGCCCGGCATTGAAATTAACTACACTAAGCCTCATGTTAAAGAGATTGCCTTTGAGAGCGCCAGATGAGCGCTCAACTTGCCCAATTACAGGAACCGCGCTTATGACTAATCCATTGTTGACCCCTTTCGAGCTTCCTCCGTTTTCTTCCCTCAAACCTGAACATGTTGTCCCGGCCGTGACAAAGGCGCTGGACGACTGCCGTGCTGCGGTGGAAAACGTGGTGGCGCAGGGCGCGCCGTACAGCTGGCAGAACCTTTGCCAGCCGCTGGCGGAAGTGGACGATCGTCTGGGGCGTATTTTCTCGCCGGTCAGCCATCTGAATTCCGTGCAGAACAGCCCGGAGCTGCGTGAAGCCTACGAGCAGACGCTGCCGCTGCTGTCCGAATACAGCACCTGGGTCGGTCAGCACGAAGGGCTGTATCAGGCCTATCGCGATCTGCGTGACGGTGCCAACTATGCCGCACTGAGCGTGGCGGAGAAAAAAGCCGTTGATAACGCGCTGCGTGATTTCGAACTGTCCGGCATCGGCCTGCCGAAGGAAAAACAGACGCGCTACGGTGAAATCGCCGCCCGTCTTTCCGAGCTGGGCTCTACCTACAGCAACAACGTGCTTGATGCGACCATGGGCTGGTCGAAGCTGATTACTGACGAAGCCGAACTGTCCGGGATGCCGGAAAGCGCGCTGGCGGCGGCCCGCGCCCAGGCGGAAGCGAAAGAGCAGGACGGCTGGCTGCTGACGCTGGATATTCCAAGCTATTTGCCAGTGCTCACTTACTGCGACAACCGTGCCCTGCGTGAAGAAATGTACCGTGCCTATGCCACTCGCGCCTCCGACCAGGGGCCAAATGCGGGCAAGTGGGATAACACCCCGGTCATGGAAGAAATTCTGGCACTGCGCCACGAGCTGGCGGAGCTGCTGGGCTTTGGCAACTACGCTGAAAAATCACTGGCGACCAAGATGGCGGAAAATCCGCAGCAGGTGCTGGAGTTTCTGACCGATCTCGCCAAACGCGCGCGTCCGCAGGGCGAAGCCGAACTGGCGCAGCTGCGTGCCTTCGCGAAGAAAGAGTTTACCGTTGATGAGCTGGAGCCGTGGGATATCACCTACTACAGCGAAAAGCAGAAGCAGCATTTGTACAGCATCAGCGACGAACAGCTACGCCCGTACTTCCCGGAAGACCGCGCCGTAGCTGGCCTGTTCGAAGTCGTGAAGCGCATCTATGGCATCACTGCCAAAGAGCGTAAGGACATTGACGTCTGGCACAAAGACGTCCGTTTCTTCGAGCTGTACGACGAGAAAAACGAGCTGCGCGGCAGCTTCTACCTCGACCTGTACGCCCGCGAAAACAAGCGCGGCGGGGCGTGGATGGACGACTGCGTTGGCCAGATGCGCCTGGCAGACGGCTCACTGCAAAAGCCGGTCGCCTACCTGACCTGCAATTTCAACCGTCCGGTCAGCGGCAAGCCCGCGCTGTTCACCCATGACGAAGTGATCACCCTGTTCCATGAGTTCGGCCACGGTCTGCACCACATGCTGACTAAAGTCGAAACGGCGGGCGTTTCCGGCATCAACGGCGTGCCGTGGGATGCGGTCGAGCTGCCGAGCCAGTTTATGGAAAACTGGTGCTGGGAGCCGGAGGCGCTGGCGTTTATCTCCGGCCACTTCGAAACCGGCGAACCGCTGCCGCAGGCGCTGTTAGAGAAAATGCTGGCGGCCAAGAACTATCAGGCGGCGCTGTTTATCCTGCGCCAGCTGGAGTTCGGCCTGTTCGACTTCCGTCTGCACGCGGAGTTTAACCCGCAGCACGGCGCGAAAGTGCTGGAAACCCTGGCAGAGATTAAGAAGCTGGTTGCCGTGGTGCCATCACCGAAGTGGGGCCGTTTCCCGCACGCCTTCAGCCACATCTTTGCCGGTGGCTACGCGGCGGGCTACTACAGCTACCTGTGGGCCGACGTGCTGGCAGCGGATGCGTTCTCCCGCTTCGAAGAAGAGGGGATCTTTAACCGCGAAACAGGGCAGTCTTTCCTCGATAACATCCTGACCCGCGGCGGTTCCGAAGAGCCGATGGAGCTGTTCAAACGCTTCCGTGGCCGCGAGCCGCAGCTGGATGCCATGCTCGACCACTATGGTATCAAGGGATAATGGGCATCAAGGGCTGAACCATTTCGTGAAAATCTGTTTATTGACTGAATCAGGCGCCGACTCCGGCGCCTTATCGCTTTTGAGCGAGCGCTGGGGGCTTACCCACGACGAAGACGCCCCGATGGCGCTGGTACTTACTCCGGAACGCCTCGAACTGCGCAAGCGCGATGAGCCAAAGCTCGGCGGCATTTTCGTCGATTTTGTCTCTGGTGCGATGGCGCATCGCCGTAAGTTTGGCGGTGGCAGAGGTGAGGCGGTTGCGAAGGCCGTTGGTATCAAAAGCGGCTATCTGCCAGACGTGGTGGACGCCACGGCGGGGTTGGGTCGGGATGCCTTTGTGCTGGCGTCCGTGGGCTGCCGCGTGCGGATGCTGGAGCGTAACCCGGTGGTTGCCGCGCTGCTGGATGACGGCCTGCGCCGTGGTTATCAGGACGCGGAGATCGGCGGCTGGCTGCAGGAGCGACTGCAGCTGATCCATGCTTCAAGCCTGACGGCGTTAAGCGATATCACGCCGCGCCCGGAGGTGGTTTATCTGGATCCGATGTTCCCACACAAGCAGAAAAGCGCGCTGGTGAAAAAAGAGATGCGGGTGTTTCAGTCGCTGGTGGGGCCGGACGAAGATGCCGATGGCCTGCTTGCCCCAGCGCGCCTGTTAGCAACTAAACGCGTGGTGGTGAAGCGCCCGGATTACGCGCCGCCGCTCGGGGGAGTTGAAACAAAGAATGCAGTGGTGACTAAGGGACACCGGTTTGATATTTACTCTGGAACCGCGGAATTAGCCTGAAACCAGGGCGGATAAGCTTGCGCCATCCGCCCTCTGTTGAAACTGGCGGATGGCGCTCTCGCTTATCCGCCCTACGGTTAAGAACGATTAATCTTCGTCTTCGTCACGCAGCGGGACAATCAACATATCGATGTGTACGGTGTTGATCAGCTGGCGCGCTGAGGACATCAATTTGCTCCAGAAATCCTGATGGTGGCCGCAGACCACCAGATCCATATCGTATTTCTTAATGGCGTCGACCAGTACCTGGCCCAGGTCACCGCTGCCGCTTAAGGTCTCGGTAATCGGGTAGCCTGCGCCGGTAGACAGCTCGCTCAGCGCATTGTGCGTCTCTTCAGAAATACGCTTTTGCATATCCCCCAGGTTTACGTCGATCAAGCCGGTGTAGAGATCGGAGTAATTTACATCGACATGAATCAGGGAAACCTTCGCGTTGTATGGACGAGCCATAGACACGGCCTTTTCCACCAGGACTTTGCTCTCCGGGGAGAGGTCTACCGCGATCAGAATGTGTTTGTAAGCCATAATTATACTCCTTCCATAAGTTGTCACAGACCTGCCTGGAACCCACGCAGAACAAATTCCGGCGTAAGGACTTCAATTGTAGATGCTATTTCTACCCTATCCCTAATGATAAAACCCGTCAATGCGCCACCCTTTTAAACATTCAAGCCAAAAATAGCGTTTACCGTCTTGATTATGGTTAACCTTATGGCGAAAAAATTAGGGGATCTCCTACACTATTAAAGAAGCCGTTCCGGAAGCGTTATGTGAGCCGGTGGCTTTCTGATTGCTGAACTGTCTGTCGAGGTATTCGGGGTGAGCGGTTGTCCCGGAGCGCTGCTCCGTGGCTACGCCGAGGGGGAAACATGATCAGCACCGTTGCGCTCTTTTGGGCGCTTTGCGTAGTTTGTCTGGTGAATATGGCGCGTTATTACTCTTCACTGCGCGCTTTGTTAGTGGTGCTTCGTGGATGCGATCCGTTGCTTTATCAGTACGTCGACGGCGGCGGCTTTTTTACATCCCACGGTCAGCCCAGCAAGCAGATTCGTCTGGTGCGTTATATCTACGCCCAGCGCTATCTGGACCATCATGATGATGAGTTTATTCGCCGCTGTGAACGGCTTCGTCGCCAGTTTATGCTGACCAGCGCGCTTTGCGGCCTGGTGGTGATAAGCCTGATTGGCTTAATGATTTGGCACTAGGGATAACGAATGCTTAAACAGCACATAAAAAAAAGCGGGACAGTAAACTGACCCGCTTTTTGTTTTTTTGCCTGACGCTACACGAAATGCAGATTTTGTAGGTCGGATAAGCGAAGCGTCATCCGACACCGCAACAACCTACACGAAGTGCAGCGAAATCCAGTACAGCGTGCCCGACAATAAAATCGAGACCGGCAGGGTGAACACCCAGGCCATCAGGATATTCGTGACCGTTTTACGCTGCAGACCCCCACCGTCAACCAGCATCGTCCCCGCAACGGAGGAAGAGAGCACGTGGGTGGTGGAAACCGGCATCCCGGTGTAGCTCGCAATACCGATGGAGACGGCGGCCGTCATCTGCGCGGACATACCCTGCGCATACGTCATGCCTTTCTTACCAATCTTCTCACCGATAGTGGTGGCCACACGACGCCAGCCAATCATGGTGCCACAGCCGAGCGCCAGAGCGACCGCCATGATAATCCAGATAGGGGCGTACTCGATGGTATGCAGCAGGTCAGTTTTCAGCTCTTTCAGGAAGCGTTTGTCTTCCGGCTTGGTTTCCGGCAGCGCAGCGGCTTTCTCAGCGGTATCAGAGATACACAGCAGCAGGCGGCGCATATGGCTACGCTGCTCGACGCTTAGTTTGTCATAGCTGTCGATGTTACCCAGCAACGTTTTGGCGCGTTGTACTGCACCCAGCGCACGGCTTGCGTCGCAGTGGAATTCAGCAGGTTTGCTGGCATCCTTTGCTTCTTCAGGCGTTGGAATGGCCGGATTCAGATCCACCACGTGCTGGATAGCATCACCGTGTTGAGCGTAATACTGCTCAAGGTGGGTGATAGCGTCACGGGTACGGGCAATATCGTAACCAGAGGCGTTCATATTGACCACGAAGCCCGCAGGGGCCACGCCGATCAACACCAGCATGATCAGACCAATGCCTTTCTGACCGTCGTTTGCACCGTGAGAGAAACTTACGCCAATAGCGGAAATAATCAGGGCAATACGGGTCCAGAATGGCGGTTTTTTCTTGCCGTCCTGCTTCTCACGCTCGGCCGGTGTGAGGTGGATACGGCGTTTTTTCTTCGTGCCGCTCCAGTAGCGACGCAGCAAGAAGATGAGTCCGCCCGCAATCACCAGACCCACGATCGGGGAGAGGATTAACGACATGAAAATCCCGATAACTTTCGGGATATTAAGCGCATCGACCACCGAGGAGCCGGTCATCAGTGCGTTGGTCAAACCGATACCGATGATGGCACCGATAAGCGTATGGGAGCTGGAGGCCGGCAGACCAAAGTACCAGGTGCCGAGGTTCCAGATAATAGCGGCCAGTAACATAGAGAACACCATGGCGAGGCCATGTGCGGACCCTACGTTCAACAGCAGGTCTGTTGGCAACATATGCACAATCGCATACGCCACGCTTAGCCCACCGAGCAGAACGCCGAGGAAGTTAAATACCGCAGCCATTGCCACCGCAAGTTGCGATCGCATTGCGCGGGTATAGATGACGGTTGCCACTGCGTTTGCAGTGTCATGAAAGCCGTTGATCGCTTCATAGAAGAGAACAAATGCCAGAGCTAACAATAATAAAAGGCCCGTATGCATATCGAGGCCAGCAAACAAATGTAGCATAGACGTTACGCCATTTTGAGGACATGAACGCGGCGCATTATGTAAGACAACGACCAGATGCGCCAAGAGAAATATAGACTTTTCTTGATGTTCGTCCTGTCAGAGTTAAACAACGAAAATATTTACATTTTGTTTTTCAGTGACCTGCAATTGTTAACACGCTTTAGGCTGGTGCGACCAGCCGCAGATCTTTACAATTCCACCCCTTAAGCATAGACGGGAGTCGGTCGTGGAAAAGTTTGATGCCATTATTATTGGTGCGGGTGCAGCTGGAATGTTCTGTGCGGCAATGGCCGGGCAGGCGGGCAGCCGCGTGTTACTTATCGATAATGGTAAAAAACCGGGCCGTAAAATCCTCATGTCTGGCGGGGGTCGCTGCAACTTTACTAATCTTTATACCGAGCCGGCGGCTTATCTGAGCCAGAACCCGCATTTTTGTAAATCTGCCCTGGCGCGCTATACCCAGTGGGATTTCATCGGCATGGTGGATAAACACGGCATCGCCTGGCACGAGAAAACCCTCGGCCAGCTGTTCTGCGACGACTCCGCACAGCAGATCGTCGAGATGCTGGTGGCGGAGTGCGAAAAAGGTAAGGTTACCACGCGCCTGCGCAGCGAAGTGCTGGGCATTGAGCGCGATGAGCAGGGTTTTACCCTCCAGCTTAATGGGGACAGCGTGCGGACCGGCAAGTTAGTGATTGCTTCCGGCGGGCTGTCGATGCCGGGCCTGGGCGCAACGCCATTCGGCTATAAAGTGGCCGAGCAGTTTGGCCTGAAGGTGCTGCCCACCCGCGCGGGCCTGGTGCCGTTCACGCTGCATAAGCAGCTGCTTGAACAGCTTCAGGTGCTGTCCGGCGTCTCCGTGCCGTCGGTTATCACCGCTGAAAATGGCGTGAGCTTCCGCGAAAGCCTGCTTTTCACTCACCGTGGCCTCTCCGGTCCGGCGGTGCTGCAGCTGTCCAGCTACTGGGAACCTGGTGAGTATGTGAGCGTTAACTTACTTCCCGACACCGATCTGGAGGCGTTCCTCAGCGAGCAGCGCAACGACCACCCGAATCAGAGCCTGAAAAATACCCTCGCGATGCAGCTGCCAAAACGCCTGGTGGAGTGCCTGCAGCAGCTGGAGCAAATCCCGGACGTCACGCTAAAACAGCTTAACGTTCGCCAGCAGGAAGAGCTTTGCGATAAACTGCAAAACTGGCAGGTACAGCCCAACGGCACGGAAGGCTATCGCACCGCAGAAGTGACCCTCGGCGGGGTGGATACCAACGAGCTGTCATCCCGCACCATGGAAGCCAAAAAAGTGCCGGGCCTGTACTTTATCGGCGAAGTGATGGACGTCACCGGCTGGCTGGGAGGCTATAACTTCCAGTGGGCGTGGAGTTCGGCCTGGGCCTGCGCTGAGGCGCTGCGCTAAGATTGCCCCTCGATTCGCTATATAATAAGCTATATAGCGAATCCACTCCTTGCCCTGAAGCTCCCTATGCAAACCATTCGCAGTATCGCGCTCGCTTGCGCCACGCTTTTCCTCGCTTTTTCTGCCCATGCGGATCGCGTTATCACCGACCAGCTGGGCCGTCAGGTTACGTTGCCCGACCATGTTGACCGGGTTGTTGTCCTGCAGCACCAGACGCTAAACCTTCTGGTTCAGCTTGATGCTGATAAAGACATTGTTGGCGTGCTGAAGAGCTGGAAGAAACAGCTCGGCCCTGGCTTCGCTCGTTTCATGCCCGCCATAAATTCTCTGCCGATGCCCGGCGACCTTACTCAGGCTAATATTGAAAGTCTGCTGGCGCTCCATCCGCAGGTGGTGTTTGTCGCCAACTACGCGCCTGCGGAGATGATCCAGCAGATTCAAACTGCGGGCATTCCGGTGGTGGCGATTTCGCTGCGTAAAGATGCGGCGGGGCAGCAGAACAAAATGAACCCCACGATGAAGGACGAAGAGCAGTCCTACAACGAAGGGCTGAAGCAGGGGATCCGCCTGATTGCCGACGTGGTTGACCGCAATACCCAGGGCGAGGCGCTGATTAAATACGCCTTCGACGCGCGGGCAAAATACAACGCGCCGGTGAGCGGTATTCCGGATAGCAAAAGAGTTCGCGTTTATATGGCGAACCCCGATCTGAATACTTACGGATCGGGTAAATACACGGGCCTGATGATGAGGCACGCCGGGGCGCTGAACGTGGCCGCCGCAAGCGTGAAGGGCGCGCGGCAGGTTTCGCTGGAGCAGGTTTTACAGTGGGATCCGCAGGTGATCTTCGTGCAGGATCGCTACCCACAGGTGGTGACGCAGATCATGAACGATCCCAACTGGCAGGCCGTTGATGCGGTGAAAAACCATCGCGTGTGGCTGATGCCTGAGTACGCTAAGGCCTGGGGCTACCCGATGCCGGAAGCGCTGGCGGTTGGCGAACTGTGGATGGCGAAAAAGCTCTATCCGAAAGCCTATACAAACGTGGACGTTGATGCCCTGGCACAGGACTACTATCAGCGTTTCTACCGGGTAACCTGGCAGTCCGATGCTAAGCCGTAAATCAGACCTGTTTCTGCAGCCGGCGCTGATCGTTTCGGCGCTGGTGCTGGGTATTGGCTCATTGTGCCTGGGGCAGTATCCGCTGGCCCTGAGCGACGTTTTCCACCAGCTCATCCACTTCTCCCATCCTGAAGGCATGGCGAGCCAGATTGTCTGGTCCGTCCGGCTGCCGCGCGTGCTGATTGCGCTGCTGGCGGGTGGTGCGCTTGGCTTATGCGGCGCTACGTTGCAGGGGGTGTTTCATAATCCGCTGGTGGATCCGCATATTATCGGCGTCACTTCCGGCTCCGCTTTTGGCGGCGCGCTGGCGATTCTGCTTGGCCTGCCGCCGATTGCGATGATGGGCTCAACCTTTGCTTTTGGCCTCACCGCGCTGATTCTGGTTTACGCGATTGCCGCGTTACAGGGGCGGGAAAACGCGCTGATTCTGATCCTCTCCGGCATTATTCTGAGCGGCTTTTTTGCCGCGCTGGTGAGCCTGATCCAGTACCAGGCCGATACCGAAGAGACGCTGCCCAATATCGTCTTCTGGCTGCTGGGCAGCTTTGCGACGGCGAACTGGCACAAAGTCGCGATGCTTGCCGTCCCGGTGGCGCTTGCTACAGCGCTGTTGTTCCAGCTGCGCTGGCGCATAAATTTGCTCTCGCTTAATGATAAGGACGCCAGGGCGCTGGGCGTGAGGGTGGTGCCGCTGCGGCGGACGGTGTTAGTTTGCTGCGCGATTCTGGTTGCGGCCCAGGTCGCCGTGAGCGGCAGCATTGCCTGGGTTGGGCTGGTTATTCCGCATCTGGCCCGCCTGCTGGTCGGGGTCGACCATCGCCGCCTGCTGCCCGCGTCGTTCTGGCTCGGCGGCTGCTTTATGATTGTTGTGGATGACCTGGCCCGCACCCTGACGCAGGCGGAGATCCCGCTGGGCATCATCACCGCGCTGCTCGGCGCGCCGCTGTTCACCTTCCTGTTAATCCGCTCCAGCCGTAAGGCCCGCCAATGACATCCACAACGCTGAGCGTTCAGCAACTTCAGTATGGGCACAGAGAAGCGCTCTTCGAGCCGTTAACTTTCAGCTGTAAGCGTGGAGAAATCTGGGCCGTACTTGGACGCAACGGGTTGGGAAAAAGCACCCTACTCGACACGCTGAGCGGCGTGCTAAAGCCGCTGGGCGGGAGTTTCAGCAGCGAAGGGGGCGTGGGCATTGTGGCACAGCATTTTCACCTGCCGTTTCCCTATACCGTGCGCGATGTCGTGCTAATGGGGCGGGCGCGCCACGTCGGGCTGTTTTCCCTGCCGGGACGCAGAGACGGTAGGCGAGTCTCCGAGGCACTCGAACAGCTCAATATCGGTCATCTGGCTTCGCAGACATTCACGGCGCTCTCCGGCGGCCAACAGCAGCTGGTGATGATTGCCAGAGCGCTTGTTACCGCCAGCCAGACTCTGCTGCTGGATGAACCCTGCTCGGCGCTGGACCTGGCCAATCAGCAGGTGGTTTTGCAGCTGATAAGCGATCTGGCCCACCGGCAAAACCGCTGCGTGGTGTTCAGCACCCACGATCCCGTTCACGCTCAGCAGGTGGCGACGCATACGCTGCTCCTGCTGCCCGAAGGGAAATGGCTGGCGGGGGAAACCGATGCCGTTCTGACCGAAGAGAACATGCAGCGCGCTTACGGCCTGCCGCTCCGCAGGGTCAGCCTGGAAGGGTCTTCAGCGTCCTGTCTGGTGCCGCTTTTTACTATCGATAAGTAGCGGGCAAAAAGCCTGCTGCGGTCAGAATATCCTGTCCCTCGCGATCGGTAATGAACTGAGCCAGCGCGCGAGCTTCTTTTGACTGGCTTAGCAGCCCTAGCTGGTATTCGCACAGAATATTGTGCTCGTCGGGAATAGTAATGCTTTGCACGTCCGGCTGGTCTGCCAGCGCCAGCCCGTAGTGGGCATAGCCGATAAACACGTCTGCCAGCCCCCGGCGAATCACCCACGCGCTCGCCAGCTCGCCTTTCGGCACACTTAAGGTATCCCTGCCGCCGACCAGCTGAAACGCTCTTTTCTTAAGTTTTTCACCCAGCCCCGGCTCGAGCCGTTCAAGCCCGTCGAACAGCGCCCAGGTGTAATCCCCCGATGGGTCGCAGCCTGGCGTTGAGGTTCCGATGCGTAAACCCGGGTTGCGCAGCAAATCCAGCCAGTTTGCTTTGTGGCGAGCCGTCAGGCTCAGGCGATTCCAGGTAAAGGTCTGTGTGCTGAATGCTTTGTCCGCAGCTAGCAAGGCCTGTGGATGAGCGCGATTAGCCGAAGCAAAAAGCGCGCACGGTTCGCCCGCCTCAATGCGCTCTTTTAGCAGCCCTGCCGGGCCATACTTTACGTCTACTGCGATGCCCGTGGCCTGAGTGAAGCGCTGCATCAGCGGAGTGAAGGCCAGCCGCAGGCTGCCTGCTGCCAGGACAGGTAAAGGAGATGTCATTTGTCACTCCTGACCAGTGCGGTTGTTTTATCCAGCAGCCAGGGCCGGAGATAGCCAACAGTATTCGACAGCGGCAGAACATCTTCATGCAGATGAATGTTCAGCACATTTTTAAGGTATTTCCGGCGAGCCATAATACGTTGCCAGAGCGGCGGGTATAGCGTGGCGATTTCCTGCCGCAAAGTTTCGTCCGCCAGTGCGATAGTGTCTTCTATACTGGCTCCCGCATAGCCTTTACGGGACGGAATAATATCGATTTGTAGCAGCATGCCGCTTGCAAGAAGGATCTCCGACTCGGGTGAAATGGGCGAACATAGCCACTCTTCATCAGCTACCAGATGCCCCGGATTCAGGTGCCAGTGATATTCTGCTTTCGGTAAAACCCGCTCAATCAGATCGTAGATTTCATGGCCCTTAACGCCAACTTTGATGTATTCCAGCCAGCTGACTACCGCGTGGTAATAAGGGATGGCAACCACATCAAGATAGTCCCGAACTTCAGGTTCAAGCTCATCGGCGTTATTGACTACGTATGCCGCCCGGCTGGTCAGCCCGCCTTTATAGCTCACGGTTAACGAAAACTTATCGCCGCGCTGAATCTGTTTATCGGATGGGTAGAGATTGGCATTTTCGAAGCGCTCGCCCGTTGCGGCTATGGTGACGACATTGTTCAGCTGCCCGTCGGCTGCGAGCAGGGCCGCTATCTCTTTCTCCGTTTTCCCTGCTTCCACGGCATTTAGCGCAGTTAACGCGGCGCTCGAGGCCAGATTTGCTCCGTATTCATAATGGGCAATTTCATTGGCGTTGTTGACGGTTCTTGCACCAAACCACGGTGAAATAAAGATATCTGTCGCATTCAGCAGGAGGGTATCAGCCCCCAGGGCCGACTGAATTGCCTGAAAAATAAAAGTTGGGATATCAAACAGAGACTTGTTGTCTTCACTATTAGATGTAAATAGTTTCCAGCCAGCAATACCCACACGCTTTTGATCGTTGAGCCCCGCACTGCGCAGAACTTCTTTCAGTGTCAAATCGGTGTCCATTGGCTGGTTTGGCAAGGAGAACCACGGGGCGTGAACGACATCAGCGGGAATGCGAGAGTGCTGTGCCAGCTTGAGGTTCTCATTACCGAGGACGAGGACAGCTTTCCCATTACGATGCAATACCAGCAGCGCCTCCTCGAAGCGTGGGATAAACCCGGTCAGGTATTCAAAATTACCGCCGTGTTCTTTATCGGCATAGACAATAAGCGTGTCGAGCTGCTGGCTGGCCATTTGCTGGAGGACTTTGCTGTGCCGTTCCTGAATTGTCCGGGCGTGCAGCGTCATGCTCGGCAAACCAGGATAGCTCGCTGGCTGCTCTACGGAAGTAAGGCGAAAGGATGAAGGAGAAAGCGGCATAACAAACTTTTCCATAAATCAATTGAAGTTGTTTCCCGAGCATACCATTTCTTCTGGTTTGAAAATGGACGAGCAGCATACTTCCGATGGCATAGAAATAAAGTCGCTTAACTATGATGAAACCTTTTTGCGTTGGTAATACAAAGGGATGACAAACTCGATTTTTACGCGATAGCCGCCTGCCTCTGTACGAACAATAAAGTCATCCGGTATCCCTAGCGTGCCAAGTTTTGTCTTAAGCGATTGTAACACCTGCCACAGACGCTGGCTGGATGAGCTAAGATGATAATTATCCCAAACTTCTTTAAGTATTTCATCGACAGAGATTAAGCGATCGGTGCCCCTGTTCAGAAAAAAAATAAATAAACGCATCATGGTGGTTTTGAGAATGATTGTCTTACCGACGTTCTGGACGGTGATAGAAGTAATTGTAGACTCTTTTATATTAACCAATGCTGTATTGTAAAGATTGTAGCCAAATAACACCATATCACGATTGTCTTTATTGCTGGTGCTACCGGGAGGCCACGAACTGGCTTCGCTACCATTAAGATTATTTTTCGATCCCTGATTGCTATACAACGTACACCTCGAATAAATTCGTAAGCATTGCGTGAAGTTAGTGTCTGATGAGAGGATATCCAATCATAGCCTTAAGATAAAACTAAAGTGTCTTATTTGAATGTTAAAATGTATCCTGGGGTCTTTAGACGGCTAACGAAAGGCAATAAATGTAAAATAATATATTTTTTATCTTTATATCAATGACATGTGTTTTTGTTTTATTTTTTAATCATGTGGCTAATCTTTTAACCTGGTACAAATTATTTGAATTTTTTTTGAAGGTGATGATTCGAATATAAAAAAGAATGCGTGCAAAAAACGCGGGCGTTTGGACATCTCGACATGTTTAGCCTTTCATCTTGAAAGAATTTTAAGCAAACATCTTCTTTGTGTTTCGTACCGCTGGGATTGATAAGGTCTGGGCAATTATGCCCAGACTTATTACATAATTAGTGCAGTTACCAGTTCCACCTGATGCCAATATTTCCGCCCCAAGGCGACTCGATCTTGTCACCTTTGCTGTAACGGGCATCAAGGTATACCTCAACATCTTTACTTAACTGCGATGACATACCCGCACCATATTCACTGCGTAAGCCAGACATATCGTTGGTAAAATTATTACCATTAATACTGACTGCATTGTTATCTGAGAACTCCTGAATAACGGCGGCGCGCAGCCATGGTTGCAGCGTGATGCCGTTGCTGAGCGTCAGGTTATGGCCCGCCACGGCATTTAGCGCGGCTTGCTTTGAAGTGGCTTGTTGGCTGTCGGCTTTCAGGTCATTGCTGAAACGGTAAGAATCACCTTTTACCCACAGCGCAGAGAGCTGCGCTGACGGCTCAAGGAACCAGCCGTTTTCAAAATTGATCTGACGTCCCACTTCTAATGACGCACCAAAGCCCGGCACGCTGTAGCCACCGTCCGCTTTGCTACCATCACTCATGCGTACATCAGCCGTGCTGGTAAAGTTATTTGCTTTGGCAACCGCGTCAATAAACCAGCCGGAGTTTAGCAGCCAGGTACTGTAACCGCCGACGAAGAAGCTGTTGATGGAACCGGTGCTGTCACTGGCAAAGTCCAGGTCACTATGGCTGTAGCCACTAAAAATGCCGCCTATCTGTACGCCATTCTCAATATCTTTCGTGCTGTCCAGGCCAACAGATATCCCGGACTGGTTTTGCTGATAGCCCACGCCGGCTCGATTATCAACATCATAACGGTTGCCGATTAACCGTACCCATGTCCCCCCTTGTTTATGGCCATCTCGCATCTCGCCCATACGGGTTCGCAGCGTAGTCAGTTCCCCATACCAGACGGTTGGCGTTGCGTTGAACAACCCTAACGCCGTAACGGTAGTTGGCGTTGGTACCGGGTCGGGATTCGGATCTGCATGCTTTTGTGCCAGCACCCAGTCATCGCCACGCTGCTGCAGCTCATACTGATATGTCCCGGCATCAACGACTCCGCCTTTCAGGGTGAACGCAGCGTTACCGCCATGGGTATCAACAACCGTCAAGGCCTCATCGGTTTTACCCGGCTCACGACCGCTGTTCTTAATAGACAGCGAATGATTACCCGTTGCAGCGCCGTTACCGTTCACCACGAGCAAATCCCCTGACAGACTTGCCAGGTCGGTATTCATTGCAAAACTGCCGCTGCCGCTTAGTGACCCCAGCGTCAGGGTATGGAATGAGGCGTCGGCATGGCGGAAGTTAACAGCGCCATTATTACTGAAAGACCCAATATCCGAGTTGCCGGTCAGCTCCCAACGGCTGCTGTTATCGAGGCTCAGGGTATCAAGCTGGCTTACCGCACCGGTCAGGCTTGAGTTCTGCCGCAGGTCCGCCGTGACTCTGTTCTCTGTTGCCGCGCGAATATCTCCTGCCAGTGAAACATTGTTTTCAGCGGTGATATTGACTTCGCCATTATTCGCCTGGCTGTCAGGAGCGACGGCTGAATCCTCCAGCAAAATACCGTTGCCCCCGGTCAGGCTAGTGCCATTTCTCAGAGTCAGATCGAGAGAGGTACCATTAGTAATGATGGCGCTTCCCTGAGTTGCCGTTAATGCCACATTATCCAGGGTGACCTGATTGCCCACGCCGGTATTCCCACTCGCTAACAACCCCCCGGCTGAGGTACCGGATGCTGACAATGTGCTGTCAGCCAGCTCGATTGTCCCTTCGAGAGCCCACAGCGCGTGGCTATTGGCCCCGGTGGTCTCCAGCTGAATGTTTTTACCCTGGATGGTGGAGCCTGTGTTAGCCAGCAGGCCCGCGGCGCTACTGCCTGAGGTGGCCAGTTTCACATTGTCGAGATCGATACTCCCACCACGTGCGGCATGCACACCTATGGCGCTGTTGCCAGAAGTCACGATCTCCAGCGCCTCACCCTCTACCTGTGATTCACTGTATAAACCATATGCACTTGCGCCTGAGGTGGTCATCTTGCTGTTCTTTACGGTTGCCGGACCATACTGTGCGTCAAAAGCTATAGCATTCGAACCGTGTGTGGTGAATTCCGTACCGTCTACCGCTGCAGAGGCCGTTTTATTGGCAATCCAGATACCATCGGCATAGTCACCCTGGGTAGTCACGCTGCCGCCTTTGACCGTTGCGGTTGAGTTGTTGTTAACGTTGATGCCCATACCATTATTAGTGTTAATGGTGGTGTTATTGAGAATGATATCTCCCATCAGGCTATATACGGCATCGCCATCCTGGGTTGTAATGGTGCTGTCATTCAGGGTTAGTTTGCCGTGTCCGCCGTTGGCGTTATAAACGTTGACGCCCTGGTTTTTATTGGCAGATGAGATCGTGAGATTTTTGCCTTCGACCGTACCATTACCGAGTTTTATCCCGGCCTGCATCCCTTCGCCTGTTAGCAGGATTTTGACATTGTCCAGCGTTGCGCTGGCTTCCCCTGGCGTGGAGTAAGCTAGTGCGATACCGTTACTTTCTGCTCCCGTGGCCAGAATGCTGCTGTTGGCCATAGTCAGTGTACCGGTCGTCATTGTGACGCCGCTGCTGGAAGCACCGTCAGCCGCGATGGCAAGATTGGCAAGTTCAGCCGTTGCTCCCTGCTTGCCGTAAATCCCGGAGCTGTTTTCTCCTGAGACGGTAATACTTCCGCCGCTCATCTCCAGGTGCCCGTTGTTCAGATTGGCGCCATGTGCAGAGGAACCACTGGTAACAAGTTCTGATCCATTTAGCTGAATTGTCCCGCCGTTGGTCGCACTGGCGGCGTACAAATTATTGCCAAACGTTCGGAAATTAAGGCTGGGGACCGTGGTATGCAGCAGGCTTCCTGCTCCGTCAGAGATAAGTGGATAATCCAGCGGAGTAGAAGCGGTATAGCCACTAGTCACATTTAGCTGCGCTCCGCCCGTTGCTTTCCAGGGGGATTCGGCTAATGCGACAGAGGGAACATTGCCTGCAACCAGGGCAAGTAAACAACGTTGACTAAGCAGAGATATTTTTAACATCGCCATATCGATTCCTTGATGTGGTTTGATAATTATGACCGGATGCAGTCTTTGCCATTCCGCTTTACTACGGTGTTGGTTAACGCAGCTGAAGAGAAAAATTTGCTTCGCTAATTTGCTTAGAGGCAACGCGTGCGCTGCGCTCTGTCAGAACTGGCTCAAGCTCAAGACGAGCGCTAAAGCTTTTACCTTCCACAGGCTGATGGCCTTTGACCAGCGTGAAGCTTTGTCCGGCCTGAAGCGTCAGAGTATTAAATGGTCCGTCTATCAGTACCCCATCGGGTGTGCTGGTCATGATTTGAACATCATTGCCGTCAAGCTGCGGATTGCTCAGAGTGACACGCAGCTTGTCGTTTGCACCGTAGCGGAAGTTGCCGCCCGTGGTGCTATCTCCCTGGACGGTAATACGCATCACCTGGCTAAACGTGCACACCACGCTGTAGCTGAGCTGGCGTTTACCCGGGGTAAGCAGTTGGTTATTACCTTCTACGTCCTGTAGCTGCCAGCGGGATTTGTTCCCATAGTCCACAAAGGGGGTGCTGACCGATAGCTGGCATTTCTCAGTGGCGGGCGGCAGTAGCTGATTATCCTCGAAAGCTCGTGGAGAAGATGGCATTGCGCAAACGGCCTGGCTTAGCCATAAAAATGTCGAGCCTGCTATCAGCAAAGCGGGAGTTATTCTCATTTTTTAATCCTCTTAGCGGCAAACCGCGTCGTAGGTTTCGTATAGCTCTTGTACTTCCTGGGTTTCAGGCAATTTGAGCGTAAATGCGCACAGTGTCTGACCAGAAGCCTGAACGTCCAGCTTCATGCCAGGCCAGGTATCCGGCAGGAATACCTGTCCTTTATCGCCCACAACGGTGACAAAATTATCTTTATCGTCAAAAACGCTGGCACCGTGTGGAACCGGTTTTCCTGTGGCATCCAGTACCGTTGCCAGCACGCGCCGGGTGTGAATAATGTCGAAGTTGACATAGCTCACGGCGCCGCGTGCCAGTTCGGTTTCCTGCAATGCGTTGCTTATATCCACATTTTTACCCAGCGAGCGGGTATCCACCTGAACCGATGATTTCTGATAGCCCCGTAATGAAGGCAACACGGCGTAACCGCGGAAATCTGTCCAGGCTGGTCCTGATGGGGTATCGATGCGTACGCCTGCATCATCGCCAACTTTGGCGACAGCGAAGGTGTCACTGACCTGGTAAGGTGAGAGGGTTACGCCATGAGCGTGAGCCACCAGGCTGCCGCTGGCTCGCGCTGACCAGTTGGTCAAATTGTCAGAGTCCTGGCTAACGCTGCCGCTAAGCTGGCTGACAGGTGTCACCATATCCATGCTGCCGGTGTACGAGTTTTTATTGCTACGATAATCCCGATCCGCAGACAGACTGTAGCCTCTGTCCTGAGAGGAGCGCTGGCTGAACCGTGTCCCGGCACGAGTGCCGTTGTGGGCGTTGTTCATATAGCTGCTGATATTCCCGTTGCCTAACGGGATGCTAAGGGAGAGATAAATGCGATCGTCACCTTTGTTGTCAGCAGTGCCGCTATCGTGGTCGACAGACAAACCGAGATAAGCGCTGCCAAACTGACGGCTCCAGCCGCCGCGCAGATAGGTTGTGCTCTCATTGTCAAAGGTGCTGGAACGCGCCCAGGAAACGGAGAAATTGCCCAGCCATTCGTGGCTCCAGCTAATCCCTGCGCCATACTGGTTATGGGTGCGCCCACTCGTATCCTGATTGTCATCCTGCACCGCATCGTTCAGCTCGCGATACCCCGAAGTGTTCTGAGACATATTAAGGCTGAGGCTGAGACGCTCTATCAGGTTGTGGCTAAGCGATGTATCAACGGAAACGCCGCTGTCGTTGTGTTTACTGTCCTGCGCGACGGTCGTCTGAATCGAAAGTGACGTTGAGTTAAACGGTTGGGCGTTTAAATTTGCCGCCCCTGCGTTGTAAAGAGATGAGCCGAGCAGGCCTGCGTTCAGCGACGTGGTTGGCGTCAACAGCCAGCCCGTCGCCACGGTGCCAAGCAGCGGGGATTCATCGCTCCCATCCTGATCGAGCTTACCTACCCCAAAAGAGAGACCAGGCACCGTGGCTGGGCCATTGAGCGCAAAGGAGGCGGCGGGAACGGTAAATTGACGAATATCGCCGTTATTCCCGGTTAAGGTCACAGCAAGGTCGGTGCGTGAATTCAGCAGTGAAAAGCCCTGTAGATGGAAGGGCCCTGCGGGTACCGTTGTGCTGTAAAGCAGAACGCCTGACTGACGCACTTCTACTACAGACTGCGTGTCGGCAATGCCGTCGACGAGGCCTGCGCCCTTACGGGTGTTTGTCAGCGCGGTTTCCGGAAAAAGCTGGGCGCCCAGCACCTGGCCGGTACCGAACATCGAGTTGGCCAGGTTGATTTGCCCGGCCTGTAAGACTTTCTTAATGCCATCAAAGCTACGCTGTGCGTAGGCGGACTGATACTGAAAAGTATCTTTGCCATTAAGGCGAGAAAAGTTCTGACGGCTACGCACAATCCAGTCATGGACATTAAATCCACCTTCAGAGTTCAGCTGCATGAAATTCGTCCCGCTGCTGCTGCCTGCAGAATCCATATATTGCGCATCGTAATTGAGCATGGCGGCAGCGCCGCCGTGGATCCAGTTGCCGCTGCTCGCACTTGTATCCGCAACATACTGCGGCGGCACAACCAGATCGACCCGTACCTCGCCCGGATCGAGGTTCAGCTCGGTCTGTGGCCAGGCGGATTTAAGATCGTAGCAGGGAGCCTTTGCATCAAAACCGGCAGGTTTTACCAGGCCAGCTGCTTTAATGAAGGGTGCATCGACGCAAAGTTGACCTTGTTCGTTAAAACGTGCGGCAACACGCCCCTTGCCGCTGCCGTTAACGGTCAGTGTTACCTGCGTGGTACCTGTCATGAAGCGAGGCGCCTGCTTAAAAGCCTGCGCCAGCTTTGGATCGATCCCCCGGGCCTGCATCGCCTGAATATCAAATTCAATATCATCCGAACTGTTCTGCACCTCATCAGCCGCTGCGCTGGCAGAAAGGGTGAAGGCTGTTGCTAACGCCAGCGATAGTGCCGAGCGCGTTGGCCATTTTTTGCGGTGAACGGGGTGGGGGCTTTTCACTTACTGCCCCTGTTATTTGACAAGCTCAGCGTCGTAATTGTCGACGGTGTAGCCCCAGTTTGTGGCAGGAGAAATGCGAACTTTGGCTGCGGTGCCAGCTTTTTTAGCGCCGTCCATTTTTAATGTCAGGGTCTGGCCAGGCAGCACATAAGGGGTTGCCAGCAGCCAGTTATTATTATCAGGTAGCGTTTGCACACCCTGGCCCAGACGTACGACGTAAGGCGAGGTGTTGCTGACTGTCAGAGAATCGCCGGATTGCTTCCAGGTCAGACGTTTCCAGGGCGCAGCATCCTTTGCAAGGCCTGCTGGACGAATCAGCACAGGCAGATTTTGACGTACGCTCATGCGTACCACGTTCTGGTTTTTCTGCTGCGGAGGGACACCTTCAAAGGTGACACGCATCAGGTGTTCTGTTGTTAACGGAGTTTTCTCGGCCAGCATAAAACGTACGACCTGTGATTTACCCGGTTCAACGCGGGCAGCAGGCGGAGTAATTGCAAGCTGTGGAGCTTTATCTTCAGGAATAGGCTGTAAGGCGGTAATTAATAATACTGGGTAGCTATCCGTATTTTTAATACTGATGCTGCCTTCACCATCTTGCTGTTCAACCATAACAACGGAAGTTTCCGGCACCATGCCTGTAGCGTGTGTGAAAGTTGATGTCAGCAAAAGGGCAGCTGCGCCCGTTTTAATCAATGAAGAGAGTTTCATAATGTAGTTTCCTTGTTGGTGATAAATATAAAAAATAGGCTGCTGCTTTTGCTGTGAATAAAATTAGCGATATGCGTAAGGGCAGCCGTAAAGGCCTGCCCTTAACAGGTAGCCTAATTACAGGTAAACGATTTCAATCGTGGACATACCATCCAGAGTGATTTCTTTTGTTAAATCCAGTTCGGAGCTTTTATTCAAATATGCTTGTACGTAAAGTTTTCCAGTTAAATCTTTAACGGCAACCGGAACGTTTTCAGTGGCGTTGCTCCAGGAATACAGAATAGGGGCCGCGGCGTTGTACAAAGTTTCATAACTATTATTGGCCCAGCTATCAGAACCTTCGATCTGATAAATCGGCGTAACGTTATTTCCATCGGCCACAGAAGAACCGATTGTCATGGCATAGCCACCAATCTTATGATCATCTTCCATACCAAGTCCGACAACCGGGAATGTGCTACGCCCCATAATTGCGACAGGAGAATTCGCTGCACCACCCGCTGCTTCTTCAGCGCCTGCAGTAGTATTCTGGCGATTATTTACCGCTTTCAAAGAAATTTTAACTGGTGCATCGCAGCTGACGCCGAAATCCAAAGATTTCATCGCCAGTACGGTATAGCTATCCGCGCTTAAAGATGTTGATTTGATCGTGCCGTAATCAACTGTACCACCGCCAGAAAGGGTAGGTGTACAGGCCGATGGAGTAATAGTACCCGTTACTTTTACATCAACACTTTCAGCAGCCATAACGGACGTTGCGGTTGCAGCTAATACGGCCAGAGCACAAACGGTTTTTTGCATTTTCTTAAACATAATTTATTCCTTTAAATTAAATGATTCTTTTCCGGCTAACATTCAATCCTGAATGCAAACGATCCGTGGAAGCAGAATCAATGAGCTATTAACAATAGGTTTACTAATTTATTACCCTCACCGTAAATAGCTCGGTGAGGGTAAATTCCGGCTATTACAGGTAAGTCAATTCAATAGTGCTCAGACCGTCAAGCTGGATGTCGTGGCTCAAATCAAGCTCTGAGCCTTTGTTCAGATAAGCTTTTGCATGCACTTCAGCAGTGGCGTTAGTAAAGGATACTGGCGCATTGCTTTCAGCATTTCCCCACGACAGGCTTCTTCCAATATTAGCGTTTGCATATATTGAACATGAGGAGCTATCACCCCAGGTGCCCGCTGCCCAGTCAGTATTCCTGTAAACACAATGTGCTGCGGCGCCATCAGTAGTCAGCGAAGTTAAATATAATGCATAGCCACCAATGTTTTTATCACTATCAGTTCCAAGGCCGACAACCCAGTTACTACCGTAAATTCGAACAGGTGGAGGAGCTCCCATATCACTGGTATCCGGCGTAGAGGCTCCTGCAGCCGTACCTGGACGACCATTGACAGCGCTGATAGAAACTTTTGTTGGAGCTTCGCAAGCTATAGACATGCTAACTGACTTATCTTCGAGCACAGTATAATCATCAGTCTGTACGGTATTTGCCTTAATTGCGCCATAATCAATAGTACCGCCACCGGACAGCGTCGGTGTACAGGCAGCCGGAGTAATAGTACCGATGACTTTGACATCAACACTTTCTGCAGCCATAGCGGAAGTTGCGGTTGCAGCTAATACGGCCAGGGCACAAACAGTTTTTTGCATATGTTTAAACACGATTTATTCCTTTAAATATAGAATCTTTTCCAGTCCGCGTTCACCCTGAACGCGGACCATCCCTGGAAATAGATTCATGGCGTTTATAAAAATAACTATCTATTTTGGGTCTACTGTTTATTCCCACCGGTTATCCCGGTGGGAATAAAACCAGGTATTACAGGTAGTACAGCTCCAGGGTGCTCATGCCGTCCAGAGTGACTTCTTTAGTCAGGTCCAGTTCGGAACCTTTGTTCAGATAAGCCTGAACGTTCAGCGTCGCGTTCAGCGTTTCAAACGCAACTGGTGCGGTGGTGCTTGCTGCACCCCAGCTGGTCAGAACAGCGGCGCTGTCGCTGAACAGGGCTGAATTCGTGCTGGTGTTCCAGGTTGTTTCACCGCTGTTCTGAGTAAGCAGGGCTGCCTCGGATCCATCAACTTTGGAGTTGCTCAGGGTCATGGTATAGCCGCCAATTTTTGCTTCGCCTTCCATACCCAGGCCCACAACCGGCATGTTGCTTGCATTTAACAAGCTCACTGGCGCTACCGCCGCACCGCCAGCCCCTTCAGTCGCACCGGCAACGGTATTTGGACGGTTATTGATAGACTTCAATGCAACCTTGGCTGGGGCATCGCAGCTGATGGACAGGTCGAGCTGCTTGCTGGCCAGTACGTTATAAGCATCTGCAGACAGCGTGTTTGCTTTAATTGTGCCGTAATCAACCACGCCGCCACTGGTCAGGGTAGGAGTACAGGCTGTAGGAGAAATTGTTCCTGTGACTTTGACGTCTACGCTATCTGCTGCCATAGCGGATGTTGCGGTCACAGCTAATACAGCCAGCGCACAAACGGTTTTTTGCATCTGTTTAAACATAATTTATTCCTTTAAAGTAAATGAACCTCTTCCGGCCGGCGCTCTACCTTGAACGCAAACGCTCCCTGAAGGAGGCTCAGTGTCATTTGAGTTAATGACGCTTTGCCTTACATAAGGCGGTTATTATCTTTACCGCTCTACCCGGTAAGATAAATTCCTGGTACTACAAGTAATACAGTTCAAGCGTACTCATGCCGTCCAGATTAATGGGTTGAGTCACATCCAGTTCTGAACTTTTATTCAGATAGGCCTGGACATTTAATCTGGCGCTAAGTGTCTTAAAAGCAAAGGGAACCGTGGTGCTTACTGCGCCCCAGGTGGTTAGCACTTCTGCGCTATCACTGAATAACGTCTGGTTCGTGTCGCTGATCCAGGTTGTTTCACCTTTAGTTTGAGTGAGCAACTCTGCGGATTCACCGTCGGCCTGCGAGTCTGAGAGGGTAAGCGTATAACCTCCTATTTTCGCATCCCCTGCCATGCCCAGCCCAACGACCGGCATCCTGCTGTTTCCTAATAAGTTCACCGGGGCGCTTGCCGCTCCACCAGCACCTTCCGTTGCGCCCGCAACAGTATTAGGTCGGTTATTAATTGATTTCAGCGCGACCTTAGCTGGAGCATCACAGCTGATTGAAAGATCCAACTGCTTACTGCTCAACACATTGTAAGAGTCAGCAGATAAAGTGTTCGCGTTAATGGTGCCATAATCCACAACTCCACCGCTGGTGAGCGTGGGTATACAGGCTGATGGGGAAATGTTACCAATAACTTTAAGTTCAATGCTATCTGTTGCTATTGCAGAAAATGAGATAAAAGCAATAACAGCCAGTGTGCAAGCGTTCTTTTCTGGTCGAATAAGCATTATATATTCCTGATATTAAGTAAAATCAGTTTTCTGCCGCACATAGCCATGAAGACAAACAAACCGTGAGATAAATATTAATATAATCATGCGGCATTTTAATTGATTCACGGATGCCTGGTCATGGTTTATGACTGTTATCTTTTAAACGGTCTTTTCATGCCCGTTAGAAACTGATCTTATAATAATGTGCGATATTTCTCATAGGCCAGAACAGCATGACTATTCATTCTGTTCATACCCATCTTTTTTAAGGCGCTACATTTATGAGAGCTGACGGTTTTCGGTCTGATGGACAGCGTTGAAGATATTTCATCAATGCTTTCACCACTGACCAAAAAATTCATCACTTCGATTTCACGAAGCGTTAATTTGTTCATCTGATGGCTGTTTCTGTTTAATTGCGGCGTGCCTAATACTGCTGGCAGATAGTGGCACGGCATGCTCTTGGTGGCGACACCCGATACCAGCGTCTGGGTTTGTTTCTCTTTATAAGGCACACCTATTATTGACACCAATGGGATATGATATTTTTGTCCCAGTTCCATCAGCGTTACCGCTAGCTTGCGATTGGCTATCGCCAGCAATATGATGTCTTTTTCGGCAGGCAAACTGCTCAGGCCAATCTTTACTACAGAATTAACATCCTCTACTCTTACACTGTGTCCTGTAGATGTAAGGATGGCTTCAGCGCCGAGCGCGAAATAAGCATCATCTGAAATAATAATAATCATGACATTTTCCTTTTGTCTTGTACTCTTTCACATTGATGAAGTGAAGTAATATAGCGGCGTGACTATTTGGTGCTTGATGTAATAACCGCTGGGTTTCACCCGTACAATAAACTCTTCATCAATCCCAAATTGAATGAGTTTTTTTTCCAGAGATTGCATCACCTGCCATAAGCGCTGGTTAGAAGAGCTAAGCTTATAGCTATCCCAAACGTAAAACATTATTTCATCGTTAGAAATAATGCGCTCAGGCTCCGCGGACAACACATAAATCAAAAGACGCATCATCGTCGCACGTAAACCGACTATCTTTTTTTCATCGATGGCTTTTTCACTGCTTAATGAAATTAGCCGATGATTTTTTATGTCCACCAGGACTTTATTGTCGATCAGGTAGCCAAACAATTCCTTGTTATCGCTATCCATGTTTTTAACCTCAGATATAACTCACTAATCCTGTAAGTTATTTTTCATATCTTAGTTTACTAATGAAGCTATTCTATGCTTGCTCAAACAATGGCGGCAATACAGTTGGTTTTTAGCCGCGCAAGAATATTCCTAACCTTATTTTGATGTTATATCCTAAATTTATCTTTATGGGTGTGGTAAAATTCTGAAGAATTATTCCTAGTTAGTAGGATCCACTGCGAGGGTTTGTGGTTCGATCATCAATCAATAATTGTGTTTTTTTAGGTATTTATAGTTGAAAATGCTATCTCTTTGGCTGGGAAATTAATTAATTTACAAAATTAAAACATAATTGCTTAGGGATGGTGAGTCAGGAACCACCAGTTTATGGCTTATTTCACCTAATCCCTCTAAATTGTTGTTAACAAAAAGTAAATGAAATGAGTCGATTTGATTAGGATAAATCCTGGGGCGATGATCACAATAGATTGCGCTAAGCACAGTGCAAATACAACAACAGGTACTGAGTGTTTTTTATAATAAAAACATGATGTTATTAATATTTTATAACTATTTTTAGTTACGCGTCGACGCCAGAATCAAGTTTGTAAGTAATAGTTAAAATGTTTAGAAAATGAGTGAAATAATTTCATCAGATTTTAAGCATCTCATTCATAGCGATAAATCTCTGGCCATTGTTGCCAATAATTGCCCCAATTTGGCTACGGCGGCATAAATCTCCTCGTCCGTGAAGCCTCCCAGCCCCAGCAGCACGCCCGACTGGCTTTTTCCCGGCGAATACATATGGGAAACGGCCCGCAGGGAGATCCCGGCGGCAACGCCTTTGCGCACCACTTCGCGGTCGTCCAGCCCTTGCTTGAGCCAGAGCACCATATGCATGCCCTGATCCGTTGGCTGTAGCGTGGCGAGGTCAGAGGAGATCAGCGCCGTGACCGCCTCCATCAGCACCCGGCGTTTTTCGGCGTACACGCCGCGCATTTTGCGCAGGTGACGGTCGAGATGGCCCTCTTTCATAAAGCTCGCCAGCACGTACTGATCGGCGCTCGGCGGGTGGCGATCCATGAGGATCCTCGCGCCGTTGAACGCGCTGACCAGCGGCTGCGGGACGATAACGTAGCCCAGCCGCAGCGAGGGAAAAAGGATTTTACTGAAGGTGCCCAGATAGACCACGTTATCCGGCCCCATCCCCTGCAGGGCCGGGAAGGGCTGCCCGGCGTAGCGCATCTCGCTGTCGTAGTCGTCCTCAATAATCCACGCGTGGTTAGCTTTCGCCCAGGCAAGCAGCGCGGCCCTGCGGGACATGCTTAGCGGCATGCCGAGTGGATACTGATGCGATGGCGTGACAAAGGCTGCTCTGGCGTGGGGGGCGATCACTTTGCCGGCCTCAACGTCCAGCCCCTCCGCATCTACCGGAATGCGCACCATTTTCCTGTCGCGCGTTGCTGTTTCGAAGATATCTGTCATTCCGGGGTAGCCGGGATCTTCCACCCAGGCCGTGTCGCCACTGTCGAGGAGGATTTGTGTGGCGAGATAAAGTCCCTGTTGGGTGCCGGAAGTAATAATGATCTGTTCCGGCGTGCAGTGAACGGAGCGGGATTTGCGAACATACTCGCAAATTGCTTCACGTAACGGTCTGACTCCTTGTGGTTCGCCATAGCCTGAGGGGGCACCCGGCCCACGGGCACGAATTCGATTGCCGAGCTTTCGCCAGATATCGTCGGGGGCGGTGTCACCGACCGGGACAGAGACAGCGAAAGGTCGTGGAGAGAGCGTCTTGATTCTTTCTGCCACACGGGCAAATTTCTGGGCACTCTCAGTAAGAAAAATATCGCCTGTAGGTTCTACCTTTGGTGAAGGAATTGTTTGAGGGGAGAAGATCACGCACGTACCAGAACCACGTTTTGACTCCAGAAAGCCCTCTGCTACCAGCTGTTCGAATGCTTCCAGAACCGTACCCCTTGCCAGTTCCAGCGATGCCGCAAGGCTACGCGTTGAGGGCAGCATATCTCCCGCCTTAAGCTCGCCTTTGTGAATGGCATTTCGCAGCGCCTGGGCGAGCTGCTGGCTAAGCTGTCCGACTTTGCGGTCAAGCTTGCCGATGGCGGGAATGGCTAACACGTTGGCTTTCCGGGACATGATAATGGCCTGTTGAATAATTCAAATACTGGTTCTACAGAGTAAACCACTTAGGGCGTAGAGTAATGCTTCTGTTAGCGTTACTGGAGTCAGTCATGTACGTACCACGTCCTTTTCAGGAATCCAGCCCTGAAATCCTGAATGCCTTTATAGCGGCCCATCCTTTGGGAACTTTGGTTATACAAAACGCGCAGGGGCCGGATGCTTATCATCTGCCTTTTCACCTGGATGAAACTGGGTCGCTGCATGCTCACGTTGCCCGCGGTAACCCCGTCTGGCGCAATATTGGCGGGCATGAAAACGTGCTGGTCATTTTTCACGGCCCGCAGGGTTATATCTCCCCGGAATGGTATCCCAGCAAGCATGAGGATCACCGCCAGGTCCCGACGTGGAACTACCAGGCCGTACACGCTCGCGGGCGGCTGGTCGTCCATGGCGATGAGCGCTATATGCGCGGCCTGCTGGCACGTCTGACGGCAGAGCATGAAGCAGGTATGCAGAAGCCCTGGCAGATGTCGGATGCGCCAGAGGACTACATCGACGCCCTGCTAAAAGCCGTAGTGGGGATTGAAATCGAGGTGGCGGAGCTGAAAGGGATAATGAAGCTGGGACAAAATGAAAGCGTTGATGATCGGACCGGTGCCGCTACACAGCTGATTCAACGCGGCGAAGCGGCAATTGGCGAGGCGATGCTGGCGGCGAATAAACCTTAATCTATGGCTGCTCTTTGATTAGCCGCAGCAGCGTCTGCACCTGCTCATCAAGAGGAAGGATATCCTTTTTGACCACCAGGTGCAGCGGCGTGGCGCGGCGAGTGCCGTGGCTGAGCTGCAGAATTTTTAGCGTGCCTTCTTCGAGCTGGCGGCTGATGCGCTCTTCCGGTAGCCAGCCGTAGCCGACTTGATACGCTATGGCCTCAATGGCGGCCTCGATGGTGGAAAAGGTCCAGGACTCTACTGGCTCATCCTGTAGCGGCTTTGCTTCCCGGTTGGTGATACGAATCGGCGGGTATTGAGCCAGCTCGTCCTCGCTGACGGGGCCGGGCAGGCTGTGCAGAGGGTGATCGCGATGCGCCACGGCCACGAAGTCTATGTTCATCAGCCATTCGCCGCGCCCGGTCATGTCCTGGCGGCGCGTCAGCACCATCACATCCGCCTTCGCAATTGCCGTTTCGTCATTTTCCAGAATTTCAGTGAGGTGAACTTGCGTCTGGGGATGCAATTGCTGAAACTGCCGCAGAATCGCAAACAGCTTTCCGCGCGGGAAAATGCTGTCGACGACAAAATCCAGACGCGTTCTTACCCCGTTTTGCAGCGACGCGGCGCGGGTTTCAACGTGCTCAAACGCCTTAAGCAGCGGCCTGGCCTGGGCGAGGAGCAATTCCCCCGCAGGCGTCAAAATCGCCTTGCGTCCGGCGGCCTGAAGCAAGGCCACGCCTAATCTTTCCTGCAGCAAAGCCAGGTTATAGCTGACCGATGACTGGCTGCGGTGCGTGGCCTGTGCCGCTTTTGCGAAGCTTCCCAGCTCCACGACCTTCTCCAGCAGGGCCCACTGCTCCAGGGTTGTCTTGTGCATGACTAATCTAAAAATCTGATGAATTTGATGCAAACATAGCGTTATTAATCTAAAAAATGAAGGCCTATGATCTCCTTATCACAACAGAGGAGAGCAAAAATGAGCAAATTTGATAAACACGACCTGAGCGGATTCGTTGGTAAACATCTTGTCTATACCTACGACAACGGCTGGAACTACGAGATTTACGTGAAGAATGGCACCACGCTGGACTACCGGATCCACAGCGGCATTGTGGCAGACCGCTGGGTGAAAGATCAGTTTGCGTACATCGTTCGCGTCGGCGAAAGCGTCTACAAAATTTCCTGGACCGAGCCGACGGGGACCGACGTGAGCCTGATTGTGAACCTGGCCGACAGGCTGTTCCACGGCACCATTTTCTTCCCGCGCTGGGTCATCAACAGCCCTGAAAAAACCGTCTGCTTCCAGAACGAGCATCTGGATGAGATGGCCGCGCTGCGCGAGGCTGGCCCGGCTTACCCAACTGAGGTGATTGATGAATTCGCTACCATTACCTTCGTGCGGGACTGCGGCGAAAACAATGAAAGCGTGATTGCCTGCCCGGCAAGCGAGCTGCCGAAAACATTCCCCCAGGGCCTGTAACCCTGAGGGACGAGGGGATTAACCCGGTAAGCGGCTCCTGGGCCGCCCAGGGCCGAGCAGAATCGCCAGCTTAGCCCCGCCTTTGGTGGTTTCCATCAGGATCTTACAGACGCTGGTGAGCGGCACGGAGAGCAGCATGCCCACCGGGCCGAGCAGCCAGCCCCAGAACAGCAGCGAGAGAAACACCACGAAGGTGGACATCCCGAGGCCGCGGCCCATCATGCGCGGCTCCACGATATTGCCCAGCACCATGTGCACAACGAGGAAAAGTACACCGACCATGATCATTTCGTAGGTGCCGTTGAACAGGAAAGCCTGAATCATCGGTGGGATAGCGGAAATGACGGAACCAATATTCGGGATGTAATTAAGCAGAAAGCCCAGCACGCCCCACATCAGCGCAAACTGCACGTCCAGCAGCGCAAGCCCGGCCCAGATGATCACACCTGTCCAAAGGCTAATCAGCGTCTTCAGCGCCAGATAGTGCGTAACGCCTTTCAGCGCACGATGCATACCAGCGATATGAATTTGCGGATTGGAGAGCGCGAAGCGCAGCTTGTAAGGGACGTGGCGCACTTCAAAAAGCATGAACACGACGGTCATCACCAGCAGCAGGATGCTGGCCATTGCGCCGGAAAAGCCCGTCATCATCGTGGTGGCGAAGGCCATCACTTTCTCCGAGTCCATGCGCTGCAGCATGCGTTCCGGCGACAGGCGCAGATGCATGAAAGGCACCATCCTTTCAATCTCCAGTACCTTTTGCGTCAGCTCTTTGTTGTACTTCGGCAGCATATCCATGAAGTCGCTCATCGACGCTGCCAGCACGCCAACCAGCATGGTGAGCACTATCAGCATCACGAAAACAACGATGGAAATCGCCAGGGGGCGGTTCACCCCTCGGCGAATAAACCAGGTCACCAGCGGGTTGAGCACGATGGCAAAAAACAGCGCCAGCAGCAGCTGGACGATGATATCTGCCGCCGCGTGAATACCCGCGAGAATAATCACCAGGGCAGAGAGTTTTAAGAGGATGTGTAGCCCGACTTTATCTGCTTCCGGGGTGGGCAGGGTGCGCATGGAGGATTCCTTTCTGTTATCGATCTTCATAGTGTAGCGGTTCGTTTGTATCCCACGCAGAGGGGGTGTCTGAATCTCCTGATTTCAGGCAAAAAAAACGGCCCCCGATGGTTAACCGGAGGCCGTGCTACACCCGCAAAAGCTTATTTGATGGTGATGGTATTGATGATGTTCTCTGCGGCGGACTGCGCTTTCTGCTGATCGTCAGCCGGAAGGGTGATCTGCATGGTCAGCAGTTTTTCGTCTACCTTGCCCAGAATCACGGAAGAGTAAGCGGTCTGGCCTTTTGCAGAGATAACGGTGTCGAGCTGTTGCAGGGTATGGCCTTTAATCTCGATGGATTTATTGGTCACAACCTGAAGCTGCGGATCACGGCCACGCTGTTGTTCTTCCAGACGTTTTGCCAGCGCGGCCAGGTCATCCGGGCTGCTGTCGCCCATAATGACGATCACCGCTTTCTGACCGGTGGCGTCAGAGTAGACATGCATATTGTTCGTCTGCGTGCCCAATTTCCCGCTCTGGTCAGTCATATCCGCTGGCAGAGCAAAGCTCAGTTTGCCCTCTAACAGGCTTACCGGTTGGCCGCTGGCATTACTTTCAGCTGCTGCCCCTTCGGCAGGGGTTTTACTGTCGTTATTGTCGCAAGCGGCAAGACCCAGCACCAGCAGACCGATACCAACATATTTAACCAGGTTACGCATGACATCTTCCTTTAATGTTAACAAGCCATTGAGGCCGATATCAGCATCTTAGCACAAGATAATTCAGTCTCGGTCAACCCGGCTGTAACGATGACATTTCAGATTTGTCCGCCAGACGTTTCATCAGCATATTGAGCAGCACACCGTACATCGGCAGGAAGAACACGATGCTGATGAAGACCTTAAAGCAATAATCGACAACGGCGATTTCCACCCAGTGCTGGGCCATAAACGCGTCCGGGCTGCGCCAGAAGGCGATGAAAAAGAAGGAGAGCGTGTCGCTGACGTTACCAAACAGCGTGGAGGCTGTAGGGGCGAGCCACCAGTAGCGGCTCTGGCGCAGGCGGTTAAACACGTGTACGTCGAGGATCTGACCCAGCGCGTAGGCCATAAAGCTTGCGGCGGCGATGCGGGCAACGAACAGGTTAAAGTGCGTCAGCGCTTCAAACCCTTGCCAGCTGCCCATATAGAACAGGGCGGAAATGCCGTAGGAGATAATCAGCGCGGGCATCATCACCGCGAAGATAATGCGGCGTGCCAGCGGAGCGCCGAAAATTCGCACCGTCAGGTCGGTTGCCAGGAAGATGAACGGGAAGCTGAACGCGCCCCAGGTTGTATGGAAGCCAAACACCGAAACGGGAAGCTGCACCAGATAGTTGCTGGAGGTGATCACCAGCAAATGGAATAGCGATAGCCAGAACAGCGCCTTCATGCGCTGAGAAGAAGTGAACTGCGTCATTTTTTAGCCTTTTTAATGAATGGGGTGAGGGAACCCAGTAATCAATGTCTGCCAGCAAGCTGGACGGCGGGCATGATACTGCGTTAGCCCCGCTTTGCAATGGTTAATTTTAGCGCAATCGTTAACGTCCCTTGCGCAGGAATTTACCAGGCGTAAACTAGCGCGGTTTTTAAAATGTGAGACAGACCATGACCGATTTGTTTGCTAACCCTGACCACACGCTGGATGCCCTGGGCCTGCGCTGCCCCGAGCCGGTAATGATGGTGCGCAAAACCGTGCGCAATATGCAGACGGGTGAAACGCTGCTGGTTATCGCCGACGATCCGGCCACCACTCGCGATATCCCCGGTTTTTGCCGCTTTATGGAGCATGAATTGCTCGCGCAGCACATTGAATCATTGCCTTATCGCTATCTGCTGCGTAAAGGCCAGTAATCTCTTTCAGCCCTGTGCGCCAGCGCAGGGTTTTGAACCTTCTTTGCATCATTCCTGAACTACAGTTTCAGATATTGTCGCTTTTGTGAACTGCTTCACCTCCGCGTTTCCCGCCGTAGTCTAGTTTTTATTCGTCAAACTAAAACATTGTTTTACTTCTTACCTACCTTATCAATATCTGCTGGAGCGACAAGATGAAGAAGACTTTACTGCCTGCTTTTGCCGGCCTGTGCCTGTCCACCGCGACGCTGCTCTTTGCGCAGGCGGGCTACGCGCAAGTCATTAAAGCCGCTGACGTCCACCCGGAAGGGTATCCGAACGTGGTTGCCGTTCAGCACATGGGCGAAAAACTGAAAAAAGAGACCAACGGCGAGCTGGAGATTAAGGTTTTCCCAAGCGGCGTGCTTGGCGATGAAAAGCAGATGATCGAGCAGGCGCAGATGGGCGCCATTGACATGATTCGCGTCTCTATGGCCCCGGTTGCCGCTATTCTGCCCGACGTTGAGGTCTTTACCCTGCCGTACGTCTTCCGCGATGAAGATCATATGCACAAAGTGATCGACGGCGATCTTGGCAAGCAGATCGGCGACAAGCTTACCGCCAACCCGAAATCCCGCCTGGTATTCCTCGGCTGGATGGACTCCGGCACACGCAACCTCATCACCAAGAAGCCAGTGGTTAAACCGGAAGATCTGAAAGGAATGAAAATCCGCGTGCAGGGCAGCCCGGTTGCGCTGGCCACGCTGAAGGACATGGGGGCTAACTCCGTGGCGATGGGGGTAAGCGAAGTTTATAGCGGTATGCAGACCGGTGTTATCGACGGCGCGGAAAACAATCCGCCGACGTTCATCGCCCATAACTACATGCCGGTCGCCAAAAACTACACCTTAAGCGGCCACTTTATCACCCCGGAAATGCTGCTTTACTCGAAAGTGAAGTGGGACAAGCTGAGCGCTGACGACCAGCAGAAAATCCTCAAGCTCGCTCGTGAAGCGCAGATGGAACAGCGTGAGCTGTGGAACGCCTATAACAAGCAGGCGCTGGAAAAAATGAAAGCGGGCGGCGTGCAGTTCCATGAAATCGACAAGGCCTGGTTTGTGAAGGCGACCGAGCCGGTGCGCAAACAGTACGGCGACAAGCATCAGGAACTGATGAAAGCTATTGCTGACGTCCAGTAACCTCTGCCGCTAACGCTTTCGTGGAGGACGTATGTCCCAAAGCTACTCAAACTGGATGGATAAAGTCTACCTGGCGGCGATGGTCGTCGCCGGTTTCTCCTTGCTTGTCATGACCATCATTATTCCGATTGGGATTTTCTCACGCTATGTGCTCAACCGTGGGGAATCCTGGCCGGAGCCGGTGGCGATTATCTGCATGGTGACCTTTACGTTTATCGGCGCAGCGGTGAGCTACCGCGCAGGTTCTCATATCGCGGTAAACATGCTGACCGACCGGCTTCCTGCGGCGGCGCAGACGTTTTGTGCGCGTATTGTTGACCTGCTGATGCTGTTGATTTCAGGCGTGATGTTTTATTACAGCTATTTCCTGTGTGCAGATTTGTGGGAGCAGCCGGTGGCTGAGTTTCCCATTCTGACATCAGGTCAAACCTACCTGCCGCTGCCGGTTGGCGCGGTGCTGCTGATGTTATTTGTTATCGAGCGATTGCTGTTTGGTTCTCAGGAGAACCGGCCGGTGGTACTGCTGGGTAATCACGGTTAACGGCAAGGGGATCCAAAATGGATGCATTCATATTATTAGCTACCCTTGCCGTGCTGCTGGCGGTGGGCATGCCCGTCGCCTTTGCCGTGGGGCTTAGCGCCATGGTCGGCGCGCTGTGGATTGATTTACCGCTTGAGGCAATCATGATCCAGATAACCAGCGGGGTGAACAAATTCACGCTGCTGGCGATTCCGTTCTTTATTCTGGCAGGGGCAATTATGGCGGAAGGGGGGATTGCCCGCCGTCTGGTGAACTTTGCCTACATCTTCGTCGGGTTTATTCGCGGTGGCCTGTCGCTGGTGAACATTGTGGCATCGACCTTCTTTGGGGCGATTTCAGGCTCTTCGGTGGCGGATACCGCCTCCATCGGCAGCGTGATGATCCCGGAAATGGAAAAAAAGGGCTATCCGCGGGAATACGCGGCGGCGGTGACGGCGAGCGGATCGGTGCAGGCGATACTTATCCCGCCCAGCCACAACTCGGTGATTTATTCGCTGGCGGCTGGGGGCACGGTTTCCATCGCCACGCTGTTTATTGCCGGTGTGCTGCCTGGATTGTTGCTCGGTTCCTGCCTGATGGTGATGTGCCTGGGTTTTGCCCACAAGCGTGGCTACCCGAAGGGCGATCGCATTCCTTTCAAGCAGGCGCTGAAAATCTTCTTTGATGCGCTGTGGGGCCTGATGACCGTGGTGATTATCCTCGGCGGCATTCTGACCGGCGTGTTCACCGCCACGGAATCGGCGGCGGTGGCCTGCGTCTGGGCGTTCTTCGTCACCATGTTTATCTACCGTGACTACAAATGGAACGAGCTGCCGAAGCTGATGTTCCGCACGGTGAAAACCGTCTCGATCGTCATGATTTTGATTGGCTTTGCCGCGGCCTTCGGCGCGGTGATGACCTACATGCAGCTGCCCGCGCGCATCACGGAGTTCTTCACGTCGCTGTCCGACAACAAGTACGTGATCCTCATGTATCTCAACGTCATGCTGCTGTTGATCGGTACGCTGATGGATATGGCACCAATCATCCTGATCCTGACGCCGGTATTGCTGCCGGTGACCAACGCGCTGGGCATCGATCCGGTGCATTTCGGGATGATCATGATGGTGAACCTGGGGATCGGGCTAATCACCCCGCCGGTGGGTTCGGTGCTGTTCGTGGCAAGCGCGGTCAGCAAGCAGAAAATAGAAGTGGTGGTGAAGGCCATGCTGCCGTTCTACGCCATGCTGCTGGTGGTGCTGGCGATGGTGACCTACATCCCGTGGGTGTCGCTGTGGCTACCCCATGCGTTGGGGATGAACTAAACCCGGCGGATGACGCTGGCGCTTATCCGCCCTTGTATCTTGAACCGGTAGCTGGTTAGCTACCGGTTACACGAAACGGAGGAAGCTTGTATCCGCCCTGAAGACGCCGATCTTTCTTCGTAGCTTAAGCCCTCCGTTTCACCTTTCACGTCACTCAAAATCCGAACGGTAACCAGAAGCTCTGACTTCGTATGTACAAGGCTGGAATGACGTGTTGGCTCAGGTGAAAGGAGACAAAATATGTTCACTCT
>NZ_JAERMU010000014.1 GCF_016756775.1 Dryocola clanedunensis subsp. sulfonylureivorans | reverse complement strand
AAAGCGCCGAAGCTGATAATCGGTGCGATGATGCGCAAGCTGGCGCAGGTGGCATACGGCGTCCTGAAGTCAGGACGCCCGTTCGATGCCACGCTTCATACGGGAAATGCTTGCATGGCGTAACAGTATCTACGAAACCATGAACCCGTAATGGTTTGCCGGATGGCGCTTGCGCTTATCCGACCTACGAAGTTGTAGGGTGGATAAGCGCCAGCGCCATCCACCTTATTTTCTAGCGTACCCTTCCCTTGCTCCAGTACGCCATAAAGTTAATGGCGTCATGGTTCACCCCGCGCTCGCCGATCAGATGGCGTCGTAATAACTTCACCACGCTGGATTCCGCCGCCACCCAGCCGTAAAACTCCCGGCTGCAGCTGGTCGCTTTGTCCCACAGCAGTTCGCCCTCGGCTTCTTCATGTACGGCTTCATCGCTGCTGTTTGCCTGCGGGGTGCGGGCATGCTGCTGCACTGCTGGAATTAAGCATTCACCGTGCGTCGTGCCGTGCGGCTTACGCGGCAGCCAGTTAATTTCAGCAAACTCAAAGGCGCTTAAATCAGCGCAATCTCCTTCTTCCGGCACTTCAAAAAACGCCTGCACCTGTGGCGGATTTGCCTGCGCCGCCAGCATTTCCAGAATACCGCGCGCCGCCGGTAAGGCCGTTTCGTCGGCGATGATCAGCGCTTTCTTCAGCCCCTCCGGCGGCGTCCACTCGTAGCCGCCGCTGTCCTCCGGGTATTCCACGTTTGGGGCAACGATCTGGATAGCTTCGCCCGGCTGCGAATGAATCGCCCAGGCCGAAGCGGGGCCTTCCGTGCCGTGGCTGACAAACTCTACCGTCACTTCCTGACGCTGCCGATCCACATGGCGCAGCGTATAGGTGCGGATAACCGGCCTTTTCTCTTTTGGCAGCTCGAGGGATAGCTGATACCACTGCCCTTCGTTCGGCAAAGACGGCGGCGTGCCGTCTTCGGACGGGAACAGCATTTTGATGCGCTGGTCCGGCGAATCACATTTCATCTTCGCCACGTCCTCGCCGCTGAACACCAGGCTCAGCAGCGACGGCGACACGGCCCTCTTACGCGCCAGTTTTACGTTGAACAGGCGATAGCCCTGAACTCCTGCCATAACTCTTCCTTACGCTTAAATTGCAGGCGATGTGCGGCTGCGCCAGATGACGCCCGACACCGCGGTAAATAATAGGGCGGTAAGAAACGCCACCATAATCAGCGCCGCGTCGCCGTGGACTTTCGCCACCAGCGGCACCAGCAGCGCGCACAGGCCGTAGCCCAGCGTGTGGCTGGTGGCGATCCACCCCGCCCCGGCACCGTCCGCAAGCCTGTCATTGAGAAGAAGCTGGTAAGCCGGAGGAGCCATCGCCGCCCCGAAGGAGAGCACCGCGCAGCCGACATAAAACAGCCAGAGCTGGCCGGATATCATCATTGCCAACCCGGCAACCATCAACGCCCCGGCGGTCAGCAGCAGGGGAATCGGAGTTAATAACTGGGGACGAAGCACGGCGAACTGCGCGATCAGCGACGCCACTGCCGCCAGGCTGAGCAGCCAGGCAACCTGATGGCTGATAGCCGTGGTATTACCGGCAAACTGGCGCGCCAGCGCCGGGGAAAGCCCCAGCTGCATCAGGCTCACCGAGGCCGCGAGCAGCAGGGCACAAAGCATGTAGGGGAGGCAGTCCAGCCGCAGGCGGGCGCTTTTGCGCGTGGTCGCAGGCTGAGGAGGCGTACCCGGCAGGCGCAGCATCATCAGCAGCGCCAGCAAAGGAGCCACCATCAGCAGCACCAGCGGCGCAAGCGGATGAATAAACAGCATGCCCGCCGCGCACAGCGGCCCGAACAGTCTCCCGCAGCTTAATCCCGAGCTGATGGTCGCCAGCGCTGCCATGCGTTTCCCCTCGCCCGCTCGCTGAAGCGCCCAGACCTGGCAGGCGGGCACCATTGCCGAAACCGTCAGGCCATAGATGACCCTGGCGATAACCAAAATCGCCAGTCCGACGTATCCGTCCACCGCGTTAAGCGCCAGCAGCGCGCAGCCAAGGCCGAGCAGAATAAAACTCAGGCCGTATCCGCCCAGCGAATACAAAACCACGGGCTTGCAGCCCTGGCGGGCGATCTGCTTTCCCCACCACGGCGAGGACGGCAGAAACAGCATCGACCCCAGCGTTAACAAACCCGCCCACACCGACAGGCTTAAATGCGTCTGCATCACCAGCACCGGGATAACTACTAACAGGCCATTTTGCCCTACGCCAAGTAATCCGGCGCTGAACGCCAGGGGCCAGCAGGACAGGGATTTTTGCGGCGCTGCGGCTATGTCAAGGGATGTCACAATGTTGCTAACCCGTAGAGTTTATGTATGTATTTGTAAAACTTATTTATCAGATTCTAACAATTGATATTGATAATGAGAAACGTTATCGGCAGAATTCGCATTATCATAACGCGTGGAAACTGTTTGATAATGAACTTGTCGACCAAAACGCAGGCCCCGGACGTGGCTGCGCAGTGCTTCCTGAACTCTCTTATCCGTGAAACCACAGACTGGCGGCTCAGCGACGGTCAGCCTGCCGAACTCATTATCCCGCTGGGGGAGCAGCAGGCGCTGCATTGTAAAGTGGCCTACTTCTCGCCAACCCAGCATCACCGCTTTGCCTTCCCGGCGCGCCTGGTGAACGGCAGCGGCAGCCGGGCGGTAGATTTTGCCACCCTCGCCCAGCTGATCGTCGATAAGCTGCAGCATCAGCAAATGCTCCCGGCCTCCGGCTGCGAGGCCTTTCACCAGCGGGTAATGGAAAGCCATGTGCATACCCATCAGGCGATAGATGCCCGCCACGACTGGCCCGCGCTGCGTGAAGAACCGCTGAACTTCGGCGAAGCCGAGCAGGCGCTGCTGGTGGGCCACGCGTTCCACCCGGCACCGAAATCCCACGAGCCGTTCAGCCAGCAGCAGGCCGGGCGCTATCTGCCAGATTTTGCGCCCCATTTCCCGCTGCGCTGGTTTGCGGTGGACAAAGCGCAGCTGGCGGGCGACAGCCTCCACCTCAGCCTGCAACAGCGTCTGACCCGCTTTGCCGCTGAGAACGCGCCACAGCTGCTAAGTGAACTGACCGATCGGCAGTGGCTGTTCCCGCTGCACCCGTGGCAGGCAGATTATTTGCTTGAACAGGCGTGGTGCCAGCAGCTGGTTGAGCAGGGCCTGGTCAAAGATTTGGGCGAGGCAGGAACGCCGTGGCTGCCCACCACCTCTTCCCGCTCGCTCTACTGCGCCACCAGCCGCGACATGATTAAGTTTTCCCTGAGCGTGCGGCTGACCAACTCCGTCCGCACCCTCTCGGTGAAGGAAGTGAAGCGCGGGATGCGTCTTGCGCGCCTGGCGCAAACCGGGCGCTGGCAGGAGCTTCAGGCCCGTTTCCCGACCTTCCGCGTGATGCAGGAAGACGGCTGGGCCGGGCTGCGCGACCTGCAGGGCAACGTCATGGAAGAGAGCCTCTTCGCCCTGCGCGAGAACCTGATTGTCGACCAGCCGCAGAGCCAGACTAACGTGCTGGTGTCGCTGACGCAGTCCGCCCCGGACGGCGGCGATTCCCTGCTGGCTGCGGCCGTTAAGCGCCTTAGCAGGCGTCTGAACATTTCTGAGAAACAGGCCGCCCACGCGTGGGTGGATGCCTACTGCCAGCAGATCCTGAAGCCGCTGTTTACCGCCGAGGCGGACTACGGTCTGGTGCTGCTTGCCCATCAGCAAAATATTCTGGTGGAGATGCAGCAGGATCTGCCGGTTGGCCTGATCTACCGCGACTGCCAGGGCAGCGCCTTTATGCCCCACGCCGCGGGCTGGCTGGACGTAATTGGCGAAGCGCAGGCGGAGAACGTCTTCACCCGCGAGCAGCTCCTGCGCTACTTCCCTTACTACCTGCTGGTGAACTCCACGTTTGCGGTCACCGCCGCGCTGGGTGCCGCCGGAATGGACACCGAAGCCAGCCTGATGGCGCGCGTGCGCGATGCGCTGGACGCCGTACGCCGCGAAGTGACGCACAAAACCTGTCTCGACTACGTGCTGGAAAGCCCGCACTGGAACGTGAAGGGCAACTTCTTCTGCTATCTGCACGACCACAACGAAAACACCATCGTCGATCCGTCGGTGATCTACTTCGATTTCAGCAACCCGCTGCTGGCTCAGGAGGGCTAAATGTCTCAGGCAACTATCGTTCACGGCGGCCACGGCCTGCGCTGCGAAAAACTCTCCAAAGCGCTGACGCTGGGCTGGGGACAGGACAACAGCGCGGTGCTGCACTGGCCCGGCGTTCTTCCGGCAGGCTGGCTGCGCGACGCGCTGGACCAGATGTTTATCGCCGCGCCGCAGCTTAAGGCTATCGTTCTGCCGTACGCGGAGTGGCGCGAAGAGCCTCAGGCGCTGGCCCTGTTTGACGGGCTGAAAAGCGACATCGTTCACCGCGAAGCATTCTGGCAGCTGCCGCTGTGGCTGAGCGCCCCGCGCAAAACGGCTTCCGGCGAGATGGTCTTTGATGCTGAGCGTGAGATTTATCACCCGCAGCGCCCCGCCCGCCCGGATGGCGAAGTTTATCGCCGTTACGACCCGCGAATTCGCCGCACGCTGAGCTTCCGCGTGGCCGACCCGGCGCTGGATGCAGAGCGCTTCACCCGCTGGATGAACGATCCGCGCGTTGATTTTTTCTGGGAGCAAAGCGGCCCGCTGGACGTGCAGACCGCCTATCTGCAGCGCCAGCTCACCGGCAAGCACGCCTTCCCGCTGATTGGCTGCTTTGACGACCGGCCGTTCAGTTATTTCGAAATCTACTGGGCGGCGGAAGACCGCATTGGCCGCCACTATCCGTGGCAGGCCTTCGACCGCGGCCTGCACCTGCTGGTTGGCGAGCAGGAGTGGCGCGGCGCGCACTTTGTGCAGAGCTGGCTGCGCGGCCTGAGCCACTATCTGCTGCTCGATCAGCCCGATACCAAGCGCCTTGTGCTTGAGCCGCGAGCCGACAACCAGCGCCTGTTCCGCCACCTGGAGCCTGCGGGCTACGCCACGATAAAAGAGTTCGATTTCCCCCATAAACGCTCCCGCCTGGTCATGGCCGAACGTCATAGCTTTTTCAGCGAGGTGGGCCTGTGATGAACCGCAAGGACTGGGATTTCGTTAACCGCCAGCTGGTCGCCAAAATGCTGGCGGAGCTGGAGTACGAGCAGGTTTTTCACGCGCAGGAACAGGGTGATAACAGTTACTGCATCGGCCTGCCCGGCGTCGAATGGCACTTCACCGCCGAACGCGGCATCTGGGGCTGGCTGTGGATCGATCCGCAGTCGCTGCGCTGCGGGGACAAGCCGGTGCTGGCGCAAACGCTGCTGATGCAGCTGAAGCCCGTGCTGTCGATGAGCGATGCGACCGTCGCCGAACATATGCAGGATCTCAACGCTACCCTGCGCGGCGACCTGCAGCTGCTGAACGCCCGCCGTGGGATGAGCGCCGACGATCTTATCGATCTGGACGCCGACAGGCTGCAGTGCCTGCTGAGCGGCCACCCGAAATTCGCCTTTAACAAAGGCCGCCGTGGCTGGGGGCTGGATGCGCTGGAGCGCTATGCGCCCGAATATGCCAACACCTTCCGCCTGCACTGGCTGGCGGTAAAGCGTGAGCATATGGTCTGGCGCTGCGACAGCGAGCTGGATGTACGCCAGCTGCTGGCCGCCGCGATGGACGAGGCTGAATCAGCCCGTTTTAACCGGGCGTGGAAAGAGAATGGCCTGGACGAGAGCTGGCTGCCGCTTCCGGTTCATCCTTGGCAGTGGCAGCAAAAAATAGCCCTCGAGTTCGTGGCGGACCTGGCCGAAGGGAAGATGGTGTCACTTGGCGAGTTCGGCGACCGGTGGCTTGCCCAGCAGTCCTTGCGCACGCTGACCAACGCCAGCCGTCAGGGCGGGCTGGATATCAAGCTGCCGCTGACCATCTACAACACCTCCTGCTATCGCGGGATCCCCGGCAAATACATTGCTGCCGGGCCGCTGGCCTCACGCTGGCTGCAAACCGTCTTTGCGACCGACAGCACGCTTATCGATACGGGTGCGGCGATCCTCGGTGAGCCAGCTGCGGGCTACGTTTCCCACGCAGGCTACGCCGCGCTGGCGGAAGCCCCTTATCGCTACCAGGAAATGCTGGGAGTTATCTGGCGCGAAAACCCGTCCCGCTGGCTGAATGCCGACGAGTCGCCGATCCTGATGGCGACGCTGATGGAGTGCGACGAGAACGGCCAGCCGCTGATTGGCGCGTATATCGCCCGCTCCGGCCTTAGCGCCGAAGCGTGGCTGACGAAGATGTTCGAAGTGGCCGTCGTGCCGCTTTATCACCTGCTCTGCCGCTACGGCGTAGCCCTTATCGCCCACGGGCAAAATATTACCCTCGCCATGAAGGACGGCGTGCCGCAGCGCGTCCTGCTGAAAGATTTTCAGGGCGATATGCGTCTGGTGAAGGATGAGTTCCCGGAGATGGACTCCCTGCCTCAGGAGGTGCGGGACGTCACCGCCCGCCTGAGCGCCGACTATTTAATTCATGATTTGCAGACCGGACACTTTGTCACGGTGCTGCGCTTTGTTTCGCCGCTGATGGCGCGCCTCGGCGTGCCGGAACGACGTTTTTATCAGCTGCTGTCCGCAGTGTTGAGTGATTACATGCAGGCCCATCCGCAACTGTCGGCGCGCTTTGCGCTTTTCTCACTCTTTAAGCCACAGATCATCCGCGTCGTGCTGAACCCGGTAAAACTGACCTGGCCTGACCAGGACGGCGGCAGCCGCATGCTGCCGAACTACCTTGAGGATCTGCAAAACCCGCTGTGGCTGGTCACGAAGGACTAATCATGACAAACACTGTTGATTTTATCGGCGTAGGCGTTGGCCCGTTCAACCTGAGCATTGCGGCCCTTGCCCACGAAGCGGAAGGTTTTACGAGCCAGTTCTTCGACAGCCGCCCTAACTTTGCGTGGCATCCGGGCATGCTGGTGCCGGACTGCCATATGCAGACGATGTTCTTAAAAGACCTGGTGAGCGCCGTTGCCCCCACCAGCCCGTTCAGCTTTGTGAACTATCTGGTGAAGCGCAAAAAGTTCTACCGTTTCCTGACCACCGAGCTGCGCACCGTCTCGCGCGATGAGTTTTCGGACTATCTGCGCTGGGCCGCTGAGGGCATGAATAACCTGCGCTTTAACCAGACCGTCGAACAGATTGATTTTGACGATCGGCAGCAGCGGTTTGTGTTGCGGACCGGCCAGGGCGAGAGCTACGCGCGCAATATTTGCCTTGGCATCGGCAAACAGCCCCACCTGCCGCCCTGCGTGAAAACCGTTACCTCAACCTGCTTCCACGCCAGCGAGATGAGCCTGCGCAGGCCGGATTTAACCGGCAAACGCGTGACGGTTGTAGGCGGCGGCCAGAGCGGTGCCGACCTGTTCCTCAACGCCTTCAACGGCGCATGGGGTCAGGTGGCACAGGTGAACTGGGTTTCGCGCCGCAACAACTTCAACGCGCTGGATGAAGCAGCCTTCGCTAACGAGTACTTCACGCCGGAGTACGTCACCAGCTTCGTTGGGCTGGGGGAAAACGCCAGGCAGCAGATGCTCGACGAGCAGAAGATGACCTCCGACGGCATTACCGCCGACTCCCTGCTAAGCATTTATCGCGCGCTCTATCACCGTTTCGAAGTGCTCGGCCAGCCGCGCAACGCGCAGCTGCTGCCAAGCCGCTCGGTCACTGGCCTGCAGGGCCGCGGCCAGGGCTGGCAGCTTCAGCTGCAGCATCACCTTGACCACGGCTATGACGTTATCGACAGCGACGTGGTGATTTTTGCCACCGGCTACCGCCCGGCGCTGCCGCAGATGCTTTCGCCGCTGGTGTCCCGCCTGAGCATGCGGGATGAGTGCAGCTTCAACGTGCGTGAGGACTTCACGCTGGAGTGGGACGGCCCGCGTGAAAACAATATTTTTGCCGTTAACGCCAGCATGCAGACCCACGGCATCGCGGAACCGCAGCTGAGCCTGATGGCCTGGCGCTCCGCCCGCATTCTTAATCGCGCTCTGGGGCGTGATTTATTCGATCTCAGCATGCCGCCGCCGCTTATCCAGTGGCGCAGCGGCAGCAGGGAAATACCGCAGCACACGGCTGCTTCGTTCACTCACTACACAGAGTCTTTGGGCTGATTATTGTTAGCCCGCACGAAGGAAGAATAATGATCTGCAATAAGCATACTCTCTGGGCGCTGAATCCGCTGCTTCTGGCCATGATGGCCCCGGCGGTCGCACAGCAAACTAACGAAGAAAATATCGTGGTCTCCGCCAACCGCAGCAACCGTACCGTTGCCGAAATGGCACAGACGACCTGGGTGATTGAGAACGCCGAGCTGGAAGAGCAGGTTCAGGGCGGGAAAGAGCTGAAAGATGCGCTGGCCCAGCTGATCCCCGGTCTTGACGTCAGCAGCCAGAGCCGCACCAACTACGGCATGAACCTGCGTGGCCGCCCGATGGTGGTGCTGATCGACGGCGTGCGCCTGAACTCTTCGCGCACCGACAGCCGCCAGCTGGACTCCATCGACCCGTTCAATATCGAACACATTGAAGTTATTTCCGGCGCCACCTCGCTGTACGGCGGCGGCAGTACCGGCGGCCTGATTAACATCGTGACCAAAAAAGGCCAGCCGGAAACGCAGATGGAGTTCGAGTCCGGCATCAAGTCCGGCTTCAACAGCAGCAAGGATCACGACGAACGTATCGCCGGGGCTATCTCCGGGGGTAACGAACACGCCTCGGGTCGTGTCTCTGTGGCCTACCAGAAATTTGGCGGCTGGTTTGACGGCAACGGCGACCAGACGCTGCTGGATAATACCCAGACCGGACTTCAATATTCCGACCGCCTGGATTTAATGGGCACGGGCACCATCAATATTGATGAGACCCAGCAGCTGCAGGTCGTTACCCAGTATTACAAGAGTAAAGGCGACGATGATTACGGCCTGAATCTTGGCGAAGATTTTTCGGCAATCAAAGGCACCAGCGACGCTTACGTCAGCAGCGGGCTGAACTCTGACCGTATTCCGGGCACCGAACGCCACCTGATAAGCCTGCAGTATTCCAACAGCGATTTCCTGGGCCAGGAGCTGGTCGGCCAGGTGTACTATCGCGACGAGTCGCAGCTGTTCTATCCCTTCCCGACGGTGAACGGTAATAAAGACGTGACCGCCCTTTCCTCCTCCCAGCAGGATACGGACCAGTACGGCGCGAAGCTGACGCTGAACAGCACGCCACTCGATGGTTTACAGCTGACCTACGGGCTGGACGCCGACCACGAGCGCTTTACCTCCAACCAGATGTTCTTCGACCTGGATAAGGCCGCGGCCTCCGGCGGCCTGAACAACCAGAGTATTTATACTACCGGGCGCTATCCGGGCTACGACATCACTAACCTGGCGGCCTTCCTGCAATCGAGCTATGACATCAACGACCTGTTCACCCTGAGCGGCGGCGTGCGCTACCAGTACACCGAGAATAAAGTTGATGACTTCATCGGCTACGCCCAGCAGCAGGCCATTGCCGGGGGCAGAGCCACCTCCGCCGATGCCATTCCCGGCGGCTCTACCGACTACGATAATTTCCTGTACAACGCCGGTATCCTGATGCATATCAGCGAGCGCCAGCAGACCTGGTTCAACTTCTCGCAGGGCGTGGAGCTGCCGGATCCGGGTAAATATTATGGTCGCGGTGCCTACGGCCCTGCCGTCAACGGCCACCTGCCACTTATCAACAGCGTCAACGTCAGCGACAGTACGCTGCAGGGCGTGAAAGTTGACTCCTATGAGCTGGGCTGGCGCTACACCGGCGACAATCTGCGTACGCAGCTGGCGGCCTACTATTCACTGTCCGACAAGAGCGTTGTCGCTAATAAAGATCTGACCATCAGCGTGCTGGATGACAAGCGCCGCATCTATGGCGTGGAAGGTGCGGTGGATTACTTCATCCCTGATACCGCCTGGAGCACCGGCGGTAACTTCAACGTGCTGAAAACGGAGTCAAAAGTTGACGGCAAGTGGGAGAAATACGACGTCAAAGTCGCAAGCCCGTCTAAAGCCACGGCTTATATTGGCTGGGCGCCAGATCCCTGGAGCCTGCGCGTACAGAGCACCACGTCATTCAAAATCAGCGATGACGAAGGTAATGAGATTGACGGCTACACCACCATCGATTTCCTCGGCAACTACCAGCTGCCGGTGGGTAAACTGAGCTTCAGCATCGAGAACCTGCTGGACCGCGATTACACCACCGTCTGGGGCCAGCGCGCGCCGATGTACTACAGCCCTGGCTACGGCCCTGCTTCGCTGTATGACTATAAAGGCCGCGGCCGTACCTACGGCGTGAACTACTCCGTTCTGTTCTAAGTTTCCTCCTCAGGCCTGCGGTTTGCGCGGGCCTGCATTTTTACCACTGCACACAACTTCCCCCTCGACCGGCCCCGCCCACTGCTATAAAACATAAGGCAACGTCTATTTGTATTATGTATTTATCGCAGGGTATTCATATGCTAGTTGGATTCATTGGTAACGGTGCCGTAGTTGAAACGGCGTATCTCCCGGCAATCTCTCGCCTGTCGCTTCCCGGGCTGATCTTATACGGTTTCGATCCCGATCCGGCTCGCCGAAAAAGTGAAATTACCTCCTGCGACTCGCTGCATGATTTGCTGGCGCTGCCGCTGGATATGGTGCTGATCGCCACGCCTTCCCTTGCTCATCTTCCCGTGCTGGAAGCGGTGCTGAAAAGCGCCGTGCCGCAGATCGTGGTTGAGAAACCCGTTGCCGCCACCCTCGAGCAGCTCGCCGTGCTGGACAGCCTGCTGGCCGACCCGGCGGTAGCGTCGCGCGTGTTAGCGCTGGATCACTGGATGGTGCGCACCGACGCCACGCGGTTGATTAAAGATGTCAGCGAAATTGAACGCATTGAAGGCTTTCTACAGGAGCCGAGCGGCTTTAACGACGCGGGCGAACCCGTAGCCCTGAACTTTGCCACGGGCGAAGCGGATACGCGCACGTTACGCCACCCGGACGGGGTCATTGTCGATATCGGCACGCACGTGCTGGCAATGATCCGCGAGACTGTACATCAGCTTGGCGGCACGGACGAACTGAGCCTCGGGCTGGTTCACGCCCGCGACCGTCTCGGCAGGCCGATTAAAGAGGGTGATGTCACCACGGCAGAAGGCGACGCGGCCCTGCGCGGCACGCTTAGCGGCATCCCTATTACGCTGACACTAAATAAGTACGCGGGCCCGGCGGGCGGACAAAAAGGGATGAAAATCTATCTGCATGACGGACGGATTGTAAACGTGGGTCGCCGTGGCGCGGACGAGGTGGTAGAGGTGCTGAACGCCAACAGCAGCCGTCAGCATATTATCGATGGTCCGCTTTACGATCGGTGTTTAAAAGAAGTGGTATTGGGAAAAGAAAGGATGTTCGTCAGCGATCCGCAGGGAATTCCGGCGATGACACGGCGAAGAATACAGGAAGTGAAGGCGTTATTGGCGTTGCAGCAGGAGCTACGAGGGAAGCATTGAGATGGACTTGTCGGATGACGCTGCGCTTATCCGACCTACGATTGTTAACCGTAGGGGGTAAGCGGCAGCGTCATCCACCGGTGTTTTAAGCTTTATTCAACACCAGCTGGCCATTGTTATCCAATGGGATCTGCGAGCCTGGGTCTTTATCCATACGGATTTTGCCCTGCTGGTCGCCAATCTTGTAGGTTACGTCATAGCCGAGCATTTTCTCTGACTTGTCGTACACGGTTTTACAGCGCTGCTGGGTCGTGGTGTAAGTGTCACGATCCTGCATAGCACCCTGCACCTGGTTGCCGGCATAGCCGCCACCTAATGCACCAGCGACTGTCGCAACGTCTTTACCGCGTCCGCCACCAAACTGATGACCAATGACGCCACCTGCTACGGCACCCAGTGCGGAACCGAGGATGCGGTTTTCATCCTGTACCGGACGACGGTGCGTCACTGCCACGTCGCGGCACTCTTTACGCGGCGTTTTCACCGTCTCTTTGATCGGTGTTGCCGATACTACCTGTGCGTACTGGGGGCTACGGTCAAAAACGTTCATACTTGCAACCGCAGCAATACCAAGTGCTGCGGCCACGCCAATACCTATACCCGCTAACATTGATTTATTCACAGGACATCCTCCTGATTATGTGATTGCTGTGATTTTGCCTGCTGATGCCTGCGGAGCCAATCAGAAAACGGATGAAAAAGACATGTTCATCGATAAAACATAGGGATTTGAGAGGATTCTTAAGCATAAAAAAACCCGACGCATGGCCGGGTTGAAAAAATTTTGGTTAAGTCGATCAGTGCAGCTTCAGGCGCGGGCGGATCACGCGGTTGATACTGCCAACCAGCATCATCAGGCCCGTTTTGAAGTAGCCGTGCAGCGCCACCTGGTGCATCCGGTACAGGGAGATGTACACGAAGCGGGCCATGCGCCCTTCCACCATCATTGAGCCGCGCATCAGGTTGCCCATCAGGCTGCCTACGGTGGAGAATTTGGACAGGGAGACCAGCGAGCCGTGATCCTTATAAACATAGGATTTCAGCGGCTTGTCTTTCATCTGCGCAAGGATGTTAGTCAGCGCAAGCGAAGCCATCTGGTGCGCGGCCTGAGCGCGCGGCGGCACGAAACCGCCTTCAGGACGGGCGCAGGATGCGCAGTCGCCAATCGCGTAGATATCCGGATCGCGCGTGGTTTGCAGCGTAGGCTCGGTGACCAGCTGGTTAATACGGTTGGTTTCGAGCCCGCCGATATCTTTCATAAAGTCTGGCGCTTTAATCCCTGCCGCCCAGACCATCAGATCCGCCGCGATGTATTCGCCATCTTTGGTATTCAGGCCGCCCGCGTCTGCGGACGTCACCATTGTCTGGGTGAGCACCCGCACGCCAAGTTTAGTCAGCTCGCTGTGCGCCGCGCCAGAAATACGCGGCGGCAGCGCAGGCAGGATTCGCTCGCCCGCTTCCACCAGCGTGACGTTCAGCGCGTCGTTGGTCAGCCCTTTGTAGCCATAGCTGTGTAGCTGCTTAACCGCGTTATGCAGCTCCGCAGACAGCTCCACGCCGGTTGCCCCGCCGCCCACAATGGCAATATTTACTTTGCCGCTGGCGCCGAGGTTAGAAGAGTATTTGAGGAACAGGTTCAGCATTTCAGAGTGGAAGCGACGCGCCTGGTGCGGGTTGTCCAGGAAAATGCAGTTCTCTTTTACGCCCGGCGTGTTGAAGTCATTGGACGTACTGCCCAGCGCCATCACCAGCGTGTCATAAGGAATCTTACGTTCCGGAACCAGCAGCTCGCCCTTTTCGTCGCGCAGTTCGGCGAGCGTCAGGGTTTTGGCTTCACGGTTGATATCCATGACGGAGCCCAGCTGGAACTGGAAGTGATGATTGCGCGCGTGGGCCAGGTAGCTCAGCGCATCCACGCCTTCATCCAGGGAGCCGGTTGCCACTTCGTGCAGCAATGGTTTCCACAGATGGCTGTGATTGCGGTCCACCAGCGTAATTTTGGCTTTTTTGCCGCGGCCCAGTTTTTTCCCTAGCTGGGTAGCCAGTTCAAGTCCGCCAGCACCACCACCTACAATGACAATTTTTCTTAATGGCGTAGTCAAAGTGACCCCCTAAAATATTAACCAATTGTTAATTAAAAGTTATTTAAATAACGTTTAATTAACAACAGTTTGCATTCATCCGCGAAGGATAATGTCCAGAGAATAACATGAAGGGTGCATTGGTCATACCAAAATTGATGTACATCAATTTTAATGCCGAAAAGATACACAAAAAAGGGTCAGCTTATGCTGACCCTTTTGCGTAACGCATTGATGGGCTGAGTATTACCCCAGCGTTTTAAATGCCTTAATGCGCTGCAGGTGCGGAGAGATATTTTTGAATTTATGGCCCTGATTTTCGTCCCAGACTATCTCGTAGTAATGATGCAGCATTTCGGCCGTACGCTCGCTGTTCAACGCTTCATCTTTACGGGACAGGATGGTGAGGCAGCGGTCGCGGTTTTTCTCGCGGAAGTTCTGCACGCATTTGGTTGAAATGTCGGCGTACTCTTCCGGGCGGTCGATTTTGCCTTCCATGTTCTCCTGCGGGAACAGGTTTGGATTGAAGATCACCTGGCGAATATCACACAGGAAACCAATGCGCTCGGCCCAGAATCCCCCCAGCCCCACGCCGCAGATCAGCGGACGTTCGTCGTCGCTGAGCTGGAGCATTTTGTCGACTTCTTTCAGCAGGTGCTGCATATCATGTTTAGGGTGGAGCGTGCTGTAGCTGATAAGCCGCACGTCCGGGTCGATAAACTGAAGTTGCAGCACCTTTTCATGGTTACCGGGACTGTTTGAGTCAAAACCGTGTAAATAGATAATCATTGCATCCTCACCGCGAAATCTGGCCACAGGCCAGGGTATTAAAGACCCGCCTTGTGGGCCTGCCACTGCTCATGCAACGCTTCAAGCTGCTGGTTAACCTGCTTCCAGCGCGTCGATGACATCAGCTCCTGACGGGTAAATGAACCTTTATGGTACAAACCTGTAACACGCTCTGCTTTGACCGGAGACAGGTTATCTAACACGCTCACCGCGCCATTACGATTATTGCAGACGAGGATCATATCGCAACCCGCATCCAGCGAAGCCTGACCCCGCTCGGCGTAGCTGCCCATAATCGCCGCGCCTTCCATCGACAGATCGTCGGAGAAAATCACGCCTTCAAAGCCCAGCTCACCCCGTAATACTGTTTTTAACCAGTGTGGCGAACCGCTTGCCGGACGCGGGTCAACGTTGGTGTAAATGACGTGGGCGGGCATGATGGCATCGAGCTTGTTTTCAGTAATCAGCGAGCGGAAGATTTTCATATCGTGCTCACGAATCACCGCTTCTTCACGATCGTCATGCGGCGTCTCTTTGTGAGAGTCTGCCGTGACGGCACCGTGCCCCGGGAAATGTTTGCCGGTGGTTTTCATACCCGCGGCGTGCATGCCGTCGATGAAACGAGTGGCCATGGCCAGCGCTTTGTGGGGATCTTCGTGATAAGAACGTTCACCAATCGCCGCGCTAATATGCCCGACATCAAGCACCGGCGCAAAGCTGATATCAATGTCCATAGCAATCATTTCGCTGGCCATCAGCCAGCCTGCGTCCTGCGCCAGCTCTCCTCCCTTCTCCAGGCCATGCAGCGCGGCGAAAGATTGCGCGGCGGGCAGGCGGGTGAAACCCTCGCGGAAACGCTGCACGCGTCCACCTTCCTGATCCACCGCCACCACGAGATGATTACGCGATGCTGCGCGGATCTGGCGAACCAGCTCGCGCAGCTGCTCAGGATCGTGATAGTTGCGGGTAAACAGTATCAGGCCGCCCACCAGCGGGTGTTTCAGGATCTCACGCTCTTCGGCATCCAGCTCGAAGCCTGCCACATCTAACATTACCGGGCCCACATCTACCTCTCTTTATCTGTTCTTCGCCCGCAGCAGGCTCCAGGCCTCGTCTGCCAGCGCTATAAATGTTCTGTCCTGCGTTTGCTGCCAGCGGCATTCGTACCACGACGCCATCAGCATCATAACCCACGGTTGCCAGCGGTAAACCTGCCGCCGCAGCGTTTTCACGTCTATATGACTCGCTTTTGCATAGGCGTTAACCAGCGTTTCACTGTCGACGCCGTTTGCCGTAGCTATGGCCGCAAGCTCCAGCGCGATATCGCCATCGCCTGCATACTCCCAGTCGATGAGTTTGAGGCCGTCAGCCTGATGCACAAGATTACCGGCATGGACGTCCATATGCAGCGGTGCAAGGCGCAGGGGGTTTGGCTCACCGCGTTTTTTCATTCGTTTCAGGCAGCGTAACCACAGCAGGCTTCGTCGCCCTGGCGCTGCATGCTGCCAGTAATGTTCCAGCAGCGGTAACAAACTGATTCGCCAGCCGAAGCGGGCCTGGCCGTGCAGATGATACAGCATGGTGCTAAGCACGGGCAGCGAGCCGATATCCGATTTTACCTCGCCTGCGAGCCAGTGGACGATTAACCAACCGTCACTAAGACAGACTGGCCGCGGGCCAATCTCAGCCGGGATGCGCTTTAAAGCCCGATACTGTCGGGAAAGGGAAACGCCGGGCATTGCCGCTGAAGGCTGCTGTCGGGCAACATACTCTTTCCCGCCGGCCATGAAATGCAGACTTCCTCCACTCAGGCCTTCCAGCACAGAAAAGCATCCGGCGGCCTGAGCCGCCGGAATAGACCTGCTGATAACTGCCTGTAGCGCGGCCTTACTGCGTTTGCTGTACGGCACCGCTACCTGACCAGATGATTTCACCCGTTTGCACCAGCATCAGCTGCATTTTCACCGTAGGCGCCTGCACGCTACCGCTCGCGCTGGTGTAGATGACATACTGCGCTCCGACGTTGCGCGCAATGCCAATCGCTTTGCTGCGCGAGCCCAGGCTATCGTGCGGGGACAAACCAAGCTGCTGCTTCGCCATGGAGAGCTGCTGATCGGAAACCAGCGTGAATTTCCCATTATTTGCCAACGAGCCGCGCAGCGCTTCGGTCGCCTGGCTGGTGTTCAGCGAGCCATTAGTCCGGTTATTAACCGAATCAACCAGCAGCACACCCCCTGCCGTTACGCCATCGGCCTGCAGCATTTTGCCGACCATAGGTTGCATGGCACTGCCCCAGTCATAGGTACGGACTTTTGGCCTGGCTGGGATGGTAGGCTCAGGCTGTGTAATAGGGCCTGGCTGTTCCGGTACGGTTGGCACTGTCGGGACAGTTGGCTCGGGCTGTACGGGCTGGCTCGTGCCTGGTTTAACTTCCTCCACAGGGGCAGGCTGTTCACCGCCGCCTTTAATACAACCAGACAGTATCATCGCCGCGGCGACCACTACCAGGTATCGATGGATTCCCTTGATCAAAATTCACCCCTTATAAAGAGAGATAAAGACGCACTTTACGCGCGTCTGGATAACTGGCCGTTGACAACACCGTGACGGAAGCATGCGCCGGTATTGTGATTGAGCGTGTTTGTTCGAGCGGATGGACCTCCAGCCCTTTAGCGTCGTACCAGTAGAAACGGTAGTTAACGACGACTGGCACAGAGCGCTCATTATACAGCTCGGATCGGGAGACAGTGGCACCTTCCAGGGAGGAAATATCTGGTTTTTCAGCACTGATCCCTGCCGCCAGCACGGCGGATTCCATCACCAGCGTCTGCTGGTCGCTCACCGGGATGGCAGGTTTAGAGCTGCATCCAGCCATCAGCATAGTCGCAAGCAGTAATAAGAGCGTATTCCGCTTCATCAGGTTATCCCTTGTGGGTAAGCATCGGCCCCAGGGCGCGGCCACCAAGCAGGTGCATATGAATGTGATAAACCTCCTGACCACCGTGGCGGTTGCAGTTCACGATCAGGCGGTAGCCATCTTCGGCAATGCCTTCCTGCTCGGCGATCTTCGCAGAAACCGTCATCATGCGGCCTAACGCCAGTTCATGTTCGGCAGTGACATGGTTTACCGTGGGGATCAGTACGTTGGGAATGATGAGGATGTGTGTAGGAGCCTGAGGGGAAATATCACGAAAAGCGGTCACCAGATCGTCCTGATAAACGATGTCTGCCGGAATTTCGCGACGAATAATTTTACTAAAAATTGTTTCTTCGGCCATGACGCATACCTTTATACATTTGTTGTTGGCATAGCGTAAGAGTATGAGCGACTTAGTCGTACTCTTTCAACCTTAAGCGGTGATTTCTTTACCTAAACCGCACCCTTTGGCTTCATCAATAACCCAGCCTGCTGTTCTCCCCTGGCGGGCAATCAAAACGAGATTTCATCCGCCGATGTAACATATATTTACACCATTGATATGAATGCGTATATTTCTCATTTGCATTTTCATGCGCACTTACTGGCGGACACCTTTGTCAGCAAGGCACAACTTCCAACACTCGATTAAGGGTTTAAGATGTCTTTCACCATTCAGTCCAGGGATCGGCAACGTTTACCTGCCTGCGCGCTTTCCATGCTGGCATCTTGCATTGCCTTCGCTCTACTCTCTTCTGCCGCTAACGCCGCTGAAAAAAAAGCAGAAGAGACCATGATTGTAGAAAGCTCGGCGGCTGATACCGCTGAGGCAGAAGATCATGATTACAGCGTCAAAACTACCACCAGCGGAACGAAGATGCTGCTGGTGCCCCGCGATATACCGCAGTCGGTCAGTATCATCAGCGAACAGCGGATGAAGGATCAGAAGCTGGAGACCGTGGGGGACGTGCTAAAAAATACCACCGGTATTTCCGAGAGCGTTGCGGACTCCGACCGCAGCACCTATTACTCCCGCGGCTTCCTCATCGACAACTATATGGTTGACGGCATCCCGACCCTGTTCGAATCACGCTGGAACCTGGGTGATGCATTGACCGATACGGCTTTATTTGAGCGTATTGAAGTGGTTCGCGGTGCTAACGGGCTGACGACCGGTTCCGGTAACCCATCAGCCGCCATTAACATGGTGCGTAAGCATGCCGACAGCCGTGAATTTCAGACCAACGTCTCCGCGGAGTACGGCAGCTGGAACAAGCAGCGCTACGTGGCCGATCTGTCCACCCCGCTGACCGACAGCGGTAATATTCGTGGCCGCATGGTGGCGGGCTATCAGGACAACGACAGCTGGCTCGACCGCTACAATCAGCAGAAAAAATTCTTTTATGGCGTGCTGGATGCCGATTTGACCGAAGCCACCAGCTTCTCCGTCGGCTATGACTATCAGCAAACCAATGTTAACAGCCCTACCTGGGGAGGCATCCCGCGCTGGTACACCGACGGCAGCAAAACCAATCCTGACCGCAGCTATAGCACCGCGCCGGACTGGTCGTATAACGACAAAGAGCAGAAGCGCACCTTCATGACGCTAAAGCAAAAGCTGGGCAACGACTGGCAGCTCACCGTTAACGGCACGCACACCGAAATGACGCTCGAGAGCAAACAGATGTACCTCGACGGCCTGGTGGATAAGAACAGCGGCATGATGGTCAGCCCTTACGGTCCTTCTTATCCCTACGTCGGCGGCACGGGTTATAACACCGGCAAACGTAAGGTCGATGCGCTGGATACCTTCGCCAACGGTTCCTACGAGCTGTTCGGCCAGCAGCACGAGCTGATGATTGGCACCAGCTATACCAAACAGAAAAATACCTACTACAGCTCCTGGGAAAATGTGAGCGCCGATCAGATCGGTAGCTACTATGATTACGATGCCAACTTCCCGGAGACAAACTGGAACCCACTGAGCCTCGCGCAGGAAGATACCGTCCATCAAAAATCTGCGTATATCGCGACCCGCATCACTCTGGCGGACCCGCTGCACCTGATTGTTGGCGCCCGGTATACCAAATACAATCTTGATACGCTGAATCAGCACATGGAGAAGAATAATACCTCTCCGTACGCGGGCATCATCTATGATATCGACGAAAACTGGTCAACCTACGCCAGCTACACCTCCATTTTCAATCCACAAACGCAACGCGATATCCAGGGTAAATATCTCTCCCCTATCACCGGTAACAACTACGAAGCGGGCCTGAAAAGTGACTGGATGAACGGCCGGTTCACCACCTCGCTTGCGGTCTTCCGCATCGAGCAGGATCACCTGGCGCAGAGTACCGGCAATCTCATTCCCGGCAGTAATGGCGAAACGGCCTATCGTGAGGCGGATGGTACGGTGAGCCGCGGCGTGGAGTTTGAGGTGAATGGCGCGCTGACCGACGAGTGGCAGATGACGCTGGGCGCAACCCGTTATATTGCTGAAGACAGCGATGGCGACGCGGTAAACCCAAACCTGCCGCGCACGACGGTGAAATTGTTCACCAGCTATACCCTGCCAATGCTGCGCGAGCTGACCATGGGCGGCGGTGTTAACTGGCAAAACCACGTCTGGGCTGACGTAGCCGTGCCGGGTGGCACCTACCGTTCAGAACAGGGCAGCTTTGCGCTGGTTGACCTGTTCGCCCGCTATCAGGTTACCCAGGCATTCTCCGTACAGGCTAACGTAGATAACCTCTTCGACAAAGAGTACGACACCAACGTAGACAGCCGTGGCCTGGTTTACGGTGCGCCTCGTAATTTCTCTGTTACCGCTAATTACGCTTTCTGAATGAGATAATGCCGGATGACGCTTCGCTTATCCGGCCTACGCGATCGGCATCTGTTGTAGGGTGGATAAGCGCCAGCGTCATCCACCGATATATGTCGGATGGCGCTTCGCTTATCCTACCTACGTGATGACAGCTATAAAAAAGGGAGGCCATTGGCCTCCCTTAGTCTCCCCAAATCACTGCTTAGCTGTTACGGATCCACTCATCCATTTCAGTTTTCAGGTTATCGGACTTCGTCCCGAAGATAGCCTGAACGCCTGAACCAGCAACTACCACACCTGCCGCACCCAGTTTCTTCAGGCCAGCCTGATCAACTTTAGAGACGTCAGCCACGCTCACGCGCAGACGGGTAATACAGGCATCAAGGTTAGTGATATTTTCTTTCCCGCCGAAAGCACTAACCAGAGCCGGAGCCATTTCACTTGTAGAAGTGGTGGACGTCTCAGCGGTAGTGTCTTCACGACCTGGGGTTTTCAGGTCCAGCGCTTTGATCAGCACGCGGAAGATGGTGTAGTACACAGCCGCGTAGCACAGACCAACGATTGGGAACAGCCACAGCTTGCTGCTGTTACCGCTCAGCACGATGAAGTCAATCAGACCGTGTGAGAAGGAAGTCCCGTCACGCATACCCAGCAGGATACAGATCGGGAATGCCAGGCCTGCCAGCACCGCGTGGATGATGTACAGGATTGGTGCCACGAACATGAAGGAGAATTCGATTGGTTCGGTGATACCCGTCAGGAACGCCGTCAGCGCAGCGGAGATCATGATGCCGCCAACTTTTGCACGGTTCTCAGGTTTCGCTGAGTGCCAGATTGCGATAGCCGCAGCCGGCAGGCCGTACATTTTGAACAGGAAGCCACCGGACAGTTTGCCCGCAGTTGGGTCACCCGCCATATAGCGAGGGATATCGCCGTGGAAGACCTGACCTGCTGCGTTGGTGTATTCACCAATCTGCATCTGGAATGGAACGTTCCAGATATGGTGCAGGCCGAACGGTACCAGGCAGCGCTCGATGAAGCCGTAGATACCGAACGCCACTACCGGGTTCTGATATGCAGCCCACTGTGAGAAGTCCTGGATCGCGTTACCGATAGGTGGCCAGATGAAGGACAGCACAACGCCCAGTACGATCGCCGCCAGACCAGAGATGATCGGCACAAAACGTTTCCCGGCGAAGAAGCCCAGATACTCAGGCAGCTTGATGCGGTAGAAGCGGTTGAACATGTATGCGGCAATCGCACCAGCGATGATCCCGCCCAGCACGCCGGTATCGGCGAGGTGCTTGGCGTTAATTTCTTCCGCAGGCATATGCAGCACCAGCGGTGCGACAACGGCCATGGTTTTCACCATGATGCCGTAGGCTACTACGGATGCCAGCGCAGAGACGCCGTCGTTGTTGGTGAAGCCGAGAGCCACACCGATGGCGAAGATAAGCGGCATGTTGGCGAAAACTGAACCGCCCGCTTCCGCCATCACGTGAGAAACCACGGCTGGCAGCCAGCTGAAGTTTGCAGAACCGACGCCCAGCAGGATACCTGCGATAGGCAGTACGGATACTGGCAACATCAGCGATTTACCCACCTTTTGCAGGTTAGCAAATGCATTCTTAAACATAATTGAGAGTGCTCCTGAGTATTTGTGCTTTTTTTTACGCATTATGCGCATCGGACCGGGGGGAGAACCGGGCCATAATCAGGGCATCTAAGTGCCCTTTATTTATTACGCAGAGTAAAATAAATCACGAAATTTTTGTTTGACGGCTATCACGTTTCTTGGTCAGCCAGTATGAAAAATTTCATGAATTTACAGTACTCATGTCTGAATATTTCAAAAACGGTGTTCTCCACCCTTTTTGTGGCGGAGAACTTTACTCGCTTCACTGATTAATTACGAGCTAAAAAATAAGTCGTTTTTCAGGCAGATTGCAGGCGGGAGTGCGGGATGTGGAAGAGGTCGGCAAAGTTTTTTGTGGTCGTCTCCGCCAGCTCCTCCAGTGACACGCCCTTCAGCACTGCCATGTATTCTGCTACATCACGCGTCATTGCCGGCTGATTCTCCTTGCCACGATGGGGAACAGGAGCCAGGTATGGGGAGTCCGTTTCCACCAGAATACGGTCCAGCGGCACGAAGCGAGCGGCATCACGCAGCTGATCGGCGTTACGGAAGGTCAAAATCCCGGAGAACGAGATGTAGAACCCCATATCCAGCAGCTTCCCCGCAGTTTCACGATCTTCTGTGAAACAGTGTAGTACCCCGCCGCAGTCTGTCACTTTCTCTTCCTGCAGAATGGTCAGGGTGTCGGCGCGGGCATCACGGGTGTGCACGATGACGGGCTTGTTGAGCTCGCGACCAATGCGGATGTGGTTGCGGAACGACTCCTGCTGGCGCGGCTTGGTTTCCGGCGTGTAAAAATAATCGAGGCCTGTTTCCCCCATAGCCACCACGCCAGGCTCGGCGGCGAGACGGCGAAGTTCTTCAACGTCGTACTCTTTGTCCTGATTTAACGGATGGACGCCGCAGGAGTAGGCAACGTTCTCACGCTCACCGACCAGTTCGCGCATTCCACGGTAGCCCTCAAGCGTGGTCGCCACGGCCAGGAAGAATTTCACATCCCGCGCAGCGGCTTTTTCCAGCACGTCATCAACGTTTTTGTGCAGGGCTTCATAATCCAGACCATCGAGATGGCAGTGTGAGTCGACAAGAAACATACGGGTACTCTTAAAGATGTGGAGAAGGAAGGATAGCACCCGGGCGCATGAGTTGCTCCCAGGTCAGCAGTTGTTCGGTAATCAGTAATTCACGGTTAACGCCCACCACCGTCAGCAGCGATTCGCGGCAGGTGAACCAGCCTTGTAAAATAGCCTGTAGTACGGCGGGCTTTGCGCTGTTAGCAAGGTTTGCCACCAGCGGCTGCATATCTGCATTGGCCAGCCACTCCCCTGCTCCCTGCTGCCATTTAAGGGCGTCCAGCAGTAGCGAGCTAAGCCACTGAATGCGGCGCGTCGCCTCTTCATGGTTGAGCACCGGCAACATGGCAAGCATGTCTTTAGTTGAACATGCCTGCGCCAGTTTTTCACAGAGTGCCTGACGATGTTTCCAGTGCTCCGGTTGCAGCAGGTCAAGAGCCGCGGCCGGGGCACCTGCGCTAAGGCGCAGCGCGGCGCGGAGTTGGGTATTGTCCAGCGAGATTTCTCGGGCAAGCCAGGCAAGGGAGAAGGCTTCTTGCGGTGGCGAGAGATACCAGTAAAGACAGCGGCTGCGCAGAGTGGCGGGTAAGCGCTCCGGTTCACGGCTGCCGAGGAAAAACCAGGTATTCGCCGGCGGCTCTTCGAGCGTTTTGAGCAGGGCATTAGCTGCGGCTTCCGTCAGCTGCCCCGCATCCGTTAGCCAGACCACTTTTGCCCCGCCCTGCTGCGCATGGCCGTATAGCTTTTCGGTAATCTCACGGATGCTGTCGATACCCAGGCTACTTTTCCCTTTTTCCGGCTCGATAACATAGCTGTCAGGATGGGTACCTGCCTGCATTAGCTGGCAGCTGCGGCACTGGCCGCAGCTTTTGTTGCCCTGCGGCTGCTGGCACATCAGCCAGCGGCTGAGGGCATAAATCAGCGCGTCATCACCCATCCCCGGCAGGGCATGCAGCAATAACGCATGATGCCCACGGCCCGACTGATACTGGCTGAGGATCTGCTCAAACGGCCCGCGCAGCCAGGGATACCATTTCATCAGGCCAGTTCCTTCGCCCAGTTAATCACCGCATTGCGCACCGCAGCGGATACCTCGTCGAGCGTCTGCGTCGCATCGATGGTTTTGATGCGCTCATCCGCCGCAGCAAGCTCCAGATAACGGGCGCGGGTCCGGTTGAAGAAATCAATCGATTCCTGTTCGATGCGGTCCAGCTCACCGCGGGCACGCGCACGAGTCAGACCCACTTCCGGGGTCACATCCAGATAAATAGTCAGATCGGGATAGAAATCCCCGAGCACGGTATTACGCAAGGCCATCAGCAATTGCTGATCGATCTGGCGGCCGCCGCCCTGGTAGGCCTGAGTGGAGAGATCGTGACGGTCACCAATAACCCAGGCCCCGCGGGACAATGCAGGTTTAATCACCGTTTCAACCAGCTGTACCCGTGCGGCGTAGAACATCAGAACTTCGGCTTTATCCGTAACGATTTCGTCACCGATGCCTTTGTTATTGAGCGTCAGCTCGCGCAGCCTTTCCGCAAGAGGCGTACCGCCAGGCTCACGGGTAAAGACCAGTTCGGTCACGCCAAGCTCTTTTAAGGTCGCCACCACCACGTTGTGCGCGTTGGTTTTCCCTGCCCCTTCGAGCCCCTCAATCACAATAAATTTACTGACCATTCTTGTCCTTTAAAGCCTTGATATAAACCTGTACCGCCTGATTATGGCTGGCAAGGTTAGTGTTAAAGGTGTGACCGCCTTTGCCGTCGGCAACAAAATAGAGATAAGGCGTTTTTGCCGGATGCGCCGCCGCCTGTAATGAGGCTGCGGATGGGATAGCAATCGGGCCTGGCGGCATACCGCTAATCACATAGGTATTGTAAGGCGTCGGCGTTTCAAGATCTTTGCGCGACAGCTTACCATTATAGTTCTCACCCATGCCGTAAATCACCGTCGGGTCCGTTTGTAAACGCATGCCGATCCGCAGACGATTGATAAACACCGAGGCAACCCGGTCGCGCTCGCTCGCCACGGCCGTCTCTTTTTCGACGATGGACGCCATGGTGACCAAATCATTCTGCGTTTTGTACGGCAGCCCGTCGGCCTTACCGTCCCACGCTTCCTGGACGGCCTTTTTCATCCGCTCATGCGCACGTTTCAACAGCGAAACGTCCGTAGTATTGGCTGTGTAGAGCCAGGTATCCGGGAAGAACCAGCCTTCCGCCCAGTCGGCATGCTCGAGCTTAAGCGCTTCCGCAACCGTGGCGTAACTGTCATCTTTCAGGGTGTGCTTTATGTAGGGCGCTTCACGCATCTGCTTAAGCCAGTCGCTCAGGCGCATCCCTTCCACAAAGCGGATGGGGAACTGGGCTTCTTTGCCGCTGGCGAGCAGCGCAAGCATATCCCGCACCGTCATATCCGGTGTCAGGCGATAGGTGCCTGCTTTAAAGTTGGCGAGCTCGGGCTTCACTTTCAGCAGCCACTGAAAGACGCGCGGGCGTGTTATCAGCTTCTCTTCATAAAGCTGTTTGCCCAGGGCAAGGCGACCCGTCCCCGCTTTCAGGGTGAAAATCGTTTCCTGCTTAATGGTCAAATGGCTGTTTGCCAGCTGGCGGACTTTCCACGCGCCGACACCGGCGGCTATCCCCAGAATCACCAGTAACAGCAGGATAAAACGTAGCATCTTTTTCATCGGTAATCGTTTACTCGCAAAGTGGCGCTAAAAAATGGTAAAGCTCGCGCGAAGTGTACTGCCAGTTCTGCGCCTGCCTGACGGGCACAACCGGCATCAGGGCATTACAAATAAGTACCTCGTCGGCATCGGCCAGGGTTTGTACCCTCTCCCGAACTTCCCGCAGTTGCCAGCCGGAACCTGCCAGGCAGGCGATAATGTGCTGGCGCATCGTACCGTTTACGCCCGCTCGATTGACAAAAGGCGTGAAGACGACGTTACCCTTACGCCAGAATAAATTAGCCGCACAGCATTCCGTAAGCCACCCTTCGCTGTCAAGGACCAGGGCCTCTTCGGCGGGTGTCTGTTCAAGATGCGTACGGATCAAGACCTGTTCAAGGCGATTTAAGTGTTTTATTCCCGCCAGGGCAGGATTTACCCCCAGACAAATGGGACTAAGCGCAAGGGTGATCCCCTGCTCCCGCCAGGCCGCATAAGTTGAGGGATAGGGAGAGACGCTGAGGATACGGGTTGGTTGGTGGCAATGAGCGGCGCTGTACCCTCGCCCACCCGCGCCACGGCTGATAATCACCTTCAGCACGGCCTGGGACTCACGGGAAGCCAACTGTTGCATCTCATCCGCCAGCAGCACCCATTCAGCAAAAGGAAGCATGAGGGTTTCACAGGCAAGCTGTAAGCGGCGGATATGCCGGTCGATAAACTTTGTGTTGCCATCAGATATCGCGGCGGTGGTAAAACAACCGTCGCCAAACTGCACGGCTCGATCGTTTGCCGGAAGCGTCGTCTGCCACTGCCCATTGATTAAGTACATAGCAAGCCCTCGGGGTCTGATGGCGTTAGCGTGCCAGTGCGGAGAGGAAGCAACAAGGGAGGAAGTCTGAAGTTGGGGGCGAAAAACATAAAGGGCCCGCAAGCGAGCCCTTTACGAGAACGGTTTAGACCTTTTTAAAGATCAGGGAACCGTTTGTGCCACCAAAGCCGAAGGAGTTACACAGCGTGTACTCCAGCCCGGACACCTGGCGCGCTACGTGTGGAACAAAGTCCAGATCGCAGCCTTCGTCAGGGTTGTCGAGGTTGATGGTCGGTGGAACAGCCTGGTCGCGCAGCGCAAGAATAGAGTAGATAGACTCTACCGCCCCTGCGGCACCTAACAGGTGACCGGTCATCGACTTGGTTGAGCTAACCATCACGCGGCTGGCATCAGCACCAAAGATAGATTTAACGGCCTGCGTTTCAGCTTTGTCCCCGGCAGGCGTTGAAGTGCCGTGCGCGTTAACGTAACCGATTTGCCCCGGAGCAATGCCTGCATCACGCAGTGCATTTTCCATTGCCAGCGCGGCTCCTGCACCGGTATCCGGTGGAGAAGTCATGTGGTAAGCATCGCTGCTCATACCAAAACCGACGATTTCCGCGTAGATTTTAGCGCCACGTTTTTTGGCATGCTCATACTCTTCGACCATGATAACGCCAGCGCCATCACCCAGCACGAAGCCATCACGGTCTTTATCCCACGGGCGACTAGCCGCTTGCGGGTTGTCGTTGCGGGTGGAGAGCGCACGCGCTGCACCAAAACCGCCGACACCCAGCGGAGTACTGGCTTTCTCTGCACCACCGGCAAGCATTGCGTCTGCGTCGCCATAGGCGATGATTCGCGCTGCATGACCGATGTTATGCACACCAGAAGTACAGGCCGTGGCAATGGAAATGCTGGGGCCGCGCAGGCCAAACATAATGGTCAGATGACCTGCCACCATATTCACGATAGTAGACGGTACGAAGAACGGACTGATCTTACGTGGACCACCGTTAACCAGCGAGGTGTGGTTCTCTTCAATAAGACCCAGACCACCAATACCAGAACCTATTGCGGCACCAATACGGGTTGCGTTCTCTTCCGTTACTTCAAGCCCAGAATCCAGCATGGCTTGATGGCCAGCAACAATTCCATATTGAATGAAGGCATCCATCTTGCGCTGTTCTTTACGCGAGATAATGTCATCACAGTTAAAATCCTTTACTAAGCCAGCAAATTTCGTTGCATAGGCGCTAGTATCGAAATGGTCGATCAGGCTGATGCCACTCTGACCGGCAAGGAGAGTACTCCAGGTAGACTCTACGGTATTGCCGACAGGAGACAACATGCCCAGTCCGGTCACAACTACACGACGCTTAGACACGTTTGTCCTCCAGGGAGGGAAAAAATTAGGACTTGTGGGACACTTAGATAAAACTCAGGCGGTCGAATGACCGCCTGGAGATGTTCACTTATGCCTGGTGACCGTTGATATAATCAATGGCAGCCTGAACGGTAGTGATTTTCTCAGCTTCTTCGTCCGGAATCTCAGTATCAAACTCTTCTTCCAGAGCCATTACCAGCTCAACGGTGTCAAGAGAATCAGCGCCCAGGTCCTCAACGAAGGAAGCGGAGTTGATGACTTCTTCCTGCTTAACGCCCAGTTGTTCGCCAATGATTTTCTTAACGCGTTCTTCGATAGTGCTCATACTCTTAAATTTCCTATCAAAACTCGCTTTCGCGATGGTTTTCGTAGTGTATAAAATGTTGAAAAAGATGCAACTAAATCCCGGCAGGTCGTACCACGATTTTACGCTATTTTGCGGGCATTCGCCCAAATAACGCAAATAATTTTAATCGTGGTTAAACCATGTACATTCCGCCATTGACGTGGAGGGTCTCACCAGAGATGTACCCGGCCTCGTCAGAAGCTAAAAATGCTACTGCACTGGCGATTTCTTTTGCGTCACCTAAGCGACCCGCTGGAACCTGCGCCAGGATACCCGCACGCTGATCGTCAGAGAGCGCACGCGTCATGTCCGTTTCAATAAAGCCCGGAGCAACAACGTTTACAGTAATACCACGGGACGCCACTTCGCGCGCCAGTGATTTACTGAAACCAATCAGGCCTGCTTTCGCCGCAGCGTAGTTAGCCTGACCAGCATTTCCCATGGTACCAACCACAGAACCGATAGTGATAATGCGACCATGACGCTTTTTCATCATAGCTCGCATTACCGCTTTTGACAGACGGAAAACTGATGACAAGTTGGTTTCGATGATATCGTCCCACTCGGCATCTTTCATGCGCATTAACAGGTTGTCGCGAGTGATACCGGCATTATTGACCAGAATGTCCACTTCGCCAAACTCTGCGCGAATATTTTCCAGAACCGACTCAATGGATGCCGGATCGGTCACATTCAGCATAAAACCTTTGCCGTTTGCGCCTAAATAATCACTGATGGCCTGCGCACCGCTAACGCTTGTCGCCGTACCAATAACTTTTGCACCGCGAGCCACCAGGGTCTCTGCGATCGCACGGCCGATACCACGGCTTGCGCCGGTTACCAGCGCAACTTTTCCTTCAAAACTCATGGTTTTCCTCGTTTTATTGCTCAAGCGCCGCTGACAGAGAAGCTGGCTCGTTAATGGCCGCTGCGGTCAGGGTGTCAACAATACGTTTCGTCAGGCCAGTCAGGACTTTACCCGGGCCGACTTCCAGCAACTGGGTCACACCCTGTGCTGCCATAAATTCCACTGACTTCGTCCACTGAACCGGGCTATAAAGCTGGCGAACCAGCGCGCTACGGATCGCTTCCGGAGAAGTCTCACACTGCACATCAACGTTGTTCACAACCGCTACGGTTGGGGCGTTGAAGGTGATTTTTTCCAGCGCTACAGCAAGTTTATCTGCTGCGGGCTTCATTAACGCACAGTGGGACGGTACGCTAACAGGTAAAGGCAACGCACGTTTAGCACCCGCTGCTTTACAAGCCGCGCCAGCGCGTTCAACCGCGTCTTTATTACCGGCAATCACTACCTGGCCCGGTGAGTTGAAGTTGACCGGGGAAACAACCTGCCCCTGTGCCGCTTCTTCACAAGCTTTAGCGATGGACGCGTCGTCCAGACCGATAATAGCAGACATTGCGCCAGTGCCTTCAGGCACCGCTTCCTGCATCAGTTTGCCACGCAGCTCAACCAGACGGATAGCATCCGCAAAGTTGATCACACCGGCACAGACCAGGGCCGAGTATTCACCGAGGCTATGACCGGCCATCAGCGCAGGTGCTTTACCGCCCTGCTGCTGCCAGACGCGGAAGATAGCAACGGAAGCGGCCAGCAACGCAGGCTGGGTTTGCCAGGTTTTGTTCAGCTCTTCAGCCGGACCGTTTTGTACCAGCGCCCAAAGATCGTAGCCCAGCGCGTCTGAAGCTTCACGGAAAGTCTCTTCAACAATCGGATACGCGGCGGCTAACTCAGCCAGCATACCGACAGTCTGAGAACCCTGTCCCGGGAAAACGAAAGCAAATTGAGTCATTGTCTCATCCCTATAATCAAAAACGAACCAGCGCAGAACCCCAGGTAAAGCCGCCGCCGAAGGCCTCAAGCAGAACCAGCTGACCACGTTGAATACGGCCATCACGCACTGCTTCGTCCAGCGCAGCTGGCACGGAGGCCGCAGAGGTATTACCGTGTCTGTCCAGCGTCACCACTACGTTGTCCATCGCCATACCCAGCTTTCTCGCCGTCGCGCTGATAATGCGCAGGTTGGCCTGATGCGGCACCAGCCAGTCGAGATCGGAACGATCGAGGTTGTTCGCCGTCAGGGTTTCATCAACGATGTGGGCAAGTTCCGTAACGGCAACTTTGAACACTTCGTTACCGGCCATCGTCACATAGGACGGTTTGGACGGATCGAGACGGTCCTGGTTTGGCAGCGTCAGCAAATCGCCGTAGCTACCGTCAGCGTGTAAATGCGTGGAGATGATGCCTGGCTCTTCGCTCTTACCCAGTAAGACCGCACCAGCGCCATCGCCAAACAGAATAATTGTGCCACGATCGTTTGGATCGAGCGTACGAGCCAGCACGTCAGCACCAATCACCAGCGCGTAGTCTACCGCACCGTTTTTGATGTACTGATCGGCGATGCTCAGCGCATAGGTAAAGCCTGCGCAAGCTGCTGCAACGTCAAACGCCGGACAGCCTTTGATTTCCAGCATGCTCTGCACCTGGCAAGCGGCGCTTGGAAACGCGTGCGTCGAAGACGTTGTTGCGACGATGATCAAGCCAATTTGTGACTTATCAACACCGGCCATTTCAAGGGCGCGGGTCGCGGCCTGATAACCCATTGTAGCAACGGTTTCGTCAGGGGCTGCGATTCGGCGTTCACGAATACCTGTACGGGTGACAATCCACTCGTCAGAGGTATCCACCATTTTTTCCAGGTCGGCGTTAGTCCGCACTTGTTCGGGCAGGTAGCTGCCCGTACCAATAATCTTCGTATACATGTACGCTCAGTCACTCTTAGGTAATACAGATTCCAGGCGAGCAGCGATCCTGACCGGAACTTGCCGCTTCACCGCCTGCACTGCCTGTTCAATCGCGACAGCAAACGCTCGCTGATTGGCCGCACCGTGGCTCTTAATCACAGTGCCGCGCAATCCTAACAGACAGGCGCCATTATACTGGTCGGGGTTGAGGTGACTGAATCGCCTGGTCAGATGCTTTTGTAACCAACGCTTCAATAAAATCAGCCACCACGACCTTTTTTTCCCTTCGCCCTGCGATTTGAGCAGGGTAAGGAACATCCTGACAACCCCTTCCATTGTCTTGAGCGTGACGTTTCCTACGAACCCATCACACACCAGGACATCCGTTTTTCCGGTCAACAGTTCGTTGGCTTCAAGATAACCAATATAGTTGACAGAAGGCATCGTTTTTAATAATGCGGAGGCATCGCGAATGCTGTCGAGACCTTTGGTCTCTTCTTCGCCAATGTTCAGCAGCGCCACGCGAGGGTTGACCACGCCCAGCACTTCTTCCGCCATCACGGAGCCCATTATGGCGAACTGCACCAGCATATTGCTGTCGCAGACGACGTTGGCACCGAGATCCAGCACAACCGTTTTCCCTTTTTGCTGATGCGGCAGTACCGTCATCAACGCCGGGCGCTCAATGCCTTCAATAGGCTTGAGCAGTAATTTAGCCAGCCCCATCAGCGCACCCGTATTTCCGGCACTGACGCAGGCCTCTGCCCGCCCCTCTTTGACCAACTCAAGTGCCACCCGCATAGACGAACCGCGACTGGTGCGGATCGCTTGCGAAGGCCGTGCATCACTGGCAATAACCGATTCCGCAGGGATTATCTGCAGACGCGAACGTTTATCAAAATCAGCTTTGGCAAGTAATGGCGTGATGGTGTCGGGGCAACCGACCAGGAGAAGGCTTAGTTGGGAATTAGAGTCCAGTGCCTGCAATGCTGCAGGCACTGTCACGGAAGGACCGAAGTCCCCACCCATGGCATCTAACGCAAGGGTTAGACGTGTCAAGGTATCGTCAGGATTACTTAACGATAACCTTGCGGCCGCGGTAGAAACCGTCGGCAGTCATGTGGTGACGCAGATGAGTTTCGCCAGAAACTTTGTCCACGGACAGGGTGCTGGTGGTCAGCGCGTCATGGGAACGACGCATGCCACGTTTGGAACGGGTTGGTTTATTCTGTTGTACGGCCATGGACCTTACTCCTCAATTACTTACGCTTTAAACTGGCTAATACGGCAAATGGGTTTGGTTTCTCCGCCTCTGCAGGCAGTTTGCCAAAGACCATGTCCGCCTCGGACACTTCACAGTGTTCAGAATCATGCACCGGAACCACTGGTAGGGAGAGGATGATTTCATCTTCAACCACCGCCAGAAGATCGATTTCGCCAAATTCGTTAACCTGAACTGGCTCATACACTTCCGGGAGTGCTTCAGCCTGCTCGTCTTTGACGATCGGGCTAAAACAATACTGCGTGTAGACCTGATGCGCAAACGGCTTCCCGCAACGCTGACATGAGAGTGTTAACGAGACCTTCGCATCACCGGTTAAAACCGCGAGGCGTTGTTCGTCGATAGCAAACCGCATATCGCATTCCACATCACTGTCTACACTGACCACAAATTCGGCGACGCGCTCTACCTGTTCAGGTGTATACACACCATGGTAATCAAGGCGTTTTTGAGCCGTACGAACCGGATCGAGAGTCAGGGGTAATTTTACCTTTTGCATAGGGCGCGCATATTAACTTTGTAACGTCATAGAGTCAAAGAAAAAGGCCTCATAACAGCGCCTTTCGCCATTTATTCGCACACATTGCGGTGGCACAGTTTAAAATGCCTTTATCCAATTCGCTATCTTTAATGAAAAAAATATGAAACCTATTGTGCTGGCCTCAACTTCTCCCTTCCGCCGTGCGCTGCTTGAGAAGCTAGGTATGCCTTTTATAACGGCCTCACCGCTCACTGATGAAACACCCCGGCCTGACGAGAGCGCACGTGAACTGGTCACGAGGCTGGCTCAGGCGAAAGCTCAGGCGTTAAAAGAGAACTACCCTTCCCATCTTATTATCGGATCGGATCAGGTTTGCGTCCTGGATAATAACATTACCGGCAAGCCGCACACCGAAGAGAACGCTGTCGCCCAGCTGATGCAGGCGCGTGGCAGCATTGTGACCTTCTACACTGGGCTTGCCCTCTATAACTCAGAGAACGGCCAGCTGCAGACCGCCTGTGAACCATTTGACGTCCACTTCCGCCACCTGAGTGAGGATGAGATTCGCGCGTACGTACGCAAAGAACAGCCGTTGCAATGTGCGGGGAGCTTTATGTGTGAGGGATTAGGCATTGCGCTGTTCGAAAGGCTTGAGGGACGCGACCCCAATACGCTGATTGGCCTGCCGCTTATCAGCCTGTGTGAAATGCTGCGCAACGAGGGGTGCAATCCGCTGGGGCAGTAAGTTTGTCGGAAAATTGTCGGATGGCGCTGCGCTTATCCGACCTACGGGACGGGTTTTGTAGGGTGGATAAGCAGTCGCGCCATCCACTGGTAAGTGGACATAAAAAAAGCTCCCGGGCGGGAGCTTCTCATCATGCCGTTTTGCGCAGGACGGTAAGGCAGCGCTTCAGCTCATCGTCCATCGGCGCTTCGACGCGCATCACTTCACCGGTATTAGGGTGGGTGAATTTCAACGCGGCAGCGTGCAGGAAGAGGCGGCTAAGCCCGGTACCGTTCAGCTGTTTGTCGAACTCGCGGTCACCGTAGCGGTCATCGAAAGCGATGGGATGCCCGGCATGCAGGGTATGCACACGAATCTGGTGCGTACGGCCTGTCACCGGGCTGCAGCGTACCAGGGTTGCAAACTCATAGCGCTCTTCCACTTTAAAACGGGTTTCGGAAGGCTTGCCCTCGCTGTTCACACGCACAATACGCTCACCGCTTTGCAGGATGTTTTTCAGCAGCGGGGCCTGCACAACTTTGATATGGGACTGCCACTGGCCGCGAACCAGCGCCAGATAATCTTTCTGCATGCCCTTCTCACGCAGCTGCTCATGCAGCGAACGCAGCGCGGAACGCTTCTTGGCCACCAGCAGGATGCCCGAGGTATCACGGTCCAGACGGTGTACCAGCTCAAGGAAGCGGGCTTCAGGACGCAGAGCGCGCAATCCTTCGATCACGCCAAAGCTCAAACCACTACCACCGTGCACAGCGGTGCCTGATGGCTTGTTGAGCACCAGAATGTGGTCATCCTCATAGAGAATGGCATCGGTCAGTGCGGCCACTTTTTGAAGATGAGGAGAGACCTGTACCTCTTCACGTTCGGCTACTCTCACCGGCGGGATACGAAGCTGATCGCCATCCTCTAACTTGTACTCGGGCTTGACGCGTTTTTTATTCACGCGCACTTCGCCTTTACGCAAAATGCGATAAATCATGCTTTTTGGCACGCCCTTGAGCCGGGCGAGTAAAAAGTTGTCGACACGCTGCCCGGCCTCATCGGCGGAAATAGCAACGATTTGTACTGAAGGAGTCTGCGTTTTCATGGTCGGCGATTCTAATTAGCGTACGCGCATAGCGCCACTCATTTTTATGTGCTTAACTGACTTCAGCCTCATTTATCACAACTTAACCTGCTTTTATTCATTTTCTGTACAGAATGAAAATCAGCGCGTTAAAAAACTGTAAGAAACGAGGCATCAAAGGCAAAAGTCACCTTGCTATAATAAGCTTAGCAATGGAATAATGTTGCGGTTTTCCGTGTTAAGACTTGTCTAAACAAAGAACTTTGCGGAATTACCAGTTTTGCCTGAATGTTCATCCACGCAGCAATGGCGTAAGACGTTTTGTACTTTCAGGCAGTTAGCGGGCTGCGGGTTGCAGCCTGACCGGTAAAATGGAATCAACTCTTAAGAAATATTCTAAGGTTATTCCCACGATAATTGCGCTGTATTTCCGTATGAAATATAGGCTACCGACACTTTGCGCCTCTCAGCAAGCGACAACCGTGAGGTTGGCGACTGTGCGATCAGTCACGAGGCCATCGGTTCATTCCCGGTCAGCGTCACCATGCCCGTAGCTCTGTCACCAATGTAAGAATAATGAGTAAGTTACGATGAAAAGAATGCTAATAAACGCGACTCAACAAGAAGAGTTGCGTGTCGCCCTTGTAGATGGGCAACGCCTGTACGACCTGGATATTGAAAGCCCAGGACACGAACAGAAAAAAGCCAACATCTATAAAGGAAAAATCACCCGTATTGAACCAAGTCTTGAAGCGGCATTTGTAGATTACGGCGCTGAACGTCATGGTTTCCTGCCTCTTAAAGAGATCGCCCGCGAGTACTTCCCGTCTAACTATTCTTCTCATGGCCGTCCGAATATCAAAGATGTGCTGCGTGAAGGTCAGGAAGTGATTGTGCAGATTGATAAAGAAGAACGTGGTAACAAAGGCGCTGCCTTGACCACCTTTATCAGCCTTGCCGGGAGTTATCTGGTGCTGATGCCTAACAACCCACGTGCCGGCGGTATCTCTCGTCGCATCGAAGGTGATGACCGCACAGAACTGAAAGAAGCCCTCTCCTCGCTGGAGCTGCCTGACGGCATGGGTCTGATTGTACGCACTGCCGGCGTGGGTAAATCCGCTGAAGCGCTGCAATGGGATTTAAGCTTCCGTCTGAAGCACTGGGAAGCTATCCAGAAAGCGGCGGAAAACCGCCCTGCTCCGTTCCTGATCCACCAGGAAAGCAACGTTATCGTTCGCGCTTTCCGCGATTATCTGCGTCAGGACATCGGCGAAATCCTCATCGATAACCCGAAGGTGCTGGAGCTGGCTCGTCAGCATATTGGCGCGCTGGGCCGTCCAGACTTCAGCAGTAAAATTAAGCTCTACACCGGTGAAATCCCGCTGTTCAGCCATTACCAGATTGAGTCGCAGATTGAATCCGCTTTCCAGCGTGAAGTCCGTCTGCCATCCGGCGGTTCCATTGTTATCGATACTACCGAAGCATTGACCGCCATTGATATCAACTCCGCTCGCGCAACCCGCGGTGGCGATATCGAAGAGACCGCGTTTAATACAAACCTTGAAGCCGCCGATGAAATCGCCCGCCAGCTCCGCCTGCGCGACCTGGGCGGTCTGATTGTTATCGACTTCATCGATATGACCCCGGTACGCCACCAGCGTGCGGTTGAAAACCGTCTGCGTGAAGCCGTGCGCCAGGATCGTGCCCGTATCCAGATAAGCCATATCTCCCGTTTCGGCCTGCTGGAAATGTCCCGTCAGCGTCTCTCCCCTTCTCTGGGCGAGTCCAGCCACCACGTGTGCCCGCGCTGTAGCGGAACCGGCACCGTGCGTGACAACGAATCCATGGCACTTTCTATTCTGCGTCTGATTGAAGAAGAAGCGCTGAAAGAGAACACCCAGGAAGTGCACGCCATTGTTCCGGTGCCGATTGCCTCCTACCTGCTGAACGAAAAGCGTGATGCGGTCAGCGCCATCGAAACCCGTCAGGGCGGCGTGAAAGCCATCATCGTGCCAAACGATCAGATGGAAACCCCACACTACTCCGTGCTGCGCGTACGCAAAGGCGAAGAGACCAAAACCCTCAGCTACATGCTGCCGAAGCTGCATGAAGAAGAGATGGCGATGCCTTCTGATGAAGAGTATGCCGAGCGTAAACGCCCTGAGCAGCCTGCATTAGCGACCTTCGCTATGCCGGATGTGCCGCCAGCGCCTCAAGAGGCCGCTCCGGCTGCTGCGCCGGCTGCTGCCGCGAAACCTGCTGCTGCCGTTCAGTCTAATGAACCTGCGCAACCGGGTCTGCTTAGCCGCTTCTTTGGCGCGCTGAAAACCATATTTGCAGGCGAACCTGCTGCTGAAAGCAAAGAAGTGGAGGTCGTGAAACCGGCTGAAACTGAAACCCAGCGTCAGGGCCAGGGCCAGGAACGTCGTAACAATCGTCGTCAGAATAACCGCCGTGACCGTGGCGATCGCAACAACCGCGACCGTGACAACCGTGGTGAAAATCGCGACAACCGTGAACCTCGCGAACAGCGCGAGCCGCGTGAGCCACGCGAAAATCGTGACGAGAACCGTCGCAATCGTCGTCAGGGCCAGCAGCAGAACGCTGAAGTGCGTGAAGTTCGCCAGAACGTTGCTACCGAAGAAGCTGAAAAGCCGAAGACCCGTGACGAGCAGCAGCCACGTCGCGATCGCAACCGCCGTCGCAGCGACGACAAGCGTCAGGCGCAGCAGGAAGTGAAAGCCCTGCAGCGTGACGATGTGGTTGAGGTTGAGTCCGAGCAGGAAGAACGCGTTCAGACCATGCCGCGCCGCAAGCCGCGTCAGCTGAGCCAGAAAGTGCGTTTCGAATCTGCTGAAGATATCGCTAACGCTCAGGCAAATGCTGCTGCACTTGCTGCTCAGGAAGAAACCGCTGCGCCAGCAACCGTTGCGCCGCACACTGAAGTTGCAACCATTCCACTGCCTGCGGTTGTTGAAACCCCGGCAGCAGAACAGGATGACAATTCAGACAACCGCAACGATGCGAACGGCATGCCACGTCGCTCACGTCGCTCTCCGCGTCATCTGCGTGTAAGCGGCCAGCGTCGTCGTCGCTATCGTGACGAGCGTTACCCTACTCAGTCACCGATGCCGCTAACCGTAGCCTGTGCTTCTCCGGAGCTGGCTTCCGGCAAAGCCTGGATCCAGTATCCGATTGCCCGTCCAGAAATGGCGACGCATGAAGAGTACCAGGGCAATGCTGCACAGGCGAATGCCGCTGAGAATGTCGTTGAGCAGGCGGCACCAGCTGTCGCCGCCATTCAGGAGCAGCCAGTCGCCGCTCCGGTGGAAGCCATCGTCAGCGAGCCCGTTGCTCAGGAAGCGCCGGTTGAGACTCAGACCGTCGAAACCACGCATCCAGAAGTGATTGCTGCACCGGTAACCGAACAGCCTCAGATCGTTGAACAGCAGGACGAAGTCGTTGCTGAACAGGTGATTGAAGAAGTTGCTCCGGCAGCGGAAATTACTCCGGAGCCAGTTCAGGCAGCAGACATTGCCGAAGAAGCGCCGGTAGTCGTTGAAGAAACGGCCCCAGAAGAACCGGTTGCTACCGTTGAAGAGAGCAAGCCCGTTGTGGCAGCTCCAGCGACGGCGGTGGAAACAGCACCCGTTGTTGAGCCAACGCCTGTCGTTGAGTCAGCGCCTGTCGTTGAACCAGCACCCGTTGTTGAGCCAGCGCCTGTCGTTGAACCAGCACCCGTTGTTGAGCCAACGCCTGTTGTGAAGCCAGCGCCTGTTGCTGCCCCTGCTACGGTGCTCGCCGTGAAGCATGCTGCCGCACCGATGACTCGTGCACCGGCACCAGAGTACTCTCCAGAGCCTGCACGTCATAGCGACTGGGTTCGCCCGGACTATGAGTTCAGCGGTCGTGGTTCTGCCGGTGGTCACAGCGCCACCCACCAGGCTACCGCCCCGGCGACTCGTCCAGAAAGCGCCGAGTAACGTTAAGCGTTAAACTAAAAAGCCGGTCAGGAAACTGACCGGCTTTTTTATTGCTGACGCAGAAGGAAAAGCAGCACAGTTCAGGACAAAAAAATGCCCGCTCCGGGGTGCGGAAGCGGGCAGAGAAAGCGAGTCGTTTTCAGACTCGCCCAAACAACACGTTATTATTTATTCAGCTGAAATAATGACATACCTTGCATGTCGCTAAACGCTTTATAAGAGGCCTGAAGTGCCGCCTGTTGCATCGTATAAGAGGAGATCGTCGCATTCCAGTCTACATCAATGAGCGCGCTCATCTGCGTAGTCTGACCCAGCGCGCGGTCGCTGCCTAATGAATCCAGCTTGCTCAGTTCGTCAAGCTGAGTACCCAGCTCCGCACGGACGGTCAGCACGTTATTAAGGGAGTTCTTCAGTCCGCGCCCCGTTTTATCAATCACCGCAGTCTGTGCGGCCTTCGCATCATCATCCAAATCCCCAACCGGGGTTTTTAATGAGGCAATCGCTGAATCCAGCATTTTGAACAGATCGGTTTCAGATGGATCACCATTTGGCTCTGCAACAGCATTACTGGTAATGCTATTGAAGACATCACTGCCGGTGTGGCCAATCGTCATAGTACGAGCTGCATCTACGCTCTGTGTGATTGGTGTGTCCCCACCTTGATACCCAACAGTGCCCGTACCATCTTCCACGAAAGGCGCGCTCTCGGTTTTATAGCCAGCAAAAATATAGCGGCCGTTGCCGTCGGTACTATTGGCCAGATTCAGCAGCTGGTCACGGATCCCTTCCAGATCGGTGGCAAGAGAAGCACGGTCATCATCGCTCAGCGTACCGTTTCCGGCGTAAACGATTTTCTCCTGGGCGCTGATGATGCCATTGGTCACCTTATCCAGCACGTTCTCTTCCAGAGAAACTTTCTGAGTCGCAAAGGTACGCGCAAGGGCATACTGGCTGTTCTGCGTCTGTGCCTGAGAAAGGACTACCGCCTGCGAGGCGGCAATAGGATCGTCAGACGCACGGTTAACGCGCTTACCTGTGGACATCTGCTCGCCGTAGCGCAACCACTCGCTCTGAGCATTGCTGACACCACGCATGTTCTGGTCATACATCATTTGAGTACTGATACGCATAGGTGCTCCTGTTAGCGAATAGACAGTAAGGCATCAAACAGCGTTGATGCAGTCTGTAAAACCTGGGAGTTCGCCAGGTAATATTGCTGGTAACGTTGCAGGTTGCCGTACTCTTCATCCAGGTTAACGCCGGAGATGGACTGCTGCTGATTGCTCAGCTGGGTCACTACATTGCTCTGGGTCGTGCTGGTGACTTCAAGGGTCGCCGTTTTGTTACCAATGTCGCTAACCAGGCTTGCGTATGCATCGTTGAACGTTTTGTTGCCACCCACTTCATTTGCACCCTGCAGATCAAGCATTGCCTGAGCGTTGCGGTTATCGCTTTCGCCCGCGTCAGGGTCGCTTGCCAGCGCCAGCTTGCTTTCGTCGTCGATGGCAACATCCATATTCACAATGACGTTAGCAACCGGCTTCACGGTGAAGCTATCGTTCTTTTCAGGCGTACCGGAGACATCAATTTTCAGACCATCAAAGTTCAGGGTCTTGTTACCGCTTCCGTCATCAGCCATACCCGGATCGATTTTGGCGTTGTCAGACAGGCGAGTGACCTGCCAGTCCGTCCCATCAAAGACAACTTTATAGTCGCTGGCCTGCACTTTAGTGCTGTCAGCCACGTTTGCCACAAGCTCAGCCTCAGAGGCGTTCTTGCGGTTACCTACTACGGACGGGCCACCGATATCAAAAAGTGCCGTGCCCGGATCGCCGTTCGCATCGTAGCCCTGTTCGTGCTGTTCGTTCAGCGCCGAGCCAAAGGCCAGAGCCATCTGCCCCAGGCGGTTACGCGCGCTGTCCAGGTCCTGGGAGCGGAAAGTCAGCAGGCCGCCAAGCGAACCTGTAGTCAGCTGTTTTTCAGGGATTTCAGTGGTGCCGGCAACTTTGTCGACATACGCCACGGTAGTCCGCGTTGGATCCGCGCTGGAGGGAACGGCGGCCAACTGATGAGAAGAAGTGCCCTGAACGAGGTTGATACCGTTGCCGATAGAAACATTGTAGCTACCGCCATCCTGGACGTTAACTTCAACCCCAACAATCTGGTTAAGCTGGCTGACCAGCTGGTCGCGCTGGTCCAGCAGGTCATTAGGCGATGCGCCTGCACCCACACCTTTCAGGCGGGAGATTTGGTCATTCAGGTTGGCAATCTGGCTGGCGTAGTTGTTGATCTGGTCAACGCTGCTGGTGATAGCCAGGTTGACCTGCTTATCCTGGTCGCGCAGATACTGGTCGGTCACCTTAAACTGGTTTACCAGACCATCGGCTTTGCCCAGCATCGCCTGACGTGCGGCCGGGTCATCCGCGTTACTGACCAGCGTTTGCAGGCTGGTGAAGAAGTCCTGCATGGTGGTGGCGAGCGTGTTGGTGGAGCCAGACAACATGTCATCGATTTTCGACATTTGCTGGTACTGGGTCGTCAATCCGCTGCTCTGGTTTTGTGCGCCACGCAGCTGACTGGAAATAAATGAGTCATATTCGCGCTGCACGCCGCTCACATACACGCCGTTCCCGACAAATCCGCCAGCACCGAGCGTGCTGTTGGCTTGCGCAAGGATCGTCGTCTGACGGGTGTATCCCGCTACGTTATAGTTGGAAATGTTATTACTTACGGTGTTCAGTGCCGCCTGAGCAGCACTCAGGCCACTCATGGCACTGTTAATCAGGCTATTGGACATGGATTTTCCTTAAGCACGTATAGTCACGGGTCCTGTCGAATAGTATCGGCAGAACGCCGCAAGACTTGAGTCGAATCAGAACAATTTGGACAAATCGTTGCTATAAGCTTTGGCGACTTTCTCGCTCATGCCCTTAAGCTGCTGGATCATGCTGGTGAGCTTGCGTGCGTAGTTCGGATCGGTGGCGTAGCCTGCGTTTTGTAGCGCCTGTGCGCCCTGCTCCGGCGTGCTCGCATTGGTGACGGCGGCGTAACGTGGGTTGCGGGTCAACATGCCGACATAGTCGGACAGCGCCTCGAGGTAAGAGCCGTAAACGCGGAATTTTGCCTTCACCTTTTTCGCCTCACCGTTTTCAAACTCGGTGGTGGTGATTTCCGTGACCTTCCCTTTCCAGCCGCTCGTTGCTTTGACGCCAAAGATATTAAAGCTGGGCTCACCGTTGTTGGTCAGGATCTGCCGCTGCCCCCATCCTGACTCCAGCGCCGCCTGCGCCAGAATAAGGTGGTGAGGAATGCCACTTTGCTGACTGGCCAACCGTGCAGGTAAAGAAAGCTGGGCCAGGAAGTCTTTGCTGTCGCCGCTGAGCGGCTCTTCGTTTGAAGGCGCTTTGGGCACCGCCTGGCGTACCATCTGCGTCAGCGTCTGGTTCTGGAAGCTGGTCACCGTCTGCGCATCAAACTTCATCGGCACCTTGCCCGCCTCTTCAGACGGGTCGGCGTTTTCGCCCATTTGTTTAACCATCAGATCCGCAAAACCCAGTCCTCTGGCGCTTATCTGTTGGGCAATCTGCTGATCATACATACTGGTGTACATGCGCGTGGAGTCGCTGCTGAAAATGCCGTCCTTCGGCAGCGCCTCACGCATGCTTTTGAGCATCATCTGCACGAACATCCCCTCCACTTCGCGGGCCACCGACTTCAGATGGCCTTTCGGATCCTGTGCAACTTTCGTTTTCAGCTCGTTTAAGGAGCTTGCGTCCCACGCGGCACTGGTGAGTGACTGGGTGTCGTTTAGCATCAGATGATTTCCACTTTTGCACGCAGGCAGCCTGCACTTTGCATCGCCTGAATGATTGACATCAGTTCAATCGGCGAGGCACCAAGGGTATTAAGCGCACGCACCACATTGTTGAGGTTTGCGCTGGCGTTCACGCGCTGCATCGCCCCACCGCTCTGACGCAGATCGATTTGCGTTTGCGGGGTGACAACGGTCTGACCACCGCCAAAAGGCGTGTCCGGCTGGCTGACCTGGGCTGAGCGGTTCACGGTCACCGACAGGTTGCCCTGGGCAATCGCGCAGCTGTCCAGCGTCACTTCGCGGTTCATCACAACCGAACCAGTACGGGAGTTGATAATCACCTTCGCATCCTGCACCCTGATGTTCACTTCAAGGTTCTGGATATCCGCCAGCAGGCGAACCTGGGAACTCTTGCCGCTTGGGGTACGAATCTGAACCGTACGGGCATCCAGCGCGGACGCGCTGCCATAACCCTGGGAGCGGTTAATGACGTCGGTAATTTGCTGGGCGAGCGTGAAGTCGTCATCGTTAAGCTGCAGATTGATCACATTTCCCTGACCAAACGTCCCCGGCAGTTCGCGTTCAATGACCGCGCCGTTGGTGATACGTCCGCCGTTTAGCTGGTTCACCTGGACGCTGCTGCCGCCTGCGGAAGCACCTGCCCCCCCCACCAGAATGTTACCCTGCGCCAGTGCGTAAACCTGGTTATCAACGCCTTTCATCGGCGTCATTAACAGGGTGCCGCCGCGCAGACTTTTCGCGTTACCCATCGAGGAGACAACCACGTCGATGTTCTGCCCTGAGCGGGCGAAAGCAGGGTATTTTGCCGTGACCATGACAGCCGCCACGTTCTTAAGCTGCATATTCGTGCCGGCGGGAACGGTGATACCCATCTGCGAGAGCATGTTATTAAGGCTTTGCGTGGTAAACGGGGTCTGGGTCGTCTGGTCACCCGTTCCGTCAAGCCCCACCACCAGGCCGTAGCCAATCAGGGAGTTTTCACGCACGCCCTGCACGCTCGTCAGGTCACGAATACGCTCGGCGTGTGCCAGCGTGGTGACCAGCATCAGCATGCCGAATAAATATTTAACCATAGTATTCTCCGCTTACATCGGTGACAGGTTAAGGAAGAAACGCTGCAGCCAGCCCATGTTCTGCGCCTCATTGATGTAGCCGTTGCCGACGTATTCAATGCGGGCGTCGGCTACCTGAGTAGACGCTACGCTGTTGCTGCCGCTGATGGTGCGTGGGTTCACGACGCCGGAGAAACGGATAAACTCTGTTCCCTGGTTAATCGCAATCTGCTTCTCGCCCACGACGTGCAGGTTGCCGTTGGCAAGCACCTGATCGACCGTGACGGTAAGCGTGCCGTTAAAGGTATTGCTGGCGTTGGCGCCGCCTTTACCGCTAAAGGTATTGCTGCCTGAACCGTCCACCGCCGCACGATTGTTGCCAAACAGGCCTTCGAGGTAGCGCGGTGTGACATCCAGACCGAAACTTGTACTGCCATCCCGGCTGGCGTTCGCCGAGGAGCTTTTGCTGGCACTGACATTTTCCTGAAGCTGGATGGTCAACGTATCGCCTACGTTACGCGGGCGGCGGTCTTCAAATAGCGGTTGATAGCCATAATTCACCGGCTGCGCGGTCTGGAATATCGAGCCGTTAACGATCGGTGCAGGACCCGGCGTTGGCTGGGCGGTCGTCGCCCCTTCAACCAGCGGTTTCGCAGGGATCAGTGCACAGCCGCTGGTCGCCAGCATCAGGCTGATGACAACAGGACGAAGAACCATTTGTTTTTGCATTACTTTCATCTTCAGGTCTCGGCTGCCGGTGCGCACGAGCACACCGGCAAACATCTTACAATTGCGTCAGTTTTTGCAGCATCTGGTCTGTAGTAGAGACCGCTTTACTGTTGATTTCGTAGGCGCGCTGAACCTGGATCATATTCACCAGCTCTTCGGCCACGTTGACGTTAGAGGTTTCGACATACCCCTGATACAACAGCCCTGCACCGTTAAGCCCAGGGGTACTTTCATTCGGCGTACCGGATGACTGGGTTTCGGCATAGAGGTTTTCCCCCATGCTTTCCAGACCGGTGGCGTTCATGAAGGTGGTCAGGTTCAGCTGGCCAACCTGCACCGGCTGTGCCTGGCCCTGTAGCGTGGCGCTGACGATACCGTCACGCCCGATAGTAATGGTCAGGGCATTGGCCGGGATAGTAATGGCAGGCTGGATCTGATAGCCGCTGGAAGTCACCAGCTGGCCGTTCTGATCGACCTGGAACGAACCGTCGCGGGTATAAGCGTTGGTGCCGTCCGGCAGCTGTACGGTGAAGAAACCGTCGCCTTTGATCGCCACATCTTTACTGTTGTTCGTCTGGGACAGGTTGCCCTGGCTGTGCAGACGCTCGGTGGCCACCGGACGCACGCCGGTACCGATTTGCAGACCAGAAGGCAGCGTGGTTTGCTCAGAGGACTGGGCGCCGGGCTGACGAATGGTCTGGTAGAGCAAGTCTTCGAATACCGCACGCTGACGCTTGAAACCGTTGGTGGAGACGTTTGCCAGGTTGTTGGCAATGACATCCATGTTGGTTTGCTGGGCATCAAGACCGGTTTTGGCAATCCATAAAGAACTGATCATGTTGATTTCCTGTTAGTGACGCTTTGAGCGTTAGCCCATCGACAGCAGCTGGTTGGCACGTTGCTCGTTTTCATCGACGCTTGAGATCATTTTCATCTGCATCTCAAAGCGACGGGCGCTGGCGATCATGTCGGTCATCGCTTCTACAGGCTTCACGTTGCTTCCTTCCAGCACGCCAGGCATCACTTTGATGCTCGGGTCGCTCTGCAAAGTTGCCCCGCGGGCAGCCTGAGCGGTTGGGTTCAGACGGAACAAGCCGTCATCCCCACGCACCACTTCCTGCGCCGTTGCCTTAACCAGCTTCAGTCGGCCAATCGGCGCAACCGTGTTAGGGCCGTCGCCCGCATTCAGCGCAGAGATGGTCCCGTCGGCCGCGATGGTGATTTCCGCCCCTTCCGGGATGGCAATCGGCCCACCGTCACCCATCACAAGCTGTCCCTGGATGGTGAGCTCGCCGGTCGGACTGCGCTGCATGTTGCCGTTGCGGGTGTAAGCTTCGGAACCATCAGCGCTTTGTACCGCCAGCCAGCCGTCCTGCTGCAGGGCGACGTCGAGCGGACGCTGGGTGTAGTCCATATTTCCCTGGCTCATATCCACCCCAGGCGTCGAGGCAGTGACCAGCGTACGGGTTGGCAGTGAAAGACCTTCCACCGGTACCGCGCGCAGCGCTGAAAGCTGCGCACGAAAGCCGGATGTAGAGGCGTTGGCCAGGTTGCTGGCCGTGACCGCCTGCTGGTTGAGCGTCTGACTTGCCGCCCCCATGGCGGTATAAATTGCGTGATCCATTAAGCCGTCCCGTCAGGCGCTTAGCGCAGGTTAACCAGGGTGTTGAGGATCTGATCCTGGGTTTTGATGGTCTGCGCGTTAGACTGATAGTTACGCTGCGCGACGATCATGTTCACCAGTTCTTTACTCAGATCTACGTTCGAAGACTCCAGCGCGCCGTTGGTCAGCGTACCGAAGTTACCGGTGCCTGCAGTACCTAACAGAGCCACGCCTGAGGAGTTACTTGCTGACCAGACGTTATCGCCTTCAGAGGAAAGACCTTCAGGGTTTGCGAAGTTAGACAGGACGATTTGGCCCAGCAGCTGGGTCTGTTCGTTGGAGTAGTTACCCACGACGGTGCCATCATCGTTGATCTGGTAAGAAACCAGGTCACCAGGCTTATAACCGTTCTGGTTAACAGCAACGATGTCATTAGAACCGGTGTTCTGCTGCATGGAGTTCATGAAGCTTAAATCGAACGTAGCGGGGGTCGCACCCGGCATGGTGTCGGTCGTCAGGCCCGTTATCTCACCGCCGGATTGCAGCATGCCGCTTTCATCAAACACCATGGAGGTCTGCTGCTTAGCAACACTGCCCGCAACGCTGCTGTCCTGGGTATAAACATCCCAGGTGTTAGCCGTATTCGATTTCACAAAGTAAACGTTCATGTCATGAGCGTTACCCTGGCTATCAAAAACGGTCACCGTGCCTTTTTTGTTGTAGGTGTCGGAGTTAGTGACATCAAACGGTGAGGTGGCAGGAACGTCATCGGTGGAGTTCAGGTTGATCTGCATGGCGGCGGAGGTGGTGGTTTTCGCAGACATCAGGGTGTTCGGTACGGACAGGCCAACCGGGTTAGCACCCTGCTGGATAGTCGGTGGCGTACCTGTTGCCGGGTAACCCGTCAGGCTCAGACCCTGCATGTTCACCAGATTACGGTTCTCATCGAGCTTGAACTGGCCGTTACGGCTGTAGAATACCGAGCCGGCGCTATCGGTCAGACGGAAGAAACCGCTCTGGCTGATAGCCACGTCCAGACCACGTCCGGTGCTGGTGGTGGTGCCGTCGTTGAAGTCCTGAGTAATGCCCGCAACTTTAACGCCGAGGCCGACTTTGGAACCTGCAAACATATCCGCGAAAGAAGCGGAACCAGATTTAAAACCGTAGGTGGCTGAGTTGGCGATGTTGTTACCAATCACATCCAGATTGGTGGCTGCAGCATTCAGGCCGCTGACCGCTTGTGAAAATGCCATATCTTACTCCTTGTAATAGATTGAAGGCTTAAATGATCTGCCGGATTTCGTCGAGGGTGGTTGTGCCGTAAGTGCCGAGGTCTAATGCGGTTGTACCATTGCTGAGCGTGACACCGTTGACCATGGCAAAATTAAGCGGCTGCGCGACCAGCTGCGTACTGCCGCTGCTGGCGCTGATTGCTACGTTGTACGCGCCATCCGGTGCGGTGGTACCGTCCGTCATGCTGCCATCCCAGGTAAAGGTGTGCACACCAGCGGAAAGCGCACCGATATCAATGGTGCGAACGATTTTGCCGCTGCTGTCTGAAATCGTAGCCGTTACTTTATCTGCGGCCTGCTCAAGCTCCACGCCAAACGGCGTTGTGGCTTCGCTGCCGGAAAGAATTTTGGTGCCAGGGATCATGACGCCGTGACCAATCAACGTGCTGGCCTGCATCTGCTGGTTATTACTGATCTGACCGGATACCGAACCAAGGGTAGTGTTCAGTTTTTCGATGCCGCTCACCGTACTGATCTGCGCAAGCTGCGTAGTCAGTTCGTTGTTCTGCATCGGGTTGGTAGGATCCTGGTTTTGCAGCTGCGCCACCAGCAGGGTCAGAAAGCTTCCCTGCAGGTCCGCTGCACTACTGCCAGTGAGGCTGCCGGTGCCGGTAGTGCTGGCAGCAGCCGTTGTATCGTTAACATTTACGGATAGAGACATGCATTACTCCTTTATTGTCCGAGCGTCAGGGTTTTTAGCATCATGCTTTTCACGGTGTTGAGCACTTCCACGTTGGCCTGATAGCTGCGCGAGGCGGACATACTGTTCACCATCTCCCCTACCACATCGACGTTAGGCATCTTCACATAGCCTTTAGCGTCAGCCATCGGGTTGCCTGGCTGATACACCAGTTTGTCCGGGTCTTTGCTTTCCACAACTTCACTGACCCTCACGCCGCCAGTTTGCGCGCCAGGTGCAGCATTGACCTGAAAGACGACCTGCTTTGCACGGTAAGGCTGACCATCCGGCCCGGTTACGCTGTCGGCGTTGGCCAGGTTACTGGCGGCCACGTTCAGGCGCTGGGACTGTGCGGTCATTGCCGAACCGGCAATATCAAAAATGTTCAGTAACGCCATGGGTTAGCCTCCCTGCAGCACGGACATCATGCCTTTGATTTGCCCACTCAGCACCGTCAGGTCGGATTGGTACTTCAGGCTGTTATCCGCAAACTGCGTACGTTCGCGGTCCATATCAACGGTGTTACCGTCGAGTGCGGGTTGGTCAGGAACACGGTAAAGAAGATCCAGCTGCGGAACACTTTGTGTTTGCGCCGGAATATGGCGAGCAGAGGTCAAAGCAAGCGATACGCCTGTGCCTTCTGCGCGCCCGCGTTCCATCACTTTCTTCATTTCACTGGAAAAATCGATATCACGTGCCTGATACCCTGGGGTATCGGCGTTAGCGATATTGGCTGCCAGAATCTCCTGACGCTGAGCACGCAAATTAAGCGCTTCTTGCTGAAATCTCAGCGCGGCATCCAGTTTGTCGAGCATGTTCCCTCCGCATAATTAGGATTTGTCTGACAGCTTACGGCCCCTTACGCGTGCGTTATCGACGGAATAAGCACAAAATGCATCGCTATTTGTCGCCTTGATCAATTTCACCTACGGGTAGAATCGCAGCAACCTGAACAAGGAGAGGCATGATGAAAAGACTGAAAGTGTGGACAGGAGCCGCGGCACTGCTGGGGATGGCCTGTGCCAACGCGAGCCAGCTTGATGCTCCGTTGACCCAGTTTTTTCAACAGCGCCTGGCGGGCGTCAGTGAAAAGGTGTCCGTCACGGTGAAAACCCCCACGGCACAGCTGCCTGATTGTCCGCAGCCGGAGTTCGCGCTGCCCAATAACGGCCGCATGTGGGGCAACCTTAGCGTGATGGTGCGCTGCGGCAACAGTAAGCGTTATATCCAGGTCGCGGTCGCAGCCAGCGGTAAGTACGTTGTTGCCGCCCAGCGGCTCCCCCGAGGGACGACGCTGACTGCCAGTAATGTCACCATGAAATACGGGCGGCTGGATCGTCTGCCGCCTCGCGCCATGATCGATTTGAAGCAGGCGACAAACGCCACGACGCTCAGGGATATCTCACCAGGCCAGCCGATTATGCTGTCGATGGTACGTCAGAGCTGGCGGGTCAAAGCAGGCCAGCAAGTGCAGGTTGTTGCATCAGGCGCAGGGTTCAGTATTAACAGCCAGGGAAAGGTTTTAAATAACGCCGCGGTGGCGCAAAATGTTCGCGTACGAATGGCCTCAGGCCAGATTGTTAACGGTACGGTAGACGCTGATGGGAATATTCTGATTAATCTATAATCTTAATAAAGATTCAGTGGCCACTGCCGATAAATAGTTAACGACAAAATTGACTGGCTCGCCACCGTGAGCTCACCCTCGATGAGGAAAACATAATGAGCATTGACCGTACTTCTCCCTTAAAGCCTGTTAGCACCGTACAGCAGCGTGAAACAACCGAAGCCCAGACGCAAAAAACTCGTCTGCAGAAAAGCCCTACGACCAACAGCACAAGCGTCACCTTAAGCGATGCGCAGTCAAAGCTGATGCAGCCTGACAGCGGTGATATCAACATGGAACGTGTTGAATCACTGAAAACGGCTATTCGTAATGGTGAATTAAAGATGGATACTGGCAAAATCGCCGATGCGCTGATCCAGGATGCCCAAAGCTACTTACAGAGTAACTAATTGCATGAGTCGTCTGTTAGAAGTGTTAGACCAAATGACCGCGGTGCTCAACTCACTCAAAGAGGTGATGGACGCTGAGCAGCAGCAGCTTTCTGCAGGCCAGATTAATGGCAGCGCGCTGCAGCGGATCACCGAAGATAAAAGCTCGCTGCTGGCGACACTGGATTATCTTGAACAGCAGCGGCGGGCCGAGCAAAAACCTGACGCGCAGGCAAGCTCGGACGTCAGCCAGCGCTGGCAGACAATTACCCAGAAAACCCAGCATTTGCGCGATATTAACCAACACAACGGCTGGCTATTAGAAGATCAGTTGACGCGTAATGAGCAGACATTAGCGGTGCTGAAGCCGCACCAGGAACCCAAGTTTTACGGGGCAGATGGACAAGCCACGACGGTGAATCGCGGCGGAAATAAAAAAATTACGATTTAGGTAGTTAGTTGTCTGATGGCGCTCACGCTTATTCGACCTACGCTCTATGTCAGTATAAATAGGGTGGATAAGCGCAAGCGCCATCCACCGCTATGACTACCGTGGCAGCGCCTTCAGAATTTTCATCGTCGCATCCACATCAATCTCATCTTCTGAGAAAATCAGCGTGCTGTTCTGGAAAGTGGTGATCGCCAGCTTTTTCAGCGTACGCATCTGCCCTTCTTTCTTTTCTTCCTTCGGACGAATGCTGTTCATCAGCAGGCCTACGGAAAGCACCGTCTTTTCTTTATCAATTTTTGAATCCGCCGGCACTTCTTCGCTGTAGACCAGGAAAGATTTAATGGCCGTAATCTTGATGCGCTCACCGGCAATAAAAATGTATTTGCTGTCCGGCTCAACCTTGACCGCAAAAGCTGACAGACCTTTGTTGTTGGTGGTTGGCTCAAAGGTCACCGCCGCATCTTTCTTTATCAGTTCTGGGTTAGCGACTTTGATGACGTGAAAGTAACGGTTATCGCCGTTTTCATCTTTGATAAAACCAAAACCCTTTTCTTCAAACCAGGTTGTGATTGTCCCGTTCATAGCTCTGTTACCTAATTAAAAATTCAACATACAAAAATAGTAGGGTGGATACGCGCAGGCGTCATCCACCACACGAAAAGTTACTGCGTTCGCCGTGCGAAATCTTTCACTTTAAAGCCCAGCACCATCAGCGTACCGAAGTAGGCCGCAATACCGGCAACCACAACGGCCATCAGGCGTACCAGACGATAAGCCATATTGCCGACATCCCAGGCCGGCATGATGTGCATAATACCTAACAATACGGCAGACATCACGATAACCGCGGCAAACAGACGCCACAGGAAGGCAGCCCAGCCAGGCTGAGGCTGGAAGATATCTTGTTTACGCAGCTGCCAGTACAGCAGGCTGGCGTTGATGCAGGCGGCCAGACCAATCGACAGCGACAGGCCCGCGTGCTTAAGCGGCCCGATAAACGCCAGGTTCATCAGCTGGGTGAGGATCAGCGTCACAATAGCAATTTTAACCGGCGTTTTAATGTCCTGGCGGGAGTAGAACCCCGGTGCCAGCACTTTCACAACGATAAGTCCCATCAGCCCCACGGAATAGGCAACCAGCGCGCGCTGCGTCATCGCCGCGTCAAAAGCCGTGAATTTGCCGTACTGGAACAGCGAGACGGTCAGCGGTTTGGCAAGAATACCCAGCGCCACGGCGCTGGGCAGCGCCAGCAGGAAGCACAGACGCAGACCCCAGTCCATCAGACGCGAATATTCGTCGTGGTTGCCGCTGGCAAAGCTCTTCGCCAGGGAAGGCAGCAGGATAGTCCCCAGCGCCACGCCCAGCACGCCGGAAGGAAACTCCATCAGGCGGTCGGCATAATACATCCAGGAAACCGAGCCGGAAACCAGAAACGAGGCAAAAATCGTGTTGATGATGAGGGAGATCTGGCTGACGGAGACGCCCAGAATAGCTGGCCCCATCTGCTTGATGACGCGCGTCGCGCCCGCGTCTTTCAGGTTGATGCGCGGCAGCACCAGCATGCCGATTTTTTTCAGGTGCGGCAGCTGATAGGCAAGCTGCAAAACGCCTCCGACGGTCACCGCCCAGGCAAGCGCCATAATCGGCGGATGGAAATGGGGGGCGGCAAACAGCGCGAAGCCAATCATACTGAGGTTGAGGAACGTAGGCGCAAAGGCCGGCACAGAAAAACGGTTCCAGGTATTGAGTATTGCCCCGGCCAGCGACGCCAGCGAAATCAGCATGATATAGGGGAAAGTGACCCGCAGCAGATTGGTCGTGAGGGTGAATTTGTCCGCGGTGTCGGCAAAGCCCGGCGCGGTCACCAGAATCACCCACGGCGCGGCAATCATCCCCAGCACGGTAACAACCGCCAGCGCCAGCGTCAGCAGGCCCGAGACGTAAGAGACAAACACGCGGGTAGCGTCTTCGCCTTGCTTGCTTTTGTATTCGGCCAGAATAGGGACAAACGCCTGAGAGAAGGCCCCTTCAGCAAAAATACGACGCAACAAATTCGGTAACTTGAAAGCCACGAAAAAGGCATCCGTCGCCATCCCTGCCCCAAACACCCTTGCCACAATGGCATCACGTGCAAAGCCAAGCACGCGTGAAAACATGGTCATCGAGCTGACGGCAGCCAGCGATTTTAAAAGATTCATTTGTTATTCGGTTCCACAAACATCAACGCCTGCGGCGCAGGCGTTTAGACGGATGACAAACTCAAGTTGTAGGGTGAATAAGCAACGCGCCATCCACCGTATGGCATAATTTGTCGGGTGACGCTTCGCTGACCCGACCTGCCAGAACGCCTTTTCGTCAAATCCAGCGGCGTAGTCTACCTGTACATCGCGGAAATACTACCCTCAGATGTTACAGGCTTATTCGCTCATTGCCTCGCGCCAGAGCTTTTCGACAACCCTCTGCGCCAGCAGCGCCTGCTCGCCTGACGTTTCGGGCACCGTCTGGTTTGCCACGCAGTCGAGGAAGTGGCGAGCGCAGCCTGCAAAACCCCGCTGCTCAAGCGTAGTCTGCCAGCCGGGAATCGGGCGATGGAGGATGCCTGAACCACACTCTTCACGCCACTCCCGCATATCCGTCACATCATACAGCCCACCCTCAGTAACGGCCTGCACCCACTCGCGCTGGCTGCCCGCACGTCTGTGCATACTGGTGGTAATTTGCAGATGCTCCTTCGCAAAATGGTGCTCGGCAAAAAGCATGTGCCCCTGCTCGTTGGTTAGAAGAGTGCCGCTTTGCAGCTGGGCTTCGCCACCGGCAAGCCAGAGCGCGGTATCCACCACGTGAAGATAGTCATCCAGCAGGGTGAAGCGCAGATCGTTTGGCCCTACGCTATCAGCGCGGTGCTTGTCCATACGCAAAGACGCGCCGCTGGACAGCTTCTCTTTTAGATCCCGATAAAGCGGCGAAAAACGGCGGTTGAACCCTACCATCAGCGTGCGCTTTTTGCGTTCCGCCAGTTCTACCAGGCGCTCCGCATCCGCCAGGCTTTCGGCTAGAGGTTTATCCACGCAGACGCTAACGCCCGCGTTCAGTAGTTCGCTGACCACGGCAAAATGGCTGCTGGTGGCGCTGTGAACGAATATGGCATCACATTGTGCCGCCAGTTCCGCAATAGAAGAAACATAGGGGATACGGTATGCGTCGCACACTTTTTGCGCTTTCTCTTTTGTCGGAGAGAAGGCCCCCTGCAGCTGCCAGTCGCCTGCGTTGCTCAGCACCGGCAGCCAGGCTTTTTGCGCTATACCGCCCAGCCCTACCACGCCTATTTTTAATTTGCGCATGCTTAATCTCCCGGATGGGCCAGCAATGAGTCGAGACGCTGTTTCAGCTCCGTCACCTCTTCTTCCAGCAGTGCTACCCGCGCGTTAAGATCGTCGGCAGGAAGCGCTGAAACCATTGCGTCCGCTACGGTAGCCAAAGTCTCCACTTCGCCGCTGAACAGGTGCATATAGCGGCTTTCGCGCTTGCCCGGTTCACGTGGCATACGAGCCACAAAGGGGCCATCTTCTCGGCTCGCCAGGGTTTCCAGTATGTTTTCCACCTGGGCCATATCGCTAAACTCAAACATTCTTGCGGCCCGGCTGCGCAGCTCACCTGGGGTCTGTGCCCCGCGCAGGAGCAGCGTAGTGACAATGGCAACTTCCGCCGGGGAGAGCTTCAGATCGCCAAATTCAGAATTACAGAACCGCTGCTCATATTTCGTCACCCGGTTGCCAAAACCGCTCACGGTACGCAGAAAATGGCGTTTGACCAGCATGTCCAGCGTCTCCTGGACATCGTGTTCCTTGAGATCCATCACCGGCTCACGGTTTGTTTTCTGATTACACGCCGTAACCACGCCATTGACCGACATAGGATACTGTTCGGGGGTGGTAACCTGCTTTTCCAGCAGAGAGCCCACAACACGTGCTTCTGTCGCGGTTAATTGATACTTCATGTCATTTCCTCAACGGCCAGGTGTCCATAATTTTGACGTTAATGCCGTCAGGACGTGATCGCGCCAGACGCCATCAATAAGTAGATAGTCTTTGGCGTAGCCCTCTTTTTCAAAACCCAGGCGCGCCAGCAGGTCGCCGCTGCGCTGATTATGGGGCATGTAGTTCGCCATAATACGGTGGATATGCTGAGTACGCTGCATATAGCGAATGGCGGTGGTGAGCGCCTCAAACATCAGCCCCTGCCCCTGCCATTTTTCGCCCAGCGAATAGCCCAAATAGCAGGCATGGAATGAGCCGCGCACCACATTAGAAAAGTTGGCCACGCCGCGAATCTCTTTTTCTTCTTCATCCAGCAGCGCGAAGTAGTAAGCACTGCCGGTTTTGTGCATCTCGCCAATCATGCCCAGACGGGCCTGCCAGCCTGAGGGGTAGCAGTGGCTGTCATCGCGAACAGGCTCCCAGGGTTTCAAAAACTGGCGGTTCTCAGCGTAGTAATCAGCCAGCCGCCAGGCGTCACGGTCATAGACCAGGCGCACCACCAGCCTGTCGGTAGTTAAACGCACCTTCGGCACGTTACTGCGATAACCAAACATGTCCCCAGCTCCTTACATCCAACGATTTTTAAACCCACCATTACTACTATACCTGCGCCCGGCGGAGGAAGGAAAACAACAATATGAGGAACTTAAAAAGAAAGAGGGTAAACAGTTCAGATGACAAGATGCGGCACTTTCCTTCCCTGCGGGTGGAAAGCATCTTTCGAACATATTTTTAATCTTTTAAAAGACATTTGGCCTTAAGCGTTTGGGACTAATCTGTTTTTTGTAGACAGAGATTGGGTTAATTTTGTGTTCGAATTGTCCTGAATTGATTTGCTTCTTAAACAGGTGAGAAATGAAAAAGGTAGTAATGATGATGGCATTAACTTCTCTTCTTACAGCCTGCGCCGCTGACAATGAACCCCCAACAGCGAAACCAATTGGTATGGCTAACCCTGCCTCGGTGTACTGCGGAAAGATTGGCGGAAAACTCGAGATCGTGAAAGAGGCAAACGGTGAGGTTGGTTATTGCACCCTGCCGGACGGAGAGCGCATAGAAGAGTGGGCGCTGTTCAGAAGAGACCACAAACAGCCATAAGAATTTGTCCGTTCCCATGGCGGGTAATGATATCGGTAAAACCAAGCTGGCCTTAACGCCGGGTTTTATTGCCCGTTGCCCGCCAGCGCTTTGATGACATCGCTCATTGCCGCTTCGGTTAACGCTGAGCGCTTTATCTTTTTGTTGGCCAGCGAGGCTCGCAGGACACCAGCAATGACAATATGTTTAGGTTCCTGACCTAAATCGCGCATTTCAAGCACCACCTTCCCCACCACGCGACACATTTCCTGATAAAGCTCTTCTTCTTTTGCCCTGTTTGCCAAACCAACCTCCGTTCATTAATTGCGAAAACATACGCTCTCAGGCTTTGCTATCCGACCGGCTTACCTTCCTCATTCTCCCGGATAAATCAGCACATCGAGTGCCATTTCCACGGCGACATCCACATCACTGTCCTGCAATTGTGTCTGCGTCAGAATGATAGTGATAATAGACTGCCTCGAGATAGCTATCTGGTCTAACAGGAGCTGCATCACCGCCACGCCAATGACCTGTGCAATCTGTGGCTGCATCTCTGCGTAAAACTCAATTTCACTGCTCATCCTCATTCCCTCGAACGGTAATACACAATATAAAGCTATGCATCGTGTCCAAACCGGCTTTTAAACGTCTTACGAGCATCTTATTCCATGTATTCACCATAGCAGGATGCAATTTCCCTTGTGCCCTACATTTTCAATTAGTGCTTTCTATCAAACACAGTAGTGACAAACTGCCTCGCTGGCCCATCTGCCGGAATAGGTGAGCCGGAACTAATACCGGGTGTTGTCCGCTTTGATGACGTTGCGCTCTGTGCTGGCGGCGGGAAGCAAATTTGCGGGAGCCCATGTTCTCTTCCATACTGATTTGTTAACGGAATTTATCCGCACATCACTGGAGGAGAACGTGAAATTATATATTTACGATCACTGCCCGTACTGCGTGAAAGCGCGAATGATTTTTGGGCTGAAGAATGTTCCCGTTGAGCTGGTCGTTCTGCTTAACGATGATGAAGCCACGCCAACGAAGATGATTGGCAAGAAAATGGCCCCTATTCTGCAAAAGGATGACAGTCGCTATCTGCCTGAAAGCATGGATATCGTTCACTACATCGATAAACTCGACGGCAAACCGCTGCTGACGGGCCAGACCAACGCCGCTATCGGCGAATGGTTGCGTCACGTCCAGTCCTACTCCCAGCATCTTCTGATCCCGCGCATCGCTAAAGCGCCGTTTGACGAGTTCGCGACGCCGGAAGCTCGTGCTTACTTCGTGAAAAAGAAAGAGGCGCTGATTGGCCCGTTTGCCGAGCATTTGGCCCACTCACCAGGGTTAATTAAGAAAATCAGTGACGATCTGCGCAAGCTCGACAAGCTTATTGTTCAGCCTAACGCCGTGAATGGCGAGCTGTCAGAGGACGATATCAACCTCTTCCCGCTGTTGCGTAGCCTGACGCTTGTGGCAGGCGTGGAGTACCCGAGCCGGGTAAGAGATTACCGCGACAACATGGCCAAGCAGACGCAAATTAACCTGCTCTCCTCCGTGGCTATCTGACCTTTTGCCGGCCCTGCGCCGGCATTTCATCCTTTTCCTGTAGCCTGGCTTTCGCTGGTACATCATTCTGCTTTGTGTCACGATTCGAGATAAAACCAGGATGTTGAGGAAATCATGAAGAAGATTATTTTTGCCGGACTGTTAATCCTTACCGGCCTGCTGGTGGGCTGTAATCAACTCACTCAGTACACGGTCAGCGAGCAGGAAATCAATCAGGCGTTGGCCAAACACAATAATTTCTCGAAGGATATTGGGCTGCCCGGCATTGCCGATGCACACATCATTTTGTCCAATCTCGCTTCGCAAATCGGCCGTGAAGAACCCAATAAAGTCACGCTGACAGGGGATGCAAAACTTGATATGTCCTCCCTGTTTGGCAATCAAAAGGCCAACATCAAGCTGAAGCTGAAGGCCCTGCCGACCTTCAACAAAGAGAAAGGCGCTATCTATCTGCAAGAGATGGAGGTGGTCGATGCGACCGTCGAGCCGGAAAAAATGCAGTCGGTACTGCAGACCCTGATCCCTTATCTGAATCAGTCTTTGCGTAAATACTTTAACGATCACCCGGCGTATATCCTTAGCGAAGACAAGAGCGAAGGTGAGGCGATGGCGAGAAAATATGCTAAAGGCATCGAAGTGAAGCCTGGCGAAATCATTATTCCCTTCACCAACTAACCCCGCAACGGGGCAGCTGACCTCTGCCCCGACCTGCTCTGCGAAGAAATCTGACAACAAAGTCGTGCAAACGAAAAGGATTCCGCCTATCCTTAGTGCCCGGCATAAAACCAGCCCAAAATGACTGATTTTCCCTTCCAGCCGGAGCACTTTCATGACCGTACTACCTCAGGTATTAAAAATTCGCCGCCCAGACGACTGGCACGTTCATCTTCGTGATGGAGACATGCTGAAAACTGTGGTGCCAATGACGTCTGAAACCTATGGTCGCGCGATTGTGATGCCAAACCTGGCGCCGCCGGTCACCACCGTAGAAGCCGCCATCAGCTATCGCCAGCGCATTCTGGACGCCGTGCCGCAGGGGCACAGCTTCGAGCCGCTGATGACCTGCTACCTGACCGACTCGCTGGATCCCAACGAAGTTGAGCGCGGCTTTAACGAAGGCGTGTTCACCGCCGCCAAACTCTACCCTGCTAACGCCACGACCAACTCCAGCCACGGCGTCACCAGCACAGCCGCCATTATGCCCGTGCTTGAACGCATGCAGAAAATTGGCATGCCGCTGCTGATCCACGGTGAAGTCACCCATGCCGATATTGATATTTTTGACCGTGAAGCCCGCTTCATTGAAACCGTGATGGAGCCGCTGCGCCGCCAGCTGCCAGCGCTAAAAATTGTCTTTGAACACATTACGACCAAAGACGCGGCGCAGTACGTGCAGGAAGGCAACTCGCTGCTAGGCGCAACCATCACCCCCCAGCACCTGATGTTTAACCGCAACCATATGCTGGTGGGCGGCGTGCGTCCTCATCTGTACTGCCTGCCAATCCTGAAGCGCAGCACCCATCAGGAAGCGTTACGTGCGCTGGTAGCCGGCGGCTGCGACAGGGTATTCCTGGGGACCGACTCTGCCCCTCACGCCCGCCATCGTAAAGAGACCAGCTGCGGCTGCGCAGGCTGCTTTAACGCACCTTCCGCACTGGGCGCTTACGCCACCGTGTTCGAGGAGCTGAATGCGCTGGAACACTTCGAGGCGTTTACCTCCCTTAACGGCCCGCGTTTCTATGGCCTGCCGGTCAACGAGGAGACTATCGAACTGGTGCGCGAGACGGCCCTGGTCCCGGAGATCATCGCCACCGGCGATGACACCATCGTGCCATTCCTTGCGGGTGAGCAGGTTGCCTGGTCAGTAAAAAAATAATTATTTTTCAGCCCCCTGTTGCAGGAAACACAATTTGACTGTATAAATAACCAGTATATTGTACAGGGGGTTGTTATGCGTATTGAAGTGACTATTGCCAAAACCACGCAGTTACCAGCTGGCGCCGTAGATGCGCTGACGCAGGAACTGACTCGCCGTATTAGCCAGCATTTTCCGGAAACGGACAACCACGTCCAGGTGCGCTACGCCACGGGTAATAACCTGTCGGTGATGGGCGGGGCAAAAGAAGACAAAGATCGCATCAGCGAAATCCTCCAGGAGACCTGGGAGAGCGCAGACGACTGGTTTGACTCAGAATAAATTAAGAATCCCTCCTTGTTTTATTTTTTGCCGGGTGTCGCCATCCGGTTTTTTTACATCCATTTTTCTCCGCGATTAATTTCCAGGCAATATCCTGATTGCTAACCTGAACGCCCGGAAACATCCGAATTATTTGCCGCTTTATTGCTCAAGTGGCTTCAATAATATAAAAAAAGTGTTGCAGGGTATTTATTTCTTCCGCGAAATCCCTTATTCATTGATATACTTAACTGGCTTCACATTAAACAAGCATTAAACCTCGCTAGCCGTTGTCTTAAACACACGCATAAAAAGGGGTTATGATGGAAAAAAATAGTGATGTAATCCAGACCCATCCCCTTGTCGGATGGGACATCAGCACCGTTGATAGCTACGATGCGCTGATGCTTCGCCTGCACTACCTGACATCTGATAAACAAAAGCATGATGAAACTGAAATTGGCCAGACTTTGTGGCTGACCACGGATGTTGCCCGGCAATTTATCTCTATTTTAGAAGCCGGGATTGCAAAAATTGAATCCAGTGAGTACCAGGTAAACGACCATCGTAAGCATTGACGAATAATGTGAACGTTTTAAGCGAAGGCACCGAACTGGTGCCTTTTTCCGTTTTTATACGTGGTTCATTTGCCTGCCAGTTAAGAATTATTTAATCTGCTGGCTACTATTTGCGGGAGGAGAAGAAGCGACATGCATTACGACCTTATCATTGTCGGCAGCGGCTCGGTGGGGGCTGCCGCAGGATGTTATGCCACGCATTCAGGGCTGAATGTCCTGATGATTGACAGTGCTCATCCGCCCCATCAGCAGGGCAGCCATCATGGTGACACTCGTCTGATGCGTCATGCCTATGGTGAAGGTGAGAAGTATGTTCCGCTGGTACTGCGTGCGCAGAAACTATGGGATGCACTGGAAGAGATAAGCGGTGAAAAACTGTTTCACCGTACCGGTGTCATCAACCTTGGCCCCAAAGATTCCACATTTATCTCAACCGTACAAAGCAGTGCGCAGCAGTTCTCCCTGCCGCTCGAAACGCTGGATGCTGATGCCGTAATGGCGCGCTGGCCCCACATCACCGTTCCTGAAGGTTACGTTGGCCTGTTTGAGCCAAATTCCGGCGTGCTGCGTAGCGAACTCGCTGTCGCCACCTATATCCGCCTGGCAAAACAGGGGGGCTGCGCCCAGCTCTTTAATTGCCCTGTTACCGGCATCCGCCATACCGACGACGGCGTGGTGGTCGAAACGGCCGAAGGTGAATACAGCGCAAGCAAGCTGCTGGTCAGCGCAGGGACCTGGGTCACCAGACTCTTCCCCGAGTTACCTGTCACACCCGTACGCAAGATTTTTGCCTGGCATCAGGCAGACGGACGTTACAGCGAGGAAAACCATTTCCCTGCCTTCACCGGCGAAATGCCAGATGGCAGCCAGTATTACGGTTTCCCGTCGCAGGATAACGAGCTTAAGATCGGCATGCACAACGGGGGTCAACCGATTACCGCTCCCGAGCAGCGAAAACCTTTCGGCAGCGTGGCAAGCGACGGCAGCGAAGTATTCGGATTTTTGCGCAAATTCCTGCCCGGCGTGGGCGTCTGTCTGCACGGCGCGGCCTGCACCTACGATAACTCTCCGGATGAAGACTTCATCATTGATACCCTACCAGGCCACAGCAACACGCTGGTGATAACCGGTCTGAGCGGACACGGTTTTAAATTCGCTTCCGTACTGGGAGAGATTGCCTGCCTGTTTGCGCAGGGCAAAACGTCGGAGTACGACCTGACGCCATTCGCCCTTAAGCGCTTTCAGTAACCAGCCGCGGAGCCTACAGTAAGCTGTGGGTTCCCCCCCCTTCTGGTGGGAATAATTATGCGTCGTTTGATTCACTTTCTTATTAACAATGTCCGCGAACATCTCATGTTGTACCTTATTTTATGGGCGCTGCTGGCATTCATCGATATCGCTTATATTTATTTCTACTAGATTTATAACGCCTGATAATATTGACACTAACTGACAATTAACGAATATAAATATATAATCATGCAAATTTTTCGTTGAACCACGTCAACAACACCCCGCTATGAACTGCCTGTTCAGCATGATTTTTAATGTTCACAACGTGCCTTTTACTCTAAAGCAGTGAATGTTTAATGTGCTAATTATTCAAATTTTTAGTTTTAGTTTGATTATATTCTTCAATCACTCTTTTTATGTTGCATCGACGTTAACGAACAGTTTATGTTCTGCATTATTCAGGATGATAACCGGAAGCATAACTATGCAATGGCGTAATAGCTCAGACCGCTACGGACATTTTTCAGTACTCATCCATTGGCTCGTCGCGCTAAGCATCTACGGTATGTTTGGGCTTGGCCTGTGGATGGTCACGCTTGGCTATTACGATGGCTGGTATCACAAAGCACCTGAACTCCATAAAAGTATTGGCATGGTGATCCTGCTGGTGATGCTGGTTCGCTTACTTTGGCGATTCATCTCTCCTCCTCCGCCTTCGCTTGCCAGCTATTCGCGCTTAACCCGCACCAGTGCGGTGGCAGCCCATATTCTGCTTTACGTTTTATTGTTCTCGATCCTTCTTAGTGGCTACCTCATTTCAACAGCTGATGGCAAACCCATCAGCGTGTTTGGCCTGTTTGAGGTATCCGCAACCCTTAGCGATTATGGCGCTCAGGCAGACCTGGCTGGAACGCTGCATCTCTGGCTGGCCTGGGGCGTGGTGGTCCTTTCCGTGCTGCACGGCCTTGCGGCCCTGAAGCATCACTTTATTGATAAAGACGTTACGCTCAGGCGGATGCTTGGGAAATCTTCTCGTTAATGATGGAGCGAATGATGATGAAAAAATGCCTGCTGGGCGTTGCTGTCGGTGCCCTGATGTTCACGACCGGTTCGGCCGTTGCCGCCGATTATAAAATTGATAAACAGGGCCAGCATGCCTTTGTTAACTTCCGTATCCAGCATCTCGGCTATAGCTGGCTGTACGGCACATTCCGCGATTTTGACGGCACCTTTACCTTCGATGAGAAGAACCCGGCCGCCGATAAAGTCAACGTGACCATCAACACCACCAGCGTCGATACCAACCACGCCGAGCGTGACAAACACCTGCGCAGCGCAGATTTCCTTAACGTGAGTAAATTCCCTCAGGCGACCTTTGTCTCTACCGGGGTGAAAAAGGACGGCGATGAACTGGATATTGCTGGCAATCTTACGCTCAACGGCGTGACAAAGCCGGTCACTCTGGAGGCAAAACTGATTGGTCAGGGTGACGATCCGTGGGGCGGCGTGCGCGCCGGGTTCGAAGCCGAAGGGAAGATAAAACTGAAAGATTTTAACATCACCAAGGATCTCGGCCCGGCCTCCCAGGAGGTGGATTTGATTATCTCCGTGGAAGGCGTTCGTCAGTAAACGTGTTAAGGCCTCCTTCACCAGGAGGCCTTAGATTGCTGACAAAGAAGGAAAAAGCATGGTTTTTCCTTCTTTGTGGTAAGCAGGCGAAAATCAATGAATTGATTTTCCTTGTTATTTATTCGGTGAGATCTTTGTGAAACGCATTCGCTTTAGGTTTGTCATCAGTCTGAGGCCTCCTTCATCAGGAGGCCTTCAATTTACTCAGGATCCGGGATGCCCAGCGTGGTGTTCAGCGCACCGCGAGATTTATTGAAGATCTTATTACCGTTTTCACGGCCCGCACGGCGGCGGCGCTGCTCTTCCGGCGTAAGCGCCAGCTCTTCGCGGCACACTTCGCTACAGCAACCTTCAAACTTAGCGGCGCAGACCGGGCACTGAATAAAGAGCAGATGACAGCCGTCATTCTTACAGTTGGTGTGCGTATCGCAAGGGCTACCGCACTGATGGCAGTGGGCAATCACATCTTCCGAAATACGTTCCCCCATGCGCTCGTCGAAAACAAAGTTTTTGCCTACGAAGCGCACCGGGATCCCCTGTTCGCGAGCACGACGCGCATATTCGATAATTCCGCCTTCAATGTGGTAGACGTTTTTGAAACCGTTATAACGCATCCACGCGCTCGCTTTCTCGCAGCGGATCCCGCCGGTGCAGTACATGACAATTTTTTTGTCTTTATCGTCCTGCAGCATATCGACAGCCTTTGGCAGCTGCTCGCGGAAAGTGTCAGCCGGGATCTCCATCGCGTTCTGGAAATGACCCACTTCATATTCGTAGTGGTTGCGCATGTCGATGAATACGGCTTCCGGGTCATCCAGCATCGCGTTAACTTCAGCGGCTTTAAGATAGTCCCCCACATCGCTGGCATCGAATTCCGGGTCTTCAATGCCGTCGGCAACAATACGATCGCGCACTTTCATACGCAGCACCCAGAACGACTTACCGTCATCGTCCAGCGCGACGTTCAGACGCAGGTTATTGAGCGCAGGATGAAAGGCATACAAGGTTTCCCGAAAGGCCTCTACGCGGCTCTCAGGTACGCTAATTTGGGCGTTAATCCCTTCCCGGGCGAGATAAACACGGCCAAAGACATCCAACGCAACAAAGGCTTTATACAGCGCGTCGCGGGTGCTCTGCGGCTCATCAATGGTGAAATATTTGTAGAATGAGAGAGTGGTACGCGGCTCGGTTTCAGCAAGCATGCGCACGCGCAGTTCCTCATTCGATATGCGGTTGTGTAACACTGGCATGGTGTTCGCTCTGCAGTCATCAAAAAAGTGGTGCGCATCATATAGCAATTAACGTTAATTTACATCCATGTGTTTTACGCTACATTTTTTTCCTTCGACTCCCTATAAAATAACATTTTGATGAAATATCAGGCACTCCGCCGCCGTTAATTTTGGCCAGGCATCAAAAAATGCCACAATAGACTTATCACGAAGATCCGGCATTTGCCGTCACAATAGGTTTTACATGACGAACTTACCGCAATTCTCGCGCGCACTGCTCCACCCCCGCTACTGGGGTACCTGGTTTGGGATTGGCCTTCTGTATGTTGTGACCCTGCTACCCTACCCGGTCATCTATCGCCTTGGCCGAGGTCTTGGCCAGTTAGCCATGACGTTTATGAAGCGCCGCGTCAGGATCACCCGCCGCAATCTTGAGCTGGCCTTCCCGCAAAAATCCCCTGCGGAACGCGAAGCGATCCTGGTTAAAAATTTCGAGTCCGTGGGCCTGGGGCTGATGGAAACGGGCATTGCCTGGTTCTGGCCGCTGTGGCGTATCCAGCGCTGGTGTGACGTATCGGGCGTGGAAGAGATTCATAAGGTGCAGGAAGCAAAGCGTGGCGTGCTGCTCATCGGCATCCACTTCCTGACGCTGGAGCTGGGCGCGCGCATGTTTGGGATGAACACACCGGGCATCGGCGTTTACCGCCCGAACGACAACGCCCTGCTGGACTGGCTGCAAACCTGGGGTCGTATGCGCTCCAACAAAAGCATGATTGACCGCAAGGATCTGAAAGGCATGATCCGCGCCCTGAAACAGGGTGAGATTATCTGGTACGCCCCGGACCATGACTACGGCCCGCGCGGTAGCGTCTTTGTGCCATTTTTTGGCGTTGATGAGGCAGCCACCACCTCGGGCACCTATACGCTGGCAAGAATGTCAGGTGCGGCCATTGTTCCTATGGTGCCGCGAAGAAAGCCGGACGGTAAAGGCTACGAGCTGATTATTCTGCCCGCCGAGTTCGACCCGCCTCTGGAAACCCCGGAAGGCACCGCGCTGTGGATGAACAAGATAGTCGAGCAGTGCATTATGATGGCGCCGGAACAGTATATGTGGCTGCATCGCCGCTTTAAGACCCGTCCGAAGGGTGTACCGTCCCGGTATTGATCGGGTTCTGCGGCATAGGTTGAATAAGCGCAAGCGCCATCCAACATTTCTGGCGGGTGACGCGATGCTTACCCGGCCTGTGCATCTTCCCTATGCTCATCATTTAGCTAAAAAAGCTTTCCGGTTTGCCACTTTCCATTTATCAGGCGCATACTTAGCAGGGTAATATTTTCTTGTTACCAGCTATTTTACCGGAGCGGTATGACCCCCCCTGACAGCAGTATCAACTGGAAACGCAATCTCACCGTCGCCTGGCTGGGGTGTTTCCTCACAGGCGCAGCCTTCAGCCTTGTCATGCCCTTCCTGCCACTGTATGTCGAGCAGCTAGGCGTAACCGGACACAGTGCACTGAATATGTGGTCAGGCCTGGTCTTCAGTATTACCTTCCTGTTTTCCGCCATTGCCTCGCCTTTCTGGGGCGGCCTTGCCGACCGCAAGGGGCGTAAGATAATGCTGCTGCGTTCGGCGCTGGGGATGGCTATCGTCATGGTGCTGATGGGCTTTGCACAGAATATCTGGCAGTTTCTCGCCCTTCGCGCCCTGCTGGGTTTGCTGGGCGGGTTTGTTCCCAATGCTAACGCCCTGATTGCCACTCAGGTGCCACGCCATAAAAGTGGCTGGGCGCTGGGCACGCTTTCGACCGGCGGCGTGAGCGGAGCGCTGCTCGGCCCGATGATTGGCGGCCTGCTGGCAGATAGTTACGGTCTTAGGCCGGTCTTCTTCATTACCGCCGCCGTGCTGTTCGCCTGCTTTATCCTGACGCTGTTCTATATCCGTGAAGAATTTACCCCGGTGACCAAGAAAGACATGCTCCATGCTCGTCAGGTACTCACCTCGCTCAAGAACCCAAAACTCATTCTCAGCCTTTTCGTCACAACGATGATCATTCAAGTGGCAACCGGGTCAATTGCGCCGATTCTCACGCTCTACGTGCGCGACCTGGCGGGTAACGTCAGCAACCTGGCCTTTATCAGCGGGATGATTGCTTCGGTACCAGGCGTTGCAGCGCTGATCAGCGCTCCACGGCTGGGTAAACTTGGCGATCGGATAGGCCCTGAAAAAATCCTGATTTGTGCGCTGGTGATCTCCGTCTTACTGCTGATCCCAATGTCGATGGTGCAAAACCCGTGGCAGCTTGGCCTGCTGCGTTTTTTACTGGGTGCCGCCGATGGCGCGCTACTTCCCGCTGTGCAAACGCTTCTGGTGTATAACTCCAGCAACCAGATTGCGGGGCGTATCTTTAGCTATAACCAGTCTTTCCGTGATATCGGTAACGTCACCGGCCCGCTGATAGGCGCAGCCGTATCCGCCAACTACGGTTTCAGAACGGTGTTCCTGGTCACCGCCAGCGTGGTGTTATTTAACGCATTTTACTCCTGGTTTAGCCTTCGTCGCCCTGCGGAACGGATACGGATTCCCGGTGAGTGAGTAAAGAGATAAATCTCATACTTGCAACTTTGCGAACAGCGTCAACAATTAACATGAAATTGCTATGGAGCACCCGCTCCCCGACCTCTGCCATAAGGAGATATTTCATGAGCATGTACGCAACGCTTGAAGAAGCCATTGATGCCGCACGAGAATTATTCCTCGCCGACAACCCGGATGTGGATGAAGAGACTGCCAGCGTGCAGCAGTTGAATATCCAGAAATACATCCTCCAGGATGGCGATATCATGTGGCAGGCGGAATTTTTCGCCGATGACATTCAGGAAGGTGAATGTTTACCGATGCTGAGCGGTGAGGCCGCACAAAGCGTATTTGACGGCGAGTACGAAGAGATTGAGCTTCGTCAGGAGTGGCTTGAAGAGAATACGCTGCACGAATGGGACGAAGGGGAATTTCAGCTGGAGCCGCCTCTGGATACCGAAGAGGGGCAGACCGCCGCAGATGAATGGGATGAACGGTAATCGTTACTCGTAAGGCCCGTGGCTGGCGTCAATCGGCAACAGCAGCGTGTCAAATACCAGCGAGAGCGGTAAATCCAGCACCGTGATATAGCGCCATGCGCTGTCACGCATAGCCCACTGCACGCCGGGGTAATACTGATTGCCATGTCCCTGCCCCGGTACAGCGCGGCTGATAATGCTGCCGCAGCCGCTGAGCAGACAGGCGACTAACGCCACTATTAGTAATCTCAACACCATTTTCTCCCTTCTGTTTCAGGCCGAGTATACCGATCCACAGAATTAGCGCAAAAAAATGCCGACCCTGGGGTCGGCATTTCGCATTTTCTGGACGCGCTATTTCGTCTGTAGCGCGGCAGGATTGAGCTTAACCGTGTTATAGCTGTCCACCCAGGAGGAGTAGCGATCCGGATTCGACCACACGCGGTAGTGCATGCGCGACAGGGTGACCGGGTCGCTCAGCAGCACCAGGCGGCGGTCGCGGTTCAGTTTGTCCGGCGTTTCGTTCAGCGCCTGCTCAACGTGACGATCGCGGGCAATTTCCAGCACCTGGCTCGCACGGTGACGGGCCGTAGCCATCGCCGTGGTGAGAGCATTAAACGACGGGTTGAATACCGCGTGCATAAAGCCATCTTCCAGCGTGCGGCTGCGGTTGAGCTTCAGGTAGTTATCCGTATCCACCAGCACCTTCGGCGGCGAGTACTCTTCCGGGATCAGGAACAGCTTCCAGCGCTTGGTCCGCAGCCCCACCGTTGCCCGGCTGGAAATCACCGACACGAACGGCGAGAGGATCAGCGAGAACACGATAGGAGCCAGCCAGAACAGGAAGCGCAGATCCAGCCACGCCATACCAACGGCCCAGACCAGGCCCAGCAGCAGCTGCGATCCGTGGCGCATGAAGGCTTCACCCCATGGGGTGGAGTCATCATCACGCTGCGGGGAGTTCCACACCACCTCCCAGCCCAGGAACGCGCTGACCACGAATACGGTGTGGAACAGCATACGTACCGGTGCCAGCAGCACGGAGAACAGCACTTCCAGCAGCAGAGAGAGTGTTACACGCAGGAAGCCGCCGTACTCTTTCGAACCTTTACACCAGATCAGAATAATACTGAGCAGCTTAGGCAGGAACAGCAGCACCATGGTGGATGCAAACAGCGCAATAGCCAGCTCCGGACGCCACTGTGGCCACACCGGGAAAAGCTGACGCGGCTGCAGGAAGTACTGCGGCTCGGTCAGCGCATGCACCACCTGCAGGGCGGTCGACAAGGCCAGGAACATAAACCACAGCGGCGCGGACAGATAGGACATGACGCCCGTCAGGAACACCGCACGGTGTACCGGGTGCATGCCTTTCACCAGGAACAGGCGGAAGTTCATCAGGTTACCGTGGCACCAGCGACGGTCACGCTTCAGCTCATCCAGCAGGTTCGGCGGCAGCTCTTCATAAGAGCCCGGCAGATCGTAGGCAATCCAGACGCCCCAGCCCGCACGACGCATCAGCGCGGCTTCTACGAAGTCGTGGGACAGGATGGAGCCCGCGAAGGAACCTTCACCCGGCAGCGGCGCAAGCGCGCAGTGCTCAATGAACGGCTTCACGCGGATAATGGCGTTGTGACCCCAGTAGTGAGATTCCCCAAGCTGCCAGAAGTGTAGACCCGCGGTGAACAGCGGCCCGTAAACGCGTGTCGCAAACTGCTGACAGCGCGCATACAGCGTGTCCATACCGGACGCTTTCGGGGAAGACTGGATGATCCCGGCGTTCGGGTTGGCTTCCATCAGGCGCACAAGGTTGGTCAGACAGTCACCGCTCATCACGGAGTCCGCGTCCAGCACCACCATGTAGCTGTACTGGTTGCCCCAGCGACGGCAGAAGTCATCGATGTTACCGCTTTTACGTTTCACGCGACGACGGCGGCGACGGTAGAAGATCTGCCCTTCGCCCTGCACTTCGGCGATAAGCTCCATCCAGGCCTTTTGCTCGGCAACGCAGATGTCCGGGTTGTAGCTGTCGCTCAGGATGTAAACATCGAAATGTTTCTCCTGACCGGTGGCTTTCACCGATTCCCAGGTCGCCCGCAGGCCGGCAAATACGCGATCCACGTCTTCGTTACAGATAGGCATAATCAACGCGGTGCGGTGCTCCGGATTGATAGGCTCATCCCCAACGGTTGAGGCAGAGATACTGTATTTGTCTTTGCCCATCAGCAGCTGCAGGAAGCCCATCAGCGCGGTCCAGAAACCGGCGGAGACCCAGCAGAAGAGAATGGCGAAGAGGATCAGAATACCCGTTTGCAGGACGTAAGGCAGTATCTGCATAAAGGAGACCCACAGATCCTGACCAACCATGTCAGCAGGGTTGATCAGCGCCCAGCCCTGGTAAGGCAGAATGGTCTTCATATACCAGGTGGCAACAACGGTCTGTGCAATGGTCAGAATCAGCAGGATATAACGACGGATGGTGCCGACGGTACGCCATTTCTGCTCGGCTTCCGCCTCTTCTTTAGACAGGTAACGGGGGTTAACCTCGCGGCCTCGCAGACGGTCCCAGAAGCGCCCAATCGGGTTGGTGCGCCACGGATCCGGAAACATCGAGGAGCGGGTTGCTTTCGGCATAGCCTGAAGTTGAGTACGCCCTTCCTCATCCTGAATCAGCTGACTGCCGCCCAGCGAGCCGGGCCAGCTTGCTTTAAGCCGGGCCTTAACGGACGCCAGTGGGGAGTCGTCCGCACGGTCGAAATGCTGCTTTTGCTCATCCAGCGCTTCGTGCACCGCTTGCAGATCGCTTGCAGGAAGCGCCGCCTTTTCGGCGGCGGTAAGGGGGAGTGCCTCAATATAGTCAGGCGAAATTTCGGTAGACTTATTCATTAGCAGGTAACTGGTAGCTCCAGGTTTCACTCAGTGTCCGATCGCCATTGACCAGCGCCGCACGCATTTCCGTCGGCTTCTTGTCGTCTTTGACTTTCAGGCGCATCGTTAAGCGCCAGCCTTTGGTGACCGGGTTGTACTGCACCTTGCTGTCAACGATTTCACCGTTGTCGCCGATGCTGGTCTGCGCGGTTACCGGGGTATCCTGCGGCAGTTTTTTCATCTCCGTACCGGTGTAGTCCACCACAAAGGCAATGGTACCGTCCGGCTGACGGATAAGATTAGACTGCTTCACATCACCCGTTGAACGACGAGTCTGCAAGACGTACGCGTTGTCCGGCGCATGCATCTTATCTTCGTCGCGGCTGAAGGTAATGGTGTACTTGAAGTTCATCTCTTTGCCCGGCGCCGGCAGCTGATCCGGTGTCCAGTAGGCAACGATGTTGTCGTTGGTTTCGTCGTTGGTTGGAATTTCTACCAGTTCAACGCGACCTTTACCCCAGTCACCCTGCGGGGCTATCCACGCGCTTGGACGCTGGTCGTAACGATCGTCAAGATCTTCGAAGCGAGAGAACTGACGGCCACGCTGCAGCAGACCGAAGCCCACCGGATTTTCAGTCGCAAAGGAGCTGACCGCGAGATGTTTCGGGTTATTGAGCGGACGCCAAATCCATTCACCGTTACCGGCGTGGATAGACAGACCGTTGGAGTCATGCAGTTCAGGACGGAAGTTAGTGGCCGGCGACGGCTGGTTTGGCCCGAACAGGAACATACTGGTCAGCGGCGCAACGCCCAGTTTACCGACTTTATCGCGCAGATAGACTTTCGACTGCACGTTAACCACGGTGTCACGCCCAGGGGTTATCACAAAGCGATAAGCACCGGTGGCACGTGGGGAATCCAGCAACGCATAGAGGGTCAGCGTTTTATCGTTAGCTTTTGGACGTTCAATCCAGTACTCGCGGAAGCGCGGGAACTCTTCCCCCGACGGCAGCGCGGTATCGATAGCCAGCCCACGGGCTGAGAGGCCATAAACCTGACCTGAACCAATCACACGGAAGTAACTCGCCCCGAGCATGCTGACAATTTCGTCGTTCTTATCTTTGCTGTTGATCGGATAGAGCACTTTAAACCCGGCAAAGCCAAGGTCTTTGACGGTATCTTTGTCGTGTTTAACGTTACCGAAATTAAAGTAATCCGGGCTGTACTTAATCTTGTGGACCGCCGTTGCCGTGACTTCATTGATTTTCACTGGCGTGTCGAAGTACATACCCTGATGGTAGAATTCAAGCTTAAACGGGGTCTTTAACTTGCTCCAGTAGGCTTTGTCGTGGTTGAACTGGATCTGCTGATAGTCCGCATATTTCATGTCACGAAATTGCGATGGCAGGTTAGTTTTAGGTGCCTCATAGCTTTTGCCCGCCAATGTTTTCGCTTGTTTTGCGACATCATCGATCGTGAAGGCCCAAACCGTAGTGGTATAAAGGGACAGCATCACTGCAGCACCCAGCGCACACATTTTCATCATTTTTGGTTTATGTTTCATATTAACCAGCACATCCCCCTTTGTGTGCTTAAATCAATCCAATCCATTTTAATGGAAACTTCTGCTTTCCGACAACCAATTACCCGCATCGTTCAGCATACCGGCTCAGGCTTTAAGCAAAAAAAGACAACCGCTTACGCTTTGAGAGTCTCCTGTACAGACAGGATGTCACGGTTAGTGTAGGGTTGCCACGGAAAGTATCTTATTAGTGCTGGAGCCTGATAGATAATGTTCTTAAGGATAAGACGATTAGTCCGATAATGTCTGGAGTATTATGAGTAACGTACCTGTTCAACGCGAGTTTTTCCTGGATTCTATCCGGGCGTGGTTAATGCTTTTGGGTATCCCTTTTCACATTTCTCTTATCTACTCCAGCCACCAGTGGCACGTGAACAGCGCCCTGCCCTCATGGTGGCTGACCCTGTTTAATGACTTCATTCACGCCTTCCGTATGCAGGTGTTTTTTGTCATTTCCGGTTACTTTTCTTATATGCTTTTTTTGCGCTACCCGCTTAAACGCTGGTGGAAAGTGCGCGTTGAGCGTGTAGGCATTCCCATGCTGACAGCCATACCGCTACTGACGCTGCCTCAGTTTCTGATGTTGCAGCATATCAGTGGTAAAGGAGCGGACTGGCACAACCTCACGGCGTATGAAAAATACAATACGCTGGTGTGGGAGCTGATCTCACACTTATGGTTCCTGCTGGTGATGGTCGTCCTGACCACGGTCTGTCTTTTTGTGTTTAAAAAGATGAACAGATACATTACGCGCCACAAAGAGAAGCGTGATGCCCAATGGTCTTTAGGAACACTCTCACTCATTTTCCTGGCCTGCGGCATCTTGTACGGGGCGCTTCGCCGGACGATTTTTATTATTCACGCGCCGTTATTAAGCGACGGGTTGTTCAATTTCGTGGTGATGCAAACCCTCTTCTACCTGCCGTTCTTCCTGCTCGGTGCGCTGGCGTTCACCCGCCCAGGCTTAAAAGATTTGTTCACTAAGCCTTCACCCTGGTGCGCGGTAGGCGCAGCGCTGGCGTTTGCGGCCTATTTACTAAACCAGCGTTACGGTAGCGGCGACGCATGGATGTACGAAACGGAAAGCGTGATTACCATGCTGATGGGCCTGTGGATGGTGAATGTGGTGTTCTCGCTGGGCCACAAGCTGTTGAACTTCCACTCCCCGCGCGTAACCTACTTCGTTAACGCCTCGCTATTTATCTATCTGGTACACCATCCGCTGACGCTGTTCTTCGGCGCGTATATTACGCCGCACATTGAGTCAAACGCGCTGGGGTTCTTCACCGGTTTAGTCTTTGTGGTGGGCATTGCCATCGTGCTGTATGAAATTCACCTTCGCATTCCCGTGCTGCGCTTCCTGTTCTCCGGCAAGCCGCAGAACAAAGCGGCTAAAGCATAACGCCCTGACGTTTGTGACCGGGATACCCGGGACGACCACCGGATTTGGCGTCCCTCCGGGAATCCAATCCCGGCGTTTCCCCTAATTCATTGGCTCAAGTGCAAAGAGTCAGGTCAGAGCAGCCATTCCACCGGAAGCCGGTAAACCAGACGAACCAGCACCCGCTGCCAGAAGCGGGTGTGGGGTTCTTTCTTCCAGACAATCTCTTTGCCTTCGCTGTTCTCCACCCAGTTCACTCTTCCCCAGCGATCGAGCCGCAGTGCCCAGGCGGCCTCTTTCTGGCTTTGGGTGAAGCGCGAGTGGATATCTTCAGCAAGCTTTGCGCTCTCGATGACAAACCCCATCTCGGTATTCAGCATGGCCGAGCGCGGATCGAAGTTGAACGAGCCGATAAACACCTGCTGCTTATCAACGCTGAACGTCTTGGCATGCAAACTGGAGCCTGAATTCCCTGTTAGCCCACGGTCATGGGGAACATAGCGTCCGTCGTACTTTGGCTTCAGCTCAAAAAGTTGCACCCCGTGGCGCAGCAGTTTTTTACGCCAGCGGGCGTAGCCTGCGTGTACCGGAGCAACGTCGTTAGCGGCCAGAGAGTTGGTCAGGATAGCGACCTTCACGCCCTTGCGCACCAGCCCGAGGATCTGTGCCACACCCGCCCTCGTCGGGACGAAATAGGCAGAGATAATGTCGATCTCTTGTTTCGGCTGACCGATGACGTTCAGCAGGCGCTGGGGTAATAACGTATTATTTCTCGCCTTCCCCTGCCCTTTACGCGGGTCGTCACTCAGCAGACGGGTTTTTGCCCAATACATGCTGAGCGTGCGAGATACCAGATGAGTAGCGAACTGGCTGGTCGTTAGCCGATCAAGATAACGCCGTGCGATAGGGTCATTCTTCCAGTTCTCCGGTAACGTCACACGGTCATGGAGTCTCTCTTCATCTACTTCCAGCACTTTTTCCAGCGTCGATACCGACTGACAGTGCCAGTAGCGTTCAAAATCCTGACAAACTTCTGATACCACTGGCCCTACCGCCAGCACATCCAGATCCGAGAAAAGCGGCTGCTCCCCGGCACCGAAATAGGCATCCCCGACGTTGCGCCCGCCAATAATCGTCGCTTCGCCGTCTACCGTGAAACTCTTGTTGTGCATCCGTCTGTTTAAACGAGCAAAATCGGTCAGGTAGCCAATCGCGCGGAACAGGCGAAACGAGAAGGGATTAAACAGGCGGACTTCAATATTGGGATGAGCATTCAGCAGGCGCAGCGTGTCGTCCAGCCCGTTGGTGTTGTTGTCATCAAGCAGCAGCCGCACCTTGACACCCCGCTCGGCCGCGGACAGCAGCGCGCTGAACAGCAGCCTGCCTGACATATCGTCCTGCCAGATGTAATACTGCACATCCAGGGATTTTTCGGCCATGCCGCACAGCAGATAGCGCGCCGCAAACGCATCCAGACTGTCGGCTAAAGTATGGATACCGCTTAACCCAGGGTGCTCAGCCGTCGTCGGTGTTATCGCCTGCCCCAGGCGGGTTGCGTGTTCTTTGTCCACGTCAGAGTTGGGAAAGATAGTGTTGATAGATTCGGGTATTTTCGTCATCAAAACAGACAAAAACCACCTCTTCAGGCAGCGGTCTGATGCCGATATATTTATAAACTACATCCACCGCGATGCGTGCAGCCAGCTCTTTCGGATAGCCATAAACGCCCGTACTGATGGCCGGAAACGCAATAGTGCGATACCCGTTAGCCGCCGCTAAATCCAGACAGTTGCGGTAAGCCAGCTCAAGCAGCTCCGGTTCATGGTGGTCACCACCATGCCAGACGGGGCCGACGGCATGGATAATTGCTTTCACGGGAATATTTCCAGCCTCGGTAATCACCGCATGTCCCAGTGCGCACTCGCCCTGTTGACGGACGATGAGTTTGCACGCTTCAAGCAATGCGGGACCGGCAGCTTTATGAATGGCGCCATCCACGCCCCCCCCGCCCAACAGCGAAGCGTTAGCCGCATTAACAATGACATCGACGGCAACGGTAGTGATATCGCCCTGAACTACCGACATTCGTTCACTCATGGGTAAACCTCCAGTTAGTCTTTGATAATAGTCTAAACTTAGCCAACTGTTGCCGTATACCACATCCCGTGAGTTTTCCTGCGGGCCAGGTTTTTCCTGTCTTTATTCTCTGTGAATTTCAGAAACGTGCCGAAAATCTTAATTGGTCTTATGACGGCAGGATGACAAAGAAGGCTGTTAGCGAGGAATAACCGTTGCTGCGACTGGCACGCCTGGTTTTACGAAGGCGTGCCACAAAGGTCAGAAAAAGGGTGATATCAGAAGTCCACGGACATGGAGAGTTTGAGCATACGCGGGTCCCCCTGGGTGAGGTAGGTACCGGAATCATCTACCGATGCCCAGTATTTCTCATTGGTGACGTTTTCCACCGCCGCACGCCACGTCAGCGTTTGCTCCTTCACTTTCATGCTGTAACGTGCGCCCAGATCAAGACGCGTCCAGCCATCCAGCTTAATGGTGTTGCTGGCGTTGGCATACTGTGAGCCGGTGCGGGTAACGGTGCCGGTTGCGGTCAGATTCTGGGTCCACGGCAGATCCCACTCACCTCCCAGGGTCACGGCATAGCGCGGTACGCCCACGGCGTCGTTGCCATCGTTCACGCCGCCCGCTGTTTTGCTTAATTCCGGCTTCATCCACAGCGCGCTGCCCAACAGACGTACGCCGTATACCGGCTCGCCGAAGACGTTCAGCTCCATCCCACGGCTTTGCTGTTCGCCATAAAGGCCGTAGACGTTCTGCTCATCAACCATGCCAACCGGTTTTTTAATTTCAAACAACGCGAGCGTGCCGCCGAGGCGGCCGAAGTCCATCTTCATGCCAACTTCGTTCTGTCTGGACTGTACGATCCCGACAACCTGACCGGCATTGACAGCTTTGCTGCTGGCGGTTGGCCCTGGCTGCAATGCTTCAATGTGGTTGGCATAGAAGGAAACCTGCTCCCACGGCTTCACCACCAGGCCATAAACAGGCGTAACTTTAAAGGCGTCAAAGCGGGTAGCAGGCGTTTCCACCCCCTGATAATCATAGTTGCGTACCGTTACATCCTGACGACGGCCACCTACGGTCAGCAGCACGCGGTCATCAAGCGCTGAAAGCGTATCAGAGACCGACACACCTGACGTTCTGGTGCGGCTACGGTCGTGCGGATCGTCCATACTCCCCCCGCTGTAGAGCGTCGGCGGGTAGTCAATGGTCGTCGGGTCGTAGATATTAATGGTGTTACCCGAGCCTGATAGCGTGTAAGCCGAGCGGGTTTTACGATACACGCCGGAGTAGCCCAGATTAACGCTGTGCCCTATCACGCCCGTGTCGAACTTGCCGCGAATGCCGGTCATGCCGGAGAAGCTGTCGGCGATATAGCGTGTTCCCAGACGGCTGACGCTTGCATTGCCGTCATCATCCAGCAGCTTTGGCAGACTGTACTCACCGCGCTCGTCGGTGTTATTACCGCCGATGCCGCCATAAAACGTCCAGTTATTCGCAACGTCATATTCCCCGCGCAGGGCTGCAAAACGCGTTGTCATATCCGAATAGACCCACTTCTGGCTGTAGTTGTCGCTGTTGTCCGGCACGTCAGGCATCTCAGTGATAGCCCCCACGCCTATACCAATTCGCCCATTATGAATGGTGGATTTCTGCCAGCCTGCGTCCAGAGAGCCGCGCAGACGCTCACCTTGATAATCCAGGCCCATACTGGCAAGCGTGGTACGCTCTTTTTCATCATCGACTGCCGTATCACCTTCGCGATGGAGCACATTCACCCGCGCGCCAAACTGGTCGCTGTCACCGAAACGGCGACCGGCATCCAGCGAGGTGCCAATTTGCGAGTCAGATCCATAATCCACGCTCACGCGGGTTAACGGAATGCTATCTGCACGCTTCGGCTCCACGTTGATAGAACCGCCAACGCCCGATCCCCCCGGCGGTACGCCGTTAAGAAACGCACTGGAGCCTTTAATAATTTCCACGCGTTCGGCGATATTTGTCGTCACCACCTGGCGAGGCAGTACGCCGTATAAACCGCCGAAGGCAATATCGTCGCCGTCGAGCTGGAAGCCACGGATCCGGTATGACTCGGCAAAGTTGCCGTAGCCGCGTACCGCCTGCACCGTTGCGTCATTGCGAATCACATCTGTCAGCGTAGTGGCCTGCTGGTCCTCAATCATTTTTGAGGTGTAGCCGATAATGTTAAACGGGACGTTTTTGGCTTCCTGCTCGCCAAGCAGCCCCAGACGCCCGCCGTTGGCAACCTGGCCATCCAGATAAGCAGGAACCAGCTCATCTCCCCCGGCCCGGAAAGTCTCCTCCGGCGCGGCGGTAACGGTGATGGTGTCCTCTTTTGGGGAAGGCACCGCGGGCTGCGCGGCGGCGAAAGCTGGTGTGATAGCGGCGCTAATGAATGCGGCAAGGAGGCGTGGCCGCAGCACTGGCTGACAGGAGGCTGGATATGGCATGACAATTTCCCTGACAAATAATAATGAGAATGCTTCTTATTTTGAGCATGATTATCGTTTTCCAGCTAAGAATTGCAAGCAAAAATGACACAGCGTTTCAGGATATATCTTCCATGGGACTGGCGTTACGCCGCCCCTGCGCCTGAATACAGGAAACATTCGCTGATGAAGGTAAGATGGGTAATATAATTTGAAATGATATTTCCGGGAAATACAGATATTTAACTAATTTATTCTTCGCAAGAAATATCTTAATTCAGAAAAATTATTCAGAAGATTCTTCCTTGTTTGATTGATATATGTCGCTCAGATTGGCATCATAGCGCCCTTTACTTCGGAGACTACATGCAGGATTTTTTACTGCTTCTGAAAAGCTACGGCATGGAATTAAATAAGTACACTTATTTGGTCGTTATGCTGAGCGTGATTGTACTGACCGCCGTGGTTGTTCATTTTATTCTGCACCGTATCGTCCTGCGCATTTTTGAGAAGCACGCGAACAACAGCTCAAAACTCTGGCTGCAGATTATTACCCAAAATAAATTATTCAACCGTGTAGCCTTTACGCTGCAGGGTATCATCGTCAATTTCCAGGCCGTGATATGGCTGCATAAAAATGGCCAGGCCAGCGAAATCATCTCTACCTGCGCGCAGCTGTGGATCATGCTCTTCGCCCTGCTTTCGCTCTTCTCGCTGCTGGATATCGCGCTAAAGATCTCCCACAGATTTGCTATCGCTTCACAGCTGCCACTTAAAGGTATCGTGCAGGGCATCAAGCTGGTCGCCGCGATTATCATCGGCATTTTGATGATTTCCGTGATGCTGGATCAGTCTCCGGCGATTCTGATCAGTGGTCTGGGCGCCATGGCCGCCGTACTGATGTTGGTCTTTAAAGACCCGATTCTCGGTCTGGTTGCCGGTATCCAGCTGTCCGCTAACAACATGCTGATGCTGGGCGACTGGCTGGAGATGCCGAAATTTGGCGCGGACGGCGCGGTCATTGATATTGGTCTGACGACGGTAAAAGTGCAGAACTGGGATAATACGATTACCACCATCCCCACCTACGCCCTTGTTTCCGATGCCTTTAAAAACTGGAGCGGCATGTCGAAATCCGGCGGCCGTCGCATCAAGCGCAGTATTAATATTGATGCGACCAGCATTCATTTCCTGACGGAAGATGAGATCCTGCGCCTTAATAAATCACGAGTGTTAAAGCCGTATATTGAAGCGCGTAATGAAGAAATTAACAGTTATAATCAGCAATATAACGAAGAGGAAGGCAATGCGCTTAATTGCCGAGGCATGACCAACATCGGCACCTTCCGCGCTTATCTGGCCGAATATTTACAGCACCACACAAAAATTCGTAAAGACATGACGCTGATGGTGCGTCAGTTAGCGCCGGGCGCTGAAGGGATGCCGCTGGAAATATACGCTTTTACCAACACCACCGCGTGGCTGGAATATGAAGCGATTCAGGCTGATATTTTCGACCATGTTTATGCGGTAATGGGTGAATTTGGTCTGCGCGTTTATCAGTCCCCAACGGGCAATGATATGCGTAACCTGACGGCACTTGCCGGTTCAGCGCAGCAGTAATGTTTACAGCAGTATTAGCTCGGGCGTGAAACCGGCCGCAAAAGGTTCGCGCCCGCAGCAGGCAACCAGGGTATTGCTGACGGTAAAATGGCTCAGGTGAAGGCCCGCAGGGCTTAATGTCTCCAGCGGAAGATCTAATGAGCTGATTTGCCACACGGTACCCCCCTGCTGTTTGAGGACGGCCTCATGCGCGGTCCACAAACGCCAGAAGGCAGGAAGCTGCTCTTGTAGGGGTAGCCTTTCAAGCCAGTCAACCAGCCCGCCTGAAAAGCTGTGCCGCGCCACGGACATAAATCGAGGACGGGGCCGCAGCAGCTCTATATCACAGCCTACCTCCCCTTCCCCCACCAGCACCGCAACGCCTGTCGCGCTGTTACTGATATTAAAATTCGCCAGCTGCGGGTGAAAAGGTTTGCCGTTTGGCCCTCTCTCCAGCGCCGGCAACGCCTCCCGTCCCAGCAACATTGCCAGCAAAATACGCCCGGCCAGCCACACCGATCGGCGACGTCCGGGCGGTGCCGCAGCGGCCAGCTCAGGAGAAAGCCAGCGCCTGACGTACGCGTCATCTGCCAGACGCGTGATGTCAGCAAACGCCAGCCTGTAGGGCGTTACGGCCAACGGCGAAGCACCAGCGAGGTATTGATCCCCCCGAACGCAAAGTTGTTGCTCTGCACAAATTCGGTGTCCAGGCGACGGGCGCTGCCCATAATGTAATCCAGCTCACCGCAGGCTTCGTCCGGATTGCGCAGGTTCAGGGTTTCGGCAAACCAGCCTTCACGCATCATTTCGATACTCATCCACGCCTCAAGCGAGCCGCAGGCTCCAAGCGTGTGGCCAAAATAGCTTTTTAGCGAGGAGATGGGAGTTGTCGATCCGAAGACGGCAGCGGTGGCCTGCGTTTCGGCTATATCACCACGATCCGTCGCCGTACCGTGCGCACTGATATAACCGATATCGCTGGCGGCAAGTCCGGCGGAGCCGAGACCGCGCTCGATACAAATCTGCATCGTCTCTTTTTGCGGCTGCGTGATATGCGATGCATCGCAGTTGGTATGAAAACCGACGATCTCGGCGTAGATCGTTGCCCCGCGAGCCCGCGCGTGTTCAAGATCCTCGAGAATGAGCGAGCCTGCGCCTTCGCCAATCACCAGGCCGTCACGCGCCTGGTCAAAGGGGGCCGGGGTGCTCTTCGGCAGATCGTTTCGCTGGCTGGTGGCAAACAGGGTGTCGAACACGGCAGCTTCCGATGGGCAGAGCTCTTCCGCCCCACCTGCGACCATGACGGTTTGGTAGCCGTGTCGAATCGCTTCCCAGGCGTAGCCAATCGCCTGGCTCCCTGACGTACAGGCGCTGGAGGTTGGGATCACCCGGCCACGCAGGCCGAAGAATAGCCCGGCGTTCACCGCCGCGGTGTGCGGCATCATCTGCACATAGGTCGTCCCGGTGATATTGCGGGTATGTTTTTCCGTCAGCATGGTGGCGAATTCACTCACCGGCCCGGTGCTCCCCGTAGAAGAGCCGTAGGCAATGCCCGTATTACCGCTGGTCAACACAGGGTCATCGATTAACCCGGCCTGTTCAAGCGCCAGCTCCGTCGCTCGCGTAGCCATAAGGGAAACTCGTCCCATGGCACGGATGCGTTTGCGCGTGTAATGTGCAGGGAGCGAAAAATTATCAACAGGTGCGCCGAGCATGGTGTTCAGCCCGTCGTAAATCTGCCACTCCGGCATTTGTCTTACCGCATTCTGGCCTGAACGCAGCCCGTCTGAAACAGCCTGCCAGCTCTCACCAAAAGCCGTCACTCCGCCCATGCCGGTTACCACCACACGTCGGATCACAACATGCCTCCGTTAATGGAGATAACCTGGCGGGTGACATAGCCTGCCACCGGCGACATCAGGTAGCGGGCAAGCCCTGCCACCTCTTCTGATTGTCCCATGCGCTGCAAAGGGATAAGGCGCATCGCTTCTTTAAGCGCGGCGTCTTCCATTTCAATCATGCCGGTGTCAATTAACCCAGGCGCAATACAGTTGACGGTAATTTTGCGCTTTGCCAGTTCGATAGCCAGCGCTTTGGTCGCACCAATAATGCCCGCCTTCGCCGCGCTGTAGTTCACCTGCCCACGGTTGCCCATGATCCCGGAGACGGATGACAGGGTGATGATTCGCCCGCCGTCGCGCAGGCCAATCATTGGCATCACGCAGGGTTGGATGACGTTATAGAAGCTGTCGAGGTTGGTATGGATAACGCCATCCCAGTCCTCGTCGGTCAGCGCCGGAAAGGCGCCGTCTCGCGCCACGCCCGCATTATTCACCACGCCCCAGTAAGCGCCGTGGGCCTCGATATCAGCTTCAAGTACAGCCCGGCATTGTGTCCGATTCGCACTGTCGAACTGCATCAAGCGGCCCGTGCCGCCCTGCTGCTCAATAAGATTTAGCGTTTGCTGTGCGCCATCTGAATCGCGGTGATAATGCACCACCACGCAAAAACCGTCTTCCGCCAGCCCACAGGCAATTGCCCTGCCAATGCCCTTGCTGGCACCGGTCACCAGTACTGTTCGTGTCATACCACTATCCCGTTAAAATAATTGTTTTAATTCGTTCTTATCTGGTTGATACGTATTCACCCGCCCGCTTGCCATCACACGGTTATCCGCGAGGATTTCGCCTTCAAAACTGCCAATTTTCTCATCACTCATTAACAGCGTGACCTTACACTCCAGCAGCGTCTGCGCCGGGAACTGCCCTGCGGGGCACCGCAGACCACGCCCACCAATGAGCATCCCTACGCCGACGGACGCTTCACCCGCACGCATCGTGTGCCAGCCTGACCATACGCCCACCGTCTGTGCGATGATTTCGATGGCAAACCACCCGGGCAGCGCGCCGTCGCTATTTAAGAATGGCGCGAGCACGCCGTCAGGGCTGACCTTCACCTGGCAATGCGCGCTGGTTTCCGTGACCTCAATGACATTTTCCAGCAGGCACATCGGCGCCTCATGCGGCAAGTAGCGCTGCGGGGCCAGATAATCAGTCATGCGTCGCTCCAAATATCAGGGTGGCATTGTTACCGCCAAAGGCAAAAGAGTTAGACAACATGACCGGTTTATACTCCGCTCGCGCTGAGGTCAATAATCCGCAGGAGGCCAGCTCACTGTCCTGCGTGCAGTCGCTGAAATCCTGTGCTGGCAGCGGTAAGTTGCGGGTCAGCATCAGATAGCAGAGCACCGCCTCACAGGCCCCTGCCGCCCCAAGCGTGTGTCCGGTAAGGTGCTTGGTGGAGCTGCCCGGCACGCTTTCGCCAAACAGCTGGTGGATGACCTTCGCCTCAATGTCGTCATTCAGACGCGTGGCGGTGCCGTGCATGTTGATGTAGCCGATGTCCGCGGCGGTTAACCCTGCCTCTTTCAGCGCCATTTCAATGGCGCGAATGGCCCCGGCACCTTCCGGATGCGGCGCCGACATGTGCCAGGCGTCGGAAGACTCCCCTACGCCCAACAGCTTTACCGGGCCGGGATCACGGCTGAGCAGCAGCAGCGCCGCCGCCTCACCGATGGTGATCCCGTTTCGCTCGGCGCTAAACGGTCGACAGCGCCGCTCGCTCAGAGATTCAAGACTATTAAACCCGTTGATCGGCATCCTGCTCAACGTATCTGCCCCGCCCACAATTGCCACGTCCACCATGCCGGCTTCAATCAGCCGCTTGCCGGTGATGGCTGCCCTGGCGCTGGACGAGCAGGCGGTAGACACGGTAAAGGCCGGGCCGTTCAGCGCCAGGTATTCACTGACGAAGCGCGAAGGATCGCCCAGCTCCTGCTGTGCATAGCGATAAGTGTCGTTTGTTCCGCTGACTTTGCGATCCGCCTCATCCAGCCCGGAGGTGCTGGTTCCCAGCACCACGGCAATGCGATCGCGTCCGAAACGCGCCACGGCGTCATCAATCTGCGGCTGGATCTGAGCCAGCGCGGCCAGCAGCAGGCGATTATTACGGCTGTTGTGCCGGGAAAGCTCGGCGGGAACGGGCGGCAATTCCCCCCTCACCCGTCCTACCCAGCATTCGCCCTGCTGCAGCCAGCCGTCCGTGTCCGGCACCATCCCCGGCGATTGTCCTGTCACCAGGCTGGCAGCTATCTCATCCAGAGAACTGCCCATAGCGTTGACCATACCAACCGCGTTGACGAAGATCATGACTGGTTATCCAGGTTCTGGATCGCAATGAGATAGCCAAAGCGATGGTGCTGAATGCTGACGGGCTGGCGGCTCCCGTCACGGGTAACGTAAGTTATCGTTTCGATAAGTGCGTGGGTGTCATCGCGCAGTTCACGCTTAGCGCCGATGTCTTTTAGCGTCCAGCCCTTCGGTAGCTGCTGCTGCCACTCGCTTACGGGCCAGTAGCTCAGCATGATATCGGCAAGTACCTGGCTTGCCGGAGGCATTTCAGGCAGCGTGATGGACTGCTCGGTTTTCACCCCCGTCCTGTCGTAAGTCAGGCGGAACAAGCGGATGCCCAGCGGTGAAAGTCCTGCCAGCATCACTTTCTGGCTGTCTGCATTCAGCAGCACCATCAGCGACTGCGTTTTCCCTTTGAGGCTGGCGGTCAACAGCTGCTGTTTATTAATGGCAGGCGTAACAGAAGGCGCTGGCAGCGTGACCAACGTTCCCGGCTTCAGCCACGCCTGCGGGCGGGTCGGATCCTGCTTTGGCGCGTTACAGGCGCTTAGCAGCGATACGCTCAGAAGCAGAACGAAAGCGGAAAAATGGTGGAAGACGCTACCGCTTTTCCACCCTATGGGTGCAAAAATTTTTTGTTTTATGGTGCTCATGATTTTCCTTTATCACAGGCCGGCATGGCCAGCGGCGCGGTCAAAAACGCGCAGAAGATCCCGCAGCTCAGGACAATCCCGAAGCTGGAGATAGCCTGAGTCTGGCTAAAGACCAGCATGCCAAGCGTCAGCAGCGTAGTCAGTAACGCAACGCTTACCGCTAACATAGAGGTTAACGGCGTGCCGCGAGGGTTACTGAAGAACAGCGTGTAGTTAATACCGATCCCCAACACCAGCACCAGCGCCAGCAGCGAGAACAAATTAAGATCGTGGCCGCTGAAGGCCAGCGCCGCAAGGCCACCGCCCAGGGAAAGCAGCGAGGGCACCACGTTAAGCAATCCGCGTTTGACGCCGAGACGCAGCATATAGCTGACGGCGATGGCCGCGACCGCTACGGCCAGTAAAGCGGCTAACAGCGCGCGATAGAAGCCAAACAGCTCGTTGAAGGTGGCTTTACGATCTACCCAGCTGACGCCCGGCAGTTTGGCCGCAAGACTGCTCAGGGCCGCAGCGTCATGTACGCCGCTGACAGGGACCAGCGCCCCGCTCCTGCCGTCGGCTAGTGACAGCCACAATAAACGCCAGCCGCTGCTGATGACGCTTTTTGCCCAGATATCCGGGGTGACCGGCATCTGCTGTAAGTTCGGCGCGCTCACGCTGATTCCCGTCTCTGCCAGACGCTTTTGCAAAACGGGTGCGGCCTCACGCAGCAGGCGCAAATCTGCCTGCTGGCGCTCAAGAGAAGCAAGAGGGATCAGGCGATAGCCGTCGATTTTCTTACTTGTCCGCAGCGAAGCCAGCTCCGGGGCCAGCTTTTCCAGGCGCTGAAGCGTCTCTTCCGCGCTGTTCCCGTAAACCATGAACCATTTCTGATCCATGCCTTGTCCGGTCAATGCGGTCATCGCCTGCTCTTCATGCAGCAGATCCTGAGGCAGCGCCTGCAAGCTTGCAATATCGTCGTTCACGCGCAGCGAAGCGATACCCGCCAGGCTGACGAGCAGCAGCGTGCAGGGGATGCCCACGCGCACGGTTTTATTCGTTTGCCAGGCAGCAAGCCACGCAAGCATCCAGCGGCGGCATGGAACAGGCCGCACCGGCAACCCCCGCACCGCAAAGGGATACCAGCAAACGACGGTGAGGCAGGAGGCGGTTAAGCCGCTGGCGGCAAAGACCGCGAGCTGGCGGATGCCCGGGAAAGGCGCGAACAACATGATGAGATAAGCCAGCACCGTTGTCCCCAGCGCCAGCAGGAGCGCAGGGAGCACTTTGCGCAGGCTGGCGAGCGGCGAACTTTGCCCGCCGTGCACCATCCTCTCCGTCAGGTAATAGAGCGTGTAGTCTGCCGATACGCCAACAATCCCCAGGCTCATCACCAGCGTCATCAGATGCAGCTGGCCAAAACAAAGCAGCGTTATTGCCGTGCCTGCAAGCGCACCGACAGTCACGGAGGTCGCGCACAGTAACAATGGCCGTAGCGAGCGGAACACCAGCAGAATGAGCAGTAAAACGCCCGCCACCGTAGCGACCCCCAGCGTGGAGACGTCGTGTTTTGCCTGCTGGCTGGCGTAGTCGCTGTAGAACAGCGTCCCGCGGGACATGACTTTTGCCTGCGGGAACTGCTGCTGAAGGTGCTGTTGCAGCGCGCGCAGCTTGCTCACCGCTTCGCGCCCGCGCTGCATATCAAAGGAAGAGTCTTTCAGCTCACCGTGCAGCATATACCAGTAGCGCCCTTGCTTATCCCGCGCCACCAGCCAGCCGTCGATCATTCTTAACTGGCTGGCGCTCTGCTGTAGCGCCAGCTGAGACCCTCTGACCAGCATCAGGGGATCGTGGGTCAGCTCTTTACCGCTGACGCCGGAAAACGCCGAGTAAAGCTGCGACAGCACCCACTGGGCCTGGGCATCTCCGCCTTTTTGCAGGCGGGCGCGAGTCTGCGCATCCACCAGCCCGTTGCGGTGTTCAAAATAAAACTTGCCCCACTGCTGCTGGCCTGCGGCATCCATCGGCCCCTGCACGTTGGTTAAAAACGGCTGCTGGTTGAGCTGCGCCTGCCAGGCCTTTGCCACGCTGGCGTCCGGCCTGGTGCCCGGGCTGACCAGCCAGAGCATCTGCTTGTCGAGGCGTTGCAGGAAGCCCGCTTCAATCGCGGGCGGCACCTTGCCCAGGCTCTGGGCCGGCAACAGCGACAGGACGCTGCTGTCCAGCCGGGCCTTCGGTAACAGCACGCACAGCATCACGACCAGCAGCGTAACGACGACAAGCCAGCTCCATGCCAGCCCGCGCGGCCACTCAGAAGGCAAAACGCTGCTGCTCTTCTGGCGTCAGTTTACGTGGCTCCGGACGCTGGTTGCTGAAGGTGATTTCTGTGAAATCCCCCTGGGTGTCATTGAGCTCAATAGCATTGAGGTATTTCTCCCCTTTCAGGGTGATGGTGCTGAAGAGTTTGTCGAGCGGTGACGTCGTCGGCGTCAATACCAGCTGCCATTGCCCTTTGTCGAGATCGGAGAACCGGCTGGAAAAGTTCTCATCGAGCACCTTACGATCGGCCTGGAACAAAGCACGCAGCAGGTGGTTGAACTGGAACATCTGCGGATTGCTGTCGGCGGTGATCACCTGCGGAGCCTGGCTGCCCATCACCTGAACCATATGGCTGTCATCAAGAATCAGCGTCATCGGGAACGGATGCTGCTGTTGCCACCATAGCCCTTTGCTTTTTGCAATCAACACCTTACCGCTGGAATGCAGCGGATGAGCCATGCCGCTTATCTGACGCTCCTGCTGGAAGTCCGCACGCACCACCTGCTGCGCGGCAAAGCGCTGTTGAATATCATCAAGCGTGACGGCGCAGGCGCTATAGCTCACCAGCAGCAGCGCGGTCAGTACCAGTTTTTTCATGGTTTCATCCCCATGCGTTCGAATAACACCTCCGGCGAGACAAAGCACATCTCCCCGCTCGCGGCGTCAACGGCCACCTGAATGGTATAGCCGGACGTTTTGCGCTTACCGCTGGCGGCATCGACGATTTGATAGCCGATCTTCAGGCGGTTTTCGAATTCGAGCACGCTTGCCTGGACCAGGATTTGCTGACCAAAGGTGACCACGTCGCGATATTTCACCCGCGTATCGACAACCGGCCAGACGTAGCCTGAATCCCTCATGGCGCGATAACCGTAATCAAACTGGTCGAGCAGCGCTTCACGGGCGATTTCGAAGTAGCGGAAATAGTTGCCGTGCCAGACGACTTCCATCGCATCGACATCGTGAAACGGCACGGTGATACTGACCTCAACGTGAAAGCGAGGATCGCTTAACATGCAGACTCCTTTTCTGGCGGCAGCTGCCAGAAATCATAAAAATTAAACCAGTCGAGCGGCGAGCGTAAAGCGTAGGCTTCCAGCCGTTCGGCATAGCGATCTACCGCCTGCTGGAGTGCCAGCTGGCGCGTCGAACGTGGTAAAAGTAGCGGGTCGGCAAACGGCTCCGCGTGAATGCGTAACTTCCCCTGCTCACGAAGCACCATCATCAGGATCACCGGACAGCGCAACGCGGCGGCGAGGATAAATGGCCCCTGGGGGAAAGGTGCCGCCGCGCCCATAAACTGGCTCCAGCATACGCGCCGCTCGCCGCCGCGCTGCGGATTAACCGCAATTCGGTCCCCCACGATAGCAATCCACTCTCCTGCATCAAGCTTTTCACGCAGCATCATGGCGGTTTCCGGGCCAATATGCGTCACGGGCAGCAGGTTCACCGCCGCCTGGGGAGCTATCTCTTCGACAATTTGTCTGAAGCGCTGGGCATGGTCGGTAAAGACCAGCGCGTTGATAACCAGCCCCGCATCAAACTGAGCCAGCGCACGGCTGGCTTCGATATCGCCCAGATGGGCGGCAAGGATCAGCTTCCCACCGCCAGACTTCGGCTGTAAAACCTCCCGGCTTCCGGGGGCAAAGCTGATATCCCGACCCCATTTGATATCGCCTCGCCAGGCGGCGATTTTGTTGAGCATGGCATCGCCAAAGCGCAAAAAATGGCGAAAGCTGTTCAGGCCTGCGGGCAAAGTCAGTCGTTTATTTGCCGCCTGCTGCGCCACGCGCCGCAGCCAGTTTTGAGAGGCGCGCCGCTGGACGCCGCCGGTCAGCCACATCCACGCCACCACGGGGTACAGCAATAGCGTAAAAGCTCTGCGCCCCAGCGTCTGATAAATGCGCAGCATCAGGCGCATGCCCGCCAGTCCCTTACGCTCCGGCATTTGCGCCCAGTGCTCAGGTTGACGGCGACGCATCAGTAGCACCGGAATACGCGGCAGCATGCCGAAAAACAGCCGGGTGTGCATCCACGAAATCCGCAGATTGTCATGCAGGGCATCAAAATGCGACAGGCCATCGGGCGGATAGGTGACGCGGGTGCGCAAAAAGCGGCTGTCCACGCCAGCCCAGTAAAGCCGCACCATGATTTCCGTATCGAAATCCATCCGTTTTCCGGGAGGATGCTGTGCAACCAGCGAAAGCGTGGCCGCCAGCGGATAAACACGAAAGCCGCACATGCTGTCTTTCAGCGACAGCGAAAGCGTTTCAATCCAGACCCAGACATGGGTCACGTAGCGTCCGTAAAGCCGCGATTTAGGCACCGAGTCGTCATACTCCGGCTGCCCGGAAATCAGCGATCCTGGGTGGCTGCGGGATGCTTCCAGAAAACGGGGAATATCTTCGATGCAGTGTTGCCCGTCGGCATCCAGCTGAATAGCGTGGGTAAAACCAGCCTGCCGGGCAGCCTCAAGACCTGCGATGACCGCCTGGCCTTTGCCGCCGTTGACCGGCAGGCGGACCAGCGTGACGGCGGGATGGCTGGCCACCAGCGCATCAAGCTGGCAAGCCGTCTGCGGTTCGCTGCCGTCATCAACGATAAAACACGGCAGCATGAAAGGAGCCAGACGCGCAAGTACGCCAGGCATGGCAGCCCCGTGGTTGTAACAGGGGATCACCACGCAGGGGCGGAAGTCAGGCTGTATTAATGACATAGTTTAATTTTTCCACTGCTGACCGGGTGCTGCGCGTCGTCTGATACCTGCTGATAGCTAAAGCTCAGCACGCTGCGGGAGGCATCCCAGCGCAGAGTCAGCTCCAGCAGGCTGTCGGGCTGCACCGGGCGCTGAAACTTTACGCTGTCGATGGCGCTGAACCGCATGCCCGGCGCAAGCTCCGCGCCGTAGGTCATCACCCAGTCAAGCTGCGCGACGCCCGGCAGCAGCGGCTGAACGGGAAAGTGTCCCTGAAACCACATCAGGCCTGCAGGGACTCTCAGAAGCAGACACAGCTGATTCATGTCCGGCTGCGTGCGGCGCTCTTCAAGGGGTTTCATCAAATAATTCCTGTAGTTGTGTCCATGCCCGCTTGCTCTGGCTGTTAAGCGGAATACTCTCGACGATACGCCAGTAGCGGGGAATGGCCACCGGCTCGAGCCACTGGCTGAGTGACACCCGCCACTGCGTTTTTAATTTTACCAGCGGCTCATGCGGCAGATGCAATACCACAACGGCACCAGGCACCGTGCGCCCACCGCGCGAAAGGGTGATCACCGCGGCATCCTTAATCTCAGGCAGCGTCAGCAAACGTCGTTCAATTTCACTTAGTGAGACACGCTTCTCTTCTATTTTGACTATCCGGTCGCGGCGGCCCAGCAGGCTGAACGTTCCCTGCTCGTTGAACGCCAGGCGGTCATCAAGTTGACATTCACCCTCTTCAACCAATGGCGAACGTACCGACCATCCTTCAGCCTCTGCAACAAACTGGACCTCGGGGAACGGATGCCAGGGCTGTCCGCTGCTGAGGTGCTTTCGCCAGGCCAGCACGCTCGTTTCGGTCGTACCATATATCTCGCTGACGGGCACGCCGAGCCACTCTCCCGCCCGCCGTGCAATGTCATCATCCAGTTTCCCCGCGGCAGAAATAGTCATGCGGCAGGACGGCGCAGGAAGCCGGGTATCGAGACGTTTCAAAAATGCAGGGCTGCTGATAAACAGCAGAGGATGGGTCGCGTGCGCAGCCAGCTGTTCCGGAAACTGAATAAGCGAAGCATCGCAGGCCAGGCCCAGCGCCATCGGCAGCATAATGCGGAACGTCAGGCCATACATATGCTGATGGCTGACCGACGCCACAACCCGACAACCGGACAGCTCGCGACCCCACAAATCTGCAAGCCAGGCGCTTTCCTGGTCCAGCGCCGTGACGCTTTTAAAGACCTCGGTGGGCCTGCCGGTGGAACCTGAGGTAAACAGCACCACACCCGCGCCGGCGGGAATCGGCGGTAAAGCATTTATCGAAGAGATCGGCGTGTCGGGGTTGATAACCGGACAATTCAGCCGTAGCGGCCGATCGGTCACCACGCCGTGAAACAGAGCGTGCTGCTCGCGAAGCTGCGCTTCCCGACAATGCCCTGGCAGAACGGGGGTTTTTCCTGCGTGAAGCGCCGCCAGCAGCGCAACAGTAAAACGGTAGCTGCTGTCGAAGCAGAGCGCCCAGCGCTCGCCTGGCTGGCTGCATAGCTCAGCGTATAAGCGCTGAACGTCGCACCGCAGCCTCGCCTGCGTCAGACCCGTTTCCCCCTCAAAGGCAACCAGATGGTCATCACGGCGTGTGCCCCCCAGCCACTGGTCCAGCGGCAGACACTTATCCATGACGACGCTTCACCCGCTGACGGACGAGCCACTCCACGGCAAACAGCAGGCCCATCAACAGATAGCTGAGCATACCGTTCCACAGCGTCCAGAGATGAAGATTGCCGTGCAGACAGGTCCATACGGCAACGGTGCCGTTGATAATGAAAAAACCGCACCAGACCTGGGTAACCCGCCTCGTATAGCTGACCGCAGCCGGGCTGAGTTCACCTTCGCGCCATCTTGCCAGGCGCTCAACTAAAGGCATGCGGCTCAATAGCGAGCCGCCGAACAGGGCAAGCATCACCACATTCACCACCACGGGATACCACATCAGCAGGCGCGCCTCGCGAAGCCCCATACTCGCAAGGGTCAGGATCGCCCCCACGACAGCCAGCCCTTGCGCAGCCCGGCTCAGGGCGCCGGTTTTACCTCGTAATGCGGCAAGGCGCAGAACAAAACAGACGGCAAGCAGCGGCAGCAGCCAGCGCAGCTGCGGGTAAGTGAGCGCCAGCCAGACGGCAAAAGGCCAGCCCACCACGGCCAGCCCCCCTGCAACGCCCGACACTTTTGCGCCCTGCCCGCGCATCAGGACCCCTGATACAGCCGTTCTACAGCGTCGACCACATCCTGTACGGTGCGTACCGCTTTAAAATCTTCTGGCCTGATCTTCTTGCCGCTGCGTTTTTGCAGATGAACAACCATGTCCACGGCGTCGATGCTGTCGAGATCTAAATCTTCATAGAGGCGAGACTCCGGTTTAATTTGATCGGCATCCAGTTCAAACAGCTTGACCAGTAATTCGGTAACTTCTTGGTAAATCGCTTCTTGATTCATAACTGACTCATTCAATGATCAGGCGCTATGGCCGGGATGTTGGCTGGCGATAAAGGTCGCCAGAGTTGCCACAGAGTAAAAATGCTGACGCATGGCTTCGTTTTCGGCTGAAAGCACAACGCGATAGTGCTTTTTCACCGCAAGGCCCAGCTCGAGCGCATCGATAGAGTCCAGTCCTAAGCCGTCGTCACCAAACAAAGGGGCGCTGCTGTCGATATCGTCGGGGCTAATCTCTTCAAGATTCAGCGTGTCGATAATTAACTGCTTTATATCGTTCTGTAAGGATTCCATATTCGCATCCGGGTCTTAACGAGAGTCAGGCACGAGTTCCTGACGTAAATAATGGCTCAGGCGACGGGCGGCTAACGCCGGGGCTTCATCGCCGGTCTCTACAAAATCCTGGCTGTCGATACGCTGGCGTACCGATACCGTAATCATCGGTTTGCGGGCCGGGATTTGATACCAGCGGCTCTGCTTGTCGAGATATCGCTGGTCACAAGCAATATGCACCAGCCGCAGGGAACAGGCGCTGCGCACGGCAATCTGTGCCGCTCCCCGCTGAATGGCTAAAGGTTCCCCAGCACGAGTCCGCGTGCCTTCCGGGAAAATCAAAATGCTCTCCCCCGCGGCAAGTCTGCGCTGGCTTTCCGGCAGCAGGGTTTCGCCCTGGCTGTTTATTAAATAGTCCGCGGCACGGATAACGCCCCGAAAACAGGGGTTGTTAATCAGGCTCGCTTTCACCAGACAGCCGATTTCCGGGGTCTGTGAGGCAATAAAAACATAATCCAGCAGCGTAGGATGATTCGCAACGACAAGACTGCCGCGCTCTGCTCGCAGGGTCTCCACGCCGTGGATCCGATAATCGAATACGCCAAGCATTCTGCCAATACGTAAAAACAGGCGGAAACTCGCGCTGATGCTGCGGCGAGCGATGCGACGACGTTTTTCCTGCTTTCGTACAGCCAGCAACAACAAGTTAAACCATATCAGCGACAGGACAAGGCCGCCGCTGCCGAACAGCACGAACAGGAACCCCGTCATCATGACGCGCCAGCCCCATGCGATGCGCCGTTGGGCCTGCCGCCACATCAGTTCCGGGTCCATTGCCAGGATAAGCGTTCACCCGTGATGGCAAAGCTTTCTTTTGCGCTAAGCCAGGCGTGCAGGAAAGCCAGGCTTTGTGGCAGCGTTGAGTCGCTATCTGCGGCTACCGGCACGCTTTGCGCCTGTATCTGATTGCCTGCTTCCAGAAGTAAACCCACTGCAAAGGGGTAGTCTGCTTCACCAGGGGAGAAGTGCGGCTGATAAAAATCGGGGATGGCGCCATCAAAATCCACCAGCAAGACGCGCTGATAGCCGGCATGGTGGAAAGCCGCCACTTCAACCATTGCCTGGCAGAATGTGTCCCGGCCGGCGGACACAGAAGAAGAGACAAAGGGTGATTTCGCCGCAATAGTGGTATTGCCCACCGCAGCATTATGAACGGACATGGCGAAATCAGTAGGCGAAAGCGCCTGCTGTTCCGCAAGCGCGGTAAGAATGCGGTAGTTGCGCTCCAGCTCGCCGTGACGGCTGGCGAAGACCAGCGCATCAACCTGACTGCGGGCAAGTATTGCCAGCGCAGCCTCTACGGCCAGCCTGCTGCCTGAAGCCAGCCGACGAGCGGTCATCATCGGCAGATGCGTACATTTAGCGATTGTCGACGTTGCGTCAATCGTGGCCGTCGCTGCTGCCCATGCGCGCCATTGTCCGGCCCCGGACAAACCGGGTGCACAGGCCTGCCAGTCGGTAATGTTAAAGGCTAACTTCATTCTCGCTACCATCATCATTTGCTACTGCCCGCTTATGTAACTTTTATTTTTGCCGCGGGCTATCGAATAACTCTCAATCCTTCAGATCATCCTTAAAAAGATTATTTTGTTGCCAGGGATTTTTCTGAAGGCGCGGAATAGTAACAAAACCAGCGCGGAAATAAATCCTCATCGACGAAAAGTCCTGACCCGGTGGACAACCAGGCCAGGCGGGATCACTGGTAGGTAACGCTGACGATAGCCAGCGTTTTCTGCGGATCGAGATAGCGAATATCTGTGCGAATAGTGCTGTCATTATGCACGGTGTAGTTATTCAGGGCCGAGTAAGCAACGGAGTGCGTGACAGGTTTTCCTTTATTGCTGCAAGTGATATCCACCGCTTGTTGCTGATGAGAGAGACCGCACCCACCTTCAACAATCTCGCCGCGGAAGTGAATGACCCCGCCACTGTCATCGGCATGGGTGAAGGCTGAAAGGCTGGCCAGTGCAGCAATACAACATAAATGTTTTACAGTCGCTTTTACCATGATGTTTACTCCTCAACGTTATCTATACGGAGAGTTATCGGCAAACTATACGGGCGCTACAGTAAAAGATTGGTCTACGAATGAAACATTCACCACAATTATCTTACATTTTTAAATACTGGCCTTTGCGTTATATCTTACCCGGCATGACCCACTGCTTTTCTAAATGAAGGTCTTTGCCATCGCTGAGCGTCACCGTAATGGAGACCGTGTCACCGGGGTCAATATTGAGGCTTAAGGTCGTTAACTTGCTGGGCTCATTGGCCCTGATAAAGACGGTTGAGCGCTGATGACTGGTGCTGCTCCCCCCTGCCCCGGCGCGCGTTGCCGCAAGCTTCATCGCACACTGACAGTCAGCGGTTAAAGTCGCAACAGGCTCGATGGTATAAATATTGCCCTGCTGCTGGGTCGTAAAGGACAGCTGGTTAGAGAGTGCTGCTAACAAAATTAAGGTATGCATCTTTTTCTCCCATAAAAAAACAGGGCCGTGGCCCTGTTTCAGACTGATGACAAACCTAAAGCGAACGAATTTCGCAAAGATCTCACCGAATAAATAACAAGGAAAATCAATTCATTGATTTTCGCCTGCTTACCACAAAGAAGGAAAAACCACGCTTTTTCCTTCTTTGTCAGCAATCTAAAACAGGGCCGTGGCCCTGTTTTTATCTTTAGCGCAGATTCTCAGTTAGTACTGGGAAGCCGTCGCATGGTTACCGAAGCCAACCTGATTAACCTGGACGTGTGAGCCAGATGCGGTCTGGTCAACAACAGCACCGTTACCCCCGCCGTATTGACGGACGGTAATATCAGACTGTTTGCCGTTCCACTGATCGATAGTGGCGTTGTTAGCAAAGCCGTTCTGAGAAAGTTCTACTGAACTGTCATCAGAACCCTGGCCGACGTCGGCACCGTTGCCCCCACCAGACTGTTTAATATCTGTAATGGAGTTTTTCGCGTCAGATTGCAGCGCCGTTGCATTGTTACCGCCACCCTGCTGGTAAATTTTCAGAGTAGAGTTTTCATTTGATTGTGGCATACCGCCACCAGGATAGCCGCCACCGCCGCCGAAACCTGCTGCCAGTGCACTACCGGAAACCATCAACGCTGCTAATGCTGCCACTTTGAAAAGATTCATGGTGAAACCCCCATCGGATTGAGAATATAAGCCCAAATAGTTTGTGTATTATCGTTGGATAACACGAACCGCCATTTGTGACTGTTTCTGCACTACAACTGCTGTTTTTTGCGTACCGTTCTGAACAATGCTTGCTCTATTTCCGGAACCTTTCTGGATAATAAAGGCTGCGTTTCCAGAATTAGTTTGCTTAATGTCCGCATCATTAGCACTGCCCTGCTGCGAAATATAAGCAAGATTGTAAGTTCCTGATTGATCGACATTTGCTCGGTTGCCATTCCCGTTTTGGGAGACTTCCGCCAGCTGTCGATATCCTTTTTGGTTGACGTCAGCAGTATTACTGCCGCCGTACTGACCAATAATGGCTGCCTGATTAAAAGAGGCTTTGCTTAACTCATTCACTGCAAAGTTATACTCTGAAGCTGCAAGGTCGGGACCCGCCGCTAGTACATAACCAGGCACACCCAGTAATGCTAACACCATAAATAACGTTCTGTTTTTCATGTTGTCATCCTGGACCTGGATGCCGCCAGGTAATTAAGCCAAAAATATTTCCTGTTAACGCCAGCGGTAAGAAGTTATTGCTGCGTTACGGAAATGAGTATGTCCGTCGAAACATTTAAAATATCTCACCCGCACGTTGTATTTTTATAAATAAGCTCACCCCAAAGCATGAGTTATTTAAAAAAAACCAATACCAACAAGGCGTTTATTAGATATAAAAAACTAGCGCCTGCTGATGACGCATGTAGCAATAGTCAATTTATCTATCGCTGCCATATGGTTGAGGGCCTCACGGAGAAGAACAGCAAATTATTGCGTAGCGTCGTCACCAGAAACCGTTTCCTTAAGCGAAGCGGGGGAAGTAACACCGACACCTGTCACTTACATGTGTTAAATTTATTCAAATGAAAAATAACAAGATAAATATCCATATATATCAATAAGATAATTTTATTTGTATGATATATTAAATTGTGCAAATTAATAGATATGTACAACTTTAGTATCAAGACTAAATAGTCAAAACTTATCAATGAAACACTTTAATATCACCAGTTACATTCAGTTACACGTTTAACACTTGCTTTAAGATTAGTAACCGCTAGATTGGAATCAGCAGCAATCATTTTATTTAACACTCTCAGCGTATTTTAAAACGCCTCCATGTGAGTGTTTTGGAATTTAACACAGCAGTGCCGCACTAATCAGTACCTCTGGTGAATTAACTTCCTGTTAATTCAGCTGTTAGTGCATTAAAATCGGGTGGAGTTTCATCATGTTTAATGAAGTCCATACATTAAATGGTCACACATTGTTGTTGATCACTAAACCTTCGCTGCAGGCTACAGCTTTATTACAACATTTAAAGTCAACTTTAGCCATTAACGGAAAACTGCATAACATTCAACGCTCTCTTGAAGAGGTAGCCGGTAATGTTCTGGTGTTATTCGATATGGTTGAGGCGGACAAGAAACTTATTAATTACTGGCAGGATAACTTAAGCCGTAAACATAACAGCATCAAAATTCTTCTTCTTAATACGCCTGAGGAGTATCAGTTCCGTGACATTGAGAACTGGCCCCATATTAATGGCGTGTTTTATACAACGGAGGAAGAGCCACGCGTGGTGGAAGGGATTCGCGGTGTCATGGAGGGTGAGTGTTACTTTTCACAGAAATTAGCCAGCTATTTAATTAATCACTCCGGAAACTATCGTTTTAACAACGTTGAGTCTTCGTTGCTAACGCACCGTGAGAAGGAAATTCTTAATAAATTGCGAATTGGCTCTTCGAATATCGAAATTGCCCAGTCGCTATTTATTAGTGAAAACACGGTAAAAACCCATCTTTATAATCTGTTCAAGAAGATAGCCGTTAAGAACCGCACTCAGGCGGTCTCCTGGGCAAACGATAATCTCAGGCGATAAGGCCATGAAACGACAACCTGCTTTACTGCTGGCGACAGTATTACTGTGCGCTTCGGGCGGCGTTCGCGCCGTTGAAGTGGAAATCCCCGGACTGCTGACGGATCACACCGTTTCTTCTGTGGGTCACGATTTTTACCGTGCCTTCAGCGATAAGTGGGAAAGCAGTTTTACCGGGAATCTGACTATCAATGAGCGACCCAGTGCCCGTTGGGGAAGCTGGATAACTATTACTATCGATCAGGATGTGATCTATCAGGCTTTTCTCTTCCCCACGAAACGTGACTTTGACCGCAACGTTGAGGTCGCACTGATTCAAACCGATGAGGCGATTAAACGCCGGCAGGTAGATAAGGCTCTGTTGAGCACCGGTGATTTAACCCACGATGAGTTTTAGGAGGCTGTCATGCGTCTAGTTCATGCAGTTTTACCGTTACTGCTGGTCACACCGCTGGCCTGGGGAGGAAATATGGTTTTCCAGTTCACCAACCCTAATTTTGGCGGTAACCCCAATAACGGCTCGTTCCTGTTAAATGAAGCACAGGCACAAAATTCCTACAAAGACCCGAGTTACGACGATGATTTTGGTATCGAGACTCCTTCCGCGCTGGATAATTTTACTCAGGCTATTCAGTCGCAGGTTCTCGGGGGGCTGCTGACCAATATTAATACCGGGAAACCGGGTCGTATGGTCACTAACGACTTTATTGTTGATATCAAAAATACGGATGGCCAGCTCACGCTTAACGTTACTGACCGCAAAACCGGGAAAATATCAACGATTCAGGTTGCTGGCTTACAAAGTAACTCTACTGATTTCTAGTGGACTTAAACAATCAAAAAGTATTTAAGGATAAACATCATGCAGCGCTTACTTCTTATCGTAGCAGTGTGTTTATTAAGTGGTTGTTTAACCGCGCCACCTAAAGAAGCTGCACGACCTACTCTGATGCCTCGGGCCCAGAGCTACCGCGATTTAACCCATTTGCCGGAAGCTCAGGGAAAACTGTTTGTCTCGGTCTATAACATTCAGGATGAAACCGGTCAGTTTAAACCTTATCCGGCGAGTAACTTCTCCACCGCTGTCCCGCAGAGCGCCACCGCCATGCTGGTCACCGCGCTGAAGGACTCCCGCTGGTTTATCCCGCTGGAACGTCAGGGATTACAAAACCTGCTTAATGAACGCAAAATTATCCGCGCCGCCCAGGAAAACGGCACCGTTGCAGATAATAACCGGCAGCCTCTGCAATCTCTGATGGCGGCAAACGTCATGATTGAAGGTTCCATTATTGGCTATGAAAGCAATGTGAAATCCGGCGGGGTCGGTGCGCGTTACTTTGGTATCGGCGCTAATACGGAATATCAGCTCGATCAGATTGCGGTGAACTTACGCGTGGTGAATGTCAGCACCGGTGAAGTCCTTTCTTCAGTCAACACCAGCAAAACTATTTTGTCTTATGAAGTGCAGGCCGGCGTATTCCGCTTTATCGACTACCAGCGCCTGCTGGAAGGTGAGATCGGCTACACCAGCAATGAACCTGTGATGATGTGTCTGATGTCTGCTATTGAAACCGGCGTTATCTACCTGGTGAATGACGGTATCGATCGCGGGCTGTGGGACCTGAAAAACCCCTCCGACAGAAACAACCCAATACTGGTTAAATACAAAGAGATGTCAGTTCCTCCGGAAGCGTAATCGCCGGCGGACAATAAAAAACCAGCCGCGGCTGGTTTTTTTATTTATTCAGTCATCGCCGAGAGTTGTTTTGCTTTTCTGGCCGCAAGCCAAAGCCCACTGTTCTTCATTGCAAAGCCAAATACCAGGCCAAGTAATAAAGAAGGCACGACGATCCGCCATTCACCCTGGTTGGCGAACGTTGCGCAGGCTCCGATAAAAGTACCGGGCACAAAAGAGAGCAAAACGTGCCGGGCCTGAAGACACATCAGGAAGGCGACGACGCCGGTGACCACATAGCCGAAGATCTCAAGCTGCGGTGCAAGCGCGCTGCCGTGAATGATCACCTCCGCCCAGATAACTCCGCTACACAATGTGCATAGCGAAATAAACAGCCCCTTCAGGCCGCCCTGCGGACAAGCAAAATAGGCCGTGCAGCCAAGGAAACCGGCCCAGCTAAGCAGGCCAAGACTGACCGCTACCCAACCCCAAATGCCTGAGAGGATACCGGTGGTCAATGCGAGAGAAATGAGTATGTTCATGGCGGCGTATCATAGCAGAGCCTTGCTGCGCCACTACGATCTGCCGCACGTTTTATGAAAGAAACAAAAATTTATTGCATATTAAATGTGATGACAGTCACATCACTCCTCTTCAGATTCTTCCAGCTCATCACGCATTGCCTGAATAGCCTCACGGCTGACGGCGGCCAGCGTCCGGTAGAATGACGTTGTCGCGTGGGCTTCTACTTTACCGAGGAATGTGCCGCACCAAGGCAGCAGGTACTCATCGAAAAGCATAACCTGAGCTTCGTATTCATCTTCCTGAGACTGGTCTTCCAGCCAGGAAGCGGCCAGCAGCAGAGTGCCGAAATGGTCGGCTGGCGTTTCGGCAAGCGGCATACCGCGCGCTTTCAGAAATTCACGCACTTCCCCTTCCTGACTCCCCTCTTCCCAGGCTGAACGATAAGGCGACACGCTGCACTCTTCCCCAACGAACAGGGCATTATAATCGGCGGCCATCAGCTGAGGATCGCAGCCCTGCTGAAGTCTCGCCAGCAGCTCATCCTGCTCAAGGGGCCAGCTTGCCGCCAGCTTCCCTTCACGGATCATCGTCAGCAGCGGCACCAGCAGCGGATCCTGCGGCTGGCGGTAAAACAGCGATCCCAGTACACGGCAAATAATAGAAAACTCATTCATGCTTTCAGTCCATTAAGGGGGGAGATTAGAGCGTGGCAAACTCAGCTATCGGAGCCATGCCACGTGATTCAAGGAAAGCTAACAGACGGCGCGGAGAGACGTTCAGAATACGCTCCTCCGGGAAACCAACCTCATCAAGAATTTTACGGCACTCGGTGAAATCCCCCAGGCTAAACGCCGTATGGGAATCTGACCCCAGCGCCAGCCAGCCGCCAGCATCACGGACGGCAGCCGCAATCTCATGACAGTTAGGGCCGCTCCCCTGGCGCGAATGGGTGAAGGAGGAGTTGTTCAGCTCCAGCGCCACATGATATTTCGCCGCCGCCTCTGCGATAGCAGGAATATCAACCGGGAACTTTGGGTTGCCAGGATGGCTGATGATATGCACATCCCCTGCGGCCATCGTCGCGATCATTGCTGCCGTGTGGGTGACTTTATCCTGCGGGGGGAAAACAGGTTCGTGGAAACCGGCGATAATCAGATCCAGAGCATCGAGCATCGGCCCGGTGCAGTCTATTTCCCCTTGGGTATTTTTAATATTCGCCTCAATGCCGCGCAGAATACCGACGCCATCTACCAGGCGCGGCCAGATACGCATGTTCACGAAATGCCAGTAGTGCGGCGCATCAGCCATGTCAGGGCCGTGGTCAGTAATGGCAAATAATTTAATGCCTTTGCTTTTAGCAATGGCAATATAGTCATGAAGGGTACTGTAGGCGTGGGTGCTGGCGACGGTATGCATATGCAGGTCAACGGGATACATGGCTCTCTCCTTTTCTCTTTAAGCCAAGGATAGCAGTTATCGCCGTTGAATTTTAGCCCGGCAGCGGCGCCGGGCCGCAGTTTAATAGCCGTGCTGCAGAGAAACTTCTCCGGTCGGCTTATCGCCCTTCTCAATCTGGCCGATCGTCTTTGCAATATAAGCCATAGCCTCATCCGGGCGTGTCACCGCCGCAACGTGAGGGGTTATCGCCACGCGAGGATGTTTCCACAATGGGTTATCGGCTGGTAGAGGCTCTTTCGCGAAGACGTCCAGCATGGCACCTTTGATCTTGCCGTTTTCCAGCGAGGCCAGCAGGTCTGCCTCCACAAGATGGACGCCGCGCGCCAGATTAAGCACATACGCCTGGTCGGCAAGCTGCGTCAGCAAAGACTTATTGATGATACCCACGGTTTGCGGAGTATTCGGTAGCAGATTAATCAGCACTCGCGTATCGCTGAGGAACTCACCGAGTTGCTCTTCGCCCGCGAAGCTTGTGACGCCTGGATAATCCTTTTTACTGCGGCTCCAGCAGCGCACCGGGAATCCCCACGCAAGCAGACTTTCCGCCACCTTGCTGCCCAGAACGCCAGCGCCGAGCAGGCCAATAGTGAACGCTTCGCGACGGTAATCTTCCAGCGGCTGCCAGTTCGCCTCAAGCTTTTGTGCCTGGTAATCATCAAAACGACGGAACCAGTGCAGCACCTGGCTTACGGCATACTCCTGCATCTGTAGTCCCATCCCGGTATCTTCCAGGCGGAACAGCGGCACTCCGGCGGGGAGCATATCGGGGTGAGCCTGAAGGCGGCTGAGAATAGAATCCACACCGGCACCAAGCGCAAAAACCGCCTTGAGCTGTTGACGTCCGGCGAGCATTTCCACCGGTGGGTGCCAGACCAGCGCATAATCCGCAGGGCCGTTATCGCCAGGCGCCCACTCACGAACGCGAGCATTGGGCAGTAAGTTTTGCAGGCCGGTCAGCCACGACCGGGTATCGAACGTTGGGTGATAAAATATGATATCCACGCTTTCTCCTCTTTTTTTCTTAGGCTTACGCGAAACGCGAATCAATTCAAGTCCTGAATGTAATAAAAAAGCAGCGGCCTTTGCTGATTTAAAGCACAACTTGCGTGAAGTTTGGCTAAACGAGCGGAATTCGGTGAAAAGGTCATTGACGAGATAAGTCATTTTCCCTACATTAGCGCCCGTTCCAGCAGCGCTGGAGCAACAATACGGTGAGGTGTCCGAGTGGCTGAAGGAGCACGCCTGGAAAGTGTGTATACGGCAACGTATCGAGGGTTCGAACCCCTCTCTCACCGCCACATTAAAAGAAGAGCTCGCATGCAAATGCGGGCTTTTTTTTCGCCTGTAGCACCATACGAGAGAGGGTGAGAATCCTCGACAGGGTTCGACAACAGGCTTTAGCCTGTTGGACGTCAGGGACAGATATGGCCATGACGCCCGCAGGGTGAGCGTAGCGAATCAGCCCCTCTCTCACCGCCACATTAAAAGAAGAGCTCGCATGCAAATGCGGGCTTTTTTTGGTTCATCACGGTTTAGCGTGAACCAATAGAAAGCGGCGGTAAAAGTGGTTAGTTTTGTATTCGCCAAAACACTCACCAGCCCCTCAGAACAACCGAATCATACGGATGCATATGAGATCGTGTCAGCAGTGAGTATTGTCACGAAGGATATCATTACGTTATTGGGCGATCCCGTCCGATGAAAATACACAATCCGGGTGCGCCATACTGCTACATTTACTGAAAATGCCAGCCTGCGACTGGCATTTATTTAGTAAATAAATTTGCACAGCGGGTTATATTAAATAACAAAATCATATTCACATAGGTTTAATATATTGAAGTAAAGCATGCAAACATCACTTTCGAAACGAATGAAGCCACATTACAACCAGGGAAAATCATCATAACCATGCCATAATTAACTTGTGTTAGTTCAGATTTTATTCCTGGATACCGTGATGAACAAACTCGCCCCACTTATGTTGCGTAAGATTTGCATTACCTTTTCAGTTTATTTCTTTTTATTAATCGCCCACGTGCTTTTTCTACGGCCCTTAATGACCTGCGCGGAAACAGTGTTGCCTGCTGTTCAGCAATACTGAGATGCATATTTTTTTCAAGCAATGCCCATTCAGCTTCAGTCCAGGGACAAAAACCTGAATCAGATCCCTGAAATTTCAGACCGAGCTTACTTGCCTGTAACTTGATGGCGCCCGACGTTCTGCCAGGTAAGTGCTCTTTCAATTTTGTTCCCAGCGTCGGGTAATATTCGCTCAGGATCTGCAACTCTTCTTCCCGCCAGTAAATACCACTCGTTACGCCAATTTTCGCAGCCCGGCTGAATATTGCTTTTTCGCTTCTGGCTGGCAGGATAGCCATAATATGCGCATAACCAGCACCGTCAGCATAATAGTGACGGATAATTTCATCTTCTTCTTCAGTCCATTCTGAGGGCCTGCTTCGACGACACCCCAGCTTATGCGCCATCAATCCGACGGCTCCCGAGGTACGCCCTAGCCGGATTGATATCTCCACCAGAGACATTTTACGATAATTTTCTTCCAGAAAATTTAAATCCTTAATTGTCCATCTGCTGTTGTTATTCGGATTCGGGGTCTTTTCCCCCATGCCTGGACTCCCTGATAACTCTATTATTCCGCATGAATATAAATGCTGCTCAGGCAACAGTACTTTTCCATATCGTTCAATGGAAACAGCGTTGTATCACAATTTTTCATCCGGAATACAGGGCGCCCCCTCAATTTCAGGACATTCTGATAGTTGTGCACATAATGGAAGACGTTTTATTAGCAGATAACGCATAATTCAATTTAAAAGCCCCTGCCTCCCCACGGGCAAGTTCCTTAACTTCCTGTATAAATTGCGTGACTACATGAATGTTATCCGACTGTGTCTGGCTGTTGGTGACGGCTGCTTTCGTCTGCCCTGACGCCTGACGTAGACCAGGCATTGATAAGCTGCTGCAGATGGCTTTCAGACTGTGCATGAAGGCTGGCACTGGCGGCAGAGGGATCGCTCAGCATACGCAGCTGCTCCTCAAGCGGTACCGTCTGGCGAAAGCTGGATATTGTCCTGAAAACTACCGATTTTAGTTCGCTGACGGTAATGTACCTGCCCTTCTGTCCGTCCAGCGCATCCAGCTTGTCCGACAGCGCCTGCAGCTGCACCATGCCGTCGTGCCAGCCGTTCATCGCGTTCGCCGGGAGAGCGTTAACCGCCAGATGCTGCTGCCACCGCTGGCGCATCGCCGCGACCTCCTTGCTTTCGGGCCACAGCGCCTGCGCCTGATCCAGCAGGGCGTTGCCGTAGTGCTGCGTCCAGTCAGGTGACAGCGCCGCCAGCGCATCAAGCTGCGTGGACGTGCGTTTTAGCCACGTCGCCGGGTCAGGTTTGTGCCCCTGCGCCTGCTGGAGCTGCTCGCGGTTCAGGGCCTGCGGCAGAGCCGTCACCGAAGCGGTTAATGCTCTCGAGGCATCATCAACGCGATGGAGATAGTGCCAGCCCCATACCGTAACAGCCCCAACGACCAGGGCGGTACAGGCTCCTGCCAAAAATGTCGGCCAGCGCTTTGGCGACGGCGGCATTTCATGCGCAACGTCAACATTCACCTCCGGTTCAGGGCGAATGACATACACCAGACGACTGCCGGATGATGCAGCTTCCGCCTCACTCTTCAGCGCCTGGGCAGGCAACGCTACCGCGGGCGTCTGCGCATCCGAAGATGTACTGTTTTCCAGTCTTATTAATGCATTATGCACCTGCTGTGATAACGCCGCGGTCTGACAGGCATGCTTCAGAGCCTGGCGGGAGAAAATGTCATCCAGCGCGGTCAGCAATTTTTCTGCACTCAGTAAAGCAGGCAGATCGTTATGATCCAGGCTGAATGTACGGAAGGTTTTTTGCAGCCGCTGAAGCAGACCGTTTATGATCTCCACCCGGGCATGCGTGGGCTGCGGCCACAGCTGCGTCCACTGGTGTCCAAGCAACGCCACAAGCACGGACAGCCCTTCGTTCATACCGTTAACGCGCGCAAGGTGGCTACGAGCCAGGGTATACCAGGCCGCCGTTTGCAGTTCGACACCGTTGTGTTCAAACAAAACCAGCGAAAGCGTCTCTACATGCTGCCAGTCCACGTCCGGGCGCGCCGGATGGGTCAGCTTGCTCATTTCTTCACGCAGAGCGGCAAAATCAGGTAACGAACGGGGATCGCTGCCGGTGCGTACCGGGCGGGGTTGCGGATCGTGCATTTTTACTTCCCTGATAAAGATTAAGAGGTAGTAGCGGGCAACAGGTGTTCAAGCAGGGTAAAAAACTCATCTTCGACAAAAGCGTGTCTGCTGGCTTTTCCAGAAATCGCGTTTTTGCAGACATGCTGTCCCTGTGAGTTATCGCCTGAAAGTGGAGCACCCTACAAGCGGGTCTGAGTATCGAGGAAATGCTGCTGTTTGAGGTGGCGGATAAGCACGCGCCCTTCCGGCATAAAGTCCGTGCCGTAGCGCACCAGGCCAATGCCTTTTAGTTCGGCATCAATGGCGTAACGCAGCTCGCCGGGGAGAGTTTGATCCAGCATCACGACGCTGATGCTTTTCAGCCGTGGCTCATACTTCAGCAGCACATCGGATAGCGTGCCCATCAGCTGATGGGCGGTGCCGGGCAACCCCTGGAGGATTTTAGTCATATCCGGCAAACCGTAATCCGGCAGGTGCGCCAGCGTCCCGGCACGGCAGTTGAGGATGCGCTGCATATTATCCAGCACCGAGAGGATCACCTGGTTCTGCTCGCTGACCTGGTGAAGATCGAGATCGCCGGTGAAGTTGCCAAAAAGGGTCTCATACAGCGACGGGCGTGGCGACTCACTCATCTTTCAGCGCCTTCAGGGTTAACCGGTTGTTACCGGCCTCAATAACCCTCGCCTTGTCCGGATCGAGGTCGTCCCGGCTCAGTACCACGCGCCAGGTGTTGTTTGTCTGATCCGGCGACATAAACATCCCGGCCACCGCCACATACTGCGCCTTTTCGTCCATCGGCATATCGACCGTCACGGCCCCGCCCGGCTGCAGGCGAATGTCTTTCTCCGCCACCAGGTCTGCCTTGATGGCCTGACTGTCAGTCTTAAACAGTGACGGGTAGTCCGTCGTATCGAAGGTTTTACGGTCCTTGAGCTGATAGATACGCACCACTGTGGACAACGGCACGCCGCCAGCGTTGCTGTTTACGGCCTCACGGGCCCTGATATCCAGATGCAGGGTCTTTATCTGCTTATAAAAAATCGATTTGGTCACGGCGACGGTGCCATCTGTGACGCTCTGGGTCAGCCCACAGCCAGCGAGCATCAGTGTGATACTCGCGGCCAGTGCCACCAGGGGGAATTTACCAGCGGTACTCGCCATCTTCATCGGTCTCCCTGCGGTGAATATGTTCCTGAACGCGCTCATAGCGGCCCAGATTGATGGTTATGATTTTGGTGTGTTTAAGGGTGCATGCAGGATCCAGCGGCCGCATAACGGCAGTGCGACCCAGCTGCACCGCACCTGCTTTGGGTTTGCTGCTCATCGTCGCATCGGGAAGCAGGCTGCGATCCACGCACAGCTGCAGCCGCACATCGAGACGTGATCCGAGATAGACATGCAGCAGTGCCATTAAATCGGTATGAAGGTCTCCCCCAGGCAGCCAGCTCTGCACTTCTTCCGGGTCGGTGGTGGTCAGTCTCATCAGCACCTGACTGTTCACATCGGTGGCATAGTTGCCCATCACCGGGCGGTTGGCCAGGGTGACAGGCTGGCGCACGCTCATGGTCAGCGGCTTTTTCAGCGGAACACGACGCTTGTCGTGATGCCAGATTTTCGCCTGGGTATGGGGGGCCAGCAGCCGCACCAGTGAGGCCATCCCTTCCGCGGTACGTCCCGGCAGCAACATCACCGGCAACAGCGCCAGAAAGCGTGAGGCCGGGGCCGCAATATTGTCCGTACACCCATCAATGCCGAGTCCCGTCAGTCCCAGCAGGTACTGCGATATATTGTCCCTGCCGCCCGCTTCGAAGCTCGCCGGATACGAATATTTACGCCAGATGCGATAGTACTGGGCAATCAGCCGGTGGTTGAAGATATCGAGAAAGTCAGCGGTCGCCTCATACCCTTCCCGCCGCTGAGTGATGTCATCGATATAGTGCGTGGGCAGCGGCGATTCGACACCGTAGAGTCCCATGAAAGTGACACGCACCGTGGGCGGCAGGTGCGGATGTTCAGCTGGCTCAAGTGCTTTAATTTCCGAGGCGGGAAACCCCATTCCCGGATGCGGCCGAAAACGTACCGGTTCATGACGCACCTGCCAGGTGCTGCCGGTGACCGGCCTGTCCGGCTGGCTCTGTTCCAGTAACTGGCAGAAGCGATAAAAGTTGATGTGTGGCAGCCGGTCACCAAGCTGCGCAATCAGCCTGGCAGGCGCGGACTGTGATTCTCTTTCCACCGGATGCATTTTCCTTCTGGCTGAACAATGAGCGTGAGCTGGTTAAACTGGTTCATATCGGCATAGAGACCAAAGAACCGGTTGAGCATTTCACCGAACAGGTGAATATCTCCCTCCCCTGTGAAACCGTTGCTGTCGAGGGTGACTTCGATGTCCAGCCCCCGCAGCAGATACCCCTGTTCAAACCGCTGGAGTCGGTGATGAGTGACATGCTGAATGGCTTCCAGCCGGCGATTATTGAGTTCATCCTCCTGCCAGTTATACAGCGCCAGCGTTCCGCGCAGCACCTCGGCGGTACTCATCATATTAAGGAAGCCGGAGCCAAGATGGCTCAGCACCCGCCAGTGAAAACGGTCTTCGGCAGGGGGGTAGACCGGCAATGTAGGTTTGACGAGATTTCTGACCGTTAACGGCGCCTGCACTACCTGTTCACAACGGTCAAGCAGCGTGCTCTGCAGCGCGCGGCGCGGTAACTGACCGTTAGTGCCGGTGATTTGCAGCGAGACGGCTTCACGCTCAAACAGGCGGTCATCTTCCCACTGGTGACCGCCGAGAATAAGCCAGGTGTCATACAGCCCGGTCACACTCCGTTTCACTCGGGTGTGGTAGTAACGTGGCGGGGCATGACGACGCATCATGCCCCCTTTATGACGAAAGCTGCTGAAGGGGACGTACTCCGCATCACGGGTCCGGTTTGAGCCGGTGACCGAATCCACCGAGTAAATCTCGGTATGTCCGTCCTGCAACCTTTTCGGTCGCAGCAGATACTCGCTTTCAAGCCCGGTGATGGTGAGCGGGTCAGCTTCCAGGGTGAACAGGTTAATCACCGGCACACAATGAAGACGTACGGCGTCATCACTCACCGGCAGGTCTGAGGGCCAGGGCGTACTGAACACCACTTCAATGTCGAAATACTCAGCGCCCGGCGGAGGCGTGATGCCGTCCAGCCCGTTAAGGTGAACAAACATAAACTTGTCGCGGAAGGTGAAGTACTCCAGCAGCAGCTGATAGCCGCTGAAGGCGGTATCGCCTTTAGGCCACAGGCCGTCCTCTTCAGCAAACCCGCCTGGGGAAAAATACCCGTCAAGGCGGATACGGTCAGTCTGCCCGGGTAAACGCATGTACAGCGCCGCCTGCCGTTTCGTCAGCATCAGGTGCAGCTGGCTGCTGACGGGCGCATCCGCGCCGAGGTACAGGCTCAGATGACTGAGGTCTGCATGAGACCAGTCCGCCTGAGTGCTGCAGGCAAAGCGCATCGAGAGCCGCGAACGACCGTCCGGTTCGGTGGCCATGGTCACGCCAGAAACACTGAGCGGATTGAGCATCACATCCCGGGTCGTACGGTAGCGACAAACGGTGTTCTTCGGCCCCACCGGGCGGGAGTACACTTCAAGTCCCGCGGGCATCACTTCCGCCATTTTCACGGCCTGAAGCGCGGGCGTGAACGCCACCACCGAAAGTGACGGAATGGTGCGCAGATAGTGTGGCCAGAGCATGCTGACCAGCCCTTCGGTCAGCTCCGGCAGGTCGTCGTCAATCTTTTCACGCAGCCGCCCCATCGAGAAAGCAAAGCCTTCAAAAAGGCGTTCGACATACGGGTCAGGTGTCCCCGCCTTATCCAGGTCCAGCATCGCGGCCCGGTCAGGGTGGGTCTGAGCAAACTCTTTCGCAGCATCACGGAGGTAGCGCATTTCCGCGTCGTAATAACGCAGGGTTAAGTCATCCATTTTATTTCTGTTCCTGTGGATTTAACCGCAAAGCACGGCAGCACGGGCGGGATCGACCGTAATCAGCGCGGCCAGCAACTTGTCCATCAACGGGGTCAGGCGCACTTTGTCGGCCTCACTGCGACCGGCTTTCAGGCGCAGGAGTTTCAGGTGGCGGGCCCGAACTTCAAATAACAGCTCAGGCTCCCATTCGGTGAGGGTGACGTCACGGGCCCGTTCTCCCAGTTCGGCAAACAGGTGCACCGCCAGCTCATTTTTTCCGTACTGCTCGGCAATACGCCCCATCAGCAGGCGTAGCAGCCACTGCTGGCGTGCGCTGGTGATGCCGGGACGGGTCTGCAGCCAGGTCAGCGCCGCATCCGGGCCGCCACTGTCGGCCAGGGACACGGCTTCCGGCTCCAGGGAAAGGATATCGTCATGACCGGCAGCCATCTGTGCGGAGGGTGTGTCATTGCCCCACCCGCCCGTCGACTCCAGCACATTCTGCTGGATCCAGTTCAGCGTCACTTCATCGGCAAACGGCGTGCCGTCACTGAAGGCCAGTGTCTCCAGTCCGGACAGACGGGCCAGCAGTCCTTTCATGTCAGCTGCAACAATGTCGGCCAGCGTCTCCTGCCCGGACTTCATCAGGGCCTGGTGGATATACCACTGCAAATCCAGCCACAGATGGTTGGCGCCCCGGGAAAAGGTGCTGTCCGCCGTTTCCAGCATTTCACTCCAGTTCTGCTGCAGATAGAGGCGTTTCAGTAACGCCCGCTGGTCGGCCCTTGGCGGTTCGATACGCGTGCGACCCTGTGCATCGGGGGCCGGAATGGCATGCAGCGTATCGTGGCGCAGGCTCTTCATCAGGTGATGGGCTGACAGCCATCCGTCAGGCTGTTCACGCAGATATTCGGCGAAGGTACGTGCCTGCGCCAGTAAATCCTGGCCAGAGGTAATACGTCCTGTGACCGGGGCGTCACCGTGACGTATTGTTGATTGCGGTTCGCTGTTGCTGGCATTCTGCGGTACAACTGCGTCCACACCACCGGCTTTCTGCAGACGGCTTTCCAGCGCACCAAACAGCGCATTAAGCTGTGGACGGTTTTCATCGGGCTCGTTTTCTGTCAGCTGAGCTATCAGCAACAGCGCGCCAGCGGTACGCACTGCCTCATCCCTGACCACTTCCGGGTACAGCGACAGGCTGTCGGTCATTCGCGAACCAGCCAGCCATTCCAGCGCCGCCTTGCGGCTGCGGTCACGCTGCGGATACAGTCGGGAACCAAAGCGCTCAAGGAGTCCGGCCAGCAGTTCGAGGCCCTCCGCCAGGCCCTGCTCACCTTCGCGGTGCAGTTTTGCCCAGCAATAGTACGTCGCCACCCGAATGTCTTTGGCCGTACCGGTGAGTAGCTTCTCAGCCAGCTGGCAGATGAGCGCCGTGTCAGCCCCGGAGAGTTTATTAACCTCCTCCCGCATCTGCTGGAAGTCGTCGTCGTAGCCCGGGTCATCCCCGACGGAGGACGCCCCTGACAGCGGTTGCAGCCAGCGGTCCCACTGCGCCACCCGTTCACGGGTGCTCTGCAGCAGCGTCGCTTCCTCTGCCTGGCAGGCGCTGAGTAATGCACTCAGGGTACTCATCAGTAATCCCCCCCGGTATTGTTGCTGGCGCTGGCTATTGAGCCTGACGGTGCCGCACCGCCCGTGCTGAAAATGGTCTCCGGCAGACGGAATTTACGCAGCTTCAGCAGCGCCAGCGGCCCTTCTCCGGCTTCGGTGCGCAGGGTATAGTTCAGCGCGCGTCCGTCCTGTGCTTTCCAGTGCAGGCTGTAGCTGCTGCCCACCCCCGGATACGCACTGACAGACGCGGTATCGAGCAGGCGTATCCAGCCCCAGGCGCCCGGGATGTCCGCATACTGACGGGTGCCTGCCTGGGTACTTATCCAGCTTAACGTCGCCCCGGGGGCTTCCGTGTCACCCGGCCAGGTGAAGCGTTTCCACGCCGGGAGCTGGTTCACGTAGGTCAGCTTCTGGCTGTCGATAATCATATCGGTCTGCATCACCCCGGCGGCGGTGCCGGGGCGCAGCTCAAAGTTCATGCCGGCATTGCCTTCGGTGAAAGCCACATCGGAGATATGACTCAGGGTATTGATGGCGTTGAGGAAGGTCGGGTTAAAGGTCAGCCCCTGCGCGTTAATGCTGTCCGGCACCCAGTGATTCCCCTCGCGATGCAGAACACCCTTGAGGCGAGTCTGCAGGAACTGTGCGATACGCCCGGAATCTGCATTGAGATATTTGGCCAGCAGCGGCAGGGACACATCACTGCTGCTGTTGCTGAACGGATAGCGCCCGCCAAACGCACTGTTCCATTCGTTAACCACCGCCTGCTGCCACTGGGCATTGAGGCTGTCGGCCGCCGGGGTCAGCACCTGCTGCCAGGCCTGCTCCATCGGGTTCACAAACACCGTACGGCCAAACCCGCTCCACTCCTGGCCGAGGCCGGCGGCAATCAGGCTGCCGTAGTCGCGGGTTTCGGTCAGATCGACCGCCTTGCCCTGGAATACCGTCTGCGCAAGGGTCTGGGTCATGGCCTGCGGGTCGGCCGCGTTGGTCACCTGCTGCAGGCGCAGACGCACCTGGGTGACACGGGTCAGATACGACTGGAGGCTCTGGGCCTGCATGCCGGAGCGGGTTTTGTCCATCAGCGCCAGCACCGGGCCAAAAGTCGCGTCCAGCGGGCCGTGAACGCCGGCGCTCTGGTCAATCGCATCCTTATTGTCCCCACCCAGCAGATTTTTTGCCGACTTCACCAGAGAATCGGAAATCGCCTCACCAGTTTGTCCGGTGCGTCCCTGCACGTTCAGGGTATTCATCAGCGCCACCAGAGGTGACTGGCGTACATCGGCCATCAGGGTCAGCTGGTCAATCGAGTCCGACAGCGTGGCCGCCTGATTCCAGCGCAGGCTGTTGAGGAACTCCAGCCAGGCACCGCCAAAGTCGGTAAAGTAACGCTCCGTCAGGCGTTTCTTCAGCGCTTCCGGGGAGGCTTCATCCTGTGATACCGCCTGACGCTTGCTGTCAGTGAGCACCCAGTCGAGCTCATCCCGGCGCGCCTTCACCACTTTATCGATGGCAGGCTGCACCGCCTGCTCCCAGGCCTGACGGGTGAACATCCCCGGCACCACCTCAGCGGAACTGAACAGGCGGGCCGCGTCCGTGTCGCCGGTCATGTCTTCCAGGCGCATATCGACATACAGGTGTGCGACCCGGGAGAGCATCTTCTGGTACAGGGAGGACTCGCTGTTGCGCATGCCCATCAGGCGAACCAGCAGGGACCGCGCCTGGCTGACCATGCTCTCATCCGCAGATAACGTCCACTGCGGATGGGCCGCCAGCTGTGCGCCATAAAACGACAGCAGCGACGGGGCCATACCCTGCCAGACGCTGTCTTTCACACCATCACGTTTCGGCCAGTCATGCAGCAGCGTCGCGCTGAACCAGCGCGCATCCATACGTTCCGGGCGGGCCAGCATCAGGTAGAGCCTGAGCTGGTCATAGGTGGTTTTTGCCATCTGCTCGCGCAGCGGACTGCCCGGCGGCAGCGCGTTAAAAGCACTGACCTGCTTCTGCAGGTGGTCTGCAGCTGCATCCCGCAACAGCGGCAGCGCGCTGTCCTGATAACGCGGCCAGAGGGCGGCCAGCAGGGCGTTATTCTGGCTCAGCCCGGCCTGTTCATACCACGGCACGCCGTGCTCTGAACGGTACTGCAGACGGGCCAGCGTTTTCTGCAGTTCAGACAGCGCATGCAGACGCTGTTCCAGCGGCTGATTTGACCGCGCGGCCAGAGAGGCCTGCACATCTGCCCCGGCAATCTGACTGCGGTTACTGACATAGGCAATCCCCATCCAGGCAGCCCAGCCGACCATCAGCAGGGCTACAGCTGCAGCCATCACTTTACGCCACGGAATGCCCGGCTTGCGCGGCCGCAGTGCGACGGGCAGCATACGAACAGAATCAGGCAGAACATCCCAGCGTTTGTCCATCCCCCAGTGGTGCTTCACGGCACGTTCAGCACCGGCAGACGGCTGACTGAACACCACGCCGGCCAGCGGCAGCGGGCGGTACGGATTGAGCATCACCGACAGCGGTGCGGCCACGCTCTGTGGTTCGCGAATAAGCTGGTCGGCAAGCGTCAGCAGGAAGTTATGTTTCACCTCTCCGCAGGTCTGCTGCAGGCCCTGAGTGGTCAGTTCCGGCGTCAGAGCAGCGAGCTGCTCTGCCAGCCCTTCCGCACGACTCCCGGCAGGCAGCAGACAGCCCGTCGCCTGCACAATGCGCCCTTCCGGTTTACCAGCACGCGGATGCAGGGACCAGGCATACAGCGGGATTTTCCAGCCCAGCACGTCCATGCGGTCGCTGATGGCATGGGAAAGCGTATCCATAGTACTTTCAGACGGTACCGGCAGCGGCTGCTCCAGCCCCGGTGCTGAGAGCTGGTCAAAGGCCGAGGTGACCCACACCAGCCCATCCACCGGTCGGCGACGTAGCTTACGCAGCGCCGTCAGCCAGGCACTGTCTGCTGGTGTATTGAGGTCACCGCCCCACAGCAACAGCGTGCCGCGGTCTTCCTGCCAGAGCTGGCCCGTAAGACCGGGGGTCAGCTGTTCAACCTCAGAGGCAGTACCTGTTATCAGCAAAATACGTGTTTTACGTCCCCAGCGTCGGCCATAGAGGTTACGCATGGCTTCACGAATGGTATCAACGGTGACATTGCGTGGCGGAGTCCGGGCAGCTCTTGATTCATCAGAAGGCAGCGCATTGTTCTTCTGCTCCTGCCAGCGGTGATACTTTTCCCGCATGAACCGGAACATAAACGGCGTATAGAAAAAAATAAGCAAGACTATCCATACGGCAGCAAATGCAAACATTTGCTTAAGTCGGGTGTCAAGGCCATGTGAGGGGCCAAAATGAAGGATCAAGGCCCCTGTAATCGCTGAGATGCAGGCTATTATGCCGACAAGCCCCCCTCTGCTCCATGAACTACCCGGCATCATTTTTTTCACTCCCTGAGGTAACAGTACTGACGAAACGGTCAGTACCTGAGGTAAACAGCCCTAAAACAGGTTTGTTGCTGACGGACACGATGTCGGCCAGTAATATGGCTAAAAGCCACGCACTGCCAGCACCTGGAATACCGTTATATTTTTCCAGTACATCAATTTCCTGCGGCACCCACGGCGTCAGATGTGATTGCGACACGGTCATTAGCTCAGCAAACCAGTCATTCCAGTTCCCGTAGTCACAAAACACGTTTGATGTCTGACAGGCGATCGTTTGTGTTTCGAGGAACAATCCCATATCAGCTTTGAAATTTGTCATGTCCAACGGCATTGGTCGCAATAGGCGGGCAGAGTGAGGAAGCTGATATTTTTCAGCAATATCATCGCTGGTAAGCATCATGACCGCGAGAGCATCGGAATACTGTTCAGCAGCCTGATTTTGCAATATCAGGATCAGATCAATGTCGAAAACGGGATTTTTAAGGCGCTCTTCGATCCAGGCAAAAGAAAGGGCTTCACAACATGAAATCGAACCTGTCAGCGCACGCCCTGGGTAAGTTCTTCCCCATGATTCGCGAAACCGGGTCTCGAAGTCTGAGGAATTTATGTCACTCACAATGGTGACGTTGAATGGCACTGTCGCAGGCAACATCGCGATCGCGTTTTGTACACCGGCCAGACCCAGTTCGAGCAAGGAGGTGGACGTCGCTGATATCGCATCAAAATGGCTGGTCAGTGAAAACAATTGCGGCGCATCGGCTGCATCTGATTTAGCAATGGCGTCAGAGGTCACTCCAGAAGGTAGCAGTATGCTGCTTCCAAGCACGGCCAGATAGCGGCCAGCCCAGGCTTCCCACTGTTGCTGTCCGTATTCAGCTTCCTTCTGCAAAAACTGATGTTCATTGACTGTTCTGCCCCACAACCACCCCCGTAAACAAAACAGGAAAAACCAGCCAAGAACCGGACTGGATGCCAGCCACCAGATATTGAATGCAGCCAGTACCTTAACCGTGCCTGACGCATGCAGGATAAACAGCAAAATACCCACAACCGCGGCAACACCTCCTGCCAACAGCCATCCTGTAAAAGATGGCTCAGGAGGCAACTCCATTGTTGTTGCTTTCGTCCTTTCCCAGCTCATTGATTATCCTACTGTGCTGTTTTGAGCACTTGAAATTACAGTACAACCGCACTGACATTTGCAGCCATCGACGACGACAGCACGACCATTAACTGTACGATATGGTGATCCCTCAACAATGGGATTAGTTCCATGTCCTTCAACAGGACAACTGACTAAATCACCAACAAGAGCAACCTTGATACCGTTAACCGTAAAATTTGCAGAGGCAGAAATTACTTTTCCGCCGTGAGAAGTTTTATCACCAAGTAAAACAACACCTTTAGTCATAATGACTCCCTGACAGACATTAATGCCTATAAGAATTAATATTGATAAGAGCGGGCAGAGCCCAATATAACAAATACAAAATAAACGACACCAAGCATGCAATGGCTAAAAACATCCAGCACACCCAGTCTTTATTTTCGTCATCTTTATGCTTTTCCTTTTAAATAAATAGAAAGAAGTAGCCAAATTAGCAAACCAGTCAATGCCATGACGCCAAAAGAAACGATCAAACACATACCAATAATATACTTCATGATTCACACAAGTTTATTTCATTGAAAGTAGTTTTTCATAATCAGGTATAGTCTGATGAACTGGACCAATACTGCCATCTGGATATGTTATTTCTAATCCAGAAGGCTTTCCCTTTGCACTACTGAGCACTACTATTTTATCCATGTGCACAACAGGTTCTATTAAAATTTTATTTATATGGTGAACATTAAATCTTCTGGTCCATTGATTAGAATCGACATTCCCACCAAACAACTCAACATACTCGTTACCAGATCGACTTAACGTTGTAATCATAGGGAAGAAGTCTGTGTTTATAACAAAATCCCCTTGAGATTCTTTAGCGCTACCTGTCCCATAACCATCGCTAAAACCATACTTGTCAAAATCGAGGATATAGTTGGTAGATAAATTATTTCTATCGTGAACTAATGGGTTGGAATTATTGATATGGAAGCTTATTTTAATTGAATTGAGCATCCATTGGCAGGAACCACCTCCTTCAATGGCAATCTGTGTTTTCCAAGTGTTACCATCCTTTTCCTTAGTGAAAGCCTGCTTAAACCCATTAATGCCCTTAATATCGTACGATTCTCCACTTGAATTCTTACTAGTATCCTTACATATGTCCGAACGATACATTACTTGCATTGGTTGAAGCATAGTCCCATCTGGCACTTTAAACAGAACCGTAACCCAATGAGCATCTTTTGCTGGTGACAGTGTTTGATCTGTATGATCACCACAGCCAGCTACTGAAAGAAAAACGATAAAAAGAATTATGTTATTATTTAGAAAGTTCAACCTCTTCCTCCGTGATATTCGAATAGCGGATAAGTGAATTTTTTCCAGTTTCTTCCTTAAGTGTCAGATTTAAGCTTGATGGAAGCATGTCCTGAAGCTGAAAAAATATCTGATTCCGTCGTAGCTCTTCTTGGTTACTCCTGCCTGATTTCGCATTTGATTCCATGGTACGCTGAAATGATTCTCGCATTTCTTTTCGCCCCATTGGGCGAGCAGGATCCGCTAACTCCAAAACCTGGTTATGTATGTAAGGCAGATATTTATGGGCCATAGAGTGACTTCCTGGATTGGAAAGTAATCCATCCAATGATGGATTTGTATTTCGCGGAAATATCTTCTCCAACATAGCTTTCCCAATTGACTCTACAAATGCGGCTTGATGTTTACCTGATGCAGCTAAAGCCTCATCATTCAGCGAGGGGACTAAATACAATTTTACGGATGCATAATCGCAAGAATACACCACACCAGGCGATGGATTGTCACGCCCCCCACCACCAATCCATGGTGTATACTGGTGATTTTTCTTCATCACACATTGCTGTGCTTGGAAAAATATAACGATATTACCATGATGCCAATAAGGATCTTTCTTTGTTTGCAGCCCCAAAGATTGCTTTCCTAATTGCTCAATAGCAATTCCGATACCTAATCCTGTCGTAGCAAGCCAGTTAAACCCTAAATATTCCCCTATAGGACCAAACTTTTCATAAAAGTCGCTATCTAAATCTGCGTCCGGTGGAATTTGAGTGACGGTATCATTATCATTTACATGACGATAGTGAGTAATATCATTAATACTCTGAATTGCAGACATGCTGAATGTTCGCGGCATACCATAAGTATAAATTATTGGTTGGTAGTTTTTCATGTCTGCCGCATAGATCAGCGCCAGAGCCCCTCCTAAACTGTGACCACAAATGTATAATTTTTTTGTATTTCCAGTATCATCCAGAGACACATCTATTTTCTTGAACGCATCACCAAACTTATTTTTTGCTAAATTATATGCATCCAAAAAACCACCATGAACATTTCCGGCACTGACAATCGAGCCAGGACATTTTTTAGGGGCAAAGGATGCATCTGTAATTCCATTCAAAAGGCTATCAGTACCACACCATGCAACGATCAAATGAGCCGAACATTCAACATAAAACAACCGGGTATCCCCCTCAGGTTGCTCTGTCTCGCGCGTATTCATATATATTGCCTTTAGATATCGCTGATTGAATGGTACATCTACAGACAATGTATGATAAAAGGAAGGGTATTCAGCAAATTGAGGAACGTTGGATAAATCCGTACATTGTTTCAGGAAAAAACTCTCTATTAGGTTACTATTTTTCTCATTTGAATAAGCGAGATCTGCCATAACCCCCAAGTTTAATCCATTTGCGAGCGAGTAATCCTTGGTATCATGTAAATCCAGCACCCACGCACGGAACGGGCATATCTCAATAACGACTCGGTTATCAAGATACTCTCTTTCAATGATATGTCCTTTAAGCGAACGCTGCGGGGGGAAATGAAACTCCGGTAATGTAGGCTGATCCCAGTCTTTTATGGTTGGAGCTTCATCGCACAGTTCTCCAATCGTAACATAACGGTATAAAAAGCCATCTGACTCAGCCTTGACCTGAATATCAGATTTATAATCTTCAGCAGCATCTTCACTGCGTTTGGTGAAAGGTTTAGCACTTTGAGGTTGATGAAGGGGATTTCGTTTTACTCCGAGGACTCGTGTTTCCATTTCATCTGCGAGCTTTTGAGGATCAAGCACTAGTGTAAGCTCAAGCCAGTGAAGCTGCTCTATTCTGATAATACCATTTGCATCACTGTTACCTTTATAGACTGGTATGTGATTAATTCTGCTGGCTTCATTTTCCACTGTATATGGTATACCAGCCACAGGGTCACCAAGCTCATCAACGAGCTGAATTTCAGACCAATATTTTTTCTGTTTGCCCGTTAAAGCAACAGGAAACTTAAGGTTAAGTGAAGATACCGCTTCTGTCATAATCTTATTCCTTATTATCCTATTCTTCGTCCGGGAATATAACTTTCATGGATGAGGGCAAATACGTATAAACAGGAAGCGTTTTACCATCAGGCCCAGAAGTACCTTCGTAGACATCACCTTCGGCAGTTGTGATGTGATAACGCGTAAACGGACTTATCTCTCCACTTTCTGGATCTTTCAATGTGAAACCTTCACCGTAACCTTTAGGGAAGGTCACAGGAGGAGTGCTGAGCGTTGCAGGTCCAGTCTGGTTAACGTTTGCAGCCTTCTGCAAAATATTGCCAGAGCAACCAAGTTCGATATTTATGCCAGCTAACTTTATGTACGAGCCGTCAAGATTCTTCAGTACAAGTTCTGAAGCAGCGCAAATCTCAACTTTTCCACCAGAGCTTGTCACCTTGATATCCTCACTGGCTGCAATATTTAAAGCACCATTTTGCGCCTGCAAATCAATAAGCCCCTGCCCTGCGTACAACTTCATCCCTGAACTTTGTGCAAATAAGCTGACTGATTTGGCCGCAGCCATCGTTACGGAATCAGCTGCGCTAATATCAGCATTTTTGCCTGCCATGATTCCAACACTTTGCCCACCTGATGAAACTCGCACAGCTTCAGGACTTACTATCCCAATACCATGCGGTGCATGCGCAACAATCCCAGCCTTCTGTAACTTATTTAACGAGCGGTTTAGTTGCGACTGACTGTCAGTTTCTCCTGAGAGTGCTTTTGCACTTTGAGCTGCTTTACTCAGGCTTCTTGCCAAAGAAAGTGCTTGCTCAAGCTGCTGAATAGCGGCCTGCATATCGAGCATTCCGCCCTCAGCAAGTGGTTGCTCGTCAGCACTCAACATAATACCTTTGCCACCACGTATACTGATCCACTCATCAGTTCGTAACTCAGCCCCCTCTCCACGTAACGCACTGTCTGCATTGACATTATGTCCAAGATTGAGCTGCGTTTTCCCCCCGTACTCCGTGCTGAGCTTAACGTGCTCCTCACCGCGCTTGTCCTCCATCCGCAGCTTATTCAGGCCGGCGGTACGGATAACGTTGCGCGTGCTGTTGGCTTCAGTGACGTGGTCGACATGGCGGGAGTCATGCATCGCGTGGGCGATATACGGCCGGTCCGGGTCACCTTCATGGAAAGCGATGGCCACTTCGGTACCCTGTATCAGCGGGAAGTGGAAGCCGTACTTGTCACCACCGTAAGGCTTGGCAAAGCGCACCGGCATACTTTCCATGCCCTGACGTTTGTCATCACGGTCGGCATCAAATTTTACCCGGTACAGGCCCGATGCATCCTGCCAGGCGTAGATATCGTTGTCTTTGGCGCTGGTCACGCGCGCCATCAGGGTGCCGCTGACCACCGGACGCTTTTTGGCTACAGGCCGCCAGCAGCGGTTCTCGTAGTAAGGCATCGCCGCCCACTCCACCTTCAGCGCGTTCTGACGGCTGGCGGTGTAGCCGGCGCTGATGATGATGAGCCCGTTTTCGGTTTCACGGGGAAGAGTCGGTGGGATGGCCGTTTCAGTAATGGTCAGCACCTGGGCCGGGCTGAGGGTGTGGTCGGTGCTGCTGCCGGTTACGGTGGTCTGCCCGGACAGGAAGCGCTCATGCTCCAGACGCGCCCAGAAGTTGGCGGTTTCAGCTGTCGGATTAATTTTGTCGCCACGTTCAAGGTGGCGCGGACGGTGGTGATACACATCCCCGTAGGTAACACCGTCGCCGTCGCCCCGGGTCATGTCCGCAGGAACGGACATCAGGATGTTCTGGGCTTCCCGGTGGTTGTAATCATTTGCTGTAACGGAACGTTCCACCACGTTCTGCCGGACGTGCACGTCCCACACCGAGTCGACCGCATTGTCATTCGTCCCTGACGGGCTGTTCAGCGGGAGCTTTTTCCCAAACGTCCATGCACTCTGCTTGTCCGCGAAATGTACCACTTCGGTCTGGGTGTCAGGCTGCAGGGTGAAGAAGTAAAAAATCCCCACCTCAGCCAACAGACGTTCAATGAAGGCGAGGTCGTTTTCCTGATACTGGTTAATCTGCTCACGCTTTGGATAGTCGGTTTTGAGGGTGAACTCATACTCCCAGCCTTTCAGGCCATGCTCCTGGAGGACTTCGGTGACCACCTCTGGTACCGACTTATTGACGAAGAAGCGATGGGTACGGAACTGGTTACGCAACAATGCCATAAACGGTTCAAGTGTTATCATGTATTCGGCCTGGTCGGCAGAACTTCTTATACGCTCAAAGTGCGTCACCACGCCATGCACTACTTTCTGACCAGTCAGCATAGTGAGCATCCCGGTTCCCATGGTCAGGGTTGCCGGTTTGCTCAATATCTGGCTGGCATCAATATTTTTATCTATGCTGGTAAAACTGATGTCATAGCGATAGAGCTGGCTCAGCGATTCAGTCCCACAGAAATCTTCGACATCCAATGACGAATGACAGGAGGGAATATTAAGCTGATAGCGATTGAGAGTAGTATTAACCAGACCCGAAAAGGTATTCTGTAACATGTCTGTCAGACTCATTGTCATAACTCCGTGGTGGTAATCTGTTTGATGTCACCACCAGTTAAAGTGAGGTAATAAAAAACAAATCATTTATATAACCAGCGCCCAGCCCTGGCTGACTCAATAAACATTCGTATCGTTAGTGGCGATTTACTCTGCGTTATTTTTTTGCACAGGAATGTAGATTTGCCCTGCCAGGGATAGTAATTATTAATGGAAAAACCATCTGCCGTGATATGAAAGTGATGGAAGAATGCGTCGACCATTTCAGCAACGTCTTCAACTTCAAAGAGCTCCTGCAATACGGCATCATCATCTATGTCCACCCTTTTCATAAAAAGAGTTGTGACCAAAGGGAGGTCATGAAGAATAAAATCTCTTACTTTGTCATCAGTTACCCTGTTCACCAGATTTTATCCTCTTCACGAGCAATGATGTTGTAGCGCATGACCGTTCGATAACTGATAACGGAAATGTCATGCGCAAGAATCACCCATCCCAAAACAGGAACCGCCCTCCCCACGAAGGCACCAAGATTATTAACCCAAAAAATCTTTATTCCTTTCAATGAAAATGACTTCTTCGTAAGTGTAGGTAATACTCTTTTTCGAAATTTATAGCTGATATGCCTGCGAAAAAATAACGAAGCTGGAGATGTTCCCCTGGTTGCCGTTTCCGGTTTGCCTGGTATATCAATGATGTTGTTACCCAGTATTAAAGCGGCGATGCCAACGATATCCTGTACACCCAATTGTTTTTCTGTTTCATCTACCAGCACCCAAAAAAGCAGCTCCCAGGCGGTCAGATTATTCATGCCGTCAAAAAAATAGGTTCCGTTAAGCTCTTCAACAGTATCCATATTATCTGTCCTGATTAGTCCCTGAATTCCAGCCCGATACCCTCTTCCTCACTCCACCCCAGGGTGAGTGAGCGGGGTTTCTGTTTAGCCGCCATATGGGTCAGCAGCTGCTGGCTCAGCACCGGCAGAATTTGCTGGTTCAGCAGGCTGTCGACGTTACGTGCGCCTGTGTCCGGCAGCAGGCAGGCGGCGGTCAGGGCGTCAAACAGGCTCTCGCCGATGTTTGTTGTCAGGCCGTAGTGGCGATGCAGGCGTTTACTGACCTGCGCGAGCTTCATCTGCACGATGGTGCGCATGGCAGGCTCACTCAGCGGACGGTAAATCACGGTCTGAAAGCGGGCCAGCAGCGCGGGCTGGAAGTGGTCGCGCAGGATCGGGCGCAGCAGCTCATGCAGATCGCCTTCGCTCGCCTCCGGGCGTTCATCCAGCAGCTGCATGATGTGGTCGCTGCCGAGGTTGGAGGTCATCAGAATGACGGTGTTGCGGAAGTCGATTTCACGCCCTTCGCCGTCGCGCATGAATCCGCGGTCGAAGACCTGATAAAACAGGTTCATCACGTCGCGGTGGGCTTTTTCTACTTCATCCAGCAGCACCACGCTGTAAGGGCGCTTGCGCACGGCTTCGGTGAGAATGCCGCCCTGGCCGTAACCGACATAGCCCGGCGGGGAACCTTTCAGCTGCGACACCGTGTGCGGCTCCTGGTACTCGGACAGGTTGATGGTGATGAGTGACTTCTCGCCGCCGTACAGCACATCCGCCAGCGCCAGCGCGGTCTCGGTCTTGCCGGTGCCACTCGGGCCGACCAGCAGGAACACGCCCTGCGGGCCGTTCTCTGACGTGAGGCCGGTTTTAGCGGCGCGAAGGCGCTGGGCGATAGCGTTGAGGGCCACGTCCTGGCCCACCACGCGCCTGCCGATTTCGTTTTCAAGGTTCAGCAGTTCGGTCTGCTCATCCTTCATCAGCGAGGAGAGCGGCACGCCGGTCCAGTCGGCAATGACGTTGGCGACGGTGCGGGTGTCCACGTCCACCTGAATCAGGGCGCTGCTCTGCTGGAGCGCATCCAGCCGGGTCTGTAACGCGTGGATTTCCGCCTGGCGGCTGATGTCCTGGCGGCAGGCCATCAGCTGCTCGCTAATCGTTTTTTCTTCGGTGAAGCGGGATTGCAGAAGGTTTAGCGCACTGTTTTTGTCCTGACGGTGCCGATCGATGACGGCCAGGCGATCGCTGTGTTTATTTCCCCCCACCGCGATATCTTCAAGCAGCGCCTGTTCTTCCAGCTCCAGCGCGGTCAGCTGCGCTTTCAGGCGCACAATCTCTTCCGGCACGGTATCCAGACTCATCCGCACGCGGGCGGCGGCGGTGTCGAGCAGGTCAACGGCTTTGTCCGGCAGCTGGCGTCCGGTGAGGTAGCGGCGGGAGAGCGTCACCGCCGCGCGTACCGCGTCGTCGGTAATGTGAACATGATGATGTTCGGCGTAGCGGGATTTCAGGCCCCTGAGCATCAGGCAGGCGGTGTCGTCGTCCGGCTCGTCCACCTTCACCATCTGGAAACGGCGCTCAAGGGCCGCATCACGTTCAAAATACTGTTTGTATTCGCTCCAGGTCGTGGCGGCGATAGTACGCAGCTCGCCACGAGCCAGGGCTGGTTTCAGCAGGTTGGCCGCGTCTGCGCCCCCCGCCTGGTTCCC
>NZ_JAERMU010000013.1 GCF_016756775.1 Dryocola clanedunensis subsp. sulfonylureivorans | reverse complement strand
ACGGTACCGGCAGAGGTCGTGGTGCCCAGACCTGCACCAACCTGACCTTTCGCATCAGCAGGCAACAGGTTGCCGTACATGTAACTAGCGCGACGGCTCATGGCGTTACCTGCCATGATGTTCTCATCAACGGCGGCGCCCATGAAACCTTGCGGGGCGTAGATTTTCACTTTGCCAGCTTTGACGTCAGCTTCGTCAACGACGCCGCGTACACCACCGTAGTGGTCAATGTGGCTGTGGGTATAAATAACCGCCACAACAGGTTTTTTACCGCGGTTTTTGTAGTACAGGTCCAGAGCCGCTTTTGCAGTTTCCGCAGAAACCAGCGGGTCGACAACGGTAATCCCGGTTTTGCCTTCAATGATGGTCATATTTGACAGATCGAGATTACGGATCTGATAAACGCCATCGGTCACTTCAAACAGGCCGCTGATGTTAATCAGCTGGGACTGACGCCAGAGGCTTGGGTTTACCGTATCTGGTGCTTTATCACCTTCTTTAATGAAGGCGTACTGCTGAGGGTTCCAGACGGTGTTGCCTTTCTCGCCTTTGATCACTTCCTGTGGAAGCGGGGCGATAAAACCTTTATGTGCATTGGCGAAATCAGTTTTATCAGAGAAGGGCAGCTTGTTATAAAGTGCGTCGTTGGCCTGTATGGTCGCGGGAGTCGCGTCCTTAGTGGGCGCTGGCGTTGCCGCAGTCACTGACAGTGTCGTCAGTAACCCCGCGACAGCCAGGCTTTTGGCAATCAAATTCAATCTCATTAATTCAACCTCCAGGTTGCTGTTGAAGTCGTTAGTTGCTTGAAAGCGTCGTGTTCATTTTTCAGAATACAAATGGCGTGGCAAAAAAGGGCAAATAAACAGCGGTAAATTTAAATTTATTGCAATTGCATGAATTAATGCGTTTATTTTAACCGCTTCTTAATCCCTGACTAGTCCCATATGGTACTGCTTCAGTATTGAGAAGCTGTGGAAGATAAACGGAAGCGGTAAAAGACCCCCATGTTGCTCGATGTTATACTGTGCGGGCAGACAAAAACGCGAACGGGTGCCTAATGGAAGCCAATTTTGAAAATATCCATCATTACTATCAGACACTTGACCTTGGGCGCTATGTGGCGGATGTCGTTAAGATGGGGGAAGAGATAACGCTTGCGGCGACTGATACGCTCTGCGTAACACCCGGTTTTATCTATCTTGTACTTGAGGGGTCAGTTGCTATTTCCCATGCGCAAAGCGAGCTCACTATTGGTAATACGATTGAATATATGCCCATTGGTTTAATGGAGCAGTATTGTCCGCTGGTAAAATTTGATTATAAATGTATGACTCCTGTGAAAGCGGTGAAAATATGCTCCCAGCAATTTGATGGGTTATTTTATCAGGATCCTGATTACATGAAGGTGCTGTCAAAAATACTGGTTTTCATGACCATCTTCTCGCTCGATCTGCATTCCGAAAGAAAACAGCTAACCAGCTACCAAACAATCAAACCGATGCTTTACCGCTACCTTTACCGCGCAAAAACGTTTCAGAACGAAAAGCAAGGGTTGGCGAATTTCATCATACGCCGCACAAAACTATCCCGTACCCACGTGTTCCGCGTCCTCGCAGATCTGAAAGAGGGCGGGTACATCACGATGGAGAAAGGCAAACTGGTTTCCATCGACAAGGTATTGCCTGAGGATTATTAGTGGTTTCGAACTGGGAGGTGCTAAGCAATGGTGAGCAGGCCACTCCGTTCGCTACTTAATTGATGAGATTAATTGGTATTAAATGCTGAACAAGAAAATTGAAGGGGGCAGTGAAGCCCCTTGCCTGGCTTTAAAATTATGCTGCTTGAAGTTTAAACATAACTAACAACCCAATAAAACTTAACAACCCAATGACTATTGCGATGTATTTTATATAAAACCAAGAGATTTCGGCTCTGTTTAAATTTTTAAAAAAATTAATTTCTTGAGGTGTTAATGACTTTTTTGTCGCTGGGAACTTAGTGAAAAACAATGCACAAATCAAATAGGACTCTTTATAGCCCCAAAAGAAAAAACCACCACTTTTTCCAACAGTCATTGAAAATGGCATGTGCCCAAATTGTTTGGCAAATTTTTTAGCTATAACATCAAATTTTCGTTCTGTAATTTTACCATAAATTAAATAGAATAATAATGATAGCAAAAATAAAAATGTCAAAATAATTATAATCAAATCGAAGGTTTTCATTTGGCCTCCTCGATCACATTATAGAACGAGTTGCCTACTTTCTCTCCTCCCCAACTGCCAACCTCTCCACCAGCGTAACCTAAACTTCCGCCAGCTATGATTGTACAAATTAAACCGCCTGTGCCAGCGGTTCCAATACCGATTGCGATACACAAAGGGACTGCAAGAGAGCCTGTTAATATACCACCACCAACTCCTCCAGTGAAACTGCCAATCTCAGTATATTTTTTCTTTGTACATTCATCTTCACGACCAACGGAACAAGCCTCGTTTATTTCGTTGATTGAATGCAGTGCACTAAAGCCGATGCCGACATAACCAACATATCGCATAGCTTCCATATACTTAGCAGCTCGTTCTAGATGTGTTGCGTACCCCTCTATATCACCAACTCCTGTTTCATTCCACTTATGAGTTATCGCTTTAGTTGATAGACCAAGTGCACTTTTTAAACTGTTGTATTCACCGAGTTTCATACCTTTATTCAGGAAGCCGACTTTAAGTATTGACTCAAGTTCTTTAAACAACTGGCTACGCCTGACATAAAACTGTTCGCCAATCAATGCGCCGCGCGTCATGTAGGTATTTTTATAAGTATCCTGGATCTCTTTAAGAATTTTTTCGATGTTCTCAAAATATTTACCCACCGGCTCGGCTGCAAGTCCAATTCCTTTATCCGCAATGCTGGAAAAATTAGCAATGGTGGCGTAATGATTATGCAGGAAGTTAGCTTCCTTGTGCGTCAGCGGCTCAAGGGCTGCATCAACTCGTGCTTTCGCGGCCTGCATATGTGCAATCTGCTCCTCGTCCTGCTTTTCAGGGTCAACCAGCAGCATAATCGAACCAGCTTTATAGCTTTCGTCTGGGCCATTTAACGTAGCGAACAGCTCTTTGGCTCCTGCCGGTGGGTTTTCCGTGAACAGTAGACGCTGCCAGGCTTCTGTAGTACCGCCATAGGGGATAACGGCAAAACCAGCGTCGATGCCTGTTTTCTTTTTAGCTGTCTGAGCATGCTGTTCTGGTTCTGTTTGCTCAGATGTTGTTAAAGATGCTGAGCCAGCAGATTCAGCAAATGCTAAATGGGGCGAAGCTAATGGCTCCGAACGACTTCTGGATTCATAGGATTGTACGATTATCTGGGGAATAATTCGTGAATTACAGGGACAACTACTGATGCTGTCGAGGCTGCCTGCAACAGGCCGACCGTCGGTGGTTATCCATGAAATGCCACCAATGATGCGGTAAGCTTTGCCATCTTTACCACATGTGACAGTGTCGCCCATGCGAGCGACTGAAATGCCGTTGGTTCTTCTGTTTGGTGCCCCTTCAAGCACCCGCCCACCGCAGGTGGTGGGATCGTTCATATGTAAAATATAACCTTTTGCCATAAGTCCCTCTACGGATTGTCCATTGTGCTGATTGCTATTTTAAGCCCCCATATGTTGCAAAAACCACGAATAAAGCAAATTGTCAGATATTTCAGCGAAGCTTGCTTTGCTATCGCCATCTGCTTATTCTGCCAGTCTTGAGACTCGGGGTGCCCTTCTTTGTGAAGGCTGAGAAATACCCGTACTACCTGATCTGGATAATGCCAGCGTAGTCTGGCTGTTATCCATTGAAAATAAAAGAAATTTCTAGCTTTAACGTCCTGTTTTGATAGTTCATTACTTAATGAGGCTTTCAGAATGGGCCACAGAACCATACGTCATACCATCACACGCAACGGGATTTATTACGTTCGTTTCCGACTGCCCGGTAATAAATATTTTCGTCGATCATTAGAGACAGATAGTTATATTCAGGCTCAACAACTGATGTCTTTAGCCTCTCCTGTTATTCCTCTAGTCCAACGTGGAACCATCGGCCCGGATCAGTTTGGCGAGCGTCTTTCTACGTTTGGCAACCGATTAAAGGAGCAGAATGAACGTTGGATAGCCCAACAGTTCCTTAATGACGAACTGCGCGATATCCAGCCGTTGGCCCCACAGGAATATCGAGAGGTTGTTGCTCCCGTTAGTGTCGTGGAAGCACAAGAGCCACTCGAAAAAAAGGAAGTGTTAACACTGGCTGGCGCGTGGAACATGTATAAAAGAGAGAAGGGGCGCAATTGGTCTCATGCTATCGCCCAGGCCAATGAACGCTTTATGGAAGTGTTACTTGTTGTCCTGGGAACAACAACAGACGTCCAGACTATCACCAAGCAGGATATTAAACAGGTGATGGAAGTTGTGGAGAACCTACCTAAGCGAGTTGTTCAGCCCTATCGCTCAATGACCATTCAACAGCTAATCGAATGCGACGATGTGCCACCAGAGGATTTAGTCGGTGCTGAAGCTATTTGTAAGCACCTGAAGATCTATAAATCTTTATTCAAAACATTTCTTACTGATAACAAAGATATTTTGGTGAAGTCGCCAACTGATGGCGTAGTAGCCGCCCCATCAAAAGCGAGGTTTGGGGCATACAGCACGGCAGAAATGAGAAAATTTGTAGGGTGGGCGCTAAAGCAACCTGACGGCTGGCAGAAGTGGATCACGTTGTTGCTGGCGTATACAGGAGCCAGAAGGGGGGAGATCGCAAAGTTAGAGAAATCACAGATTAAATTTGATGAAGATAGCCAGCGGTACTATCTCCTGATCGCTGAAGGAGGACAGGGTAAAACCGAGAACGCTACAAGGCAGGTGGCGATCCATCCCAAACTGATCGAGTGGGGCTTTCTTGATTTTGTTAACCACCAATGGAAAGAGAAGATTTTCTCCCCTGTGTCGGGTAAGAACATGCCGAAGATAGGTAAAGTCTTAGCGGATATCCGTGATCAACTGGGTATCCCGTATCTTGATGATTATGGACAGCGGCGATTGGTACACAGTTTCCGCCATACAATGATTTCAACCTGTTTAGCTGGCTGGGTAGGGAACCTGACGCACTTGCAGCAGGTGGTCGGTCATGAGAAAAGTGGGACTGGCATCACAAAAAGATATATGCATACCTTCCCGCTCAACACGGTCTGTTATGTTATTGATGGATTGGATTGGCTCTAGGTTGAAGGTTGCGAAATAGGCATTGAGTTTGTTTTGCGTACAAATTGTAGTGTTGTGTGCTTCTCATAGTGATTTTACTAGAAAAACCTCACTCTCTACAAAATCAAAATTTTAATAAAGGACTATCATGGCTGATTATATTAATAGTAACATTCTTAGCCAATCGTATGTGCATGTTGAACCTGAATGGCTATCCACTGTTAATGGTAAAGAAAAACAGGAAGCTATTCAAAAAATAAAAAACATTATAAAACTTCATGCCGAAGAGAGGATGAAGTTCTTTCTATATGATGATGTTGACATTGATATCGCATTTGAAGACGGGTCAATTAAAGCACGGATTACTGCTTATGGTAGTGTCTGTGTGTTACTCAATGCTTTGACTCCTGCGAGTAACTTTGTGGCAAACTACTCATCATACAGAGAAGGCATAAAGTTAATGGTTTCTGATGTTGCAAGATTAAGTGATGTTGTAAATGCCGAGGTTTTATTTCAAACTAAATCGAGAACTAAAAAAGAAATAATTAGAGTAGAAGCTAGAAAAGGGATTGTTGGTTCACTTGATAATATTAATAAAAAAATTAATGAAATTAGTAATAAAACCAAAACACATAAAAGAAATTCTGTTACAACAATTTATAATACATTCCTAGATTTACATAAATCCATTCTTGAACTTATGGATAATGTGAATGATGCAGATGATAAAGAACTTGTAAGATTGTCTCTTATAGATGGAATTAAAAATTTAAACCTAGGGAAGGGAGCATTTGATCTCACAAGTCCAATGTCTATAAAGTTATATGATGATTTGTTAAAGGAAAGAGAAGGATTAGTCGAAGATTTAGAGAATATAAATAATCCATGACTATCACTATTAATCTCTTAAACGTCTATTGATAGGAGGAGGCTATAATGACAAACAATAATTTAGTTAAAGTAATCGTATGGCGTGACAAAGATTGTACTAAAAAATTGTTGAGTTTGATTTGGATGAGAAAGTATGTGGGAATGTTGATGATTTTTTATCATCAGTTAACAATTATTTGATTGATAATAATCATATTGAAAATATGGATGAGAATCCTTTGGCCAATTTGGAGTACTCGGAAGCTAAAATGATCGTCTCTTCAAAAGGAATTGACTATACAAGCTACAAGGTTGATCCTCACACTAATAAACTTGAAAAGATCATAACAAGCAGTAAGTCAAGGGAGATCTCAACACGAATAAGGTGATTTTTACTGAATGTTGGAAATTTTATTTATGAGGGTTTTTATATATTTCATTTAATATAAGGATGTTTATGTATGAAGTCTCGCGAATTAAAAACAATTCATGATTTAATAGTGACAAATTATCAGAAGCATGACTTAGGTAATGGTCGTTACTTGCATACTTTTCAACCGGCTACAACAGATACAACCTATGAATTTGAAGCTAATTTTGAAGATGTAGTTATAGTTGGTGAAAGATACAATATAGGATTCACCGAGGATAATGGTATTAAGATAGTTGATACATCTTGTTTGTCAAAGTCTTCAGTTTTGGATAAGGATTTTAGCTATCAATATGCTCGTAATATGTCTAGGCAAAAACACGATGAAAACAAAGGTAAAAACGACTCACGTGTTCGATATGATGAAGACGACGGGTATTATTGGGGAAGGAAATATGCATGGCGAGAGTTTGGCTTGGCACTTCCCCGAGATGTCTTTGAAAAATATTTGATTGAATGTGCTAGTCATCCTTACGTAGATTGCAAAGTTGTAACTGAAGGGTATCCACTAGGCGATGATTCTATCGCATTTTTAGAAGATGGATTAGCTGATGCGATTGACGAACTAATCCAATCAGCGGTGATGGTGAATAAAGGGCCATATTTTAAGTCGCCTTTGTATTATGGGGGCGAGAAAAGATTCACGATCAAAGGTGTCCCTGCAATAACAGATAAGAAATAAGAATCCAAAATCGATCAGACTCACAATATTTGATGGGTCTGATTTATCTTTGGTAAACTTTGTGAGCATTACTTTTCGCTATCCGACGAATCGAACGTCTTCGAATAAGGACAGGACTGCGAACGCGTCACAAGCGTGAATAGATACAGGGACGATTCATAAATACAAAGGCGCTTGCCGCCCTTTAGCTCCTGCTCCTCGGGGTTGCTGATGGTGATTTTCCCAGCATGAGCCGCCAGCGGCAGCAGGGCCAACACACAAAGTAGAACTTTCTTCATCATCATGCCCTCAATAATCGATATTCTGGAATACGTCCTCGATATCCTTTTCCATTATCCCGCAATACGCCAGCGTGACCGCCTGTGACGAATGCCCGTACAGCTTAGTGAGCGTCGGCAGGCTCACCCCACGTTTCAGAGCGTGATAACCAAGATTTTTACGTGGACTATGCGCCGCGATGCGTAGATTCAGCATTTCCCCGGCTTCCTTGAATTTAGCGGAGACTGTGACCCGACTGATTGCTTTGCCCTTCGCCCGGTTGCTATCGACTTCGAAGAGGTACACATGACCCGGATTATCAGCACGGCGCTGTGCCACCAGTTCCAGGGCTTTCGGTGTCAGCATGATAGAGCGCGTCTTCCCTGTTTTCTGTTCTTTCAGGTTCAACACATTGCCCTCAAGATGATTAAAATCTGCATAGCGTAGCTTGAGCGCGTCGCCGACTCGTGCCGCTGTCTGGTTCAGAAATACCCACAAATCACCGTACAGCGGGTTGGTGTTGTTCTTACGTAACAGCACCTCCACCTCGGCAATCTTCTGCTTGTCTCTGACTGGCTCGACACGTTTCATTATATTTCTCTCCGCTTCTTAGATATGTAAGTTAGAGTGCTAATATTGATCGTAAGATGATCATTGTAAAGTGTTTTTATAATTATATTTACCCTGCTGTCCAGAGAGGAATAATAATCGGGGGCCGTTCTTCAGGTATCAGCGTGGGAAAATATCCACAGCACACCGTCAGATGTGCCTGACAGACCAGACCAGGCCTCAATAAAAATGAAACATCTTTTCAAAATATACATGACTTGATTGCTTTTCACACAACACACATGAATAAACAGTGAATAAATACTGCATAAACTGACGTTGCAGCCTGGCTTTGGCTTTCATTCACACAACAAGTTAAAAGAATCAAGGGCTTGCTAAGTTACACTTATCTATTGTGTAAGTTAGAGTGGAACTGTGCCACAGACAGCGAGCCAGACAATTAGCCACCAACAACATGATATCCTCCGGCAAAGCAGCCACCTCGCCGTTACTCTCTCCCACAACAATGTAAACTGCCAACCCAACAACCTTTCTAGCGCTCTCAGCGGCCCGCTGTGCGATGTTCTCCCACAAGATGTAAACTGACACCCCGTTAATCCACAGCATCCCACAGCGTCATACAGGAGACTCTACAGGGCTGTTTCTTTTGTGTTTTTTGTACGAAAAAATAAAAAATGCAGTTGGGGGGGGTAGGGTTGTAAATGTGTTTAGCCCAAAATGGTTGACGGATTTCACGTGACCAGCGCTGATGTGGCTTCGTTATATACCTATAGCTATAGCGAAAGATCCTCGTAGAGTTCCAGCCACACCAGAAACAGACGATTATCCTGATATTTACACTGGGTTTATTTTGATTTGATCTGATTTATTTGGTTATTGGCGATAGGGTGGTGGCATCTGTCGAATTTAAGCAGAGTATTGCGAAAGATCTTCTGGTAAGGAGAATGGGGGGGGTTCAGGCGTGAGTTTACCGCGCTGGGCGGGCTGAAAGATCATCTCTCTGTGGTCATTTATAAGGTCGGCTGACGACTTTATAACAGGTTTATAAGGTTGTGAGACGACCTTAGAAGTTATTTTATAAGGTTGTGAGACGACCACCAATAAGACTAAACCCCCTAAAACCTAATAAGAACTTAACTAAACCCTAATAAGATCGAAAAGGTCAAGCTCAAGGTCATGGTGAACTGGTGTTCACTGTGTGGTGGTTATTAGGTAATTGCATGCATTCGCTCCGCTCACTGCTCCGCCACTTTAGATCTATGTGGTAATAGGCCATGCCTGTCAGTGAACAGTCACGCCCTATAACCCTCCATAGCCCATCACAACAACCTACGGTTGCTGTTCTGTGTGTCGGGTAACCCTGCCTACGGCAACCAGCGTCACACGCTGCTATGTGTGGGAGACAAGCGCAAGCGCGGCAGCCCATGTGATGCGAGCACGGCGCAGCGGGAGACATATTCGACCAGCCTAACTGGGGGCGGCGGGATTGCTTCGTGGCTTCGCTGGAGCCTTTCTACGGCGTTATAATGGGGCAGGTAATACGATGGTACTGCTATAACATTAATCCTCTCAGAGCGCTTTACACAGCGATTTAGCCCTGTTGACAAAGAAGTGCTAATAATGTAGTGTTACATTGAGGTATTATAAATTTTAGCAAGATAATGCTTTCTATTTTAATCGAATACTGATATAATAGATATTAGTAGGGTAATGATTTCTTTACTGAATCCTCGAACGAAAGACCACACCGCCTGGCGGTGTTACTAAATTGGTACAAAAAGACCTCCGCGAATAATTCTATCAATAGAACGGAGAACCCAATGAACAAACCAAAATCCCAACGATTCGACCTGACCACCATGACAGGCGAACAAATCGCACAGCTGATCCTATTCGGAAAATATACCAAGTCCGCGCTGTGGGCCTTCATTTCTCGCAATGGTGGCGCTGATGCTGCACATGCACGATACCCTCAAATCGCTGTTGCGCTCCATATCCTCAAACAGGAGCGTAAAAAGGCCAAGAAATCCCGCGCGTTTCGGACTGTCCTCAAACCTCTGAGTGAAAAACTAGCTGATGGTTACAGCCTGACGTCGATCCTCGATCCTGTGCTCCAGGGGTATCGCCAGCTCTATCGTGACAAACTAGGCCTAGACCTCACCCCAGAACAGGTGATCTTGTTCCTGATAGCCACTGATTGTGTTGAGAGCCTGGAGTCATACGGCTACACCTGCACTGGTGATTTTCCAACAGCAACCGCAGTTTAACCAATACCCTGACAAACTTGAGCCGGTTCGCCCCATGGGCGATCACTGGCGAGGTCTGTTTGTACCTATACGAGGAGGAAAACAATATGAAACTGTCACTCGATGATGAGACGTACATGATTTTGCGCGAGGAGTCGGATCGACTGGGGATGCCCGTTCCCAGGATGATCCGCAACATGTGCCAGAACTTGGCGCGACATATCCAGAAACGCAACGACCAGGACGACAACCAACCACCAACGAACCCACAGGGGAATACTGATGAGCGCGACAGCAGAAAATAAAGTTATTAAAGAACCATCCCTGATTGTTCCAAAACGCCTGACAGCTCACAAAATCGTTGTAAAGAGCACAGGGGAGGTGATCAGAGTAACGAATGACCATCGAATTATTTACGGTCATCTCGAAGATCAGTTTCGTAGTCTGACAAATCCAAAAAATATTGCAGCAGGTAGGTCAAATGGTCATTACTACGATTCAGACGAAAATCTCGCTATCCGGAACGGCGTATCCGAATACATATTCAAAAAAGTGAAAAAAGATCTCAAGACGCTGGGCCTCATTGACTGGAAAACGCCCAAAGCAAAGAAGTCAGGTCACGCCTGTGAATATTTTGTTAAACATCTCCTCGATGTTGACCACACTCTGGAACTCATCTACCGAGAACTGCCGAACGGTCAGCCGTCGTATAATTATGAGCGCGTCAGTGGTCAGAAGACCAAGAAGAAAAAATCAGCAGAACCAACAAACGAGGCGAGGAAAAACGATGGCAAATCCGATCAGGACAATATTGGAAAACCAAGCGGCGTACCTCCTGTGGATGCTCCTGTCGATGTTGATTTATCCGGTAGTAATGATTCATTAATCGGTGATTTGCCTTTGGCAAATCCGTTAACAGGTGCTGATGCGGTGAACGGTGCGAAACGGTGGGAAACGCCACAGCGTGCCAACATCGAGGAGTTGATGTACTGGCGCGAGGAAGGAGCATCTGGATTCGGCTTTATGGAGTACGGCGAGGAACACGGTGAAACTGATGTTGACAGGATCGCTGCTCTGATTGACCAACATTACCTCGATGCTCTCAATCAAATCACGATCTTCGATGAAAACGGTGTGGTTACTGAAAAGTTTATCAATGCGCTGAGCGGTGACGCAGCTCCTAAACGTAATACAGATGGGTCGTTGCAAAAATACGGCTTCGCTTATGCAATGGCGATGGCGTACCAAGCTGACCGTGATGGAACACTTTCTCACAAAGAAATCTCGGACAGCATTACACATTGGATAGGGTCGGCACTACCTGAACACATCCCGGCGCACCTACTACCAGAACCAGAATTTTAAAATCAAAAAGAGAGCCCCTTTTTAACATGATGGAGGACACTTGAATGACATTGCACCCAGCGTAAGCGCTGATCCTAAAATCTCACGGTTGCTAAAGAACCGCTCCCGAGACCACAACTTACTCCGCCTTGCGAAGAATTTGCTCATCCGGGGTATGCCTCCCGGCAAGGTCTCACTTTTGTTGCGCCTGGATTATCAAAAGGTTTTAGACCTTTATGAAAACTCGTATAACCCGCGATGCAGGCGGCTAGCCAGGCCTAACCAGTTCCAGCAGCAGAGGTCGGCGGCGAGGCTGTTCGAAGATGGCTCTAGTCTTATCGAAATATGCACAATCCTCGATTTGCCCTTATTCAGCGTTGTTTCGTACCTTCAAAAATCTGAAATACCACAAGCTGAGATACTGGCCCGAATGCCTAATGATGGTCATCCGTTGATGGCTGATTTCAAGAAAACGGCGAAGAGGCACGCCCAGCGCAAACAAAAATCCCCGCAGCTCCACTAAAGCTTTGACTCTACTAGATTATTTATCCTATCTGCCGCTGATGGCAGCCATTTTCCTATGGTTGCGCGACGGCTTAAAACTCCACAGGAGGTACAGAAATGACACTGAACAGCATCAAGAATGCGCTGTTTGCAGCGATGCACGGAATGACGAAAGAGGAATACGACCTACAGAAGGCCCATGACAACCTGAAAGACATAACGGATCGTTTCTTGGTGGAACATCCAGAATATTTAGCAGCCGTGCCAGCCGCGCCGCAGACCGTTTCTAAAACTACCATCATTAAAATGCTGGGTGCGGGCGCGGATGTGTTTAAGCCGTCCGATATCGACCCGGAAGCGCTGGAACGTGCCAAAGCCGTTTGCCGGAAGATGGTCGCTGACAGCCCCGACCAATACTGCCACATTGTTAGACAACAGGGGGTGTAATGACAAACAAGGTGATTCTTGAAACCGTAAATACTGTTTCTTGGAGTGTTGATAACAATTCCTATGCCCGAGCAAGGAAAAAAATACTCTCTCTTAAAGCAGCCCACGAGAAACCAGCCGAAAAGCTAGCGAAATCCCAGCAGCGTATCGCCAATAGTGAAGGCCGGGCGGCACTAGCCGCAGCTAAGGCCCAGACTCAACGTCTCAAACAAGCCCAACAGCTTGGCAAAGAACAGCAAAAACAGGCCCAGATACAGGCGAAGCAAGCAGCAGCCGAACAAAGCCACGCCAGGAAAATGGCGAACCTTGCAGCGAAGAGTCAGAGCGACCAGGCAAGAAGTGCCGAGGCTCTGGCCCGCCAGAATATGCGACTTGCTCGTATCTCTGAAAAGGTGCGAGCCGCGAGCCAACACCGGGCTATGGCATACAACCCTGATGCACCATCCATAGGCCGTGAGCACTACAACCCGGCGGTTGCCGCTCGTCAAAATGCACAAATGGCCCGTGGCGCTGCTGCCGTTGCTGCTGAAATCACAGCACAAAAGCGGTCACTGGCGATTGAAGAGAAGAAGGAAGCGGCGCTTAAGCGCGAGGTGACGTATTACAACAGCCTGAGAAAGTCGGCTCTGACCCTAGCTAATGTGAACGGCGCTGATGTGGCAACCCGGTATAAAGCTATAAGCGCCGCCAAACAAGTGCTTGAGCTACAAAAACGTGAAAATTATACGGTCGAAGAGACCCGCTTCGAAATGGCTAGAATCACCAGTGAACTCAGGAAGCAAGCAAGGCTACAACAACGCATCACCCGTGAGCAGAAAGCCGCTGGCGCTCGCGCTGGACGTATACGCACAGAAGGCCGGGGAGGTCGCCCAGGTCTCGCCGCTGCCGGGGTTATTGGTGGGGCAACCTTAGTCGGCTCTCTTGGCATAGCCAGAGCGGGGCAGACCCTACAGGGCAGCCTTGAACGCAACCAGCAGATGAAAACCCTTCAATCTCAAGGTGTATCCCGTCTTGAATATGAAGCGGTGCGCGATGTCGTAGCCAACAAAACAGGCTTTAATATCTCTCCTGATAAGGCGCTTGATTTCCAGGCCGACTATCGGGACAAAGTAGGGCAACTTACTGCTAACGGAGTCTGGAAAACCGACAAGAACGGCAAGGCGACGTTATCCGGGGCAGGAGAGTTGGGCGACCTTATCAACGCCATTGCAGGCAAGTCCAATGCAGCGACGGCGAAACGGGTTGTTAAGGAGCTAGGCCGCCTCGACTTCAATACCTTCTTGGTTTATCTCAAAGATCTCCAAAAAACGTTCAGATTTTCTGATCAGGAAACGGCAGCGTTCGCAGAAAGTATCAACGACGCGAGCAAAGTATTACCCGCCTTTGCCGACGGTGGTGAGGCTGTCCAGAAACGTATGAATGACCTGGCCCGGAATGGTTACGCCTTATCGGATGCACAGCAAGAACAGTTAAATCGCCTCGGCGCTCTCTCAATTGAATATTCAAGAATTAACAATTCGTTGAGCGATACCTTCAGTGCGGGATTCGTCTCTGGGCTTAGTGAGTACGCCGCCAACACCGACAACCTAAGCAAAGGTTTTTCAGGTCTGATTCCAATTACAGACGGTCTGGGTAAATCGTTGGGCGAGATGTCGGCGGCAGTCCTCAAACTGACTTCCTGGTTTAGCTCTATCGACCCAACGCCCGAAAACAAGCACGAAAGACTGGCGAGCAATGGCGTCTACTATGAAGATTCCGCCGTCGGCAGGCTCTGGGCCTCTATCAAAAAGACTGCCGAAACCTTTACCGGGGCTAGTGTTATCCCTGGAGTCACCCAGACACCACAGGCTGCCCTTGGTCCTGGCACAGCCTGGAACACCAAGCCGTTGTCATTCGGTGCGCCATCGTTGAGCTACAGGCCACAACAACCAACGTTCAACCCATCCGGCCTTAATGTCATGGCACGGCGGCAGCCAAGCATTAATATCGCCGGGCAAGCTAGCATCTCCCAGCAGATGGACGTTTTTGTCCATGATGGTGCTGTTAAAAATCTTATCGATACCGCGCTGCGTGATAATAATCAGGCCCAGAACAACATGCTTTTGGGTATTGTTCCTTAATTACCTCCACACAAACGCCTCCATGATGAGGTATTAATAAAGTTATGAGAATGATAATTATTATCCTTTAAATTTCACGGGTTTTATGGTAAAATATTGATAAGGAAGAAAAAACATGCGTACTACTGCCGTTGTTATTCTTGTCTACCTTCCTGACTAAAATCGGCAGCGTTATCCTCTCAAGATGCCAGCCGCTTTTATTGAGTGTTTATCCGTGAATCCTGAATAAAAGAAAATCTTCTCCGTTCTTGGATCGGGGATTTGCCAAAAGACCTGCCTCCTCGCAGGCCATCGCCACGATGCAAACTGGCCTGAGTTAGCGCCGTTTCTCAACGGCCTGGATTCCGCAAACGTTGCGGCGCTGCTCCCCCTATCTCTCCTGTCAGTGATATTTATACCGGGCGGTTATCCGCTTCGGTTATTTTTTACTGATTGGAATACCAAATAAAGAAGGCCATCTCTCCCGATGGCTTTTTTTGTATCTAAAGGCAGAAATGTCAAATTTCACGCCGATTAAAAATAACTCTGATGGAGAAAAAAAATATGGCTTTTGAATATGAAAGTAAGTCACCGCAGGACGTGCTGGTTTATACCGACGATCCTGTATTTCACAAACGCACGGTGATCCTTGATCTGGTTGCTGATGTAAATTGTGGCGACGTTATCAACCCAACCACAGGCGCAGCTTATACCGCCGCTGACGGTGATGATTGTGCTGTATCCCTGCAAAACCAAATCGCAGGTGACGCACGAAGCTTGGTGATTAGTGATCGTGGTTGTGTGTTCAACCCGGCTGGACTGGTCGTTGCTACTGAGTCCAAGAGCGCTGCATACATCGCACTTCAAGCTGCTGGCAATCGTATTGCCGACGCTAACACCACCATCTAATCAAGGAGTGATAATAATATGAAATTAAATGATTTTACTAATATGAGCGGCCAGTTTGTTAAACCTTTCGGTGAAGGCTTCCTTCTGTCCAGCTTAGGGATCTTTACCGCACGTCCGAGTGATACGCAAATCATCGCTTTAGACACCCTGGAAGACGTACAGAGAGAAATTACCCAGAGCCAAGCGAGGTATGGCAGCTCCATGTCAGCTCTGAACTTCCCGAAAGCCGCAAACGTTACGGTCACCAGCCCATTACATGTATATAGCTCAACCATCACAAGCCAGGATTGGCAGGGGAAGCGTCAACCCGGTGAAAACCGTCAAATGACCGCCGAAGATGTGGTTGCTAGTCATACTCTGAAGCACTACCTGCAAACCCGCCGTGATGTTGAGTTCCAGATGGCGCAAAGTCTTCTGCATAACGTGACTGAGGCAACACACCTACGTGAAGGCCCAACCATTCACTGGGATCAGTTCTGGGGTATTAGCCAGCCGTCTGCTGTGGTGAAAACTGGCACCAGTGCCAATGTCATTACTGAGATGCAGAACGCTGTCACTCTGCTGAAGAAAAATCTGGGTGGCTGGGCTTCCAGCATTAAGCAGGTTTATCTGCTGGCTTCACCTTCGTTATTCACCGCCATTCAGGCAAACCCAACCGCATATCAGGCCGCCTTATTTGGTGCTACGTCCCGTGACATCATTTTCCCTGACACCTTGGGTGCATATGATCGATATAACATCGGGCGCGTAACTGTGGTGCAGGTTGATGATCCGTTGTATGGCATTGCAGACGGCGAGGGCTACATGTTGGCGACGTTCAATAACATCGTCGAAGGTGACCTTTCACCGTACATGACTTATCAGACTCCGGCGAGCCGTCATGCAGAGGTGGCGAATGGCCCTGTTTACCCGTCTTACCACTACGTTCTGCGCGATAAATTTATGAACTATGAAGTGGTATCAGAACTCAGTCAGATTCAGATCCCGATGCGTCCTGATTTCTGTCTAAAAATCACGATGGATAACGCAGCGTAAGAAAACGGCCTTGGTATCGCAGGGCGATTAACGGTAATTACCGTTAACCCGCTGGCGGGTACATTTGGGGGCAAATTGTCCCCACCGTAAAAAAGCCCAGCAGGGCGAGGCAAAGTAGAGGAGATAAATATGAAGTTACAGCTAATCGGGAAGGGCAATCTTCCCTTGCTAACGTTCATTCTCGATGGTGGCACTGATGACAGCATTTTGAATGTGTCAGCCATTTCCAGGCGTTTGGGGTGCTCTCGAAGCTCCCTCATTGACCGCATACGCAACTATGGTTTTGAATCTGCTATCAAGCATTTTCTAACTGAAAAGAGAAAACGAAAGCAGAAAATGTAAAGCCGGGGCAACCCGGTTTTTTTGTGTCTGCAATATGCCTGTGGGACACATTTTGGGACACAAGCTGGGACACATGGCGATTTTCTAATCAAAAAGGTCGATTTTAGGGGGTTGTGTCTTTGGCTTCCCGCTGGCATGATCCTGAGCAGGGATTAACGGGACGTTAATCGCATGATTTTCATTATTTGACTCGGGGTGCCCTTCTTTGTAAAGGCTGAGAAATACCCGTACCACCTGATCTGGATAATGCCAGCGTAGGGAAGTCAGATGCCTGTCCGGTATCCCTTCTTCACGCCGGACAGGAGCCTGCAATGCAACCTGACCTGCTACCCGGCCATCGTGCCGCATCTGTTTTAACCCAATTACGCCTTTCCTCTCCATTGGTGCACTGCATGACTAACGACGTGGTGCAGAACTTTACCGCTAACGTTTTGCTCGCCATTGGCGCCTCACCTGCAATGGTGATCGAGGCCGAAGAGGCCGCGCAGTTTAGCGCTGCGGCCAGCGCTTTATTAGTTAACATCGGGACGCTGACCGCTGAACGCAGCCATGCGATGCTCGCTGCCATTCACTCCGCTGATAAATCTTCTACACCCTGGGTACTTGACCCCGTAGCCGTTGGCGGCCTTGCTTTCCGAAGCCAGTTTGCCCGCGAAATCCTTGCGCTGCATCCTGCTGCCATTCGTGGTAATGCCTCTGAAATCCTTGCTCTGGCCGGGGTGAATACCGGTGGGCGCGGTGTGGACAGTACCGATGATGCCCTTAGCGCACTGCCTGCCGCCCGGCAGCTTGCCCTGCAAACCGGAGCCATCGTCGCCGTTACGGGTGAGCGCGACTATGTGACCGACGGGCTAAAAACCTGGGCAATAGCCGGTGGAGACAAATTGATGACGCGCGTGGTGGGCACGGGCTGCGCGCTCTCCGCCGTAGTTGCCGCCTGTAGCGCCTTGCCTGGCTCGCTGCTCGATAACGTCGCCTCCGCCTGCCAGTTTATGAAACTTGCGGGCGGCCAGGCGGTTGCTGCCAGCAGCGGCCCCGGTAGTTTCATTCCGGCCTTCCTGGACGCGCTTTACCATCTTCAACCGGAGGCTCTGGCATGAAGGGCTTAAAACGTGTTAACGCCCTGACGATTGCCGGGACGGATCCCAGCGGTGGCGCAGGTATCCAGGCAGATTTAAAAACCTTCTCCGCGCTTGGCGCGTATGGCACAAGCGTCATTACTGCGCTGGTGGCGCAAAACACCCAGGGCGTGCAGTCGGTTTATCGTATTGAGCCTGATTTCGTGGCGGCACAGCTGGATTCGGTGCTGAGCGACGTGCGCATCGATACCATCAAAATTGGCATGCTGGCCGAAACGGATATCGTCGAGGCGGTGGCCGGGCGGCTCGCATTCTATAAGGCGCAAAATGTGGTGCTGGATACGGTGATGCTGGCGAAAAGCGGCGATCCGCTGCTTGCCCCGTCGGCGGTGGAAAGCCTGCGCCGTCGCCTGCTGCCCCAGGTAGCCTTAATCACGCCGAATCTTCCGGAGGCGGCAGCGCTGCTGGATGCGCCACAGGCAATCAGTGAAAAAGAGATGAAAGAGCAGGGCGATGCTTTGCTGGCGATGGGCTGCCGGGCGGTGCTGATGAAGGGCGGTCACCTTGACGATACCGAAAGCCCGGACTGGCTGTTTACGCGAGAGGGTGCACAGCGCTTTACCGCACCAAGAGTGCAAACCCGCCACACTCACGGCACGGGCTGTACGCTTTCTGCGGCGCTGGCCGCACTTCGTCCGCGTTATGACGACTGGCCGCAGACGATAGACGCGGCGAAAAAATGGCTGTCAACAGCGCTGGAGCAGGCCGATTCCCTGGAGGTCGGGAAGGGGATTGGCCCGGTACATCATTTTCATGAATGGTGGTAAGGGGTAATAGCACGCTAAGCCCATTGGGCTATAATGGCGTTACTTCATCCCCCGGACATTTTTGTTTATGGAACAGGCTCATACCCAGCTAGTGGAACAGCTCCGCCAGCGATTAACCGCTGCGGACAACATGCCGCTGTACCTGAAATTTGCCGAAACGGTAAAGGCGGCGGTGCGCAGCGGCATCCTGCCGCAGGGGAATATACTGCCGGGTGAACGGGATCTGAGCCAGCTGACCGGCGTCTCGCGCATTACCGTTCGTAAAGCGATGCAGGCGCTGGAGGACGAAGGGGTAGTGACGCGTTCCCGGGGGTACGGCACGCAGATTAATAATACTTTTGAATACTTTCTCAAAGAGGCGCGCGGCTTCTCGCAGCAGGTCATTTTACGCGGCAAAAAGCCTGATACGCTGTGGGTGAACAAGCGCGTGGTGCAGTGCGACGCAGAAGTCGCCGGGCAGCTGAAGCTGCCCGTAAACAGCGATGTGTTTCTGCTGAAGCGCATTCGCTATGTGGATGAGGACGCGGTTTCCATTGAGGAGTCCTACGTGCCGGGGGAGCTGATTGCGGATGCGGATGACATCGGCGTTTCGCTTTACGACTATTTCCGCAGCCGCAATATTATCCCCCAGCGCACCCGCAGCCGGGTCAGCGCCAGGATGCCGGACAGCGAGTTCCAGGCGCATATTAAACTGGAAACGCCGGTGCCGGTTCTGGTGATCAAACAGGTGGCGTTCGATCCGCAGAACCAGCCCATCGAGTACAGCATCAGCTACTGCCGCAGCGATTTATACGTGTTTGTCTGCGAGGAGTAGGGATTCGTTCAGCTCGGCGTAGGTCGGGGCGCAGTCGCCGCCACGGTGGTTGACGACATAAGAGGCAACGGCGTTCCCCAGGCAGACCGCCTCGCTCAGGCTCCAGCCGGCGGCAAGACCCGCCAGCGTACCGCCCGCGTGGCTGTCGCCTGCACCAATCGTATCCACTACCTTTGTCGGGAACGGCGCTGCCAGAACAACCCCATCGGCGCAGGCGGACCAGGCACCTTCTTTATCGAGACGCACAATCAGCGGCGAGCCAAAGCGAACCAGCCAGGCGCTGCATATTTCCTGTATATCCTGCGGCGGCACATCCAGCCACCCGGCGGCAATGGCTGCCTCCTGACGATTGAGCGAGATGATGGGTTTACAGGCCATGATCCTCTTCAGCAGCGGGGCGGGGATATCGGCGATGCGCGGCCCGAAGTCGATATACGGCGTCACGCCCTCAAGCGTTTCGAGCCAGCTGACCAGCAGCTCCGCGCACGGCCCCGCCAGCTGATAGCCCGAAAGCGACAGCAGCGTACCGGGAGCAAGATCAAGCCGGTCAAGCCACCCCTGATTCCACTGATGCTCAACGCCCCTGAACGACATAAACGTCCGTTCGCCGTCCGGCTCGACCAGCGCCAGGCACCAGCCGTTATCGCCTTCATCGGTGTGAATCTCACTTTGGATGCCCTGCGCCTGCAGGCTGCTGCGGATAATGGAGGCCCAGGTGCCCACGCCGACGGGGAGGGCGTTCTTCGCCTCAACGCCTAAACGCGACAGGGTAAGGGCGATGTTCAGCGCGCAGCCGCCAATATTAACGCTCTGCTGCTGGAGCTCTATATCGCAGCCGCGCCACGGCAGGGAGTAGGCATCGGCAATTACGTCGATAACAGCCGAGCCCAGTACGCAAACCGGGCGTCTGGCGGTCAGCTCCGGCAGCCGCTCACGCAGTTCATTAGCCTGCATCTTTCGCCTCCCGAAGCTTGCGATAGCCCATAAAGATGCGGCTGTAGCGGGTGAAGTCGAGCTGGTTAACGTCATCCAGCTCGGCTTTCAGCGCGGGATCTATACTTTCCACGCCGTTCAGCGCGCCGCAGATAGCTGTCGCCATTGCGCCAATCGTATCCGTGTCGCCGCCCAGGTTGGCGCATAAAATCGCGCAGCGGTTGGCGTCGGTCCCGGCTAGTTCGACCATTGCTACCGCCGCCGCAACGGATTCAATGGTGCTGGTGCCCGTGCCAATCAGCTGATAAACCGTCTCCGTGCCGGACTCCGTGCCGCGCGCGGTTCTGGCCACGTCCAGCGCCAGCTCGATGCGCGCGCCGAGGGAAGCGTTAAAAGTGGTCACTTTCCTCTCTTGTGCGTGACGGGCAACGGCAGGCAGCTCATCGCAAATAGTTTTCCAGCTCGCCCCTTCAATCGCTCTGGAGACAGCCCAGGCGATAACCACCGCCCCCGCAATGGCGAGATCTGATTTATGCGTCGGGCTGGAGGCGTTCGCCACTTCATCGATGAAGACATCCAGCGAATGCGTTGGCAGCAGGCAGCCCAGCGGGGAGGCGCGCATGGCGGCTCCGTTGGTCACGCCGTTGTTTTCCAGCTCGCTGACCGGCGTGCCTTCTTTGATGGCCCGCAGCGCGATTTTCGACGTGGGTCCCAACACATTTTTATTGAACGCATCGAAGCCCTCAGCCCAGCGCAAAATATGCTGGCCGATGGTATCGGGATTGATTTTTCCGTCATGCTCAATGATGGCATCCGCCAGCGCCAGCGCCATGGAGGTATCGTCGGTGAAGCGGGCGCGGCCAAAGTAGCAGGCGGCGTTGTTTTCCGCAGGCCCCGGCAGAAAACGGTCTATCCAGCCGAAGTGAGCCTTAACGCGCGAGCGTGGCCAGAGTTCTGAAGGCATACCCATCGCGTCGCCCAGCGCCTGGCCGTAGAAGGCCCCAAGAATACGATTTTCCATCATTATGCTTCCTTTAAAGCTTTTTCAGATTCACTGCCGGCAACGGCAATGGTGGCAATCTCTTTGTCCGACTCCCGGAAGAAGACGATAAACAGCACGGCGATAACGGCGATCATCACGGCGCCAAAGCCCCACATCCCCGCCCAGTTAAAGCTCTGGCCGTTAACCGGCGTCGGGTAGGCGAACAGTTTTTCCATCATTTTGCCGCCCAGGCTGTAGCCGAGCAGGCTGCCGAAGCCCTGACAGCAAAGGGTAATCAGCCCCTGAGCGGCGGTACGCATGTACACCGGCGATTTCTTGTCCACGTAGATATAGGCGGTGACGTAGTAGAAGTCGTAGCTCACGCCGTGCAGCAAAATGCCGAGGAACAGCAGGCCATAGGTAAAGATGTGATCGGCCCCGCCGTAGACGAAGAAGCCATAGCGGATGGCGGCGGTCACCAGCCCAAGCAGCAGAACCTTTTTAATACCAAAGCGTTTGGTGAAGAAGGGCAGCGCCAGCATAAAGAAGATTTCAGAGAACTGGCCCAGCGTCATCCAGCCGGTGGCGTTATGCATGCCGACTTCGGTCAGATAGCCGTTGGCGAAGATGTAATAGAACGCCAGCGGCATGGCGAATAGAAACGAGCAGATGAAGAAGACGAGGAAGTTCCTGTCCTTGAGCAGCACGATAGCGTCCAGGCCCAGCATCACCTTCAGGCTCAGTTTGCCGGTGCTTTTCGGCGGCGTGTTCGGCAGCGTCAGGGCGAAGAAGCCCAGCAGCAGGGAGCTGGCTGCGGTAATGAGCAGGGGAACGTTAGTTGGCGAAATATCGCTAAAGCCGAGCATCTGCGGCAGGAATCCGCAGGCGACGCCGGAGGCAATCCAGCCGATGGTGCCCATCACGCGGATGCGGGGGAATTCTCGCTCCACGTCGTCAACGTTGGAAAACGCGATGCTGTTAGTCAGCGCGATGGTAGGCATATAGGTCAGCGAGTAGGCCAGCAGCAGGGGGAAGAAGCTGCTGAACTCGGTTTGCTGCGCGGCGAAGAACATCAGCACGGAACCCACAAACATCAGCAGGGCCAGCACCTTTTGCGCGGCGAAAAATCTGTCCGTCAGCGAACCAACCAGAATCGGCGAGAGGATCGCAGCAATAGCTGTGCAGGCATAGGACCAGCCTATCTCCGAGGCGCTAAAGCCGCTTTTACTCAGGAACAGCCACAGGGGCACAAACCAGGCACCCCAGATGAACCATTCGATAAACATCATGAATGAAAGGCTTATTGTTGTACGTTTCATTTTTACGTCCTTCACAATCGGCGGTGGGTACACCTTAACCCTACCACTTGATAATACCTTTTAAATACCTTTACATGAATTCTATGACCGCCGTTGCAAAAATAGCGCCGCTGGCCGCCTGGCGTTACAGGTCGGAACAGGCCGAAAGTGCTCCTTATGCTGGCGAAGGACGCGAGTCGCTACCAGGCTTAGGACTGCCCTTTGCGACGCTCAGGGCCAGGACATTTATCCTCAGCGGGCAGGGTGCTCGCTGACCTTACGGGAGCTTATTATGACTGATATTGCGCAACTACTTGGCAAAGACGCCGACGGCCTGTTACAGCATCGTTGTATGACTATTCCGGCAGAACAGCTCTACCTGCCCGGCTCGGATTACGTAGACCGCGTGATGGTGGACAACAACCGCCCGCCTGCGGTGCTGCGAAACATGCAGACGCTGTATAACACCGGGCGGCTGGCCGGGACGGGCTACCTGTCTATTTTGCCTGTCGACCAGGGCGTTGAACACTCCGCCGGGGCGTCGTTTGCGGCTAACCCTCTCTATTTCGATCCGAAGAACATCGTCGAGCTGGCGATTGAAGCGGGCTGTAACTGCGTGGCCTCAACCTACGGCGTGCTGGCTTCGGTATCACGCCGCTACGCGCACCGCATTCCCTTCCTGGTGAAGCTGAACCACAACGAAACCCTGAGCTACCCGACAACCTACGACCAGACGCTGTACGCAAGCGTTGAGCAGGCGTTCAATATGGGCGCGGTAGCGGTAGGGGCGACGATTTACTTTGGCTCGCCGGAGTCCCGCCGGCAGATAGAAGAGATCTCCAGCGCCTTCGAGCGCGCCCACGAGCTGGGTCTGGTGACCGTGCTATGGGCCTATCTGCGTAACTCAGATTTCAAGAAAGACGGCGTGGATTATCACGTCAGCGCGGATCTGACCGGGCAGGCCAACCACCTTGCGGCAACGATTGGCGCGGACATCGTGAAGCAGAAAATGGCCGAGAACAACGGCGGCTATAAAGCCGTTAACTTCGGCTATACCGACGACCGCGTCTACACCAAACTGACCAGCGATAACCCCATCGATCTGGTGCGCTACCAGCTGGCAAACTGCTATATGGGACGCGCGGGATTGATTAACTCCGGCGGCGCGGCTGGGGGGGAAACGGATCTGACCGACGCCGTGCGCACTGCGGTCATCAATAAACGTGCAGGCGGCATGGGCCTGATTCTGGGACGCAAAGCGTTCAAGAAATCCATGTCCGACGGCGTGAAGCTGATCAACGCCGTACAGGATGTTTATCTGGACGGCAAAGTCACCATCGCCTGACAATAGGTTGTAAGCCCCTCTCTGTTCAGGAGAGGGGTTCCTGCTCATCCCTCCTGTTTTTACATCGTTAATCTCGTCACAATTCGATAACAATTTGTGAAAAGTGTCACGCCACCTTGTGCACATGTCCAAAAAATGGCCGTCATTTACGCACCTTTGAACGAGGCGAAGGTGAAAATTTACGCATAAAGTTGTTGCTGAAACGCTGTTTTAAATTTTGATTCAGGCCCACCTTCCTTCCGATATCGTTCCGTTTTTGCAGCAGAAGTGGCACCGATTAACCGAATTCGTCGTTAAAAAAGGACATCCACGATTGTGAAAATTACCTCTGTAAATGTGACCGTTTTTACCTATCCAACCCGCCGCGTTGCCGACAGCGCCGGGCATTCGCACCCGGGTGAAGAGAGCCTGGCAAAAATGGCGATGCTGACCATTACGACTGATGAAGGGGACTGCGGCTACGCTTTCGCTCCGCCGGAGGTGGTTCGCCCTTATGTAGTAAACGCCTTCTTCCGCAAGGTGCTGGTAGGGCAGGACCCCTTCAACCGTGAGCGTATCTGGCAGGATCTTGTGCACTGGCAGCGCGGCAGCGCCCATCAGCTTACCGAACGCGCACTCTCATTCGTTGAGCAGGCGCTGTGGGATTTGATTGGCCGCAGGCTGAAAGTGCCGGTCTATAAGCTGCTCGGTGGTTTTCGCGATAAGGTTCCGGCTTACGGCAGCACCATGTGCGGGGACGAGCTGGCGGGCGGGCTTTCCACGCCGGATGAGTTCGGCCAGTTTGCCGAAAAGCTGGTGGCGCGGGGCTACAAGGCCATCAAGCTGCATACCTGGATGCCGCCGGTGGCGTTTGCACCCGATCCAAAGATGGATGTAAAAGCCTGCGCGGCGGTGCGTGAGGCGGTGGGACCGGACATTGACCTGATGCTTGACGGCTACCACTGGTACAGCCGCAGCCAGGCGCTGTATATCGGCAAGGCGCTGGAGAAGCTCAACTTTGCCTGGTTCGAAGAGCCGATGGAAGAGGAGAGCATGGCCTCCTACGTGTGGCTTGCGGAGAATTTATCCATCGACGTGGTGGGCCCGGAGAGTCTGGGCGGCAAACACCACAGCCGGGCCGACTGGGTTAAGGCCGGTGCCTGCGACATCCTGCGGGCGGGGGCAAACGGCGTGGGCGGGATCGCCCCCTGCATGAAAGTTGCCGGCCTGGCAGAAGCCTACGGCATGGATTGCGAGGTGCACGGCAACGGGGCGGCGAGCCTTGCCGTTGTCGGGGCTATTCGTAACTGCCGCTGGTACGAGCGGGGTCTGCTGCATCCGTTCCTCGAATACGATGAGCCAGCCGCTTACCTCAACAGCATCGTCGACCCGATGGACTCTGAAGGTTTCGTACATCTGCCGCAGCGCCCTGGGCTTGGGGAAGACATCAATTTTGATTACATAGAGACGCATACCGTCAGCCGCGACGAATAATCGCAAACATAATAATCCCGGCGCGAATGACGCCGGGGAAAACTGACCCTACAAACGGTATCCAATATGAACAGAAGCTCCCGACCGGGGGCGTGGCTGCTCACGCTCCTTTTCATGTTCGGTAGCGCGTCGGCGGCGGCAAAAACGCCCCCCGACCAGCTGATTATCGGCATGAATATGAACAACCTGCTGACGCTCGATCCGGCCGCCATGACCGGCAACGAGGTCGTTGGGCTGGTGGTTAATCTCTATGATTCGCTGGTGGAGCTGGATCCCGCGCAGCTTACCCATGTGCGCCCGGCGCTGGCAACGTCCTGGGCTGTGTCAGAGGACGGCAACCGCCTGACTTTCCATCTGCGCGACGGGGTGAAGTTTCACTCCGGAAATGCTTTGACCGCCGATGATGTCGTCTGGTCGATGCGCCGCGTATTGCATCTGAACCTTGCCCAGGCGTCCGTCTGGAAATCTTACGGCTTTACTAAGCAAAACGTCGATGAGCACGTCAAAGCGCCCGATGCCTCAACGGTAGAAATTACCCTGCCGAAAGCCAACGATCCTCAGCTGGTGATTTACTCGCTGGCGGCGCTGGGCAGCGTAGTGGTGCTCGACAGCAAGACCGTGCAGCAGCATGTACAGAATAATGACTGGGGCAACCGCTGGCTGACGACCAACGAAGCCGGGTCAGGGCCGTTCAGCCTGGAAGTCTGGCAGGCGAAAGATGTCCTGCGTATGAAGCGCAATCCTGAATACTGGCGCGGCGAGCCAAAATTAAGCCGCGTGGTGTTCCGCCATTTTCAGGAGTCCCAGACGCTGCGGCTGATGATTGCTAAAGGGGATCTGGATATCGCCAGCAATATGGCGGTGTCGGACGTCAACGCCCTGCGGGAAGATCCCGACCTGACGGTTGACGCCGTCAAAAAAGGGACGATTTACTACGTGGCGATGAGCATGAAAGAGGCGCATTTTGCTAACCCGAAGGTGCGCGAAGCCGTGCGCTACCTGATTGATTATCAGGGGATTAACAAAGCGCTGATGCCGGGTTACGGCGTGCTGCACCAGCGGCCAATCCAGTCCGGCATGCCCGCCACGCTGCCCGATCCTGGCTATGCTCTGGACGTGCCACGCGCGAAGAAGCTGCTGGCCGAGGCCGGGTATCCTGACGGGTTTGATACCACGCTGCGCGTGCTTGCCGATCAGCCTTTCCTGAATATCGCTATTGCCGTGCAGTCGACGCTGATGCAGGCGGGTATTAACGCGAAAATCATCACCGGTACCGGCAACCAGATTTACGGCGCGATGCGAGAGCGCCGGTTCGACATGCTGGTCGGGCGCGGCGGCAGCGGCGTGGAGCCTCATCCTCACTCCAGCCTGCGGTCGCTGGTTTATAACCCGGATAACAGCGATGCCGCCCGGCTGACCAACTTCCAGGGCTGGCGCACCAGCTTCTACGACAAAACGCTCAATCAGCAGATAGACCGGGCGCTTGTGGAACGCGATCCGCGAAGGCAGCAGGAAGAGTATCAGGCGATTCAGGTGCGCTATGACACTTTAATTCCGGCGCTGCTGCCCGTTTCGCAAATGGTGGATTCCGTGGTGGTTCGCAAAGAGGTGCATAACTATCAGCCGCACCCGTCAGCGACAACGTTCCTGCGCGATGTTTATAAATCGCCTGCCGGGGAGGATAAATCATGAGCATGATTCTGCTTGCGCCGGGCGGGCGCACCCGGCGCTTTTCCCGCCGCGTCGGTCAGGTACTTATTACTTTGTTCGGCCTGCTGTTGCTGACCTTCTTCATTGGGCGGGTGATGCCCATCGACCCCGTGCTGGCGATTGTCGGCCCGGACGCGGACCAGAGCACCTATCAGCAGGTTTATCACCAGCTTGGGTTCGACAAATCGCTGGCCACGCAGTTCTGGATTTATCTGGGCGGCCTGCTGCACGGCGACCTGGGCAACGCGCTGCTGACCGGAAAGCCGATGCTGGACGATATCCTGCGGGTCTTCCCGGCCACGCTTGAACTGGCAACGGTGGCGATCGTTGTCGGCGCGGGCCTTGGCATTCCGCTTGGCGTCTGGGCCGCCGCTCGCCGCAACAGCATTGTCGATTATGCGGTGCGTATTATCAGCCTGGCCGGCTACTCCACGCCGATTTTCTGGGTGGGGATGATGGGTCTGCTGCTGTTTTACGCCTGGCTTGGCTGGGTGGGCGGTGCAGGACGGATTGACCTGGGGCTGGATGGCTTAGTGCCGCGCCGCACCGGGCTGCTGCTGGTGGATGCATTGCTGGCCGGCAACGGCAGCGTATTTTTTAACGCGCTGAATCATCTGGTTCTGCCCGCGTGCCTGCTGGGCTTTCACTCCCTGGCCTACATCAGCCGCATGACGCGCAGCTTTATGCTGGCGCAGCTCTCGCAGGAGTTCATCATTACCGCCCGCGTAAAGGGGCTGACCGAGCGGCAGGTTATCTGGAATCACGCCTTCCGCAATATTCTTGTACAGCTTCTGACGGTGGTCGCGCTGGCTTACGGCTCATTGCTGGAAGGGGCGGTACTTATCGAAACCGTCTTCTCCTGGCCGGGATTTGGCTCCTATCTGACGGGCAGCCTGCTGCTTGGGGATATGAATGCGGTAATGGGCTGCGTGCTGGTGGTCGGGGCGATCTTCGTGCTGCTTAACCTGCTGTCGGACATGCTTTATCAACTCTTTGATCCGAGGACGAAATGATGACCGTTTCCTTTGGTACGCCTCAGATTACCCGGGCAGATGAACGCGCTCAGTCCTTCAGGCGCGCGGTCATGCGAACCTGGGGATTCATCGGCAAGATGGCGCGCAATCCGCTGACGGCAATCGGCGGGGGAATTGTCTTTCTGCTGCTGATGGTGGCGATTTTCGCCCCCTGGATTGCACCGTTTAACCCGCTGGTTCAGGATCTCAACCACGCGTTAAGTCCGCCGGGCGCGACGCACTGGTTCGGCACCGATGAGTTTGGACGCGACATTTTCAGCCGTCTGGTTTATGGCTCGCGCATTACCCTCTACATCGTGCTGCTGGTGTCGATAACCGTCGGGCCGCTTGGCCTGCTGCTTGGCGTCACGGCGGGTTACTTCGGCGGCAGGGTTGATATGGTGCTGATGCGGATCACCGATATTTTTATCTCCTTCCCGAGCCTTGTGCTGGCGCTGGCTTTTGTCGCCGCCCTGGGGCCAGGCCTTGAGCACGTTGTTATTGCGATTACGCTCACCGCCTGGCCGCCCATTGCCCGTCTTGCCCGCGCCGAAACGCTTTCATTACGGCAGGCAGATTTTATCTCTGCCGTTCGCCTACAGGGCGCGTCGCCGGTTCGCGTGCTGTGGCGGCATATCGTGCCGCTGTGCATGCCCTCGGTGATTATTCGCATCACCATGAACATGGCGGGAATTATTCTCACCGCCGCAGGGCTGGGATTTCTGGGGCTTGGCGCGCAGCCGCCCGATCCTGAGTGGGGGGCGATGATTTCGAGCGGACGCACCTACATGATGGAGTGCTGGTGGGTAGTAACCATTCCGGGGCTGGCGATCCTCATCAACAGCCTGGCATTCAATTTTCTGGGAGACGGCCTACGTGACATCCTCGATCCGCGCGGCGAATAGCTCGCCAGCACTGCTTGACGTACGCGACCTGAACGTAACGTTCGTTAATGGCCGCCAGCAAACCCACGCGGTGCGTGGCGTTTCCTTCCAGCTTGGCCGCGAGAAGCTGGCCATTGTCGGCGAGTCCGGCTCCGGTAAATCCACGGTGGGGCGCGCCTTGCTACAGCTTCATCCTTCAAAAGCGCAGATTACCGCCGAATGCATGCAGTTTAGCGATATTGATCTGCTGCGCGCGACGGACGCACAAATGCGAGAGGTAAGAGGCAGGCGCATTTCCATGATTATGCAGGACCCGAAATATTCCCTGAACCCGGTGATGTGCGTCGGGGATCAAATTGCGGAAGCGTGGCTGACGCACCATCGCGTCGGGCATAAAGAAGCGAAGCAAAAGGTGCTGGAAATGCTGGAAGTGGTGCGCATTCGCCAGCCGGAACGCGTTTACCACCTCTATCCCCATGAGGTGTCCGGCGGGCAGGGGCAGCGGATCATGATTGCCATGATGCTGATTACCGACCCGGAAATGGTGATTGCCGACGAACCGACTTCCGCGCTGGATGTGTCAGTGCGTTTGCAGGTGCTGGCGCTGCTGGATGATTTAGTGCAGTCGCGCGGGCTGGGGCTGATTTTTATCAGCCACGATATCAACCTGGTGCGCAGCTTCTGCGATTGGGTGCTGGTGATGTACGCCGGGCGTGTGGTTGAGTCCATTGCCGCTGACGAATTGCATAATGCGCGGCATCCTTACACCCAGGGGCTGATCAACGCGCTGCCGGATATGGATAAACGCCGGGATCATCTGCCGGTTTTACAGCGCCAGGCCAGCTGGCTTAGCGAATAAGGGGGAACTATGTCGATGATTGCGGTCAGCCAGCTCAATTTAACCTTTGGCGAAGGAACAAAAACCAACCAGGTTCTGTTTGACGTGAATTTTAGCGTGGCGCGGGGAGAAATCTTCGGCCTGGTCGGGGAGTCCGGCTCCGGGAAAACCACGGTGCTCAAGTGCCTGGCCGGGCTGTTTACCCACTGGCAAGGCGAGCTGGCCATCAACGGCTCGGCGCTGGGGCACAGCATTAACCGCGAACGCTGCCGCCTGGTACAGATGGTCTTTCAGGATCCCTACGGGTCGCTGCATCCCCGCCATACCGTTGGTGATATCCTGGAGGAGCCGTTGGTTATTCAGGGCTTCAGCGAACGGGAGGGGCGGATTCATTCCATACTCGATAAAGTCGGGCTAAACCGCGCTTTTCGCAGCCGCTATCCCCACCAGCTTTCCGGCGGCCAGCGTCAGCGCGTGGCGATTGCGCGCGCATTAATACTTGAGCCGCAGGTGTTATTGCTCGATGAACCGACGTCCGCGCTGGATGTTTCAGTGCAGGCGGAAATTCTCAACCTGCTGGCGGATTTACAGCAGGAGTCGAAACTCACCTATTTAATGGTCACGCACGATTTAGGGGTGATTGCGCACCTGTGCCACCGGGTAGCGGTGATGCAGCATGGCAAAATTCTGGAGACGATAGGCACGGAAGACTTGATATCGGGAAAAGCGAGGGTGGATTACACGCAGATGCTGGTCAATGCCAGTCGGCAGTACAGCCGGGAAATGGCGAGCAGGGTGGCGAAGTTTTAACGAGTGCCGATGCGCCGGTTTCCCGGCGCGCGGGGTTTAGCCTACCAGCGGACAGTTTGGCGGCAAGCGGCAGCGCAGGGCAGCAGGATGAACCTCAATGCGGAACTCGCGGCCTTTGAGCGGCTCGCCGTCCAGGTTAAAAGTAATATCGTGCGGGGCGGTGATTTCAAACCAGGAGGACTGCCCGTCGATAATATTCGGGTTGTCTTCCGGGCGGGTGAGGGTGGTTAACAGCGCGGGCAGCAGCTCTTCACCGGTAAAAATACGCAAGTCCAGCAGGCCGTCGTTAATTAACGCCTGCGGACAAAGCTGCTGCCCGCCGCCCGCCTGGCGACCATTGCCAATGCCAATCACCAGCGCGTCACCTTCCCAGCTAAAGTTTTCGCCACGAATTTCGCAGCGGTCAGGTTTTAGCGTATCGATGCGCAGCAGGCCGTGAATAAAGTAGGAAACGCCGCCCAGCGCCGCTTTTAATTTTTCCGGTGTTTCGGTGGTGATTTTCGTCCCAAAACCGCCGGTGGCCATGTTGATAAAGAAGGCTTTTTTATTGACCTCCACCAGATCGATATCGAAGGCGCGGCCAACCATTGCCAGCTGCAGCGCCTTATCCAGCTCCGTAGGGATGCCGACGCTGGTGGCAAAATCGTTCGCCGTCCCTAAGGGAAGGATGCCGAGGGCGGGGCGATTCTCCTGCGGCCGCTGCGCCAGCGCCGTCGCCACTTCGTTGATGGTGCCGTCGCCGCCGCCGGCTATCACGGTATCGACGCCAAGCGCAATGGCTTCATCGACATAACGGGCGGCATCGCCGGACTCCCAGGTGACGCGCATGTGCAGCTGATAGCCTTCATCGCGCATAATATTCACGGCGCTGCGCAGGATATCGTTATTGGCACCTTTGCCGTTGAGGATCACTAGTGATTCCGGGAACTTCTCCATGGCATACCTCGGGAATATCAATCGTGTCGAAAGTGTATCCTAAGCCGGGCCACGGCGGGTAAGAACTGGCTGAAATATTGGCGATGACGCGCAAAAAAGAAAGGCCCGCACAAGGGAGATTGCGCGGGCCAAGGAGGTGGTTCCTGGTACAACTAGCATTTTGGGGTTATGTTTTTCAGCCCGGGGATAATAACCAACTCAAGCGAAGCGGTGTGTGATCGGTTTCTAAGAATTATCCCGGCCTGAAAAAATAACCGTAATTAACTAGTTAGCATGCGGATTTCGCGTGGTCTGACCATCGAAATTACGCATCAGCAGCGCATAGTCTAACGCTACGTCCTGTGGGACAGGCAGCCAGACGGTGTGACCGTCGCCAGGCGCGACTTCAATTGGCTGCGCTTTGCCGTTTTCCAGCACTTCCAGCGTAAAGGTGACGTTACCCTGCGGGGTCATCAGCTCCAGGCTATCGCCGAGCAGGAATTTATTTTTCACTGCCACTGCGGCCAGGTCGCCACGGCGCTCGCCGGTGAATTCCCCAACGAACTGCTGCGTGTCAGAGATGGAGTGACCGTATTCATAGTTCTGGTGGCTGTCATGAGTGTGACGACGCAGGAAGCCTTCTGTATAGCCGCGGTGGGCCAGGCCTTCAAGGGTTTGCAGCAGGGTTGGGTCAAACGGTTTACCCGCTGCGGCGTCGTCGATAGCGCGGCGATAAACCTGTGCGGTGCGCGCGCAGTAGTAATAAGACTTGGTGCGGCCTTCTATTTTCAGTGAGTGAACGCCCATTTTGGTCAGACGCTCCACGTGTTCGATGGCACGCAGATCTTTGGAGTTCATGATGTAGGTGCCGTGTTCGTCTTCGAAGGCGGTCATGTACTCGCCCGGACGTTTGGCTTCTTCCATCATGAAGACTTTATTCGTAGGTGCGCCGATGCCCAGCGTAGGTTCAATAGACTGTACCGGGATAGGCTCATGAACATGGACGATGTTGCCCACGTCATCTTCTTTGCCCTCTTCAACCTTGTATTCCCAACGGCAGGCGTTGGTGCAGGTTCCCTGGTTTGGATCGCGCTTGTTGATGTAGCCCGACAGCAGGCAACGGCCGGAGTAGGCCATGCACAGTGCGCCGTGAACGAAGATCTCAAGCTCCATTTCTGGCACCTGTTCGCGAATTTCGGCGATTTCGTCCAGCGACAGCTCGCGGGAAAGAATGACGCGGGTCAGCCCCATCTGTTTCCAGAACTTCACCGTTGCCCAGTTCACCGCGTTCGCCTGTACGGACAGGTGGATGTCCATCTCCGGGAAGGCTTCGCGCACCATCATAATCAGGCCCGGGTCAGACATGATCAGCGCATCCGGCCCCATTTCCACAACGGGTTTCAGGTCACGGATGAAAGTTTTTAGCTTGGCGTTATGCGGTGCGATGTTCACCACCACGTAGAATTTTTTACCGAGCGCGTGGGCTTCGTTGATGCCGAGCTGAAGGTTTTCGTGGTTGAACTCGTTGTTACGCACGCGCAGGCTGTAGCGCGGCTGGCCCGCGTAAACGGCATCGGCGCCGTAGGCGAAAGCGAAACGCATATTTTTCAGCGTTCCCGCCGGGGAAAGAAGCTCTGGTTTAAACATGATGTTCTCGTTCTGATGTCAGGTCAGAACCGCTTCACCGGGTGAAGCGGTTAATTTGCTAACAAAGAAGGAAAAAGCGTGGTTTTTCCTTCTTTGTGGTTAGCTGCCGAAAATCAATAAATTGATTTTCCTTGTCTTTTGTTTGGTGAAATATTTGCGTCCCAGGATCGTATCAGATATTTCACCGATCAATACCGCTTCACCGGGTGAAGCGGTTAATGCGAAGTGGGATTGCCACACTTTTAGGGCGGGAATTGTAGCGCTTATTGTTTCCGGAAACCACCCTACGCCATCCGGCAGGCGTCGGCTTCCCAGCGATAGCCTACGCCATAGACGGCGCGGATAAACGACTGTTCTTCGTCGAGCGATTCAAGCTTGCGGCGCAGGTTCTTGATATGGCTGTCAATGGTGCGGTCGGTGACCACCCGGTAGTCATCGTAGAGATGATTGAGCAACATTTCGCGGGAAAAGACTTTGCCCGGCTCATGGGAGAGGGTTTTTAACAGGCGGAATTCTGCCGGGGTCAGGTCCAGCACCTTTTCGCGCCAGCTTGCCTGAAAGCGCCCTTCGTCGATGATCAGCGGGCTTTCTTCTCCCGCTGGGATCGGTTCCTGCTGGCGCTTACAGCGGCGCAAAATCGTTTTCACCCGCGCCACGACCTCCCTCGGGCTGTAGGGCTTGCAGATATAATCATCCGCACCGATTTCCAGCCCCAGCAGGCGGTCAATTTCTTCGATTTTGGCGGTCACCATCACGATCGGGACCTCAGAGAAACGGCGGATTTCTTTGCACAACGTCAGCCCATCGGTGCCGGGAAGCATCAGATCGAGCAGGATCAGATCCGGCGGCGTCTGGCGCACATAGGGCAGTACGTCGTTGCCATGGGTGATAAGAGTCGGGGCGTAGCTGGCGGCGCGAAGGTAATCCACCAGCAGCTGGCCCAGTTTCGGTTCATCTTCAACGACTAAAATGCGTGGCGCATTTTCATCAAGCGGGAATTCGGTCATACGTTCCTCTGTGATTCTGGATCCAGCGGTAACTCTACTGTAATGCTGACGCCGCCGAAAGGCGAATGGCCAGCCGCCAGCGTACCGCCGTGGGCGGTAACAATGTTCTGGCAGATGGACAGCCCCAGGCCGGAGCCGCCGCTGGCGCGGTTGCGCGAGCCTTCCGTGCGGTAGAAGCGGTCAAAAAGCATATTCAGCTGCTCGTCATTCACGCCCGGCGCGCTGTCGGAGAAGGTCATCACGAACCGCTGCTGGCTGACCTCGCCGGAAATCAGCAGCTGGCCGCCCGCGTCGGTATAGCGCAGGCTGTTTTCCAGCAGGTTGTTGAACAGCTGCATCAGGCGGTCGCCGTCGCCAAAAATGGTCACATTGTCCGGCAGAGCCAGACGGATGCTCAGGCCACGCGAGTCAAAGCGCTGGCGGAACGCTCCCGCAACCACTTCAAGCAGGTTAATGATATCGAGAGATTTTTTCTGGTACGCCAGCGCGCCTTCGTCGGACATCGACAGCTGGTGCAGGTCGTCAACCAGCTTGGTGAGCGTGGCGACCTCCATCTGCAGCGAAGCCACGGAATCCGGAGTGAATTTCCTGACGCCGTCCTGAATAGCTTCCAGCTCACCGCGCAGAATCGCCAGCGGGGTGCGCAGTTCGTGAGAAATATCGGCCATGTAGGCGCGGCGCATGTTGTGGTTTTTCTCAAGCGTGCTGGCTAGCTGGTTAAAGTCCTGCGCCAGCTTGCCCAGCTCATCCTGGCTGGTAGAGGCAACCCGTGTCGTAAAATCACCGGCTGCCAGCTTATGCGTTCCTTCCACCAGTTTTTTGACCGGGGCGAGCAGGCCGCGCGCGAGCAGGAATGTTGCCGCTGCAGCAAGCAAAGTCGATACCGCAACGATAATCCAGCTGGTACGCCGCTGCTGGCGATCAAAGTTGATATCGGTGTTGCGCGTCAGGCGCTCAACGGGGGAGGCGATGACCCAGCCCGCGTCACGCCCGTCAACTTTAATGGCTCTTCTGGTGCCATCAGGCGGAACCGGACCGCGTGGGCCGACCAGGACTTTGTAGTCCTGGTCCAGCACCCAGAACTGGGTACGCCAGCCGTGCGGCGGCATCTTCGGGTTCTCGGCATCTTCGTCGTGCTCAAACGATTTGAGGATCCTGAAAACAAAGCGATCGTTATGGCGCAGGAACTGCCAGTTGCCGTGCAGCGAGTATTGGTCGCCGAGCGCGTCGCTGAGCATATCCAGCCGCTGCTCATTACCCTGCTTGATATAGTCGATAAACCCGCGCTCGAAGCTAAGCCGCACGCCCCAGTGCATTATCGCCAGCACCAGCAGGCAGGTTGAGAAAATGGCGAGAAACAGTTTCCCGGTAATGCCCGGCCGCCAGAGTTTCATGATTGTTTCCTTTTGCGTCGCGCAATAATGACGTTTTTAGTGGTGTCCCTGGGGACACGGGCGAAGACCAGCGCGGGGAGAGCGATAATCACCGCCATACTTAAATAGGTGTAGAGGAAGACGGTGTGCACCACGCCGCTGTCCGGGGTGAGCTGATGGTGACCGTACATGCCAAGCAGCATGCCCGCTACGGTTACGCCAATGCTCATAGAAAGCTGCATTACCATCGACAGCATGCTGTTGCCGCCGCTGGCGAGGTCGTCCGGTAAATCTTTCAGCGTGAGGGTGTTCATCGAGGAGAAGCGCGTCGAGTTAACCATGCCGAGGATAAACAGCACTACCGGCAGCAGGTAATACCACCCCAGCAGCGCGGTGGCCATAAACAGCAGGATAACCAGCGCCAGCCCCAGCGTGGAGGCAACCAGCACGTTACGGTAGCCGAAGCGGTTAACCACCTGCACCACGATGCGCTTCATGCCCATGCTGCCCAGTACCATCGGCACCATCATCAGCCCGGCGTGGAAAGGAGAGAAGCCCAGGCCAATCTGTAAAAACACCGGCGTCATAAACGGCAGCATGCCGCTGCCGATACGGCCACAGAAGCTGCCGAACAGGCCGAGGGAGAAGGTGCGCGTTTTGAACAGGTTGAGGTTAAACAGGGCGTTCTCGTTGCCTCTGGCATGCCAGAGGTAGAGCAGCATCGACAGCACGCCGCCTGCAACCAGCAGGCCGAGCGTCAGCGACGAAATGCCCAGCCCTTTTTGCCCGTCCAGCGCGATGGTTAGCGCCGCCATGCCGAACGCCAGCAGCAGGAATCCCGACGCGTCGAAGCGCCGGGTTTGCATGGTGTAGTTGGGCATCAGCCAGAGCGTGGCAATGCAGCCGATAATGCCCACTGGCAGGTTGATGAGGAAGATCCAGTGCCAGGAGGCATACTCAACCAACAGGCCGCCGAGCGCCGGGCCGAGCAGCGGGCCGATCTGACCGGGTAAAGTCACGAAGGTCATCGCCGCCATGTACTGCTCGCGGGGGACAATTTTCATCACCGTCAGCCTGCCCACCGGCACCATCATCGCGCCGCCAATACCCTGCACCACACGGGATAAGACCAGCTCATTGAGCGTGGAGGAGTGGGCGCAGAGCAGCGAGCCGATGGTAAACAGCACGATGGCGGTGAAGAAGATATTGCGTACGCCCACCCGGTCCGCCAGCCAGCCGCTGGCGGGCAGCATCACCGCCACCGTCAGCACGTAGGCGACAATCACCGAGTGCATATGCAGCGGGCTTTCCCCAAGGCTTGCCGCCATCGACGGCAGGGCAGTGTTCACGATAGTGGTGTCCAGCGACTGCATAAAGAAGCCGAAAGCGACAATCCACAGTTGCCAGCGGACGGCAGCGGGCAGGTCGGTCATTTCATCTGATTCCTCATCGGTGGATGACGCTTACGCTTATCCCCCCTACATTTTACTCGCCAACTAATTGTTTGCTGCTGCGGCGGCTAAAGCGCAAACGCAGCCGGTCAAAGAACAGATAGACAACAGGCGTGGTGTAGAGCGTCAGCAGCTGGCTGACGACCAGACCGCCGACGATGGTGATCCCCAGCGGCTGGCGCAGCTCCGCACCGTCACCGCTGGTCAGCACCAGCGGCAGCGCGCCAAAGAGTGCGGCGAGCGTTGTCATCATTATCGGACGGAAGCGTAACAGGCAGGCCTGGAAAATCGCCTCCTGCGGCGTGAGGTTGCCGTTACGCTGCGCGTCTATCGCGAAGTCCACCATCATGATGGCGTTTTTCTTCACGATGCCAATTAATAGCATGATCCCGATGAGCGCAATCAGGCTGAACGGGGCACCGAACAGCTCCAGCGCCAGCAGCGCGCCCACCCCGGCGGAAGGCAGCGTGGAGAGAATCGTCAGCGGATGAACGTAGCTCTCATAAAGAATCCCCAGCACGATGTAGACGGTGGCTATAGCCGCGATGATCAGCAGCACCTGCGACTTCATGGTGTCCTGGAAGACCTGCGCGGTCCCCGCGTAGCTGCCGCGCACCGTGGACGGCACGCCAAGAGAGGTCATCATACGGTCGATGGCGTCGCTTGCCTCGCTGAGCGAAGTGCCGGTAGGCAGGTTAAAGGAGATGGTGGAGGCCGCCGACAGCCCCTGGTGGTTCACCGCCAGTGGGGCGTTAGCAGGCTGCCATTTCGCAAAGTAGGAGAGCGGAATCGGCTTGCCTTCGCTATTGGTGACGAACATCTGATCCAGCGAGCTGATGTCCTGGGTATAGCGCGGGTCAACTTCCATCACCACTTTGTACTGGTTAAGCGGCTGATAGATGGTGGAAATCTGCCGCTGGCCGAAGGCGTTGTTCAGCAGGCTGTTGGCGTCCGAGACGCTGATGCCCAGCCGCGACATGGTTTCCCGGTCATAGATCAGATCCATTTCCGCGCCGTTATCCTGCTGGTCAGAGTTGACGTCCGCAAGCTGCGGCAGGCTGGCGAAGGCCTTACGGATTTTCGGCTCCCAGGTGCGTAAATCAGCCAGGCTGTCGGAAAGCAGTGTGTACTGATAGCTGGCGTTGGCCGAACGCCCGCCGACGCGGATGTCCTGCACCGCCATCAGAAACAGGCTGGCTCCCGGCTCTTTCGCCAGCGCCTTGCGCAGGCGGTCAATCACCTGCTGCGCGGTCTCTTTGCGTTCGCTCAGCGGCTTAAGGGAGATAAACATCATGCCGCTGTTCACCCGCGAGCCGCCGGTAAAGCCGGTGACGTTATCCACCGCCGGATCCTCACGAATGATCTTCATAAAGTCCTGCAGCTTGCCGCGCATCGCCTGGAACGAAATGCTCTGGTCCGCCTGAATATTGCCCATCAGCCGCCCGGTATCCTGCTCCGGAAAGAACGTTTTCGGGATGGCGATATACAGCCAGACGTTCAGCGCGATGGTGGCAATCAGCACCAGACCAACCAGCTTCGTATGGTTAAGCACCCATTTCAGCGAACGCCCATAGCCTTCCTGCATCGCGACCAGCAGACGCCCAAAGCCGCGTTTACGGGTTGGGGTGTGCTGGGGTTTATTCTTCAGCAGCCAGCCGCACATCATTGGCGTCAGGGTCAGGGAGACGACCAGTGAGATGCCAATCGCCACCGACAACGTGACGGCAAACTCCTTAAATAATCTCCCCGGCAGACCGCCCATCAGCAGCAGCGGCAGGAACACCGCCACCAGCGACAGGCTCATGGAGAGCACCGTAAAACCGACTTCCCGAACGCCCTGTAAAGCGGCCTGCAAGGGTTTTACTCCCGCTTCGAGGTGGCGGGAGATATTCTCCAGCACCACGATGGCGTCATCCACCACGAAGCCGGTAGCGATGGTCAGCGCCATCAGCGACAGGTTGTTCAGGCTGAAGCCGCACAGGTACATGGCGATGAACGTGCCAATCAGCGAAACGGGAACGGCAACGGCCGGGATCAGCGTGGCGCGGCCCGAACGCAGGAACAGGAAGACAACGAGGATCACCAGCGCCACGGAGATCACCAGCGACTGCTCAACTTCGGCGAGCGAGGCACGGATGGTTGGCGAGCGATCCTGGGCGACCTGTAAATCAATGGCGGCGGGAATGGTTTCGCGCAGCTCCGGCAGCTTCGCGCGGATGCGGTCCACGGTTTCGATAATGTTCGCTTCCTGCGATTTGCGGATAATCAGCAAAATGGCGGGTTTGGCGTTGGTCATCCCCGCGTTACGCACGTCCTGCACAGAGTCGGTGACGTTTGCCACATCGCTCAGGTGTACCGCGCCGCCGTTGTTGTAGTGGATGATCAGCGGCTTATATTCCGCGGCGGTTTTCAGCTCGTCGTTGGTTTGCAGCTGCCAGCGACGCGTGTCTTCTTCGACGGCCCCTTGCGGACGGCGCACGTTAGCGTTGTCGATAGCGGTGCGCACTGCGTCCAGCGAGACGCCCTGGTTAAACAGCGCCTGAGGATTCAAATCCACCCGCACCGCCGGTAGCGAGCTGCCGCCGACGTCAACGTCGCCAACGCCGTCAATCTGCGAGACGGTTTGCGCGAGCTGCGTGGAGGCGAAATCGTAGAGCTGGCCCTGAGATAAGGTGTCCGATGTCAGCGTCAGAATGATGATCGGCGCGTCTGACGGGTTGGCTTTGCGATAGGTCGGACGGCTCGGCATGCCGCTGGGCAGCAGGCTTTGCGCGGCGTTGATGGCCGCCTGTACGTCGCGGGCGGCCCCGTTGATATCCCGGTCGAAATTGAATTCCAGAATAATGCGCGTGCTGCCAAGCGAGCTGGAAGACGTCATTTCGCTGACGCCCGCAATTCGCCCCAGCGCCCGCTCAAGCGGCGTTGCCACCGACGACGCCATTGTTTCAGGCGACGCCCCCGGCAGCGAGGCGCTGATCATGATCACCGGGAAATCTACCTGCGGCAGCGGGGCCACGGGCAGCAGCCGGAAGCCGAGCACGCCGCACAGCGTGATGGCAACGGTCAGCAGGATGGTCGCGACCGGACGGTAGATAAACAGCGCGAAGAATTTCACGGCAGTTCCTCTTCACGGCGGCCAAAACGGTTGCGCGTATAGTGCGACAGGCGGTCAAACAGCAGGTAGATAACCGGCGTGGTAAACAGGGTTAATACCTGGCTGACCATTAAGCCGCCCACCATGCCGATACCCAACGGACGGCGCAGCTCCGCGCCCACGCCCGTTGAGAGCATCAGCGGCAGCGCGCCGAGCAGGGCGGCCAGCGTGGTCATCAGAATCGGGCGGAAACGCAGCAGGCAGGCCTGATAAATCGCCTCATAAGGTGCCATCCCCTGCTCACGCTCTGCCGCCAGCGCGAAGTCGATCATCATGATGGCGTTCTTCTTCACGATGCCGATAAGCAGGATGATGCCGATGATCGCAATCACGTCCAGCTCGGCTCCCGCCAGCATCAGCGCCAGCAGCGCGCCAACTCCCGCGGTGGGCAACGTGGAAAGAATGGTAATCGGATGGATAAAGCTTTCATAAAGCACGCCCAGCACGATATACATCGCCACGACGGAGGCAACGATCAGCCAGATGGTGCTGCCGAGTGCGGCCTGGAAGGCGAGGGTGCTGCCCTGGAACTGAGTTGTGATGTCCGAAGGCAGCGCCAGATCTTTCTCCGCCTGGGTAATGGCCTCTACGGCTTCGCCCAGCGAATAGTCATCCGGCACGTTGAACGAGAAGGTCGTCGACGGGAACTGGTCGAGATGGTTCACCGTCAGCGGCGCAAAGCGCTGTTCGACTTTGGCAATCGCGGTAAGGGGGACGCTGCCGCCGTCGCTACTTGCCAGGCGAATGTTGTCCAGCGCGCTCAGACCCGGCGTGGTGGACGTATCGTGTTCCAGCACCACGCGGTACTGGTTGGCCTGAGTGTAGATGGTGGAAATCAGACGCTGGCCGAAGGCGTTATAGAGGGCGTTGTCCACGTCCGACATCGAGATACCGAGGCGGCTGGCGCTGGCACGGTCGACGTTGACGTAGGCCACCAGCCCCTGGTCCTGCCAGTCGCTGCTCACTTCCGTCAGCTGCGGCAGGGTTTTCAGCTCTTCGGTGAGTTTTGGCACCCAGCTGCTCAGCTCATCCAGCGAAGTGGCCTGCAGAGAAAACTGATACTGCGTGCGGCTGACGGTGGTATCAATCGTCAGATCCTGGATCGGCTGCAGATAAAGCTGCACGCCGGGTACTTTCGCGACATCGGTTTGCAGCCGCGCAATAACGGCTTTGATCCGGTCATCGCGGTCGTCCAGCGGCTTAAGGTTGATTTGCAGGCGGGCGCTGTTAAGCGATGGATTCGTGCCGTCCACGCCGACAAACGACGTCAGGCTCTCTACCGCCGGATCCTTGAGAATGACATCCGCTACCTGCCGCTGGCGCTGGGCCATGCTGGCAAAGGAGACGGACTGCGGGGCCTGAAGCGTACCCTGAATAATGCCGTTGTCCTGAATCGGGAAGAAGCCTTTGGGGATGAAAACCCACAGCAGAACGGTGAGGGCCAGGGTGCCAAAAGCCACGCCGAGCGTGAGCCACGGGTGGTGTAATACTTTGGTCAGGATGCGGCCATATCCGGCAATGACCCGCTCAAAGAAGCGCTCGCTGGCCCTTGAGAAGCGGTTCTGTTTGCGCAGCGATTCATGGCTCAGCATGCGCGCGCACATCATTGGCGTCAGCGTCAGCGAGACCACCGCCGAGATAAGGATAGAGACGGCAAGCGTGACGGCAAACTCCCGGAACAGGCGGCCGACGATATCACCCATAAACAGCAGCGGGATCAGCACTGCGATAAGCGAGAAGGTCAGCGAGATAATCGTAAAGCCGATCTCACCCGCGCCTTTCAGCGCTGCCGCCAGCGGTTTCTCTCCCTTTTCTATATAGCGCGAGATGTTCTCGATAACCACGATCGCATCGTCCACCACGAAGCCGGTGGCGATGGTGAGCGCCATCAGCGTCAGGTTATTGATGGAGAAGTCCAGGAACACCATCACCGCAAAGGTGCCTATCAGCGAGAGGGGCACGGCGACGGCGGGAATAATCGTGGCCGGGACGTTGCGCAGGAACAGATAGATGATCATCACCACCAGCGCGATGGCGAGCATCAGCTCGTACTGCGTATCGGTTACCGACGCGCGGATGTTGGTGGTGCGGTCGCTCAGCAGCTTCACCTCCACCGATTTCGGCAGGCTTTCGGTCAGCGTCGGCAGCATTTTGCGGATGCTGTCGGCGGTGTCGATGATGTTAGCGCCCGGCTGGCGCTGCACGTTCATGACAATCGCCTGCTGCTTGTTGGCCCATGCGCCGAGCCAACTGTTTTCGGCACCCTGCTCAACGGTAGCCACGTCGCCCAGACGAACCGGCGCGCCGTTTTGATAAGCGATGATCAGGTTGCGGTACTCTTCCGCCGACTCCATCTGGTCGTTGGCGGACAGCGTAACGGCTCGCTCCGGGCCATCGAGACTCCCTTTTGCAGAGTTGACGTTGGCGCTGGTAATGGCGGTACGAACAGTTTCGCTGGTCAGGCCGAGAGCGGCAATCGCCGGGGCGTTAAGCTTCACGCGTACCGCAGGGCGCTGCCCACCAGCAAGCGTCACCAGACCCACGCCGGACACCTGGGAGATTTTCTGCGCCACGCGCGTTTCCACCATGTCTTCGACCTGGGTCATCGGAATGGCGGTAGACGTCACGGCGAGCGTCATGATTGGTGGATCTGCCGGGTTCACCTTGCTGTAAACGGGCGGGTTCGGCAGGTCGTTCGGCAGCAGGTTGGTGGCGGCGTTAATCGCGGCCTGCACTTCCTGCTCGGCAACATCCAGCGGCAGGGTTAGCTGGAACTGTAAGGTGACAACCGACGCGCCGCCTGCGCTCTGCGAGGACATCTGCTTGAGGCCGGACATCTGCCCGAACTGGCGCTCCAGCGGGGCGGTGATCGCCGATGTCACGACATCGGGGCTGGCGCCAGGATAGAGCGTGACGACCTGAATCGTCGGGTAATCGACTTCCGGTAACGCGGAGACGGGCAGAAAACGATAGCCGATGATCCCCGCCAGCAGGATGGCCACCATCAACAGCGTGGTGGCGACCGGACGCAGAATAAACAGGCGGGACGGGCCGCCCGTTGCGCTGGGAGGTAAGACCTGCATCAGGATTTCGCTCCGTGAGGTTTAGCGGCAGCTTTCTCATCCGCCGCGCTGGCCGTGGCTGACTGCGCCTCCACGACTTCAACTTTTGCGCCTTCCGTCAGGCGGTCGATACCGTCCGTCACGACTTTGTCACCGGCTGACAGGCCCGCGCTGATAACCACTCTCTGGCTGTCCTGAATCCCCGTTGTCACCAGGTGCTTGCTGACTTTATTTTCGCTGTTCAGTACCCAGACGAAGTTACCCTCGTTGCCCATCTGCAGCGCTGCAGCCGGAATAACAACGGCGTCCTGCTGGGTATCGACCAGCATACGGGCGTTAACGAACTGGTTCGGGAACAGCGCGTCGTCTTCGTTGGTAAAGCGGGCTTTAAGCTTGATGGTGCCGGTAGTGGCATCGATCTGGTTATCGAGGCTGAGCAACGTACCGCTGCTCAGCTTCATTTTATTGGTGCGGTCCCAGGCTTCTACGCTCAGCGTCTTACCGGCCTTCTGGGCCTGAACGACGGTGGCGATATTGCTTTCCGGCAGCGTAAAGATGAGGTCGATAGGGTGCGTCTGGGTCAGAACCACAATGCCGGTAGTATCGCCGCTGGCGATCTGATTCCCCACGTCCACCTGTTTCAGGCCAACACGTCCGTCTATCGGGGCGGTAATGCGGCTCCAGTCCAGCTGCAGCTGGGCGCTGGCAACGGAGGCTTCATCTGCTTTTACGGTGCCGACGGATTCATTGACTAAGGCTTGCTGTGCGTCCATCTCCTGACGGGAGACAAGGTTCGTTTTCACCAGCTGCTGATAGCGAGACAGATCGCGACGCGCATTCGAAAGGGTGGCCTGATCTTTAGCCAGCTGCCCCTGGGCCTGAGCCAGCGCGACCTTGAACTGGCTTGGATCAATTTCCGCCAGTAAATCACCCGCTTTAACCTGCTGGCCTTCCTGGAAGTGAATCGCCAGCAGCTGGCCATCTACCCGGCTACGCACGGTAACGGTATTCGCCGCTGTAATGGTACCGAGGCCTGTAAGGTAACGTGGTACGGCTTCGCTGGTTGCCGTTGCAGCCTGAACCGGAGCTAAAGCACCGCCACGCATACCGCGGCGTCCACCGCCTTGTTTTTGGGCTGCTTGCTGAGCGCCAGGCTCACTGACTGAGCCGCTGCGCCAGAAATAAACGGCTGCGATGACAACAATAATCGCCCCTGCAATCCAGAACCAACGGGTGGTGTGCGTACCTTTCATAGTTAAACGTCTTCTCTTCCTGAAACGATATAGCCAATGATACTAGTGTAGTGACCCGGCAGCCCTGAAAAATGGAGGAAAAAAGGAATACTGTATGGATAACTCTGATTAAACGGTTTTCTTCGAGGCGTCTCGCAAGGGGGAAACGAAATGATATCCAGCTCAAAATTCCAGCAATAAACTGTGGTTTCGCTAAAAAATATAAACTATAGTTTATAACGGAGTGGCTATGACATGGACGGTATTGACAACAAGATGCTTTGATAACTGGTTTGACGTTCAGAGTGAGGTGTTACAGGATAAAACGCTGCACGCAATAGGAAACTTACAGTTTATGGGGCCGGGGCTACCGCGACCTTATGCCGATACGGTGAAGGGATCGCACTTTGCCAATATGAAAGAGTTGAGGATCCGGCACTACGGCAGGCCGTTTCGCGTTTTCTATGCATTTGATTACTCACGGCAGGCAATTCTGCTTTGTGCCGGGGATAAATCAAAAGACAAACGTTTCTACGAATCGATGATCGCAATCGCTGATAGAGAGTTTATTGCCTGGCTGAGTTCACTGGAGGAACAGCATTGAAAAATTACAGAACGCTTGAAGAAATTATTGCCTCCCTGCCGCCGGAGAGGCAAAAGCGGGTCGCAGAAGGCACCCAGGCACTTATCCTTGAAACCTGCCTGCACATGATCCGCGAAGAAATGGGCTGGTCGCAGAAGCAGCTGGCGGAGGCGATGGGTATCAGCCAGCCTGCGGTAACCGCCATTGAACAGCGGGGGAACGAGATAAAGCTCGGTACGCTCAAACGCTACATTGAAGCGCTGGGCGGCACGCTCTCCCTGCAAATCGATTTCCCTGACGGCGTAAAGCACATCCAGCTGGAAAAGCCGTGAATCTCTTCACGGCGTGACGGCTGGCTCGATTCAGAGGTTAGCGGCGAAACACTACGTCGGCCCAACGGGCAAGGCCCGCGGTGACTGAGCCGAAGTCATCGCCGCCTGCAATCTCAATGCCCGGCAGCTGTTGAGCCAGTGCCTGTTTGATCATCGGTGAGCGGGCGCTGCCGCCGGTGAGGTAAATCACATCCGGCTTCACGTCGCTGCTCTCCAGCGCAAGGCTTACCTGCTCAAGTATGCGCTGCAACGGCTGGCTGATGGCACTTTCCAGCTCCGGCTGGGTGATTTCGCAGCCCAGCTCTTTGGCAATGAAAGGCAGCAGCGTGGCCACCTGCTCGCTGTCGGAGAGCGCAATTTTGCTCTCCTCTGCGGCCCTCACAAGGCGATAGCTCAGGCGCTGACGCCAGACCTTTTGCAGATAAGCGACTTTTTCAGACTCGCGAGCATCGCGCACCAGTTCGTTCAGCATTCTGCCGTTGGCGCTGCTGTAGAATTCGTTTTGCGCAGGCACGTCGTTGATGGCCACCGCATTCCACCACGGCAGTACGGGCAGGGCGATGCCTTTTTCAGTTTGCCCACCCATACCTAAGAGCGGAGAAAGCTGTTTAAACGCCAGCATGATGTCAAGGTCGTTACCCCCGACGCGGCAGCCGCTGTGGCCCAGCAGGCTATGCTCGCGGTCGCGTCTGGCGTGCCACTGCGGCCCCATCAACAGAACGGAGCAGTCGGTTGTCCCGCCGCCGATATCCACGACCAGCACCTGCTTTTCTTCGGTCAGCGTGGCTTCAAAATCCAGCCCTGCGGCGACGGGTTCAAACTGGAATACCACATCTTCAAACCCGGCGCGGTGAGCAGCACGTTCAAGAATACCCTGCGCCTGCGTGTTGGCCTCTTCGCCGCCTAAGCCCTGGAAGTTGATCGGACGGCCAATCACCGCCTGGTTAATCGGCTCGGCGACCTGGGTCTGGGCCTTATTGCGGATGTGCAGCATCATGGCGCAGACCAGATCTTCGAACAGCGCGACCTGCTGTGGCTTCAGTCCGCTGGCACCGAGGAAGGACTTCGGCGATTTAACAAAGTAAACCTCTTCCGGATCTTCCATATACTGGCGCAACGAACTTAACCCGAACTGCACGCTGCCGGGCAGCACGTCGATATCTTCTTCGCGGTTAAATGAGACCGCACGGCGAAGCAGCGCCTGGGTTTCGTCGCCGGTTGCCGGCACCTGATGGTGGCGATAGAGCCATTCGCTCACCGCTTCACGCGTTGGCGCACACAGCATAGAAGGAAGCAGGGAAGCACCATTTTCCATTTCCAGAAGCTGAGGCGCACCATCGCGCATCACCGCAACGGAACAGTTTGCCGTACCATAATCAAAGCCTATAAATTGCATAAATATCCCCATGCCGGTGAGAAGGGGGGCGACTTTAGCCGAATGCGTCTCTGCGGGCAACTGAATATCAAAGCAAGGCGCAATAAGGTATTTGCGATTATGCTAAGCCCATCAAAAGAAAAGGGAATCGATCATGTTCGAACTTAACTACATGCCACCCTATGACTGGCAGTGGATGTTTGGCTTTCTCGCCGCCCGTGCGGTTTACGGTATTGAGAGCGTCAATGAAAAGCAGTATTGCCGCAGTTTTGCCGTTGGCGAGCATGGCGGGCTGATCGCCCTGCAGCCTGACGAAGAGCGGCATGTGCTGAAGGTGACGCTAACCGAAGGGCTGCTTCCGGTAGCGGATGAAGTGCTGATAAAAGTCCAGCAGTTACTGGATCTTAGCCGTCAACCACTGCCCGTGCTGGCTAGCCTGGGCGATCTTGCTGTGGCCCGCCCCGGCCTGCGTTTGCCCGGCTGTATGGATGCGTTCGAACAGGCGGTGCGCGCAATTCTGGGGCAGCTGGTGAGCGTCGCGATGGCGGCAAAGCTCGCGGGGAAAGTGGCGGAGCAGTTTGGGGTGCCCCTGGCAGGTTTTCCCGAATGGCGTCTTTTCCCCGCGCCCGAGCGGCTCGCCGCATTGAACCCGGAGGAATTGAAAGCGTTAGGTATGCCGCTTAAGCGCGGTGAGTCGATTATTAACCTGGCGCGGCTGGTCGCTGCGGGCGAGTTTCCGCTCACGCTGCCTGAGGATGTTGAGCAGGGGGTAAAGCAGCTCATTACGCTGCCGGGGATAGGCCGCTGGACCGCAAACTATTTCGCGCTGCGCGGCTGGCAGGCGAGTGACGTCTTTTTACCTGACGACTACCTGATAAAACAACGTTTCCCCGGTATGACGCCTGCGCAGATCCGCCGCTACGCCGAGCGCTGGCACCCGTGGCGATCGTATGCCCTGTTGCATATCTGGTACAGCGACGGCTGGGAGCCGGATCAGTTAATCGCAAAATAGCTGGTGCTGAGCAGCATTCCCAGCGGTTGCGGCTGGCCTATCGTTTCACCGTATATCAGGTCGGTCCCGATGCCGGACAGGGTATCAAACACCTGCGGCATGTCCGCTGGCCCGGCAATGGTTTGTATTTTCAACCGCTGGGCGTGACCGTGAATAATGGTGACCATCATTTCATCCATCAGATTGCAGTGGATGTTCTGGATCAGGTCCTGGTCGATGACGATGTAGCTGAAGTCATGGCGGCGAATTTTATCAAAAATATCCAGGTCGCGGCCCGGCTGGGTGAGCACCATCTGGCAGCCGTACTCACGCAGCCGGCGCAGGTTTGCATGAAGGCTTCCATCCTCCATCACTAACACATGGCTGCCAATCTGCAAATGCAGAAGCCTTGCAGGCAGCGGGCTGCGCTCAAGCAGTGTCAGCAGTTCATCAACAAAGCTGTCGCTGGCCAGCCCCGCGCTGGAGATCGGGAGCGCCACGCCAAAACCTTTTTGCGCTATCTGCGGGGCAAACTCCCGGAAGAATTCGCTGAATACGCGCCGATCCAGAGCGTGGTGCAGTTCATTATCGTTTATGCCGCTGCGAAGGGCTTTTTCATCCAGCACTTCCCCTTCGCTACTCCAGAATTTCAGCTGCAGAAGATAGAAGCTGGTGGATTCAGGAACGCGTGGCGGCGCAATTGCCTGAGCAATCATCAGAATTGGGTTGTCGTTGATGATGCGCCACTGCTCTTCAGGCGGCAGCAGGGGGCGGTTGTTCTGCATCAGCTGCTGCGGTTCATAGACACTGACGCGCCCACGACCGCTGTGCTTGGAGGCATAACAGGCAATATCGGCCTGAGAAAGCACCTCAGAAGCAATTTGATTGTCCGCGTCTATCTGGGTGATACCCGCACTGGCACCGATGCGATGCAGCCTGCCGTCCCAGACAAAGTGATAGTCGTTGATGCTCTTGATAATGCGCTCGGAGATATGGCGAGCACTCTCGACAGAACAGTCGGGCAGCAGCAGACCAAATTCATCGCCACCCAGACGCGCAAGGACATCGCCGGTTCTCAGCATGCTCAACATCAGCGAGGACAGCTCGCGAAGCAGCGCGTCCCCCGCAGCGTGGCCGGCGCTGTCATTGACCGCTTTGAATTTGTCGAGGTCGATAAACACCAGCGCGTGGCGCTGTCTGTTTTCTCCTGCGCTTTGCAGCAAACGCTTGAGGTGGTTTTCAAAACTCACCCGGTTGGCAAGATGGGTCAGGCTGTCGTGGGAGGCGCTGTAGCTCAGCTGTTTGAGCATTTTGCGCGATTCGGTGACGTCCTGTATGACCAGCACGGAGCCAATGCTATGACCGTCCAGCGTTGTCAGCGGCGTGATGCTGTAATGGATGTCGTGGCTGCCGCCGTTACGGCAGTGCAGCACCACGTCCTGCTCGATTGCCATGCGGGAAAAATCACCGCTGTGGATGTTCTCCATTACCGGGCCGTTATCGCCAAAGGTAATGCGCAGGATCGACAAGATATGCTGGCCGGTAGCGCTCTCCTGCGGCCAGCCGCTCAGCTTCTCTGCCACCGGGTTCATAAAGGTGACATTCATGTCGATGTCGGTACAAATTACCGCTTCGCCGATGGAGTCCAGCGTAATGTGTAAACGCTCTTTTTCCTGATAAAGCGCTTCATTAAGCTGTTTAACTTCCGTCATATCCATATTGATGCCAAGCAGGCGCTCAACGTCGCCATTTTTGTTCAGCACCCGGTTTGCCAGCGAGCGGATATGGCGAATACCGTCTTTCACCTTGATGCGGTATTCCATTTTAAACGGCATGCGGGCACGCAGCGATTCATGCACCACGCTCTCTGCCGCGGGCAGGTCTTCCGGCAGGAGGCACTCGGCCCAAATTTGATAGGTTGGTTTGATGTGGGTGTCGACCTCATAAAGATCGAACATCCTTCTGTCCCAGCTGATCACGTCGCTTGTCAGGTCCCATTCCCAGATGCCGATACCGCCAGCCTCATTGGCTAGCGTGATGCGCTCCATCAGGCGTTTATTGACCCACTCGGTGTGCTTAAGATCGTTTATATCTTCGATTTGGGCGATGAGGTAGAGCGGGGAGCCATCGGTATCTCTCACGACTGAAACGGCCAGCAGGGCCCAGACAACCTCACCTTTGCTGGTGTAATAGCGTTTTTCCATGGAATAGCTGTTCAGCTCGCCGGAAACCAGTTTGTCTAACTGAATCAAATCCGCATGAAGGTCTTCGGGATAAGTAATCTGCTGGAAGGTCAGTGCGTGCAGTTGAGCAGGCGTATAGCCCAGGAATTTGCACAGCGATTTATTGACCTGAATCCAGTGACCTTCAATGGAGACCAGCGCCATACCGATGGCAGAATACTCCATGGCGTTACGAAAGCGCGCTTCACTTTCCGTGATGTGTTTGCGCTCCTCACGAAACGAATACATGACCATGGTCATGACGTTGGCAGGAAGCAGGATCATTAAGAACGGCAGCCACGGCGCGTTATCCACCACCGTGGCATGCGGCGTTATCATTGAGACATTATTGGTGGCCATCATGGCAGAAACGACCATCAACGTACCGAGGAAGATAATGAAAGCCTCCAGGCGGGGGAGGCGGATAGCGCTCCACATCAGGAAGGCGATAATAAAGGTAAAAGGCCACGGCATAAAACGCAGCACAAAATAGCTCAGCAACAGAGTGACAATCAACGTCAGCGCGGTTTCCAGCAGCTGTTCTGGATTGCGGGTGCGCAGCAGATAGTGAGGTTTAAAAAGTAATCCTGTTGGCAGCAAAGCTAATGCGCCAATGGCTTCGGACAATACCCAGACGAAAAAGGTCTTTGCCGCAGATCCGCCTTCCGGGCCAGCAAGCCAGACGGCAAATGCTCCTCCAATAAGAGGAGGCACCACTGCGCTGCACAATGAAAGTCGCACCCAGCTATTAAGGTTTTGCAGCGGGTTTTTTTGCGCCAGGAAACGGCGCATCAATATTGCGCCAATCAGGGCTTCGAGGATATTGATAGCCGTGAAGCCTAAATTTATCTCGGTAATCGGAAAGAGGACGACTGCCGCAGCGAGGCTGCCGAGGGAGCAGGCAACAATAATGGGGAACCACAGGCGGCGCGGATGACGAAAAAAAGCCACCATCATGATGGAGGTAGGGAACCACAACGGAGCAAGAACGGTACCGAGCAACGTTAATTCGAGGGAATAGAGCGTAAAAACGAAGCTCAGCAGACCCAAACCTACAAGAAGTAACAGGAGAGGCATGGCGGCAATATTATCTGTTTTAGTTTTGGTCATTCCCACAACATCCGTTAAGGCAGTGCCGCCAGGTACAACGCCCGGATGCAAAAAATGAATTGTTTCGGTTCATGCTAGTACAAACATTTTACAATTCCTATGTTGTACGATCATAATTTAACATCAACGTGTTATAAAAATGCCGCGTGATGCCGCTTATTTTCATTTATGACATTCTCCTCTGAAAGCCCCCATATCGTTGATGTTGTGAGCAGCGTATTTTTCTGGCTTAAGCTAAATCCTAAGTGAATCAGCATTACTCTGGTATCACCCGCCGGAACTCCCTATAATTGGCGCGTTTGACGCTTTGGCGTCGCCCTTCCTTCACATTAAGTCAACAAGGCTCGTTTACAACATGACTGACAAGTCTCATCAATGCGTCATCATTGGGATCGCCGGCGCATCGGCCTCAGGGAAAAGTCTAATTGCCAGTACGCTGTATCGTGAACTCCGCGATCAGGTAGGTGATGAAAACATTGGTGTTATTCCAGAAGACAGCTATTACAAAGATCAAAGCCATCTGTCGATGGAAGAGCGAGTCAAAACTAACTACGACCATCCAAGCGCCATGGATCACAATTTGTTGTTCCAGCACTTGCAGATGCTGAAATCAGGACAGGCTATTGAGCTGCCGGTTTACAGCTATGTCGAACACACTCGTACTGAAAATACGGTGCATCTGGTCCCGAAGAAGGTCATTATTCTCGAAGGTATTCTGCTGCTGACGGATGCCCGTCTGCGTGAAGAGATGAATTTCTCCATCTTTGTTGATACCCCGCTAGATATCTGCCTGATGCGCCGCATGAAGCGCGATGTGAATGAGCGCGGTCGTTCAATGGATTCGGTGATGGCGCAGTATCAGAAAACCGTGCGTCCTATGTTCCTGCAGTTTATCGAACCTTCGAAGCAGCACGCCGACATCATTGTGCCGCGTGGGGGGAAAAACCGCATTGCTATCGATATTCTGAAAGCGAAAATCAGCCAGTTCTTTGAATAAAGAAGCGTGCGTACGTTTTTGGGGTGTGCTCGCAAGTTACAATGAAATACAAGTAATTATCTGCCCATCCGTGGCTATCTACCGCCCGGTATGGCAGGGTAAACAAAACTGCCTGATAAGGAGAATCTGCGATGCGCTTGTGTGACCGCGATATAGAAGCCTGGCTTGATGACGGGCGATTAACTATTACGCCACGCCCGCCGGTTGAGCGTATTAATGGCGCAACCGTTGATGTACGTCTGGGTAATAAATTCCGCACTTTTAGTGGTCATACCGCACCGTTTATCGACCTGAGCGGGCCTAAAGACGAAGTGACCGCTTCCCTTGAGCGGGTGATGAGTGACGAAATCGTGCTTGATGAAGGGGACGCTTTTTTCCTTCATCCGGGGGAGCTTGCGCTGGCGGTCACGCTTGAGTCGGTCACCATTCCCTCCGATCTCGTAGGCTGGCTGGATGGACGTTCCTCTCTTGCCCGACTGGGGTTAATGGTTCACGTCACGGCTCATCGTATCGATCCGGGCTGGCACGGCTGTATCGTTCTGGAGTTTTATAACTCCGGTAAACTGCCGCTGGCTTTGCGTCCAGGTATGATGATTGGTGCGCTGAGCTTCGAGCCGCTCTCAGGCCCTGCTGCACGGCCTTATAACCGCCGTCAGGATGCAAAGTATCGCGATCAGCAAGGTGCCGTTGCCAGCCGCATCGATAAAGACTGACCGGGTACCCCGATTTTTGAGCTGAGGATCCAATGAGACGATTATTAACCACGCTGATGATTTTGCTGGTCGTGATAGTTGCTGGCCTTTCTGCGTTGGTGCTGTTGGTCAATCCCAATGATTTTCGCGCTTATATGGTGCACCAGGTGGAACAGCGTAGCGGATACCAGCTCAGGCTGGACGGGCCGCTGCGTTGGCACGTCTGGCCGCAGTTGAGCATCTTATCCGGCAGAATGTCGCTGACCGCACCTGGCGCGACGCAGCCGATTGTCAGTTCAGAAAACATGCGTCTTGATGTGGCGCTGCTGCCTCTGCTTTCCCACCAGCTGCAGGTTCAGCAGGTGATGCTGAAAGGCGCGGTTGTTCAGCTGACCCCAGAAACAGAGGCGCGCAAACCAGAAAACGCCCCTGTTGGGCCATCCGGCAGCAATCCTGCTCCGGAACCAGAACAGGGTTGGTCATTTGATATCGCTAAGCTCAAAGTTGCGGATAGCGTACTGGTCTTCCAGCATGATGATGACGAACAGGTCACGGTGCGTAATATCAATCTGCAAATGGAGCAGGATGATAACAAGCAGGCGCACATCGAGTTCAATAGCCGTATCAACCGGGATCAGCGCGACCTCTCCTTATCGTTCGTCGCTGACCTCAATGCCAGAGATTATCCGCAGAAACTCGATGCGACCTTCTCACAGCTGGATTACAAATTTATTGGCGCCGACTTACCGAAGCAGGGTATCAGCGGCAGCGGCACGCTTCGGATTAGCTGGCTGCAACCGAGCCACAAACTTGAGCTGAGCCAGATACAGCTCACGGCTAACGAAAGCGACCTGCAGGGAAGCGCCAGCGTGACACTAGGCGATAAACCGCAGTGGGTTGTCGATGTGCAGTCGAAGAAACTGAATCTGGATAATCTGGTCGCCGCGTCGGCGGTGACGAATACCGCCGTTCCACAGCGTGGCCAGCAGCAGAACACTTTACCCCGCCCGATTATTGCCACGGGCGTTGAAGATACCACTTACCGTAATCTTCGCGGCTTTAGCGCCCAGGTGAAAGTGGCCGCGGAAGCCGTTCGCTGGCGTGGGCTGAATTTTTCGCATGTGCGCTCTGATATTACCAATGAGTATGGTCTGCTGAAGATAGCAGCGTTAACGGGTCAGTTTGGCAAAGGAAGCATGTCGTTGCCGGGCGAGCTGGATGCGCGTAAGGATGAGCCGCGCCTGCATTTCCAGCCGCAAATCGACAATATCGAGATTGCCCCGATACTCACCGCCTTCGATTATCCTATCGCCTTAACGGGCCAGCTTTCCATGCAGGGCCAGTTTACTGGCGACCGCCTGAATTCTGATGCATTCCGTCGCTCCTGGCAGGGTAAAGCCAACGTAACAATGGCGGATTCTCACCTGCAGGGCATGAACTTCCAGCAGATGATTCAGCAGGCGGTTGAGCGCAGCAACAGCAGCATTAAAGCGAAACAGGACTATGACAATGTTACCGTGCTGGAACACTTTAGCGCGGCGGCAACGCTGAACAATGGTGAGCTTGACCTGACGAATATGCTCGGTAACTCAGCGGTACTGGACCTGACCGGCGAAGGCACAATGGACCTGGTGAAAGAGGATTGTGATACCCGATTTAACGTCACGGTGAAAGGTGGCTGGGATGGGGATAACAAGCTGATTACTATGCTTAAAAACACCCCGATTCCGGTGCGCGTATACGGCCCATGGCAGAAGCTGAATTACAGCCTCAAGGTGGATGATATATTGCGTAACCAGATGCAGGACGAGGCGAAGCGTCGTCTGAGAGAGTGGGCGGATAAGCACTCCAGTAACCCTAAAGCTAACGATCTTAAAAAACTGTTAGAGTAAGTTGTTATTGACTCACCGGCCGACAGCCGGTGAGTTTTTATCATCTGTTATATCTTCTCTTCTCATCCCCGATACGTCTTATTTCTTCCAGCGATATTGTTGAGCATTCTATTAGGGATTATCTCCATGAGGTTCACCGGGTATTAATATTCATTGTGTGAATGCTTTTGGTTCGATTCTTAATTGAAGTCGGGCCTGTGTTTTCCTGTTGTTGCTCCGTATCTCCGCGTTTAATATGAAACTTATTTTTCGCTGCGAAATGAAAAATAAAAAATTATGAGCCCTATCGATATCAGACAGGGCTCAGGTATTAATTAATCATGGATGGAAAGAATGGAAAATAAAACTTACTCGACCAATAATAATGCAGGTGATACGGTCACTCCTCAGAACTTTACGATTGATAGCGTTTATGATGGTGCCTATAAGACCATGACTAATCCGCAGGAAGTCGTTCACTCGCAAAATGCATTTCTTAACGGTACTGCACAGCCAGGTAACCACATCGGTATTTATGATAATGGCGTGCAGATTGGTGAGGTGACCGTTGATTCTTACGGCCTGTGGAATTTCCAGATGCCTTCGATGGAAAATGGCCAGCACACTATTACCCTGCAGTCTGTAGATACTACTGGAGCGTCTCTGACGCCAGAGCCAGTAAGTTTTGTTTATAACCTTGATACAGGCTCGAAGCCTGCAGATCAGGACGTTGAGCCGCAGCCAGAACCACAGCCAGAACCACAGCCGCAACCTGAACCGCAGCCAGAACCAAAACCACAGCCAGACCCGCAGCCGCAGCCAGACAATAATCCGGCCATCTACTTTGCGGTTGATAAAGTCAACAATGAGCATGGCGACGAAGTTCGCGTCTATAACCACCAGAAAACCGATGACGGCAAGCCTACGCTGCAGGGCGTAGCAGAAGCCAACAGCCTGGTACACGTTTACGATAACGGTGTACTGATTGGTGAAACCCATGCTGACCAGTACGGCAGCTGGTCATTTACGCCAGAGCAAGCGCTGGCGGCCCCGGCGATGGGCTCATCCGAAGTGCTAATGGAGCACCACCTCACCGTGCAGTCTGAAAACAGCAGCGGTGAATTAAGCGCCATGAGCGACGAATTCTCACTGCAGGTTTCCAAGTTCTCCCTGAATTCAGAGATGCCGTTGCACATGGAGTATGCGCTTACTGAGCAGGATATTGCTTCACTGGGTCACGATGGTCAGATTATTGGCTCCGACTTTACCTTTGATAAAATCTCCCTGACAGGTGAAGGTACCGCGCTGAACGTCAGCGAAACAAATCATGCTCTGCATTCCATCGAAGTATTCGACCTGTCTGCCGAAGGTCACCAGTCACTGACGTTATCCCTGGATGATGTGATTGAACTGGGTAGCAAAGATCTGGTGACGAATATGTTCCAGCAAAAAGTCGTGGTGAATGGCGATGAAAGTGATGTGTTGAATCTCGTTGATGCCAATCATGGCTGGAGTGATTCACATATTGCAGTTCAATATGAAGGTCACAATTACCAGGCATATACCAATAGCCAGGGTGCGGCTGTTCTGGTTGAAGATAACGTCCACGTCAATATTATTTAATAAATTAATTATATTTATTTAATTCCCCGGCTGGCCCGGGGAGTTATTTTATTGTCATCTTCATCATCCGATTTTGCTTATATCTATTTATGCAGCGTTGTTCAGGAAAGTGAAACCCCAGCATGTATGCATCGCAAGAAAACACCGCAGATGAGATCGCCGTCTCCATTCAGCAGCAGGATACGCTGGTTGAAGCGCTACTTTGGGTTGCGCAATATCACGGCCAGCCGGTCAGTCGAAAGGTATTCCTTAGCGGTCTGCCCATTGAGCACCGACTGACTCCGCAAATGGCGGGGGTAGCTTTAGAAAGAGTGGGTATTGCTTCATCGCTGATCTTACGGGAAGTCACTGAAATCTCGCCCTGGCTGTTTCCCGCTATTTTGCTGCGTCACGATGGTGGCGCTTTTATTCTGTCAGATTCACAGGTGAATGCGCAGGGAGAGACGCTTTTCACGCTGCTGGCTCCCGAAGCGGGCAACGGACAGATTGAACTCAGCGCGCAGGAGCTGAAGCTACAGTACAGCGGCTACGCGCTGCTGGTGAAACCCCGGCCCCCGCTTGATAATCGTCTGGGGGAGCAGGAAATCGACACCTCCGAACACTGGCTATGGGGCACGCTCTGGCGTTTTCGGCGCTACTACGGCAACGCCGTGCTCGCCGCCATGCTGATTAACGTTCTGGCGCTGGCGGGCACCTTCTTTACCATGAATGTTTACGATCGCGTGGTGCCCAACCAGGCTTTCGTTACCCTCTGGTCGCTGGCAACAGGCGTCATGCTGGCCATTGTCTTTGAATTTATCGCCCGTAATATCCGTGCCTGGCTGTTGGATATGGCGGGAAAGAAGGCCGATTTAATCATCGGTTCACGCCTGTTTCGTCACGCAATGTCCCTGCGCATGGAGCATAAACCTGCCTCCTCCGGCTCTTTTGCTAACCAGCTGCGTGAATATGAAACGGTGCGTGATTTTGTCAGCTCCGCCACTTTAGTGACCCTGAGCGATCTGCCTTTTGTGTTGCTGTTCACCATCATTATTGCCGGTATCGGCGGGCCTCTGGCGTTTATTCCTCTGGCTGCAATCCCCTTAATTATTATTGTCAGCCTGCTTATCCAGTGGCCGCTTGCCAGATTAATGAAGGAAAACCTGCGTGAAGGGTCTATTAAGCAGGGCATTCTTATTGAGTCAGTCGACGGTCTGGAGTCATTAAAAGCGGCGGGAGGCGAAGGGTTTATGCAGCTTCGCTGGGACAGATACAGCGCGCTTATCTCCAAAACTTCAATGAAGTCGCGTCTGCTTTCCGGGCTGGCGTCGAATTCCGTGAGCACGATTCAACAGCTGCAAACGGTGGCGCTGGTTTGCTGGGGCGTTTACCTGATAGCAGACGGAGATCTGTCGATGGGCGGGCTTATCGGCACCGTTATTCTCTCCAGCAGAATTACCGCCCCGTTAGGGCAAATCGTGGGGCTTGCCGTCCGTTTCCAGCAGGCTCGTGCGGCCATGAGATCCATTAATGAACTCATGCGCAAGCCCACTGACAGAGACCGCTCGCGCCGCTATCTGGCCGCCCCGCAGCTTAACGGTGCTCTGACGCTTAAAAACATTTCTTTTAGCTGGCCTGCCAGTGACGGCATTCCCCGGCCCGCGGCAATCAGCAACGTCAGCCTGACGCTCAATCCCGGTGAGCGAGTCGCCATTCTGGGAAGAATTGGCAGCGGTAAATCAACGCTGTTACGGCTAATGGCGAGGCTGTATCAGGCAAACCAGGGCCAGATATTGATGGATGGGCTGGACGCATTGCAGATTGATCCGGCGGACTGGCGCGCCGAGGTTGGTTTTGTGGGCCAGGACTCGCGGCTATTTTACGGTACGCTGCGGGAGAACATCCAGATAGGCCATCCCGGCTGTAGCTCGTCAGCGTTTTTGTCCGTCTGTCGTCTGACCGGGTTGGATCAAATGGCCCAGCGCCATCCGCTTGGTTATGAAATGCCCATTGGTGAAAACGGGCAGGGGCTTTCAGGTGGGCAGCAGCAGCTGGTAGTGCTGGCCAGATGCCTGCTCGCCCAGCCGAAGCTGTTGCTGATGGATGAGCCAACCAGCGCGATGGACACCCAGACCGAAACGCTGTTCCTGAAACGCCTTGCGGCGGCAACCCATCATCAGACGCTGGTTGTCGTTACCCATCGCTTCTCCGTGCTCAATCAGGTTGATCGCATCATCGTGATGGAAGAGGGAAAAGTGGTTCTTGATGGGCCAAAAGCAGACGTTCTGGCAAGGCTGAGCCAAAACGACCCGCAGGGAAAATCGCTCAAAGAACCGAAAATGGGAGGGGAATAGCATGGCGAACGAGAAAAAAAACGCCGGGCTCCCCGTCAAACCCATCGATCGCGAATTCATGGCCGATGCCCGTGCGGCTTTGCTTAATCAGTCAACGCCCGGCACGCTACTGGTGCTATGGCTCATTATTATCGTACTTGTTGTGGGCGGCATCTGGGCTGCCCTGGCGCAGGTAGAAGAGGTTGTGAAAGGGCAGGGGAAAGTCATTCCCGCCAGCCGCGAGCAGGTCATTCAGAGCCTGGATAGCGGCATTATGGCTAGCCTTTTGGTGCACGAAGGGGAGATCGTCGAAAAAGGCCAGGTGCTGCTCAGGCTTAATGCCACTCAGGCTCGCTCGGCCTGGCAGGAAACCTCCTCTAAAGTTGCAGGGCTTGAAGGGTCAGTTGCCCGTTTGCGGGCTGAAGCTTATGGCACACCGCTGGTGTTTCCGAAAACTCTGCAGGAGTGGCCGTCCATTATCCAGGACGAAACGAAGGCTTATCAGGCAAGGAAAAAGGCGCTTGATGAGGGTGTCGCGGTGCTGAAACGGAGCCTCCAGCTCTCCGAGAAAGAGATCAATATGTCCGCTCCTCTGGTCGCGCAGGGGCTGATGTCAGAGGTTGAACTCCTGCGGATGAAGCGGCAGGCCAATGATTTGCGCCTGCAAATCACCGAGCGTCAGAATCGTTATCACGCGGAGGCCAACGCCGAACTGGTCAAATCCGAGTCGGAGCTGGCGCAAAGCGAGAAGAGTACTCAGGCGAAAGAAGATCTGCTCTCCCGCACGACGATTGTCGCCCCCGCTCGCGGGGTGGTGAAGAATATTCGCCTGACTACCCCCGGCGGAGTCGTTCCACAAGGTGCAGACATCATGTCGCTGATCCCGCTCGAGGATGAGCTGGTGGTTGAAGCCAAAGTCCGTCCTGAAGATGTGGCTTTTCTGCGCCCGGGCCTGCCCGTCACGATAAAGCTCACCGCCTATGATTACGCCATTTATGGCGGTTTAAGCGGAACGCTGACCTACATCAGCGCCGATACGCTGGAAGAAGACCCGCGCAGCGGGGCGCAGAAAGAGACGACATATTATCGAATTCGCGTGCATTCAACGCGAAGCGTGCTGACCGCGGGGGGAAAAGATCATCCAATTATTCCCGGTATGACCGCCTCCGTTGAGATCAAAACGGGTGAGAAAAGTATTCTCAGCTACCTGCTTAAACCGGTGCTGAAATCGCGTGAAGCGTTCAGGGAAAGATAAATATGATGCATTTCAGGGATGTTCTGCTGTGCGCGGCGGTCATGGTTTCTGCAGCTCCGTGTAGCTGGGCCGAATCTTCATTAAAGGCAGATGCGCCCGCCCTGTCACCCTCCGAGCAGCATCCGTCAGCGGCCATAATGAAAAAGAGTATTGCTGTTAGCGGGGCGTTTAGCCGGGAGGTAAACATTGCCATTGCCCGTGACTACCAGCTTCGTCAGCTTTACGAGCAGTGGCAATCCGCATCGGATGATATTGACGATGTTAAAGGTGAGCGCTGGCCGCAGCTTCATGTCAGTGCCGTGGCGATGCCCGTTAGCGAGGGAAATGGGCGCTACAAGCGGTACGCGAACGACGGGGATTTTTCCGCGTCGTTATCGATGCCGGTGTTCGACTGGGGCCGGCTGGCAAGCGCCATCAAAAACCGTGAATACCGCAACGTGGCAGCGGCGCAAAAGTATCTTTCGCAGCTCGATGAGCTGGCATTTGACGTCACGAGCACGGAAGTCAAATTGGGAAAGCAGCGGGCAATTCTGCAAACGGCTCAGGTCTACTCTTCACGAATGGAAGAGCTGGTGACGATGCTAAGCCGCATAGTTGAAACGGATGCCGGGCGCCAGAGCGAGCTGGTGCAGGCGCAGGCCCGTCTGTTGCAGGCTGAAGAAGCCCGTGACGATGCCGCAGCAGAAATAGAAACGTTGACCGTCACGCTTAACCAGTGGCTTGGCGACGCTCCACGTCATCCCATCCCCATCGACAGCCTCTGGGATATGCAAATGCCGGATGCCAACAGTGCGCTAAGCAATTTGCAGGCGACGCCGATGATGCGCGAGGCGCAGGCGCAATATCAGGCATGGCTTGCCAGCGCAAAAGAGGAGAAGGCAAAGCAGCTCCCCCAGCTTGACCTTGTTGCCAATAAAGGGTTTGCCGCAGCAAACTACGGCGAAGAAAGCGATCTACAGGTCGGGTTTTCAATCAGTTGGGATATCTTCAGCGGCTTTTCAGGCATGGCGAAAGTTTCTTCTGCGGTACATAGCGCTGAAGCTTATAAACAGGCGCGTGAAGATTTACTGCGCCGCACGGAGTATCGTGTAAAAACGCAGTACCGTGAGGTGGAAAAATACAGCAAGCGGGCCACTGCGTACGCAAATCTTGCCGTGGAGAGCGACAAGATCCGCTGGATGTTCTTTCAACAGTGGTATCACCTGGGGAAGCGTAGCCTGCTGGATGTGCTGATCGCCGAGACCGACCACTACAATAATCAGGTTAACGCAATCTCCAGCAGGTTTGATGCCTGGTACAACATACTGTCGATCCGCAAAGATGCCGGTTTACTTCTTCCCTGGCTTGATGAGGCAGGGAAGACCAGCTAAACAACGAGCGGGGAGGCCGTTAAGGGTATTCCCACTCGCTCTCTTCGTCATCCAGCGGGACAATTTGCACCTTCTGCACCCGGTGGCTTTCAACCACCAGGGTTTTCAGCTCAAAGCTTCCCACCTTAACCGCCTCACCGGCAGCCGGTACGCGCTGTAGGTACTCCATCAGCAAGCCTGCAATGGTGTGATAGCTGCGTTTTTCATCAAGCGGCAGGGGAATGTATTGCACCAAATCCTCCAGCGGCATATGGCCGTTCGCCGTCCAGCTGCCGTCCGCATTTTTCTGAATATCGTGCCGGGCATCTATCTCTTCGACTTCGTTCGGCAGGTTGCCCGCGATAGTCTCCATTACGTCGCTTAAGGTGACAATGCCTTCCACTGAACCAAACTCATCCACCACAAAAGCAAAATGCGTGCGCGCGTTGCGGAACTGCTCCAGCGCCTGCAGCAGCGGCAGCATTTCCGGGAAGACCAGCGGTTGACGAATCAACGTTTCGACGTTGAGTGGCTCACCGTTGAGCGACTGGGTGAGTAAATCAATAACATGTACCACGCCGAGGATCTCATCCCCGTCGTCGGTTATCACAATGCGGGTATGTTGATTGTTTACCAGAAGCTCGCGAGTGCGAGCTTCTGAATCGCTCAGCTTCAGATGTTCGACATCGTGACGCGAGGTCATGATGCTGCTGACCGTACGCTGGTTAAGATTCAGCACGCGTTCTATCATCAGCTTCTCTTGCGGGTTAAAGATGTCCTCTTCCGGGCTGTGGTCAGCAATCAGCGAGGCCGTTTGCGCATCCAGCTCCGCCTCTTCTTTTCTCCCGTTCAACAATCTTAAAACCGCCTCGGCGGTGCGCTGACGTAACGACTGATTTGCCGACAGGAAACGACGGCGGTTGAAAATCGCCAGCTGGTTTAAGGATTCAATCGCCACCGAGAAGCCAATGGCGGCATACAGATAGCCTTTTGGAATGTGGTAGCCGAAGCCATCCGCAACAAGGCTAAAGCCAATCATCAGCAGGAAGCTCAGGCAGAGGATCACAATCGTTGGATGATTGTTCACAAAGCGCGTGAGCGATTTACTGGCCAGCAGCATCAGGCTGATGGCGATAATCACCGCCGCCATCATGACCGCCAGGTGGTCAACCATCCCCACCGCGGTGATCACCGAATCCAGTGAAAATACGGCGTCGAGAATCACAATTTGTGCCACGACGGGCCAGAATCGTGCCCCTTTGCGCTGGTTTTGCGCTTCGCTGTCTTTGCCTTCCAGCCGTTCGTTCAGCTCTACGGTCGCCTTAAATATCAGGAACAGACCGCCGCCGAGCATAATTAAGTCGCGGGCGCTGAAGCCAAAGCTGGCTATTTGAAACAGCGGCTTCGTCAGGGTGACAAGCCAGGAGATGGAGGCCAGCAGCAGCAGGCGCATCAGCATCGCCAGCACTAACCCTGTCACCCTCGCTTTATCCCGCTGGGCGGGCGGGAGCTTTTCGGCAAGAATCGCAATGAATACCAGGTTATCGATACCCAGTACCAGCTCGATAACAATCAGCGTGACCAGGCCTGCCCAGATTGAAGGATCGGCAATCCATTCCATACGGCGTTTTGCATCCTCAAAGTCGTGAGTGAAACACAGCGGCGAGCGGATGTTTTCCAGGCTTTGCCACAATGAAAGAATGGATAACCCTTCACTAAAATGCAATATCACCCTGCGATTAATCTTATAAAGATGCATTAATGAGCCGGAGTTTTTTATATTCCCGCGCAATAACCAGGGTAAATAATTAAAAAATGAACACTTCTTGTGGTGCTAAATAAATAATGCGGCTTGTTATATATATAAGATATATCTGTATAAGGCCATGCCCTTGTTAATATAAAGGCTGTCAATATAAAGAAAATCTTAAAACACAGGTTTTGCGAGCTTAATATTAATCTTAAAAGTCTGTTTCTTGTCATTTGCTGCCTTGCCTGTCCCTGGCTTAGCTGTAACAATCGATATCAGTGTCTGGTAAGGAATGTATTTTTTATAATTAATTGGTGTGGCACTTAAGCGCTTCATGACTCGTAACTCCCGCGGGCAGATAAATACTACAGATTTATCTTAGCTTCGGAGTCCTCTTATTATCTGCTTTCTTTTCAGTAGTTTGGTGACTGTAAGCCAAGGGCGGTAGCCTGCCTGACAGCCAGAGTTTACGCCTCAATTATTCTGTCTATAAGATGTCAGGAAATAAGCGAGATTTAAGACTGATACCCGTTATTTTTTGCGGTCAGTATGTTCAATTTTCTGGTGCGTCCGCGAGATAATGGGTCGCATATTTTATTCGCTCAGGATAATTACTCTGCCATAGTGATAAATACTCAATGATAAAATACAAACTTAAATTGATGCCTTTATTGGTATCCGTAACCCTGATGAGCGGTTGCACAGTTCTTCCCGGAAGCAATATGTCCACGATGGGGAAAGATGTGATTAAGCAACAGGATGCAGATTTCGATCTGGATCGCATGGTTAATGTTTATCCCCTCACGCCGCGTCTCGTTGAGCAATTACGCGTGCGTCCTGCCGTCGCACAGCCGAATATGTCTTTGGATCAGGAAATCTCCCAATATCAATATCGCGTCGGGCCGGGTGACGTGTTGAGCGTCACCGTCTGGGACCACCCTGAGTTGACCACGCCTGCCGGTCAGTACCGCAGCTCAAGCGATGCGGGTAACTGGGTGCAGTCCGACGGCACCGTGTTCTACCCGTACGTGGGCAAGATAAAAGTGACCGGCAAAACCCTTGCCGAGATCCGTAGTGATATTACCGGCCGCCTTGCGCAGTACATTGCTGACCCGCAGGTGGACGTTAATATCGCCGCCTTCCGCTCACAGAAAGCCTATGTCTCAGGTCAGGTAAACAAATCTGGCCAACAGCCTATTACCAACGTGCCGTTAACGGTTCTGGATGCGATTAACGCCGCAGGCGGCCTGACCGATCTCGCCGACTGGCGCAACGTGGTGCTGACCCACAACGGGCAGGAAAAACGCATCTCTTTACAGGCCCTGATGCAGAACGGCGATCTGAGCCAGAACCACCTGCTTTATCCGGGCGATATCCTGTTTGTGCCGCGCAACGACGATCTGAAAGTGTTCGTGATGGGTGAAGTGAAGAAACAGACCACCCTGAAGATGGACTTCAGCGGCATGACGCTGACCGAAGCGCTGGGGCAAGCGGAAGGGCTGGACATGACCGCCTCCAATGCCAGCGGCATCTTCGTGATTCGACCGCTGAAAGAGAAGCAGGGCGGCAAAATCGCCAATATCTATCAGCTGGATATGTCCGATGCGACATCGCTGGTGATGGGCACCGAGTTCCAGCTGCAGCCGTACGACGTCGTCTATGTCACGACCGCACCGGTCACCCGCTGGAACCGCCTGATCAACCAGCTGCTGCCAACCATCAGCGGCGTTCGTTATATGACGGATACCGCCAGCGATCTGCATACATGGTAACGCGCTATGTTTAACAAAATTCTTGTGGTGTGTGTGGGGAACATTTGCCGTTCCCCTACGGGAGAACGCCTGCTCAGGACGTATCAGCCCGGGTTGACCGTCGAGTCTGCGGGGCTTGGTGCGCTGGTCGGGAAGGGGGCCGATGACGGTGCCGTTCGCGTGGCGCAGCAGCACAATCTCTCTCTGGATGGGCACTGCGCCCGCCAGGTCTCAGGCCGTATGTGCCGCGATTACGACCTGATCCTGACGATGGAGAAGCGTCATATTTCCGCCATCTGCGAAATGGCGCCCGAGATGCGCGGCAAAGTGATGCTGTTTGGTCACTGGGATGCGGAGCGGGAGATCCCGGACCCGTATCGCAAAAGCCGCGACGCTTTCGAAGCGGTTTACGAGCTTCTCGACCTTTCCGCCCAGAAGTGGGCTAACGCACTCAACGCTCATCAGGGATAACAATGACTGACAAAGTACACCGTTCGAGCGCCTCGACCGAGGGCAACGACGAAATTGATATTGGCCGTCTGTTTGGCACCGTGCTTGAAGCCCGCTGGTGGGTGCTGGGCATTACTGCGGTATTTGCACTGCTGGCCGCGGTTTATGCTCTGTTTGCTACGCCTATCTATAAAGCGGATGCGCTGGTGCAGATCGAACAGAACGCCGGGAATTCCCTGGTTAACGACATTAACTCGGCGCTCTCCAACAAGCCGCCTGCGTCCGCTGCCGAAATGCAGCTGATCCAGTCGCGCCTGGTGATGGGCAAAACCGTTGATGACCTTAACCTGGATATTTCGGTCGTCAAAAACACCTTCTGGCTGTTTGGCGCGGGCTGGGATCGCCTGCACGGGCGCCAGAACGACACGGTAAAGGTCAGCAGCTTCAATCTGCCCGCCGGTATGGGCAAAGACACCTTTACCGTCGAAGTGCTTAGCCCGACCCAGTACCTGCTGACCAGCGATAACGGCTTCAGCGCCAAAGGCCAGGTTGGCCAGCCGCTGGAAAAAGCGGGCATTTCGATGGCGGTTGACGCCATTAAAGCTCAGGTTGGTGATACCTTTACCGTCACTAAATACTCCACGCTGGGCATGATAAACCAGCTTCAGGGCAACCTGACCGTGGCTGAAAACGGCAAAGATACGGGCGTGCTTAGCCTCTCTTATACCGGTGAAGACAAAGACCAGATCCGCGCTATCCTCGACAGCATTACCCGCAACTACCTCGAGCAGAACGTTCAGCGCAAATCCGAAGAGGCGGCGAAGAGCCTTAAGTTCCTTGCCGAGCAGCTGCCGGACGTCCGCACCCGTCTTGACGACGCGGAGAACAAGCTGAACGCCTACCGCCAGCAGCAGGATTCGGTGGATCTCTCCCTTGAGGCCAAATCCGTTCTCGACACCATGGTCAACATTGATGCCCAGCTCAACGAGCTGACCTTCAAAGAGGCCGAAATCTCCAAGCTCTACACCAAAGCGCACCCGGCGTACCGCACGCTGCTGGAAAAGCGTAAGACGCTGGAAGATGAAAAAGCTCGTCTCAACGGCCGCGTCACCCAGATGCCAAAAACGCAGCAGGAGATCGTGCGTCTGACCCGCGACGTGGAGTCCGGCCAGCAGGTTTATATGCAGCTGCTGAACAAACAGCAGGAGCTGAAAATCACCGAGGCCAGCACGGTCGGGGACGTCCGCATCGTCGACTCCGCGATTACTCAGCCAGGGGTTGTGAAGCCGCAAAAGGCGTTAATCATTCTTGGGGCCATTATTCTTGGGTTGATTCTGTCCATTGTCGGCGTGCTGCTGCGCTCCCTGTTCAACCGTGGCATTGAAAGCCCGGCGGTACTGGAAGAGGCGGGTCTTAGCGTCTATGCCAGCATCCCGCTGTCCGAATGGCAGAAATCCCGCGACAACGCCACGGTGCTGGGCGTCAAAGGGGCCAGACGTAACAAGCAAAGCCAGCTGCTGGCGGTGGGTAACCCGACGGATCTGGCCATTGAAGCCATCCGCAGCCTGCGTACCAGCCTGCACTTCGCCATGATGCAGGCCTCGAACAACGTGCTGATGTTGACCGGGGTCAGCCCGTCCATCGGTAAAACGTTTGTCTGTGCCAACCTTGCCGCGGTCATCAGCCAGACCAATAAGCGCGTCCTGCTTATCGACTGCGATATGCGTAAGGGCTACACCCATGAGCTGCTGGGAACGACCAATGTCAACGGACTGGCGGAGGTGCTTTCCGGCCTGGGAGATATCACGCGCTGTACGCAAAAAACCTCGGTACCGAACTTCGATCTTATCCCGCGTGGCCAGGTGCCAGCGAATCCTTCAGAACTGCTGATGAGCGACCGTTTCGGCGAGCTGGTGAAATGGGCGAGCCAGAACTATGACCTGGTGCTGATCGATACTCCGCCAATCCTGGCCGTTACCGACGCCGCCATAGTTGGCCGCCACGCGGGCACCACGCTGATGGTGGCGCGCTACGCGGTGAATACCCTTAAAGAAGTCGAAACCAGTATGAGCCGCTTCGAACAGAATGGCATCCACGTGCGCGGGGTGATCCTGAACTCCATCTTCCGTCGTGCGACGGGGTATCAGGATTACGGTTACTACGAGTACGAATATAAATCTGACTCTAAATAAGCCTGTGCCGGGCGGCGGATGACGCGCTGCTTATCCGCCCTAAGTTTCGCACTGGTAGGGTGGATAAGCGACAGCGCCATCCACCATCAGACAGCAGCGCTGTACTTTTCTCATCAACGAGACTTTTTTGGGGACTGTCATGAATACCACCGCATCGCGCCCGTTAATTTCTATTTATATGCCGACCTGGAATCGCCAGCAGCTGGCGATCCGCGCCATTAAATCGGTGCTGCGCCAGGATTTCGATAACTGGGAAATGTTCATCGTCGATGACTGCTCCTCCTCTTACGAGCAGCTTCAGCAGTTTGTCGAAGAGCTGGGTGATAAGCGTGTGCGCTATACCCGCAATGACTTTAACTCCGGCGCCTGCGCGGTACGCAATCAGGCGATTGGGCAGGCGAGCGGAGAGTTTATTACCGGTATCGATGACGATGACGAATGGACGCCGGACCGCCTGTCCGTGTTCCTTGCGCACAAACATCAGCTGGTCACCCATGCGTTTCTGTATGCCAATGACTATGTCTGCGAAGGGCAGGTCTACTCCCAGCCGACCAGCCTGCCGCTGTACCCGAAATCACCGTTTTCCCTGAAGCTGTTTTACAAGCGCAATATTATCGGCAACCAGGTCTTTACCAGCGCCGAGCGCTTTAAGCACTGCCTGTTCGATACGCATCTGGCGGCCGCTCAGGACTACGATATTTTCCTGCGCATGGTGGTGGAGTTCGGCCAGCCGTGGAAGGTCGAAGAGGCCACGCAGATCCTGCACATCAACCACGGTGAAATGCAGATAACCAAATCCCCGAAAAAATTTGCCGGCTACTTCCATTTCTACCGCAAACATAAAGATAAATTTGACCGCGCCAGCAAGAAATACCAGCTGTTTACCCTCTATCAGATCCGCAACAAGCGCATGTCGCTGCGCACGCTGATGGCGCTGTTGACCGTGCGTAACACCAAGCGCCTGGCTGACGGGCTGCGGGGGAAATAATGGTGCTGGAAGATCTGCGAGCCAACTCCTGGAGCCTGCGCCCCTGCTGCATGGTACTGGCCTACCGCATCGCCCATTTCTGTTCGGTATGGCGCAAAAAAAACGTCATGAATAATCTGTGGGCGGCTCCCGTTCTGCTGGCCTATCGCTTTATCACCGAGTGCCTGTTTGGCTATGAAATTCAGGCGGCAGCGACTATCGGACGTCGTTTTGTGATCCACCACGGTTACGCCGTGGTCATCAACAAGTTCGTGGTTGCCGGAGACGATTTCACTATTCGCCACGGGGTGACCATCGGTAACCGCGGGCAGAGCCTGGCGTGTCCGGTTATCGGCAACGGCGTCGAGCTGGGGGCCAACGTCATTATTATTGGCGATATCACGTTAGGGAATAACGTCACCGTTGGCGCGGGCAGCGTCGTGCTGGACAGCGTGCCGGACAACGCGCTGGTGGTAGGTGAGAAAGCGCGAGTAAAGGTACTTAAATGAATATCATGCAATTCAACGTGCGGCTGGCTGAGGGCGGGGCTGCCGGCGTGGCGCTCGATCTTCATCAGCGCGCCCGCCTGGCTGGAATGTCCTCCCGCTTTATTTATGGTTACGGTAAGGGCGGTAAAAAAAGCGCCAGCCACGATAAGTATCAGGCCGTCGAGAAACATACGCCGCGCCTGACCTCCATTGCCAACATCGTGCTGTTCCGCTTTTTTAACCGCGACCCGTTCGGCAACCTGAATAACCTCTATCGTAAAATCACCCGCCAGAACGGCCCGGTTGTGCTGCACTTCCACGTTGTGCACAGCTACTGGCTCAATCTTGAAAAGATGGTTGAGTTTTGTCTGCGCGTGAAGGCGCACAAAAATGATGTCACTTTCGTGTGGACGCTTCACGACCACTGGAGCATCACCGGCCGCTGCGCGTTTACCGACGGCTGCGAAGGCTGGAAGACCGGCTGCGGAAAATGTCCGTCGCTGAACAACTATCCGCCCGTTAAGGTCGACCGGGCGCACCTGCTGGTAGACACCAAGCGCCAGCTGCTGCGTGAAATGCTGGTGCTGGGCTGCCAGTTTATCTCGCCAAGCCAGCACGTTGCCGACGCGTTCAACCATATCTACGGGGCAGGGCGCTGCAAGATCATCAACAACGGTATCGACGTGGCGACGGAAGCCATTCTCGCCGAACTGCCGTTAACCCAGAAAAGCAACGGCCGACCGAAGGTGGCGGTGGTCGCCCATGACCTGCGCTACGACGGCAAAACCAATCAAAAGCTGGTTGAGACGCTGATGGCGCTGGGGGATGACATTGAGCTGCATACCTTCGGCAAGTTTTCGCCGTTCAACGGGGCGAACGTGGTTAACCACGGCTACATGACCGATAAAAAAGCGCTGATGAGCGAGCTTAACGAAATGGATTCGCTGGTGTTCAGCTCGCGGGTGGATAATTACCCGCTGATTCTCTGTGAGGCGTTATCCATTGGCGTTCCGGTTATCGCCACTCAAAGCGACGCGGCGGACGAAGTGCTGCGCAAAGTAGGCGGTAAAACGTTCACCGAGGCGCAGGTGCCTGAGCTGGTGAAAATGGCAAAGGCCGAGCTGGCGCAGCAGGTTTTTGCCATGGACTTGCCGACTTTTAAAGCCGCCAGCCGCAAATCATTCAGTGGACAACAGATGCTGGAGGAGTATGTCTCGTTCTATCAGAATCTGTAGCTATCTGCTGCTGCCGTTTATCTACCTGGTGGTGAACGTCAAGCTGGCCTCGCTGGGAGAAAGTTTCCCCATCACCATCGTGACCTTCCTGCCCGCCATTCTGTTTCTGTATATCGAGCGCATCAGCGTCAAGAAGCTGATGATTGCTCTTGGCGTGGGGGCGGTGCTGACGGCGTTCAACTATATCTTTGGCCAGTCGCTCGATCCCAGCAAGTACGTCACCTCGACGCTGCTGTTTATTTATATCGTGCTGATTCTGGCGATGACCTGGAGCTGCCGCTTCAAAACAATCTCTGCGCGTAATCACCGAAAAATATTGCGGTTATTTTTTATCGTCGTGGGAATTATCGTGACTATCGCCGCAGCGGAAATGGCACAGATTATTCTCACCGGCGGCAGCAGCCTGATTGAAAAAATTTCGAAGTTTCTTATTTACAGCAACAGCTATGTTCTGAACTTTATTAGCTTCGGTGGTAAGCGTACTACGGCTCTTTATTTTGAACCGGCGTTTTTTGCTTTGGCACTAATCTCAATTTGGCTCAGCATCAAACAGTTTGGTATCAAAACCCCGAAAACAGATGGTATGATTCTTTTAGGGATAATCCTCTCCGGGTCGTTCTCAGGGGTAATGACGTTTATCCTGTTTTATCTTCTCGAATGGGCGTTCCAGTATCTTAATAAAAGTGCAATAAAGAAAAAGTTGCCGCTGGCTATTATCTCATTATCCGTGTTTTTAGTAGGGTTGATTTTCGCCTTCCCTTATATCGCTACACGACTGGGTGATTTAGGGACGGAAGGTTCGTCATCGTATTATCGTATTATCGGCCCATTGGCTATGGTGGGATATTCTCTGACCAATGTTGACGGTGTGGTGCGCTTCGGATCTTTATATGAATATGTTGCATCATTCGGAATCTTTAACGGTGCGGATGTCGGTAAAACAGTAGACAATGGTCTGTATCTGCTGATTATTTATTTCTCATGGTTCGCAGTGTTATTGACAGTCTGGTATATGTGGAAAGTCTTTAAAATGATGCGTACGGCCTTTGGGAATAATGAAAATTTCCGCGTACAGCTCTGGCTTTTTACGCCCGTATCACTGTTTTTTACCGGTTCAATTTTTAGCCCGGAATATGCTTTCTTGATTGTTTGTCCATTTATTTTGCGCAAGGCACTCAAGATTACACATACCTGATTATTGAGGTCCACAATCATGTTATTAAGTGTTATTACGGTCGCCTGGAAAAATTTAGCCGGTATCGAGAAAACCTGGCAGTCTCTGGCACACCTTGCGCGGGCAAATGACATCTCTTTTGAGTGGATTGTGGTGGACGGGAACTCGCAGGACGGTACCGCCGAGTTCCTGGAAAACCTCAACGGTCAGTACAGCTTACGCTTTGTCAGCGAGAAAGATAACGGCATCTACGACGCGATGAATAAGGGGATTGCCATGGCGCAGGGGCGCTATGCACTGTTCCTTAACTCCGGTGATATCTTCCATCAGGATATCGCAAACGTGGTACACCAGTTAGCCTCTGCGTCAGCCAAAGATAACGCCATGATTATTGGCGATGCGTTACTGGATTTCGGCGACGGCACAAAAATCGAACGCCGGGCAAAGCAGGGCTGGTATATTTATCACAGCCTGCCGGCCAGCCATCAGGCGATATTTTTCCCGCTGTCTGGCCTTCGCAAATACCCTTACGATTTGCAGTACAAAGTCTCCTCTGATTACGCGCTGGCGGCCAAAATGTATAAAAGCGGCTACGCCTTCAAACGCATTAAAGGGCTGGTCTCTGAATTTTCGATGGGCGGTGTTTCCACCAGCAATAATATTGAGCTATGCCATGATGCCAGAAAGGTTCAGCGCAAAATATTAGGTGTTCCGGGATTTATTGCCGAGCTGTCATATAAACTTCGTATGCGTACCACGGGCAAAGCCAAAGCGTTATATAACAAAGCGTAAGGTGAATGATCCATCCCCGCAACTGCAAATTAATTTGTAGGCCGGATAAGCGCAAGCGTCATCCGGCAATAAGAAATAAGAGATGCTTATGCAGGAATTAAGTGGTTTCTCAGTACCGAAAGGTTTTCGCGGCGCAAACGGAATAAAAGTCCAGCTCTGGTGGGCGGTGCAGGCGACATTGTTTGCCTGGTCGCCGCAGGTTTTATACCGCTGGCGCGCCTTTTTATTACGTCTGTTTGGGGCAAAGATTGGTAAGGGAGTGGTTATTCGCCCCTCGGTAAAAATAACCTATCCGTGGAAATTAACGCTCGGTGATTATGCCTGGGTAGGCGATGACGCGGTGTTATATACCCTGGGTGAAATAACCATTGGTGCAAATTCTGTTGTGTCACAAAAGTGTTATTTATGTACCGGCTCGCACGATTATATGAGCAACCATTTTGATATTACTGCCACGCCCATTGTTATTGGCGAAAAATGCTGGCTGGCCACCGACGTCTTCGTTTCGCCCGGCGTAACGATTAATGACGGCACCGTCGTCGGCGCGCGCAGCAGCGTTTATAAATCATTACCGGCAAATGCCGTTTGCCGGGGAAACCCAGCTGTAAAAATACGCGATCGAGCTTTGTAGGTATGTAGGTGCGTAGGGGGATAAACGCAGTGTCATCCACCGTAACGTCGGATGGCGCAGGCTTATCCGACCTACAGATCCACAAATCAGAAACAGGTTTAACAGAGGAAATATCCATTATGACTAAAGTAGCGCTCATCACGGGTGTAACCGGACAAGACGGCTCCTACCTGGCAGAACTCCTGCTGGAAAAAGGCTATGAAGTACACGGCATTAAGCGCCGCGCTTCTTCTTTTAACACCGAGCGTGTGGACCATATCTATCAGGATCCGCACACGAGCAACCCGAAATTCCACCTGCACTACGGTGACCTGACGGACAGCTCCAACCTGACCCGTATCCTGCAGGAAGTGCAGCCGGACGAAGTGTACAACCTGGGCGCGATGAGCCACGTTGCCGTCTCCTTCGAATCCCCGGAATACACCGCTGACGTTGATGCGATGGGGACCCTGCGCCTGCTGGAAGCTATCCGCTTCCTGGGCCTCGAGAAGAAAACCCGCTTCTATCAGGCGTCCACCTCCGAGCTTTACGGCCTGGTACAGGAAACTCCGCAGAAAGAAACTACGCCTTTCTACCCGCGCTCTCCTTATGCGGTAGCGAAGCTGTACGCCTACTGGATCACCGTTAACTACCGTGAATCCTACGGCATGTATGCCTGTAACGGCATCCTGTTCAACCACGAATCCCCGCGCCGTGGCGAAACCTTCGTGACCCGCAAAATCACCCGTGCGATTGCCAACATCGCTCAGGGCCTGGAAAAATGCCTGTACCTTGGCAACATGGACTCCCTGCGTGACTGGGGCCATGCCAAAGACTACGTGAAAATGCAGTGGATGATGCTGCAGCAGGAAAACCCGGAAGATTTCGTGATCGCCACCGGCGTGCAGTACTCCGTTCGCCAGTTCGTGGAAATGGCTGCCGCGCAGCTGGGTATCAAACTGCGCTTTGAAGGCACCGGCGTTGACGAGAAGGGCATTGTGGTTTCCGTCACCGGTCACGATGCACCGGGCGTTGCGCCAGGCGACGTGATTGTCTCCGTTGACCCGCGCTACTTCCGTCCTGCCGAAGTAGAAACCCTGCTGGGCGACCCGACCAAAGCACACGAAAAACTGGGCTGGAAACCAGAGATCACCCTGCAGGAGATGGTCGGCGAGATGGTTGCCAAAGACCTGGAAGCGGCGAAGAAGCACTCCCTGCTGAAGTCCCACGGCTACGAGGTCGCCATCGCGCTGGAGTCCTGAGCATGAATAAGAAACGTATCTTTGTTGCCGGCCACCGCGGGATGGTCGGATCGGCCATCGTCCGCCAGCTTGAGCAGCGCGATGACGTTGAGCTTGTGCTGCGCAGCCGTGATGAACTGAACCTACTGGACGCGGCGGCGGTGAACGCCTTCTTTGCCGAAGCGGAAATCGACCAGGTTTACCTGGCCGCCGCCAAGGTGGGCGGCATCGTGGCGAATAACAGCTTCCCGGCGGACTTCATCTACGAGAACATGACTCTCGAGAGCAACATTATTCACAGCGCGCACACGCACAACGTGAATAAGCTGCTGTTCCTCGGCTCCTCATGCATTTACCCGAAGATGGCGAAGCAGCCGATTGCCGAAAGCGAACTGCTGCAGGGCACGCTTGAAGCAACTAACGAGCCGTACGCGATTGCCAAAATCGCCGGGATCAAGCTGTGCGAATCCTATAACCGCCAGTTTGACCGCGATTACCGCTCGGTGATGCCGACCAACCTGTACGGGCCGCACGACAACTTCCACCCGAGCAACTCGCACGTGATTCCTGCGCTGCTGCGTCGCTTCCATGAAGCAACCGAGCAGAACACGCCGGACGTGGTGGTGTGGGGCAGCGGTACGCCGATGCGTGAGTTCCTGCACGTGGATGATATGGCCGCGGCCAGCATTCACGTGATGGAGCTGGACCCGGAAGTGTGGGGCGAAAACACCGAGCCGATGCTGTCGCATATTAACGTCGGTACCGGCGTGGACTGCACCATCCGCGAGCTGGCGCAGACCATCGCGAAAGTGACGGGCTACCGTGGCCGCGTGGTGTTCGATGCTTCTAAGCCTGACGGCACGCCGCGCAAGCTGCTGGACGTCACCCGCCTGCGCCGCCTCGGCTGGTATCACGAGATTGCCCTGGAGCTTGGCCTTGCCAGCACCTACCAGTGGTTCCTCGAAAACCAGTCCCGGTTCCGGGGGTAAGCATGTTCCTGAGTCATGAAGATTTCACCACCGTAGTGCGTTCTACGCCGCTGATTTCCATTGACCTGGTCGTCGAAAACCAGGCGGGTGAATACCTGCTTGGTTTACGAACCAATCGCCCTGCCCAGGGCTTTTGGTTCGTGCCGGGCGGGCGCGTGCAGAAAGACGAGCGGCTTGCCGACGCGTTTGCGCGTTTAACCGAAGCAGAATTAGGCAAGCGCTTTACGTTAAAGGACGGAGAGTTTTACGGCGTCTGGCAGCATTTCTACGACGACAACTTCTCCGGGCAGGATTTCTCCACGCACTACGTCGTGCTGGGCTTCCGCCTGCGCGTGAATGCGGACGAGCTGCAGCTGCCGATGGAACAGCACAATGAATACCGCTGGCAGAGCGCCGCGGAACTGCTGGAAAGCGAAGACGTGCACGACAACAGCCGTGCCTACTTCCTCGCGGAGCCGGCAGATAAGGTAATCGGATTATGAAGATTCTGGTCTACGGCATTAACTACTCACCGGAGCTCACCGGCATCGGGAAATACACGGGTGAGATGGTGGAATGGATGACCAGCCAGGGCCACGAAGTGCGGGTCATCACCGCACCGCCATATTATCCGGTCTGGGAAGTGCATCCTGACTACTCGGGCTGGAAGTACAAAAAAGAGCAGGGCGCGGCTACCGTCTGGCGCTGCCCGCTTTACGTTCCAAAGCAGCCTTCAACTTTAAAGCGTCTGATCCACCTGGGCAGCTTTGCCCTGAGCTCTTTCTTCCCGCTGATGGCGCAGCGCCGCTGGAAGCCGGACCAAATTATTGGCGTGGTGCCGACGCTCTTTTGCGTCCCGGGCATGCGCCTGCTGGCAAAACTGAGCGGCGCGCGCACGCTGCTGCACGTTCAGGATTACGAAGTTGACGCGATGCTGGGCCTCGGCATGGCGGGCGGCAGCACGAGCAAAGTGGCGAAGCTCGCCCAGCGCTTTGAACAAAGCTGCCTGCACAACGTCGACAACGTGTCGACCATCTCCCGCTCGATGATGAACAAAGCCATCGAGAAAGGCGTCGATCCAAAGCGCGTGATCTTCTTCCCGAACTGGTCGGAAGTAGAGCGTTTTCGCGACATCGCGCCGCAGGACGTGCAGGCCGTGCGTGAAAGCCTGCGGCTGCCAGCCGACAAAAAAATCATTCTTTATTCAGGCAACATCGGCGAAAAGCAGGGCCTGGAGACGGTGATTGAGGTCGCTGCCCGCTTCAGCGACCAGCCTTATCTGTTCGTGATTGTCGGCCAGGGCGGCGGCAAAACCCGCCTCGAAAAACTGGTGGCCGATCGCAATCTGCACAACGTGGTATTCCATCCGCTGCAGCCGTATGACGCGCTGCCCGCGCTGCTGAAGCTGGCGGACTGCCATTTAGTTATCCAGCGTCGCGGCGCTGCCGATGCGGTATTGCCGTCCAAGCTAACGAACATTCTGGCCGTGGGCGGAAACGCGGTGATTACCGCAGAGCCGGAAACCGAGCTCGGCCAGCTTTGCGAGCTGTATCCAGGAATTGCCGTCTGCGTGGAGCCTGAATCCGCCGACGCGCTGAGCGACGGCATCGTTCGCTGCCTGCAGCTGCCGGCTGACAACGCCATCGCCCGTGAATACGCCGAACGCACGCTCGAGAAAGAGAACGTGCTGAGTCAATTTATCGCTGCCTTATCAGCACCAGATGTCGGGGTTAAACCATGAGTCATTCCCAGCTTTATCCGGTCATTATGGCTGGCGGAAACGGCAGCCGCCTGTGGCCGCTGTCCCGCGTCCTCTATCCGAAACAGTTCCTTTGCCTGAAAGGGGAGCTGACCATGCTGCAAACCACCATTAATCGCCTGAACGGCGTGGAATGCGAAAGCCCGGTGGTGATTTGCAACGAGCAGCACCGTTTTATCGTTGCCGAACAGCTGCGCCAGCTTAACAAGCTGACTGAGAACATCGTGCTGGAGCCTGCCGGTCGTAACACCGCGCCCGCTATTGCGCTGGCGGCGCTTGCCGCATTACGCAACCAGCCGGACAGCGATCCGCTGATGCTGATCCTCGCCGCCGACCACGTTATCCAGAACGAAGATGCCTTCCGTGACGCGGTGCGTAACGCGCTGCCGCATGCCGAGGCGGGTAAGCTGGTGACCTTTGGCATCGTGCCTGACCAGCCGGAAACCGGCTACGGCTATATCCGTCGCGGGCAGGCCGAATCTGCGGGTGTGGACGCGTTGGCGTTCAGCGTGGCGCAGTTTGTTGAGAAGCCGGACCTGGCAACCGCCGAAGAGTACGTGGCCTGCGGTGAATACTACTGGAACAGCGGCATGTTCCTGTTCCGCGCTGGCCGCTACCTGGAAGAGCTGGGCAAATACCGCCCGGATATTCTCCAGGCCTGCGAAAACGCGATGGCGAACGTCGACCCGGATCTGGACTTTGTGCGCGTGGACGAAGCCGCGTTCCTGGCCTGTCCGGACGAATCCATCGACTACGCGGTAATGGAAAAAACCGCCGATGCGGTGGTGGTGCCGATGGACGCGGGCTGGAGCGACGTGGGCTCCTGGTCCTCCCTGTGGGACATCAGCGCTAAAACGAATGAGGGTAACGTGCACCACGGCGACGTGATCAGCGTTGATTCCGAAAACAGCTATATCTACGCCGAGTCCGGCCTGGTGACCACGGTTGGCGTCAAAGACCTGATCGTTGTGCAGACCAAAGACGCCGTGCTGATCGCCGACCGCGACCACGTGCAGAGCGTGAAGAAAGTCGTCGAGCAGATCAAACACGATGGCCGTCACGAGCACCACAACCATCGCGAAGTGTACCGTCCGTGGGGCAAGTACGACTCGATTGATTCCGGCGAGCGCTATCAGGTGAAGCGCATCACCGTGAAGCCGGGTGAGGGGCTGTCTTTGCAGATGCACCATCACCGCGCCGAGCACTGGATTGTGGTAGCGGGCACCGCAAAAGTGACGCTGGGCGACGAGATCAAGCTGCTGGGTGAAAACGAATCCATCTACATCCCGCTGGGCATGACCCACTGCCTGGAAAACCCCGGCAAGATCCCGCTCGACCTGATTGAAGTGCGTTCCGGCACCTACCTCGAAGAAGACGACATCGTCCGTTTCAAAGACCGGTACGGGCGCGTCTGACCTTTACCGACTTTGTCGGATGACGCTGCGCTTATCCGACCTACGAATTTATTCAATATGGCCCTGCGGGGTCAGGGCGAACCGTTGCCTGAAGAAGGGGTAATCATGGAAAAGTTAACTTGTTTTAAGGCCTACGACATCCGTGGCCGCCTGGGCGAAGAGTTGAACGAAGAAATAGCGGGCCGCATTGGCCGGGCCTACGGCGAGTACCTGAAGCCGAAAACGATTGTGCTGGGCGGCGACGTGCGCCTGACCAGTGAATCCCTGAAGCTGGCGCTGGCGCGCGGCTTACAGGATGCGGGCGTGGACGTGCTGGATATCGGCCTGTCCGGCACCGAAGAGATTTACTTTGCCACCTGGCATCTGGACGTTGACGGCGGCATTGAAGTGACCGCCAGCCACAACCCGATGGATTACAACGGCATGAAGCTGGTGCGCGAGGGCGCGCGCCCAATCAGCGGCGACACCGGCCTGCGCGACGTGCAGCGCCTGGCGGAAGCGAACGACTTCCCGCCGGTGAACGAAGCGAAGCGCGGAAGTTACAAGAAGATTTCCGTGGTGGAGGCCTACATCGACCACCTGTTCTCCTACATCAACGTGCAGAACATTAAGCCGCTGAAGCTGGTGATTAACTCCGGCAACGGCGCGGCCGGCCCGATCGTTGATGCCATCGAAGCGCGCTTTAAGGCGATGAACGTGCCGCTGACCTTCATCAAGGTGCACAACACGCCCGACGGCAACTTCCCGAACGGCATTCCTAACCCGCTGCTGCCGGAGTGCCGCGACGACACCCGCAGCGCGGTCATCGAACACGGTGCGGACATGGGCATCGCCTTTGACGGCGATTTCGACCGCTGCTTCCTGTTCGACGAGAAAGGGCAGTTTATCGAGGGGTACTACATCGTTGGCCTGCTGGCGGCGGCGTTCCTTGAGAAACAGCCGGGCGCAAAAATCATTCACGACCCGCGCCTGTCCTGGAACACGGTGGATATCGTGGAGCGCGCGGGCGGCACGCCGGTGATGTCGAAAACCGGCCACGCGTTTATCAAAGAGCGCATGCGTCAGGAAGACGCGATTTACGGCGGCGAGATGAGCGCCCACCACTACTTCCGTGACTTCGCCTACTGCGACAGCGGGATGATCCCGTGGCTGCTGGTGACGGAGCTGCTGTGCCTGAAGGGGAAAACCCTGGGCGAGCTGGTGCGCGACCGCATGGCGGCGTGGCCCGCGAGCGGAGAAATCAACAGCAAGCTGGCTGACCCAAAAGTCGCCATTGAGCGCGTACATCAGCACTTTGCGCCGCACGCCGACGAAATCGACAACACGGACGGCGTGAGCATGGCGTTCGGCGACTGGCGCTTCAACCTGAGGAGCTCGAACACCGAGCCGGTGGTGCGCCTGAACGTGGAGTCCCGCAGCAACGAGCAGCTGATGCAGGCGCGAACGCAGGAAATCATGGCGCTGTTGAATCAGTAATTTGGGATCGGCAATCTCGCGATTTTTGTAGGGCGGATAAGCTTGCGCCATCCGCCGCTTTCGGGAACAGCGGAGGTGGATGGCACGTCGCTTATCCACCCTACGTCGAAGCGCAGAGATAGCCGGGATCCTTTCAATAAAGGTAAAACGATGACAAATCTAACAAAGCGCGAGCTGCCAAAAACGAACGCATCGTTAATCTCAATGGTGCAGCGTTTCTCCGACATCACCATCATGTTTGTCGGGCTGTGGGTAGTGTGCAAAGTCAACGCGTTGCCGTTTATCTACATGCATCTGTTAATGGCGCTGCTGACGCTGGCTGTCTTCCAGATGATTGGCGGTATCACCGATTTTTACCGCTCCTGGCGCGGCGTGAAAATTGCCAGCGAGCTGACGCTGCTGCTGCAAAACTGGACCCTGGCGCTGATCTTCAGCGCCGGTCTGCTGGCGTTCAACCCTGATTTTGACGGCTCGTTCTGGGTGTATCTGGCCTGGTATGTGCTGACTGGTTTCGGTCTGGTGGTCTGCCGCTCGTTTATTCGTTTTGGCGCGGGCTGGCTGCGCAATATGGGCTACAACACGCGCCGGATTGCTATCGCCGGTTCAATGCCGGTTGGGCGCAGGCTGGCGTCCAGCTTCCGCGGCGAACCGTGGTTAGGCTTCGAGGTCATCGGTGTGTTCGATGATTTGCAGCCTGAGACGGTAGACGGTGACTACGCCGGGAGCTTCGCCGAGCTGATTGAAGAGGCGCGCTCTGGCCGCATCGATAACGTTTACATTGCTATGCCGATGAGCGAAGAGTCCCGCATTAAGAAGCTGGTGCGCGACCTTACGGATACGACCTGTTCCGTCCTGCTGATCCCTGATGTCTTTACGTTCAACATCCTCAACGCCCGCACCGAAGAGGTCAACGGCGTGCCGGTCGTGCCGCTGTTTGATACGCCGCTCAACGGGATTAACCGCATCCTGAAACGCCTGGAAGATATCGTTCTGGCGTCGCTGATCCTGCTGCTTATCTCCCCGGTATTGCTGGCTATCAGCGTGGCGGTAAAAGTGACCTCGCCCGGCCCGGTTATCTTCCGTCAGACGCGTTACGGCATGGACGGCAAGCCTATCAAGGTGTGGAAATTCCGTTCTATGAAGGTGATGGAGAACGACGCGGTAGTGGTGCAGGCCACCAAAGGCGATAAGCGCATTACGCCAGTGGGCAACTTCCTGCGCCGCACCTCGCTTGACGAACTGCCTCAGTTTATCAACGTGCTGCTGGGTGGCATGTCAATCGTCGGCCCTCGTCCGCATGCGGTGGCCCATAACGAACAGTATCGTTCCCTGATCGAGGGCTACATGCTGCGCCACAAGGTTAAGCCAGGTATTACCGGCTGGGCGCAGATCAACGGCTGGCGCGGCGAAACCGATACGCTTGAGAAAATGGAGAAACGCGTCGAGTTCGACCTGGAGTATATCCGCGAGTGGAGTCTGTGGTTCGACATCAAAATCGTTTTCCTGACCATTTTCAAAGGCTTTGTTAACAAAGCCGCCTATTGAGTGAAGCTGCCATGAGCCTTAGAGAAAAAACCATCAGCGGCGCCAAGTGGTCTGCTATCGCCACGGTTATCATTATCAGCCTCGGGCTGGTACAGATGACCGTGCTGGCGAGAATTGTCGATAACCATGAGTTTGGCCTGCTGACGGTGTCGCTGGTGATTATCGCGCTGGCGGATACGCTGTCAGACTTCGGCATCGCCAACTCGATTATCCAGCGCAAAGAGATAAGCCACCTGGAGCTGACCACGCTGTACTGGCTGAACGTCGGGCTGGGGCTGGTGGTCTTTGCGGTGGTGTTTTTGCTCAGCGATTTTATTGCCGCCGTGCTGCATACGCCCGCGCTTGCGCCGCTGGTTAAAACGCTGTCGTTTGCTTTTATCATCATTCCCCACGGCCAGCAGTTCCGTGCGCTGATGCAAAAGGAGCTGGAGTTTTCAAAGATTGGCTCTATTGAAACTATCTCCGTGATGGCGGGCTTTTCGGTCACGGTGAGTGCAGCGATGTTCTACCCGTTCGCCATGACGGCCATTATTGGCTATCTGGTCAATACCGTGGTGCGTACCTCTCTGTTTGGCTTCTTTGGCCGCAAGATTTACCGTCCGGGCCTCCATTTCTCGCTGAAATCCGTTGGCTCGAACCTGAAATTTGGTGCCTGGCTGACCGCCGACAGCATCATTAACTATGTGAATACCAACCTGTCGACCCTGGTGCTGGCGCGTATTCTCGGCGCGGGCGTGGCGGGGGGGTATAACCTGGCTTACAACGTGGCGGTGATCCCGCCGATGAAGCTCAACCCCATAATTACCCGCGTGCTGTTCCCGGCCTTTGCCAAGATTCAGGACGATACCGACAAGCTGCGTATCAACTTCTACAAGCTGCTGTCGATTGTCGGCATTATTAACTTCCCCGCGCTGCTGGGCCTGCTGGTGGTATCAAATAACTTCGTGCCGCTGGTGTTCGGCGAAAAGTGGCACTTCATTACCCCCATCCTGCAGCTGCTGTGCGTGGTAGGCCTGCTGCGTTCCATCGGCAACCCGATTGGCTCACTGCTGATGGCGAAAGCACGCATGGACATCAGCTTTAAATTCAACGTCTTCAAAACCTGCCTGTTTATTCCGGCGATTATTGTCGGCGGACACCTGGCCGGCGCGCTGGGCGTGACCCTGGGCTTCCTGTTTGTGCAGGTGGTCAACACGGTGCTGAGCTACTTCATCATGATTAAACCGGTGCTGGGATCGAGTTATCGCCAGTACATTGCCAGCATCTGGCTGCCGTTTTATCTGTCGATTCCAACGCTTGTGGTCAGCGCCGCACTTGGCGTGGCGCTGAAGGGCCATTTACCCCTAGCCGCTCTGCTTGCCGTGCAGATTGCTGCCGGTGCCGCCGCTTTTATCGTCATGCTCGCGCTTTCCCGCAACGCGCTGGTGGTGGAGCTCAAGCGCCAGTTTTGCCGCAGCGATCGCCTGAAGGCGCTTCTTCGCGCGAGCTAAGAACCCAATTTAAAGAAGAGGTCTGTATGAAATTATTGATTCTGGGTAACCACACCTGTGGGAACCGCGGTGACAGCGCCATTTTACGCGGCCTGATTGATGCCATTACCACCGTTGACGACAGCGTGCAGGTGGATGTGATGAGCCGCTACCCGGTGAGTTCCGCCTGGCTGCTGGGCCGCCCGGTTCTGGGCGACGGCCTCTACAAACAGATGAAGCAGCACAACAACGCCGTTGGGCTGATGGGACGCGTGAAGAAGGTGCTGCGCCGCAAATATCAGCACCAGGTGCTGATGGCAAAAGCCACCGAAAGCGGTCGCCTGCGCAACATCTCCATTCCGCAGGGCTTTATTGATTTCGTCAAATCGCTGCATAACTACGATGCGATTATCCAGGTTGGCGGCTCGTTCTTTGTCGATCTGTACGGCGTCTCTCAGTTTGAACACGCGCTGTGCAGCTTTATGGCGAAAAAACCGGTGTACATGATCGGCCACAGCGTTGGGCCGTTTCAGGATCCTCAGTTCAACCAGCTGGCAAGCTACGCGTTCGGTAACGCAAAAACGCTGATCCTGCGTGAATCCGTGAGCCTCGACTTAATGAAGCAAAGCAATATCGACACCAGCAAAGTTGAAATGGGGGTAGATACGGCCTGGCTGGTTGAACATCACAACGAGACGTTTGCACCGAGTTACGCCGTGCGCCACTGGTTTGACACGATCAAGCGTAAAAAAACCGTCGCCATTACCTTGCGTGAACTGGCACCTTTCGACAAACGCCTTGGGACAACGCAGCAGGCCTACGAGCAGGCCTTCGCCGCCGTGGTCAACCGGGTTATTGAACAGGGCTATCAGGTGCTGGCGCTCTCTACCTGTACCGGCATCGACAGCTATAACAAAGATGACCGCATGATCGCGCTCAACCTCAGGCAGTATGTGAATCAGCCGGACCAGTACCACGTGGTGATGGATGAGCTGAACGACCTGGAGATGGGGAAAATTCTGGCCGAATGCGAGCTGACCGTGGGCACGCGCCTGCACTCCGCCATCATCTCCATGAACTTTGGTACGCCAGCCATCGCCATCAACTACGAACACAAATCTGCGGGCATCATGCAGCAGCTGGGCATGCCGGAAATGGCCATTGATATCCGCCAGCTTCTGGATGGTTCGTTGCAGAGCGTAGTGAGCGACGTGCTGGGACAGCTGCCGGCCATCAACGAGCGCCTGTCGCTTGCCGTCCAGGCCGAGCGTGAAACCGGGCTGCGCATGGTTGAGTCCGTGCTGGCGCGAGTAAAGGAGGAGAAATGAAGGTCGGTTTCTTCCTGCTCAAGTTTCCCGTTGCTTCCGAAACCTTCGTCCTGAATCAGATCGTGGCGTTTATCGATATGGGCTACGAGGTGGAGATCGTCGCGATACAAAAGGGCGATTTGACCAATACCCACGCGGCGTTCAAGGAGTATCGCCTGGCGGAGAAAACCACCTGGCTGATGGACGAACCGGCAGGCAAACTCGCTAAGTTACAATCCCGCGCGCTGAATACGCTGCGCGGATCGCTACGCCCGCGCACATGGCGCGCGCTGAATGCGAAGCGCTACGGTGACGAGGCCCGCAATCTTATTCTGTCTGCTATCTGTGGGCGTAATCCACGGCCTTTACAGGCGGATGTTTATATCGCTCATTTTGGCCCGGCGGGCGTTACCGCCGCCAAACTGCGGGAGCTGGGCCTGCTGAAAGGCAAAATAGCGACCGTTTTCCATGGCATTGATATTTCAGGGCGCGAGGCGCTGGCGCACTACACGCCGGAGTATCAGAAGCTGTTTACGCGTGGCGATTTGATGCTGCCGATCAGCAACCTCTGGGCCAGCCGGCTTGAAAAGATGGGCTGCCCGACGCATAAAATCGCCGTCTCTCGCATGGGCGTGGACATGGATCGCTTTTCGGTGCGCCCGGTAAAAGCGCCCGCAAAAACGCTGGATATCATCTCCGTTGCAAGACTGACCGAGAAGAAGGGGCTGCACGTGGCGATTGAAGCCTGCCGCCTGCTGAAAGAGCGCGGCGTGCCATTTCGTTACAACATTCTTGGCATTGGCCCGTGGGAAATTCGTCTGCGAACGCTTATTGAGCAAAATCAGCTCGACGACGTTGTTTTCATGCCGGGCTTTAAACCTAACCACGAAGTCAAAGCGATGCTCGATGAAGCCGATCTGTTTCTCCTGCCGTCGGTGACCGGTGAGGATGGCGATATGGAAGGCATTCCGGTCGCGCTGATGGAGGCGATGGCGGTGGGGATCCCCGTGGTGTCAACCGTTCATAGCGGCATTCCCGAGCTTATCGACGCCGGTGAATCCGGCTGGCTGGTGCCGGAGTATGACGCCGTTGCCCTGGCAGACCAGCTACAGGCTTTTGCTGATGTTGAAGAGCACGAGCTCAGGCCGATGCTGTCTCTGGCACGGGCGAAAGTCGAAAGCGAATTCAACCAGAAAACGATCTACCAGCAGTTAGCCCATCAGCTCCATACGCTGTAAACCCACCGAGTGAAGCTTCACGAGGACGTATGCGAAAAAGATTTGAATCCACAATCCTGCCATTTTCCCCCTCCCGCCGTAAGATGTTATGGGCCAGCTCCTTGCTGGCCGCGGTGCCTTTAGCGTTACCCCGCGCGGTGCTGGCCGCCAGCAAAGGCGAGGTCAACGTCCAGAAATTCTACAGCGGCGACTGGATCGCCGCTTTCAAACAAGCCTTTGATTCTGCCGACACGGTCGTTGTGCCGGTCGGGCTGGTTTGCGACAACTTCAATACCGCTATCTTCATGCCGCAAGGCAAAACGCTGAAAGTTGCCGGTGGCCTGAAGGGGAACGGTAAAGGGCGCTTTGTCCTGCAGGACGACTGTAAAATCCTGGGAGAAAAGGGCGGAAGGTTCAACAACATCATCCTTGACGTGCGCGGCTCCGATATCACCATTAAAGGTATCGACATGAGCGGCTTGGTGCCGGTGATGCAGATCTACATTGGGGGCAGAGGTAAACGCACCATGCGTAACCTGGTCATCGATGACATTACCGTTCATGACGCCAACTACGGCATTTTGCGGCAGGGCTTCCATAACCGCATGGAAAACGTTCGTATCACCAACGGGCGGTTCAGCCACCTGCAGGGCGATGCTATCGAGTGGAACGTGGCAATTAACGACCACGACCTGCTGATCTCCGACCACGTGATTGATAACATTGACTGCACCAACGGTAAGATCAACTGGGGTATCGGTATCGGCCTTGCGGGTAGCACCTATAACAATGACTACCCTGAAGACCAGGCGGTAAAAAACTTTGTTGTGGCGAATATCACCGGCAGCAACTGTCGGCAGTTGGTGCACGTCGAAAACGGCAAACATTTTATTATTCGCAATGTGAAAGCGCGAAATATTAATCATACATTTAGCAAGAAGGCGGGAATTGATAACGCTACGGTGGCTATTTACGGCTGTGATAATTTCGTCATAGATAATGTCGATATGGTCAATAGCGCGGGATTTCTGATTGGTTACGGCACCATTAAAGGTAATTACTTATCTATCCCACAAAATTTTAAACTAAATAATATCACCCTTGATAACACCCGCATGACGTATAAAGCTCGCGGCATTCAGGTCTCTTCTGGAAATGCGACCTCGTTTGTCGCCATCACCAATATGACGATAAAAGGCGCTACGCTTGAGCTGCATAACAAGCCGCAGCATCTGTTCCTGAGAAACGTGAACGTGATGCAGCATGCCGCTGTTGGCCCGGCGCTGAAGCTGCACTTCGACCTGCGCAAAGACGTGCGGGGCCGCTTCATGGCGAAGGAGGACACGCTGTTGTCGCTTGCCAACGTGCATGCCGTCAACGAGAAAGGGCAGAGCTCCGTAGACATCGACCGGGTAGATCAGGTGCATGTGAACACCAGCGGACTGAACTTTGCGCTACCGGCGTTGGGGAAATAATCAATCAAGTGACTTTGCGAGTTTTCTGAGCCCTTATGGCAACTAATAAGGGCTTTTCTATTTTATCTCCTCTTGCAGGGGGGATAAGATGAAGAACAAATTTTGGTGATCAATTCATGCTGGCATCAGAGCACGAAAAGACTATAATCCTTCAACCATTTTGAGGTGGGACTGAATATGATTAATTTGAAAGCAGTTATTCCGGTGGCAGGGCTAGGAATGCACATGTTGCCCGCCACCAAGGCGATTCCGAAAGAGATGCTGCCGATCGTCGATAAGCCGATGATCCAGTATATCGTCGATGAAATCGTTGCTGCTGGCATCAAAGAGATCGTGCTGGTTACCCACTCATCCAAGAACGCCGTTGAGAACCACTTCGACACGTCTTACGAGCTGGAAGCCCTGCTGGAACAGCGCGTTAAGCGTCAGCTGCTGGCAGAGGTGCAGTCTATCTGTCCTCCGGGCGTCACCATCATGAACGTCCGTCAGGCCCAACCGCTTGGGCTTGGTCACTCCATCCTGTGTGCACAACCTGCAGTAGGGAACAATCCGTTTGTGGTTGTACTGCCAGATGTGGTGCTCGATAACGCAAGCGCAGACCCACTACGCTATAATTTAGCGGCTATGGTGGCGCGTTTTAACGACACGGGCCGCAGCCAGGTGCTGGCGAAGCACATGCCTAACGAAGATATCTCCGCGTACTCTGTCATTACGACAAAAGAGCCGCTGGATAACGACGGCCAGGTTAGCCGCATTGTTAACTTCGTTGAGAAGCCAGACCAGCCACAAACCCTGGACTCAGACCTGGCAGCCGTCGGTCGCTATGTTCTGTCCGCGGATATCTGGCAGGAACTGGAAAATACAGAACCTGGCGCATGGGGCCGCATCCAGTTAACGGACGCCATCGCCGCCCTGAACGAAAAGCAGCCGGTAGAAGCCGCGCTGATGACGGGCGACAGCTACGACTGCGGTAAAAAAATGGGTTACATGCAGGCATTCGTACAGTATGGCCTGCGTAACCACAAAGAAGGGCAGAAGTTCAGGGATAGCATCCAGAAGATGCTGGCTCGTTGATTTAGCTGTCAATGACAGAACAAGCCTGATGAGAAGAACGGCAGTGGAAAGTGGCGACAAGCTTGCGAAATGCGGCTTCGTTGGGACTTGCTGCCGTTTTTTTTGGCTAAAAAGTTAGCATTATCCGATTATCTTCGAGCCCATTAGAATAGGTCATGAGCAACAGGTAACATAACTTATCCTAATGTGTTCCCCTCGAGCGGAAGCCTGCCGAGGCCAAATCTGTGAATGTACAAAATCAGTACTCTGGTAGCTGTCGAGCCAGGGGCGGTAGCGTGGGGCAATCACCTTCGAGCCATTTTTACTATTTCCATTTCTTCAAGATTAAAATCTTAAATGTTGTTTAAGAAAATAATCACTCCATAATTATAGAGAGAATATTTCGTGAAAATTCTTGTCACTGGTGGTGCCGGTTTTATCGGTTCTGCGGTCGTCCGTCATATTATAAATAATACTCAAGACAGCGTCGTTAACGTCGATAAATTAACCTATGCAGGTAATCTGGAATCTTTAACGGAAGTTTCCGACAGTGAGCGCTACGCGTTTGTGCAGGCCGATATCTGCGACAGAAGCGCGCTTGAAGAAATTTTTCTTAAACATCAACCCGATGCAGTGATGCATCTGGCGGCAGAAAGCCACGTAGATCGTTCTATCACAGGGCCAGCAGCGTTTATTGAAACGAATATTGTTGGCACTTATACGCTCCTTGAAGCTGCAAGAGCGTACTGGTCACAGCTTGATGAAAAGCGCATAGCGGCGTTCCGTTTCCATCACATTTCCACCGATGAAGTTTACGGTGATTTACCACATCCGGATGAACGTCCAGCAGGCGAAGAATTGCCACTGTTTACAGAAACGACTTCATACGCGCCAAGCAGTCCGTACTCTGCTTCAAAAGCTTCCAGCGATCACCTGGTACGTGCGTGGCTAAGAACTTATGGTTTCCCGACCATTGTGACCAACTGTTCTAATAATTACGGCCCATATCACTTCCCAGAAAAACTGATTCCACTCGTTATTCTCAACGCGCTTGAGGGTAAAAACCTACCTGTATACGGGAAGGGCGACCAGATTCGTGACTGGCTCTATGTAGAAGATCACGCACGTGCACTTTATACCGTAGTGACCAAAGGTGCGATTGGCGAGACTTATAACATTGGTGGACATAACGAGAAGCAAAACCTCGATGTCGTACATACCATCTGTGATTTGCTGGATGAAATTGTGCCTAAGGCCAACTCTTATCGCGATCAAATCACCTATGTAGCTGATCGGCCGGGTCACGATCGACGTTATGCGATTGATGCAGATAAAATCAGCCGCGAGTTGGGTTGGAAACCTCAGGAAACCTTTGAGAGCGGTATTAGTCAAACTGTTCAGTGGTACCTGGCTAACCAGCAGTGGGTTGAGAATATTAAGAGCGGCTCTTATAAAAACTGGATCGAACAGAACTATGGGGAACGCAAATAATGAATATCCTTCTGTTCGGTAAAACGGGTCAGGTAGGCTGGGAGCTGCAACGTTCCCTGGCACCTTTAGGTAATGTTATTGCCGTCGATGTACATTCAACCGAGTATTGCGGTGATTTCAGCAATCCTGAGGGCGTGGCTGAAACGGTACGTCGGATTAAGCCAGAGGTGATCGTTAACGCAGCCGCTCATACTGCTGTTGATAAAGCGGAAAGCGAACGTGATTTTGCTCAATTGCTGAATGCCACTAGCGTTGAAGCCATCGCTAAAGAAGCTGAAAAACTAGGCGCCTGGCTCATACATTACTCTACGGATTATGTGTTCCCTGGGGATGGAGATAAACCCTGGCAAGAAACCGATTCCACCGCGCCACTAAATGTCTACGGCGAAACAAAGTTAGCGGGTGAAATTGCTGTACAGACATATTGTACAAAACATCTCATTTTTCGTACCAGCTGGGTTTATGCGGGGAAAGGCAATAACTTCGCGAAGACTATGCTGCGTCTGGCAAAAGATCGTGAGGAACTATCGATCATTAATGATCAGGTTGGTGCACCTACCGGTGCTGAACTGCTGGCGGATTGCACTGCGCATGCCATCACTACTGCGAGAAGAGATCCTCGGGTTTCAGGTCTTTATCACTTAGTTGCTTCCGGTACGACAACCTGGTTTGATTACGCCAATCTGGTGTTTTCGGAGGCAAAGCAGGCCGGTTTGATCCTGGCTGTGAACAAAACCAATCCAGTTCCTACCTCTTCTTACCCAACGCCAGCACGTCGCCCAAGTAATTCACGACTGGATACCAGTAAGTTCCAGGCGGCTTTTGGACTGACTTTGCCTGCATGGGAAATGGGTGTAAAGCGAATGCTTACCGAGTTATTTTCCGCAGCGAATAACTAATAACGATTGTTAATTATCCTGCTTCTGGGTATAAAAATTGAGATATTAATATGACTAAGCGTAAAGGGATTATTCTAGCTGGTGGTTCAGGCACTCGTTTGTATCCAGTAACCATGGCCGTCAGCAAGCAGCTTTTGCCTATTTATGACAAGCCAATGATCTATTACCCGATCAGTACCTTAATGCTGGCGGGGATTCGTGACATTTTGATAATCAGCACCCCCCAAGATACCCCTCGTTTTGAGCAGCTGCTGGGCAACGGCAGCCAGTGGGGTCTGAACCTGCAGTATAAAGTACAAGAAAGTCCTGACGGGTTGGCGCAGGCATTCATCATCGGTGAAGAGTTTATCGGTAACGATGATTGCGCACTAGTACTGGGAGATAACATCTTCTACGGCCACGATTTACAGAAACAGCTTGAAAATGCGGTTGCTAAAGAATCAGGTGCCACGGTTTTTGCCTATCATGTCCATGATCCTGAACGATATGGCGTTGTGGAATTCGACAAAGATGGTAAAGCTATTTCTCTGGAAGAGAAACCGCTTGATCCAAAAAGTAATTATGCAGTTACCGGTTTGTATTTCTATGATAATAGCGTTGTAGAAATGGCTAAAGGCCTAAACCCATCACCACGCGGTGAACTGGAAATTACGGATATTAACCGCATCTACATGGAGCAGGGCCGTATGTCTGTTGCCATGATGGGGCGTGGGTATGCCTGGTTAGATACCGGTACGCATCAAAGCCTTATCGAAGCGAGTAATTTTATTCAAACAATAGAGCTGCGTCAGGGGCTGAAAGTCGCTTGTCCAGAAGAGATCGCTTTCCGGAAAGGGTTCATTGATGCGGAGCAGGTGAAAAAGTTAGCGGCACCATTAGTAAAGAATGATTATGGGCAATATCTTTTAAAAATGATTAAGTTGTGACTCATGTTGCAATTGTCAAGTAGATATATTTATAGTTCGAGATAATATGAAAATAGAATTAATTTCTTTACAGCAGCATGGCGATGAACGTGGCCTGCTTGTCGCTCTTGAAGAAGGTCGTAATATACCGTTTAATATTAAGCGAGTCTATTATATGTATGATACTTTACAAGGAATTAGGCGCGGTTTCCATGCCCATAAAAAAACAAGGCAACTGGCAATCGTTATGAAAGGATTTTGCACTTTTTTGTTTGATGATGGAAACGAAAAAAAATCTATTTTATTAGATAATCCTGCACAAGGGCTAATGATTGAACCTGGCATATGGCATGAAATGTATGATTTTAGTAATGATTGTATTTTGATGGTGCTGGCGGATGACTTATATGATGAGTCGGATTATATAAGGAATTATCAGGAGTTTCTTGGTTGGGGTAAAATATGAATATTCATAAATTCAGTGACGTAAAAAGTGAAAATATTGGTGCGGGAACAAAGGTATGGCAATTTGTAGTTATCATGGATGGGGCCGTTATAGGCGACAATTGCAATATTTGTGCTCATTGCTTAATTGAAAGTGACGTTATCATAGGAAATAATGTTACAGTTAAAAGTGGGGTATATATATGGGATGGAGTAATTGTTGAAGATAATGTGTTCATTGGTCCTTGTGTGGCATTTACAAATGATAAGAGGCCACGCTCAAAACAATACCCATCGGCATTTCTTAAAACTATTATCAAAAGAGGAGCTTCTATAGGTGCAAATGTGACTGTCTTACCAGGAATTAAGATTGGTGAGAAAGCTATTGTTGGGGCTGGAAGTGTCGTAACCAAAGATGTACCCCCCAATGCAGTTGTCATAGGTAATCCTGCAAAAATTGTTGAATGGATTAATGAAGATGAATAAGATTGACTTCTTAGATTTAAAAAAAATTAATATTGCACATGAAGATGAGTTACAAGCGGCTTTTACTCGCGTGTTACATTCTGGGTGGTACATCATGGGTGAGGAACTCTCACAGTTTGAAGCGAAATTTGCAAAGTACTGTGGTGTTAAACATTGTATTGGTGTGGCTAATGGATTAGACGCTTTAATACTAGTTATTAGGGCATGGAAAGAAATGGGTAAACTTGAACAGGGAGATGAAGTTATTGTTCCTGGAAATACCTATATAGCTTCAATTCTTGCAATTACTGAAAATGGATTGCAACCGATTTTTGTAGAACCAAGTCTTGATTCATACAATTTGGACGTGACTAAAATTGAACAAGCAATTACAAGTAAAACCAGAGCGATTTTACCTGTACATTTGTATGGGCAAATTTGTGATATGCCTACGATTAAGAGCCTTGCTGAAAAATACAATTTATTAATTCTTGAAGATTCTGCCCAATCTCATGGAGCAGAGATTGCGGGAGTTAAATCTGGCGCATGGGGTGATGCCTCTGGATTTAGTTTTTACCCCGGTAAAAATTTAGGAGCTCTTGGAGATGCTGGAGCAATAACTACGAATGATAAAGAGTTAGATAAGATATTACGTGCTATAAGAAATTATGGTTCTCATAAAAAATATGAAAATATCATATGTGGCGTAAATAGTCGTTTGGATGAAATTCAAGCGGCTTTTTTAAATGTAAAGTTAAATCATTTGGATCATGACACTGAAATTCGGAAGGCTATTGCGGAAAAATTTCTTGATGAAATTAAAAATCCAAGAATCATTTTACCAAATGTTAATGGTAAAGAGACACATGTTTGGCACTTGTTTGTAATCAGAACCGAAAATCGCAAAGAATTACAAGACCATCTCTTGAAAAATGGTATACAGACCTTAATTCATTACCCTATTGCACCGCATAAACAAGAAGCTTATAAAAAATATAACTCCCTTGAACTACCAATAAGTGAAATGATCCATGATCAAGTGCTTTCATTACCACTCAGTCCGGTAATGAGTCAAGAGCAAACTGAGCATATAATTAATGTTATGAACGAATATTAGAAAATGAAACAGTTCTTCAAAGTTACAATATTATCTGGAATATTAACCTTAATAAGAATGTGTTTAGGTTTTATCGTAGGTAAAATTGTAGCTATATACACAGGACCAGCCGGTATCGCAATGCTGGGACAATTACAAAGTGTTATAGGCATAATAAATGGGATTGCAACTGCACCGGTTGGTTCTGGTATTGTAAGATATACATCGGAGCATCATCTCTCGGGATTTGATAGCTGCGCTCCGTGGTGGCGTGCCGCATTAAGAATATCATCTATAATATATGTAATAATTTCATTGCTTTTAGTTATCAATGCTGGCTTTCTTTCAAAGCGTATTTTTTTGGATGAACAATATGCATGGGTTATAATTATAGCATGTGGTGTCATACCATTTGCAGTAGCAAATACATTAATTGCTTCTGTTTTGAATGGACAGCAATTATATAGGCAATATATATCACTGTGTATGATGTCAGTTGTTATTACTACTCTAATATTAATCGCTTTGATAGTTAACTTTAATTTAAAGGGTGCATTGTTGGCAACCGCTCTTAATAGCGCAGTTGCAGGTATAGTATTGATTTCTTTTTGTATAAAAAAAGCATGGTTCAATTATAAATATTGGTTCGGTCCTGTATACAAGACGCATATTATTAATATCTTAGGTTATTCTTTCATGGGGCTAGTAACTGCATTATCAATGCCAACTGCGATCCTTTTGGTCCGAAAATTACTTATCAATGAGGTTGGTTGGAATTCTGCTGGTCAGTGGCAGGCCGTGTGGAAAATATCAGAGGTATACCTTGGTGTTGTTACAATAGCGTTAAGTACATATTTTTTACCTAAGTTATCAATTTTAAAAGACAGCAAATTAATTAAAAAGGAAGTTAATAGTACAAGTATATATATCATTATATTAACTTCGTGCTTGGCAGCTATTATATACTTTTGCCGTGATCTCAGCCTTAATTTGCTTTTTACATCTGAATTCAAGGGGGCAAGAAATTTATTCTTATATCAACTTTTAGGTGATGTAATAAAAATAGCAGGGTTTATTTATGCTTATCCACTTATAGCCCAGGGTAGGGTGAAGGTTTTTATCATATCTGAAATTATATTTTCGTTTAGTTTTGTCGTACTTGCTTATATATTAATACAGCAATTTGGAGTTCAAGGGGCAAATATTGCCTATTTGTTTAACTATTTATTATATTTTATTTTTGCTTTCACATTTACAAATTTTATTAATGTCAGGTTTTTTTACAAAAATGAGGAATAAATGAAAATTGTTATACCAGTTATTGGCTTCGGAAAGGCTGGTGGTTATCGCGTACTATCTAAATTAGCTAATGAACTAATTAAGCATGGGCATGATGTATATTTTGTTGCACCAGATAAAGATACATGTCCTTACTATGAAACAACAGCCAAAATAGTTCGTAGCAAAAGAATTCAGAGTCGGTGTAAAATCTTAAATTCTCTGTTTAATTTTTTTTATTTGTGGCGGGAATGTAAAAGACTAAAAGCTAATGTTGTTATAGCAAATTACCATTTAACAGCATATTTAGTGGCTTTATTACCGGCAGGTGTAAGTAAGTATTATTATATACAGGCTTATGAAGTTGTTTTTTTTAACAAATGGAGACGACAGGTTATAGCATACCTAACATATCTTTTACCGTTAAAAAAAATTGTCAATCACGAAGGATTACTCCCTAAAAAAGTTAATAACTATGTTGCCATTGTTCCTCCTGGAATTGAGCCGGAAATATTCTATTTAAAAAGAAAAAGTAATCGAATGGAAAGGATAACAATTGGTGTCGTTGGACGGAAAGAAAAACATAAGGGCACCAATGAAATAATTGATACTATCTTGAATTGGAATAAAAAAGACGAAGTAATCCTACACATCGCAATTTTTTTAGATGACAATCAAAGAAAATTAATTGATGACCATAATATCCCTTATGAATTTTTTAGTGTGAATAATGATGTAGAATTAGCTGATTTCTATCGCAGTAATGATTTGATTATTGCTGTAGGCCTGGTTGAGGATGGTGCATTTCATTATCCGTGCGCTGAAGCGATGTCTTGCGGGAGCCTTGTAATTTCAAACTATGCGCCTTTATCCTATACGAATAGTCGTTTGAGAATTGAGACTTATTCAAGTAACACTCTTCTTGAAAAGTTAGATTGCTTTTATAATATGTCAATTCATGATACTGAAAATGAAATTGAGAGGAATAAAAAGATTGTTGATGAGAACTCTTGGGATAAAGTTGGTAATTTATTAGATGTAATATTAACTAAATAATTTTTAACATTTTCATAAACCATAACCAGAGTTATTTGTACAAATGAATATTACTAAAACTACCATTAAAGATCTTTTGATCATTGAACCTGATGTATACCATGATGAGCGCGGTTTTTTTTTGGAGAGTTTCAACCAGAAAAAATTCAATCAAATTATTGGTGAAAATGTTAAGTTCGTACAGGATAACCATTCGAAATCTAAAAAAGGTGTTTTACGTGGAATGCATTTTCAAGCATATCCCTATTCTCAGGGAAAGCTCGTCCAGTGCATACATGGTGAAGTTTTCGACGTTGCAGTAGATTTACGAGAGAAATCTCCAACGTTTGCAAAGTGGTTTGGCATAAATCTTTCTGCTGAAAACAAACGACAATTATGGATCCCTGAGGGATTTGCTCATGGCTTTTTAGTGTTAAGCGAGTCTGCGGATTTTATTTATAAAACGACAAATTACTATAACGCTAAAAGTGAAAGATCTCTTAAGTGGAATGACAAGACTACTGGGATAGTTTGGCCACATATAAACTCATTGGTTATATCTGAAAAAGACTTATTGGCAAAAAAATTAGAAGATTTATTTTAATATTTTACATTTATACATGACAATTTAGGTTTGATTTATCAAAATAGAATAAATAAAGTCAAATCATATTACGCGAAATTGATCATAAAAGGCAGGGGAATATTGTGAATAACATAAGTGTAGTTTACTGTGATGAATAAACATAAATATAATTTAAATCTATTCTGTTTTTTTGCAGTATGGATTATCCTATCTCTTATTGCTGGATTCCGGGTTCCAGGAATTGATCGTGATTCCTTATCATATATAGACCTAATTAATCGCCCCCTTGATGAGTTGTGGTTTCAAGAACCTACGTTTTTATTTTTTATATTAATTAATAAATTTTTCTTCTGTGGAGATTATAGAACTTTTTTTGTTATGTATGCTTTAATTGGCATTGGAGTGAAAGTATATGCCATTAACAAACTTCCTGCCTATAAATATACAGCATTATTAATTTATATTGCATTATATTTTATTCTCCATGACATGACTCAAATTAGAGTTGGGGTTGCATCTGGTTTCTTTTTGCTGTCTATTTTTTATTTAAATGGTCAGAAGAGAAAAGCATTTATATGTCAGATAATTGCGACATTATTTCATTACAGCGCTTTTTTAGGGTTTGTCACATTATTATTTTCCAGTAAGAAGACTAACAAGATACTCTTCGGAGGAAGCGTATTTTTCGCATTGGTGATATCAAAGTGGCTTTCACAAGATATTATTATAAAGATTTCTGAGTACTTACCAGAAATTATCTCTTTCAAAGTCAATGCATATATATATAAATTGAATTCCGAAGGTCTTTTTCAAACATTCAATCAATATAACTTTTATTATCTCGGTTGTGCTGTTTTATTCTATATTGCACTTATACGAATTAAAAATGCAGGAGTAATTGATAATGATCAAAGGTCTCTTTTGATACTATCAACTAAAACTGTTGCATTAATGTTGTTGTGCTATTTTTTGTTCGCACCAATACCTATATTCTCTGGCCGATTTGCGGAGTTTTTTGGCATTACTCTGATAATATTCATCCCGTCACTTATGAGTATTCTTCACCCTGCATTTTTCAGTGGGGCAGTTTTACTCGTGTTTATTATGATCCAAGCGATGAGACTGAATTTAGAAATATTAAATATTTAAAGGCTAGAAATTATGCAAAATAAAGTTGAGTTTTTTAAAGAAAAGTCTGATGTAGCTGTTGATATAGTCATGGCAACTTACAATGGTGAAAAATTTATAGCTCAGCAGATTGAATCTATACTCGCTCAGGATCATGATAATTTCACTATATATATATCTGATGATGGTTCAACTGACCAAACAGTTGAAATTATTAAAAGTTTCAGTGAGTATGGTTCGAAAATAAAGATAGTTAATACTGAACGAGTCGGGGGGGTGATGAAAAATTTTGAAAAAGCACTTACCTACTCGAAAGCTGATTATATAATGTTAAGCGATCAAGATGATGTTTGGTATAAAAATAAAATTCAAACTTCATTAGATTGCATTTTAAAAGAAGAAAATTGTGCATCAAAGAAAGTTCCATTGATGGTATACACAGATCTTGAGCTAGTTGACGAAAATCTTTCCCTTATTGATGAAAGCTTTTATCATGCTTCTGGGCTAAATCCATATAGGAATTTGATAATTGATAATCTTCTATGGATGAATTCAGTATGGGGATGCACGATTTTACTAAACCGTGCTGCACTATCAACTTGCTTACCTTTCAAGTATCCATTAATGATGCATGACCATTGGCTCGCGATGAATACTTTAAAGAATGGTAAATTAGTTTATATTGATAAACCATTAATTAAATATCGCCAGCACTCCTCTAACGTTTTAGGTGGAGTTGGATATCAACAATCGTTTATAAAACGATTGTTTGATGTCAAACTGTATAAAAATATAATAAGCAAAGCTAAGACAGTGAGCAAGATGCATCAGACTAATACTACAGCCAAAAAAATAATTTTCTCAAAAATTATAATCCGTAGTATTAAAAATTGCGAAACAAAAAAATACCCATTAATTTTTTTGTTTTTTTATCTAATATTAGGATAATGGTTAATTAATATTATGAAAAGAATTATTACCTTTGGAACATTTGATGTTTTCCATGTTGGTCACGTGAATATTCTAGAACGGGCACGTAATCTCGGAGATCATCTAACTGTTGGTGTGTCATCAGATGCTCTCAATTTCAGCAAGAAGAATAGATATCCGATATATTGCCAAGATGACCGTTTAAAAATCATATCTTCACTAAAATTTGTGGATGATGTTTTCTTAGAAGAATCTCTTGAACTGAAAGATATATATATTAAGAAAAAACAGGCAAATATTCTTGTTATGGGTGACGATTGGTTAGGTCGATTTGACTGGGTAAAAGATAAAACAGACTGTGATGTAATATATTTAGAACGCACCCCTGCGATTTCGACAACGCAAGTCATAGAAATAGTGAAAAGAATATAATGTCAGAGGATTGGTATGTTTAGTATAATAATTACTGTTTTTAACAGAGAGCAATCAATCGCCGCCGCAATTGAAAGTTGTTTAATTCAATCTTATAAGGAATATGAAATCATCATTATAGATGATGGTTCAGTTGATAATTCCTATAAAGTTATTGAACCCTACTTAAAAAATAATAAAGTTAGATATTATTATCAAACAAACCAAGGTGCTGCAGCAGCTAAAAATAAAGGTGCTGATAAAGCTAAGTTCCCTTATATTTTATTTCTTGATAGTGATGATGTTATCTCGGATCCCTCTGTCTTTAACACAATTGCCTGTGAGATAACTTCCTCACATCCAGATTTTATATCTTTTAAAAAAATAATGATCCGCATTTCAGGTCAAATTAGTATTCAGGAGGATAAAAACCTCAGTAATTCAATCGACTTCAGAAGGCATATGTTAGAGGCACCATTAAATTATGCCGGTAAACCTCCATATTTATTCAATAAACAATGCTTTCTTCAATGCAATGGATTTGATGTTAACTCCAAGTGGGGGGATGCTCTAATTTTTTGGCGTCGTTTCTTTGATTTTAATATTAAATCTAAAGTTATTGATGATGTGGGCTATATTTATGATCAAACAGATACAAATAGTATTAGCCGCAATAAAAATATTGCCCTTTACGCTAAAGCCCTTGCTGTGATAAGGAAATGTTATGAAGAAAATAAAAATTCCATATTTGAAATCAAAGCGGAAAAAAATTGGCAATTAATCTTCGTATACTATGCGATTAAGTCTAAGAGTGCTAATTGTATATTAAAGGCTATATCTGAATTATTATCTGGTAGATTGTATCTATTGCCCAGATCTTTGCTGTATATAGTAAGAACTAAGGTTTTGCAATGCTAAGAAAAATAATGCTTTCGACTTCAGAACTCTTCATAAATAATTTCCTTGCTTATATCACTAAATTTTTACCTTTAGTTAGGAATAGATTAATCTTCAATTCTACTGGGAATAAAAATTATAATTTCAACTCTAGGTTTCTGTTCGAATATATTAATGAACGATTCGATGATGAAATAGAATGTTATTTTGTTATTAATGATGCGTATAAACGTAAAGAGATTGCGTTGAAAAATCCTAATGCTCATTTTATTGGAACAAACACTATTAAAGGAAAATGGTTTGCACTTAGAGCCAAAGCTTGGATATGCTCAACTATTGAATCCCCATTGAATTGCCTTATAAAAAATAACAAAAGAATTGTTTATCATTTGGGGCATGGAATTCCACTCAAAAAAATCGGTATGGCTGAAAATAATATTTCTTTTTTACAAAAAATTAATCGACGTTTAAAATTACGGTGTTTCACACATGTTACATGTTATTCCCCATTCTTTAAGGATGTTATGTATGATGTTTTTGACAAGAACGGAGATATAGACTACCTTGAGTTAGGGCAGCCACGTAATGATTTTATTCTTAATTCAGAAAATGATTTGGCTAAATATATTTCCAATGATTTGAAAAATGTATACGCTGATTGCATAAAAGTACTATATTCTCCTACTTGGCGTCCCTCAGGTGTTACACGATTTTTCCCGTTTATAGATTTTAATTGTGTAGCCTTACATGAATTTCTTGAAGAAAATAATATATTCATTTTTTTACGTGAGCATCCTTATTATAAATCACATATCCCTGAAGGGATATATGAATCTAAACGAATTGTTCCTCTAAATTCAAATATAGTTAGTGACATTACCCCTCTACTGGCATGCTTTGATAAGTTAATTACAGACTATTCAAGTATATACTTGGATTTTTTGGTTACTAAAAAAGAAGTGTTATTTATTCCATATGACTTGAATGACTACCAGCAGAGAGTGGGTTTTTCTAAAAGCTATAAAGAGTTAGCTAAAGGTAGATATTTAAGTAACTTTTCTGAATTTTTGCAGAGTCTAACCAAAAACGAAATGACAGGATTTGATATGGATGAATATTTGTTGCGCCTTAATATAAAGTCTCAAGGGAATTGTAAAGAGCATTACTTGAAAGTTAAACAACTGCTCATCTGCTCATTGTGAATTTCTTTGCGAGTTTCTGGTGATTATAAAGTGATAAATGTTGCTGTAATAATGAGTGTCTATAAATCAGATGACTTGTCCTATCTAAAGAGTGCTGTAGATAGTATTTTTCTGCAATCCTATCAATGCATTGATTTATTTATTTATAGAGATGGTGAGGTTGGGGATAATTTACAAAAATATCTTGATTTTTTATCGAACTATCATAATGTAAAAGTTTATTTTTCTGCACACAATCAAGGCCTCGCACATGCTTTAAATTTCCTCATTGAGAAGGTATTAGTGTGCGAAAAGTATAAATTTATAGCCAGAATGGATTCCGATGACATTTCGCATCCTGCGAGAATTAGAAAGCAAGTTAACTTTATGATTCGGAATCTAAAAACTGATGTTTGCGGCACTGCATGTCGAGAGTTTGGCTCTTCGTTTGCAATGAAAGAAAAAACCCTTCCTTTGAATCATGAAGAATTGATTGATCTCAGTATAACTAATTGTCCTTTCGTACACCCGTCAGTATTATTCAGGAGGGAAGTTTTTATAAATGGCGCCAGATATCCTGAACACACTTCTTATACAGAGGATATGGCATTGTGGTTTCTTCTCTTAGAAAAAGGATTTCACTTCTCTAATTTGCCTGATGTTTTATTAAGTTATAGAGTCAACGAGAACATGCTCTCACGACGAAAGGGAATAAAAAAAGCATTAAGTGAAATAAAAATAAGGCTGAAATATATGGTTAAATTAAAGAGAGTAAGTGTCCGGAATGTGATTTTAATCTCTTTGCGTTTGTTTTTTCATTTATTACCTACTTCGGTTATGAGCTTCGCATATAAGAAAGTTAGACATGTTTATATGTATAAGGGGAAGTAGCAATTACTTTTCTAGCCTCTATGCAAAGTATGCATCAAATACTATCCATCTTGTCTTTATTTGAGTTAACATCTTCACCACATTTCAAGCCGCGCGCACGCTGCGGTGACCACACCTGACAGGAGTATGTAATGTCCAAGCAACAAATCGGCGTTGTTGGTATGGCTGTGATGGGGCGCAACCTGGCGCTGAACATCGAAAGCCGTGGCTATACCGTTTCCGTGTTCAACCGCTCTGGCGACAAGACTGAAGAAGTTATCGCAGAGAACCCGGGCAAGAAGCTGGTTCCTTACTACACGGTGCAAGAGTTTGTGGAATCTCTGGAAACGCCTCGTCGTATTCTGTTGATGGTTAAGGCTGGTGAGGCCACGGACAAAACCATTGAGTCTCTGAAGCCTTATCTTGATAAAGGTGACATCCTGATTGACGGTGGTAACACCTTCTTCCTGGATACCATCCGTCGTAACCGTGAGCTGTCAGCTGAAGGTTTCAACTTTATCGGGACTGGTGTTTCCGGTGGTGAAGAGGGTGCCCTGAAAGGCCCATCGATCATGCCTGGTGGTCAAAAAGAAGCTTACGAGCTGGTTGCTCCTATCCTTAAGCAAATTGCCGCGGTTGCCGAAGATGGCGAACCTTGCGTAGCGTATATCGGTGCGGATGGCGCTGGTCATTACGTGAAGATGGTTCACAACGGTATCGAATATGGCGATATGCAGCTTATCGCTGAAGCGTACTCGCTGCTTAAGCATGGCCTGAACCTGTCCAATGAAGAGCTGGCAACAACCTTTACCGACTGGAACAAAGGTGAGCTGAGCAGCTATCTTATCGATATCACTAAAGACATCTTCACTAAAAAAGATGAAGCAGGTAACTACCTGGTTGATGTGATCCTCGACGAAGCTGCCAACAAAGGTACCGGGAAGTGGACCAGCCAGAGCTCTCTGGATCTCGGTGAGCCGCTGTCCCTGATCACGGAATCAGTGTTCGCGCGTTATATCTCTTCCCTTAAAGAGCAGCGCGTTGCAGCTTCCAAAGTACTAAGTGGTCCCCAGGCTAAGCCATTTGCAGGCGATAAAGCTGAATTCAGCGAGAAAGTTCGTCGTGCATTGTATCTGGGTAAAATTGTTTCTTATGCACAAGGTTTCTCTCAGCTGCGCGCTGCATCTGAAGAAAACAACTGGGATCTTAACTACGGTGAAATCGCTAAGATTTTCCGCGCTGGCTGCATCATCCGCGCGCAGTTCCTGCAGAAGATCACTGACGCCTATGCTGAGAACCCGGCTATTGCTAATCTGTTGTTAGCACCGTACTTCAAGAAAATTGCAGATGAATACCAGCAGGCGCTGCGTGATGTTGTTTCTTACGCGGTACAAAATGGTATTCCTACGCCTACTTTCTCCGCTGCGATCTCTTACTACGACAGCTATCGTTCTGCGGTTCTTCCTGCCAACCTGATCCAGGCGCAGCGTGATTACTTCGGTGCGCATACGTATAAGCGTACTGATAAAGAAGGTGTTTTCCATACCGAGTGGATGGAAAAGTAATTTCTTTCAAGAAATTATAAGCTAAATTTAGGCCAGCGAGGGAAATTCTTTGCTGGCTTTTTTATTTGTTGTACGTAGGCGGTAACTGTTTAGGGAATTCTTCTAAAGAGCACCATTACACTCTGAGCTTCTTCCAGCTTCATTTCCCCTGCCTTTTCAGTCTTTTCTGACAAAAATAAGCAATTCGGTTCAGGTATTTTCCCCGCTATGGGATTATACTCATCTGGCTTAAGTGCAGGCTTTATGTGAAACATTTTTCTTAGGGTAACCATGAATCAAGATAACAATAATATGATGCGCAATCATATTGGAAGCACGCCTGAATCCATTGATTTAATTGATCTTATTATTCAGTTGTGGAAAGGAAAAGTCACCATTATTGCTGTTACCGTGGTGATGATCCTCCTGGCGATAGTCTACCTTCTGGTAGCCAAAGAGAAATGGACCTCTACAGCCGTGATTACGCAGCCAGATGCTGCGCAAATTGCTACTTATAACAATGCCTTAAATGTCATTTATGGCGGCTCTGCACCGAACATTTCGGATGTGCAGCAGCGTGTTATTGGGCGCTTTAACTCATCCTTCGCGGCACTTTCTGAAACGTTAGAAAACCAGGAAAAACCGGAAAAACTGACGATTGAATCCTCCGTTAAAGGCCAGTCGTTACCGCTGCAGGTGAGTTATGTTGGTGACAGCGCTAAAAACGCGCAAGCCAAACTTGCTCAATACATTCAAAAGGTTGATGTTGAAATTGGCGAAGAGTTGGCTGGTGACCTGAAGGATAACATCAAGCTGCAAATCACAACCCTGAACGATTCCCTGAAGACGCAGGAAAAAGTTGCCGTGGAGCAAAAACAGCTGCGCATCAAGCAGATCAGCGAAGCGTTGAAGTATGCTAATGAAGCAAAGATCACTTCTCCGCAGGTTCAGCAGGCGACAGATGTCACGCAAGACACCATGTTCTTGCTGGGTAGCGAAGGTCTGTCGTCAATGATCAAAAATGAGGCGACCCGTCCGTTGGTCTTCTCCGGCGCATACTATCAAACCAAACAAAATCTGTTTGATATTCAGGCGCTGCAAATCGACCCAAAAACTATCCACGCTTACCGCTACGTGATGAAGCCGAATCTGCCTATCCGTCGCGATGCTCCAAAGAAAGGCCTGACGCTGGTTCTGGCGGCTCTGCTGGGGGGGATGATTGGCTCAGGTTTTGTGCTTGGACGTAACGCTATTCGTAACTACAAGCCAACCGTCTAAGCATTATTGCAAATACACAAAAGGCCGCATCAGCGGCCTTTTTTGCATCTATCAAACAGCTATTTATGCCGCTGCTTCAAATTCTCAATCACCGCGCTTAAATCCAGATCCTGATCCTGCAGCAGTACCAGCAGGTGATAGACCAGGTCAGACGCTTCATTCTTCAGTTCAAACCTGTCATTCACTGTTGCAGCCAGTGCGGTTTCCACGCCTTCTTCACCCACTTTCTGGGCGATACGCTTGGTGCCGCTGGCGTACAATTTGGCTGTGTATGAGCTTTCCGGATCGGCGGTTTTACGCGAGGCCAGAAGCTGTTCCAGTTCATACAGGAAATGCCAGTCATGCTTAGCGGGAGCGAAGCAGCTGGATGTGCCCAGATGGCACGTCGGGCCAATCGGGTTTGCCAGCACCAGCAACGTGTCGTTATCACAGTCGGGCGTGATGCTGACAACGTTCAGGAAGTTGCCGGAGGTTTCACCCTTGGTCCACAGGCGCTGCTTAGTGCGGGAAAAGAAAGTGACTTTGCCGCTCCGTTCCGTCTGCGCCAGCGCTTCCTGGTTCATATAGCCCAGCATTAAAACTTCGCCGGATACGGCGTGCTGGACGATGACCGGCATCAGGTTATCCGTTTTTTCCCAGTCCAGCTGGTTACGCTGTTGTTCTGTTAACACACTCGAATCTCCACGCCCTGCTGAACCAGGTAGGCCTTCAGTTCAGCAATATTGATAATCTGTTTATGGAAAACGGAAGCTGCCAGCGCGCCGTCTACGTCCGCATCGCGGAATGCCTGGTGGAAATGTTCCATTGTTCCCGCGCCACCGGATGCAATCAGCGGTACATGGCAAACTTCACGTACTTTACGCAGCTGCTCAAGGTCGTAGCCGTTGCGCACGCCATCCTGGTTCATCATATTCAGTACGATTTCCCCGGCGCCGCGCTTCTGGACTTCCTGTACCCAGTCCAGAGTTTCCCACTGCGTCACACGCGTACGGCTTTCGTCGCCGGTATACTGGTTAACGTGATACTTGCCGGTCCCGCTGTCAAACCAGGTATCAATGCCTACTACAATACACTGCACGCCAAAGCGGTCGGCCAGGCGGGTGATCAGCTCAGGGTCTGCCAGGGCAGGGGAGTTGATTGAGATTTTGTCCGCGCCAAACGACAGGATTTTTGCCGCGTCGTCCACTGATTTGATACCGCCCGCCACGCAGAAAGGAATATCGATAACTTCCGCCACGCGGGATACCCAGCTCTTGTCGACTACGCGGCCGTCGCTGGATGCTGTGATATCGTAGAACACTAACTCGTCGGCACCTTCCTGCGCGTAGCGGCTTGCCAGCGGCACGATGTCGCCGATGATTTCGTGATTGCGAAACTGCACGCCTTTTACGACCTGGCCGTCACGCACGTCCAGGCAGGGGATTATCCGTTTTGCCAGCATGAAATCGCCTCCGCTACGTTGAACTTACCTTCCAGCAATGCCCGCCCGACAATCACGCCGCGCACGCCGGTTCCGCGCAGTGCGGCTACGTCATTAATATCGCCAATGCCGCCGGATGACTGAAACGCCACCTGCGGATAACGCGCACAAACTTCTTCATATAATGAGACGTTAGAGCCAGCCAGCGTGCCGTCGCGGGAAATATCCGTGCACAGCACGTGTTTCAGGCCGACCGGCAGATAAGTTTCCACCAGCTCTTCCAGCGACACCCCGGAGTTTTCCTGCCAGCCGCTTACCGCCACCTGCTTATTGCCTTGCTCGTCGATACGGACATCTAAAGCCAGCACCAGCGCGTCTGCGCCGAAGCGTTCAAACCAGCCTTTGACGATTTCGGGGGATTTCACCGCCGTTGAGCCAACAACTACACGTGCAACGCCAGCTTCTAATAACGCAGCAACATCTTCTTCGGTACGTACACCGCCGCCAACCTGCACGGGGATTGTCACACCGGCAACCAGTGTTTTGATTAAGGGGAGCTGGCGCTTAGCTGGATCTTTGGCACCGGTTAAATCTACAAGGTGCAGCACTTCGGCACCCTGGGCCTGATAGTCCTGCAGGCGGGGGAGCGGGTCGCTGCCGTAGTCGCGCTGCTGGCCGTAATCCCCCTGATGGAGACGCACCACTTTGCCGTCAATTAAATCGAGAGCGGGAATAATCATCGTGCTTACATCTCCAGGAAGTTCTTGAGCAATTTCGCGCCGGCCGTGCCCGAGCGTTCCGGGTGGAACTGCACGCCGTAGAAATTGTCTTTTTGTACCGCAGCCGTGAACGGCTCGCCGTAGCTGGCCTGTGCGATAGTGCTTGAGCAAACCGGCATCGCATAACTGTGAACGAAATAGAAATACGCACCGTCTTCAATGCCCCGGAACAGGCGGTCGCCTGCTTTCGGATAGACGCGGTTCCAGCCCATGTGCGGCAGCGGCAGGCCGTGGTCGGTCATTTTCAGTACCGGTTCATCGATGATGCCCAGGGTTTTTACGCCCTGGTTTTCGTCGCTGTGGCTGCCCAGAATCTGCATGCCCAGACAGATGCCCAGCACCGGCTGGGTACAGGCCTGAATCAGCTCGATTAAATCGCGCTCGCGGATCTGATCCATCGCGGCCTGCGCGGTGCCGACGCCTGGTAAGAACAATTTATCGGCACGTAAAACCGTATCCGCATCACGACTGACAACCGGATCGTAGCCAAGTCTTTTTATCGAGGATTTTACCGACAGCAGGTTAGCGCAGCCGGTATCGAGGATCACCACGTCCATCACAGCACCCCTTTTGAGGAGGGTAGCGTATCGCCTTCAACGCGAATCGCCTGGCGCAGCGTGCGGCCAAAGACTTTGAACAGGCTTTCGACGCGGTGGTGGTCGTTTTTGCCCTTGGTCTTCAGGTGCAGCGTGACGCCCATGGTGTAAGAGAGCGAGCGGAAGAAGTGTTCGACCATCTCGGTGCTCAGGTCGCCCACGCGCTGGAAGTTATATTCGGCTTTATACTCCAGGTGCGGACGGCCGGAGATATCCAGCGCGCAGCGCGCCAGGCATTCGTCCATCGGCAGGGTGAAGCCAAAGCGGGTAATGCCGCGCTTATCGCCAAGCGCGATTTTCAGCGCCTCGCCCAGCGCCAGGCCGGTGTCTTCCACGGTGTGGTGATCGTCAATATACAGATCGCCTTTAACGCTGATCTCCATACGGAAGCCGCCGTGGGTAGAGATCTGGTCAAGCATATGGTCGAAGAAGCCGACGCCGGTATTGATCTTGCTGCCGCCTTCGCGATCCAGCCAGACCTGCACGTCGATCTGCGTTTCTTTGGTGGCGCGTTCGACGTGCGCGTAGCGGTCGCGTTTGGTTAGCTGCTCGCCGATTGCCGGCCAGTTCAGCGTCTCAGCGTTATAACGCAGCCCCTGAATGCCCATATTTTCCGCCAGCTCAATGTCCGTTGCGCGGTCACCAATCACGTAGCTGTTTGGCTTATCCAGCACGCCTTCTTCGAGATAACCCTTCACCATAGCAATTTTCGGCTTGCGGCAGTCGCACTCATCCGCAGGCAGATGCGGGCAGATCAGCACGTCGTCAAACGTCACGCCCTGCGAGGTGAACACCTGCATCATCAGGTTATGCGGGCCGTCAAAATCGGCCTGCGGGAAACTTGCCGTGCCCAGTCCGTCCTGATTAGTGATCATCACCAGCCTGTAGCCAGCCTTTTGCAATTGCAGCAGGGCCGGGATCACGGCTGGTTCAAAGGCCAGTTTGTCCATGCGATCCACCTGGAAATCAGAAGGTGGTTCGGAAATTAAGGTGCCGTCGCGGTCGATAAATAAAATTTTCTGGCTCACACAGCCTCCGTGGCCGTCAGGCCGGGTTGTTGGCGCAGCGCGGTGAGGGCGCGCTCGCACTCGGTACGGGTGCCAACGGTGATCCGCAGGCAGCCGCTTAACGAGGGTTGTTTATTCTGGTCGCGTAAGATAATGCCCCGATCCCACAAAGATTTAAATACCGCGCTGGAGGCGGTTATTCTCGCCAGCACGTAATTGGTCTCTGAGTCGAAAACTTGTTCAACGCAGGCGGTTTCTCGCAGTCCGGCAATCAGATACTGACGGATGAGCAGCACTTCCGCCACGCGTTCACGCATTGCGTTGATGCCCTGCGGGCTTAACGCCTGAGCGGCTATGTCCGCAACCGGCGTGGACAGGGGATAAGGTGCGATAACTTTCATCAGCAGATTGATGACTTCTTCAGCGGCGATGGTAAAACCGCAGCGCAGACCAGCAAGAGCAAAGGCTTTTGAGAGCGTGCGCAGCACGACTAAATGCGGATACTCTTCCAGCCAGCCCGTCAGCGTCGCCTGCGGGCAAAATTCGATATAGGCTTCGTCGGCAACGACCAGCGCCTTGCCACGCGCCATCTCCAGCAGTACACGGAAGTCCTGCGGATTGATGAGCTGCCCGGTTGGGTTATTCGGGCTGCAAACGTAAATCACCTTTACGCCTTCGATTTGTTCCGCGATGCCCGATAAATCCAGCTGCCAGTTTTCAAGCGTCGGCACCGTGCGGCACTCAACGTTAAACGCTTCGGAGCTGACGCTGTACATGCCGTAGGTTGGCGGGCAATACAGCACGGCGTCTTTACCCGGTTCGCAGAAGGCGCGGATCAGCAGTTCGATGCCTTCGTCTGCGCCACGGCTGACGAGAACCTGCTCCGGTTTCACGCCCGCGTATTCGGCATAGCGCTCAATCACCAGCTTTGGCTGGCACTCCGGGTAACGGTTCAGCGTTTGCTGGGTCAGTTCGAATTCAACCGCCGTCGGATATTCGTTGGCGTTCAGCCAGACGTCGCCGTTGCCGCCCAGGCGGCGGGCCGACTGGTAAGGGGTCAGGGCGCGAACGTTCGCGCGGGCTAACTCTTCAATGCTCATAGCATCTCCTCGTTTTTATTACGGTTCAGTGCGGCAACGCGCAGGGTCACGGCGTTTTTGTGGGCGTCCAGCAGCTCGGCGGCGGCCAGGGTTTCAATCGTTTTCGCAAGGCTTGCAAAACCCTGGGGTGTGAGCTCCTGCACGGTCATGCGCTTCTGGAAATCCGCCAGGCCCAGGCTGGAACAGGTGGCGGTATAGCCGTAGGTCGGCAAGACGTGATTGGTCCCTGAAGCATAGTCTCCGGCAGATTCCGGCGACCAGTCGCCCAGGAACACGGAACCGGCGCTGGTGATGCTGTCTACCAGGTCTCGGGCGTTGCGGGTCTGAATAATCAGGTGCTCAGGCCCGTACTGGTTAGAGATCTCAATACACTGTTCCAGCGAGCTGGCAACAATCAGGCGGCTGCTTTCCAGCGCCTTGCGGGCCGTTTCCGCACGGGGCAGGGCGGCGAGCTGACGTTCTACAGCTTCGGCGACGGCTTGCGCCATGGCGGCATCCGGCGTAAGCAGAATGACCTGGGAATCCGGGCCGTGTTCCGCCTGGGAAAGCAGGTCAGAGGCCACGAAATCTGGCGTTGCGCCGCCGTCGGCGATCACCAGCACCTCAGATGGCCCCGCTGGCATGTCGATTGCGGCTCCATCCAGACGCTGGCTTACCTGGCGTTTGGCCTCGGTGACAAAGGCGTTCCCCGGCCCGAAGATCTTATCCACTTTCGGGATGCTTTCAGTGCCAAGCGCCAGGGCGGCAATGGCCTGCGCGCCGCCAACCTGAAACACTTCCTGTACGCCGCAAAGCTGCGCGGCATAAAGGATTTCATCGGCAATCGGCGGAGGCGAGCAGAGGACAACTTTTTTACAGCCTGCAATACGGGCAGGAGTCGCGAGCATCAACACGGTAGAAAACAGCGGTGCGGAACCGCCGGGGATATACAGACCAACGGAGGCAACCGGACGAGTGACCTGCTGGCAGCGTACGCCCGGCATGGTTTCAATGTCGACGGGGGCGAGCTGCTGCGCAACGTGGAATTTTTCGATGTTGGCAACGGCAACCGCCATCGCCTCTTTAATTTCCGGCCCCAGACGCGCCACGGCTGCGGTGATCTCCTGAGCGGTGACTTTCAGCTGCTGAACTTCAGTTTTATCAAATTTCGCGCTGTATTCGCGCAGCGCCTGGTCACCGTTGCTTTTAACATTATTGAGAATCTCAGCTACCGTGCGCGTGATGCTTTCAGAGGCTGAAATCGCCGGACGGGTCAGCAACGCCTGCTGCCCGGCCTTATCGCATTCGTTCCAGTGAATTACCGTGTTGAAGGTCGACATGGGCTTACTCCATCATCTTCTCAATTGGCAGCACGAGGATGGAGCTGGCGCCCAGCGCTTTGAGCTTCTCCATGGTTTCCCAGAACAGCGTTTCGCTGCTCACCATGTGCATGGCAACCCGCTGCTGGTCACCCGCCAGCGGCAGAATGGTCGGGCGCTCGGCGCCGGGCAGCAGGGAGATAATTTCGTCCAGACGCTCGCTCGGCGCGTGCATCATGATGTATTTGGATTCGCGGGCCTGAATGACGCCCTGGATACGGGTCATCAGCTTGTCGATGAGCTGCTGTTTTTCAGTCGACATTTCGCCGTCGCGCTGAATCAGGCAGGCTTTAGAACGGTAGATAACTTCCACTTCGCGCAGGCCGTTGGCTTCAAGCGTGGCACCCGTTGAGACCAGATCGCAGATCGCATCGGCAAGGCCTGCGCGCGGCGCAACTTCAACGGAGCCGTTCAGCAGGCAGGATTTGAACTGCACGCCTTTCTCATCAAGGTAGCGCTTCAGAATGTGCGGGTAAGAGGTAGCGATACGTTTGCCGTTAAGGGAGGCAGGGCCGTCCCAGGGTTCGTCAACGGATACCGCCAGCGAGAAGCGGCAGCCGCCGAAGTCCAGACGACGCAGGGTGAAATAGCGCGGGTCTTCGCCCTGAGCGCGACGGTTCAGCAGCTCTTCTTCAAGGACGTTTTCACCAATAATGCCCAGGTCGACAACGCCGTCCATCACCAGGCCCGGAATATCGTCATCACGCACGCGCAGAATATCAATCGGCATGTTCTCGGCCAGGGCGATCAGGCGCTGGGTGTGCAGGTTGATTTTAATGCCGCAGCGCGCCAGTAATTCGCGTGAATCATCGCTTAAACGGCCAGACTTCTGCATAGCTATGCGTAAACGTTTGTTATCTAACATTGGTGATACCCCTTATCCATTCCTGTCTGACGTCCAAAAAAAAGCCCCCGGAAGAAATCTTCCGGGGGCTTATTCACACGTTTATGCGCCACTGGAAGATCTTTTCGTCTCCCAGCACACATCGCCTGAAAGACTAGTCAGGATGATGGTGATGATGATGGCTTGCAGTCTGAACGCGTGTCATAAAATACTCGTATGAATGTTTATTCATGGTGTGCTTTTACCGTAAACCAGATGCAGCACCGAGTGCAAGGGCTTTTTTCCTTCTGGGTTAATATTATGTTTAGTCGTGGTAATTGTCAGTTCTGCCAACCTGGCGTAGCCTTAATCAAGGGCTGTCAAACAGCGCAGATGAATATGCTGCACGCCAGGAGATAAGGCATGAAAAAGGTTGCGATTGTCGGGTTAGGGTGGTTAGGAATGCCGTTGGGACTGTCATTATCAGCGCGGGGCTGGCAGGTCGCAGGAAGTAAAACGACGCTCGATGGCGTGGAGGCAGCCCGCATGTGCGGCATCGACGGCTACCATCTTGAGCTGACGCCGGAGCTGGTCTGTGACAGTGACGATCTTGATGCGTTACTGAACGTCGATGCGCTGGTGATGACTCTTCCTGCACGCCGGACTGGTGAAGGTGACGATTTTTACCGGCAGGCAGTGCAGCAGATTGTCGACAGTGCGCTGGCGCACCAGGTCCCACGGATCATTTTTACCAGCTCAACGTCTGTCTATGGCGACGGGGAAGGGATGGTGAAAGAGAGCTCTCCTCTCAACCCGGTTACGGCCAGCGGCCGCGTGCTGAAAGAGCTGGAGCAGTGGCTGCATGATTTACCCGGAACGTCGGTGGATATTCTGCGTCTGGCTGGGTTGGTGGGGCCTGAACGTCATCCGGGGCGCTTCCTGGCGGGTAAAGCTGACGTCGCCAACGGCGGCCACGGCGTCAATCTGGTTCACCTCGAGGATGTGATTTCAGCAATTACGCTGTTGTTGCAGGCCCCAAAGGGCGGACACATCTATAATTTATGTGCGCCCGATCATCCTTCTCGCGAAGAGTTTTATTCGCAGATGGCGCGCCAGCTGGATCTGGCCGTACCGAGTTTCCGTACTCAGCAGGCTGCCGGGCGTGGAAAACTGGTGGACGGCAGCCGAATTTGCAATGAACTCGGATTTGAATACCAGTATCCAAATCCTTTAGTGATGCCTATGCAATAGCGCAGCGGGGGGCATTGCTCGTTATCGTCGAGGCGAGTATGAAACCATTGCTGGATGTACTGATTATTCTCGACGCCCTGGATAAAGAAGGGAGCTTTGCTGCGGCGGCAACGAAGCTCTTTAAAACTCCCTCCGCGCTCAGCTACACCGTTCAGAAACTCGAAAACGATCTCAATATTCAGATACTGGATAGGACGGGGCACCGCGCCCGCTTCACCCGCACCGGCCAACTGCTGCTGGAAAAGGGCCGTGAAGTGCTGCATACCGTCCGCGAGCTGGAACAACAGGCCATCAAGCTTCATCAGGGCTGGGAAAACGAGCTGGTGATCGGCGTCGATGACTCCTTTCCTTTTTCGCTGCTGACGCCGCTTATCGAAGCGTTCTACAAAAGCTACAGCGTGACGCGGCTGAAATTCATCAACGGCGTGCTGGGCGGCTCATGGGAAGCGCTGACGGAGGGGAGGGCCGATATTATCGTCGGCGCAATGAGCGACCCGCCCTCGTTAAGTGGCTTTGGCTTTACGCTGCTGGGTCAGCTGGAAATTGTCTTTGTCGTCGCTCCTCATCACCCTCTCGCCGAAGCGGAAGAGCCGCTCACCCGCCGAATAATCAAACGCAGCAGGGCCGTCGTCGTCGGCGACACTTCTCGACTTGAACCTTCCCGCGCGATGCACCTGCTCGAAGACCAGGAAGCCATAACGGTCTTTGATTTCAAAACCAAACTTGAGCTGCAAATCAGCGGGATCGGCTGCGGCTACATGCCGCGCTACATGGCTCAGCGGTTTATCGAAAGCGGCGTGCTGGTGGAAAAACAGGTTGTCTCCCACGTGCCGTTTGTACCGGTCTGGATTGGCTGGAACGAACAAACAGCAGGGCTTGCCAGCGAGTGGTGGCGGGAACAGATCGTTGCCAGCCCGGAGATCGCCACCGTCTACGGCACCGCTAAATAATACTTCCGGGTGAGTGGCAGACCCCTGGACGGACATCTATTGTTAAAAGTGGATCGATATATCTTCTGACAATGTCTTCGCGTTTAAATTTTCTCCTCTGCTTTGTTTTGCAGAGGTTTTTTGTGCGCAAGGAGTCCGTATGAAGCAAACCAATCAGCAGTGGCAGTCGCGGCGTGAGCAGGCCGTCCCGCACGGTGTCGGTAACTCACTGCCTGTCTATATAGAAAAAGCTAAGAACGCGGAACTGTGGGACGTCGAGGGAAAGCGTTACATCGACTTTGCGTCGGGTATCGCCGTTCTGAATACCGGACATAACCATCCGGCGGTCATCGAAGCGGTTCGCCAGCAGCTGGAGCAGTTTACCCATCCCTGCTTCCAGGTCACGCCTTACGGGAACTACATTGAGCTGGCAGAACGCCTGAACGAGCTGGCCCCCATCAGCGAGCCTTGCCAGACGCTCTTCCTGACCACGGGGGCTGAGGCTGTCGAAAATGCGATTAAAGTCGCAAGGGTTGCCACAGGGCGTTCTGCTGTTATTGCTTTCCGTGGCGCATTCCATGGGCGCACCCTGCTTGGTATGGCGCTGACCGGCAAAGTTCAGCCCTATAAGAAAGGATACGGTCCGTTCCCGGCAGGTATTTACCATGCGCCTTATCCAGCCGCCTATCTTGGCGTGACCGATACCCAGGCGCTGGCTTCGCTGGCGGGGATTTTTGCGGCGGATGTCTCTCCTGATGACGTGGCGGCAATTATCATCGAACCGGTGCAGGGAGAAGGGGGATTCTACGCGGCGTCCCCGCAATTTATGAAGCAGCTCCGCGCCCTGTGCGATAAGCACGGGATTGTGCTGATTGCCGATGAAATCCAGAGCGGCTTCTGCCGCACCGGCAAAACGTTCGCCATCGAGCACAGCGAAGTGGAACCCGATCTGATTACTATGGCGAAAAGCCTGGCTGGCGGCTTCCCGCTTTCCGCAGTGGTGGGTAAGAAATCCCTGTTCGATAAAGCACTGCCGGGCGGACTGGGCGGAACCTATGCCGGGTCACCGGTGGCTATTGCCGCGGCGCTGGCAGTTATGGATATTATTGAGGAAGAAAATCTTAACGAACGCGCTCTGGCAATAGGGGAGCAAATCACCTCCAGACTGCAGCAAATGGCAGAGAAATTTGACTGCATTGGCGATGTCCGTGGGCAGGGTGCAATGATCGCCATGGAGCTGGTGGAAGGGCGGGACAGCCACCGTCCTGACAAGGAGCTAACCGCAGCGCTGGTGCAGGAGGCAGGCCGTCAGGGCCTGGTGCTTTTGTCATGTGGCGTGCGGGGAAATGTCATCAGGTTTTTAGTGCCATTAACCGCTGAAAAAGAAATTGTGAATCAAGGCCTCAACATCTTGTCATCCTGCCTCGAATTGGTGCAAAATACGCGCCTCACTAAATGAGATTAAAAAACCGACGTTAAACGCGTCGGTTATTTTTTTGCATTGAGTTCAAGCAGTCAAACAGGCATCCGCCAAAAAAACCAAGAGGCCGGGCTTCGTACCGGATAGATACTAGCTTTTAAAAAACGACAGTCGTGTCGCCGAGGAAATTAAGATGGGGCAGTTTTTTGCTTTTGCGCATGCATTCGCCGTTTGGGGGAATGACCATGTCGCTTAACGTCACCGCAGGTGCAAATTCACGTATCGAACTCCGTAAGAGCCTGACGCTCATTCCGGTAGTGATGATGGGTCTGGCTTATATGCAGCCTATGACGCTTTTCGATACATTTGGTATTGTATCTGGCCTTACCGACGGACATGTCGCGACGGCTTACGCGTTTGCCCTTGTGGCAATTTTGTTCACCGCGTTAAGTTACGGAAAGCTGGTACGCCGTTTCCCGTCAGCGGGTTCTGCGTATACCTACGCTCAGAAAGCTATCCACCCGGTGGTCGGCTTTATGGTGGGCTGGTCCTCGCTGCTTGATTACCTCTTCATGCCGATGATCAACATCCTGCTGGCCAAAATCTATTTCGAAGCTCTGGTGCCGTCGATTCCGTCATGGATCTTCGTCGTGCTGCTGGTGGGCTTTATGACCATCTCCAACCTGCGCGGCATCAAAACCGTGGCAAACTTCAACAGCCTGATCGTTGTATTGCAGATGGTTGTGATGGTGGTGATTACCGGTCTGGTGATTTACGGCGTGGCAAACGGCGAAGGTGCCGGCACGTTGACCAGCACCAGACCGTTCTGGTCGGAACACGCAAACGTGGTGCCGATGATTACCGGTGCGACCATACTCTGCTTCTCGTTCCTTGGTTTTGACGGCATCAGCTCGCTGTCCGAAGAGACCAAAGACGCAGGCCGTGTGATCCCGAAAGCGATTTTCCTGACTGCCCTGATTGGCGGCGTGATCTTCGTTGTGGTTTCCTACTTCCTGCAGCTGTACTTCCCGGATATCTCACGCTTCCACGATCCGGACGCGTCACAGCCAGAAATCATGCTTTTCGTGGCGGGTAAAACCTTCCAGTTTGGCATCCTGATTTTCTCCTGTGTGACCGTACTGGCATCGGGCATGGCCGCACACGCTGGCGTTTCTCGCCTGATGTACGTGATGGGCCGCGACGGTGTATTCCCGGAGCGCTTCTTCGGCTACATTCACCCGCAGTGGCGTACCCCTGCGCTGAACGTAGTGCTGGTGGGTATCATCGCGCTGTTCGCCATCAAGTTTGATTTGGTGACCGCGACCGCGCTGATTAACTTCGGTGCGCTGGTGGCGTTCACCTTTGTGAACCTGTCGGTGATTTCCCAGTTCTGGATCCGTGAAGGCCGCAACAAGTCTATCAAGGACCACATCAACTATCTGGTGCTGCCAATCTGCGGCGCGCTGACCGTAGGTGCACTGTGGATTAACCTGGAAGAGAGCTCAATGATTCTGGGCCTGATCTGGGCGGCAATCGGCCTGACTTACCTGGCCTTCGTCACTCGTCGCTTCCGTAACCCGGTGCCGCAGTTCAACGAAGATTTAGCGTAACATTAAGCTGAATACGAAAAAGGCTCCCAAAAATGGGAGCCTTAGATTGCTGACAAAGAAGGAAAAAGCGTGGTTTTTCCTTCTTTGTGGATAGCTGCCGAAAATCAATGAATTGATTTTCCTTGTTATTTATTCGGTGAGATCTTTTCGAATTCCTTTCGGTTTAGGTTTGTCATCAGTCTGAGGCTCCCAAAAATGGGAGCCTTTTTTTGTATTCATGACCCGTCCTGCGGTAGGCCGGATAAGCGTCAGCGCCATCCGACAGGATCCTCACCCCACTAAAAACTGCGCATACTCAAACAGCGCTTTAAGCAATGCCGTCTTCTCTTTATCCCCTTCATGCAGATTATAGAGCGCCTCCAGTTCAAGGGCGTACGCCTGCAACGCCTCCTGAGACAGCACTTCCTGACGATGGGCTAACCAGCGCTGCTGCTCCGCTTCATCCAGCGTGCCGGGGAAGTTACGCGCCCGGTAGTTGAACAGGAGTTTCTCGATACGCTTATCGACAAAAGAAATGTCCAGCGCCGGAAGGTTCTGCGGCTCCGTCTGCAGCACGATACGCATGGCGGCACGGTCGGCATCGCTGAAGAAACCGTTGTAGATTTGCGCATCCACGTTATCGGAAGGCACAAACGGCTCGGCTTCGGCAAAAATCGCCACCGCTTTCTCACGCACGCCGGGGTGCTCACGCAGCAGTTTGAGGTTGTTCAGGCACTGCTGGCGGTCGATACCCAGGCGTTCCGCATCTTCCGCGCGCAGCGTGTTGGCCACCGCCAGCACAGGGCATTTATTCAGATGAACGAGCTTGATGGGCACCGCCGCCACATCGCCAAGCGCTGCCTTTGGCGTGTACAGCCGCTCGCGAAGCGTATCGGCATCCAGCTCCAGCAGGGGGGAGATGTCGCCAGCAAGGTCGACCATAATCACCGCGTTGCGGTTTTCAGGATGCCATGCCAGCGGAGCAATCCAGCTCGTATTACCGCGCCACGCGCCAAACATACCGGAAACGTGCACCAGCGGCTTCATCTGGGGGATATCAATCAGCGTCGTCAGCTTTTGCTTCGAGCGGTGGCTGTAGAGATAGTCAAACAGGCGGGGCTGGCGAGTTTTTACCAGTTGGGCCATAGCGATCGTGGCGTAAACGTCTGACATCGCATCGTGCGCGTTGGCATGCTCAATGCCGTTGGCTTTCGTTAAATGTTCCAGGCGGAAGCTCGGCAGCCCGTCTTCGTTTTCCGGCCAGACGATGCCTTCCGGGCGCAGGGCGTAGCAGGCGCGCATGACATCCAGCAGGTCCCAGCGGGAGTTGTCGTACTGCCAGGCCCAGGCGTACGGATCATAAAAGTTGCGGTAAAAGATATTGCGGGTGACTTCATCATCGAAACGAACGTTGTTATAGCCCACCACGCAGGTTTTTGGCACGGTAAAAATGTCGTGAATGCGTTTCGCGAACGCGGCTTCGTTCTCACCTCTCGCCAGCGCGACCTGCGGCGTGATACCGGTGATCATGACCGCTTCCGGCTGGGGCAGGTAATCATCCGCTGGCTTACAGTAAAAGACCTCAGGTTCACCTATGACGTTGAACTGGTCGTCGGTACGAATGGCGGCAAACTGTGCCGGACGGTCAAGGGAAGGGCTTTTACCGAAGGTTTCATAATCATGAAACAGGAATGTAGGGAGCGATGCGGTTTCAGACACGGAAGTTACCATTAAGCTGAAAAAAGTCTGGCTCAATGGTAACTCATTTGCTAACGCATCAGAAGTAAACCTACCGTCAGGGCGCTTCGCGCTTCGCGCTGCGGCTGCGCTGCCGGATTGCCAATCATGCGTTTTCCCAGGGCAATCCCCGGCTTTTCAACTTTATGGTACAGCCCCAGGGCAATCAGGTAGGTCACAGGCAGGCACAAACAAGCTGCCGCCATAAAACGGACAAAGGAGGGGAGATGGCTAAAGGCCGTCGTCTGAACCAGCAGACCGATGACAGGGATGACGATCATCAGGTGCAGCAGATAGACAGAATAAGAAACGTCACCAAGGAACAGGCTGACCGGGCGCGTCAGCAAATAACGTGGGTAGTTGAAGAGTTCTGTCAGCCGGGTGCGTTTCTGCGGCTGCCACAGCAGGCCTGTCATACCTGCAATGAGCAGGCATTCCATTATCAGGCGCAGATGATTTTCAGCGATGCGCATTTGCCAGGCAACCACCGGGGCCAGCAGCGCCAGGCCCATATAGCGGATTTGCCTGTGTCGTATCGCTTGTGAAATCAGCATCCCGGCGAGGAAAAGCGGGAGTTTAATCAGGATCATCGACGGCATTGGGAAGGCGTTGAAATAGTCAGGCAGCAGCCAGCGCGCCGCCAGGCAGAACAGCATCAGCATCACGGCGCTGATGGCAAAGCCAAAACGCATAATAATCAGCATGATGAACGGGAAAATCAGGTAGTACTGCATCTCGAGCCCGATACTCCAGTCTGGTAATACCGTGCGGTAAGATAAGCTGGGGATAAGGCCAAACACGAAAGTTAAATGGCTAAAAATATTGATTAAGGAGCGATCTGCATAGCGGCTGCTTAACGTCGTTGTTGTCGGCCAGGCGTTGGAAATTATTTCGCGCATTTCACCAAACCAGGCCCCAAATATGAGTGCCACAATCAGCAGTAAATAATACAGAGGGGCGATACGGAATAAACGTCTTAACCAAAACTTTTGCCAGGTATTTACGCTATTCCAGGGTTCTTTTTCGGCGCGCTCCTGATAATTTTTCGCCATCAGATAACCCGACAATAAGATAAACAAATCCACACCCATTCCTGGATCGTAAAGCAACGGGATAGGGCATTGCGTGAGCAGGCAAATATGCCCGAGCAGCACCCATAGCGAGGCAAACCCTCGTAAACCCTCAAGTTCCGGCGTCCAGCTCTTACTTTGCACCATTCGGGTACCTTCAGAATAAAAATTACGCAAACGCGCAAGATATAAATGAATAGAACAGCTGGCAATAAGAGGAGTGAGAGTAATAAGTATTATCAGAAAATACGGAGGTGACGGTGCAATGGATCACTGGTGCCCTTAATTGGATAGAGAAAATGTCATATTTCCTTGCAATTTTTCTGCGCAAAAAAAATCGATTTCCCGTAAAACGAGCCGCTGAAAATATGTTTCCGAGGATATCCCGTTGAAAACCCGCCTGCTGCTCGCACTGAGTCTGTTCACAGTGTCAGCTCATTCTGCCTTTGCTGGTAACACCTTCGCTTCCTGGCCTCAGCCGCCGCAAATTCAGGCAGGATCGTGGGTCTTAATGGATTACACCACCGGTCAGATCCTGACGGCAAACAATGAGCATGTTCAGCGCAATCCGGCGAGTCTGACTAAGCTTATGACCGGGTATGTGATTGACCGCGCCATTGACAGCAAGCGCATCAGTGGTGATGACATCGTTACCGTAGGTAAAGACGCCTGGGCGAAGGGCAACCCTGTCTTTGACGGCTCATCGCTGATGTTCCTCAAGCCCGGCGACAAGCTGAGCGTTCACGATCTTAGCCGTGGCCTGATTATCGATTCGGGTAACGATGCCTGCGTGGCGCTTGCTGATTACGTGGCGGGCGGTCAGCCTCAGTTCGTGGCGCTGATGAACAAATATGTGGCTAAGCTCGGCCTGCGGGATACGCATTTCGAAACGGTTCACGGTCTGGATGCGCCAGGCCAGCACAGTTCGGCTTACGATCTTGCCGTTCTGTCCCGCGCCATTATTCATGGCGAGCCTGAGTTTTATCATATGTACAGTGAGAAGAGCCTCACCTGGAACGGCATTACCCAGCACAACCGTAACGGGCTGCTGTGGGATAAAAAGCTCAACGTCGACGGCCTGAAGACCGGCCATACGGCCAGCGCCGGCTTCAACCTGATTGCTTCCAGCGTGCAGGGCCAGCGCCGTCTGATTGCCGTGGTGATGGGAGCCGAAAGCTCCAAAGGTCGTGAGGAGCAGGCCCGCAAACTGCTGCACTGGGGCCAGGACAATTTCGATACGGTGCAGATCCTGCACAAAGGTAAAAAAATTGGCACCGAACATATCTGGTACGGTGACAAAGAGACGGTGGATGTCGGGCCTGGACAGGATGTTTATCTGGCGCTGCCAAAATCAGAAGTGCCAAATATCAAGGCCAAATACGTGCTCGATCGCCAGGATATGGAAGCGCCGCTGGCGGCAAATAAACGCGTGGGTGAGATTGAACTCTTCGATCGCGATAAGCTCATTGCCCACTGGCCGCTGGTGACGCTAAACGAAGTGCAGAAGGGCGGCACGTTCTCACGCCTGAGCGACTACTTACACCGCAAGTTTTGATTTCCCCTGAGAAGGAATGGCGGGTGGGGAGCGATCTCCACCCGTTTTTTTATCTTTTTTAAACGCGATCCTGCTCGCATATTACTCTTAAATGATTAACGGACGGATACGCTACGGACGAATGGTGGTGTATAAATATACAGTTAATTAATCCGATGAGGAGAGGCTATGGAATTCACGATAAAGCAGGTTACGCAAAAGAAAGTCGCCGGTTTTCATATGGTTGGCCCATGGGAAAAAACGGTTCATCAGGGATTTGAGCAGCTCGGTATGTGGATACGAGCCCATCAGGTACCTGAAACTGAATGGCTCGCCGTCTATTACGACAATCCTGAAGTTGTACCGGCAGAAAAACTGCGGTGTGACACGACTATCGCCATCGCCGAAGACTTTGAGGTGCCAGAAAACAGCGAGGGCGTGATCACCACCCATATCGAAGGCGGGCAGTACGCCGTGGCTCGCGCCAGAGTGGAAGACAACGATTTCGCAAAACCATGGAACCTGTTCTTTGAAAAACTGCTGGCTGATTCGCGCTATGCAGTGACTGGAAAACCGTGTTTTGAGCACTACCTGAACGACGGAACGCAAAGCGGCGCGTGGGATATCGATATGTATATCTCCGTTTCCAGTAAAAATTGATATATTGCCGATAAAAGCAAGCGCATTATTACGCTGTAGATTGATCTAACCCAAACACCCGAAAGCCACGTATTTCGGGTGTCTGGCTTTCCTCTGTTACAATTACGCTTTTCGTTTCTGGAGACGGGTGTGCGCCCCGATAAATCACTCAGCCCCCTTGAAATGCGTGTCTACGGCCATTACCGAACGGTGCATGGCATCCGCATCGCTTTAGCCTTTGTGCTTACTTTTCTTATCGTGCGCCTGCTGGACGTGCCTGAAGGCACCTGGCCATTGATTACGCTTGTCGTCGTGATGGGGCCTATCTCTTTCTGGGGCAACGTGGTTCCCCGCGCGTTTGAGCGCATCGGCGGCACGATATTTGGTGCCGCGCTCGGGCTGGTCGCGCTACGCCTTGAACTTTATTCACTGCCGTTGATGCTCATCTGGTGCGCCGTTGCCATGTTCTTGTGCGGGTATCTGGCGCTAGGCAAGCGGCCCTATCAGGCTCTGCTGATTGGTATTACCCTTTCCGTGGTCATTGGTGCCCCCGCGGGCAATATGGAGCTTGCGCTCTGGCGAAGTGGCGACGTCATTTTTGGTTCGCTGCTGGCGATGCTTTTCACCAGCATCTATCCTCAACGGGCGTTCATCCACTGGCGAATCCAGATGGCAAACTTTGTCACCGCTTTTGGCCGTATCTATAACGCTGGCTTTTCGCCCAATTTGCTTGAGCGTCCGCGCCTTGAGAAACCGCTGCTTAATATTCTCAATGACGTGGTGAAAATGCGTTCGCTGATAGGCCCTGCCAGCAAAGAGACGCGTATCCAGAAGTCTATTCTTGAAGCGATTCAAAAAGTTAGCCGCAATATGATCTGTACGCTAGAGCTGCAAATTAATGCCTGGTGGGCTTCGCGTGCCAGCCACTTTTTGATGATCAATGCCCGTACGCTGCGCGACACGCAGCAAATGACGCAAAAGACATTGCAGGCCATTGCCCTGGCCTTACAGGAGGGGAATCCGTCCCCCATTGCGGCCAATACAGAAAAGCTCTCCGAAATTACCAGCGAACTCCGGCTGCTGATGCAGGAGGGGCAGGGTAACGCGCTACAGGAGACGCCGATTCACGGTTATGTGTGGTTGAGTCTGGAGCTGGCCCGCCAGCTGGAATTACTGTCGCAGCTCATCTGTCGGGCGCTCAGAAAATAGTGCGCAAACATCAGCTTTTACAATGCTGGTTTCGATTCAGCACTATTTGAGGTTAAGATAGGGCAAGCGACCGATAAATTATTGTCAACGGCAGCCGCTACCACTATGGTGGCTGTTGTCTTAATGAATCCGAGTATGAATTAGCAGGGGTGTAAAAATGGAAAATATTAAGCCTTCATTCCAGGACGTTCTGGAATTTGTGCGTCTGTTCCGCCGTAAGAACAAGCTGCAACGTGAAATCCAGGACGTTGAGAAAAAGATCCGCGATAACTCAAAACGCGTTCTGCTGCTGGACAACCTGAGTGACTACATCAAGCCTGGTATGAGCATCGAAGCTATCCAGGGTATCATTGCCAGCATGAAAACCGACTATGAAGACCGCGTGGATGACTACATCATCAAGAACGCTGAGCTGTCTAAAGAGCGTCGTGAAATTTCCAAAAAGCTCAAAACTATGGGCGAGCTGAAAGCAGACTAAGTTCTGCTGTTCTGAAGTCTTTAAAACCGCCGGTCCGGCGGTTTTAGATGGCTGACAAAGAAGGAAAAAGCGTGGTTTTTCCTTCTTTGTGGTAAGCAGGCGAAAATCAATGAATTGATTTTCCTGATTATTTATTCGGTGAGATCTTTGCGAAATTCATTCGCTTTAGGTTTGTCACCAGTCTGAAACCGCCGGTCCGGCGGTTTTTTTACGTCTGCCTTTCAAACCTTCTATTAAGGAGTCGGGATGTCTGCCGCTGTCATGATTCAGGGAACCGCATCTGATGTAGGGAAAAGCGTGCTGGTGGCCGGTCTGTGCCGTATTTTTGCCCAGGATAGTCTGCGTACCGCGCCTTTTAAATCGCAAAACATGGCCCTTAACTCAGGGATTACGCCAGACGGCAAAGAGATGGGCAGGGCGCAGATCTTCCAGGCCGAAGCGGCTGGTATTGCGCCGGACGTGCGCATGAACCCCGTGCTGCTTAAACCAACCAGCGATTGTCAGGCGCAGGTGGTGCTGATGGGGAAGGTGGCCAGTAACATGGACGCGGTGAGCTACCATAATTACAAACCGCAGCTCCGTGCGCAGATCCAACAAACGTACCAGTCCTTAGCCTCTGAATATGACGTTATGGTGCTGGAAGGGGCGGGCAGCCCGGCGGAAATCAACCTTCGCGACCGCGATATCGTCAATATGGGGATGGCGGAGCTGGCCGAATGCCCTGTCATTCTGGTGGCGGATATCGACCGGGGCGGCGTGTTTGCGGCGATCTACGGTACGATTGCCCTTCTTCTCGCGCATGAAAAATGGCGTGTGAAGGGCGTCATCATCAATAAATTTCGGGGCGACAAAGCCCTGCTCTATTCGGGCGTTGAGCAAATCGAAGCGCTCACCGGCGTGCCGGTGCTGGGCGTCATGCCGTGGCTGAAGGTCGATCTGGAAGATGAAGACAGCGTGGTGCTTGAACGCGGTAAATACGACGAAATCACGCCCAAAGATATCGACGTGGTGGTCATTCAGCTGCCGTACATGTCTAATTTCACAGATTTTAACGCGCTGGCTGCCCAGCCGGACGTGCGCCTGCGCTACGTTACCCAACCTCATGAGCTAGAGAACTGCGATCTCATCATCCTTCCCGGCAGCAAAAACACCTTAAGCGATTTGCGGTGGCTGCGCGAGCGAGGGCTGGAGCCAACATTACATGCTCATCATCGCTCCGGCGGCATGGTTGTGGGGATTTGCGGCGGCTACCAGATGCTTGGCAGGCATATCTACGATGGCGTGGAGTCCGGGCTGGCTGAAATGCCGGGTGTTGGGCTGCTGGATGTGACGACCCATTTTGCCAGCGTGAAAACAACCACTCGCGTGGTGGGGCAGACGCTGCCAGGCGGTATTAGCGCAGAAATGGCTTACGATATTGCAGGCTACGAAATCCATATGGGTGAAACGCAGCGCGGGCCGCATGTCCGGCCTTTCGCCCGGCTGGAGGTCTGCAACGCCCAGCCTTACGACAGCCTGGACGGCGCTACAGATGAGTCAGGAAACGTTCTGGGAACCTATCTGCACGGCATATTTGATAATGGGGAGTTTACCCGGGCGCTCATCGACAATCTGCGTGTTCGTAAGGGGCTTGCGGCATGGAGCGGCGAGCGGTTTGATTATAGCAGCAGCAGTTCGACATCCTTGCCAGCGCAATGCGCGAGAATATCGATATTGCGCGTATTTATCAGATTATGCATGAGCACCAGGAGCAACCATGTACCTGATTACCGGCGGCGCGCGCAGCGGCAAAAGCAGCCATGCCGAGCGGCTCGTTTCTGCCAGTGAGCGCGTGCTTTATATCGCCACCTCAAAAATCCTCGACCCGGAGATGGCGGAGCGCATTGCCCACCACCGCGCTTCACGTCCCGCGCACTGGCGCACCGTTGAACAATATCGTGGCTGGCAGTCCCTGATTGGCCCGGATAACGATCCGGGTGAGGCAATACTGCTGGAGTGCATCACTACGCTTATCACCAACGTCATGTACGACGCCGCGAACGGCGTGCCGGAAGAGGAGTGGGAGTTCGGCTTTTTAGAGCAGCAGGTCAATCAACACATTGATGGGCTGCTTGCTGCCTGTGCGACTTGTCCGGCGCCGGTGTATCTGGTGACCAATGAAGTGGGGATGGGCATCGTGCCGGAGAACCGTCTGGCACGGTATTTCCGGGATATTGCGGGTAGGGTAAATCAGCGTCTGGCAGCGCAGGCCGAAGCGGTCTGGCTGGTGGTCTCAGGGATAGGAGTGAAAATAAAATGATCTTCCGTTTGTTCTTCGCCATGCTGCAGTTTATGAGCCGTTTACCGGTGCCAGGCCGCTGGTCGCAGGGGCTTGAGGTTAACCAGTACGTGCGCGGTATTATCACCTTCCCCTTCGTCGGCCTGCTGTTGGGCAGTCTTGCCGGCCTGGTCTTTATGGTCCTGCAACCCTGGAGCGGCCTGCCGCTGGCAGCGCTGGGCTATGTTCTGGCGCTGGCTTTGCTGACCGGGGGCTTTCATCTCGACGGCCTCGCCGATACCTTCGACGGCGTTTTTTCGGCCCGAACCAGAGAAAAAATGCTGGAGATCATGCGCGACAGCCGCCTTGGCACGCACGGTGGCCTGGCGCTGATCTTCGTGCTGTTTGCTAAGGTGCTGCTGGTCAGCGAGTTATCTTTACGCGGTAACAACATGCTCGGCGTGCTGGCTGGGGCTTCGGTCGCGGGAAGGGCTGCCTGCGTGATGCTGATGTATCGTCAGAAATACGCCAGAGAATCCGGCATGGGCAACCTGTTTATTGGCAAGGTCAGCGGGATGCAGACAGCCGTCACGCTGGCGTGCGGAGCGCTTTTGTGCGTCCTGCTGGTGCCGGTGGCCGGTATCTGGGCCTTCGCTATTACGCTTGCTGCGATGATGGCATTTGCCTGGGCGCTGCGCCGGACGCTGGGAGGCCATACGGGCGATACGCTCGGTGCGGCTATTGAATTAGGCGAAGTGGTTTTCCTGCTGGCGCTGCTTTAGCGTCCGCTCAACTGTACAGAGAAGAAATCAATGCAGACACTGGCTTCACTTCTGGCGGCAATTGCTCCGCTCAACCACGACAAAATGGCAGATGCACAGCAGCATATCGACGGTCTTTTGAAACCTCAGGGAAGTCTCGGTCGCCTGGAGTCTCTTGCCGTGCAGCTTGCGGGAATGTCGGGGATGAAAGATGGCCTGGACACGCAGCGCAAGGCGATTCTGGTGATGTGTGCGGATCACGGCGTGTATGCCGAAGGCGTTGCGGTTGCACCGCAGATGGTCACCGCGATTCAGACCATGAATATGACTCGTCATACTACGGGCGTATGCGTGCTGGGCGCGCTGGCGGGCGCAGAGGTTACCGTGGTCGATGTCGGGGTGGACAGCGAGCCGCTGCCGGGCGTGCTGAACATGAAAGTCGCTCGTGGCTGCGGCAACATCGCGCAGGGGCCAGCCATGTCACGCCAGCAGGCGGAAGAGTTGCTGCTGGCAACGGCGAAACTGACGCTGGCGAAAGCGGCGGAAGGCGTACGCTTGTTCGGCGTTGGCGAGCTGGGTATGGCAAACACCACGCCAGCGGCAGCCATGGTGAGCGTCTTTACCGACAGCGATCCGCTGCAAACCGTAGGCATGGGCGCAAATCTGCCGGGTGACAAAATGGCCAATAAAGTCGCCGTGGTTCGCCGGGCGCTGGAGATTAACCAACCTGATGCTCATGACGGTATCGACGTGCTGGCGAAGGTCGGCGGATTCGATCTGGCAGGGATGACCGGCGTGATGCTGGGCGCGGCAGCAGCAGGGCTGCCGGTGGTGCTTGATGGTTATCTTTCTTATGCCTCGGCGCTGGCCGCCTGTGCTATCGCACCGGGCGTTCGCGACTATCTCATCCCTTCGCACCAGTCGGCAGAGAAGGGCGCGCAGATTGCGTTAAAGGCACTTGGGCTTGAGCCATATTTGCAGATGGGTATGCGCCTCGGCGAAGGCAGCGGCGCGGCGCTGGCGATGCATATCGTTGATGCGGCATGCGCGATGTCTAACCAAATGGGGACGCTGGCGGACAGCAATATCGTGTTGCCTGAAAGCAAGTAAGCCTGCGGTTACCTTCTTTCAGATAAGGTAACCCTCATTCCTCCTGCATTACCCGCAGCAGCGTTTCCAGCAGGCCTGGAAATTTCGCATCCAGATCTTCTCTTCTCAGGGAAATCAAATTTTCCCGGCCCTGCGGCCGCTGCCAGATCACGCCGCTGTCGCGCAGCACGCGCCAGTGATGCGTCATGGTCGACTTCGCTATGTCCTTGCGCAGGTTTCCGCACGCCAGCTCCCCCTGTTCCGCCAGGGTGCGAACGATATCCAGCCGCAGAGGGTTGCCCAGCGCAAAAAGGACATTTTCCAGGCGGATTTGTTCACGTTCGGGGTGATTGGCGATCATACTCTACCTGTCTCGTTGGCGGTTAGCGGCCGACAATATACCCAAACCGCGCGGCCAGCGCCACGTGGCACCATTGAGATAAACGATAGCTGCAATAGTTCGAATGTACTCGTACAGTTGTACTATGATGATGGCGAACAATAAAACGCGGCACTTCCGCCGCCAACGGTCAACAGACTAAGGACGCATCATGCCCCGACCCATCCCCCTCGAACGCTATCGCAACATTGGTATTTCCGCCCACATCGATGCCGGTAAAACGACCACTACCGAACGCATCCTGTTTTATACCGGCATGAGCCATAAACTGGGTGAAGTTCACGATGGCGCAGCAACGACAGACTGGATGGCGCAGGAGCAGGAGCGCGGGATAACCATTACCTCCGCGGCGGTTAGCTGTTTCTGGCCCGGCATGGACAAAAGCTTTGAACCGCACCGTATCAACATTATTGATACCCCAGGGCACGTCGATTTCACCATTGAGGTGGAACGCTCGATGCGCGTGCTGGATGGCACTGTAATGGTTTATGACGCGGTAGGTGGCGTCCAGCCACAGTCGGAAACGGTGTGGCGACAGGCCAATAAATACCACGTGCCGCGGCTGGCCTTCGTGAACAAAATGGATCGCCAGGGCGCTGATTTCTTCCGCGTCGTGCAGATGATGATCGACCGCCTGAAGGCTAACCCGGTGCCGATTGTGATTCCGATAGGCAGTGAAGATCATTTCACCGGCGTGATTGACCTGATCAAAATGCGCGAAATCGTATGGGATGATGCTACTCAGGGCGTGGCTTTTAGCTATGAGCCTGTGCCTGATGAGCTGCTCGCCACCGCGCAGAAATGGCGCGAGAAGATGGTGTCCGCAGCAGCGGAAGCCACTGAGGCCCTGATGGACAAGTATCTTGAAACGGGCGATCTGAGCGAAGAAGAGATCGTCGCTGGCCTGCGTGCCCGCACCGTCGCTGGGGAAATCCAGCCGATGCTGTGCGGCAGCGCGTTCAAGAACAAAGGCGTGCAGCGCATGCTCGACGCGGTGGTGGAGCTGATGCCTTCGCCACTGGATATTCCGTCCATCAAGGGCGTGGATGAAAAAGGGCAGGAGGTCGAACGCCATGCGGATGACAACGAGCCGTTTTCAGCGCTGGCGTTCAAGCTGATGACCGATCCCTACGTCGGGCAGCTGACGTTTATCCGCGTCTATTCCGGCGTGCTGAAAAAGGGCGACTCGGTTTATAACCCGGTTAAGGGCAAGAAGGAGCGCATCGGGCGCATCGTTGCGATGCATGCCAACGATCGTCATGAGGTCGAGGAGCTGCGTGCGGGTGACATTGCCGCCTGCGTCGGTCTGAAAGATGTCACAACCGGCGACACGTTGTGCGACCCGAATGCCGTGGTTGCCCTGGAACGCATGGAGTTCCCGGAGCCGGTGATCTCGCTGGCTATTGAGCCGAAAACCAAAGCGGACCAGGAACGCATGGGTATTGCGCTCCAGCGTCTGGCTGCGGAAGATCCTTCGTTCCGGCTGCATACGGACGAGGAATCCGGGCAGACCATCATTTCCGGCATGGGCGAGCTGCACCTCGAGATTATCGTTGACCGCATGAAGCGCGAGTTTGGCGTGGAGGCGAACATTGGGCGTCCGCAGGTCACCTATCGCGAAACCATTCGCAAAGCGGTGAAAGAGGTTGAGGGTAAGTTTGTCCGGCAGTCTGGCGGTAAAGGCCAGTATGGTCATGTGGTGCTGACACTCGAGCCGCAGGAAGCCGGTAAGGGCTTTGCTTTCGAAGATGCTACTAAAGGCGGCGTGGTGCCGCGCGAGTTCATTCCCTCCGTGGAAAAAGGCATTCGCGAAGCGCTGAACAGCGGCGTGCTTGCGGGCTATCCGGTGGTGGACGTCAAGGCAACGCTAACCTTTGGTTCGTACCATGACGTGGACTCCTCGGAAATGGCCTTCAAAATGGCAGCCATTCTGGGCTTCAAAGAGGGGGCGAAGCGGGCTGACCCGGTGATCCTCGAGCCGATAATGCACGTTGAGGTGGAAACCCCGGAAGACTACGCCGGTAGCGTGATGGGCGATCTCTCCTCACGGCGCGGCATGGTGCAGGGCATGGATGAACGGCTGGGCAGCCATATCATTCGCGCCGATGTGCCGCTGTCGGAAATGTTTGGCTATTCTACCACGCTGCGTTCCATGTCCCAGGGACGCGCGACTTACAATATGGAATTCCACCACTACGCGGAAGCCCCGCGCAACGTGGCGGACGACATTATTGCCAGCCGTAAAAAGTAACCCATCGGTAATGGGAAACCTTACTTACCTTTCAGGAAGGCCATGTGCTGGTATCAGCACTGGCCTCATTGAAAATTACGCATTAATACTGCTTATTTATATAATCCTATGGTGAAGCTGAATGTGAGCACCAATCCATTTTTAATTAATTTAACAGGAGGTGATCGAGCGGTAATATTGCAGGGCGGTGCGTATAAAACAAATGCAGAGAATTAAAATAAAGTGAGAGTGCATTCATTAAAATATTTGACACGTATTAACTGTAAGTAGGTGAAAATTATTATTCAAATGGATTCCTGATGAAACAAAATGTTTCGTAAGGTTTTTATTTAAATGAAATTCCCGCGGTCCATTCATGGACTTGTCGTAAAATTTATTCATCAAGTTGGCTCTCCCATTTCTGAGAATACAGATGAATAAAATCAAAATTTTATGCGTTGCAGGCACGCGTCCTGAAGCGATAAAAATGGCGCCGGTAATTAAAGCGCTACAAAAAAACGCTATGTTTGAAGTCCGTGTTCTTGCCACGGCGCAGCATCGTCATCTGTTAGATCAGGTCTTTAATATCTTTGAGATAAAATACGATTACGACCTTGATGTCATGACGCCGAATCAAACACTGCCGGAGCTGACGGCGAAATTGATGACCGGAATAGATGCTGTCCTGGAAAACTTCAAGCCAGATATGGTTGTCGCGCAGGGGGATACCACAACCGTATTCACGGCTGCGCTGGCCGCTTTTTATCGGCAAATTCCTTTTGCCCACGTCGAGGCGGGACTGCGAAGCAACGATCTCTATTCACCTTTCCCGGAAGAGGGTAACCGGATACTGGCGGGGCATCTTTCAACCCTACATTTTGCACCGACCGCGATGGCCAAAGAAAATCTGCTGCGCGAAGGGATTAGCGATGAAAAAATCATCGTCACCGGCAATACGGTGATTGATGCGCTGCTGCAGACTGCTGCGCTTGATGTTGACCCCGGCTTCACCATCCCTGAAAACGCAAGGCTTGTACTGGTCACCTCTCACCGTCGGGAAAATTTCGGTGAACCGCTTATTAATATCTGCAACGCATTGCGCACGTTAATTAATAAATACGAAGATATTTGCGTTGTGTTCCCCGTTCACCCTAACCCGCACGTCCGGGATACGGTCTATGGCATTCTTTCAGAGAATGAGCGGATCAAATTAGTTAATCCTTTGGGTTATGAGCAATTTGTCGCCGCGATGAAGCGCTCTTATCTGATCCTTTCTGATTCCGGTGGTGTTCAGGAAGAAGCGCCTGCATTAGGCAAACCGGTGCTGGTTCTGCGTCAGGAAACCGAGCGAATGGCCGCTCTGGCCGTGGGGGCGACAAAGCTTGCGGGTACTGATGAGCAGAACATTGTCAATGAAGTCTCCCGGCTGTTAGACGATAAGAAGGCCTGGGACAGTATGGTTGTTTCCTCTTCGCCTTATGGTGACGGGCATGCCAGCGATATTATCGTCTCGGCCCTCGTTGAGTTCTTTAAGAACAGAATCAGTGATTGATCGCTATCCGTCATGACCGTCTTATTTCATTTTAATTGGTTAATGCAATGAACTGGTTTGTAGATATTTTCTCGACTTATCTTTATGCCCTGAAGTTTATTGCGCTGACGCTTGCAATAATGATGATGATCAGCGGATTAGATGACCTCTTTATCGACGTTGTTTATTGGGGGAGGCGCATCCTGCGCGCCTTTACCGTCTACCGCCATCATCCGCATATGGATTATACCGAGCTTTATAAGCCAGATGAAAAACCGCTGGCTATCATGGTGCCGGCATGGAATGAGACGGGCGTGATTGGCAATATGGCTGAACTGGCCGCCATGACGCTCGATTACGAGAACTACCATATTTTTGTCGGGACTTACCCGAACGATCCGGACACCCAGCGCGACGTCGATGAAGTCTGCGCGCGTTTTCCCAATGTCCATAAAGTGGTCTGTGCGCGTCCCGGGCCAACCAGTAAAGCGGACTGCCTGAATAATATACTCGATGCTATTACGCAGTTTGAACGCAGCGCTAACTTCACCTTTTCAGGGTTTATTCTGCACGATGCAGAAGATGTCATCTCGCCGATGGAGTTACGGTTATTTAACTACCTGGTCGACCGTAAAGATTTAATCCAGATCCCGGTGTACCCGTTCGAGCGGAAATGGACGCACCTGACGAGCATGTCCTATATCGATGAGTTCGCTGAGCTTCACGGCAAAGACGTCCCGGTTCGCGAAGCTATCGCAGGCCAGGTTCCCAGCGCCGGGGTAGGGACATGCTTTAGCCGAAGGGCCGTGATGGCGCTGCTGGCGGATGGTGACGGTGTGGCTTTCGACGTGCAAAGTTTGACCGAAGATTATGATATTGGCTTCCGTCTGAAGGCCAAAGGCATGAGTGAAGTGTTTGTGCGCTTCCCGGTCGTCACTCCTCAGGAGAACAACCACTCACGCAAATTTCTGCAGCGGGCGCGTTCTTCCTCGGTGATCTGCGTTCGTGAATACTTCCCGGATACTTTTACTACCGCCATGCGGCAGAAATCCCGCTGGATCATTGGCATTGTCTTTCAGGGTTTTAAGACCCACCGCTGGACCAGCAGCCCGACGCTGAACTACTTCCTGTGGCGCGACAGAAAAGGGGCGATCAGCAACTTTCTGAGCTTTTTCGCGATGATCGTTATGGTCCAGCTGGTGCTGCTGCTGATTTATCAGCGAGTCTGGCCAGACGCCTGGCAATTTCTGTCGATTTTCACCGGCGGGCCGTGGCTTGAGGGATTGTTGTGGATTAACTTTGCGCTGATGGCCAACCGTATTTTGCAGCGCGTGATATTTGTGACGGTCTACTACGGCCTGAAGCAGGGGCTGCTCTCCATCCTGCGCCTGTTTTGGGGAAACATGATCAACTTTATGGCTAACTGGCGGGCGCTAAGCCAGGTTATCCAGCACGGCGATCCCCGCCGCGTGGCGTGGGACAAAACGACGCATGACTTCCCGAGCGTAAGCGGAGAAAACCGTGCGTTGCGCCCGTTAGGACAGATTCTTATCGAGCATCAGGTGATTACCGTTGAGCAGCTTGAGCACGGGCTGACGAACCGGATTTCCGGCTTGCGCCTCGGCGGGTCGCTGCTGACACAGGGAATGATTACCGCGCAGCAGCTTGCCGCTGCGCTGGCAGAGCAAAGTGGCGTGGAGACGGAGTCCGTCGACGCCTGGGATATCCCTGAGTCATTAATTAGAGAAATGCCCGCGAACGTAGCCCTGCGCTACGCCGTTTTGCCTTTGAGGCTGGAAGATAATGTGCTGACCGTAGCCAGTGAAAACGGAATTGACCCGGTCTCTCTGGCGGCGCTTGAGCGCAAAATGGAACACGCTGTCAAATATGTCATTGTTCCTCGCGGCCAGGTGGTTACCGGCTTGCGCTATTGGTACGCAAGGCACCGTAATCCGGATGAACGCGGCATGGTACAAGCGGCGGTCTCCCGCGGCTGGTTGACCCGGCAGCAGGCAGAGGAAATCTGGCAGACCTTCGTTCCTCGCCAGATCCTGTTTGCTGAAGTGCTCACTTCGTTAGGCCACATCAATCACTCAGCCATGAGCGTGCTGCTGCTGCGCCATGAGCGGAGCGAACTGGCGCTGGGCGAATTTCTTGTCAGCGAAGGGGTCATCCCCCAGGAGACGCTGGAACGAATACTGACGCAGCAGCAATCGTTACAGGTCTCGATACAGTCCTTGTTAACAGAAGCAGGATTGACGGCCGGGCAGATAAAGGAACTGGAGCTGGAATTCGCATGAAAAAAGAGAACAGAGTCGGTTTCCGTCCGCGCCTCATCAGCCTGGCGATGGCTTCATTGCTCAGCAGTAGCGCTGTGGCGCAGGCTGCTATCGGCACCAGCGCAGCGGAGCTTGGGCTAAGCAATTACCGCCATTTCGTCATCTATCCTCATCTGGAAAAGGGGCTTAACGCGCAGAAGCGAGGCGATGAAAAAACGGCCATCGAGGAGTTCGAGTATATCCATCAGCAGGTGCCTGAAAGTGTGCCGCTGACGCTCTATCTGGCCGAGGCATTGCGTCACTTCGGTCACGACGATCGCGCTTCCGAACTGCTAACCCGCGAGCTAAAGCGCCAGCCGGGCAACGCACTGCTGGAAACGCAGCTGGCAGCGATCCCCGTGAAGCCTGAACAAATTACCTCAAGAGCTGACCTACTGGCGCAGGAAAAGCGCTGTGACGCCAACGTTTCTGACCGCTGCCGAAGCGAGGTCGGTGAAAATGCGCTGCGTTTAAAGGCGCTGGATATTGCGCAGGCGCAGCTAAAAGACGCTAAATTTTCAGCCTCGCCGCAGGGCCTGGCCCTGCGTAACGAAATTTTACAGCGGGCAATTTATCTCAAAGAGTGGCAGAGGGCGGATGACATATTTTCCCGCCAGTTTACTTTGAGCGCGGTGCAGAAGCAGCAGTGGTTTGATGTGCTGCTGGCCGGCCATCTCGACAAGCGCATTGACGAACTGCAGGCGCAGGGCAAGTTCGATACTCCTGACGAAGTGCTCGTTTATGCAGGCTCGCTGGAAACCCGGGGTGACATTCCGCGCCTGCAAACTTACCTGGCGCAGCACAAGCCCCAGTTCGAGAGTGCGCAGCAGGAACAGCGCTGGCTTTATCTGCTTTCCCGTTACAGCGCTGACCCTCAACGGGCGCAGGGGAGATACTCTGCGCAGTTCGCTGAAAACCGTCGTTACCTGGTCGGTGCGACGTTACCCGCGGCGTTAAAGGCAAAAGATTACGCCACGGCGACTTCGCTTCTGGCTTCGCTTCCCGCAGGCGAAATGCTGGATGAACGTTATGCCGTCAGCGTTGCCACCCACAACAATCCAGAAACATTGCGTCTTGCGCGGCAAATCTATGTTCGCCATCCCGCCAATCTTCATAACCTCGATCGATTAAGCTGGCTGCTGATGCAGGCAGGTCGTCCCCGGGAGGCTGCGGGGCTATTGCTGCGACGCTATCCGTTTGGTGGCGACTCCCGTCAGGCCCGAAGCTTGCTGACCCGGCTTTCGGGGTTATTAGATTCGCATCCCGAATGGGCAACCCCTGCGCAAAAGGCACGTCTGGCGCAGCCGCTCCCCGACGCCGATCTTCGCCAGATGCAGATAGCGCTGCCCGGCGTGGGGAACGATTGTGCAACGGTAAGGCAATTACTGGGCGATATGTCCCCCGCTTATCATGCAGAGGCATGGAGCAAGGTCGCGGAGTGCTACCGCGATGATTTACCGGGCGTGGCGCTGTACGCATTCCAGCAGAGCGAAGCGCGCCAGCCGGATGCCTACCATCACCGAGCGGTGGCCTATCAGGCTTATCAGGTCAAAGATTACGCAACCGCGCTGGCAGCCTGGAAAACGCTCGCTCCGGCAGAGATGACCGGCCAGGATCTGCTGGCGGCAGCCAATACGGCGCAGGCAGCGGGCGATGCCGCGTCACGCGACAACTGGCTGCTGGCAATGCAAAAGCGCGGTCTGGATAACACCGAATCGTACTGGTGGCTTCACGCCCAGCGCTATCTTCCCGCTCAGCCGCAGCTGGCGCTAAACGACTTCACAAAGGCGATTTCCGTTCAGCCTTCCGCAAGAGCCTATGCTTCAAGAGCGACCGTTTATCGCCAGTCGGGCCAGCCCGCCGCCGCGGTGAGCGATTTACAGCAGGCTGTGGCAATGGAGCCAGAAAACAGTGCCTGGCAGTCAGCGCTGGGTTACGCGCTTTGGGACAATGGCGATTACGCCCAATCCAGAGCGGCTCTGGAAAAAGCGCTGTCGAAAGTCCCGGACGATCCTGCGCTGGTTCGCCAGCTCACCTACGTTAACGAGCGCACTGGGGACATCCCGCAAACCCAGCTGTACGCCCGCAGGGTTATCGACGAAATCAATAATATGGCCGAGGCCGGAGCCCTCACGGATGAGCAAAACCAGCAGCGTTATGACTTCCGCTGTCTTCATGAGGATATCGGCCGCCGCTGGACGTTTAGCTTTGACTCTTCCATTGGGCTGAACTCCGGCGCCACCAGTTCTGCAAACAACGGCGTCGGCGGTGCCGCACCAGGTCAGAGCCATCGCAGCTATGGTCAGCTGGAAGCCGAGTATCGTCTCGGGCGTAATATGCTGGTGGACGGCGATATGCTGTCGGTTTACAGCCGCCTGTTCGCCGACACGGGAGAAAGTGGCGTCGCGCTCCCCGTCAAGGATCCTATGTTGGGCGCAGGTTTGCGCTGGAAACCGCTCCATGATTACAGTCTTTACCTTGCCATCGAAGAGCAGGTTCCTCTCGATCGTCACCATGGCGAGACGGATACCATGCTCCGTGCGAGCGCATCGCTGTTTAACAACGGTAAATTCAGCGATGAATGGCACCCCAACGGCAGCGGCTGGTTTGCCCAAAACTTATACCTGGACGCGGCCCAGTATGTACGACAGGACATTCAGGCCTGGACGGCGGATTATCGCGCCAGCTGGCATCAGAAAGTGGCTCATGGCCAGACGGTTGAACCTTACGCTCATATCCAGGTAAATGGATATCGGGACGGTAAAACAACCGGCAGTCAGATCGGGGGGGTAGGGGTTCGGTGGAATATCTGGACTAACGAAACGCAATACGACGCCTGGCCACATAAAATCAGCCTGGGCGTAGAGTACCAGCGCACCTTTAAGAGCATCAATCAGGATTCAGGTGAGCGAAACAACACATTCTTAACCGTGGGAGTGCACTGGTAAATGAAACTGCTGACACCTGTTTTTCTGGCATTCCTGCTTATCTGCCCGCAGGCCATCGCGATGAAAGGTATTTTCTGGCAGCCGCAGCTGCGGGATAACCAGGTAAGCGAAGCAAAGTGGCAGTCGCTGATGCATTCACTACGTCGTGAAGGGTTTGACACACTGATCCTGCAATGGACTCGATATGGCGATGCTTTTACCCATGAGTCAGAAAGCCTGGCGCTACAGCAAAAAGCGGCTGCCGCACGTAGCGCCGGTTTGCGCCTCATTGTCGGTTTGTACAGCGATCCTGATTTTTTCACGCGTCAAAAACAGCCCGCTGCCGCGCAGGCCAACTATCTGAATTATCTACGGACGCAGGATATTTCGCAGGCGCGTTCGTGGCTGCAAAAGAGCGGTATTGAACCTGACGGCTGGTATATAAGTGCAGAAATAGACGATCTGAACTGGCGGGAGGATACGTCGCGTCAGCAAATGCTGAAATGGCTGGGTGATACCCGCTTTGGCCTCGCGGCCGTGTCTGATAAACCTTTGTACATCAGCAGCTTCTTTGCCGGAAACATGACGCCGGAAAGTTTTGCCGGGCTGAATCGTCAGGTTAAAGAAAGGGGAATTAACGTCTGGGTTCAGGACGGCAGCGGCGTGGGGAAAATGAATTCGGCCCAGCGCGCGCTTTATCTGGATGCAGCGGCCGGCTGCCAGACAGCGACGCCTGCCAGCGGTATCGTCTACGAATTATTTAGCATTAACCCCGGAAAAACCTTCAGCGCCAGCCCAAAAACTGAGTCGGTCATTACCGCTCTGCTTGCTAAAAAGTCATCCTGTCACAAGGACAGCCTTTACTTCTCTCTGCGCTATTTGCCGCAGGCCCTGGGGACGCTGGACAGACGCTAATCACAACGAAGGAAAAACCACGCTTTTTCCTTCATTGTCAGCAAGCAAAAAGCCCGCTTAAGTTTCCTTAAGCGGGCTTTTCAAATTTGGCTCCTCTGACTGGACTCGAACCAGTGACATACGGATTAACAGTCCGCCGTTCTACCGACTGAACTACAGAGGAATCGGTGTGGGGCATATCTTAGCGAGTGCGTCCGGTTTGTCAAAGGCTAAATCGCCGTTGCCCGAGCGTTTGCTGGTTCTATCAACATTTTGTCGTCTTTTCAGACGAGTTTATGCAAAAAATTCTTTGCAGGATAAGCATTAGTCAATCATTATTTGAAATGTGGTTTCACTTCTCTCTCACAGGTCTCTCTTGAACTTACATGCCGTACTCCACCAGCGCGTGGCAAACACTCGCTGGTATGCCAAAAGAAAAAGTTATCGGGTTCTCTTCTGGCGTGAAATTACTCCTCTGGCCGTGCCTATTTTTCTGGAAAATACCTGTGTGCTAATGATGGGGGTGCTGAGCACTTTCCTGGTGAGCTGGCTGGGTAAAGAAGCGATGGCGGGCGTCGGGCTTGCCGATAGCTTTAACATGGTGATCATGGCCTTTTTTGCCGCGGTAGACCTGGGCACCACGGTTGTGGTGGCATTCAGCCTCGGCAAGCTCGATCCGAAACGCGCGCGCGCGGCGGCACGGCAGTCGCTTGTGTTAATGACCATTATTGCCCTCCTGCTGGCCATCGGTATTCACCTTGCCGGGGAGGCCATCATTAACGTCATTGCGGGAAATGCGACGCCGGAAGTGAAAGCCCTGGCGCTCTCTTATCTGCAAACCACGGTCTGGAGCTACCCCGCGGCAGCCATTGCCTTGATCGGCAGCGGGGCGCTGCGCGGGGCGGGCAATACCAAAATCCCTCTGCTGATCAACGGCGGCATGAACATTCTTAACATTATGATCAGCAGCGTGCTGATCTACGGCCTCTTTGGCTGGCAGGGGATGGGGTTTGTCGGGGCGGGCCTGGGGCTGACTATTTCCCGCTATATCGGTGCCATCGGCATTGTTTATGTGCTGATGATTGGCTTTAACCCGGCGCTGCGCATTTCGCTGAAAAGCTACTTCACGCCGCTAAAACTCAATATTCTCTGGGAAGTCCTCGGCATTGGTATCCCGGCCAGTATTGAATCCGTGCTGTTCAACGGCGGGAAGCTGCTGACGCAGATGTTCGTCGCCGGGATGGGCACCAACGTTATCGCCGGTAACTTCATTGCCTTCTCCATCGCTTCACTCATTAACCTGCCGGGCAACGCCCTTGGCTCCGCCTCGACGATCATTGTCGGCAGGCGGCTGGGTAAAGGCCAGATTGGCCAGGCGGAGCGGCAGCTGCGCCATGTCTTCTGGCTCTCCACTATTGGACTGACGATTATCGCCTGGGGCACCGCGCCTTTCGCCGGGTTGTTTGCCTCGTTCTACACGCATGAAGATGACGTGAAAGAGGTGGTGAAAGTGCTGATCTGGATGAACGCCGCTTTCATGCCGATTTGGGCCGCTTCCTGGGTTCTGCCAGCGGGCCTGAAGGGGGCGCGTGACGCACGCTTTGCGATGTGGGTATCAATGCTCGGCATGTGGGGCTGCCGCGTGGTGGCAGGCTATACGCTGGGGATTGTGCTGGGCATGGGCGTGGTGGGCGTCTGGCTGGGCATGTTCTTCGACTGGGCCGTCCGCGGCGCGTTCTTCTACTGGCGCATGGTAAGCGGACGCTGGCTGAAAAAATATCCTCGTATCCGCCAGCAGCAGATCGAAGAGAGAGCCGAACTGCCCCCTGCCTGAGACGTTATTGCGGCAAACCTTCGAGCAGCGCGTCACAGCGCTGCTTCACTGCTTCATGCAGCAACCGCACCGTAGCAGAGAGCTGCTTGCGGTGTGGGCAAATCAGGCTCAGCGGCACCGCATCGCCCTGATACTGTTCGAGCAGCACCTTCAGCCTGCCTGCGGCGACATCCTCGCTGACGTCCAGCCATGACTTGAACGCAATGCCTTCGCCGCTGATAGCCAGACGGCGTATCACCTCGGCATCATCGCTCATCATCGAGCCTTTCACCGCGACGTGATGCACGTTGCCATCCTGCGTGAATGTCCACTTGTCGAATACCCGTCCTTTGAGCAAATAGGTCAGCGCATTGTGGTGGGTTAAATCCGCGATGGTTTTGGGCTCGCCGAAACGTTCCAGATAGCCAGGCGAGGCGACGATAACGCGGCGATTGTTCGGGGCGAGGGGGAGGGCGACGAATGACGCGTCGTCGTTGATACCGTAGCGAAAAGCGATATCAACAGGGTCTTTAAACACGTCGGCGATTTGATCGGAAAAGAGGATCTTCAGCTGCAGGGCGGGATGACGGTGACGGAACGCCTGAAACACACGCAGCATGATATTGCGGCCCAGATCGGAGGGGACGGCAATTTGTAGCACGCCGCGTACCTCATCGTTTGCCGGCTGGATCTGCTCCATACCTGTTTCCAGCGCCTGCAATGCCTCAATAGCATAGGGCAGCCAGTTTTCGCCCTCCGGCGTCAGGCGCAGGCTGCGGGTGGAGCGCGCAAAAAGACGAACGTTGAGGATTTTCTCCAGCCGCTTAATGGCTGTGCTGACCTGCGCAGGCTGCAGTCCTGCTTCGCGAGCGGTTTCGCTAAAACTGTTTAGCGCGCTTGCCCTGACAAACAAAGTAAGATCTTCCAGCCTGAGCATTTTCACTCCCCGAGGATAAGTGTTGTTTTTATTGGTCTGTTTCTCGAAAGCCCGGCGCCGGGTAACATAACGCTATGGCTCCGGTCGCAAAAGTCTTTGCGACCTATGTTAACTAACTCAGGGAATAATCATGAACATTATTGATGCAGCGTCCTCTCGTTACTCAACCAAAGCGTTCGACGCGACGAAAAAAATCAGCGCAGAGGATATCGCTAAAGTCAAAGATCTGCTGCGCCTTAGCCCGTCCAGCACTAACTCCCAGCCGTGGCATTTTATTCTCGCCAGCAGCGATGAAGCGAAAGCACGCATCGCCAAAGCCACCTCCGGCTTCTATGTGTTTAACGAGCGTAAAGTTCTGGACGCTTCCCACGTCGTCGTTTTCTGTGCAAAAACGGCCATCGACGAAACTCATCTGCAAACGCTGCTGGAAAAAGAGCATGCCGACGGGCGTTTCGCCAGCCAGCAGGCAATGGAAGGTCAGCACAAAGGTCGCTCTTACTTCGTGAATATGCACCGCTTTGATTTGAAAGACGCGCAGCACTGGATGGAGAAACAGGTCTATCTGAACGTCGGCAATTTCCTGCTGGGCGTCTCCACGCTGAATATCGACGCGGTGCCGATTGAAGGCTTTGACGCACGCATCCTGGATGAGGAGTTTGGCCTGCGCGAGAAGGGCTATACCAGCCTTGTGATCGTGCCAGTCGGCTACCGCAGCGTGGAAGATTTCAACGCCGGACTGCCGAAATCCCGCCTGGCCATGAGCGAGATCCTGACCGAAATTTAATTCTGTCTACGGATGACGCGAACCGCAGGTCAAAAAGCGAGGCGTCGTCCGGTAAACCAGCGCTATTCAGGACGGGTCACGCAAAAGCAAAAAGCCCGCTTAAGTTTCCTTAAGCGGGCTTTTCTAATTTGGCTCCTCTGACTGGACTCGAACCAGTGACATACGGATTAACAGTCCGCCGTTCTACCGACTGAACTACAGAGGAATCGTGTGAACGGGGCGCATGTTAGCGAGGTGCGCGGAGGTTGTCAAAGCCTGATTTGAACAATTGCGTTCAACTGCTGTTAATTGCAGCAACCTACCGCGCTTACCGGTTTTTTCTGATGAAAATACTGGATGATGCTCAGCGGAAAGGCGGCTCGTTAAAGGTGCGCAGTTTACGTGAGTGCAGGCGCTCGCCTTCGGCGCGCAGCAGGTCGATGGCGCAAATACCGATCTGTAAATGCTCGGAAATCGCCCCCTCGTAAAAGCGGTTTGCCTGACCCGGTAGCTTAATCTCGCCGTGCAGCGGCTTATCCGAAACGCATAACAAGGTGCCGTACGGGACGCGGAAGCGATAGCCCTGGGCTGCAATGGTTGCGCTTTCCATATCGATGGCGACGGCGCGGCTGAGGTTAAAGCGCAGCGCTGACGCCGAATAGCGCAGCTCCCAGTTGCGATCGTCGGTGGTGACGACGGTACCCGTACGCAGCCGCTGCTTAACTTCCTCACCCGGCATGCCGCTGACCAGCTTGGTTGCATCGTAGAGCGCACGCTGCACCTCGGCGATGCTTGGGATTGGGATATCCGGAGGCAGTACGGCATCCAGTACGTGATCGTCGCGTAAATAGGCGTGGGCCAGCACATAGTCGCCAATCGTCTGGCTCTCGCGCAGGCCGCCACAGTGGCCAATCATCAGCCATGCGTCCGGGCGCAGTACGGCCAGGTGGTCGCAGATGGTTTTCGCGTTCGACGGGCCAACGCCGATGTTAATCAGCGTGATCCCCGTACCTTTGGCATCAATGAGGTGCCAGGCCGGCATCTGGTGCTTCTTCCACGCCAGATCTGAAATGGCTTCTTCAGGAGCCTCCGAATCCGCCGTCAGCCATACGCCACCGGCACAGGAAAGCGCCACATAGGGACTTTCAGGATCGAGGATTTGCTGGCAGCCCCAGCGCACAAACTCATCCACGTAGCGGGTGTAGTTGGTAAACAGCACGAACGACTGGAAGTGCTCAACCGGTGTGCCCGTGTAATGGCGCAGGCGAGCAAGAGAGAAATCCACACGGCGGGCATCAAAATGGGAGAGCGGGTAAAACTCCGTCGGATGGAACAGGCCGTCGGCCGTTTCATCGCCAATTTGTGCCAGCTCGGTCGTTGGGAAGTGACGGGTTAAATCCGCGCTCATCGAGCGGTCCAGCGACAGGCTGGAGCCATCAATCACGTACGGATAAGGGATTTCATGCTGTGATGGGCCAACTTCAATATGCGCGCCGTAATCTTCATGCAGCAGGGTGAGCTGCTCGAAAAGATAAGGGCGGAAAAGCGAGGGGCGGGTGATGGTGGTGGTGTAGCTACCAGAATGGGTAAAGCGCGCGTAGGCCCTGGTTTTATTTGGTTTGTTCGTTGTGCCATTCCAGCTAACCCGCAGTTCCGGGTAGACAAACAGGCCAGCCGTGCGGGCAATTGGGTCGGGGAGGGTACCTACTCGCGTGTAGGTATCGATGGCCTCACGCAGCGCGCTTACCGCTTCATCAAAAAGGGATTCAAGTTTATCGAGAGCCTGCTCGGGCGTCAGCCCGTAGTGTGTAGCGTCATTGTTCATTATTTCTCCTTCTTCCGGGCATGCCGGGTGGACGCGGGTCCAGTCAGTATGTCATGGCCGCGCCAGAACGGAAGAGGGATGTAGCAGGAATGTGAAAACTTAAACAGCGACACGGCCGCCCACTTTTCTGTCGCAGATGGGGCGAGGCTGTGCCATCAATTGTTTGCCGTCAGAACGCTGGCAACATCTTCACCGGAGGGTTTCTGGTAAATACGCAGAAAGAAATAGTGGGTAATGGGGATCAAAAACTCCACAATTTCGGCCTGTATTGTCTCATGTTCTATCCAGCTTACTTTCGAGGTGAAGCAATAGATTTCAACCGGTAGCCCTTCCGAGCATGGCGCGCCCTGGCGGACCATGATGGTCATATCCTGACGAATATCGGGACGAGATTTCAGGTAGTTTGTGACAAATTCTCTGAAGATTGTCAGGTTACTTATCAGCACTTTTGTCTCATCAAACTCAAAGAAATCCAGAGTGGTTAAATTTGACAGCGTATTCAGTGATGCGGCTATCTCCTTATCCACAAATCTTAAGCTTTGCTGATCGATAAATATCGAGCGCTTGATCCTTCTGCCACCGGAGGAGAACATGGGCTGCCAGTTCGTGAAATGTTCAGTGATGAACGTCTTGGTTGGCACGCTGGAAACGGTATTATCCCAGTTCTGTACGGTAGTCGTATGCAGAGCCAGATCCGTCACGATACCATCGATATTCAGGTGCGGGATCTCAACCCAGTCTCCCAGACGAATGGCGTTAGAAGAAGAGACCTGCAAGTTGGCGACTAAAGAGATCAAGGTATGCTGAAATAAAAACAAAATAATGGCAGCGGCCGCGCCCAGGCTGGACAAAATGATAAACGGTGATTTATCGGCCAGGGACGCGACAATTAAGACCAGCGAGCTTGAAAAGACAACTATTTTTGCCAGCTGCATATAACCTTTAATGGAGAGGTTACTGGTGCGCGCCCGTAGTGAATAATTGCTATAAACCGTATCGAGGAAGTTCAATATAAACCAGGCCACCGTGGCGATGAGCAGGCTGGTGTTCACCGGTACCATCACTTTCATCACTGCAGTTGGCACATAGGGTAAGTAATTCGTCAGTATCAGGGCAGTGAGTAGCCCTGCAATCAGCGCGATTTTATTGTAAACCCGTGTCTTCTTATTGATGTCATCGCTGTGGCAGCTTGCACAACCTATGAGCTTCCTGACGATGAGCCGGGAGATGAAAAATTTGAATATTATGAAAACCAGCGCTCCGCCGCAGAATATTCCGGCAATAGAAAGGGACTCTGCAAGACTCATATTGTGGCTGAACCATTCATCGAACATAGCTTTCATTCTCCGGGGAAGTGCTTCTTTTTAATCACCGTCGTTTTGGCTCAGGCTAGCGTAAACCATCACACCGTGTGGGAGACTGGACAGTTAATCATCAATGTGCACAGTAGCCAATTCTGTTGTTTTACCATGAGGGTGACCGTCAAATATAAAAAGTTATTAATTCACACGCCAGTGGTCTAATGTTCTGTGAATGGTTATTATTTGAATTAAAAGTGTATCTATTATATCGCATGATTGGTTTATTTTATTTTTCGGAAATATTTTTTTAAAAAACCAGTAGTTGCTAGCCTTTGCCTGCAAATAATTATGAATGAGATAATTTATAGGGTAAGTAATACTTGCTGTAATTATTATGGTGCTGCTTAAAAAAACGCTCTTCCTGAATGCCAGTCATCATCACTGTGTTTGAATAATTTTAATATTTCGATTTTGCTTTTTAATGCAATTAATTTGTGCGTGTGGCTATTTAACTCTAGTGTTTCTGTAATAAATGGTAAGGATGTTTCCTGCAGTCATTGCATCAAACATATCTAAATTATCTGACAAATAGGACGAAAGGAATGCCGATGTTTAAATCCCTGATGGCATCGCTGATTTTATTCAGCGTGTCGAATGTTTCCCTGGCCGCAGATATTACCGAACGCGGCTATGATGATGTGGTTTTCAAAGACAGTGGTCTGACATCAAATCAAACGGACTACCTGAAAATCCCTAAAGACTGGGCGCATGCCTATGGTTCAGATTCAAAGACGATAACCCATCTGGACAGCAATCTGGCGGAGCTTGTGCGGCTGCGTGTGGGGCAGATCGATAACTGTAACTATTGCGTGATCCTGCATACCAAACAGACGGTCAAAATGGGTATTCCAGCCGCTAAGGTATCCAGTCTGTCAACCTGGCAACAGAGCAATTTATTTACTGATAAAGAAAAAGCAGCGCTGGCTTTTGCTGAATCAGTTTCCTCTTTAAATCATGATACCTCCCGGACAGCTTACAAAAATCTGCTTAAAGCCGATTTTAGCAAGCCGGAAATTGAAGAGTTAACGAACGTCGTCATTCTGATGGATATCTGGGCCAGGATTTTTATGGTGCAGGGAAAAGTATCTGAAGCGCCAGGTAAATAAACAGACCATTTCTTACGTAGTCGCACTCACTACGCCCTGTGCACAGCATGGGAAATCTGAGTGCAGTAATTATTCTATTTTCACTACTGTCATGGAGCGTTTCGATGAGGAAGTATGTATTAAGTGCCGTTTTTCTTTCTGTCTCATTTGCCGTTGCGGCTAAAGATATCACCGGTGGTGTGTATGTCGCGACGAACAACGCAGAAGAAAATTCAATCATCGGTTATACCCAGTATTCCGATGGGACGCTGTCAAAAATCGGCGAGTTTAAAACGGGTGGCAAGGGGACAGGGCTGGTCGAACTGTTTGGCCTGCCTTACGATCCGAAATCAGGCCATACCTTCAAAGATGGTATTGATCCTTTAGCTTCCGCCTATGGCCTATGGCGTTCGGCAGATAAAAAAAACGTTCTGGTGGTGAACGCTGGCGATGGTACTGTCACCTCGCTACATGTTCAGGACGATCTCTCGCTTAAAGTCGTCAATAAAGTGGCCGCCGGTGATGTCAAACCTACCGGAATTGCCTCTTATAAAAATTACGTTTATGTCGTCAGTATGGGCCAAAACGCCGATGACCCAGCCGAAGGCAATATCAAAGGCTATACCATTGATGAAAATGGTTCCTTAAAAGCAATGCCAGATTCAGTACGCACATTGTCTGGCCGTCCGGCAAGCGTTGAAGTTACCCCTGATGGAAAATTCCTGATTGTTGTTGAAATTACTACAGGCCTGGTTCGTTCTTATGCAATTGGCGACGACGGCGCATTGTCAGCAAAACCGGTATCAATGATTTACTCGCCGCAGGCCAATAAAAATCGCTTCTTTGCCCTGCCGATTGGCACAAAAATCGTCAAGGGTGAAAACGGGAACGCCACGCTGCTGGTGACGGAAACGCGCTTTATTGACAGCGGTCGTAATTTCTATAATTCAACGGCGGAGCAAAAGAAGAAATATCCATTCCTGCAGCGTTTCCAGGGGCAAACGGGCTCCGTGACCTCCTATAATATTGACACCGCTGGCAAGCTGACAATGGTCTCCCCGGATGTTCTGGCGGGGAAAGGTATCTGGGGTGGGGAGCAGGCAGTATGTTGGGTCACCGCGTCTGAGGACGGTAAGTTTGCCTGGACGACCAACCCGTTGACCTCAAGTATCTCAACCTACAGCGTCAACAACGACGGCAGTATCAAGCTTAAAAAAGAGATCGTTTATCAGGATGCCAAATTTAACGAGTATTTCCTCGATATGGATCTCAGTGCCGACGGCAACTATGTCAACACCATCAGCGGCAACACCGGGAAAACCTTCGTCTTTAAAATCGACAAGCAGAACGGCGACTTGACCAAGGTCGGTGAGTACCCAGGCAGCGCACTGGTTCACTCATATGGCCTGGTGACCGTGCCTTACCAAAAATGATGAGCTAACAGAGCGGATATTCGTTCCGAAAAACCACCGGCATGCCGGTGGTTTTTTCTTTCTTTGTGGTAAGCAGGCGAAAATCAATGGATTGATTTTCCTTGTTATTTATTCGGTGAGATCGTTGCGAAACGCATTCGCTTCAGCTTTGTCATCAGTCTGGCCACCGGCATGCCGGTGGTTTTTTTTTGTAAAAAAAAGAGCAGCAAAGAGCTTAACTTCCCTTTTACTCCCGCTTTTAATTAAGCCATGCTTAATTATATTGTTAATGATGGCTTAAAAGTTTCGCAGATTATAATGGATATTTATAAATAGTTTCGTTCGCTTATTAGTCCGTTATTGGATGATTAATATATTTGTTTAATAAATTATACTAGTGACGTAAGTCACAAAAAAAATCGTAAATCTCTGGAAAAGGTTTAAAAATAAATTTAGTCAATTTTGTTTTTATTTGGGATATTTGCCTTGAACCCCACTGTTGATGCGGCTTAAGGCTGGTGTCAGAATTTGATGCAGAATCGCCATGGATAATCAATTCGGTTTTGTCCTGTTTACGGGCAGTGTCAGGAAGTGTAAAAATAAATGGCCTGCCGTTATATCTACATTTTGGGCAATTCTGGCAGGGACTCAATAACACATTCAGGAGATAAATAGGTTATGGCAGATTCATTTCAGTCCGAAATACCAAAGGCCCGCGTTAACATAAAATTAGACCTGGTGACGGGAGGCGCGCAGAAGAAAGTTGAGCTGCCATTGAAATTGCTGAGCGTAGGTGATTTCAGTAATGGTAAGGCGGAAGGAACCCTTTCTGAACGTGAAAAAATCAACATAAACAAGAACAATTTCAATAGCGTACTTGCTGATCTCTCTCCCGAAGTTAACCTCACCGTCAAAAACACCCTCGCCGGTGACGGCACGGAGGAAAATATCCGACTGGCGTTTCAGGATATGAAAGATTTTGAACCAGAACAGGTTGCCCGCCAAATTCCCCAGCTGAAAGCCATGCTTGCCATGCGTAATCTTCTGCGCGATCTCAAATCCAACCTTCTCGATAATGTGACTTTCCGGAAAGAGCTGGAAAAGATATTAAAGGACCCGACGCTCTCAGATGAGCTGCGCAATGAACTGAACGCGCTCGCCCCTGCCCAGCAATAATTACTGGAAATATTAACGGAATACTAACGAGAAAAATGCTTATGTCAGTCAATAACGAATCCCAGTCTCAGGCCAGTGGCGCAACCGTTGAAAAAACATTGCCGCAGGGCGGGGTGTACGCTTCTCTGTTTGATAAAATCAATTTAACGCCCGTCTCTGAAATTAGCGATATTAACGGTTTTCAGGATAATGCCTTTATGGCAGAAACCTCAGCCGATGCACGCGTGACCGCCGCCGTAAAAGTCTTTATGCAGTGCCTGCAAAAGTCCGGACAGAAAGTTGAGAAGCTGGATAAAACCATTCTTGACCACCATATTGCCGAGCTGGATTTTCAGATAAGCCGTCAGCTCGACGAAGTGATGCATCATGATGAGTTCCAGCGCGTCGAAGGCGTCTGGCGCGGTCTGAAGTCACTGGTCGACAAAACTGATTTCCGCCAGAACGTGAAGCTGGAGCTGCTGGATCTCTCCAAAGACGAGCTGCGTCAGGATTTCGAAGATTCACCGGAAATTATCCAGAGTGGCTTATACCGTCAGACTTACATCGCAGAATACGACACCCCTGGCGGTGAGCCTGTTGCTGCGGTCATTTCAGCGTATGAGTTTGATGCCTCTGCCCAGGACGTGGCGCTGATGCGTAACATCTCCAAAGTCTCCGCGGCGGCCCATATGCCGTTTATCGGATCGGCCGGGCCTAAGTTCTTCCTGAAAGACAGCATGGAAGAAGTGGCGGCTATCAAAGACATTGGCAACTACTTCGACCGCGCCGAGTACATCAAGTGGAAGAGCTTCCGCGATACCGACGACTCCCGCTACATTGGCCTGGTGATGCCGCGCGTGCTGGGCCGCCTGCCGTATGGCCCGGATACCGTGCCGGTGCGCAGCTTCAACTACGTTGAAGAGGTGAAAGGCCCGGAACACGATAAATATCTGTGGACCAACGCGTCATTTGCCTTTGCCGCCAACATGGTAAAAAGCTTCATCAACAACGGCTGGTGCGTGCAAATCCGTGGCCCGCAGGCGGGCGGCGCGGTGAAAGACCTGCCGATCCACCTCTACGACCTGGGCACCGGCAATCAGGTGAAAATCCCGTCTGAGGTGATGATCCCGGAAACCCGCGAGTTTGAGTTCGCCAACCTCGGCTTCATCCCACTGTCGTATTACAAAAACCGCGATTACGCGTGCTTCTTCTCTGCAAACTCTACCCAGAAACCGGCTCTGTATGACACCGCAGATGCCACGGCGAACAGCCGCATCAACGCGCGCCTGCCGTACATCTTCCTGCTGTCGCGCATTGCGCATTACCTGAAGCTGATTCAGCGCGAAAACATCGGTACGACCAAAGATCGTCGTCTGCTGGAGCTTGAGCTGAACACCTGGGTGCGCGGTCTGGTCACCGAAATGACCGATCCGGGCGATGAGCTGCAGGCCTCCCACCCGCTGCGCGATGCGAAAGTTACCGTTGAAGACATCGAAGACAACCCTGGCTTCTTCCGCGTGAAACTGTACGCCATCCCGCACTTCCAGGTAGAAGGCATGGACGTCAACCTGTCACTGGTTTCCCAGATGCCGAAGGCGAAAGCATAACTAAGGCAGGAAGCCGATGAAAACGGAACAACCGTTATGGGGCAGGGGGATCATGGTCTCGCCCCAGCACTTCCAGCAACAGGCCGCGTATGCGGCCTGGTCTGCCGAATGTATTGCCCGAATGGGGCTTACCCATCCCTGGGGCGTGCTGGCGTCCGGGTTTGAAATCGACGCGCTGAAGTTGGGCCGTTTGCAGGCCCGGCGTCTACACGTCCGTTTTCAGGACGGTACGCTCATTGATACTGACAATGCGGATGCGCTACCGCCGGTATTATCCCTTGGCGGGGAGTCTCATGAAACGGTAGTCGTGCTCGCATTGCCGCTGTTGCGTGCCAACGGCGGCAATTGCCTGAAGCCGGATGAACAGGCAGAGCGGCCCGTTCGCTATCGCCAGCAGTGGCACGATGTGCGTAACCAGTTCGGTGATGATAACCGTCAGATTGCGGTCATGCAGCCGGAGCTAACGCTACGTTTTGCGCACCAGAATAACAGCGATTATCTGACCTGTCCGATCGCTCGTTTGCAGCAGGACTCACAGGGCGTGTGGACGCTGGATGATACTTTCCTGCCGCCGTTGCTGATGGTGCAGAGTAGCCGCTGGTTAATGACCCAGCTCGACCAGCTGATGACTCAACTGCGCGCCCGACTGACCCGTTTGATGGCCATGCGTCGTGAAAGTAATGAGCGGATGGCAGATTTTGCCGTCGCAGATGTCTCGTTGTTCTGGTTACTCAATGCCCTGAACAGCGCGGAGCCGGTACTCGGTCAGTTTCTGCGTTATCCGCAGAGCCCGGTTGAGCGCCTGTATCCGGAGCTTGCCAGGCTGGCAGGCAGTCTGCTGACGTTCTCCCTTGAACACCAGGTTAGCGCCATTCCTGCCTGGCAACATGAGCAGCTCAATGAGGTGTTCCCACCGCTATTCGATTTACTTAGCGATCTGCTGGAAGCCAGCCTGCCGTCAAGAGTGGTTGCGGTCGAACTGACGCACGATTCACGTCTGCATCGTTGGCATGCTCGTCTGCATGACCCGCGCTTGCGTGAAGGAGCGGACTATTACCTTTCTGTCCGTTCTCCATTACCGGTTGCCCAGCTGCAGGAACAATTCCCCCTGCAATGCAAAGTCGGCAGTCAGGATCATGTCGCCAGCATCGTGAATTCTTCCCAGCGTGGTGTACCGCTGAAACCCCTGCGCCACGTCCCCGCAGCAATACCACTGCGTCTGGAAAACCAGTATTTCTCACTCGACCTGTCGCATCAGGTCGCCACGGAGATGCTGGCCAGCGGCAGCTGTGTGTTTTATGTCCCAGGTATGCTGGGCGAACCTCAACTTGAACTCTTTGCGGTACTGAGAACATGAGACAGAAAGACACCTGTGATATTGATGCGCTGCTGCAGAACACCTGGTTACAGGTCATCAGCCTGCGGCATGGGCCGAACTTTAAAGACGGGGAAGGGCGCGTGCTGTGGGAGCGCTGTGTCGCCGATGTTGAGCACGTCCAGCAAACATTGAAAGCAGCAGGAATGGACGAAGCCAGTTGTAAGAACATCCTGTACGCCCAGTGTTCATTACTGGATGAGGCCGTTAAAGGCCGCGGTGTAGAAGATGATGCCTGCGTGCAGTGGTACAACGTTCCGCTGCAAGGACATTTCCTCGGCACCCTGGATGCGGGGGATGAGCTTTGCAACCGGATGCGTGACGTCCTGCGCGAACCAGCACCAGACACAGCGGTTTTGACGTGCTTTCATCGTGTGATGCTGCTGGGTTTTCTTGGCGGCTACTCCTCGCTGAGCGATCCCGCGCGGGAAAAGTTAGTTAAAGCGCTCGGTGAGCAGGTTGCGCCGTTCAGCTTCCCACAGGAGGAACCGATTCTTGCCGGTGCCAGTACGAGCCGCGGGATGGGAGGCTGGTTTGCCTCCTGGCCTGTCAGGATTGGTATTAGCCTGATTGTGCTGGTCGCACTGTGGTGGGGGTTAAGCCAATGGCTTGACCAGATGGTCACGACGCTGTTGCCTGGGGCGATAAAATGAGTCCTGCACAAAGGCGCTTACTGGCACTGTGGGCGGCGGGGCTGGCAGGCATTGTTTGCCTGGGATTTTTACCGGTTTCTCCGCTGGCGGCAATATTGTTAATGCTGATGGTCTGGGTATTCATCTGCACTGTCTGGTATGTCACCAGCCGCCGCCGTGAATCTCAGACCGGCGTGTGCCTCGAGAATCTCCCTGAAGCCAGCTATCGCCAACCGGTGGTGCTGGTCTGTGGTGATATGCCACAGGCATGGCCCGAGCAGACGCCAGTCCTGACGGTGAGCCAGGGCTGCTGGATCCGGGTGGCCGAACATCAGGATGTAGAGCAGGTGGCTCAGCAGCTGTTGTGGCTGCGCCCGGACTGGGGGCGTCAGCTGTCAGTCATGGTCACCGTCTGCCCTCAGCTGCACGTTGAGAACGACAAACTAACCAGCCGTCTGCTGGCGCTGCGCTGGCAAATCAGTCAGCTACGTCGTGATACTGGCCACAGCATTCCGCTGGTTCTGAATGGGCTGGTGGGCAGCGCGATGACCAGTGACACGCTCTGGCAGGCCGTTATTCCGCAAGAAGGCGTCAGCGTCTGGCGGGAGTTTTCGGCTCCCTGCTCCATTGCTTCATGGGTCAGCACCGGCGGTGCTATGGCTTTGCAGCAGCAGGTGCTCATGAACAACCTGATGGCCTGGTTCCGTCACCACGTCAAAGCGGTATTCATGGATGAAAATCCGGATATACCGCCGCTGCTGCCAACGGCGGAGCTATGGGGCATGGTTCCCACCTTGAGCGGCGTACAAGTCCCTTCCGTCTGGACGGACTGGCTGACCCATCACACAGCTTTGCGCAATGTGGCCGGTTGGCAGCCCTCAGAAGCAGGCAGTTCATCGATAACTCAGCTACCAGACTTTGTGCTGCCGCTGTTGCCGGAAGGTCATGGGCTGACGCCGCGTCAGCGGGCATGGCGCTGTGGGCTGACGATTTTCACCCTCGCAGCCATTGCTGCCCTGTGCAGCAGCGGCTGGAACAATCGCCAGCTACTCCACCGTCTGAGCTTTGACATTCAGCACTATGACCGTATTCCAATGGCTGACTACGCTCCGAAAGCGGATGCGGTGAAGGTCTTACGCGAAGATGCGGCCCAGCTGGATCGCTGGGCACGCAACGGCGAACCCCTGCGCATGAGTCTGGGTTTGTATCAGGGTGAGCATCTGCGCATGGCTGTTCTGGATGCCATACGCTCTTACGTGCCACCGCCGCCGCCCCCACCACCGCCTGCTCCCAGGGCAGCACCCAAAATCATCCGTCTCGACAGTATGTCGCTGTTCGATTCCGGCAAGGCAGAGCTGAAAACCGGCTCCACCAAAATGCTGGTGAATTCGCTGGTTGGCATTAAGGCCAAACCGGGCTGGCTGATTGTGGTGGCCGGACATAC
>NZ_JAERMU010000012.1 GCF_016756775.1 Dryocola clanedunensis subsp. sulfonylureivorans | reverse complement strand
GGCGGCGCTGGGTGCAGTAATGCGCAAGCTGGTGCACATGTGCTTCGGGGTGCTTAAAACACGCCTGCCATGGGATGAAAATTATGCAGCTACCGCTTGACGTTCAAGACGGTAGCTACAAAGTCCTCAAACCCTTTGTCGCTTATTAGCCCTACAAAGTCCTCAAACCATCTGTGCTTTGGCGCGTAAGAAACGCGGCGTTTTTAAATCCTCCACCAGCGTATTGACCAGCCGCATTAACAGCCCGCTTAGCTGCTGCGCCGTCTGGCGCGGTAATGCATGGCAACTTAATACGCGTGCCAGCGCCTGGCTGTAATCACATAAATCATCGGAATCCGCAAACTCCCGGGAAGGTGGGAATTCAGAGGGATGATCGACTGATAATTGCTCAATACGCGAAGCGGGCAGCGGCCTGTCCAGATTTTCTTTTAATGCTTCCAGATGCGCGTGAAGGTGATTACAGAGGACGACGCATTCCGTTGGGCTTTCGCTGTCGATTAATATATCGGCTAATAATTCACAGCGTTCGGCCAGATCGATTACGTCGAGGTTATGGGTATTAATAGCTACCGGGATGGGGAAAAGAGTATTCACATTCATTGTGTCGGTTTCCATTAGTGTTTTGTAAAACCGCCACAGGAAACGCCAGGTTCGCTGGTGGCGGACTGAACAGGGTTGGCGTACCGACACTAATGAAACGGCGCATCTGCAGATGCCCCCATCCAGCCCACCATAAATCAGCGAACTGCGAGTATAACTTCATTAATGTTCAGGACGCCAATCCTGGCACCTGATTTTGCAGGTGCGGATTAACTGTATCTATATCCAGAGGAGAAGAAAACCGGCGGTTTGGGAGTCTGGAAAGTGCCTCGCAAACTATTTTGCGAAGTTGCAAAGAATGAAAAAACGACTGTTCAGATTTATATATGGCTGGGGAAATATAATTACAATGAATTGCTTTGTTCGCCCGTGGGCTATAAGGGAGAACAAAGCAGAGTGGCTGGCGTTGCCATTATATAGCGAGCAGATCGTTAATAATGGCCGGGTTATGGTCCAGCATCAGCAGTATTTTAAGCGCGGAGCCTGATGGAAAGCGGCGTTTTTGCTCCCAGCTCTGCACCAGAGAGGGGCTGACGCCAACGGCGCGGGCAAATTCATCCTGCTTCAGTCCAGTCGCCTCACGCAGGGCTTTAACGTCCGGTAGCGGGTGTCGATGGACACGGGCGGGCTGCATTTCCCCTTTCTCAATTGCCACCATTTCTTCCATGCTTTGTACAAGCTCAGTGAAAAGTTGTTTATCCATAACGTACTCCTTAAATTCGCTGGCGGACCCTCCTTCTGGAGCTGATCCATCTGTTGGGTTAGCCGTTTAAGCTGCGTCTTTTCCGCTTGAGTGAGATCTTCTTTGACGTTTTTCGCATACAGAGACAGCAGATAAAGCCTGCCCCGACGAGTGAGGACATAATAAATCACCCGAACACCCCCTCGTTTACCTGCCCCGGGTCTGCACCAGCGAAGCTTTTGGCAGCCACCGGTATTTCTGATGGTGTCGCCGTCCATGTGGCGTTTCATCAGGTAAACTTGGAGCTCCTGGAAGGTATCGTCGTCCAGCAACCCTTCGCATTGTCTGACAAACGTAGGGGTTTCAATAAATTCAAAGCATTCCATTTTCATCTCTTCCCTGTGCTGATTTTATAATCGTACTCCGTGCGATCGTCAAGATTTAATTTCGTACTGAGTACGAGGTTTCACACCTGGACCGAACGGCCATGCAGCTTGAAGTCGTGACTTTATTTTTATTTCAGTGGCAAAAACAACTGCATGAAAAAATTCTGGAAAATGCCTCGCAAATATTCGTTTCACTCTGTCCTCACCCACGACGCCTGCCACCAAATCTGCTAATGTCACACCATCAAAAAGACACGGGAGGTCACATGCGTCAGCGGGTTATTGTTTGTCCTGTTATTGAAAATAACGGTGAGATTCTGCTTTGTAAGATGGCTGGTGACCGGGGCGTATTCCCCGGCCAGTGGGCTCTGTCGGGCGGCGGGATGGAGCCTGGGGAAAACGTTGAGCAGGCGCTGCGGCGTGAGATAGCCGAAGAGCTTGGCGAAGCGTTGCATATCACCCATGTTCAGCCCTGGACGTTCCGGGATGACGTGCGCATCAAAACTTACGCCGATGGCAGTAAAGAAGAGATTTACATGATTTACCTGATTTTTGACTGCGTCAGCGCTAATCGTCAGGTGACGTTTAATGAAGAGTTTCAGGAGACTGTCTGGGTGAAACCTGCCGATCTGCATCGTTATGATTTGAATGAGGCGACCCGGGAAACCTTTATCCAGAAAGGCTGGCTGTAAAAGGATGGTCAAGGGGCTTATCTGGCTATTGCTGACCCTGCTTTCAGGGGGCGGCATCGTCGTCTATTCGTTGCATCAGCAGTACGAAGACCAGAGCGCGGAGTTCCGTATCCTGTACCGCGATATCACCGTTAAGCTCTCTCAAAACGACGTTATTCTTTCGCTGCTCTCCAACAGCAGCGATCCGGCTGAGGTTCAGCAAAAATTTCCCTATATTTTACGCTGGCAAACGCAGCCGCATCAGCCGCCAAAGCCTGACCTGAACCCCGACCGGCCGGGAACCTACTGGCTGAACTCCCCGCAGGGTTCGCTGCTTATCGATTTGCCAACTTTGCTGGCAGACGTCATCCGTAATCAGCCTTTTCACCACTTAAGCCTGCGCTGGCAGGATAAGCATCTCATCACGAGAGGGGAAAAGGGTACGGATGACTGGTGGCGCTGGGACAAACTGATTCACAGCCCGTCGCAGCCGCTTCATTTAGCGGTTACCAATAACCCGGACTGGCGGCACATGCCCTGGCTGCTGATGATCCTGCTCGGCTTTACCTGGGCTGCGGTTATCTACTTTTATACCCAGTATCAGGCTACGATGCGGCAGCGCAATATCGCAGACCTGCGCGCGCACTTCTCTGAAATATCCCGTCTGAACGCGATGGGAGAAATTGCCGCCGGGATGGTCCATGAGCTGAATCAGCCGCTGACCGCCATCCTCAGCTATTCGCAAACTGCGCAGCGGCTCATTGGTCAGGACAAGGCAGATAAAGCGCTGCCGCTGCTGGACGCTTCGGTGGTGCAGACAAAACGCATCAGCGCGTTGTTAACGTCGCTGAAGGAAAAAATTAACAGCGATGAGCAGGCTCTGCAGCCGGTAGACCTGAATGAGATCTGGGCGAGGGTGGTGACGCTGCTGGAATATGAACTGGCGAAAGGGCGGGTATCCATTATTAACAGGCTGCCGGAAAAATTGCCGAAGCTGCGCGCCTCACCGCTGGCCGTTGAACAAATCCTTCACAATCTGCTCAGCAACGCCATTTATGCGCAGCAGGGGACGCCCGACGGTAAAGCGTGGGTGGCTATCGACGCCGGGCAGCAGAGTGAAAATCTGGTTATCAGCATCACTGACGGCGGGCCAGGGCTGTCCGAACAGGGCCTGCTGCAGGTGTTTATGCCGTTCTTCACCACCCGGGCAGAAGGCCTGGGGCTGGGGATGGCGCTGACGGAGACGCTGGTGCAAAGGTATGGCGGCAGCATCGCGGCGGCAAACAGCGCAACCGGGGGAGCCTGTTTTACCCTGACATTCCCCCTTCTCGGGCAGGAGACAGCATGACGCAGTACATTTACCTTGTTGATGACGACGAAGCTATTCGCCTTTCGCTGAGCGCCCTGCTGGCAACCATGGGCTGGGAAACGAAAGCCTATGACAGCGTGCAGAGTTTTCAGCAGGGCGAAGGGGATTTGCCTTCCCTTAGCGGCTGTCTGCTGCTGGATATCCGCATGCCGGGCAAATCGGGGCTGGCGCTGCTGGAGAGCGGCCTGCCGGAAGGCTTTTCCCTTCCCGTTATCATGATGACCGGGCATGGCAATATCGATCTCTGCCGCCGGGCGTTCAAAAACGGCGCGTTTGAATTTCTGACCAAGCCCGTAGACGCCGACCTGCTGATAGAAACCGTGAGCGCAGCGCTTGAGCAGCAGCGTCAGCAAGAACAGGAACGGGAGAAGTTTGCTGATTTGCAGGCTAAGCTCGCCACGCTCTCGGCCCGTGAACAGGAGGTCATGGCGCTAATCATGCAGGGGAAATCCAACAAAGAGATGGCAAAAGATCTCAACCTCTCGCCGCGAACGGTTGAAGCCCATCGCGCCAGCCTTTTTGCCCGGCTGGAAATTAACTCGCTGGCGAAGCTCATTAATATTTATGGCGGATTACAGGGGCCGGACGGTACTACGTAAAATTACCTGGTCCGCCTGGTATTCGTCCGAATAGTGCCGCCCCCCACGTTTCGGTACCTTAACTCACGTAAACCATCTTCCGAGTTCCGAGTTAAGGGAAAAAACATGAAAAAAACACTGCTGTTAACCGCTGTCCTGTTCGGCAGCACCGCCGTTATTCCCGCGTTCGCCGCAGGCGTGCTGACCGAAAAGAATATTTCTCTGGAATACGCCGAGCAGCTAGCGCAGAAAGCCGTTGAGGCCTGTAGCGCGAAAAACTATAACGTAGCGGTTACCGTGGTGGATCGCGGTGGGGTGGTGAAAGTGGTTAAGCGCATGGACAATGCAGGCCCACACACCCTGGAAGCGAGCCGCATGAAAGCCTTTACCGCCCTCAGCACAAAATCCGTAACGGGTGACGTCATGAAGAATTCTCAGGAAAATGCGGGCGCACAAAACCTGCGTGACATTCCGGGCTTCCTGCTGCTTGGCGGCGGCGTGCCGGTGAAGGTCGATAGCCAGACCATCGGTGCAATAGGTATTGGCGGAGCGCCAGGCGGTAATCTCGATCAGCAGTGCGCGGTTGATGCGCTGGAAGCGACTAAATCGCTGCTGAATGCTTCCTGATTTTCATTTCCCTTTTCTCAAGCGCGGGCTTTCGGCCCGCGCCATCGTTTTTGCTTTTACCTCTCAATTAAATAGATATTCTCTATACATCTTTTGCTTTCTACCGCTCAGGCCGCGTACTGCCGGTCAAAACCCCATTGTTTCAGCGGCTTAAACAGCTCTTTTCGCCATCTGCAAGAGTTTGCACAGGGTCTATCCTTAGTAAAGACGTCCAAAAAAACAGCATTTCGCGAATACCCCTGTTATCAGGATGTTGTATTGATAATAGTTATCATTAACATAGGGGCATCGGCCTTTGGGCGCTTTTAACAGTGAGGTGAACTATGGATGTGCAAACCGGTAGCTTCGATCCCAATGAATTCGCCTGGCAGGGGCTGACGCTGACGCCAGAGGCGGGCGCGCATATTCGTAAGCTGGCAGGCCAGCAGCCGGACCTGCTCGGCGTGCGGCTGAGCATCAAACAGACCGGCTGCGCCGGATTCGGCTACGTGCTGGATACCGTTACAGAACCCCACAAGGACGACCTCCTCTTTGAAATGGAGGGGGCAAAGCTGTGGGTTCCGCTGTCGGCCATGCCGTTTATCGACGGCACCGAGGTTGACTACGTGCGCGAAGGATTAAACGAGATTTTCAAATTCAACAACCCGAAAGCGCAGCACGAATGTGGCTGCGGCGAAAGCTTTGGGGTGTAGGCGGGATTATGTCACGTAATACTGAAACGTCTGACGAAGTACAAACCTGGGCGGGTAGCCATCATTATAAAGAGGGCTTTTTCACCCAGCTGAAGACCGACGAAATGGCGCACGGCATCAATGAGGAGGTGGTGCGGGCCATCTCTGCCCGACGCAACGAGCCGGAGTGGATGCTGGAATTTCGCCTGAATGCCTACCGTGCCTGGGTGCAGATGGAAGAGCCGCACTGGCTGAAGGCGAACTACGAAAAGCTTAACTATCAGGATTACAGTTACTATTCGGCTCCCTCCTGCGGCAGCTGCGATGATAACTGTGAATCCCAGCCTGGCGCCGTTCAGCAGCCGGGCAGCAATGCTTACCTGACAGGGGAAGTGGAAGACGCCTTTAAGCAGCTGGGCGTGCCGGTGCGCGAAGGTTCAGAGGTTGCGGTGGATGCAATTTTCGACTCCGTCTCCGTAGCAACAACCTATCGTGAGAAGCTTTCCGAGCAGGGGATCATCTTCTGCTCCTTTGGCGAGGCCATTCACGAATTCCCTGACCTGGTGAAAAAATATCTGGGCACGGTCGTGCCGAGCAACGATAACTTCTTCGCCGCGCTCAACGCAGCGGTAGCTTCCGACGGCACCTTTATCTATGTGCCGAAGGGCGTGCGCTGCCCGATGGAGCTGTCTACCTACTTCCGCATCAACGCGGAAAAAACCGGCCAGTTCGAACGTACCATTCTGATTGCCGACGAAGGCAGCTACGTCAGCTATATCGAAGGTTGTTCAGCGCCGGTTCGCGACAGCTACCAGCTTCACGCGGCGGTGGTGGAAGTCATCATTCATCGCGATGCGGAGGTGAAATACTCCACGGTGCAGAACTGGTTCCCCGGCGACGGCAATACCGGCGGCATTCTTAACTTCGTGACCAAGCGCGCGCTGTGCGAAGGCGAGAACAGCAAGATGTCCTGGACGCAGTCGGAAACCGGCTCGGCTATTACCTGGAAGTATCCGAGCGTGATCCTGCGCGGCGATAACTCCATCGGCGAATTTTTCTCCGTGGCGCTGACCGCCGGGCATCAGCAGGCGGACACCGGCACCAAGATGATCCACATCGGCAAAAACACCAAATCGACGATTATCTCGAAGGGGATCTCCGCAGGTCACAGCCAGAACAGCTATCGCGGGCTGGTGAAAATCATGCCGACGGCGACCAACGCCCGCAACTTCACCCAGTGCGACTCAATGCTTATCGGCCCGGACAGCGGGGCGCATACCTTCCCGTACGTGGAGTGCCGTAACAATACGGCACAGCTGGAGCACGAAGCCACCACGTCGCGTATCGGTGAAGATCAGCTGTTCTACTGTTTACAGCGCGGTATTGCCCAGGACGATGCGATTTCGATGATCGTCAACGGCTTCTGTAAGGACGTCTTCTCTGAGCTGCCGCTCGAATTCGCGGTGGAAGCACAAAAACTATTAGCGATTAGCCTCGAACACAGCGTCGGTTAAAGATTAAGGGAACACTATGTTAAGCATTAAAGATTTGCAGGTTAGCGTTGAGGACAAAGAGATCCTGCGTGGCTTAAGCCTCGACATCAAGCCGGGCGAAGTCCATGCCATTATGGGGCCGAACGGCTCAGGGAAAAGTACGCTTTCTGCCACGCTGGCCGGGCGCGACGACTATGAAGTCACCGGCGGACAGGTGCATTTCAAAGGCAAAGATCTGCTGGAACTATCCCCGGAAGAGCGCGCCGGCGAAGGCATCTTCATGGCATTCCAGTATCCAGTGGAAATTCCCGGCGTCAGCAACCAGTTCTTTCTGCAAACCGCGCTGAATGCGGTGCGCGAATATCGCGGCCAGGAGGAACTCGACCGTTTCGACTTCCAGGATTTGATGGAAGAAAAAATCAAACTGCTGAAAATGCCGGAAGATCTGCTGACCCGCTCGGTCAACGTCGGCTTTTCCGGCGGCGAGAAGAAACGCAATGACATTCTGCAAATGGCGGTGCTGGAGCCTGAGCTGTGCATCCTGGATGAGTCGGATTCCGGTCTGGACATCGACGCCCTGAAAATCGTGGCGGAAGGGGTGAACTCCCTGCGCGACGGTAACCGTGCCTTCGTCATCGTCACCCACTACCAGCGCATCCTGGACTACATTAAGCCTGACTTTGTCCACGTACTTTATCAGGGGCGCATTGTGAAATCGGGTGATTTCAGTCTGGTGAAACAACTTGAGGAGCAGGGTTATGGCTGGCTTACCGAACAGCAGTAGCGGCAACGCTCTTCAGCAGTGGCACCACCTGTTCGAGGCTGGCGGCGACGGGCGCAGCAAAGAGGCCCAGGAACACATGCAGCAGATGCTGCGTCTGGGCCTGCCAACCCGCAAGCACGAGAACTGGAAATACACGCCGCTGGAAGGCCTGCTGAATAATCAGTTTGTTCTGCCAGCCCCGCAGGCGGTAACGAAGCCGGAGCGCGATGCGCTCGCCTTGCCGGGAGATGCGTGGCGGCTGGTCTTTGTTGACGGGCGCTACAGCGCAGAGCTTAGCGACGATCTGACCAATAGCGGTTATGAGATTAATTTCGATGCCCCACGTCAGTCATTGCCTGCGGCGGTACAGGGAGAGGTTTTCCTGCATCTGACGGAAAGCCTGGCCGAAAAGGTCACTCACATTCAGGTGGCGCGCAATCACAATCCTGCCAAAGCATTGCTGCTGATGCATATCAGCCGGGGCAGCGGGCAGGGTGAGATGAATACCGCGCACTACCGGCATCATCTGACGCTGGGGGAAGGCGCGCGTGCGACCGTCATCGAACATTACGTCAGCTTTGATGAACAGCCGCATTTTACCGGTTCGCGCCTGACTGCCGATGTAGCGGCCAACGCCCAGCTCCGGCATTACAAGCTGGCGTTTGAAAACGCGCGGGGCTACCACTTTGCCCACAACGATCTGGTTGTTGCGCAGGACGCAACGGTGGAAAGCAACAGCTTCCTGCTCGGGGCCGCAGTATTGCGCCACAACACCAGCACCCAGCTCAACGGCGAAAATACCACGCTGCGCATGAACAGCCTGGCGCTGCCGGTGAACAACGAAGTGTGCGATACGCGCACCTGGCTTGAGCACAACAAAGGCTACTGCAACAGCCGCCAGCTGCATAAAACCATAGTGCGTGACAAAGGGCGTGCGGTGTTTAACGGCATGATTAAAGTGGCGCAGCATGCGATCAAAACCGACGGGCAGATGACCAACAACAACCTGCTGTTAGGGCGTCTGGCAGAGGTTGATACCAAGCCGCAGCTTGAAATTTATGCCGATGACGTTAAGTGCAGCCACGGCGCAACCATTGGCCGCATCGACGATGAACAGATGTTCTACCTGCGCTCGCGCGGCATCAATGAGCGGGCCGCACAGCAGATGATTATCTACGCCTTTGCCGCTGAGCTGACGGAAAGCATCCACGACGAGGCGTTAAAACAGCAGGTGCTGGCGAGGATCGGCCAGCGCTTTGCAGGGGGCGAAGCATGAGTTTTTCAATCGACCAGGTGCGTGCCGATTTCCCGATTTTAAGCCGGGAGGTCAACGGCCAGCCGCTGGTCTATCTCGACAGCGCCGCCAGCGCTCAGAAACCGCAGGCGGTGATTGACGCCGAGCTGGATTTCTACAGCCACGGCTATGCTGCGGTGCACCGCGGTATACACACGCTGAGCGCGGAAGCTACGCAGCTGATGGAAAGCGTCCGCAATCAGGTTGCCAGCTTCGTTAATGCAAAAGTGCCGGAGGAGATCGTCTTCGTGCGCGGCACCACCGAGGGCATTAACCTGGTGGCGAACAGCTGGGGGCGGGCGAACGTCCGGGCCGGGGATAACATTATTATCTCCGCCATGGAGCACCACGCGAATATCGTGCCGTGGCAGATGCTTTGCGAACAGGCGGGAGCCACGCTGCGGGTGATCCCGCTCAATGCTGACGGCACCCTGGCGCTGGAAGTGTTCCCGACGCTGATTGACGAGCGGACCAGGCTGCTGGCGATAACCCACGTTTCGAACGTGTTGGGCACTGAAAACCCGGTTCGCGAAATGATTGCCACCGCCCATCAGGCGGGTATTAAAGTGTTGGTGGACGGCGCGCAGGCCATCATGCACCACGCGGTTGACGTGCAGGCGCTGGACTGCGATTTCTATCTGTTCTCGGGCCATAAAATTTACGGCCCAACAGGTATTGGCGTCCTCTATGCGCGCGACGAAATTTTGCAGGACATGCAGCCGTGGGAAGGGGGCGGCTCGATGATCGCCACCGTCAGCCTGACCGAAGGCACGACGTATGCCGCCGCGCCCTGGCGTTTTGAGGCAGGTACGCCAAACACCGCAGGGATTATCGGCCTGGGCGCCGCGCTGCGTTACGTAGAGAGCCTGGGGCTGCAGGAGATTGGCGAGTACGAGCAAACGCTGATGCGCTATGCTCAGCAGGCGTTAAAAACCGTGTCGGACCTGACAGTATACGGGCCGGACAGCCGGCTTGGCGTCATCGCCTTTAACCTTGGCAAACATCATGCGTACGACGTGGGCAGCTTCCTGGATAACTACGGCATCGCCGTAAGAACAGGGCACCACTGCGCAATGCCGCTGATGGCACATTATCAGGTTCCGGCGATGTGTCGCGCATCCTTTGCGATGTATAACACCGAAGAAGAGGTGGACAGGCTGGTGGCCGGGCTGCAACGCATCCACCGTCTGCTGGGCTGACAGGGAGAACGCTATGGCCACGCTGCCAGACAAAGAGAAACTGCTGAAGAACTTCAGCCGCTGTGCGAACTGGGAAGAGAAGTATCTGTACATCATCGAGCTGGGCGGGCGCCTGCCGGAGCTTGCGCCGGAACAGCACGCGCCTGCCAATATCATCCAGGGCTGCCAGAGCAAGGTGTGGATTGTGATGGAGCAGCAGCCGGACGGCGTCATAACGCTTAAAGGAGACAGTGACGCTGCCATTGTCAAAGGGCTGATTGCAGTCGTGTTTATTCTTTATCACCAGATGACGCCGCAGGATATTGTTGCTTTCGACGTGCGTCCCTGGTTTGAAAAGCTGGCGCTTGCCCAGCACCTCACGCCTTCCCGCTCTCAGGGGCTGGAGGCAATGATCCGCGCCATCCGCACCAAAGCCGCCAATCTTAGCTAAACTTAAAGAACAGCTTTCATCCTGTTAACGCGAGGTAATTTATTACCTCGCAGATCTTCAGCATTCCGGCATTCGCCGGTGAATACAGGAATACAATATGAAATGCGCGTTCACGAAAATAACTCTCGTTTTTCTCAGCGCTCTGGCAGCAAGCCAGTCGGCATGGGCCGTTGATTATTTATTACCCCCTCCGGGCAGCCGGATAATTGGCGAAAATCAGACGTACGTTGTCCCGAATGACGGTAAAAATCTGGAAGCCGTAGCGGCAAAATACAACACTGGGGTGCTGTTATTGCTTGAAGCGAACAACACGGTAGATCCTTTTTTGCCAAAAGCGGGCAGTGAGTTAGTTATTCCGTCACAAATGATTCTGCCGGATACGCCAAGAGAAGGCATTGTCATTAATCTGGCGGAGCTGCGTCTGTATTATTTTCCGCCCGGGCAAAACCGCGTAGAAGTTTATCCATTAGGCATTGGCCAGTTAGGCCGAGAAACGCCGGTAATGGTCACGCGTATCAGCCAGAAGATCCCTAATCCTACCTGGACACCTACCGCGAACATTCGCGCTCGTTCTTTGGCTCAGGGGATCAGTCTACCTGCGGTCGTTCCCGCCGGGCCTAACAATCCTCTGGGGCGTTACGCGCTGCGTCTGGAGAAAGGGGGCGGGGAATATCTTATTCATGGGACAAATGCCCGCAACAGTATCGGGCTACGGGTCAGCTCAGGATGTATGCGGATGAGAGCGCCGGATATTAAAGCGCTATTCAGCCAGGTCGCCTGGGGAACACGGGTGGAAATCATCAATGAGCCAGTGAAATTTACCACCGAGCCGGATGGCAAACGCTATGTGGAAGTGCATCAGCCGCTGTCGCGTAATGACTGGGAAAATCCTCAAACTGTTCCGATTGCCATCTCAGCCACCTTTGGGGCCTTTATAGACAATCCTTTAAGTGATAAAGCACAGGTAGACAGTGCGATAGTCAGAAGGGCTGGTTATCCGGTGCTGGTGAACGCGCAGCAGGGTGTTCCGTCACAACCTGTGAATATTGCGCCTGTACAGAGCGTCAGGGCGGCTCCAGGCGCTGCGCCAGACACGGAGGCGACAAACACCATGGTCAGCGGTCAAAGTAGCGTGGTGATGCGTTAGAGGAGATATTCAGGGCGGGAATGATTCAGGCAAAAAAAATGGCGCACAATGTGCGCCATTTTCATTACAGGTACTCTTACTTACGGTAAGAGTGAGCCTGGTTGTCCAGACGCTGGTTAGCGCGAGCTGCGTCGTCTTTAGCAGCCTGAACGTCAGAACGCATTGCGTTCACGTCGTTGCTCAGCTGATCAACTTTAGCGTTCAGAGTCTGAACGTCAGAAGACAGTTGATCGATTTTAGCGTTAGAAGAACAACCTGCCAGCATAGTAGAAGCCAGGATTACCGCGCCCAGTACCAGTTTAGTACGATTCATTATTAATACCCTCTAGATTGAGTTAATCTCCATGTAGCGCTACAAGTATTACACAAAGTTTTTTGAGTTGAGAATAAATTTTTGATGGGAAAGCACTTAAATTTGATCGTTCGCTCAAAGAAACACCGAACCGGCGCGAAAAGTTAAAAAAAACTAAGAAAACAGGGAGTTTTCATCGGATTCATCTTAATAAAATCGCGCTTAAATAGTTCAGGCCGATTTGCTTTTTTATTATTTTTGTCTAAAGCGGCAATAAAAAAAGCGCCCGCAGGCGCTTTTTAACAAAATATTCGTTCGCAAGGTTAATTACAGAACGTGAACAGATGCCGTATTGGTGGTGCCACTTGGAACCAGCGCGCCGGAAACCATCACGACGATATCGCCTTTACGAGCCAGACCACTTTCCAGCGCCACATCTTTACCCAGACGGTAGAAATCATCGGTAGAAGCAATTTCTTTCACCAGCTGTGGCACAACGCCTTTGCTCAGCACGAGCTGACGAGCGGTAACTTCGTTGGTGGTCAGGGCAAGGATAGTGGCGTTCGGGAAGTATTTACGCACGGCCTTAGCAGATTTACCGCCCTGGGTTGCCACAACAATCAGCGGCGCTTCCAGTTTCTCAGCGGTTTCTACTGCACCACGACATACCGCTTCGGTGATGCGCAGCTTACGGCTGTCCTGGTTGTTGTCCAGACGGCTGGTCATCACACGGTCAGTACGTTCGCAGATGGTTGCCATGATAGTCACAGCTTCCAGCGGGTATTTCCCTTTCGCAGATTCGCCAGACAGCATGACTGCATCCGTGCCGTCGATGATGGCGTTAGCAACGTCACCCGCTTCTGCACGAGTAGGGCGTGGGTTTTTGATCATGGAGTCAAGCATCTGCGTCGCAGTGATAACCACTTTACGAGCGCGCACGCATTTCTCGATCATCATCTTCTGCGCGAAGATAACTTCTTCAACCGGGATTTCAACGCCCAGGTCGCCACGAGCAACCATGATGCCGTCAGAAGCTTCGAGGATTTCGTCGAAGTTATTCAGGCCTTCCTGGTTTTCAATTTTGGAGATGATCTGGATCTTCTCGCCGCCGTGGGCTTTTAAGTGCTCACGGATTTCAACCACGTCAGAACGCTTACGGATAAAGGAAGCCGCAACGAAGTCAACGCCTTGCTCACAACCGAAGATCAGGTCTTGTTTGTCTTTCTCGGCCAGGGCTGGCAGCGCGATGGAAACGCCCGGCAGGTTAACGCCTTTGTTTTCGCCCAGGTCGCCGTTGTTCAGTACTTTACAAACAACGTTTTTGCCTTCGATAGCGGTCACTTCCATACCGATCAGGCCATCATCGACCAGCACGGTGTTACCCACGCTCAGGTCGCTGGTGAAGCCTTCGTAAGTCACAGCAACGATATCGCTGTTACCCACAACGGTTTTGTCCGTGGTGAAGGTGAAGGTCTGGCCAGCTTTCAGGGAGACGTCATTACCGCCTTCCAGTTTGATGGTGCGGATTTCAGGACCTTTGGTATCCAGCAGGATAGCTGCTTTCTTACCAGTTTTAGCCACCACGTTGCGCAGGTTTTTGATGCGCTGGCCGTGTTCAGCATAGTCACCGTGAGAGAAGTTAAGACGCATAACGTTCATGCCCGCGTCGAGCATTTTGGTCAGCATCTCTTCGGATTCGGTTTTTGGACCGATGGTGCAAACAATTTTAGTCTTTTTCATGACAGTCTTATCTGTAAGTTGAGAAGGATTGTTAAAAGCTGGTTCCGGTGGACACTGCCGCCGGAGCGGAAATTGAAGCTGATAATGTTATAGCGACACCAGGTAAGGATAGGTGACAGACATAAAGCGTGCAGAGGAAAGTGTGCTTGCGGTTCAGCCTGCCGGAAGGAAGTGCGATTTTGATTATTATAAAGGCAGTCCAATGCGCTGAAACCATTCAAGTTAGGAACGCGCGTATTATAGAGGCAAGTTACCCGGAAAGGAATTAAAAACGCTGTTTCAGAGCACGGGTTGTGCAGTTTTACGTCGCCTGTTATCAGGGTGTTATGGGAATATTGATGAGTTTGCAGTGAATAAAACGATATAAGAACGAGGCCTACAATTTAAGCTCCCATCTATGATTTTTCCTCTCAATTCCCGGTTTTTTTACGTCTGAAAGCCGCAGTATGTACACATCAGCGTAACAACGACCGAGGAGGCACAGCTTAAAAATTTATCCTGTTATTTCGCAGAGGAGCACGCGAAAACCATAGAAGGAGATGCAGCAGCAGAGCCGATTGCTGCTGCGGGCATGTCATCTGTGATGTCTGTCGCATCAGCAAATATCAATCTGCACTTTACTGACGAGGCCTGGCGGATTAAGAGGTGAGAATCCTCACAAAAAAACTATTAATTAACAATAAAGCATCATTCATATAACGCTAAAAAATGTGAGCACGATCATCTGAGCTGCGCCAGATTGAGCTCATTAAGCAGCCACGTTTTGAACACTTCCAGCGCAAAATGCATGTGCTGGTGCCGCGGGAAAACCAGGTAGTGGCCGATATAATGAATTTCACTTGTGCTTTTCAACAGCGGACAAACCAGTCTGCCGCTCGCTATTTCGCGCTCTGCAAGTAAGTTTGACTCCAGAACTACGCCTAACCCGTCCACCGCTGCGGCAATCGCCATAAAGCTGCGGTCGAAACGAAGTCCGTAATGACGGGGAGGCTTCATGTCATTGGCCTGAAACCATCCTTTCCATTGGTACAGCTGCACATCGCACTGAATCAGTGTCATTGCGTAGAGATCTTCTGGTCTCTGAAGCCTGTCAGCCAGCAGTGGCGAGCATAGTGGCGTCAGTTCTTCAACCGCGAGGGGGATCTTCTCATAGGGGGATGGGGCGGGTTCGCCGTAGATGATATCGAGGTCAAAATCATCCTGCTCAAAACGAGCATAGTCCGTGCTGGCTGAGAGCCGCAGGTCAATGTTGGGGTTCTCGCGGATGAAACTACCGAGGCGCGGCAGCAGCCACTGGTGAGCAAAACTGGGCGAGGTATGAAGGCGCAGAGGTCTTGATTCATCGGCCGTGATTAATGACAGCCCCTGCTGCATTTCGTTAAACCCGCGCTGGATATGTTCAAACAGTATCTCCCCTTCTTTCGTCAGTTTGATTTCCCGCGTGCTGCGCTGAAAGAGCCTGATTTCTATCAAATTTTCCAGCTTGCGAATGGCATGGCTGATTGCGCTGGGCGAGAGTTCCAGCTCAGCTGCTGCCAGTGAAAAAGCGCCCGTGCGGCCCGCCGCTTCAAAGGCACGTAACAGATTAAGAGGGGCTTTTCGCAGGAGTGACATTCATGAATCCTTTTCACCAGTAGTTGCATTAAATGCTTTTGTCAGCATGAACCCAAACAGCATAACCTCATCTTCTGCACCGACAGACAGGGATTCTCAGTGAGTTACGCATTCAGTAACCCCCCTCGAACTAATGAGAGATGAACGACATGCATGAATAAGTTAGCACCATGTCGAGGGAACACCTACCCGAGAAGCCTGTGTTTTATGTTCAACCAGTAAAAGGAGCAGCAGATGAGCACGATTGCAAATCCCGAAGCAGCATCGACTGAGGCGCTTACCCGACTTGCACGGCATGCGAGGCGCATACGCCGCTTCGCCTTAAGGATGGGGGAAGTTCAGGGGCAGGGATACGTTGGCCAGGCGTTAGGGCTTGCCGATATGCTGGCTGTGGCGTGGTGTCACGCCCTGCGATTCGATCCGCAAAACCCTGAATGGGAAGGTCGGGACCGCTTTTTGCTGTCCCATGGGCACTATGCCATTGCGCTTTACGCGGCGCTGATCGAAGCCGGGGTGATCCCGGAAGAGGAGTTGGAAACTTACGGATCGGATGACAGCCGGCTGCCTATGTCAGGGATGGCGACCTATACGCCAGGCATGGAGATTTCCGGGGGGTCACTCGGCCAGGGTCTTAGCATCGCCGTGGGTATGGCGCTGGCGCTGCGTCATAAAGGGAACCCAGCCTTTGTCTACAACTCAATGTCTGATGGTGAACTTGATGAAGGTGCTACCTGGGAGGCGGCAATGTCAGCCGCACATCATCAGCTCGGTAACCTGATTACGCTGGTTGATATCAATCAGCAGCAGGCTGACGGTCCCTCCCAAAAAATTATGGGGTTTGAGCCTCTGGCCGATAAGTGGCAGGCATTTGGCTGGCACGTCCAGCGCGTCGACGGCAACGATATCGCGGCTGTCAAAGCGGCATTTGACCGCGCCCGCCAGCTGAAAGAACCCAAACCTCGCGTCATTCTGCTCGATACGCTGATGGGCAAGGGCGTTCCGTTTCTTGAAGAGCGGGAAAAGAACCACTTCATTCGGGTTGATGCAGATGAGTGGCAAAAGGCCATAGCGATTCTTGATCGGGCTGAGGAGGCACGCACATGAGCAACGTTGCAGATAAGAAACCACGTTTAACCACCTCGGCCATGATTGCTTCCATTGCGTCAGAGGGGCAGAGAACCGTATCAGCGCCTTTTGGGCATGCGCTCGTCAAGGCGGCGCGGACACGGCCAGCTATCGTAGGGATTACCGCAGATTTATCGAAATACACCGACCTGCACATCTTCGCCGGGGCCTACCCGGAGCGCCATTTTCAGATGGGAATGGCGGAGCAGCTGCTGATGGGCGCTGCCGGTGGCATGGCCAAAGAGGGAATGATTCCCTTCGCGACAACCTATGCTGTGTTTGCCACCCGGCGCGCTTACGATTTCATTCATCAGGTGATAGCCGAAGAAAACCTTAATGTGAAGATTTGCGCGGCGCTGCCCGGCCTCACTACCGGGTATGGCTCCAGCCATCAGGCAACTGAAGATATTGCGTTGATGCGCGGCATCCCGAATCTGACCATCATTGATCCCTGCGATGCGCTTGATACCGAACAGGCCGTCGCCGCGGCGGCCGATCACCCAGGCCCGGTGTACATGCGTCTGCTGCGCGGGAAAGTGCCGCTGGTACTGGATGAGTACGATTATCAGTTTGAGCTGGGGAAAGCCAAACTGCTGCAGGACGGGCGCGACGTACTGTTTATCTCCAGCGGCATCATGACGATGCGATCGCTGGAAGCAGCAAAGGCCCTGGCGCGGGACAATGTCGACGTCGCCGTGCTGCACGTGCCTACCATCAAGCCTCTTGATACCGACACTATTCTCGAATTGTGCCGCCGCAGCGGACGGCTGGTCGTCGTGGTTGAAAACCACAGCGTAGTGGGGGGCCTTGGCGAGGCGGTAGCGGCTGCATTAATGCGGGCGCAGGTCATGCCCGAGTTCCGTCATATCGGACTTCCGGACGAGTTTCTGGCCGCCGGCGCGCTGCCTACGCTACACGATCGCTATGGTCTCTCTACTTCATCTCTGGTCTGCGCTGTTAAAGGCTGGCTTGTATAAGGAGCACGAAATGAAAGTTGTATTCATCGGCGTAGGGGCCATTGGGCTGCCAATGGCATTACAGATAAAGGCGGCGGGGCATGAAGTACAGGGTGTTGATGTCGCTGAAGCTTCACGGCAGCGAGCAAGCGAGCAGGGGATAGCGTCGGTAGAGCGATACACCCTGACAGGGAAAGCTGATGTCGTCGTGGTCATGGTTGCCACGCCACAACAGCTGGCAGCTTTGGTTGAGGAGGCTTTGCCGAATGTGTCCGGCCAGTACTGGGCGATCATGTCCACGGTCGGCCCCGCCGCAATAATTGTAGCCGCAGACCAGCTACAGCAGGCAGGTGCCAGGGTGATAGATGCCCCGGTGACTGGCGGCACCGCCCGAGCCAGTACAGGAGAGCTGGTGATCTTTGCGGCAGGTGATGAGGATGCGGTCAACCACGTCGCGCCGGTGCTGAGTGCTATGGGCAGGGTGCAGATGGTCGGCAAACGGGCCGGTGACGGGCAGGGCATCAAAGTGATTAACCAGCATCTCTGCTCCATCCACATTGTGGCCGCGGCCGAAGCCCTGAGCCTTGCGCAATCGCTCGGATTAGATCCGGCGCAGGTTTTACCGCTGGTGGAGGGAGGCGCGGCGGGCTCCTGGATGCTGTCAGATAGGGGGCCGCGAATGCTGCTGAGTACGGATGTGGCAGTTTCCAGCGCCATTAACATCTTCGTTAAAGACAGCGGTCTGGTGGTGGATGCTGCAACGGCGTGCCAGGCAGAGATTCCGCTGCTGAAAGTCGCTAACGCCCGCTATGAGGCCGCAGCAAAAGCTGGCCTGGGACAACGTGATGACAGCCGGGTTATCGAAACCTGGCAGCAGACATAAGTACTGACCCGAATTTTGCGGGTAAATTACCGAAACGGGGTAAACATGAAAACTCACTCTGTACCAGTTAATACTAAAAATAATCCTGTAAAAGTATCCGTCGCATCGATGATAGGCTCGGCCGTGGAAAGCTACGATTTCTTTATTTACGGTACGGCGGCGGCTGCATGGTTTGGAAAAGTCTTCTTCGATACCGAGGAGCCTGTTGTCGGTATTATGGCTGCTTTCGCCACGCTGGCGGTGGGCTTTCTGATGCGGCCAGTCGGCGGTTATCTGGCCGGACACTTTGGCGATCGTTATGGACGTAAAGCGGTCTTGTTCTGGTCGCTGTTGGCGATGGGGCTTGCAACGGTGCTGATAGGCGCGCTGCCGACTTATGAGCAGGCGGGTCTGCTGGCACCCGTTTTATTGATTCTGCTCCGAATGATTCAGGGCATCGGTTTTGGTGCTGAATGGGGAGGTGCGGTGCTGATGGCATTTGAACATGCACCGGAGAAGAAACGTGGTTTTTACGGTGCCGTTCCCCAGCTCGGTATTCCGCTAGGCCTGCTGCTGGCCAACGGCGCTTTTCTTCTCTCTGGCGCACTGTTCGAGGGCGACTGGGTATGGCGAATGCCGTTTCTGATTTCATTCATCATGGTGGCTATCGGCATATTTATTCGTCTGAGCGTCGCGGAGTCGCCGGAATTTGAAAAAGTGAAGGCGGAGAAGCGTATCGTCAAGCAGCCCGCGCTTGAAGTGATTCGTCGGGACTGGCGAACCATTATGAATATTGTCGGGCTGCGGCTGGCTGAAACCGGCGGCTATTACATTACCACTAGTTTCATGCTCTCCTATGTTGTCCTTGCCGATATTACCGATACCCGCCACGTCTTATGGGGCACGCTCATCGGCTCGGCACTTGGCCTGGTCAGCCATCTCCTTTACGGCGCGCTGAGTGACAGAGTGGGCCGACGCCGCGTCTTTCTGATCGGCTCCTTGTTCACTATAGCGTTTGGCATCCCGATGTTTATGTTGATTAATACTGGCGCTGTCATGCTGGTGATTGTGGCGATTTCCTTCTCTCTGCTACTGAGCCACGACCCCATTTTTGCCGTGGAATCAAGCTGGTTTTCTGAACAGTTCCCGGCCCATGTTCGTTCTTCGGGTATTTCCTTGGGGTATAATGCGGCATCCGTTGTCGCAGGGTTGCTGCCCTTTATTGCTACCTGGCTATATAGCATGATTGGTTGGATCGGGCCGGCCATCCTCTTTTCTCTTCTGGGCGTGCTTTCCACCTGGTGCGCGCTGAAAACCGCTGAGACAGCTCCCTCTCAGACAGGGGAGAAACATTGCGTTGCTGAAGGAGCAGCAGCTTCGACAAACGGATAGTCCTTCGTCGCGTTGAGTTGCAAATTAACGCAAACCAGGCCCGTAGCCCGCACTCTGCGGGCTACGGGGAAACTACAGAGACGAGCGCTGGCGGGGTAACAATTTCAGCGCTAAACAGCTGACGGCAGTGAGAGCCGTTGCGCAAACGAGAACAACGAACCAGGCGTTTTCAAAGGCACCTTGCGCAAGTTCAGTCAGCTGTGTCGCCTGCGCCGGGCCGAGATCGGCGGCAAGGCGCAGTGCTTCATCCAGACTGTCGTAGGCCGCGTTGCCGCTAACCAGTCCCGCTGGCAGAACGAGCGTTGCGCTGTAAACTGCGGTCATCATACCGCCGAGCAACGTTACGCCAAGCACACCGCCCAGCTCCCACGCCACATCTTCTATAGCGGCAACCATGCCGGCTTTTTCTTCCGGTGCGTTAAGCATAATGGAAGTCGAGGCCGCGGTAATTGTCGCCCCCAGGGCCAACCCAATAACGGCCAGCGCAACAAGCTGCGCTATCGCTCCGCTATGGGTGGTCAGGAGCAGGCAAAGCAGGCCCACTGCTGTCAACAGTAAACCGGCGACCATCATTCGCGCACCACCCGTGCGAGGCAACAGCAGCCCGGCCAGCGGAGAGGCCAGGGCGCTGGCAACAGGGATCGGCAAAATCGTCAGGCCCGCCATCAGCGGCGTCAGGCCCAGCACCAGCTGCAGCCGCTGGGTCAGCACCAGCTGCAGCCGCTGGGTCAGCACCAGCTCAACGCCGGTCAGGGCGATCATCGAGACGACGGCCACGCACACGCCGCTGGTAAACTGACGATTGCGGAACAGCGAAAAATCTATCATCGGCTGGGCCGACCGCTGCTGTCGCCGGACAAACAGCCCGAGGAAGATCACGCCCGCGGTGGCGGAGCCTGCCATGGTCAGCAGGGAAGCATCGAGCTTGCTCAGCTCTTTCAGCGCGTAAATCACGCCAACCAGCCCGGCCATGATGAGTAGCGAGCCCGCAACGTCCAGCGGGCGTTCTGCGTTCCCCCTGCTGCGAGGAATGAGTAGCCAGGCGAATGGCATGACCGTCAGGACGATGGGAACGTTGATCAGAAATACGGATCCCCACCAGAAATACTCGAGTAAAACGCCGCCAACAACGGGACCAAGCGCTGCGGCTGCGGAGGCAACCGCCGCCCAGATACCGATAGCCAGCGCTCTTTCACGCTCATCGGTAAAGACCTGGCGCACGATCGCCAGCGTGGCGGGCATCATCATGGTTGCGCCAAGGGCCAGAAAGACCCGCGAGGCGATCAGCAGCTCGGCCGTCGGGGACCAGGCGGCGCAAAGCGATGCCAGCGCGAACACGGGCAGGCCGGACATAAACATCAGCTTATGGCCGAAGCGGTCGCTCAGCATACCCGCTCCCGGCAGCAGCCCGGCAACCACCAGCGGATAGGCATTCACGATCCACAGTTTTTCAGATGCGGTGGCGTCCAGCGCCTGGGTGAGGCGCGGCAGGGCCGTATACAGGACGGTCATGTCGATGATGATCAAAAAAAGCGTGCTGGTAACGATCGCCAGGATTAGCCAGCGATTTTGGACGAACATAAAAAAGCCTCGGTAAGCGAAAGGGAAAATTGCTGTTTGAGCAACCGCTCAAGTCTGGCAGGGTACTTGAGCGGCTGCTCAAAATCAAGGTCGGCAAGGACGATCTTTTACGCAGCGCATAGCTAATTTTCGGCAATCGTTAGCCGATCTTATTCGTTGTCTCAGCCACATTTATCCCACATCTTCAATAACATAAATCATAAGGAAGGGCTGTGGGGAACAGGACTATGGGTGGGAGCAATGCAGCATATCTGGACGCGAAGCAGCGCGAGGTTGTCCGTCAGTTAAACCGCAGCTGGCTGTGGCGCAGCGAACTGCCGACCTGGCTGCTGATCGCCACGGTTTACGGCGGCTGGTTCCTGACGCTGGCGAACTGGCAGGCGCTGGGGCTTTTTCCCGCAACGCTGCTGCTGATCTGGTTTACGACCTGGTACCTGTCCGTGCAGCATGAGCTCATCCACGGGCACCCGACGCGCTGGCCTGCGGTTAACCATCTGCTGGGGATAGCGCCGCTGGCGGTGTGGTACCCCTTCGCCCTGTACCGGGATTTGCACCTCGTTCACCATCAGAATGACGCCCTGACGATGCCGGATGAAGATCCTGAAACGTACTATTTTTCCGTCCGAAAATGGCAGGGCTTCAGCGGCTGGCAGCGACGGTTGGTGCGTCTGCGCAATACTTTTGCCGGGCGGCTGCTGCTGGCACCCGCTATGGATATCCTGCAAACCCTGGTGACAATGATTCGCGCATTTCGGGAGCAAAAAGGGGCGGCTATGGTGATGTGGATCGTCCACGGCGTGCTGCTGGCCGGGGTCTTTGCTCTTATGGCACATTATGATTTCCCGGTCTGGTACTACCTGCTGGCGGTCAGCTATCCCGCGCTGGCCCTGACTAAAATCCGCTCCTTCTTTGAGCACCGGGCGGCAGACGATCCGCTGGCGCGCTCCGTTATTAACGAAGCTTCGCTGCCCTGGCGCCTGCTTTTCCTGAATCTTAACTATCATTCAGTGCACCACGATCTCCCTGGGGTGCCGTGGTACGGGCTGCGCAAAATCTATCTTCTTTATAAAGAGGACTACCGGCAGCGTAACCAGGGGTTTGTGGTTAAGGGCTACGGGCAGTGGCTGCGGCAGTTTTTTGTCAGGCCGCTGGACGTTGAGCAGCATCCCTCGGCAGCGGTCGAAAACAGGGTAATCACGCAGCATGAATAAAATGGTTTCACTTCCGATGTACGACGTTCGCCGTGCGGACACCCAGGCGCTCTGGTCCGCGCTTATCCCCCTGCTGGTGGAGGAGGGGCTGGATGCGGACGGGCTGGATATCGCCTGGCCAGAAGCGGATTTGCTGTCGCACTGGCGGGAAGAAAATTTGCTGCTAAGCCAGACCTGCGGCTACCCGCTGGCGACGCAGCTGCCGGACGTGCAGCTGGTGGGGGCTTTTCATTATGACGTACCGGGGTGCGATGAATACCGCTACAGCAGTTTCCTGGTGGCCCGGCTTGAAGATGCGCAAAGCACGCCCGAAGATTTTTTTGGCCGCCGGGCCGTCTGCAACTCTGCCGACTCCCAGTCCGGGTTCAACGCCCTGCAAAACGCGGTTGCGCCGCTTGCACGCCGGGGCCGTTTCTTTTCAGACGTTACCTTCAGCGGCAGTCACCGGCAGTCTTTGGCGGCGCTGCAGCAGGATTCAGCGGATCTGGCCGCTATCGACTGCGTCAGCTGGGCGCTGTTCATGCGCCATGAGCCGGATGCGCTGCAAAATCTTATCGTCATTGGGCAAACGCCGCTGACGCCGGGACTGCCGCTAATCACATCTTCCCGAACGACGCCAGAAGATCTGGCTGCCCTGAGAAGGGCGCTGCACAGGCTGGTTACGGACCCGGCCTGTCAGGCGGTGCGCGAGGCGTTATTTATCGCAGGCTTCAGCGAGCCCGATCGCAGGGAGTATGCGGGGATTGTGGCCCGACAGCCTGCGCCCTGAGCAGTTGTTTTCCCGGCTTATTTACCTTTATACCTGACCGCCTCAACAAACGCCGCAAAGGCCGGGGTGGTATTACGCCTGTTGGGGTAATAAAGATGAAATCCATCAAAGTAGGGGCTCCAGTCGGCCAGCACCTCTACCAGCCTTCCGTCTTCGATATACGGCTGCGCCATAAAGTCCGGGATATAAGCCAGCCCGATCCCGTCCAGCGCGCCGTTGAGGATAGGGATATTGCTGTTGGCGGTTAGCTGCCCGCTGACCCGCACGTTGACCTTGCGTCCCTTATTTTCAAACTCCCAGACGTAAACGCCGCCGTTGATGGAGTGGCGGATATTGATGCAGTTATGGTCCGTTAATTCTCGTGGATCTGCGGGTATCGGGCGGCTCGCGAAATAAGCGGGAGAACCGACTACGCAAAGGCGCCAGTCTGGCCCCAGCCGCACGGCAATCATATCCTGGCTGACCGATTCCCCCAGCCGGATCCCCGCGTCAAAACGCTCCTGCACGATATTGGTGAAGCCGTAGTCGATACAGATCTCAACGTTGATGTCGGGATAGGTTTTAAAGAAATCCGCAAGGACGGGGCGCAGGTGCTGCTCTGCCGCGTCGTCGGAACAGGTGATCCTGATGGTGCCCGCCGGCTTATCCCGCAGCTCGCCAATCTTCTCTATTTCGCTGGCAATCTGCTCGAAAAGAGGGCCAACCGAGCACATCAGCTGCTCGCCCGCTTCGGTCGGCGCAACGTTCCTGGTCGTGCGTGTCAGCAAACGTATCCCCAGGCGTGCCTCCAGGTTGCGAAGCGTATGGCTAAGCGCCGAGGGGCTGACGCCCAGCTGGGCCGCGGCTTTGGTAAAGCTCTGGGCCCTGGCCACGGCCAGAAAGGCCAGGATATCGTTCATAGCGCCTCTTTATTGCTGAAATAAATTCACAAGTACATCCAAATTACCTCGGCTAATCAAAATACTCCAGCTGCTTTAGGATACTTCCCTCGTTTCAGCAGAGGATAAAACAATGAATGCAGTGAAAACGTCAGCCCTGAAAGTTCGTGACGGGCGGCCGATATGGGGGGCCGTTTTCTCCATGGCGCTGGGCGTGGTGGTGCTGATTGCCTCTGAATTTATGCCCGTCAGCCTGCTTACCCCCGTCGCGCTGGATCTTGGCATCAGCCAGGGCCATGCCGGGCAGGCGATCTCCGTTTCCGGGCTGTTTGCCGTGATCGCCAGCCTGCTCAACGCGCCCCTGACAGGCCGGCTGGACCGCAAGAAAGTGCTGCTGGGGTTTACGCTGCTGCTCACCTTTTCAGGGCTGATGGTCACCTTTGCCGCAAACGGGACGATGTTCATGGCCGGGCGCGCGCTGCTGGGCGTGGCTATCGGGGGATTCTGGTCGATGTCTACCGCCACGGTGATGCGGCTGGTGCCGCCGGGGGCGGTGGCGAAAGGGCTGGCGCTGATTAACGGCGGCAACGCGCTCGCGGCGACGGTGGCAGCGCCGCTCGGCAGCTACCTCGGGCAGTATATCGGCTGGCGCGGCGCATTTTTCGTGGTCGTGCCGCTGGCGGTCATCGCCTTTATCTGGCAGTGGCGCAGCATTCCCTCTTTGCCTTCTGACGGAGTCAGTCGCGCTGCCGCTAATCCTTTTGGCCTGCTGCGCATTCCCCAGGTTGCGCTGGGCATGACGGGGATTCTGTTTTTGTTTATGGGGCAGTTTGCGGTTTTCACCTACCTGCGCCCGTTTCTGGAGGAGATGACCCGTCTTAGCGTCACGCAGCTGTCAGTGGTTTTGCTGCTGCTGGGCGCAGCCGGGCTGGTGGGAACCTGGCTTATCGGCCATTTATTACAGCGCAGGCTCTATGCCTACCTGATTGCCATTCCGCTGCTGATGGCCGCCATCGCCGGGCTGCTGATCGAGTGGGGGACCGCCCCCCTGGCCGCGGGCGTGCTGCTGGCGGTCTGGGGGCTGGTTGCTACTCCGGCCCCGGTGGCATGGGGGCTGTGGCTCAGCAAAGCGCTGCCCGACGATGCGGAGGCGGGCGGCGGCCTGATGGTGGCAACAATCCAGCTGGCCATTACGCTTGGCGCGGGCCTCGGCGGTTTGCTGTTCGACGCCGTTGGCTGGTGGAGCCCCTTTGCCCTCGGGCTGGGGCTGCTTGTCTGCTCGGCGTTTGCCGCCTGGGCCGCTATGCGCAAAAGCGAGGATCTTTTTTTATCGCCGCTGCGACCAGGCCATCAAGCCACTCCTGATGGCCGTTGAGCATTGGGTCAGGGCGCGTCGCCGCTCAGGATGAAATAATCACTTAGTGCGAGAGAATCTATCGGTAAATCCCGGAACAAAACCCTCAGGCCAGCTAAATAGCCTTCATTATTTTCTCCCGTTTTGAAAATGCGCTGCGGGCAAGTCTACTCTGCCACCCCTCTCAGCTGCCTGAGCCTGCGATAGCTGTGCGGCGACATGCCAACATACTTATTGAACGTGCTGTAGAAGCTGCTGCTGGAGTGGAAGCCCGCCGTGAGGGCGATGTCGAGAATGGACTTGTCGGTGTCGCTCAGCAGCGCCCGCACGTGGTTAATCCGCATCGCGGTTATGTATTGCTTCATGGTCAGCTGCATGACGCGCTGAAAGATCCCCATCGCGTAGTTGGGGTTGAGCGAGACGTGCTCCGCCACGTTTTCAATGGTCAGCGCCCGGTCGTGATTCGCCCCGATAAACTCCAGCATCTGGCTGACGTAAAACTGAGCGTGGCGCGAAACGTTATTGCCGCTGCTGCGTGCGCGTGCCGTTTTGTTTACCAGGATGGGCTGCCAGCCCGACAGGCTAAAGCGCTTGAGCATCAGGCCTATTTCGTCGATGGCCAGCTGGCGGACCTGCTCGTTGGGGCTGCCGATCTCCTGCTGCCAGCGGCGCACTTCAAAGGGGCTGAGCTGCTGGGCGGCCAGCGACTTAATCACCATGCCGTGGGTGACGTGGTTGATAAGCTGCCTGTCCAGCGGCCAGGAGAGAAACAGGTGCATGGGCAGATTGAATATCGCCATGTTTTTACACTCCCCCGGACGGGTGAGCTGATGGGGCGTACAGGCCCAGAACAGGGTGATATGCCCCTGTTTAATCTGCACGACCTCGTTGTTAATCAGATACTCCACGTCGCCGTCGAACGGCACGTTCACCTCTACCTGGCCATGCCAGTGGCAGGACTCCATGTAATGCGGCACGCGCAGCTCGATGTCCATGCGCTGGTATTCAGAATAGAGCGATAAGGGGCTGCGCGTCTCGCTATCCGTACTGCTGCACATGTGCGGGTCGGGGGGCAGAGGGGCGGCAATAGTGTCCATGGTTCTCTCCGGTTCCTGAATTATCAGAATTGTGGCGCAGAGGGGCAGGATTTACCGTGAGGAAGGTGAGATTTTGCGCGTACGGAGCGGGTGAAATTAACCCTTTTCCCTTAATTCTCTTCTTTCCTGGCTAAAAACTCCTGAAACCTAAGATCGAAATCCGTTGTCAAAAAAATCTGAGTTTTCAGGAATGCTAAGCGGGGAAGGGGGAAGAGAAACGGCGGCCCGCGTGCCACGCTGACAGTGTTCAATTACGCCACGGAGAAAGAACATGTCAGCACCTAAAATTACGTTTATCGGCGCGGGCTCCACTATTTTTGTTAAAAATATCCTCGGCGATGTGTTTCATCGTCCGGCGCTGAAATCAGCCCACGTTGCCCTGATGGACATCGATGAAACCCGTCTGGAAGAGTCGCACATCGTTGTGCGCAAGCTGATGGATTCAGCCGGGGCATGCGGCAAAATCACCTGCCATACCGACCAGAAAAGCGCCCTCCGGGACGCTGATTTCGTGGTGGTGGCGTTCCAGATCGGCGGCTACCAGCCCTGTACGGTCACCGATTTTGAAGTGTGTAAACGACACGGCCTGGAGCAGACGATTGCCGACACGCTCGGCCCGGGTGGCATCATGCGCGCCCTGCGTACCATCCCGCATTTATGGCAGATTTGTGAAGACATGACCGACGTCTGCCCGGACGCCACCATGCTTAACTACGTGAACCCGATGGCGATGAATACCTGGGCGATGTACGCGCGCTATCCGCACATTAAACAGGTGGGGCTGTGCCATTCCGTGCAGGGTACGGCGGAAGAGCTTGCGCGCGACCTGGACATTGACCCCAGCTCGCTGCGCTACCGCAGCGCCGGTATTAACCATATGGCGTTTTACCTGTCGCTGGAGAAAAAAACGGCGCAGGGCGACTATGTCAGCATCTATCCCGACCTGCTGAAAGCCTATGAGGCCGGAACGGCGCCGAAGCCCAACCTTCACGGTAATCCACGCTGCGAAAACATCGTGCGCTATGAAATGTTCAAAAAGCTGGGTTACTTCGTGACCGAATCTTCCGAGCACTTCGCGGAATACACGCCGTGGTTTATCAAGCCTGGACGTGAAGACCTCATCGAACGCTATAAGGTGCCGCTGGACGAGTACCCGAAACGCTGCGTCGAGCAGCTCGCCACCTGGCGCAAAGAGCTGGAGGAGTACAAAACCGCCGAACGTATCGATATTAAGCCCTCGCGCGAGTACGCCAGCACCATCATGAATGCGCTGTGGACGGGGGAGCCGAGCGTGATTTATGGCAACGTGCGCAACGACAGCCTGATTGAAAACCTGCCGCAGGGCTGCTGCGTGGAGGTGCCTTGCCTGGTGGATGCCAACGGCATCCAGCCTACGCGCATCGGCTCGCTGCCGTCGCACCTGGCGGCGCTGATGCAGACTAATATCAACGTCCAGACCCTGCTGACCGAGGCCATTCTGAACGAAAATCGCGACCGGGTTTATCATGCCGCGATGCTCGACCCGCACACCGCGGCGGTGCTGGGCATTGAAGAGATTTATGCTTTGGTTGACGACCTGATTGCCGCGCACGGCAGCTGGTTACCGGCGTGGCTGCACCGCGCCTGACCGCGAACGCCGGGCGCGCTGCCCGGCACCTGACGTATCTGACCACAGAAGGAGGGCGCTGGCAACAGCGACCCTGTACCCTATATGAGCATATCGATTACAACAAAACTCAGCTATGGATTTGGGGCGTTTGGTAAAGATTTCGCTATCGGTATCGTCTACATGTACCTGATGTATTACTACACCGACGTCGTTGGGCTGTCGGTGGGCGTGGTGGGCACGCTGTTTTTAGTGGCCAGGATCTGGGACGCCATTAACGATCCGATAATGGGCTGGATTGTTAACAGCACGCGGTCGCGCTGGGGAAAGTTCAAGCCGTGGATCCTGGTGGGCACCATTGCTAACTCTGTCGTGCTGTTTTTACTGTTCAGCGCTCACCTGTTTGAAGGGACGACCCAGGTGGTGTTTGTCTGCGTGACCTACATTTTATGGGGCATGACCTACACCATTATGGATATCCCGTTCTGGTCGATGGTGCCGACGATCACCCTGGATAAGCGCGAGCGAGAGCAGCTGGTGCCGTTCCCGCGATTCTTCGCCAGCCTGTCGGGGTTTATCACCGCCGGGGTGACGTTACCCTTTGTGAACTACGTCGGCGGGGGCGATCGTGGCTTCGGCTTTCAGATGTTCACCCTGATCCTGATCGCCTTTTTCATCGCCTCGACGATTATCACCCTGCGCAACGTGAAGGAGGTCTACTCCTCCGGGAATGAGGCTACCGCAGACAGCAGCCGCCTGTCCCTGAAAGCCATCGTCGCCCTTATCTATAAAAACGACCAGCTCTCCTGCCTGCTTGGCATGGCGCTGGCCTATAACATCGCCTCGAATATTATCTCCGGCTTCGCGATCTACTATTTCACCTACGTGATTGGCGATGCCGATCTCTTCCCGTATTACATGTCCTACGCCGGGGCGGCAAACCTGTTAACGCTGATTCTTTTCCCTCGCCTGGTCAAAACGTTTTCGCGTCGTATGCTGTGGGCGGGTGCGTCAGTGCTGCCGATTCTGGGAGGCGGGGTGCTGCTTGGGATAGCGCTGGCGGGGTATCACAACGTCTGGCTGATTTCCCTTGCCGGGGTGCTGCTGAACGTGGGCACCGCGCTGTTCTGGGTTTTGCAGGTGATTATGGTGGCCGACACCGTGGATTACGGCGAGTACAAGCTCAGCGTGCGCTGCGAAAGCATTGCCTATTCGGTGCAGACGCTGGTGGTGAAGGGGGGCTCGGCGTTTGCGGCGTTCTTTATGGCGCTGGTGCTCGGCATCATCGGCTACGTGCCGAACGTCACCCAGGCAGCCGGGACGATAGTGGGGATGCAGTTCATCATGATTGCGCTGCCAGCCCTGTTCTTCCTGATAACCCTGCTGCTCTACTTCAGGCTGTACAAGCTGAACGGCGATATGCTGCGCAGGGTGCAAATTCACCTGCTGGATAAATACCGTAAGCCGCAGGTGCCGGTGGCCCGGACGCCGGTGGCCGTCAGCATGACGGAGGCTTCAGAGGCCAAAGCCTGACGCTGGTCCGCAGGGGCGAGCAGGGATGCCCGCTTTGCTTACATTGAGTCCCGCTGCAAAAAGGGGCTGTTGACGCGGACGGTGTCGCGGTGGCTGTCGCCGTTAATAATATGCAGCGCGCTCAGGCGGCCAATGTCGTAATGGGGCAGCTGCACCGTGGATAAAGGCGGTAAAAACAGATCGCCAATGCCCACCATATTGTCATAGCCCAGCACCGCGACGTCCTGAGGGATCCTCACGCCACGGGAGAGCAGCACCTGATAGACCAGAAACGCAATGCGGTCGTTGCCGCAGACCACGGAGTCGAACTGCGGCTTGCCGCCGCGCATGTGGGCTTCGACCATGCCGGGGATGTCACGGTAGTGTTCGTCGCCGAACTCCATATAGTAGTGTTGCAGGGTATCTGGATCGACGCCCGCTTCCCGGCAGGCCCGCTCCAGGCCCCGTCGGCGGCGAACGGCTGCCAGATGCCTGGCCGGGAGGTGCAGGCACAGCGGATGCCGGAAACCGGCCCCCAGCAGCGCTTTAACCCCTTCATACTGCCCCTGCTCGTCGTCGGGAATGTAGCTGGCGACCGGGTCGTGCAGGCTTTCGCAGTTCGCCAGCACGCAGGGGAGCGTTAATAATTTCGCCGGTACGGGCACCTGCCGCAGCCCCATGGTCGTATAAATTATGCCGCCGGGGCGGTGGGAAAGCAGCAAATCCACCGTGGTTTCCGGGCTGTCGTCCGAAAACATATTGACCACGAAGCTGTTCCAGCCGTGGGCGCGGGCCGTCTCTTCAATGGATAAGGTGATTTCCACCGAGAAGGGCGTAGTGACGGTATCAAGGGCCAGCACGCCGAGGGTGTTCGGCGTGGCGCGCGCGCCACGGATCCTTTTCGCGGACAGGTCGGGGACATAATTCAGCTGGCTGATTGCCGCCTGCACGCGGCTTAGCGTGTCGGGCCTGAGCCGTTCCGGATTGTTTAACGCCCGGGAGACCGTCATCAACGACACGTTTGCCAGCTTTGCCACATCTTTTAACGACGCCATAAGTTCCTGTCTTAATAAGGGAAAAAACACGCTTTGAGCCGTATGCGTCAGGCTATACAACTCGGGCGGGGAAGTAAAAGATCGCGCACGATTTTGTGGATCGCGGTCGCCCAAAAGCGGCATGAAAAGTTGATCCCGATCTCACACCTGTTATGTTAACGTTAACTTTTGTGATTAACATCATATCTCGTCACAAAAGCGCGGGAAGAATCGACAATGTTAACGTTATCATTTTTGCCACTGTCCCTCCATGAGATCGTATTGATGAAAAGACATCACTCCCGCAGCTACCCCTTACTGAGCGCGCTGCTGTTCTTCTTTTTCGTCAGCTGGTCCTCGTCCAGCTCGCTGCTTTCTATCTGGCTTCATCAGGAAGTGGGGCTAAAGGCCGCGGATACCGGCATCATTTTCTCCGTGCTTTCGGTTTCAGCGCTCTGCGCCCAGGTCTGCTACGGCTTTATTCAGGACCGGCTGGGGCTGAAAAAAAACCTGCTGTGGTATATGACCGCGCTGCTTATTTTGTCCGGCCCGGCCTATCTGCTGTTTGGCTACCTGCTGCAAATTAATATCCTGCTGGGCAGCGTATTTGGCGGCCTGTTCGTGGGGCTGACCTTTAACGGCGGCATCGGCGTGCTGGAGTCCTACACCGAGCGGGTGGCGCGCCAGAGCACCTTTGAATTTGGCCGGGCACGCATGTGGGGGTCGCTGGGCTGGGCCGTCGCCACTTTCTTTGCCGGGCTGCTTTTTAATATCAACCCGAAGCTTAACTTTCTCGTCGCGTCGTGCTCGGGCCTGGTGTTCTTCTTCCTGCTGATGCAGCTGAAAGTGAATACCGCCGCAAGCCTTGAAAAGGTGGAGGTAGGGGCCGGGAAGGTGACGCTCGCGGACGCGCTGCGGCTGGTGACGCTGCCGCGCTTCCGGGCGCTGGTCTTCTTTGTCATCGGCACCTGTATCTACGGCGTCTACGACCAGCAGTTCCCGGTTTATTTCGCCTCGCAGTTTGCCACCCTGCACGAAGGCAACGCGATGTACGGCTATCTCAATTCGTTCCAGGTGTTTCTTGAAGCGGCGGGGATGTTCTGCGCGCCCTGGCTGGTCAACCGCATCGGGGCAAAAAACGGGCTTATCTTCGCCGGGATGGCGATGGCCCTGCGCATGATCGCCTCGGGCCTGGTGGAAGGGCCGGTGCTCATCTCCATTACCAAGCTGCTGCACGCCGTGGAGCTGCCGATCCTGCTGGTCGCCATCTTTAAGTACAACAGCCTCAATTTCGATAAGCGCCTCTCTTCCACGCTCTACCTGGTGGGATTTGCCTGCACCAGCTCCGTCATCGCCGCCGTGCTGTCGCCGCTGGCCGGGTATAGCTACGAAAAATATGGCTTCGCCGAGTCCTACTTAATCATGGGGCTGATGGTGTTTTGCACGACTTTTATTTCGATCTTCCTTTTACGCGGCAATAAGTCTTCATCGGAAGGATTGCTGTCTCAACCCTCCGCCCTTTGAATCAAAGAGTGAATTTTTATGACGTCATTAATTGAGAAAGCCGAACTGGCCCTTAGCCAGAAGCGTGACCAGCTCAACCTGCGCTGGTACCCCCATTATCATCTGTCGCCGCGCGCGGGCTGGATGAACGATCCAAACGGCCTGGTATGGTTCGACGGCTGGTATCACGCGTTTTACCAGCACCACCCCTGGTCCACAAAATGGGGGCCAATGCACTGGGGCCACGCCCGCAGCCGGGATCTGCTCCACTGGGAACATCTGCCCATCGCGCTGGCCCCCGAAGGGCCGGAGGATAAGGACGGCTGCTTCTCCGGCTCCGCCGTGGTGAAGGACGGTGAGCTGGCGCTGATCTATACCGGGCACAAGTTTCACGGCGACCCGTCCAGCGACGACAACCTGTATCAGGTGCAGTGCCTGGCAACCAGCCGCGACGGCAGGGAGTTCCAGCGTCAGGGGCAGGTCATTGATACCCCTGCGGGGATGCACCATTTCCGCGATCCGAAAGTCTGGCGGGAAGGGGACGCCTGGTACATGGTGGTCGGCGCGCGGGACGAAGAGACAGGCCAGGTGCGCCTCTATCGTTCAGAGGATCTGCGTGAATGGCAGGATTGCGGGGTGCTGGCCGAGGCGCAGGCAGGCCAGGGCTTTATGTGGGAATGCCCGGACTTCTTTACGCTGAACGGCAAGCAAATCCTGATGTTCTCGCCTCAGGGCATGGCCGCCAGCGGCTACGACCGGCGCAATCTGTTCCAGAGCGGCTACATTGTCGGCGGCTGGCAGCCGGGAGAGCCTTTCCGGCAGGAAAGCGCGTTCCAGGAAATGGATCGCGGCCATGATTTCTACGCGCCGCAGAGCTTCCTTGCCCCGGACGGCCGCCGCATCGTGATGGGCTGGATGGCGATGTGGGAGTCGCCGATGCCGGAGCAGGAGGACGGCTGGGCGGGCATGCTGACGCTGCCGAGGGAGCTGACCCTCACCGACGACAATCGCCTGCAGATGCGGCCGGTGAAAGAGCTTGAAAGCCTCCGGCAGAACAGAACCGACTGGCGCGTCGGCGAGCTTCGCAACGAGGCGAAAAGGGTGATGGAAGAGTGCATCACCGGGGAAGTGATCCTGAAGTGGGATCTTGCCGCCAGCGACGCGGAGCAGTTTGGCCTCGCGCTGGAGGACGGCATGCGGCTGTACGTGGACGGCCAGGCGCAGCGCCTGGTGCTGGAGCGGCACTATCCGCAGTACGGGCTTTGCGGCCAGCGCAGCATTCCGCTGCCGCAAAGCGCCACGCTTGAGCTGCGGATCTTCTTCGACAGCTCGTCGGTGGAGGTTTTCGTTAACGACGGCGAAGCCTGCCTCAGCAGCCGGATCTATCCGCAGTCGCGCCAGCTGAGCCTGTTTGCCTGGTCAGGGAGTGCGGTCCTGCAGGAAGCCGGAGCCTGGCATTTAGAATAATTATAAAAGACGCACGGGGAATTATCCCCGGCGTCACATCCTTATTATTTAAATAAGATTCGCAAGGATTCATTCGATGAAAATAATAATCGGACTGGCGACCTGCGCCGGTTTATTCTCTGCCTCTGTTTTTGCACAATCTTCTTTAACTACCGAACAACGTTTTGTCCTGCTTGAACAGCGTTTGCAGGAGGCTGAAAAGCGGGCCGACAGGGCCGAGGCGGAAATCGCCCAATTAAAAGATGTCCCCGATGCCGCCCACGAAAATAAAATCGAGGCCAGCAGCCAGAATAGTCCTCCGCAGCTGGCATTAAAAAATAACGACGCGGAGCTGAAATTCTACGGCGACGTGGAGTTTAACCTCGATGCGGCCAGCCGCACGGGAAGCCTGACGTCGCTAAAAACCAGCAGCGATAAAAACTGGGCGCCCGGCAGCGGCGAACGCTGGGATATCAACGGCCGGATCCTGCTGGGCTTCGACGGCATCCAGCATGCGGATAACGGTAAGTATGCCGGGTTCAGCGTCCAGCCGCTGGCGGATATGAGAGGCAAGATGAACCTCGACGACGCCGCCTTCTTCTTCGGCCAGCAGGAAAACTGGCTGGTGAAGGTCGGGCGCTTCGAGGCCTACGACATGTTCCCGCTGAATCAGGATACCTTTATTGAGTACTCCGGCAATACCGCCAACGACCTCTACAGCGACGGCTATGGCTACATCTACATGATGAAAGAGGCGCGCGGGCGCAGCAACAGCGGCGGCAACCTGCTGTTCAGCCAGACGCTGGATAACTGGTACTTCGAGCTGAACACCCTGGTGGAAGACGGCAGCCAGCTGTACGTCGACCGCCGCTATCACGGCAGCGAGCTGGATAATCAGAAGAACGTGGTTTACGTCCGCCCGGTCATTGCCTGGCGTCAGGGCAGCTATTCCGTGGCGGCGGCGATGGAAACGAACCTCGTCAATAACGCCTATGGCTACAACGATGCCGCGGGCAACTGGCACGACCAGTCCGGGCGCACCGGCTACGGCCTGACGATGAGCTGGAACACGCTTAAAGACGATCCCCTTGACGGGGTGGTGGTTAATCTCAATACCGCCTATATGGACGCGGAAGAAGAAAAAGATTTCAGCGCCGGAATTAACGCGCTCTGGCACCGCGTCGAGCTGGGCTATATCTACGCGCACAACAATATCAATGATTTTAATATCTCCGGCGTCAGCAGCGAATGTGAAAGCGACTGCGCCATTCTCGCGCCGGGTAAATATGATATTCACACCTTTCATACCTCCTGGCAGCTGCCGAATATAATGGACATGCGCAACTTTAATATTTATCTGGGAGCGTACGCTTCCTGGCTCGATTCCTCTGCGGAACAGCAGGGGGATAATCAGGCGCGATACGGCGCGCGGCTGCGGTTCAAATATCTGTTTTAAACGATCTGTTTATTTAAGGAGCAATAATGACTATCTGGACACTGGGTGACGCGGTAGTAGACCTTCTGCCGCTTGCCGACATGCAGTATCGCGCCTGTGCCGGAGGCGCGCCCGTTAACGTTGCGGCAGGCTGCGCCAGGCTTGGCTGCCGGAGCGGGTTTATCGGGCGGGTGGGCGACGACGCTTTCGGCCACTTTTTACAGCGCACGCTCGTCGAATACGACGTAGGCACGCAGTCCCTGCAGCTGGACTGCGACCACCGCACCAGCACGGTGCTGGTTTCGCTGGGCCAGGACGGCGAGCGCGACTTTACCTTTTTAGTGAATCCGTCCGCCGATCAGTTCGTGACGGCGGAAGCCCTGCCCGAGTTTGGCGCGGATATTCTGCACTTTTGCTCGCTGGCGCTGGTGGCCGAGACGTGCCGGGAGACGCTGGCCTGCGCCATTGGCCGCATCAAGCAGGCGGGGGGGCTGCTGAGCTTTGACGTCAATCTGCGCGAGCAGATGTGGCCCGACCGCCAGACGATGCTGGCTACCGTGCGCCATTTCGCCACCCAGGCCGACATTCTCAAGCTCTCCGAAGAGGAGTGGTACTGGCTCACCGGCACCCACGATCTCAGTCAGGCGATGACGGCGTTAGCGACGCTTCCCGCCCGCCTGAAGCTCGTCACCTTCGGCGCACGCGGTTCAATGGTGCAGTGGCAGAACAGGGTGATTCATTTCAGCGGCTACGCCGTGGACAGCGTGGATACCACCGGAGCAGGAGATGCCTTCATGGCAGGCCTGCTGGCGAGTATTGCAGAGGAAGGCATCGCGCAGGATTTCACGCAGCTTCACCAGGCGATAGCGCAGGCCAGCGCCTGCGGAGCGTTAGCCACCACGCAAAAAGGGGCGCTGGCCGCCGTCCCGGACAGGGATGCCGTCAGGCAGTTTATGGCAAGGGTTCCGCTGCCGAAGTATGAAATTCGCTAGGCTATCTGTTGCCGCGCGCGCTATGTGCGCGGCCGTTCTGAAGTTCTCCGCAAAACAGCAGGATGAGAGAGCTGAACAGGGTTTTCATGTAACGAAACAACATGTGAACGCGCTAACATTTTTGACCTTCATCACACTTTATAGTGTCGGCACGGTCAGACGACATCCTTATCATCATGGCATCCATTAAAGACGTAGCAAAGAAAGCCGGCGTATCCACCGCCACGGTATCGCGGGTGCTGAACAACCATCCCAGCGTGATCCCGCAGACGCGGCAGGCGGTGCGGGACGCCATGGATTATCTCTGCTATGTGCCCAGCAAAAGCGCCTTTCAGCTGAGCGGGAAATGTTCGGGGCTGATTGGCGTGGTGGTGCCAAACCTGGTGAATCCCCACTTCTGCGAGCTGCTGGCGACGTTCGAAGAAGAGGCCCGCTACATTGGCAAATCGGCGATCGTCAAGACGCATCAGAACCAGCCGCAGCAGGATAAGCAGATTATCCATACCCTGATTGGCATGGGTATCGACAGCCTGCTGTGGGTGCCGACGGAGGCGGAAGCCGGGCTGTCAGAGTGGCTGACGGCGACGGCTATTCCGGTGGCGGTAGTGACGCAGGTTTCCCGCTTTTTTAATTCGGTCTCCATCGATCAGGCGAAAGGGGCCGAAAGCATAGCCGAACACTTTATCCAGACCGGGCACACCTCCTTTGGCTTTGTGGCCCAGGAAGGGGTAGATAACCGTAAGGTGTCCGCCTGGAGTAAAAAGATTGCGGGCCGGGGATTAGCCGACGATAAAGAGAACCAGTTCTGGATAGCAAAGGGGGCAGGGGAAAAAATCTCCGGGCACATCGCTATTCTTGACGAAATTATCGAAAAATTATCCGCCCGGAAAAAAGCCTGCTCCTGCCTGTGGGTTTATAACGACGTCGCCGCCAGCTATATTATCGATGGCCTGAAAGAGAAAGGCATTGCGGTTCCTCAGGATATTGCCATTGCCAGCTTCGATAATACCCTGCTGGCGCAGACAAAAAAGATCACCAGCATTGCGCAGCCGATCGGTGAAATTGCCCACCTGGCCTTTCAGATGGTCAATCATAAAGAGGGGCAGGACAGCATTGAGATGTATGAAATTGTCTCCCGGCTAATTGTTCGGGAAAGCAGCATGAATATGACTATTACAACCTTATAATTTAAATGTATTAGTAAATAATACCGAAACTCTATTTCCCACGCGACGGTTTTAATAGCCGCCGCCTTATAGTTATGTCAGCCTAATTCAGAGGTGTGAATATGCCCAGTGTCGCAATGGAAAAGCACAGCGCTTACGGAAAATTAAGCCTGAAAGAAAAAATCGGCTACGGCATGGGCGATGCAGGCTCCTGTATGATCTGGAGCGTGCTGGCGCTTTATCTGACCTGGTTTTATACCGACGTGTATGGATTATCCCCCGGCATCGTGGGAACGTTATTTCTCGTTATTCGTATTTTTGATGCTTTCAGCGATCCTGTTATGGGGGCAATCTGCGACCGCACCCAAAGCCGCTGGGGAAAATTCCGCCCCTGGCTATTATGGATGGCGCTGCCGTTCGGCCTCGGGGCGATATTAATGTTCACCACGCCCGACCTGAGCATGAACGGCAAAATTATCTATGCCTGGGTGACGTACCTTGTCATGTCATTAATTTATACGGCTATCAATATTCCCTACTGCTCGGTCGCCGGGGTGATAACCCTCAACCAGAAAGAGCGGCTGGGCTGCCTCTCCTGGCGTTTTTTCCTCAACGGCCTGGCGACGCTGATTATCTCGTCATCCATCCTGCCGCTGACGGACTGGCTGGGCAACGGCAACCGGGCGTCCGGCTTCCAGATGACGATGATCATCATGGGCGGTGCCGCGACCTTAATGTTCCTGTTCTGCTTTGCGAGTATTAAAGAGCGCGTGGTAGCCGTGAAATCTAACGACTCGCTGATGAAAGATTTGAAAGACATTGCCAAAAATGACCAGTGGCTGCTGATGATTTCAATTACCTTCCTCAACGTTTTCCCGGCGTTTATTCGCGGGGCGGTAACTATCTATTACGCCACCTACGTGATGCAGGCCTCCGTCGGCTTTATTACCTTCTTTATGGCGCTGGGCGTGGCCTGTAATATGCTGGGCAGCGTTATTGCAAAACCGCTGACCGACCGTTTTGATAAGGTGAAGCTGTTCCGTATTATTAATATTATTCTCGGCGTGCTCTCTTTCGCCCTGTGGTTCGTTGATCCGAAATCACTGACGCCGCTGCTGACGCTGTTTGTCATTATTAATATCCTGCATCTTATTCAGTCCGGCCCAATTCTGTGGGCGATGATGTCCGACGTTGACGACTACGGCGACTGGAAATTCGGCAAGCGGCTGACGGGGATCTCGTTTGCGGGCAATTTATTTATGCTGAAGATGGGACTGGCGGTCGCGGGTGCAATTGTGGCCTGGATATTGTCCTTCAGCGGCTATATTGCCAACCAGTCGCAGCAAAACCCCCAAACCGTGCAGGGCATAATTATTATGTTCTCGCTGCTGCCGATGGTGAGCTATTTCATCAGCGCGTTTATGGTGCGCTACTTTAAGCTGAATAATGCCTTCCTGGAAAAAATAAAGGTCGATCTTGCCAAGCGTGAGCTGGAGAGAAATCCGGCCCCGACGGCGGAATATAAAGACGCTCCGGCAATTTAATTAAGTGTATTACCGTCAAAGAAGGAATCAAAGAATGTCGAGCAACAACTATTACGATGTCACGCAGTGGCATCAGGGCAACCCCTGCGAGGATGTTGGCGAGGTTATTAACAGCATCATCGCTGATATTAAAAGCAGGCAAACCGAGACCGACGTCAACGATGGCGGTAAGCCCGGCGCGGTCATTTATATTCCGCCGGGTGACTACCCCCTGCTGACCCAGGTTGTGATAGACATCAGCTACCTGAAAATTATGGGCAGCGGGCACGGGTTCACCTCTTCGAGCATCCGCTTTAATACCCCGCAGAGCGAGTGGCCAAACTGGCACGAGCTCTGGCCGGGCGGAAGCCGCATACTGGTTAAGCTCGCGCCGGAGGCGGACGCAGAGGAGTCGGCTGGCGCCGCATTTTACGTCGCCCGCGACGGAGATCCGCGTATCAGCTCGGTTGAATTCAGTGATTTTTGCATCGACGGCCTGCATTTTGTGGACGATGGCTCAGGCAACAACGACCCGGAAAACACCTATCTCAACGGCAAGACCGGCATCTACATCGCCAGCGCGCAGGACTCGTTCCGCATCAACGGCATGGGGCTGGTTTATCTGGAGCACGGCGTGACCATCTACAACGCCGACGCGCTGGCGATCCACAACAACTTCATCGCGGAATGCGGCAACTGCATCGAACTGCGAGAGGCGGGCCAGGCCTCAAAAATTACGGATAACCTGATTGGCGCAGGCTACCGGGGCTATTCGATATTTGCGCAGAACTTCGGCGGGCTGCTAATCACTGCCAATAACATCTTCCCGCGCGGGAAAAGCAGCGTGCAGTTTTCCGGTGTGGTGCGCTCTTCCATCAGCAGCAACCGCTTCCACTCGTTTTATCCGGGGATGCTGGTGTTCAGTGAAAACTGCTCGGAGAACCTGGTAACGGCCAACCATTTCTTCCGGGAGCGCGAGCCGTGGGGGCCTATGCAGGCGTATAACAACGGCCTCGATGATTTATATGGCCTGCTGAATATCAGCGGCGATAGCAACTCGATTATTGCCAACCATATTTCGGAAACTATTGAGAAACAGTACATCACCCCGGCTGGCGCAACGCCGGTGATTATTCGCGTGGTGGCAGGGCAGGGAAACTACATCTCTGATAACCATATCGTCGCCACCACTGAAGTCTCGCAGGCTTCGTCTGCTGCGGCAGGCTCCTGTTATTCGACGCAGGTAAGCGCGCTTCTGGCGCGAGAAGGGCTACAGGCGCTGGACGTTACCACCGTGCAGATAGACCCGGCGTCAAGTCAGAATACCGTGCTGGATTCAGGCAGTGACGGCCAGGTTGTCATGGACAAAACGGCGAATGCGTTCAGGGCTACACCCGTTCCCCTGAGCTAAGCAGAGGGATATCACGCGGCAGCGGAGGTGCGTGATATCCCGGTCTGAGCTAATACACCCTATACCCAATACCCACTTCCGCACCATTTTTTGCCGTGGCGCGCAGAAGATCACATTTTTAGAAACTGGATAAATTTCAAAGAGGTGCCGGAAAGCACGCCATAGTGGCTGTAAATATGGAAATCTCTGACAAATTCGCTGTTATCTATTGCCAGCGGTTTAATCAGACCTGTCGCTTCCTCCAGACGATAAATGGGGGCTGGCATCAGGGTTAACAGATCGGTATGACAAATAAATGATTTTATCGCTGCCGAAGATGCGCACTCAACGATCGGTTGTGGAACAGGGATATTATTTTCACTATAAACGCCGGATAAAATTCGCACAGGCGTACTGTCCATTGGGGGCATGATCCAGTCGTAGGTCTTCAGATCGTGCAGGCTCAGGTTTTTTACGCTCTGCAACGGGTGGTCGCTTCGGGATATGATACGAAAACGGTCCTGAAAGTTTATTTTTCCTCGTGCCAGAACTTTTTCGTCATGAGGTAACTGGCCACAGACGGCGAGGTCAATCTCATGCAGCAAGAGAAGCTTGAAGAGCTCAGAGTCAATTCTGTCGAGAATTTTTATATGCACATCCGGGCAGGCCTGGTGGAAGCTATTGATCTTGTCAATAAAATGACTCGACAGAAAACTGGCTACGCATCCCACTCGTACTATTCCTTTCCCGGAGCCATTCAGCAACGCCAGCTCCTGTCGCGCTTTTCGTTCGGTATTCATCATTGTCAGCGCGTGCGGAAGAAAGGCAGCGCCAGCCTCGCTCAATGAAACGCCATGCTTGTGTCTTTCGAATAAAAGCGTTTCCAGATCTGACTCAAGACCCGCCAACAGGCGGCTCAGGCCTGACTGGGTAATACCCAGTTTCTCCGCGGCCAGGGTAAAGTTTCCGTCGCTGGACACCTGAAGAAAGGCCTGAATCTGTTTCATTTTGATAGGCATGACAAATACTCATTAAACAGTACATTTCTGCATTATATTTCACAGCAATTCTACCTTATGATTAATCACCTGATTTCGAGGGCGGTCAAAATAAATTTTATTATCAGGGGGATCGCATTAAAAGCTCATCGTGATAGTTAAAAGCAAGTTCTGTTTTTATTTCTGGAACAGTATGGATTGCTATGGGAAAATTTTATTATGGAAAGCAGAAATTTTATTTTGATACCTGGTGCTATTTTACCGGTGGTTGTCACCGTGCTCCTTGGCTATATTAGCGGTAAGCGTAATGATTTTGCCTGGGAGCAGGCGGGGGCAATTAATAAGCTGGTTATGCTCTATGCGTTACCGTTGAGTATCTTCAGCAACATGGTCATGACGCCGCGTAGCGTGGTGATGAGCATGGGGCCTGTTGCTGCCGCCATTGTTGTTGCGTTAATCATCAGTTTTGTCCTGCCGTTAATTATTATTCGTTATATTTTCAAGCGCGATCTCTCGTTAAGTACTCTGCAGGCGCTGGCTATTGGTTCCCCCGCCGTGCCGTTTATTGGTACATCGGTACTGGCATTTTTATTCGGGACGGTCAGCGCGTCTCTGATTACCGTATCCAGTATTACTCAGAATGTTTTCCAGCTCCCTCTGGTGATGATCTTAATGTCCTGGGGCGCAGGGGATAAAAAGAATAGCTCTTTCATCGGTAGCGTCATCGATGCCGTCAAGCAGCCCGTCGTCTGGTCACCGGTACTGGCTTTGCTTCTGGTTATCCTCAACGTTCATATTCCCGAAACAGTCGCCATGGCGCTTGGTCTGCTTGGTAAAGCCACCGGCGGTCTGGCATTGTTTTCAGCCGGTATTGTCCTTTACTCGCGAAGTATCTTGATAACGGTACCAACCATCATTACCGTTATTGCCAGAAATATTATCGTGCCGGGCGCCTGTTTTTTTATCCTTTCTGCCCTGGGATTATCTATGGAACAGATAAAACAGGTCGTATTGACTATGGCTATTCCGGTGGGATCCATCGCCATTATTATTGCGATGCAATATAAAACCGGCGAGCAGGAGATGGCTTCAACAATGGCGCTGAGTATTATTTTGTCGATCCTGACAATGGGGGCGTTTATTTTCCTGACTTTTTAATAAAAATTATTTAATGAGGTGTCGTTATGGCATTGGTTAAGGTTTCCGCCGCAGCGATGATTTTACATCGTCTGCAGGCGCTCGGCGTTGAGTTTATTTTTATTAATTCGGGTACCGACTATCCTCCGCTGGTGGAGGCGTATGCCCAGGCAATAAGCGAGCGACAAAAAGTACCGGAACTGGTCGTCTGTCCCCATGAAAATGCCGCCATCGGTATGGCGCACGGCTATTACCTGGCAACAGGTAAAGTGCAGGCCGTTATGGTGCATACCAATGTAGGGCTGGCAAATGCCGCCTGCGGAGTGATTAATCTGGCGTGTAATAATATCCCGGTTCTGATCTTCGGTGGGCGCACGCCCATTAGCGAGCATTCGCATTTCGGCTGCCGCAACACGCCAATTGGCTATGGACAGGAAATGCGCGACCAGGCCGCGCTGGTAAGGGAATCGGTTAAATGGGATTTCGAATTACGTCTGGCAGACCAGGTCGGGGAACATATCGACCGCGCATGGGCGATTGCCAGTTCATTACCCAGAGGCCCTGTCTATCTAAGTTTACCGCGTGAGCCCCTGTGTGAAACCTTCGACGTCGAGGATTCATTCCTCCACGCTGGCCCTTCTCAGCAGCCAGTTTCATATGCTCCAACGCCTGATTCGCTTGCTGCCGCCGCTTCGCTTATTGCCGGTGCCCGCTGTCCGGTCATTTTCTCTCAGCGGGGGGCACGAGGCCGGACAGCATTTGAACTTATCAGCGCGTTGGTTGAGGAGTGGTCTATCCCGGTGGTGGAATATTGGGGGACCGAAGTCACGCTGTCCGCCGGGCACCCTATGTATGCCGGTAATGAGCCAGATTATTGGCTGTCAAAAGCTGACCTTGTGATTGTGGTGGATTCGCAGGCGCCGTGGATGATCGATGACATAAATATCAGCCCGGCCTGCAAGGTCATCCAGCTTGGACCCGACCCGTTATTTTCACGCTACCCGGTAAGAGGGTATCAGGCTGATGTCAATCTCGCGGGCGACACTGACACCATTTTCAGGCTGCTGGCCGAGGCGCTAAAACCCGCAGGCGCTCTAAAACAAAGCAGGGTGGAAGAACGCTATGCGCAAGTGGTAAAGCATCACGAAGAAGCGCGCTATCAGCGGGACTGCATGATTAATGCCGCAAGCCGCGGCCCCATCGGCAAACCCTGGCTGAGCCATTGCCTGGGCATCGTTGCCAACAAATATCACGGTAAAATCGTCTCTGAGCTGACCACGCTTCTGGAGTTTACCGGGCTGACACGGGCAGACAGTTATTATCAGGAGGCGCTGTCAGGTGGGCTTGGCGAGGCTTTTCCCATTGCGCTTGGGCTACAGCTTGCCGACCGCGACGGCTTAATTATTGCTGCAGTCGGAGATGGATCTTATCTGTTTTCAAACCCGGCGGTTTGCCACCACATTGCGCAAATATTGAGGCTGCCGGTGCTGGTCGTGGTTGGCAATAATTCAGGATGGGGTGCGGTGGCTGGCGGCACCCTGGCGCTTTACCCGGAGGGCTATGCGGCAAACATGGCGCAGATCCCGGCGACGTCCTTTACCTCTTCCCCAGATATGTCCGCGATTGCTGCCTCGGGCGGGGCTGCTGCGCTTGCGGTTAATCGCGCAGAGGCGCTGCTGGCTACCCTTGAGGAAGCGGTCAACATTATTCATACCCGGCATTGTTCAGTGCTGGTTGATGTCGCTCTGGAAAAATAGCGTACAACACAAGGAGGAGATATGTCTGATAATCATGTCCACCCTGATCCCTTTCAGGCTGCCGTAGTCCGTCGTCCTGGGGGGGCGTTTGAACTGGAAACGGTCCGTCTCAATACACTACAACAACATGAGGTACTGGTGCGCATCGTTGCAACGGGTATGTGCCATACCGATATGGTCGCCCGTGACCAGCTCTATCCTGTGCCACAACCCGTTGTGCTTGGGCATGAGGGGGCGGGAGTGGTCGTTGCCGTCGGCCAGCAAGTTCATAAAGTTGCCGAGGGTGATCATGTCGTACTGACATATTTATCCTGTGGCACCTGCCGTCCCTGTCTGGAAGGATCCCCGGCAAGCTGTGAAAAATTCAATGAGCTGAATTTTTCTGGTCAGCGCCGCGATGGTAGTCATGCCCTCTGTGGCGAGGATGGTCAGCTGCTGCACGATCGCTTTTTTGGTCAATCATCTTTTGCCGCCTTTGCGGTGGTCAATCATCTTTTGCCGCCTTTGCGGTGGTCAATCAGCGTAATGTGGTGAAGGTGCGCGCCGATGCACCGCTGGAGATGCTTGGCCCATTAGGCTGCGGCATACAGACCGGTGCAGGTGCCGTGCTGAATGCCCTGAAGGTGGGAGCGGGCAGCTCGTTCGCTGCTTTTGGCGGTGGAACGGTAGGTTTAAGCGGTGTAATGGCCGCCGTCGTTGCCGGCGCTACGACAATCATCGCTGTAGATGTGGTGGCGGAGAGGCTGGAACTGGCGATGGAGCTGGGCGCGACGCATATCATCAACAGCCATGAGGAAGAGCCTGTTGTCGCCATACAGCGTATTACAGGCAAGGGAGTTGACTTCAGTCTGGAATCTACGGGGCGAGCCGACGTTGTGCGTGCGGCCGTCGAAGCGCTGCGCCCGCGTGGCACCTGCGGCATCGTCGGAGCCTCAAAACCGGGAACGACCTTTGAGCTGGATATGAACGATGTCATGCAAAATTGCAAAGTGCTGCGCGGGATCGTCGAGGGCGATAGCATTCCCGATATCTTTATCCCGCAGCTTGTGGATCTTTATCTCCAGGGGCGCTTCCCGATGGATAAACTGATGCGCTTTTATCCTTTCGAGGAGATTAATCAGGCGGCAAAAGACAGCGAGCGGGGCAAAACAATCAAACCCATAATTCGTATCGGTCATTAAAAAGTGGTGCTCCGAGACTGCATGAATGTGCGATAGCTGTCGCCGTTAATAATATGCAGCGTGCTCAGGCCCACCTGGGTGCTGGGATTAAGTCCTTCTGTATCAGCTGATCCGGGCATCGTCGTTGACCAGGAAGATGATTTTGAGCTGGAAGGGCGCAGCATGGCGCTGTTCAGGAAGCCTTAATGTTAAAGGTCAGTGGCGTCCTCCCAGGAGCCCACTGGCCCTGATTCACTGAAAAATAGTGTATTTCCAGAAATGTGGGCGCCCCCTGTGACGCTGCGTTTAATTTGTCGTATAAGCGAATCTCCAGCGTTTGGCAGGGGAAAAAGTGATGAATAAGGAGTCAGTATTTCGTCAGCTTGAGCAGCGTCTCATCAGGCTACCGCTCACTACAGAAGCGCTGAGCGAATTCAGCGCGATGACGATTGCCAGCAGCCTTAAACAAAAACGTAGCATCATCAGTCACCATCTTAACAATCTGCATCGGGAACAACGGGTTATCAAGGTCAATGGACGCCCGGTCCTTTTTTTGCCCGTTGAGGTACTGCGTACCCAACATCATCTTGCGGTGCGGCATCGGGAATATCCCTCGCTGCAGGCACTGTACGAGGAACGTCAGGATAATCTCGAATTGCTGATTGGCGCTCAGGGAAGCCTGCAGGATGCGCTGCGCCAGTGCAAGGCGGCAATCAGCTACCCCGGCGCCGGGCTGCCCTTGTTGCTTCACGGGCCGACGGGAACGGGAAAGAGCTTTCTCGCTCGCCGCCTCTGGCAGTACGCCATTGAACAGGGAATTTTGTCCTCTGACGCCCCCTTTACCGTCTTCAACTGCGCCGAGTATGCTAATAACCCGGAGCTGCTGACCTCAAAGCTATTTGGCCATGTGAAAGGCGCATTTACCGGAGCCGATCGGGAGGTTGCAGGTCTGATAGAGACCAGTAATGGGGGCATACTGTTTATCGATGAAGTTCACCGCTTACCGCCTGAAGGCCAGGAGAAGTTATTCCATTTTATGGATAGCGGCAGCTGGCGACGGCTGGGCGACAGCAGGGAGGAGCTTTGCGCAACGGTGCGGCTGATTTTCGCCTCTACTGAGGATCTGGAAAAACACTTTCTTGCGACTTTTATTCGCCGGATCCCTGTCATCGTCCAGATTCTGCCCGTTGCGGAGCGGGGACAGCACGAGCGGCTGGCGTTTATCCAGCATTTTTTCCGCAGCGAGGCGCAAAGGCTGGACCACGACCTTGCGCTTGACGAAGAAATTGTCAGCCTGCTGATGCAAAAAACGCTGGAAGGCAACGTCGGCGGGCTTGAGAATCTGATTCGTAATGTTTGTGCCAGCGCATGGACGTTCGGTCAGCGCGAGGGGGAGGTGCTTGAAGTCAAAGCCGGGCATCTGCCCGATGAGATTGTGTCAGAGAGGCCTTTTAGCCTGATGGAATCGCCAGGGCGGATAATGATATATCGCGACAGAGGCATCTTTCCGCTGGTTCCTGTGCAGCACCAGGCGTACCGGAGGCTGACAGAAAATATCTGCGGGCTGTGTGAAGAGCTGGACCGGGACGATATCAGCATTCGTATGTTTGAGAAGCTGACCTATCAGAATGTCACGTTCTACCTTGATGCCTTAATGAATAAAGAAAGTACCGTTTCACACCAGGATAAGCGGCTACGGTTTATTGAAGACGTGGGTAAGGCGCTGGCAGCCAATTACGATCTGGATTTGAACGCCGAATTTGCTTATCTGACCGGGCGCTACCTGACCAGCCTTCCTCTGACCCCGCGAGAAACGTCAACCGCAGCGCGGCAGGTTATGCTGCGCTGGCTGGAGGACTCTTCGGGATTAGCCCAGCGCATTACCAGGAAGTTACTCTCTGTCGTCGTCAACAAGTACGATCTGCTTATTGATACGCTCGACCAGGTGGCAATTGCTGCCATCGTAAATAATGCCATTGACGCCACCACCCATGGCAAAGTGAAGGCGGTGATTATCGCTCACGGCTACTCTACCGCCAGCAGCATCGCCGGATTATCAAACCGTCTGATCGGCGAGAAAATATACCAGGCGATGGACATGCCAATGGAGGTCGCTTTCAGTGACGTCAGCCGATCGATTGTCGACTATCTGAAGCATACCGATACCCAGGCCGGGGTGATGGTGCTGATAGATATGGGATACAGTAAAGAGATTGCCGATGCCCTGCTGGGTGTGATTCAGGGGCCGCTGGTGGTGGTGAACAATGTGACAACCCGTCTGGCACTGAATATTGCCAGCGAAATCGTGGCGCAAAAAAGTATTGAACAGATCGCCGAGGAGATAGTCCCGCTTAATCAGTCAAGCTGGGATCTGTACTGGCCCGAGAAGAAAAAGAAACGTGTACTGCTGGTTTCCTGCATCACCGGTATCGGAACAGCCTTTAAGTTCAAGACGCTGATGGAAAAAAGCCAGCTGACCGACTTTGATATCCATATCATCGCCTGCGAATACATCCGGCTCAAGAGCAGCCAGATGGCGGCATCTCTGCTCAATCAGTATGAGGTGATAGCCGTGGTCGGGACACACGATCCCCAGCTTGCGGGCGTCCCCTGGGTGGGCATTGAAGAGCTGCTTGGCGAAAAGGGCTACGCACATCTAACGCAGCTATTGAGTGATTATCTTAATAATAAGCAAATCGAGCTGATTAATAAAAATATGGTGCGTGAATTCTCTTTGCATAACGTTGTTAATTCGCTCACGATCCTTAATGCCGCGAAAACCATGGGGCATATTGAAACAATTATTGCCGAGTGGCAAAACACGCTGGGCTTTACTTTTAATAATAATTTAACGCTTGGCTTATATGTTCACTTAAGCTGCATGATTGAAAGGTTAGTGATGCGCAATGAGATTACGCATTATAAGAACCTCGCCGAGTTTAACAGCCAGCATGGTAAATTTATTACGATGGTTAACCACTCTTTTCAGCAGCTCAAGAATTTATATAATGTTGCGTTACCGGTTGCCGAGATTGGCTATATTCACGACATTTTTGAATTAAGAATTGAGGCATTTGACTGGTAGTTTCCCGGGCAGATATTTGCACTGCCCGGGAGGGCAAACGACTAGTATTCAACTTTCCACATATAGCGACGGGTTGTCAGGGGGTGGTTGCGGGCAGTCGCCAGCGCCAGGTTATAGACATCCAGCACGCAGTTATGCAGCAGACCGCAAAAATACTCTTTAACGCTCGCGGGCAGGGCGGCAATATCCAGTTTTTCAACATCGATGCACTGCAGCTTTCCCTGATAACGTTCGATAAAACGAATAGCCCGTTCGTCGAGCGGGCGAGTGCGTCCCGCGCTTTGCAGCAGAATAAACGGCGTACCGGGTTCGGTAATCTCGAACGGACCATGGAAATATTCACCGCTGTGAATGCTGGCGGAATGGATCCACTGCATCTCAAGGAGAATACAGATGGATTCCTGATGAGCCGCACCGTAAGAGGGGCCGGACCCCATCATGTAGATGACCTTTTCATCTTTCCATTGTTCGGCGAAGCGCAGCGCATCCTCTTTTACCTGCTGCTGGGCATGGTTGACGACGCCTGCGAATTGACTGAAGGCGCTAATCATTGCGTCGTAGCAGGCGTAACCCTCGGTTTGCTTAAGGATCTCTACGGCCAGCCAGAGGCTGTAGGCCGCTTTTTGCTGCGCCGGATCGACTTTCTCCGGGTATCTGGCCCACTGATAATTAATCGTGTAATCACTGTATTTGCACAGCGGCGTTTCAGGCGTATAAACCAGCCCAATAGTCGCAGCACCTTTCTGCTGGGCAACACGGGCAGCTTCCACGGTTTCTGCGGTATTTCCTTGCTGAGATGCCAGTATCACCACGCTATTTTTACCGACGGCTTCAGGCGTGGCGTGAACAAACTCATTGCTGGTCATATACCCGACTGCAAGATGATTCGCCTCGCAGTCCAGAAAATATTTACCCGGCCAGAATCCCGTCAGCGAGCCGCCGCAGCCGACAAACCAGACGCGTTCAATTTTTTGTTTTGTTAAAACATCAGCAATAATTTTATTAACGGTATCATGAGCGACAGACATTTTATTCTCCTTAGGATATAGGGCACCCTCCGCAGAGGGGCGGATGAAATTTTATTAATGCTAATTACACTTCTTGTTTGCTTTTCATTTTCTGATGAAAGAAAGGATCTTTCGGCGTTGCCGGGTCAATGCCTTTTAGTTCCGGTAGCGTGGCGCACAGCATTTGCAGAGGGATGATATATTCAAAAACAGAGAAATCTTCATCATTAATAAAAGGGACGCTCAGGTTCAGAGCATTATTTTCCACCTGCGGGCCGATGCGGTAAATATGTTTGGTCCAGCCGCCTAATATTTCTGCCAGCCTTGATTCTCGCTCATCCTGCCACGGAGAGAGCATGATGAGGGTAGCGTTCTCGTTGAATGCATTATAAACACCATGAATAAACTCCTCGAATTCGTAGCCGGACACCGGACAGCGAAATGTCTCCAGCATTTTCAGTGCCCCTTCCTGCACGGTTCCGAAAAGCGTGAACGGCCCAACCAGCCGGATATCCGCGCTTTGCAACAGCGGACGGGCTTTTGTCATGGCCCATTCACCGGCAGCCTTAATCAGTTCGGGGAGGTGGCGGAACGTCTCTTCCATGCGGGCCAGCAACTGTTGATGTTCATCTGCGGTAAGGCCCTGCTGCCCGGCAAGGGCGAGCGCCAGCAGCATGAGGTTGAGCACGGTACAGTGGTAACCTTTCGTTTTTGCACCCGCCTTTTCTTCACCGCAGGGCACGGTCAGAACGAAATCCGCTGCCCGGTCGATGACCGCTGGGGCAACGCCAGCCATAGATGCCGTGAGATGACCAGCCTTACGCGCGCGATTCATAGCCTCAAAGGTGGACAGGCTTCCGCCACCCTGTGAAATACCGATAACCAGCGCCTTGCTGCCGAGAGCGAGCGCAGCGTCATTTAGCAAGAATGGCCAGTAAACATCCACCGGCATACCACACCAGCGCTGCATAAATGGCCGGGCGGTCAGGGCTGCGTGGTAAGACGTTCCTGAGCCGGTGAGAATGATTCGGGTTACCCCCGCCTCCGGCAGCGCCTGCGCGATTTGCCGGAGATCGTCCCGCGTCTGCGTCAGCATCGCCAGCAGGCGGGAAGGCGTGTCGTCAATATAGTCTTTAACCAGCATTTTTATTACCTCTCGTCAAAGCAGGCCCAGCGCGCTGGCAACCATGCCAAACACCACCGTACCTAACAGGATCCAGTTAATGTTCACCCCTCTACGGATGAGCCTGAACATCCCAAAGGTGAAGAGAAGGGGCAGGAAAGAAGGGAGGATTTTGTCGATGAAATCCTGAACTTTCATGGTGGTCTGCCCGGTAGTAAAACTCAGCGGCGTGGAGATATCGATCATGCTGGCCGTCATCGCGCCAACGACCATCAGCCCAACAATCGACGCTATATAGGTGACTTTATCCATCAGGCCGCTCTGGTAGATACGCATCAGCCAGGTTGTCCCCGCACGGTACCCCAGCTTCAGGCCATACCAGCGGCAGAGAATATGCGGCAGGTTGTAGACAAACAGCGCGAGGATTGGCCCCAGAATGCTGCCCTGCTGGGCAAAGTAGATCCCCATGCCGGCGGCGATCACCTTCAGCGAACCCCAGAAGATTGAGTCACCGATACCGGCAAGCGGCCCCATCAGGCTGGTCTTGATGGCATTGATAGACTCTTCGTTAAATTCCGGGTTGCGCTGGTTCTCTTCCTCCATGGCTATGGACAGGCCAAACATAAACGTCGAGAGATGCGGCGTCGTGTTAAACAGCACCAGGTGGCGCTGCAAAGCGCGTCCTAACTCGTTCGGATCCTGATAGATACGTTTTAGCGCGGGCGTCATGGCGTAGGCATAGCCCATGTGCTGCTGCCGCTCATAGTTCCACGAGCCTTGCAGGGTAAATGAACGCCAGAAAACGCTGCGCAAATCACGCGGAGTGACTCTGTCGTGAGCTTCGCTTTGCGCCTGCGCTTTCGGGCCGTCAGCCAGGGTTTGCGTCATCTCGCTCATCGCTAACTCTCCTGTTGGTTAAGGTTAATAAACTGGCTAATGATGAAGGCCAGCACGACGGCAAACAGGGCGATGGCGATAATATCCAGTTTGGTGTAGGCCGCTATCAGGAAACCCAGCCCCAGGTAGGGCATCAGCTTTTTGCTGAGCATCATGCTAATTAACAGGGCAAATCCGAGCGCGGGTAGAATTTTACTGGCAACAATCAGGCCGTTAGTGATCACCGGAGGAATGGCCTCAAGGAACCAGTTCACGGCGGAAGAGCCGAGCAGAATGGCGAAAAACACCGGTAAAAACCCGTTAAGGAAATACAGCGCCGTCGGGCCACCAAGGTGCATCAGCGCCACCATCCGGGTATTCCCTTTGGCCGCGTAACGATCGGCCATGTGACCAAAGCGGGCGTTGAGAATACGCACCAGAATACCCAGCGTCTGAGCCAGCATGGAGACCGGAATAGCTATGGTCAGCGCGGCTTCCGGTCCTCGCCCGGACATAATTGAAAACGCCGTCGCCAGCACTGAGCCGGTGACGATATCCGGTGGGTGGGCGGCACCGATAGCGACATTGCCCAAAAAAATAAGCTCGAGCGTTGCGCCGATTAAAATACCTTCCTGTAGATTTCCGCAAACCAGGCCGGTTAGGGTACACATCACCAGCGGACGGTCGATCATCGATACGCCAAGTAAACGCCCGTCAAGGATGCCCAGCGCGGCTATCAGGCCGAGTAACGTTGCCGTGAGCAACATAGTGACCTCCTGTATCAGAGTTTATCGTTAAGCAGTTCAACGGAATGCGCAGGGACCTGACGCATTTCCAGGCGGATCCCTTTCTCTTTCAGTGCCTTGCTGTCAGCAATTTCTTCGGCGTTAAGATAGATCGCCTTGCCGAACTGCGTGGCTCCCTCCTTCTGGGGAAGGCCGCCGTAATTGATTGCGCTGATGCCGGTGACTTTGCCAACCAGGGCAAGGGTCTCAGCCGTATTCCCCAGCACCACCATCACTTTTTTATTGTCCAGCCTGCCGCCGTTCAGTTTCTCGGCAGCCTGTTCGACGGTGCTGATATCCAGCGTTACGCCGGCCGGTTTTGCCAGGTTTAACGACATAGTCAGAAAGGCGTCGCCGGCGGCTTTATCATTGGCAACGATGATATGGTCTATATCCAGCGCACGGGTCCAGGCGAAGACCACCTGGCCGTGCAGCAGGCGGTAATCAATGCGCACTAATTTGATCATGTGATTCTCTCCGTTAGTCAGAAGATTGTTGTGTTATCAATGCGTTGATGAAAACTATCGATTCCCGGGCCGCATGGGTGGCATAAACAACCGCAGCTTCTGTGCTTTCCTCTTCGCAGAGTAAAAATTCCAGAAGCAGGGTCAGATTGACGCCCGCCACAACGTATACGTTGCGGTGAAGCATCAGCGCCCTGGTGGCACAGTTGTTCACGCTGCCGCCCAGCAGATCGGTAAACACCACGACCTCTTCGCCATTGGCCTCAGCGATAAGCTGTTCAAGCGTCTGGTCAAGCTGTTCCGTGGTGGTGATATCATCGCCGTAGGCGCAGACCGGCCTGATGCCGTGTTCGTCACCTATCAGCAGCGATAAACTGTCAACCAGGCCACGCGCGAACTGGCCGTGGCTGGCTACATAGACATGGCGCACTCGTTTCCCCTTTCATTCAGCTAGTCATATCCTGAGAAAGCAAAGGGTGTGCCAAAGTTAAAAGATCTCTATTATCAGTTGATTAGGTTTAATGGTTCACACTAGCCAACAGAAATATTGGCACTTAGTGACTCGACAGGGGCATAAACTGGCAGATGGAATGAGGATGTTGCGTGGGGACGGCTACGTTGAGCGAAAGGTTATGGCATCCGTGTTAATAAAAAATGCAGCGTTGTATTTCCTGGGGGCGTTACGGGAGCAATCGATAAAACCGGAGGAAGATAAAGTTTTTTACAGAGAATAAGATGGCTATGCTTTTGCGGATTAACTGAAAGCAGAGGGCAGGCAGGGGGTGTTTTTTTAATCGAGGTGGTAAAGCGGCTGAGTATTTTCATCATGGTGCGTCCGAGTGGACTCGAACCACCGACCCCCACCATGTCAAGGTGGTGCTCTAACCAACTGAGCTACGGACGCACTGTATGAAATATTAAATGGTGCGTCCGAGTGGACTCGAACCACCGACCCCCACCATGTCAAGGTGGTGCTCTAACCAACTGAGCTACGGACGCATCATGTTGTCTGGCGACAACGGGGACGAATATTAGCGGCAGCCCCCGCTGCTTGCAAGCTGAAATCCTTAATTATCACTAAGTTTTCACTCGATTGCTGAGCAACTGTGCAGTCCGTTGAAAAAGTAGCCGCCCAACGGGCCGATATCCGTGGATGAGCATAAACATCATCCATCGTTAACGGTTGTTGTGTCGGATGACGCTGCGCTTATCCGACCTACGAATACTGAGCAACTGCGCAGCACGTCGAAAAAATAGCCGCCCAGCGGGTGAACATCATCCATTGTTAACGGCTGCTGTGTCGGATGGCGCTGCGCTTATCCGACCTACGAATATTATTCAAAAGCCACGACAAAGCTGGCTGACGGATTTTTATCGCGCCGCGCGCTGCAAAATTGTGATGGACGGCTGACGCTGCAGCCAGCGCATGCGCAGCATCATCATGATTGCCGCGGAGGTCAGGCCGATAATAAAGCCCATCCAGAAGCCGGCAGGCCCCATCCGGTCGACGACCAGGTCGGTCAGCCCCAGAATATAGCCGCTCGGCAGCCCCAGCACCCAGTAGGCAATAAAGGTGATGAAGAAGATCGAGCGGGTGTCTTTGTAGCCGCGCAGCACGCCGCTGCCGACAACCTGAATGGAGTCGGAAATCTGGTAGACCGCCGCCAGCAGCATCAGCTGGGCTGCCAGAGCCACGACTTCCGGGTTGTCGTTGTAGAGCAGGGCGATAGGTTCGCGCAGGGTAATGGTGAACAGCGCGGTGCAGACGGCCATGCAGACGCCAACGCCTAATCCCGTGCGGGCCGCGGTCTGTGCGTCCAGCGTGGAGCCCTGGCCAAGACGGAAACCGACGCGAATGGTCACCGCGGCTGCCAGCGACATCGGCAGAACGAACATCAGCGAGCTGAAGTTAAGGGCTATCTGGTGTCCCGCAACGTCCACAATGCCCAGCGGCGAAACCAACAGCGCCACCACGGCGAACAGGGTGACCTCAAAGAACAGCGCCAGCGCTATCGGCAAACCGAGCTGGGTCAGACGTTTCATCACCTGCCAGTCCGGCGTGCTGAAACCAGCAGGGTTACGGATATCCCTCATTGAACGGGCTTTGCGCACATAGGAAATCATGCTGAAGAACATGACCCAGTAAACCGCGGCGGTCGCAACGCCGCAGCCGACGCCGCCCAGTTCCGGCATCCCCAGATGGCCATAGATAAAGACGTAGTTCACCGGGATGTTAACCAGCAGGCCGATGAATCCCATGACCATGCTCGGCTTGGTTTTTGCCAGGCCTTCACACTGATTACGCGCAACCTGGAAGAACAGATAGCCCGGCGCGCCCCACAGCAGCGCACGCAGATAGCCCACGGCTTTCTCTGCCAGCAGCGGATCCATATTTTTCATCGAACCGATGATGTAGCCGGCGTTCCAGAGGACCACCATGATAAGCACGGAGACAAAGCCCGCCAGCCAGAATCCCTGGCGAACCTGATGCGCAATGCGCTCGCGTCGGCCGGAGCCATTGAGCTGCGCGACAACCGGCGTTAACGCCAGCAGCAGGCCGTGGCCGAAAAGGATTGCGGGCAGCCAGATGGAGGTCCCGATGGCCACCGCGGCCATGTCTGTGGCGCTGTAGCCGCCGGCCATCACCGTATCGACAAAGCCCATCGCCGTCTGAGCGACGGAGGCAAGGATGACGGGTATCGCCAGCGCTAAAAGCTGGCGAGCTTCTATAAAGTACTTCTGCATAAATACACCTGATTATTATTAGTATTAGGAACACTAAGAGGCCGCCATAGTTGGCAGCAAAAAGGACAAACAGGGGAAAGATCCAGACTATTGTAGCGGCAGTTAATTAAATCGCCAGACAAATAATGGTGGGGCAGTGATGATGACTGGCAAGCTTTTTTTCCAACTGCTATTGTGCTGCTCACGGATGCATGCGTTTGCTTTATCTGGCAAACGGTGCCACTTATTGACTTGCCCGGAGCTTTAGGATGTTTACTGGTATTGTACAGGGTACCGCGACCCTGGTTTCCATCGATGAAAAACCAAATTTCCGCACCCACGTTATCGAGATGCCAGAAGAGATGTTGCCTGGCCTTGAAACGGGTGCGTCGGTCGCCCACAACGGTTGCTGTCTGACCGTTACGGAGATTAACGGCAATCACGTGAGCTTTGACCTGATGAAAGAGACGCTGCGCATCACTAATCTGGGTGAGCTGGCGCCAGGCGACTGCGTGAACGTTGAGCGCGCGGCGAAATTTAATGATGAAATCGGCGGCCATTTGATGTCCGGCCATATCATGACTACCGCCGAAGTGGCGAAGATTTTAACCTCAGAGAATAACCGTCAAATCTGGTTTAAGATTCAGGACAAGAGCCTGATGAAATATATCCTGCACAAAGGCTATATCGGTATTGATGGCATTAGCCTGACGGTAGGGGAAGTGACCGCGACCCGATTCTGCGTCCATTTAATTCCGGAAACCTTGCAGCGCACGACGCTGGGTGCAAAGAAGCTCGGCAGCCGCATTAATATCGAAATCGACCCGCAAACTCAGGCGATAGTCGATACGGTTGAGCGCGTACTGGCGCAGCGTGAAGCAGCGCTGGAAGCCATGCTGGCAAAAGAATAATTTCTGAGGCGGGTAAGCTCTTACCCGCCTTCAGTCAGGCAAGCAATAAACTTCCCCGCACCAGATCGCTCTCATGGCGCTCGCCCAGCAGCAACGCCACGGCCCGACGGGCGATATTTTCCAGCGAATACTCAATGGCCGGAATAGCGTTTGTCCCCGGCAGGCGAGTTGAGCCGTCCAGGCTAAAGACCAGCACTTTTTCCGGCACGAAGAGCTGGTATTGATTGAGCATCGTGATGGCTTCCTGCGCCTGGCTGTCGTTGGTGACCAGCAGCGCAGAAAATTTCACCCCGCTGTTGACCAGTTTTTGCAGGGCAATACGCACCGACGGTTCGTTTTCGATAACCAGCTGGCGATTAAACGGCACCGCATAGTTATGCAGCGCCTGGCGGTAGCCGTCAATGGTCTGTAAAGCCGCATCACCACCGGAAAAGTTAACCAGCGCAATATGTCTGCGCTGCTGTGAACATAGATAATGCACGGCCGTTTCTACGGCAAATACCCGGTCGCACTGCACGCTGTTAGCCGTTGAAGCGCTCAGGCTGTCGATCAGAACGACGTCGCCGTCAAGCGCAGGCAGAGTGAACCTGGCACCCACCACGACCAGCGCATCGCACAGGCCATGTGACAGCTCGTCCACCGCGTTCAGGACGCTCTCCGCGTCGTTAGCGAAGCGCAGCAGAAGATGCTTGCGATGCTCCTTTAGCTGTTTTTCCAGCGCCTGCAGATAACCGGTAGACTGCTGGATATGTTCGGTCGCGCAAATCACCCCGATACAGTTTGTCGACTGGCTGCTCAGCGACTGGGCGATGGCATTGGGCGTGTAGTTCAGAATTTCAGCGGCGCGCAGTACGGCCTGGCGACTGTCCTCTTTTACGCCGCGGCTGCCGCTCAGTACCCTTGAGACGGTAGCTTTCGAAACCTGCGCAAGGCGCGCAACATCATTGATATTCGACATTCTTGTTACCTGCACGACATAAGGCGGGCCGCACAGGCCCGCACAATTTTTTAGCCCCGGTCTTCAAAACCGTTTTTTGCTGCCGTTTCGCGGAACCACTCGCCGCTCTTCTTGATGGTGCGCTTCTGGGTTGCCAAATCCAGCGAGACGAAACCATAGCGGTTTTTATAGGCGTTACACCACGACCAGTTATCAATAAACGTCCACATATGGTAACCGAGGCAGTTGCTGCCTTCGCTGATGCCCTTATGCAGCCATTTCAGGTGATCGCTGACGAAATCGATACGATAGTCATCCTGAATCTGCCCGTTCTCATCAAAGCGCTTTTCGTTTTCAACGCCCATGCCGTTCTCAGAGATATAGCAGCGCGGATTGCTATAGTTTTCGCGCAGGTTGGTCAGGATATCGTAGATCCCTTCTTCATAGATTTCCCAGCCGCGATAAGGGTTCATTTTGCGGCCGGGCATTTCGTAGGCCTCAAAGAACCACTCCGGCATAAACGGGCTGTCCGGGTTGACTAGCGAGTCGCGGCACTTTATGCGGCGCGGCTGGTAGTAGTTAATCCCGAGCAGATCGACCACGCCCGCGGCAAGCAGGGCTTTATCTTCTGGCTGACAGGCCGGGAGCTGGCCGTGTTCTTTGAGCAGGGCAACCAGCTCCTGCGGATATTCGCCGCGCAGCGCCGGGTCCAGGAAGCTGCGGTTGAACATCAGATCGGCAATGTTGGCTGCTTTCACGTCGGCAGGATTCTGCGAACGGGGGTAAGAGGGCGTCAGGTTAAGGATGATGCCAATTTCGCCGCTGTCGTTACGTTCGTGATAGGCCTTCACCGCCAGCGAGTGGGCCAGCATCGTGTGGTAAGCAACGGTTGCGGCACGTTTGAAATCCACCACGTTTGGATAGTGGAAGTCGTATAAATAGCCGCCTTCAACCGGAACAACCGGCTCGTTAAAGGTGAACCAGTGCTTCACCCGGTCGCCGAACAGCTCGAAGCAGGTTTTCGCATACTCGCCGTAAGCCGTGACAACGTCACGATTTTCCCAACCGCCAAGCTCTTGCATTACCATCGGCATATCAAAGTGGAAGAGGTTGATAAACGGCGTGATGCCCTGTGCGTGCAGCTCATCAAAAATCTGGTTGTAGAATTTGACCGCTTCCGGATTGACGTCACCACGACCCTGTGGAATCAGGCGCGCCCAGGAAATCGAGGTGCGGAACGTATTGTGGTTCAGCGCCTTGAGCAGGGCGATATCCTGTTTCCAGTTCTGGTAAAAGGTGGAGGTGTCCGCCGGGCCAACGCCGTTGTGGAAGCGTGTTGGCTGCTCCGCAAACCATCGATCCCAGATGGTTTCCGATTTACCAAAGTTAAGCGTTTCGCCTTCGGTCTGCGGCGCGGAGCTGGCGCTGCCCCACCAGAAATTATCAGGAAATGCATATTTCATTACTTCTTCCTCTTTGGACGTGCCTGCCAGACCGGCAGGCAATAAATGTTCAGTTGGCGGTAATCGGGCTTTCTTGTTCCTGCGCGCCACGCTCTTCGTCCTGCCTGAGCAGGGTACGTTCGTAGGCTTTCAGGAACGGGTAATACATCACAGCCGACATCGCCATACAAATCAGGCACATGATTACGGGACTTACCGCCCAGTTTGCGGCCCATGAGGCTCCGATTGGCGCGGGCGTCGTCCACGGCGTCAGTGAAACGACCTGGGCAATCCAGCCTAGTTTGGTGGCGATGTACGCAAGCGTGGCGTTAATCATCGGCACCAGCGTGAACGGCAGGAAGAACACCGGGTTCATAATAATCGGCGTGCCAAAGAGAATGGGTTCGTTAATGTTGAAGAGGCTGGGAACAACGCCCATTTTGCCAATGGTACGCAGATGCACGGCGCGGCTGCGCAGCAACAGGAAGGCCAGCGGCAGCGTCGACCCCACGCCGCCAATCAGCAGGTAGTGGTCCCAGAAGCCTTGCAGATAGATATGCGGCAGGGCTTCTCCCGCCGCAAGCGCGGTCTGGTTGGCCGAAAGGTTTGCCATCCAGAACGGGTTCATAATGCCGGTGACAATCAGCGCGCCGTGAATACCGGCAAACCACAGGATCTGGCAGATAAACACGGAGATGAGAATGGCGGGCAGCGAATCAGAGGCCGAAACCAGCGGCGCCAGCAGGTGCATGATCGCCTCCGGTAAAATCATGCCGGTGGTGGCTTCCAGCAGCAGGTTGAGCGGATGAAGGGTAAAAACAATCACCACGACGGGGATCAGGATTTCAAAAGAACGTGCAACGCCCGTTGGCACTTCTTTTGGCAGACGAATCGTTATATTGCGACGCTTAAGCAATGCGTACATTTCGCTGGCGTATATCGCTGTGATCAGCGCGGTAAAAATGCCCTGGCCGGAGAAATACTGCGTCGAGATGTGCCCGTCTTTATAGGGGGCGGCGACCAGAAGAAAGGCCATAAATGACAGAAGCCCGGTCATAACCGGGTCGAGCTTGTAGTGTTTCCCGAGGCTTGCGCCGATACCGACCGAGATAAAGAACGTCATGACGCCCATGCTGAGGTTAAACGGCAGCATGAGCTGCTCGCGGTAAGTCTGCGAGAAGCTAAGCCAGCCGCGGGCAAAGCGCCAGCTGCTGTCCGGGGAAAACGGAGGGAAAATAAAAACCAACAGGAAAGAACCAATAATCATAAACGGCAGGGCGGCGATAAACCCGTCGCGGATCGCAATAACGTGGCGCTGTGAGCCCATTGCGCCTGCCAGAGGTGTAATTTTTTGCTCAATCACATTGACCATATTTTGGTACATGCTCATGGCGGTATCCTTGCTGATGTTTTGAAAAGTTCAGCGATTTTGAAACAAAACGGAAACCGGTTTCCATGACTTGTGATGAGAATTGCTGGCGGGATCAAACTCGGGGTGTTTTACGCGAAAGAAGCGTGATAATGATCACTGTTTGTTATGAATTTGCTGCAATAAAACGTTAAAAAACCCGGCCAGCGCCGGGGCCTGACTGATGACAAACCTAAAGCGAATGCACTTCGCAAAGATCTCACCGAATAAATAACAAGGAAAATCAATTCATTGATTTTCACCTGCTTATCACAAAGAAGGAAAAACCACGCTTTTTCCTTCTTTGTCAGCAATCTAACCCCGGCTAGCGCCGGGGCCTGACGCTAACGAGGCACCCGCAGTCCGTTTTCAACGCCGCGGCTGAAAACAACCTGCCAGAGCTGAATATCCCTGGCGCGGAACGCACCGGCACAGGCATTCAGGTAGTAGCTGAACATGCGTTTGAAACGTTCGGAATAGTTATCGGCGATTTCCGGCCAGCTGGCATGGAAACGTTCGTCCCACGCGATCAGCGTTCTGTCGTAATCGGCTCCGAAATTGTGCCAGTCTTCCATCACAAAGTGACCTTCGCTGGCTTCGGCAATTTGCCGTACGGAGGGCAGGCAGCCGTTCGGGAAGATGTATTTATCGATCCACGGATCGACATTGTTATCTGTTTTATTGGAGCCGATGGTGTGCAACAGGAAAATACCGTCCGGCTTCAGGTTGCGGTCTACCACGTTGAAATAGGTGGCATAGTTTTTTGGCCCGACGTGTTCAAACATGCCCACCGAGACGATTCGGTCGAACTGCTCGTTCAGGTCGCGGTAATCCTGAAGCAGGATGGTCACATCCAGGCCGGCGCAGCGATCCTGAGCCATTTTCTGTTGTTCAGCCGAGATGGTGACACCATGCACTTTCACTCCGTAATGACGGGCAGCGTATTCCGCCAGACCGCCCCAGCCGCAGCCGATATCCAGCAGGGTCATGCCCGGCTCCATATGCAGCTTGTCGCAGATCATTTTCAGCTTGGCATCCTGCGCTTCGCCAAGCGTAGTTGCCTCTTTCCAGTAGCCACAGGAATATTGCATATGCTCATCGAGCATCCGGCTAAAGAGATCGTTACCGAGATCGTAGTGCTCTTTGCCCACTATCCAGGCCCGTTTCTTATTTTGCAGATTAAATACCCGGGCGGCGGCAATACGCAGCGTGTCTTTTAAATGGCGAGGGAGCTGGTGCTCCAGACCGGCACGAATGACCTTATTGAAAAAAGCATCCAGGCGTTCGCAGTCCCACCAGCCGTCCATAAAGCTTTCGCCCAGGCCGAGCGATCCTTCTTGCAGGACGCGTCTAAAAAAATCGGGGTTTTTTACCTGAATATCAAAGGGATGTGGACCATTAACGGTGATCCCTGCCCGGGTGAGCATTTCGTTCGCAATACGATACCATTCGTTATCTCGTATGCTGACTTCTTCTATACACGATGAACTCATAGCTTCTCCAACACCTTCTGTGTGAGGAACCTTAAAACAGCGTAGACGCTATTTTGGGTATGTGAGAAATCTCACGGAAAAATCCGCGTGCCTGATATCCGACGTAGGAAAGAGAAAGGGGCAAATGCCCGCTAAATATATTGAGAAAACAAATAAAAAAACGGGAGCACTAAGGCTCCCGTTATACATTCATTATAATAGTGCTAACCGAGCCGCTAATGAGTATAAGCCTGGAAATCAGATGATTCAACGCTTTATCGTTAGCAGGCTAATAACATGTTTATTATATTATCGCCCAGGTTATTTTACGATTGCTGATGGGCTTCCCGAGCTTCCCAGGCCGCTTCGCTTTTGCTGCGCTGGAGCAGGTAACCCAGCGTTGCCAGCACAATGGTGGTCAGCATGACGCTGGCGGTGGTTAACAGCGGCGTTGCGACCAGCCAGGAGACCATCAGGCTTGCAAAGAAGCACAGACCAAGCTGCAGGGTATTTTGCAGGGCCGCTGCTTTTCCCGTTGCCTGCGGGAAAGGCAGAAGGGCTGAGGCAACCACAATCGGGTAAATCGCGCCGTTGGCCATTGCCATGATGCAGAACGGAATCAGAAGCAAAGTCAGGTTTGCGTGTCCGCTGACCGCCACGCCCCAGGTGCCGAGAATGCTGAGCGTGTAGAGCGCCAGCAGCCACGGCAGCATCTGTTTTCCCCGCCATTTTTGCAGCGCGCTACGACAGCCGTAACCACCAATCAGGAAGGCGATAGTCTGCGGCATGTAGCTCAGACCGATGGCCGCCGGGCTGTAACCCATCTCATTCAGGATAAATGGCGAACCGGTCAGCCAGGCGAAGAAGCTGGCCGAGCAGGCCGCATAAATCAGCACGTTGCCGCTATAAACGCGTGAACGCAGCAGTGATAGAAAGCTCACCTTATTCTCTTCGGTCTGTGGATGGTGCTGGGTACGCGGTTTTAGACGCAGGGTCGGCACCATCAGCACCAGGGTGATAGCAAACAGGGTGGCAAAGATTGCCTGCCACTCGAAATGGTTGAGGATCCAGCTGCCCAGCAGCGGAGCCAGCGCCGGAGAAAGACCCACCAGCGGCATAATCGTCGCGAAAATACGGTTAGCGCGGCTGGCCGGATAATAATCCGTCACCAGTGCCTGCCAGCTTACCGCCGCTGAACAGACGCCCACGGCCTGAATAAAGCGCAGCACCAGCAACGTGGTGGCGTTTTCCACCCACAGCATGCCCAGACAGCTGGCGGCGAAAATACTTAGACCGGCAAGCAGCACAGGCTTACGTCCGAAGCGATCGGACATCGGCCCCCACATCAGCTGCGCGAAGGCAAAGCCCGCTAAAAACAGGCTAAGGCTGGCGCTGACCGCAGAGGCCTCGGTGTTCAGATCTTGCTGGATGGCGGCGAAAGCAGGTAAATACATGTCGGTGGCAAGGAAACCCAGCACGCTCAGACCGGCGAGCCAGATAAGAAATCCTTTTGATGGTTGCATAGTTATCTCTTGAATGATTTGCAGGTAATCAGCGCCGGAGTGTACGGAGTGCAAACTGGCTTGTGAAACGCTAATATTTGTAGATTGCGTTCAAAAATTTTGCAGGCAAAAATTATGTGGTCTGAATATTCGCTGGAAGTTATCGACGCCGTTGCGCGCAACGGCAGTTTCAGCGGCGCGGCGCAGGAGCTGCACCGCGTTCCGTCTGCTATCAGCTATACGGTGCGGCAGCTTGAGGAGTGGCTGGCCGTTCCGCTGTTTGAACGTCGTCATCGGGATGTCGAACTGACCCCCGCAGGGCGCTTCTTTTTGAAAGAAGGCCGTTCTGTTATCAAAAAAATGATGGAGACACGGCAGCAGTGCCAGCAGATCGCAAACGGATGGCGCGGCCACCTGGCCATCGCCGTCGATAATATCGTCAAGCCGGAGAGAACCCGCCAGCTGGTGCTCGACTTTTATCGTCACTTCCCGGATATCGAACTGCGTATTTTCCAGGAGGTCTTTAACGGCGTGTGGGACGCGCTGGCCGACGGGCGCGTGGAAGTGGCTATTGGCGCCACGCAGGCTATTCCCGTCGGGGGGCGCTATGCGTTCCGTGATATGGGCACGCTCAACTGGCGGTGTGTGGTGGCTGCCAGCCATCCGTTAGCACAGCGGGAGGGGGCGTTGAGCGATGAAGATCTGCGCGCATGGCCGTCGCTGGTGCTGGAGGATACCTCTCGTTCATTGCCAAAGCGAATTACCTGGCTGCTGGATAACCAGCATCGCGTGGTTGTCCCGGACTGGCAGTCCGGATCGGACTGCCTGAGCGCCGGGCTATGCATCGGCATGGTGCCGTCACATATTGCCAAACCGTGGTTAGAGTCAGGGAGATGGCACGAACTGGCGCTGGAGAATCCCTTCCCGGATGCGGCCTGCTGCCTGACCTGGCGGCAAAATGATGCCTCACCGGCGTTAAGCTGGCTGCTGGAGTATCTGGGGGACAGTGAAACGATGAACCAGGAGTGGTTAAAAGAGCCTGAAACGGGCGTCCAGGCTCCTGATGAAGCTTAGCGGCGATAGTCGCGGAACGGGCCGTCGGCAACGGAGCGGCGTTCAATGAGGCGCGGATGCACTTCAATGGTCTGCGACTCTTCGCGCTTATTGACGATACGGTCCAGCAGCATGCCGAACGCCGTTTCACCCAGCGAATCTTTTGGCTGGTGGATGGTGGTCAGCGCCGGTGTGAAATAGCGGGCGTTGCGCACGTTGTCATAGCCGATGACAGAGATATCCTGCGGGACACGCAGGCCCATCTCATCCGCCGCGCAAATCGCCCCCATCGCCATGATATCGCCGCCGCAGAACACGGCGGTCGGGCGGTGTGACTGCCCGAGAATTTGCTGCATGGCGCGGTAGCCGGACTCCGGCTCGAAGTCACCCTGGACTATCCAGTTTTCAGGAACGGTAATGTTGGCTTCCTGCAATGCCTGCATAAAGCCCGCATGGCGTCCACCGCCGGTGTTACGTTCCATCTGACCTGGAATGGCACCAATCTCTCGGTGGCCGCGTTCAAGCAGGTAGCGGCCGGCCAGATAACCGCCGCGGAAGGCGTTATCCACCACTGAGTCGGTAAAGTCGGCGCGAGCTTCGCCCCAGTCCATAACAACCATGGGAATGTGGCGGTACTCTTCCAGCATGGTCAATAAACTATCCGGGTATTCCGAACACATCACCAGCAGGCCGTCTACGCGCTTCTGCGCCATCATCGAGAGGTAGGCGCGCTGCTTTTCAAAGTTGTTGTGCGCGTTGCCCAGAATCAGCGTGTAGCCTTTTTCAAAGCAGCTGTTTTCAACGGCTTCGATAATTTCCGCAAAGTAAGGGGCTTCGCTGGAGGTGGCCAGCAGGCCAATCGTTTTGGTGTGATTCACTTTCAGGCTGCGCGCCACGGCGCTTGGCGAATAATGTAATTCCTTAATAGCCGCCCATACCGCGTTGCGTGTTTCTTCCGCCACAAAGCGGGTTTTGTTAATAACATGTGATACGGTTGTAGTGGAAACGTTTGCGCGCTTCGCCACGTCCTTGATTGTCGCCATTAGATATCACTCCAGGCCATATCATAAACTCCTGATAATTCTTCTGTTAAACGTTTGCGCTCGCTAACTCCTGGGCAACTTTTTGAGTTGCGGGCCTGTCGGGAAGTCGACATACAGCGGGAGGAGGGCGTTGAATTGAGAGTACGCAGTAAATTAGCGAAGGATTTTGGCGCATCTTTCAGGAAAGTGGAAGAGGGAAAGCTAATATCATCATAAATCCAGGAGGATTTTTGTCGCTCGTTGTGGGAAAATCCCCGCAACGCACTCTTTTCAGGGTTATACAAAGGAGATATCAATGAGCACCGATCTGAAATTTTCCGTTATCACAACGGTTATCGTACTGGGCCTGATTGTCACAGGCGCTTTAACCGCCGTTCTGCACTGATTAAAATGGGCCGCATTTGCGGCCCATACAGACTGATGACGAACTTATACCGAATGAAATTCGAAAAGATCTCACCGAATAAATAACAAGGAAAATCAATTCATTGATTTTCGGCTGCTAACCACAAAGAAGGAAAAATCACGTTTTTTCCTTCTTTGTCAGCAATCTAAATGGGCCGCTTTTGCGGCCCATTGCTTTATGGCTGGGTAACTTCCGGTGGATGGCGCTGATCGCTTATCCACCCTACGCGTAGCGCAGCGTCATTTGACTCAGGTGTTAAGCCAGATTCTTCGCAACAAACTTCCAGTTCACCAGCGCCCAGAAATGCTCAAGGTAGTTTGGACGAGCATTACGGTAATCGATGTAATAAGCATGTTCCCACACATCAACGGTCAGCAGCGGCTTCGCGTCAGTGGTCAGCGGTGTGCCGGCATTGGAGGTGGAGACGATGGCCAGGCTGCCGTCTGCGTTTTTAACCAGCCAGGTCCAGCCCGCGCCAAAGTTTTTCACCGCCGCATCCGTAAACTGCTGCTTAAAATCTGCGAAGCTGCCGAAGGCTTTATTAATCGCGCTCAGCAGGTCACCCGTTGGCTCTCCGCCCGCGTTTGGTGCCAGGCAATTCCAGTAAAACGTGTGGTTCCACACCTGGGCTGCGTTATTGAATACCCCACCGTCAGAAGAACGTACGATCTCTTCGAGTGATTTACCTTCAAACGCCGTGCCCTTCACCAGGTTGTTCAGGTTGGTGACGTAGGTTTGATGGTGTTTGCCGTAATGGTATTCCAGGGTTTCGGCTGAGATATGCGGTGCCAGGGCATCCTTCGCATAGGGTAATGCAGGTAGTTCGAACGACATTGCTTAACTCCTTATTATTGTTGATGACTATAAAACCACACTTAGTGTGGTTTTAGGGTAACAAATTGAAAGGATAAGCAAAAGGGGGAGACCACCCACTCTTGTTAGAGTGGGTGGTAAGTTCAGCGAATGGTTTTTGGCGTCATGACGCGGCGAGCGCCGACATAGTGGCGCTGCCAGTAATCTTCACTCAGGGAGGTTATCTGAATATCACGGCCGGTACGGGGAGACTGAATAAATTTGCCGTTGCCAACATAGACGCCAACGTGATCGGCCGTTCCGCGCCCACGGGTGCGGAAGAAGACCAAATCGCCGCTTTGCAACTCGCCACGACCCACCGCAGCAGCATCGCGCAGGTGATACATTTCGTTAGCCGTACGAGGGATGCGGAATTTGACCAAATCTTTATAAGCGTAATAAACCAGGCCGCTACAGTCGAAGCCCGTACGAGGCGAGGTACCTCCCCAGCGGTAAGGCTTTCCAATCTGATTCATTAATTTGTTCATCGCTGTTTTCTGCGCCTTCAGCACGCGGGCTTTATGGGCCTGAGCAATAGTCAGATTTTTATCTGTCTTCACCGTGGTGCATTTAGCCTTGTGGCCTTTGCGCGCTTTGGTGCAGTGCTGGGCTGCAGCGATGGTTTGAGTTTTGCTAACCGGAGTGGTTTTCTTAAGTGATTTTTTGCTGCTGGCTGTTGCGAGGGGTTTACTTTTAACGTCCGTCTTTTTCTTTTTAACCGCAGCGACTGATTGACTGCTGGACTTCTTAGTGGTGGAACTCGCTTTTATTTTACTCTTGCTGGTTTTGTTTTTTACTGTGCTCTTCTTGGCCGCGTGTGCTTTTTGAGCGGAAGCAGAGCGCGCGTGCTCTGAGGCATGCGTCAATGGCGTTAATGGCAAGGTAAATAGCAGAGCACAGAGCGTGATAGATCTTTTTGTTATCCGCGCCACTCAACAATCCCCTGGTAGATGAAGACACGATGAAGACCATCATGCCAACGTATGATTTTCTAAACCCGTCAATTCTAATCTATAAGAAGCCTGAAAGTTAACAGACTTTTCCCGCGCTAAGGGTATTTCGTTACCGTCCGCAAAAAAATTAACCGATAATCGGGCTAATAAGCAATTTATTGATCGAGATTTGGGTATTTTGGCAATTGGCGGCCCAGGGAAAAGTGTTATTCTTAATCCATGTTTGGCGTCCGCCGCACGCGGCGAAATACCCCTTAAAAAATTGGTGTTTTCGCGCGGGGGCGCTACTCGTTACAATGGCAGACTACTGCCGTAAAAAGGTTTGAGGAAGCATGACAATGAGCACAATCGAAAAAATTCAACGCCAGATCGCCGAGAATCCTATCCTGCTGTACATGAAAGGTTCTCCGAAGTTGCCAAGCTGCGGTTTCTCCGCCCAGGCCGTACAGGCGCTTTCCGCCTGTGGCGAGCGCTTCGCCTATGTCGATATTCTGCAGAATCCGGACATCCGTGCAGAGCTGCCTAAATACGCTAACTGGCCAACCTTCCCGCAGCTGTGGGTAGACGGCGAGCTGGTGGGTGGCTGTGACATCATCATTGAGATGTATCAGCGTGGCGAACTTCAGCCGCTGATCAAAGAGACGGCTGAAAAGCATAAGTCAGAAGAGCCAGACGCGGAATAATCCTCCCCGGCTGTACAAGAACCCGCCACTTATCCGGCGGGTTTTTTTATGTCGTCTTTCTCGCACCTTGCCACTCCCGTCCTCAGGTGTTAAAAGGTGCCCCCTTGAATGAAAGAGACAGGAGAGCGGCGTGAAGGACACGTCTTTGGCGTCAGGGCAGATCGGTCAGGATGCAGCGCATGAAGAAGAGCAGGTACTCAAACGCGGCCTGCAAAATCGCCATATTCAATTGATTGCCCTCGGCGGGGCGATTGGCACCGGATTATTCCTCGGTATTGGTCCGGCGATTCAGATGGCCGGGCCGGCCGTCCTGCTGGGCTACGCGGTGGCCGGTATTATTGCCTTTCTGATTATGCGCCAGCTCGGTGAAATGGTCGTTGAGGAGCCGGTATCAGGTTCGTTCTCCCATTTTGCTTATAAATACTGGGGGCCGTTTGCTGGCTTCCTCTCCGGCTGGAACTACTGGGTCATGTTCGTGCTGGTGGGGATGGCAGAACTGACCGCCGCCGGTATCTACATGCAGTACTGGTTCCCCGGCGTGCCAACGTGGATTTGGGTCGCCGCTTTCTTCGTTATCATCAACGCGGTCAACCTCGTGAACGTCAAGCTTTACGGGGAAATGGAGTTCTGGTTTGCGCTGATTAAGGTGCTGGCCATTATCGGGATGATTGGCTTCGGTATCTGGCTGCTTGCCTCAGGCCACGGCGGCGAAAAGGCGACCCTCCATAATCTCTGGCAGCATGGCGGTTTCTTTGCCACCGGCTGGCACGGGCTTATCCTGTCGCTGGCGGTGATCATGTTCTCCTTTGGTGGCCTTGAGCTGATTGGCATCACCGCCGCCGAAGCACAAAACCCGCAAACGACCATCCCGAAAGCTATTAATCAGGTCGTCTATCGCATCCTGCTGTTCTATATTGGTTCGCTGGTCGTGCTGCTGTCGCTTTATCCCTGGGTGGATGTTAAATCCAGCAGCAGCCCGTTCGTGATGATTTTCCACGAGCTGGACAGCAACATCGTGGCTTCTGCGCTGAACTTCGTCATTCTGGTTGCCTCTTTGTCGGTCTACAACAGCGGCGTTTATTCGAACAGCCGCATGCTGTTTGGCCTGTCTATCCAGCGTAATGCGCCAGCCTTCCTTGCGAAGGTCAACCGGGGCGGCGTGCCGGTCTATTCGCTTATCCTCTCCGGGGCGATCACCTCGCTGGTGGTGGTGCTGAACTATCTGCTGCCTCACGATGCCTTTGGTCTGCTGATGGCGCTGGTGGTCGCAACGCTGCTGCTTAACTGGATAATGATCTCGCTGGCACACCTGAAGTTTCGCTGCGCGATGCGCCGCAAAGGCCGGGAAACGCGCTTCAGGGCGCTTCTGTATCCGTTTGGTAACTATCTGTGCATCGCCTTTATGATGATGATTCTGGTGCTGATGTGTACCATCGATGACATGCGCCTTTCGGCCATGCTGTTACCGGTCTGGATTATCTGTTTGTTTATCGCGTTTAAGCTTTCTCGCGGCAAGAAGGTTCGTTGAGTGCAGGGCCATGAATAAAAAAGGGCAGAGGAAATGAGTGTAAGTCGGAAAGGGATGCTGTATGTGCTGTTTGCCGCCGTGCTGTGGGGCAGTTCCGGGGTTTGCGCCCAGTACATCATGGAGCAAAGTCATATCTCCTCGGAGTCGCTGACGATGTTGCGCCTGCTGTTTTCTGGTCTGATTCTTTTGACACTGTCGTTTATGCACGGTGACAAGATATTTGCGGTGTTCAGGCATCGCCAGGATCTCATTTCGCTGCTCATTTTTACGGTATTCGGCGCGCTGATAGTCCAGCTCACGTTTTTGGTGACCATCGAGAAGTCCAACGCGGCGACCGCGACGATACTGCAGTTTCTCTCACCAACCATCATCGTGGCCTGGTTTGCTCTGGTGAAGAAAAAACGTTCCGGGAAGCTGGTATTTGCGGCGATCGGCACGTCGCTGGTGGGCACGTTTTTACTGGTGACGCACGGCGACCCAACCTCACTGACTATCTCCACCGCGGCGCTGTTCTGGGGCATTGCTTCGGCCTTCTCCGCCGCGTTCTATACGACCTATCCCTCGGCGTTGATTGCGCGCTACGGCACTTTACCCGTGGTGGGCTGGAGTATGTTGCTGGGTGGGGTCATGCTGATGCCGTTCTACGCCAGCCAGATCGGCAGCTTTACCGCCAGCGGCGGCGCACTGTTTGCCTTCTTCTATCTGGTGGTGGTGGGGACGGCCATTACCTTCAGCCTGTACCTGACCGGCGCGCAGATGATTGGTGGGCCAAAGGCGAGCATACTAAGCTGCGCGGAGCCGCTAAGCAGTGCCTTTTTGTCCGTGCTGCTGCTTGGGGTGTCGTTCGCGGTGCCGGACTGGATTGGCTCGCTGCTGATTATCTCTTCGGTGTTGCTGATTTCGCTGGACACGCGCGGGAAACTTCACGGCTGAGGATTTTGTCGGATGGCGCATTCGCTTATCCGACTTACGTATTCACTGATTTGTAAGGTGGATAAGCGAATGCGCCATCCACCGTTTCTGCTATTAAGCCTCGGGCGTTTCCTGTTCGGGCAGCGGCAGCGGCCAGCCGCCTAAACGCTTCCAGCGGTTGACGATTTCACAGAACAGCAGGGCGGTTTGCTCGGTGTCATACAGCGCCGAATGCGCCTGGCTGCTGTCAAACGGCATACCTGCGGCGATGCAGGCTTTCGCCAGCACGGTCTGACCAAGGGACAGCCCGCTGAGAGCCGCGGTATCAAAGGTGACGAACGGATGGAACGGGTTACGCTTTAATGATGCCCGCTCTGCGGCAGCCATCGTAAAACTGTGATCGAAGGTCGCGTTGTGCGCCACCATAATCGCGCGGTTACAGCCGCTGTCTTTAATCCCCTTGCGCACCATTTTGAAGATGGCATGCAGGGCTTCATATTCGCTGACCGCGCCACGCAATGGGTTATGTGGGTCGATACCGTTGAAGGCCAGCGCCTCAGGCTGCAGGATAGATCCTTCAAAAGGCTCGACATGAAAATGCAGCGTTTCATCAGGCATTAACCAGCCGTTCTCATCCATTTTCAGGGTGATAGCCGCTATTTCCAGCAGGGCGTCAGTTTTGGCGTTAAACCCGGCGGTTTCAACGTCGATGACGACTGGATAAAAGCCACGAAAACGGTCGCACAGGCTATGCAATTGCGTGTTGTCAGACATCAGGATCTCTTAATACGGGGAAAATGCAGCGCGCATTATGGCAAATTTTGCGGAGTGTTGCAGTAACGGGTGCAGGGTGCACCCGTTAACAGGGGATTAGTTGCCCAGACCTTTACCAGCGTCTTTGCTTTCAATGAGTTCGATCTTGTAACCGTCGGGATCTTCAACAAAAGCAATCACGGTGGTGCCGCCCTTAACCGGACCCGCTTCACGAGTCACGTTGCCGCCGTTGTTACGGATGCGCTCGCAGGCTTCGGCTGCGTTATCTACGCTCAGCGCAATGTGGCCGTAGGCGTTGCCCATGTCATAGCTGTCCACATCCCAGTTGTAGGTCAATTCGATGACGGCTTCTTCGGACTCCGGGCCGTAGCCCACAAAGGCCAGAGAGTATTTGTATTCGGTGTTTTCGCTGGTGCGTAGCAGGGTCATACCCAGTACGTTTGTGTAAAATTCGATGGAGCGTTGCAGGTCGCCAACACGCAGCATGGTGTGAAGTAAGCGCATAGAATCCTCTTAGCATTAAACGTTTAGCATCCGAAAACGTTTTGAAATGTGCGGTAAGTATAGCGGCGTTTGCGCGCCGCTCAGACTGAAAACAAACTTAATGATTTCCAGTTTCTGTCAGATACCATTAAACAGATAAACAGGAAAATCAATTTATTGATTTTCGACACCTTCCTGCAAAGAAGGAAAACCACGCTTTTTCCTTCTTTGCCAGCATTTAAAGCGGCGTTTGCGCGCCGCTATCAATCACCTACTAACCTTATAGCGTAGGGTAATCGGTGTAGCCTTCCGCGCCGCCGCCGTAGAAGGATTCCGGGCGCTGCTCGTTCAGGTCGGCGTTGCGGTGCAGACGCTCGACCAGATCCGGGTTGGCGATGTAATCACGGCCAAACGCTACTGCATCAATCAGGCCCTTCTCGATCAGGGACTCCGCTTTTTCTGGCGTATAAGCCCCGGCACCGATGATCACGCCCTTGAAGGTGTCGCGAACTTTCTGACGGAATTCGTCGCTGTATGGCTTGCCGCCGGCCCAGTCAGGCTCGGACATGTGCAGATAAGCGATACCGCGCTTGCTCAGTTCTTCAATCAGATACAGCGCATCGCCTTCTTCATCCGGGCCGTTATCGACGTTCTGGAACGAACCTACTGGTGAGACGCGAATACCAATGCGGTCGGCGCTCCACTCTTTGCTCACCGCATCAACCACTTCCAGTACCAGACGGGCGCGATTCTCGCGGCTGCCGCCATAGGCATCGGTACGATGGTTTGATGAAGGAGAAAGGAACTGGTGCAGCAGGTAGCCGTGAGCGGAGTGCAGCTCAACCAGATCAAAACCAGCGTCACGAGCATTGCCCACGGCCTGACGGAAATCGTTCACGATGCCGGGGATTTCTTCGATTTCCAGCGCGCGCGGCATGGAAGTGTCGACGCGGATCGCGTTGCCATTTTCGTCACGCAGCGAAGTACGGGTTCCGGCAGACAGCGCGGAAGGGGCGACCGGGGCCTGCTGGCCCGGCTGGATGCTGGAGTGAGAGATTCGACCGGTGTGCCACAGCTGCACGGCAATACGACCTTTTTCCGCGTGAACGCCAGCGGTGATTTTCTTCCACGCTTCGATTTGTGCCTCGCTGTGCAGACCCGGGGCACCTTCATAGCCTTTCGCCTGAGCGGAAATCTGCGTCGCTTCGGAAATGATGAGCCCTGAGCTTGCACGCTGGCGATAGTATTCGCCCATCAGTGGGGTAGGGATGTCACCCGGCACGATGCTGCGCAGGCGCGTCAGAGGAGCCATGAAAATACGGTTCGGCGTGGTGATGGCACCCACTTTCAGTGGGGTAAACAATTTATCGGTTGACATAGTTGATCCTTAGAATAGACCGGTCGTCTAGTAATGAAATAAATAAAAAAGCCCGTCAGGAGACGGGCTCCGCAATTAAACGATCCACGTAGATAAATGCGCTTTCCAGCGGCATCGCGCTACGTGAGATCTTCGCCTGCAGGCTGGCACCCAGCCACAGGGCATAAATAGTCTGGGCCAGATCCATCGCGCTGCCGTTGACCATCAGGCTTTTTTCCGCCTGACCTTTCTCCAGCGCGTTGGCCAGCTGGGCGATAATCTGTGCTGCGCCTTTATCGAGCGCGCCACGCATATCTTCCGAAAGGTCGCAGACTTCCGCAGAGAGCTTAACGGTCAGGCAGCTGATGAGGCGGCTGTGCTGGCTGAAATAAGTCAGAGACTCCTGATACCAGCCGAGCAGCTTTTCACGATAGTTTCCTGAACCCTGACAGAAGTGCTGCTGCAGCCGCTGGTTGTACGCTTCGTAGTAGCGCTCCAGCATCACCACGCCAAACGCCTCTTTCGAGCGGAAGTAGTGATAGAAAGAGCCTTTCGGCACGTCAGCGGTCCGTAGCAGTTCGCTTAATCCCATGCCGGTAAAGCCGCGCTGCAGGCAAAGCTGCTCGCCGGTGGCAAGGAGATGTTCGCGAGTATCATGTGCAGGGTTTCTGTTCATGGCAGTCACTGTAATAGACCGGTCAGTCTAGCGCAAGCCCGGGGCGCGTTTTTTTCAGCTCACACGCCGGTCTGTGCCTTACGGCAGCTGGCGAGAATATCCATATTCGATTGATATTCTGAGGTTTTTATATCCATCATGCCCAGCATGGTGGAGAACAGATTATCCTGAGAAACTTCGCTGCTGGCCGCTTTTTTCGACAGGCAGTCCGCATTGACCGCATAGTTTTGCTGATAATTCTTCGACAGCCAGAACAGGAACGGAATGTGCGTTTGCTGGGACGGGGCCAGCATATAAGGCGTACCGTGCAGATAAATCCCGCTTTCCCCCAGTGATTCACCGTGGTCAGACAGATAGACCAGCGCCGTATTGAATTTATCCTGCCGTGCTTTGAGCATATCAATGGTGCGGCTGACCACATCGTCGGTGTACAGAATCGTGTTGTCATACGTGTTGATCAGCGCCTGTCGGGTACAGTCCTGAATCTGATTGCTGTCGCAGGTTGGCGTAAATTTACGGAATTTATCGGGATAGCGTTGATAATAGGCCGGACCGTGGCTGCCCATAAGATGCAGAACGATGACGGAATCTTGCTGCACGCCGTCCAGCACATTGTCCAATCGGTGCAGCAAGGCGTCATCGAGGCATGACTCGCTTTTGCAGAGACTATTCAGCTGCCATTGTGGCATCGTGGTGTGCGCAATACGGTCGCAGGCACCTTTGCAGCCACCGTCGTTGTCGCGCCATAGCAGGTTAACCCCGGCATGGCCCATGACGTCGAGGAGGCCTTCCTGATGACGGGCTAGATCTGCATCGTACCTGCTGCGGGGCATATCAGAAAACATGCAGGGTACGGAAACGGCGGTTTCAGTGCCGCAGGAGGAAGCTTTCGGGAAGTAGATCACGCCCTGGTTTTTCAACTCAGGATTCGTTTCGCGCCCGTAACCCCCCAGGGAATAGTTTTCGGCACGGGATGCTTCGCCCACCACCATAATGACAACAGTTTTCTTTTTCTGCTGGCTGATGAGCGGGCCTTTTTTGGCATCTTCGCCAATCCGAATTAGCGTCTGGTCTCCGGCAAACCAGCGCTCTTTGCTGTATCGGCTGATGGCGCTAATATAATTCGCAGGCGTCACCATTTTGACCACGCCTTTATTGTTGCGGAACAGCGAGGCGTAATCTTTATAAAATACCGAAGCGACCAGAATGATTATCAGGAGCCCGGCCATTATCCCTACCAGACGGGTCAGAAGGGTATGCCACCAGCGGGCGGGTTTAATTTTTATCGCGCTAAGGATTAGCGCTGGAATGATACCTGCAAGCGCAAGCCACATTAAAAGCTGCGGCGTGATGAGCGCTGTCGCCTCCTGGGAGTCCGTCTCAAATACGTTAATCATCATGCTCTTATCGATGACGGCACCGTATGTCGACATAAAGTAATTGCTGGCTGCGCAACCCAGTACCAATATTACGAGCATGGGTTTACGCAGCCAGGGAATATTGATAAGGCTAAATATGGTCAGCCAGCCGCAAAAAAGAACGACCGGCACCGTTGCTGCAAATAGCCAGCTATGCAAGGAGTCCGGGGCGATAATCTGCCAGCTGCGCCGAATAAATAAGGCGTTAATTAATGTAAAGAAGAATGCGCAGCACAGATTAAACCTTGCATCGTTACATTGTAATTTTTTAATCAGTTCCATAGCTGCCATTAAGAATTCTGGAGGTGATGAACAGATTAATGGGGGAAGATTAGGCCAACCTTAACCTCCTCCTTAATTATTCGGTTGTTGATGGGACGTTTAAGTTGGCAATTATCTGACGCGGCACTTGCATCCTCACCGATGTCGGGCTTCAATTGAAGAATGAGTCAGTGTGGGGGTTAGCGTGGCTGAGCAGCTTGAGTTTTTTCCAATCCAGAGCCCGTGTCGCGGCATCTGCCAGTCAGATGAGCGCGGCTACTGCCGTGGCTGTATGCGCAGCCGGGATGAGCGCTTTAACTGGCAAAAACTTAGCGATCCGCAGAAACAGGAAGTTCTGCGTCTCTGCCGACAACGTTTTTTGCGCAAACAGCGAGCAACCTCCGCTGGTGCATCAGAAGAACCGCAGCAATCCTCACTTTTTTAATCGATTAACCCCGCTATACTCCGGCGCAGAATTCTTCCAATACTGAGGTCATGCTTAATGGTACAGCGCATTACGATTTCCCCGCAGGGGCCAGCGTTTTCACGTCTGGTGATGGGATACTGGCGTTTGATGGAGTGGAATATGTCTCCACGCCAGCTGGCCAGTTTTATTGAAGAGCATGTGGAATTGGGCATCACCACCGCGGACCACGCGGATATTTACGGCGGCTACACCTGTGAAGCAGCCTTCGGTGACGCAATGCGCCTGGTGCCGCATCTGCGCGAGAAAATGGAGATTGTCACTAAATGTGGTATCGCCACCACCGCTAATCCCGATCACGCGCTCGGCCATTACATCACTGACCGCAGCCACATCATCAGCAGCGCAGAAGCCTCTTTGCAGAAGCTGGCCACAGACTATCTCGACCTGCTGCTTATCCATCGCCCGGACCCGCTGATGGATGCGGATGAAGTGGCTGAAGCTTTTACCGAACTGCATAAAAGCGGCAAGGTACGCCATTTCGGGGTGTCGAACTTCACACCGGCGCAGTTTGCGCTGCTGCAGTCGCGCCTGCCGTTTACGCTGGCAACCAACCAGGTCGAGATTTCGCCGGTTCATCAGCCTGCGATCCTTGACGGCACGCTGGACCAGTGCCAGCAGCTTCGCATCCGTCCTATGGCGTGGTCCTGCCTCGGGGGCGGCAGCCTGTTTAACGACGAAGCCTTCCAGCCGTTGCGCGATGAGCTACAGGCGGTAGCCGGTGAAATCGGTGCCCAGACCATCGAGCAGGTGGTGTATGCATGGGTGATGCGTCTGCCGTCCCGGCCGCTGCCGATTATCGGCTCTGGTAAAATTGAGCGCGTACGCTCCGCTATCCACTCTCTGTCGCTGGAGATGACCCGTCAGCAGTGGTTCCGCATTCGTAAAGCCGCGCTGGGTTACGACGTGCCGTAAGCCTGATTAATTGCCTCCTGGCGATATTCTGCCTAACCTTAACTGGGCAAAATAAATACAGGAGGTAATGATGAAGCGTTTGAGTCTCGCACTACTCGCAATGTTGACCTGCGGCGCAGCCCAGGCGGCAAGCGAAAAAGTTGAAATGAATCTCGTCACGCCGCAGGGCATCGGCCAATCTCTTGGCTCCGTCACCATCAACGAAACTGATAAGGGGCTCGAATTCGCCCCGGACCTGCGTACGCTCCCGCCCGGTGAACATGGTTTTCATGTCCACGCTAAAGGCACCTGCGAGCCAGCCATGAAAGAGGGCAAACCTTCAGCCGCCGAGGCGGCGGGCGGCCACCTTGATCCGGAAAACACCGGCCAACATATGGGGCCGGAAGGCGTGGGGCATCTTGGGGATTTACCCGTGCTGGTGGTGAACAATGACGGTAAGGCAACAGAGCCCGTCACGGCACCGCGCCTGAAAAAGCTTGATGACGTGAAGGGCAAAGCGCTGATGATCCACGTGGACGGCGATAATATGTCCGATCGGCCCAAACCGCTGGGCGGTGGCGGCGCACGTTACGCCTGCGGTGTGATTAACTAGCTCAGCTGCTGCCTGTCAGCGTACCGACAGGCGGCGCTTGTTCCAGCTGTGAGAGGGAGCAGTACAGCCGCCAGATGATCCCCGCCAGATCCCGCGCCGCAGGACTGTGGTGGTGGGCAAGCGTATCGCAAATCCTTTGTAGTTCCCGCAGCGCCTCGCCCAGAGGACGCTGCTGCACACCGCGTTCGCTCATAACATCCCGTAGCGTATGAATGCAGACGTCCCGCACGTTGGAAAGCGGATCTGACCGCGTCTCCCAGCCGCGAAGTTGCCAGACCACGTGGGAACAGTTCAGTAATACCACCCCCCAGCGCAGCAGCCAGCGTCGTGCCGTTTCATCTTTGCTGCTGCTCAGCTGGCTGATGTGGTGGTAGACCAGCGACTCAAACTGGTTTTCATTGCGCTGCGGCCTGCGGCTAAGCTGGTCGACAAAACCCCGTCTCAGGGAGCGGATATGACGGCGGCTTTTGCGCGTATCGGAGCTTGGGCGCAACACGGAGAAAGCCACCCACGACAAGCCCACGCCAATCACTTTGGCGAGGTTATCATTGAGAAAACCGCCAAAGTCATAGACCGGTGGGTTGGTGACGGCGATAAACGATCCCATAAAAACAATCAGCTGCCCCCACAGACCGGCAAGCTTCGGCTGCTGCAGCTTGAGGAGCTGCATTGTCGCGAGCAGCGGGAACAGAAACAGCAGGAACTGCCAGAGATCCGTTATCTGCACCATCAGGCCAAACTGCACCAGGAAGCTGAACAGCGACAGCCAGAGCAGGGTGCGCATCAGTAGCGTCAACGAACCAAGCGGTGAGGCGACGGAGGAATAAAGGACGCAGCTGATTGCCGCGAGGGATAACGCTCCGCTTGCCGAGTCCCACTGCGTGCCGATACTCCACGCACCGGTAACCGTAATGACGCAGAAGGTGCGCAACGCGCTCCACGCGGCTTCAGCATTGTCGGTGTGACGAGCAAGGGAGGGCGTTTTGGGAGGGGTAAGCACAGAAACAGGTGTGGCATTCTCCAGCTCTTTCAGCCAGCGGCTGCTGTCGAGATACAGCCAGCAGAAATAACGCAGCCGGTGCCAGAAGGCCTGGTGCCGATAATCATCCCCGCTGCCGGGGGCCAGCTGCTGGAGCAGGCGAGCCACAGGGTATTTATGCGTTCCCGGGCGGGCCAGCTCTTTGAGGAGCTCATCGAGCAGCGGCCAGAGGGAGTCGGGTGGATTTGGCCAGTTAATCAGCATGCGGCGCAGGCCCGAAATGACGCTGGTCAGCCGCAGCTGCTGGTGCAGTAAATAGTTGAGCAGATTGTTCTGGCGGCGAAAACGATAATGGCTCCAGAAGGCCTGAATGCGCAGCAAATTCATGGTCAGGATCTGGCTGATAACGCCTTCATGGGCGGTGCGTATTTCGTCGGTGGTTTCAGGTCGCCATAACAGACTTGCGTGCTCCAGCAGCCGGGCGTGCATGGTTTTGAGCGCGGTGATAAGGGTTGTGCCATCCGAGGTGCTGGGAAGCACCATCATCATAAAAGCACCGCATAAAATCCCGACGATCACTTCACAAACTCGCGCCTGGGCGATGTCCCAAAGCTGCGTGGTGTCCACGGTATCGATCATCGGGAAAGCGATGATGGCCGCCGTGTAGCCGGCCAGCATAAACGCGTAGGCGGCATTGTTCTGGAACTGGCTGGAAACCCACGTACAGAGCGCGAGCCACGCGGCCATGGCAAACGTAAATAACCACGGGTCGTTAAGCGTGTTGCCTGCAATCATCAGGGCGGCCGTGGCGCCAATTAAACTCCCGGCGATGCGGCCAAGACTCTTGCTGATGACCCCACCCACGGTTGGGAAACTGACAACCGCCGCGGAGGTCATGGCCCAGTAAGGTTCATCGAGATCGAGACAGTAGGCGATGGTCAACGCCAGGCACATCGCGATGGCGTTACGTAAGGCGTAGCGCCACTGACCGCTGGTTGCTTTTCCCCAGGGAGTACCCTGCCATTCGAGCCAGGTTAGCTTCATCTATTGGGCTCAGTGCGAAATAGTGACGGTACAGGTGGTACCGGATACCAGCGTGACGCCCTGCGGGATGCTATCGAGCTTAATGCGCACCGGCACCCGCTGTGCAAGGCGGACCCACGGCACGTTGGGTTTAATGTCCGGCACGAGATCGCTCTCATTTTCGATGCTCTGGTCGTAAATGGCCCGCCCGATGCTTTCCACTTTTCCCGACAGCGGCTGATGACCGCTATACAACACGATAATGGCGGGGTTACCGGGTTGAATATGCCGCAATTTAGTCTCTTCGAAATAGCCCACCACGTAAAAAGAGCGGCTGTCCACCAGGGCAAAGACCGGCTGGCCGGTGGAGGCGTAGTTACCGGTTCGGGTTGAGAGGTTTGTCACCCAGCCGTCTACAGGCGCGGTGACGGTAGTCTGGCTAAGCTGCCATTGTGCCTGCTTAAGGGTGGCCTCGGCTGCTTTTACCGCGGCCTGAGCGGCTTTGACGTTGATATTCGCCGTATCCATATCTTCGGCGGAAATGTAATTGCGCGGCAGATGGCGGCGGCGGTTGGCTTCGTTGTTGGCTTTCGACAGCGTGGATTGCGACTGGGCAAGCTGCGCTTCGGCATTGATTTCGGCAATCTGGTATGGCGTTATATCTAACGTAAACAGCACGGTGCCCGCCTTCACAAACTGGTTGTCGACGACGTTCAGGTGCGTAATGGTTCCAGAAACCTGCGGTGTGATGCTGACCTGTTCGGCACGAACTTTGCCATCCCGCGTCCATGGCGACTGCATGTAATAGTTCCACAGCAGCCAGCCTACGATGACGGCCGCCGCAACCACTATCAACGTTGAGAAGTATTTTAAAGTTTTGAAATTCATGAGCTTACCACATCGCCAAAATGACAAAGGCCGCGCTGACCGACAGTGAAAAGAGCGATAAATCCATTAATGTCGGATGCCAAATCTCACCGGAATACATCCAGTCCCGTAAAAGGCGATGCAGGATTAGCCAGAAAAAAAAGCCCAGCAGCACCGGTTTAAACAGGGGGGGAAAGTAGATGGATGCGCCGACAATCAGGTCCTGAAGCGCCAGGCCAGATGCAGAAAATGTGAAGCTCACGTGGAATAATCCTTTAATATACCAGGGACTGCTGCCGTTTTTCCGGAGTTCGCTGTAAGATTGAAGTGTAGATGGTTACATAACATCAGCGAAAGTATGGAAATCGTTTTTTTAATTTTAAAGCCTGCACGCTAGTCTAAAATCAGTATAATAACTTAGCAAGCTAATTATAAGGAGATGAAATGGAATCGCCATTAGGATCAGATCTGGCCCGCTTGGTGCGTATTTGGCGCGCTCTGATTGACCATCGCCTGAAACCTCTGGAATTGACACAGACACACTGGGTTACGCTGCATAATATTCATCAGCTGCCGCCCGAGCAGTCACAGATTCAGCTGGCCAAAGCGATTGGCATCGAACAACCTTCTCTGGTCAGAACGCTGGATCAGCTGGAAGAGAAGGGGTTAATTTCACGCCAAACCTGCGCAAGCGATCGCCGTGCAAAACGTATTAAACTGACCGAGCGTGCGACACCGATTATCACTGAAATGGAAGCGGTGATAAACCACACGCGCGGAGAAATTTTATCTGGTATCAGCGAAGAGGAGTTAAACCTGCTGATTAACCTGGTGGCCCGACTCGAGCAGAACATCGTCGATCTACAGGCGCAGGATTAGCCTGTCGCACCCAAGCCAATAAAAAAGAGGCCTGAAAATTCAGGCCTCTTTTTTTACAAACTTAGCGTGGGGAGACGGTCGTCTGGCTGCCGTTGCTGGCAATAAGGACGCGTTGCCCTGGGGTGTAACGGGTGTCACCCTGTTTCTGGACAACCAGAATAGTGTTGCCGTCATCTTTACGGATTTCCAGCTCCACGCCCTGGGTTTTATTCAGCGCACCCTGAACGCCCTGGCCCGCTACGCCACCGGCCACAGCGCCGGCTGCGGTAGCCAGTGAACGACCTGTGCCACCGCCGATGGTATTACCCAGGAAACCACCCAGTACGGCCCCACCGATTGCGCCGACCACGTTTTTGTCATCGCCACCCTGGATCTGTACCGGCCTGACCGAGACCAGCGTACCGTAAGTGACGTTTTGTACCTGCTTCGCTTCTGAAGCACTGTAGACGTCGCCCGAAAGGGAGCTGTCATTCACACAACCTGCCAGCGTTAAGCCGACCAACGAAACAACCAGTACACGTGCAATCATCTGAGAATCTCCTGTTTCAAAAAAGCCCATGTGAGCATCCATAATGGGTAAATTATAAGTTATTTAGATACTCAATTTCATTTTAGTTCCGGGCAATAAGATAAATTATACTAAAAGAGTCGTCATCAACGGCCAGTCAACGACCTGCTCATTGTGTTATCTGCGCATCAGACAATGCGCTGACTCGCGAACTTGTTAAAAAGTATTAATAAATTATCGTACTACATGTAAGTTTGTGGTGGACTAACAGGATAATCCGCGTGAATTACAGGAGTAATTGATGAAATCTGGTCGTTATATCGGCGTGATGTCGGGCACCAGCCTCGACGGCATAGATGTTGTATTAGCGGCTATTGATGAACATCTCGTCGTTCAGCTCGCGAACCACAGCCATCCCATTCCTCTGGCATTGAAAAATGCGATTCTGGCTATTTGCCAGGGGCAGCAGCTGACGCTTTCCCAACTGGGGCAGCTCGATCACCGTCTGGGGACGCTCTTTGCCGAGGCGGTGCAGACATTAATGGATAAACAGGGACTGACGTATGCGGACGTAGTGGCCATTGGCTGCCACGGGCAAACCGTCTGGCACGAACCTAAAGGGGAAGCTCCCCATACCCTGCAGATTGGTGACAATAATCGTATCGTCGCGCGGACGGGCGTTACCGTGGTGGGGGATTTTCGCCGCCGTGATATGGCGCTGGGCGGGCAGGGCGCGCCGCTGGTGCCTGCGTTTCATCATGCACTGCTTGCTCATCCCACCGAAAGTCGGATGGTGCTCAACATCGGCGGCATAGCGAATCTTTCGCTGCTGATCCCCGGCAAACCGGTGAAAGGCTATGATACCGGCCCGGGCAATATGCTGATGGACGCGTGGATCTGGCGACAAAAAGGCAAACCCTACGATGAAGACGCGCAGTGGGCGAGCAGCGGAAAAGTCGTTCTGCCACTGCTCCAGCAGATGCTGTCCGATCCTTACTTTGCCTCACCGGCGCCGAAAAGTACCGGAAGAGAATATTTCAACTACGGCTGGCTGGAACGCCAGCTTAGCGCTTTCCCGGGGCTTGCAGGGGAGGACGTACAGGCTACGCTCACCGAGCTGAGTGCGGTGACCATTGCTGAGCAGGTGCTGCTGTGCGGCGGTTGTGAAAGATTAATGGTGTGCGGTGGCGGAAGCCGGAATCCACTTCTGATGGCGCGTCTGGCAGGACTACTGCCGGGGATTGAAGTTGGCACCACGGATGAAGCAGGTATCAGCGGTGACGATATGGAAGCGCTGGCCTTTGCCTGGCTTGCTTATCGAACGGTTTCTGGCCTGCCGGGTAATCTTCCGTCGGTCACCGGTGCGTCAGAGGCAAGCGTCATCGGCGCGATATTTCCGGCCAACCCGCTGCATAATCAGAGTTAACTGAAATGATCTTCTTCCCGGACTCTTTACACTTAAGAGGAAAATGGAGGGTGACCTGCCCTCCAGGGATAAGAAGATCTTCAGGATACGCAGATGAAAAAACTACTTGTTGCCACCCTTCCGATGCTGCTTGCCGGCTGTAGCTACTACAACTCCTTCGTTGAACGGATGCAAACCGACACGCTGCAATACCAGTGTGATGAAAAGCCGCTTACCGTGAAGCTGAACAAAGAAAAGCAGATGGTGAATTTCGTCTATGACGATGACTATCTCTCTCTGACTCAGGGCTTGTCTGCTTCAGGGGCTCGCTATACCGATGGCGTCTATGTTTTCTGGTCTAAAGGCGATTCCGCCACGGTCTACCGCAAAGACAGCGTCGTGCTAAATAATTGCCAGCTGCAAAAGTCGAAAAGTTGAGATTTCTGAGGGTGGGGCGCACAATAGCACCACCTGATGATAACCTGACGTAACGCCATGTCTGACAACGACTCTTTGCAACAGATTGCCCATCTGCGCCGTGAATACACCAAAGGCGGCCTGCGCCGCAATGACCTGACCGATCAACCCCTCGATCTGTTCGAGCGCTGGCTTGCTCAGGCCTGTGAGGCCAAACTCGCCGATCCTACCGCCATGGTCGTGGCGACGGTAGACGAAAACGGTCAGCCGTATCAGCGTATTGTCCTGCTTAAACATTTCGACGAACGTGGCATGGTTTTCTACACCAATCTCGGTTCGCGCAAGGCGCATCATCTGGAACAAAACCCACGCATCAGCCTGCACTTCCCGTGGCACATGCTGGATCGCCAGGTCATGGTGCAGGGCACGGCGGAACGTCTGTCGACCCTCGAAGTGATGAAGTACTTCCACAGTCGTCCTCGCGACAGCCAGATTGGCGCCTGGGTTTCTAAACAATCCAGCCGCATCTCCGCGCGCGGCATCCTCGAAAGCAAGTTCCTTGAGCTCAAGCAAAAATTCCAGCAGGGCGAAGTGCCGCTGCCGAGCTTCTGGGGCGGCTATCGGGTCAACTTTGACCAGGTGGAGTTCTGGCAGGGCGGCGAACATCGCCTGCACGACCGCTTTTTATACCAGCGCGAAGGCGACGCCTGGAAAATCGACCGCCTGGCCCCGTAACTCCTGCGATTTATTGCGTTAAGCGCTGGCACTCCGTGGGCTGGCGTTTTATTCTATGCCCCCTAAGAAATGAACCCATTCGCCAGCGGGCGAATAGCCGTGTACCGGCAAAGGTGCAGTCGTAACTACATGGAGAATTTGATGGCAAGCATCAATTTGATAAAACAATTGCAAGAGCGGGGCCTGGTGGCTCAGGTAACGGATGAGGAGGCCTTAGCGCAGCGCCTGGCGGAAGGGCCAATCGCGCTTTATTGCGGCTTCGATCCTACCGCCGACAGCTTGCATTTGGGCCATCTGGTTCCACTGCTGTGTCTGAAACGCTTCCAGGAGGCTGGCCATAAGCCTGTTGCCCTGGTCGGCGGCGCGACAGGTCTGATTGGCGACCCAAGCTTTAAAGCCGTTGAGCGCAAGCTGAACACAGAGGATACCGTTCACGAGTGGGTGGAAAAAATCCGTCGCCAGGTTGCACCTTTCCTCGATTTTGACTGCGGTGAAAACTCAGCGATCGCGGCGAATAACTACGACTGGTTCGGCGGCATGAACGTGCTGACGTTCCTGCGCGACATCGGTAAGCACTTCTCTGTTAACCAGATGATTAACAAGGAAGCGGTAAAACAGCGTCTTAACCGCGACGACGTGGGGATCTCCTTTACCGAGTTTTCCTACAATCTGCTGCAGGGCTATGACTTTGCCTGCCTGAACAAGCTGCATGGCGTTGTGCTGCAAATCGGGGGTTCTGACCAGTGGGGCAACATCACCTCCGGTATCGACCTGACCCGTCGTCTGCACCAGCAGCAGGCCTTTGGTCTGACCGTTCCTCTGATCACCAAGTCTGACGGCACTAAGTTCGGGAAAACCGAAGGCGGCGCGGTCTGGCTGGATCCGAAGAAAACCAGCCCGTACAAGTTCTACCAGTTCTGGATCAACACCGCGGACTCCGACGTTTACCGCTTCCTGAAGTTCTTCACCTTCATGAGCCTCGAAGAGATCGACGCGCTGGAAGAAGAAGATAAGAACAGCGGTGCTGCGCCACGTGCCCAGTACGTGCTGGCCGAGCAGGTGACTCGTCTGGTGCACGGTGAAGAGGGCCTGGTGGCCGCTAAGCGCATCACCAGCAGCCTGTTCAACGGTAACCTGAGCGACCTGACCGAAGCGGACTTCGCGCAGCTGGCGCAGGACGGTGTACCGATGGTTGAACTGGAGCGTGGTGCAGACCTGCAACAGGCGCTGGTTGATTCCGAGCTTCAGCCTTCCCGCGGTCAGGCGCGCAAGACCATCGCGCAGAACGCTATCACCATCAACGGTGAAAAGCAGTCCGACCCGGAATACACCTTTGCCGATAGCGATATCCTGTTCAATCGCTACACCCTGCTGCGCCGCGGTAAGAAGAACTACTGCCTCGTCTGCTGGAAATAGTGCATAAAAAAAGGCGAGAGACTTAACGTCCTCACCCTTATTGTTGAACGCTGCCAAATGCCCTCTTAACCGAGGGCATTTTTGTTTTAAATACCTTCCGCCGCCATTGCCGCTTCGACGGCCGGGCGCGCCTTCATGCGCTCCATAAACGCTTCGATGTTGCTAAGACCGTTCAGATCCAGCTTCAGTGCCTGCGCCCAGCGCAGCACGGTAAACAGATAGGCATCTGCTACGGTAAAGCGCAGGCCCATCAGCCATTGCTTGTCGTGCAGCTCCTCGTTGACGTATTTGAATTTCTTCTCCAGCGCCTGGCGGGTAATGGTTTTGAATTCTTCAGGCGTCGCAGGATTAAAGAGCGGGCTGAAGCCTTTGTGCAGTTCGGTGGCGATATAGTTCAGCCATTCCAGCGTGTGGTAACGCGTCATGCTGCCCGCCGGGGCCAGAAGCTGACGGTCCGGCACTTTGTCTGCCAGATACTGCACGATGGCCACGCCTTCGGTCAGCAGCGAACCATCATCCATCAGCAGGGCGGGCACCTGGCCCTTAGGGTTCACGGCAAAGTAGTCGTCACCGGCCTCGGTACGCTTGCTGGCTAAATCAACTTTGATGAGGGAGAAATCCAGACCGGTTTCACGGAGGATGATGTGGGGAGAGAAGGAACAGGCACCTGGCTTATAATACAGTTTCATTACTGAACTCCTTTATGGCGCTAAGATTCTTTATGGTAGTGCGCCTTAAGGCAAAAAAAAAGCCGCTAGCGCAAAGCTAACGGCTGAAAAATTATTGTTTCCCGCTATATCAGGCGGTGGCTTTCTCCGCAGCCGCAGCCGCATCAGCAGAATCTGAAAGCGTCATGCGGTTAAGTTTTGGCGCGATAACAATCATCAGCAGGGCGATAACGCCGGTGGCGATACCAATCTGCATGAACACATGACCGTAGACGTTCAGAGACTGCAGTGGGTCAGTGACGTTTTCCGGCACGGCCATCAGGTTAGCGACTTTACCCGCGATGATTGCAGCACCAGCGGTAGTCAGGAACCAGCTACCCATGATGAAGCCCATCAGACGCTGTGGAACCAGCTGCGCAACCATTGCCAGACCCAGACCAGAGATCATCAGCTCACCGATGCTCTGCAGCGCGTAGCTCAGAATCAGCCAGTTCACGGAAACGATACCCGCGTCAGTGGCAAACTTAGCACCCAGCGGCAGCACCAGGAAGGCAAAGGAGCACAGCACCATACCAATAGCGAACTTGTGTGGCATTGGCAGACGGTCACCCATCTTGTTGTAGATAGCGGCGAGAATCGGGCTACCTACCATGATCCAGAATGGGTTCAGCGCCTGGAACTGCTCTGGCTGGAAGGTGATGCCTAAGATTGCGTGCTCAACGTTACGGATGGCAAAGAAGTTCAGGGACGTTGGCATCTGGCTGTACAGCACGAAGAAGACGACGGCTTCCAGCATCAGAATGAAGGCCACAATCATTTTACGACGAGCTGCGCCTTTCATCGCAATCGCTTCTTTAGCGAAAATGATAACGATACCCAGCGCGACCAGACCCAGTACCGCACGAGCGATACCCTGGTTATGCAGCAGCCAGGTTGCGATCACAACCAGCACCACAACACCGATGATTGTCGCGAACAGCTTACCGAAATGAACCGGCAGGAAGTCAGGTTTGGAACCGTAGTCTTTCACCCAGCGCTTGCAGAACATGAAGTTCACAAGCGTAATCAGCATCCCAACGAAGCTCAGGGAGAAAGCAACGCTCCAGCCGAACTTAGCCGCCAGCCACGGTGTGGCAAGCATAGAGAAGAAGGAACCGATGTTGATGGACATGTAATACATGGTGAATGCGCCATCAAGACGCGGATCGTCTTTATCATAACAGGTAGAGAGCAGGGCAGACGGGTTAGCCTTAAACAGGCCGTTACCGACGGCGATAGTCGCCATACCCATATAGACGATGGCGGCGTCGTGCCCGGAGAAGGCAACCAGCGCATAGCCGAGAGCCAGAACGATGGTCCCGAGCATAATAACGCGTTTGGTGCCGAGCACTTTATCACCCAGCCAGCCGCCGACGGCGACAAGGCCATAAACCAGTGCGCTGAAAGAGGAGAACAGTGTAATAGAATCCGCTTCTGACATACCCAGTTGTTTCACCAGGTAGACGGCCATGATGCCTTGCAGGCCGTAGTAACCAAAGCGTTCCCACAGTTCAATGGAGAAGATCAGGTAGAACGATTTCGGTTGTTTGAAAGCGTTCAGACTCACGCTTTCTGCTGGTTTATTGTTTGCAGTCGACACATATACCTCTTTTTTTACATCCCACTTTAACAGGGGTCTTATTAGCGTGAAGGCCTGTGGCAGTCACTTTATTGTTATTATGGAAGGGGGAAACGGCAGGTAATGTTCACTATCCTGCGCCGTCAGGCAAGTCTTCTGCAATACTCTGTTACATATATCCAGGCTGGAATAATGTCCCGAGGAAAGAATTGTTATTCAGCGTTAAATTTTATTAATCGTGCCTTTCCCAATTTAAAATCTCTGCCGTTGCGTTTAAGGGGCCATTTCAGGGATATGTTCTGCTGTAAAAGCGAATAAGCAGTGATATGGCCCAGTCAGGAAGTTTTAGCCAGCGTAATGTATTGCTTCAGATCCTGTGGCAATCGCGATCGCCGGGTTTTGGTGACAATAAAATGACCAAAATTTAACGTGGTGTTATCAAAGTGATCTACATCACAAATTTATAGAAAATTCTCATCGTAAAAAAACGATTAACCTGCTGAAGCGGTTATCAGCCACATGTTATATAGTTGTGAACGACTAAATCACGCGGTTACAGTCAAAAGAGAAGGTATCATGGCAGCGCGGGGTGAGAGGTTTTTCGCCCCGCCGAGAACCCGTCGAGGCATGTGAATCAGGCGTCGACTTTTTCTTTGAATTCGCAGAGGTCTTCGATGATACAGGAGCCACAACGCGGTTTACGGGCAATGCAGGTATAGCGGCCATGTAAGATTAGCCAGTGGTGGCAGTCGACTTTAAACTCTGCGGGGACGACTTTCAGCAGCTTTTCCTCAACTTGCTCAACGTTTTTGCCCGGCGCGAATTGCGTACGGTTGCAGACGCGGAAGATATGCGTGTCGACGGCAATCGTTGGCCAGCCGAAAGCGGTGTTGAGTACGACGTTAGCCGTTTTGCGCCCCACGCCCGGCAGCGCCTCCAGCGCAGCACGATCTTCAGGAACCTCGCCACCGTGTAGTTCAATGAGCATGCGGCAGGTCTTGATGACGTTTTCTGCCTTGCTGTTGAACAGCCCGATAGTTTTGATGTAGGACTTCACCCCCTCAACGCCAAGCTCCAGCATCGACTGCGGCGTATTGGCGACGGGATAGAGCTTTGCGGTCGCTTTGTTGACGCTCACGTCCGTAGCCTGAGCCGAAAGCAGCACCGCAATCAGCAGCTCGAAAGGGGAGCTGAACTGCAATTCAGTAGTCGGGTGAGGATTATTGTCACGCAAGCGTGTGAGGATCTCGTAGCGTTTTGCTTTGTTCATCAGGCTTCCCTGGCTGTTGATTCCACCACCACGCTTTTCGCCGCGCGGCGTGCTTTCATTTTCTCATCAATGAGAGACTTTACCGCCAGCATCAGCCCAAGGCCAATAAATGCGCCGGGCGGCAACATAGCCAGCAGGAATGGCGTGTCGGTATGAAACACTTCAATACGCAGCACCTTCGCCCAGCTGCCCAGCAGGCCATCGGCACCGTCAAACAGCGTACCATTGCCGATAATCTCACGCAGCGATCCGAGCACGAACATCGCGCTGGTCGCACCCAGCCCGATAGCGAAACCATCCAGCGCCGCCAGAGGGACGGAGTTTTTCGCGGCGAAAGCTTCCGCGCGGCCGATAACAATGCAGTTAGTGACAATCAGCGGGATAAAGATGCCGAGCGACTGATAAAGCCCGAACGCGTAGGCGTTGATCAGCATCTGAACGGTGCTGACCACCGAGGCGATGATCATGACGTAGATGGGAATGCGGATTTCTGAAGGAACCCAGCGACGCAGGGCCGAAACCGCGGCATTGGTCAGCGTCAGCACCAGCGTGGTCGCAAGCCCCAGACCAAGCGCGTTGGTGGCAGTCGACGTCACCGCCAGCAGCGGGCACAGCCCTAACAGCTGGACGAAGGCTGAGTTATTCTTCCACAGCCCCTGGACCATAATATCTTTTACTTCACTCATGGTTGCGCTCCACAGGAAGGTAATTGCGAGAGCCTCGGCGGCAGCGTTTCGGCATACAGACCCGCTCGTTTCACCGCATTGACAACTGCACGTGGGGTAATGGTGGCGCCGGTAAACTGATCGAACTGGCCGCCATCTTTTTTCACCGCGAAGCTTGCGTCATCCTCGCCGTGAATCATCACATCAGCAAAATGGGTAATCCAGCTGCTGAGCCGTAACTCGATTTTATCACCCAGACCCGGCGTTTCATGATGCTGAGTCACCCGAGTCCCCAGCACCTTGCCGCTAAAGTCTGTGCCTACCAGCAGCTGGATGGCTCCGGAATAGCCATCAGGGGCCGTGGCTTCCATCACCATCGCGACAGGCTGTTCGCCTTTGCGCGCGATGTAGATCCGGTGTTCACCTGCGCCCAACCGCGGCTCGTTAACCACAAGGCAGCTGCCCTGAATGTCGTTATCGTACATCTCTGACGGCAGTACCTGGTCAAACAGCAGCTTCTGCTGGATTGCCGCCTGGCGGTCAATGGTGGGTTTGGTCAACTCGTTGACAACGGCCGTCAGGCCGGTGGCCAGCGCGGCGAAAATCGCCAGCGTCACGCCATGTTTTTGCATCGTTTTCAGCATGACGATTCCTTAGCGATGGCCATAGACGCGTGGGCGGGTGTAGTAGTCAATCAGCGGCACGGTAATGTTCGCCAGCAGCACGGCGAAGGCCACACCATCCGGGTATCCCCCGTAGGTGCGGATAAGCCACACCAGCAGCCCCGCCAGCGCGCCAAATATCAGACGGCCACTGTTGGTGGTGGAGGCGGTTACCGGGTCGGTGAGGATAAAGAATGCGCCGAACATCGTTGCCCCGGAAAAGAGATGAATCATCGGGGAGACGTATTTCTCCGGCGAAATCAGCCAGCCCAGCGCTGCGCACAGGGTGAGTACCAGCAGGAAGCTAACCGGGATATGCCAGCGAATGGTGCCGCGCGCCAGCAGGAACAGGCCGCCGGCCAGAAATGCGACGTTAATCCACTGCCAGCCGAGACCGGCCAGTATCCCGCCATAAATGGGCTCTTGCAGAAGATCGGCTGCGGCGTGACCGGCACGTATCCCCGTTTTAAACGTATCCAGCGGCGTTGCCTGGCTGATGCCGTCTATCCCCATGCGCAGCTGCGTCATGGTTTCGCCCGCGGCGGTGCTGCCGGTAAAAATGACGTGCAGAACGTCGGTGAAGCCCGGCACATTTGCCGCAATAGATTGCGGCGGCAGCCAGGACGTCATCAGCACCGGGAAGGCAATCAGCAGGACCACGTAACCCACCATCGCCGGGTTAAACGGGTTATGTCCCAGACCACCATAAATCTGTTTGGCAATGATCACGGCGAACAAGGTACCGACGATAATCAGCCACCATGGCGCGAGCGGCGGGATACTGATACCGAGCAGCAAACCCGTCAGCGCCGCAGAGTTGTCGCCGAGCGTTTTTCTGCAGGACTGCTTACGCAGCTTAACGACCAGCGCTTCCGCCAGCACAGCGCTGACGATCCCCAGCGCGATCTGAATCAGGCTACCCCAGCCAAACCAGAAGAATAGCGCGGCGATACCCGGCAGTGCGGCTATGGTCACCAGCAGCATAATTCGGGAGGTGCTGCGCTGGTTGTGGGTATAAGGGGAGCTTGCGATTTTAAAAACCATTTAATCCTCTGGCGCCATCTGCTGAGCGGCCTTACGGGCCTGTACGCGGGCGATAGCCGCGGCAACAGCTGCTTTTCTTGGGTCTTGTTCTTGTCTGGATTCTGCTGGGGCGGACTCTTCAGCTTCGGCCTGCTGAGCAGCTTTACGGGCTTTGGCTCGAGCAATAGCGGCTTCAACGGCTGCTTTGCGCGGGTCGACAGTTTCCGCTGGCGCTGGTTCTGCAGCTGGCTCAGTGTTTACCTGCGCAGCTTTACGAGCTTTGGCTCGAGCAATAGCGGCTTCAACGGCCGCTTTGCGCGGGTCGACAGTTTCCGCTGGCGCTGGTTCTGCGGCTGGCTCACTATTTGCCTGCGCAGCTTTACGGGCTTTGGCTCGAGCAATAGCGGCTTCAACGGCTGCTTTGCGCGGGTCGACAGTTTCCGCTGGCGCAGCTTCTGCAACTGGTTCACAGTTTGCCTGCGCAGCTTTACGGGATTTGGCTCGAGCGATAGCGGCTTCAACGGCTGCTTTGCGCGGGTCGGCCGTAGCGGTTTCAGATGCATCAGCCTGCTGCGCTTTTTCAGCCTGCTTAGCACGTGCCTGCGCCTTGCGGGCCTCCCGGGCCGCAATCATCTCGCTGTTATCGGGCCTGCTTCCGGCTTTGATAATAATCGGCTCGTCGCCCTGCGGCTTCTTGCTTTTTATACGGGCAAGCGCGGCCTGAATGGCGTCGCTGTCTTTGGCGGAAGGCTGAGCGGCAGATTGCTTATGGCGGGCCTGGCGTGCGGCTTTCTCACGCTCAAGACGGGCCTGGCGCGCTTCAAAGCGTACTTTCGCTTCTGCGGTGCGCTTTGCCTCCAGCTCGATTTCGCGGATCTCTGCTTTCTCCTGGCGGAAGTACTGCACCAGCGGAATGCTACTGGGACAGACATAGGCGCACGCGCCGCACTCGATGCAGTCTTTAAGATTATGCGCGGTGGCCTTATCGTGCTGCTGGCCTTTGCTGAACCAGTACAGCTGCTGCGGCAGAAGATCGGCAGGGCAGGAGTCCGCACAGGCGCTGCAGCGGATGCAGCTTTGCTCCGGCTCCGGCTCGCCCATTTCGCCTGCGGACGGGGCCAGCAGGCAGTTGGTGATTTTGACCACCGGCACGTCCAGCCACGGCAGGCTGAAGCCCATCAGCGGGCCGCCCATAATAACCTGCTGGTCGTGGGTAGGACGAAAATCTGCAAATTCCAGCAGATGGCGCACAGGCGTACCCAGGCGGGCCCAGACGTTACCGGGTTGCGCTACGGCTTCCCCCGTCAGAGTCACTACGCGTTCAGTTAATGGCTCGCCGTCAATAATGGCTCGTTTTACCGCAAAGGCGGTGCCTACGTTTTGCATCAAAACGCCGATGTCAGAGGAGCGACCGCCGTGAGGAACCTGCTTGCCAGTCAGGATTTGTGTAAGCTGCTTCGCACCGCCGGAAGGATATTTCGTAGGGATCACCCGCAGTTCGATATCGTTACAACCGACCAGCACCGCACGCATCATAGAGATAGCCTGCGGTTTATTATCTTCAATACCGATCAGTACGCGCTGTGGCTGCAGGATATGGGCAAGAATACGTATGCCTTCGACAATCTGCGCGGCGCAGTCCTGCATCAGGCGGTCATCCGCCGTAATGTAAGGCTCGCACTCTGCGGCGTTAATAATCAGCGTCTCTATTTTGTCGCCGCCGCCCTGCAGTTTGTTGCCCGTCGGGAAGCCCGCGCCGCCAAGACCGGCTACACCAAACTGGTGAATACGCTCAATAAGCGCTTCACGGCTCTTGTTGCGGTAATCAGCCCAGCCGTCACGCTCCATCCAGACATCTTCGCCGTCCGCTTCGATAATCACGCTCAGCTCCGCAAGTGCAGAGGGATGCGCCGTTGCATGCGGAGCGATAGCGGTAATGGTGCCGGAGGTGGGGGCGTGAACCGGCAACATTCTGCCCCGGCCTTTGGTCAGCGCCTGGCCGCGCAGAACGTGGTCACCCGCCTTAACGCACAGTTCACCTTCCGCACCAATGTGTTGTTTCAGCGGCAGGAAAAGCTGCTTTGACAGGGGAACCTGACGCAGAGGTGTGCCGTTAGACTGGGATTTCATCTCCGGCGGATGGATGCCGCCGTCGAAATCCCAGATGCGGTTTTTTTTGAAGCGATTAAAGAAATTAAGCATGTTGCTCCACCGGAATATTACGTACCGGGATGGTCTGGAGATCCCATTTCCAGCTCTCCGTGGTGGTGGCGACCGGCACCAGATCGATGCAGCGAGTCGGGCATGGATCCACGCAAAGGTTGCAGCCGGTGCACAGGTCGCTTATCACGGTATGCATCGCACGCGTTGCACCAACAATGGCATCTACAGGGCAGGCCTGGATGCATTTGGTACAGCCGATACAGTTAGCTTCATCAATCACGGCCAGCATGCGTACCGGCGCGAGGGCGGACTCATCCCCCTCGATTGGCTGAGGCTCGACGTTCAGCAAGGTTGCGATTTTTTGCATCACCGCTTCGCCACCGGGCGCACAAAGATTAATGTTTGCGCCGTTATTGCCTACTGCCTCTGCATAGGGGCGGCAACCTGGATAGCCGCATTGCCCGCACTGGCTCTGAGGCAGCAGCTCTTCGATTTTCTCGACAATCGGATCTTCTTCAACGGCAAAGCGGCGTGACGCGTAGCCCAGAATAAGGCCAAATATCAGCCCCATCAGGGTAAGCGCAACAATGGCAATCCATACGGTCGTCATCAGAACTTCACCAGGCCGGTAAAGCCCATAAAGGCCAGCGACATCAAGCCCGCGGTAATCAGCGCGATAGCGTTGCCTTTGAAGGGGGCAGGAACGTCGGCCACAGCCAGGCGTTCACGAATGGCTGCAAACAGCACCATGACGAGTGAGAAGCCGACCGCGGCAGAAAAACCGTACAGCGCGGACTGCAGGAAATTATGGCCAAGATTGACGTTTAATAGCGCAACCCCCAGCACCGCACAGTTGGTGGTGATGAGCGGTAAAAAAATCCCCAGCAGACGGTAGAGCGCCGGGCTGGTCTTCCGTACCACCATTTCGGTAAATTGCACCACGACGGCAATAACCAGAATAAAAGAAAGGGTACGTAAATAAACCAGATCGAGGGGGATAAGAATAAGGTCGTTAATAATCCAGGCGCAGACAGAGGCCAGCGTTAAGACGAAGGTGGTCGCCAGCCCCATGCCAATGGCCGTCTCCAGTTTTTTGGACACGCCCATGAACGGGCACAGGCCGAGAAACTTCACCAGAACGAAGTTATTGACCAGTACCGTACCAACAAAGAGCAGCAAATAATCTGTCATGATGAGACCTGAAACAAAAAAAGCCGTCCATTATCGTCCATGCGGCGCAGGACGACAACGGAGTATTTATAAGGTTATTACGGATTAATAAAGGTTTGCTTCACGCGGATTGAGCGCTTGAGGTAAGGCACCAGTAATGAGGCCGCCAGGAGCGGGAACAGCAGCTGACGCAAAGCCAGCTCGTCACTGACCGGGGAGAAGGCAAACGCTTTGATCGCCAGCAGTATGGAGATCAATAACCACAGGATGTAATGGCGCACGACGTTCTTACGGCGCTTGAAGAAGGCGATGGTTAGCCACACGGTGTAGCCCCACATGGCGATGGCACAGGCCACGGAGAAATACCAGAACAGCACCGTATGCTGCCCCTGGGCGCTCATCAGGCGATGGCTTTCAGGGGAAATCAGCATCATCAGATAAATCACCAGCGCGATAGAACTGCTGAGTAGCGTCAGCAGCAGCCAGGCGAGAGGGGCGAGAAGCCAGCCTGCAATACGCGGCGCCTGCGTGGTAGTCATTTTGCCTCCCGGAATGCAAAGAATAGAATGCGGTCCTTATGTCTGACATAAGGCGGGGGCGATTATAAGGCTTTTTACGAGTAATGCTACTCGCAAGCGGTTACACCACGTAACGCCAGACCGATTTCGGTACACAGCCGAGGTCAAACAGCTTGCCGCCCGAAACCAGCTCAGCACGGCGGTGATCGGCTGCGCGATACATGCACACAATGTCATTATTATCCGTAAGGCTGTAGTTCAGATGGTCGAACAGTTTTTCGAGACTTTCGAGAGTGCTAATTTTTCTGAATTTCATTAAGTAGTCTTGCGCTGTCATAGAGGATTCCGTACAGAAGGATTTCATGTGTATTTTTAAGCAGACGAGCCGACATATAATAAACGTAATTGAATCGTTATTATTAGAGCAAATTCACTTGTTGGCTTATTTAGGAGTTTTCCTTGAGATAAAACGGAATTTAAAATGAGCTTTGCCAAAACCTCAGCCGAAAGCGAGTCGCATGTCATTTTGACGGTGTACATCGACAGGGCCTATGGCGGCAGGAGAAAGCGAACCGCATAGACGAACGACATCAGGTCGCGCACGGTCAGGCTGTCCGCTTTTTCACAGCGAATGCAATTATCTCGATATCTCTTTTTTGTTAATCAAAAGCTGGCTCATCCATCACTGATATAGATAATTTGATTTTAGTTGGCGGTCATTTCAAGGATATAAATAGGAATATATCTGTAGCATTTATTGATTTTAAAATATTGGCTACTAATCTCGACGTGTGCGGCTGACGTTCATCGCCTGTCTATATTACAGAGTATTGTCTGAAAGTTTAAATAAATGTCTAAAGATAAATTCATCAGCGTTATTCTTTTCACCGCTTTTAATGATATGTCAATGCGATTGTTTATCACATGCCGTTATGATTTGTCCGTTGGCACAGGACTGTGGCAGACCTGTATGACGCGTGAAGGGCAGAAAGCCTGGCAAGTGTGCAACTGAAGCGTAACAATTAAACTCCCTGTTGTTACACTGTAGTGGATGGTGTCAAATGAGGTCGTCCATAAACGTGAGGAATACAAATGAGTGATAATATTCGTGTCGGTTTAATCGGCTACGGTTACGCCAGTAAGACCTTTCATGCGCCGCTTATCGTCGGCACGCCGGGAATGGAGCTTGCGGCGGTATCCAGCAGCGATGCAACAAAAGTCCACGCTGACTGGCCAAACATGGACGTTGTTTCCGATCCGCACCATCTGTTGACCAATCCAGATATCGATCTCATTGTGGTTCCTACTCCGAATGACACCCATTTCCCCCTGGCAAAAGCCGCGCTGGAAGCGGGTAAGCATGTGGTCGTCGATAAACCCTTTACCGTGACGTTGTCACAGGCGCGTGAACTGGACGCGCTGGCAAAAAGCCGCGGACTGCTGCTTTCCGTTTTCCACAATCGCCGCTGGGACAGCGACTTCCTGACGTTGAAAACGCTGCTGGCGGACGGCACGCTGGGAGAGGTTGCCTATTTCGAATCACACTTCGATCGCTTCCGTCCCCAGGTGCGTCAACGCTGGCGCGAGCAGGCGGGCGTAGGCAGCGGCATCTGGTACGACCTTGGGCCACATCTTATCGACCAGGCGCTGAACCTGTTCGGCCTGCCGGTTAGCCTGACGGTCGATCTCGCCCAGCTTCGCCCGGGCGCTCAGGCTACCGATTACTTCCATGCCGTCCTGGCCTATCCGCAGCGCCGCGTTGTGCTTCATGGCTCACTGCTGGCCGCCGCTGAATCGGCACGTTATATCGTACACGGCACCCGTGGCAGCTACATCAAATATGGGCTCGACCCGCAGGAGGACCGCCTTAAGGCAGGCGAGCGTCTGCCGCAGGAGGACTGGGGGTATGACATGCGTGACGGCGTGTTGACGCTGGCGCAGGGCGAAGTGATGGCAGAACAGACTCTGCTGACCGTGCCGGGTAACTATCCTGCTTACTATGCCGCCATTCGCGACGCGTTGACCGGCCACGGCGAAAACCCTGTGCCTGCGGCGCAGGCAATTCAGGTGATGGAGCTGATTGAGCTGGGCATGGAGTCGTCGAAGCAGCGTGCGACGCTGAACCTGGCTAATTAATTCAGTCTTGCCGTCCGGCCCCGTCTGCACGGGGCCTTTTTATTTCAGTCTGAGCGTAGTCGGAACATAGAGGGTCATTCATGGGCTGGTTGCAGCGTCTGAAGGTCGATAAATTCTTACTGATCATGATCGGTGTCGTGGTGGTCGCTTCGCTATTTCCCTGTGAAGGCATAGTTAAAACTGGCTTTGAATACCTGACAACCGCGGCCATTGCGCTGCTGTTCTTTATGCATGGAGCAAAGCTCTCTCGCGATGCAATAGTGGCGGGTATGGGGCACTGGAAGCTACACCTGATTGTTTTCCTCAGCACTTTTGCTCTGTTTCCACTGCTGGGGCTGGCGATGGGTTTCCTTTCACCGGCTATCCTGAATCAGCCTTTATACATGGGCTTTCTCTATCTCTGCGCACTGCCTGCCACGGTGCAATCGGCGATTGCATTTACCTCGGTAGCGGGCGGCAACGTGGCGGCGGCGGTATGCAGCGCCTCGGCGTCCAGTATTCTGGGGATCTTTCTCTCCCCGGTGCTGGTTGGCGCGCTGATGAATACCCAGGAGGGGACAACCGATACGCTACACGCGATTGGCAAAATCGTTATGCAGCTGATGGTGCCGTTCGTCGTGGGGCATCTGTCGAGGCCGCTGATTGGCCGCTGGGTGGATAAACACAAGAAGCTGATTAGCCTGACGGACCGCTCATCGATTCTGCTGGTGGTTTACGTGGCGTTTAGCGAAGCGGTGGTGGGGGGCATCTGGCATCAGGTCAACGGTTATTCGCTGCTGGCCGTGCTGGGCTGTTCTGTCGCGCTGCTGGCGATTGTGCTGGTGGTCAATACCTGGACGGCGCGGCTGCTTGGTTTTAATACTGCGGATGAAATTACCATTGTCTTCTGCGGCTCCAAGAAAAGCCTCGCCAACGGCATACCGATGGCCAACGTCCTGTTCCCGGCCAGCGCGGTAGGGATGATGGTATTGCCGCTGATGATATTCCACCAGATTCAGCTGATGGTTTGTGCCGTACTGGCGCAGCGCTATGCGAAGAAGACGGCGAAAGAAAACCAGCAGCCTGAATCAGCTTCCTGACCAGGCTGCCGCGCGCAGCTTAAGCGGCGCGAACCTTAGCGATTAGCGCCTGCTTTTCCGTCTCGCTCAGGAAGGCAATTTTTAACCCATTCTCTTGCGCGGTACGGATCTGTGCCGCGCTCAGTCCGGCACGCGGTGCGGCGACGGTATACTCATGAACAATATCAATCCCCTGAACCGCCGGATCGTCAGTGTTGATGGTAGCGAGCACGCCGTGGTCAAGGAATTTGATCAGCGGATGCTTATCCAGCGACGGCACCGTGCTGGTCTGAATATTTGAGGTCAGGCAGGATTCAATACCGATGCCTTGCTCCACGAGGAAGTCCATCAGCGCAGGGTCTTCAATAGCCTTTACGCCGTGACCAATACGCTCAGCCCCTAACTCACGAATCGCCTGCCAGATGCTCTCCGGGCCAGCAGCTTCACCGGCATGCACGGTAATATGCCATCCCGCATCGCGTGCGCGGTTGAAGTGGTTGAGGAACAGGCTGCCCGGGAAGCCCAGTTCATCACCCGCCAGGTCCAGCGCGGTTATCTGGTCGCGGTGAGCAAGCAGGGCTTCCAGCTCCGCCAGGCATGCGGCCTCGCCAAAGGTACGGCTCATAATGCCGATTAACCGTGCTTCAACGCCAAAATCACGGCAGCCTTCGCGCACGCCTTCAATCACAGCTTCCACCACGCCGGCAACCGGCAGGTTATGGGTCATCGCCATATAGCCCGGCGAGAAGCGCAGCTCAACGTAGTGCAGACCGTTCCGCGAGGCATCTTCAATGTTTTCCCATGCCACCCGGCGGCAGGCATCCAGCGTGGCGAGGACTTTCACGCCCCAGTCCAGTTTTGACAGGAAGCTCACCAGGTCAGGCGCGGTATCGACGACCTGCACGTGAGGAATTAACGCATCAATGGAGTCTGCCGGAAGCGACAAATTGTACTGGCGGCCCAGATCGAGGATGGTTTGCGCACGAATGTTGCCATCGAGGTGGCGGTGCAAATCGGTTAACGGCAGGGAGGTAACAATCATGGTCGCACTCATTGTTTGATTAAAGTGCGTTACAGTATAAAAACAAATGTGGATGAATTGCTACGTTCCCCTAAGAATTGTTACGCAAACGCTTATCCTGTGACCTCGGACGGTTGTCGGCTTTGGGTCTATTTCTCTCGATATTTAGTTAACTATTAATAATCTTTAACTATTTGACAGCGCGGTGAGTCTTGCCATTTACTTGCGGCAGGAAAGATTTATTTGTCAACATCAAGGAAGTCACAATGAAAGCAAGGACGTTAGCTGTAGCGTTATTGGCGAGCTTTACCTTTATTCAAGCCGCCGCGGGAGCCGATTTTCCGAGAAAGAAATGGGCGGTGCATATGACCAACTTTGTGGGAGAGATAGCGGATAAGCCTGCGGAAGGATTTGAAAAGGTCACCTACCCAATCACGGTAATTTCAGGGCCTGCGGAGAAGCATTTTTACTACAGCCAGTTCGGCTATTTCAATCAGGGTAATGATGGCAGAAAAGGCAGAGCCTATTATGTAGGGCTGCAGCCGCAGGGCAACGGGCGGGCGAGGGCAGTCTTCTCCGTTTTTGGCTACGGCGCGCGTAAAATTGATAGGCAATGCACCAGCGAGGCAGATGGTCACGCAGGGTCGAGCTGCCAGGTGTTATTCACGGAATTTAAATTTAACCGTGCCTACAACCTTGTGACTGAACTGCAGGATCGTAACGGCAGTGAGAATATCTGGGTAGGCTATATCTATGACACAACAACCCATGTAAGAACCAGAATCGGCTCGTGGGCGACGCCAGCCGACTGGGGATATATCAGCGGTAAGAGCATTGGCTTTATAGAATTCTTTACCGGCCTCACCAGTTGTCATCAGATCCCCGCGACCACGGCCTGGTTTGGGCCGGGAACAGGTGAAACAGGCAGCCACCAGGAAGTTGTGGGCTCTTTATCTGAGGCCTATGGCGTAGGCATTTGTAAGCATAACTTCTCCTTTAGCAGCGCCACGGACAGCCGCGGCGGATTGTTGATACAACAATCCTCTGGCACAGATTAATCGACGACACCCCAGCGCAAACTATTGCCGAAGAAAGATTGGCCGGGGGAGCATATGAATAAATCTCCCCCACATCATTATTGCAAAGACCGGATCGCCGCTATCAGCCGCTTTACGCCTTCCTCCAGCTTCACCCGGGGGCAACCACAGTTCAGGCGGATAAATCCGTTTCCTTCTTCGCCATAGGTATAGCCCGGCATGATGGCGACTTTTTGCTGTTCGATCATCGCTTTTTGCAGCGCTTTATCATCAAGACCCAGCGGGCGAAGATAGATCCACGCCAGATAGGTGGACTGCGGCGGCAGCCAGTTGAGCAGGGGGAACTCACCGTTAAGCGTATCCGCTACGTAGCGCAGATTGTCCTGCAAGTAGGCCCGCAGGGCATCAAGCCACGGTTCGCCTTGTCGGTAGGCGGCGATGTGCGCAACCAGCGCAAGCACGGCCGGGGAGGAAAGACCGTCCTGACCTTTGAGCACGCTCAGGTACGCCTGGCGATCGTGCTCATCATTGATCAGCCCGTATGCGCCCGTCAGCGCCGGAATATTGAAGCTCTTGGAGCCGGACGTCAGTAGCGCCCAGCCGCCTTTACCCACTTCACACCACGGCGTGTGCCGCTGACCTTCCCAGACCATATCCATGTGGATTTCGTCGCTGATGACGCGCACGCCGTGGCGTTCACACAATACAGCCATCACTTCCAGCTCTTCCCGCGTCCAGACCTTACCCGTCGGGTTCTGCGGGCTGCACAGCAGCATGATTTTGCACTGCGGTTTTGCGAGCTGGGCCTCAAGGGCGTCCATATCGCACGTCCATCCAGCAGTGGTGTTACGCAGTGGTGCGCTCAGCACTTCGCGCCTGTTTCCCTCAATCGCTTTATAAAAAGCATCGTAGGCCGGGGTGTGAATCAGCACCGCGTCCCCCGGCTCGGACCACTGGCGGATCAGCTGAGAAACCATGTAAATCACGGAAGGGCCGTAGACCACGCTCTCGGGATCGATTTCGCTGCTAAAACGCTGCTGATACCAGTGGGCGATGGCACCGATGAAATCATCATTCTTCCAGCGGCTGTAGCCGAGCACGCCGTGCGCCAGACGCTGCTGGACGGCGGAGAGAATGACCGGGGCGGTAGGGAAATCCATATCGGAGATGGTGAAGGGAAGGAGGTCAGGGGCACCGAAACGGTCTGCCACATAATCCCATTGCGTACACCAGGTTCCGTGGCGGTCAACGGGAACGGAAAAATCGAACATAACACCTCACAGAAGAGCGGGCACTTAATTGCGTGCCCGCTTTTGATTACGCCTGAGCCGTGCTCATCAGGCTCGCCATTTCATCTTTTACCGACTGAACCTGTGGCCCGATGACCACCTGCAGGTTGTGCTGGTTAAGCTGCACAACGCCGATGGCACGCAGGTTTTTCAGCGCCGCGCTGTCGACCAGCGCCATGTCTTTCACCGTCATACGCAGGCGGGTGATGCAGTTATCCAGCGTCACGACGTTTTCAGCGCCGCCCAGTGCCGCCAGCATGGCCGGTACGTTGTAGCCGGATTTGCCAACCTGACCCGCAAGCGCTTTTTCCGCGCTGGTGGTGGTGTCGATATCGCGGCCCGGCGTTTTAATGTTAAAGCGGGTAATCGCGAAGCGGAAGATAACGTAGTAGCCCGCGAACCAGATAGCCGCTACGACCGGCACCATGTACCACTTGGTGGACAGGCCGTGCAGGATACCAAAGACCACGAAGTCGATGATATTGCCATCGGTGTTACCGATAGTCACACCCAGTACCGCCATGATGGTGAAGCCAAGGCCGGTCAGCAGGGCGTGGATGAGGTAGAGAACCGGAGCCACGAACAGGAACAGGAATTCCAGCGGTTCAGTGGTGCCGCCAACAACGCAGGCGATAACGCCGGAAATCAGCAGGCCTTTAATTTTATGACGGTTTTCAGGACGAGCACAGTGGTACATCGCCAGTGCAGCACCTGGCAGACCGCCCAGGAAGGCAGGCATTTTACCCTGCGACAGGAAACGGGTCGCGCTTTCGGAGAAGCCATGCACCGTCGGGCAGCTCAGCTGCGCCTGGAAGATGGTCAATGCGCCGCTGACGCTGTGGCCACAGACGTCCATGGTGCCGCCAGCCTCGGTGAAGCGAATCAGGGCGACCAGAATGTGTTGCAGACCAAACGGCAGCAGCAGTCGTTCACCGGTACCGAAGATCATCGGCCCGAAGATGCCGGCGCTGTTAATCAGGTTGCCAATACCGGTGATCCCGGCCGCGAATACAGGCCAAATCAGTGGGATCACAAGGCCTACCAGCCCCATCACTACGGTGGTGATGATGGGAACGAAACGGGTGCCGCCGAAGAAAGCCAGCGCATCCGGCAGGCGGATGTTGTGGAAGCGTTTGTGCAGCATAGCCACAATCACGCCCGCGATGACCGCGCCCAGGATCCCCGTATCAATAGACTGAATGCCGAGGATGCTCTGAATGTTGTTTGCTTTCAGAATCGCGGCATCGGTAGTTGGCAGGATACCTTTGGCAGTCAGCCAGAAGTTAACGCCCAGGTTCATCACGACATAGCCGACAAAACCAGCAAAGGCCGCGACGCCTTTATTCTCACTCGCCAGCCCCAGCGGGATAGCGATACAGAACATGATTGGCAGGAAGCTGAAAGCGAAGGAGCCGACTTTGCTCATCCACACGAAGATGAGCTGCAGCACCGGGTTACCCAGTGCAGGAAGCAGCGTGATGACGTCATGGCTGCTTAAAGAACTGCCGATCCCCAGCATGATCCCGCAGAATGACAGCAGCGCCACCGGCAGCATGAAGGTTTTGCCAAGGTTTTGAAAAAACTCCCAAAGCGTAATTTTTTGTGGTGTATTAGCCGCCATAACGACTCCTGTTGCCGGTTGAAAAAGGATAGTAACAGTACGAAACTGCAAGGATGATAAAACGTTTAACCTGATTTTATTGCGCGTCAGCTCACAGATTAAAAACGAAGCAACGCGCCTAATATAGCTGTCCAGGTAAAACGTTTTATCCTGTGTCATACCTGACTTACGGAGAGACTCCCTCGTTCATGACCATGATGGCCCGAAAAATCACTATTAATGACGTTGCCACTGCCGCCGGTGTTTCGGTGGCCACCGTTTCGCTGGTATTAAGCGGCAAGGGGCGGATTTCTGCGGCGACTGGCAGCCGCGTCAATGAAGCCATTGAGAAGCTGGGCTTTGTGCGTAATCGCCAGGCGGTGTCGCTGCGGGGTGGGCAAAGTGGCGTGATTGGGCTTATCGTCCGCGATCTGTGTAATCCGTTTTATGCCGAACTGACGGCGGGCTTAACGGACGAGCTGGAAAAGCAGGGGAAACTGCTGTTTCTTACCCAAAGCGGCGCTCAGGGGCAGCATATGCAGCGTTGCTTTGACATGCTGGTGTCACAGGGCGTGGACGGGATAATCATCGCCGGGGCGGCGGGACAGGGGGCAGAGCTCAAGGAGCTGGCGGAGCAGAAAAATCTACCGCTGGTGTTTGCCTCGCGCGCGAGCTATCTCGAAGAAGCCGACATCATCCGCCCGGATAACATGCAGGCGGCTCAGCTGGTCACGGAACATTTGATTAAGCGCGGGCATCAGCGCATTGCCTGGCTTGGGGGGCGCGGCTCATCTCTCACGCGTGCCGAGCGTCTGGGCGGCTACTGCTCAACGCTCTTAAAATATGGTTTACCGTTCCACAGCGACTGGATACTTGAGTGTGAATCCAGTCAGAAGCAGGCCGCAGACGCCATTACCACGCTGCTGCAACACAATCCGACAATCACCGCCGTGCTCTGCCACAACAGCACTATCGCCATGGGCGCATGGTTTGGGCTGCTGCGTGCGGGCCGTCAGAGCGGAGAAGGCAGCCTGGACAGCTATTACGACCGTCACGTCGCGCTGGCGGCATTTGCCGAAGTGATGGATGACGAGCTGGACGATTTGCCGCTGACCTGGGTATCCACTCCGGCCCGGGAGATTGGTCGCAGTGCGGGTAACCGTATTCTGCAGCGGGCGCAAAAGGGCGACGACGAAGTGCGAAATCAGATAATGCCAGCCCGACTGGTGGTGCGAAAGAGCTAAAATCCTCGTGAGCCGACCCGCTCGTCACCGGACCTGCTTTGACTTGGTCCGGTGAATTTCTGTGAACTACACTCAATAAACTAAAATGCTGTGTAATAAGCATTCCAGTCACTCCGCAGGTTTTGGGCTGATAGCCAGAATTGTCATGGATGTTAAGTCTACGTTCTGGGTATGGGTGCTCTGTAACCTGCGCTGTCGGCGGCTACCCCTGTGTTCAGACAATCCTAATTCCTTTCAGGAAACTGAATGCTGGAGGTTGAAGCCATGCGCTATCGCATCTTTGGAAATACAGGTCTCAGAGCGTCGACTCTTGCTCTTGGTACGGGCAATTTTGGCAATGGTTGGGGTTATGGGGCAGACAAGGACGCTGCTCGTAATATTTACGCCCGTTACCGTGAAGCGGGCGGCAATTTCATTGATACGGCCGATCAGTACCAGTTTGGGCAATCTGAGGCAATGCTCAGCGAGTTCATCGCTGCCGACCGCGAAGATATTATCCTTGCTACGAAATATTCACTTGGCGACTCGCCTGAGGCGGGGCTACAGCACAGCGGCAATAGCCGCAAATCGATGACCAACTCCCTTGAAGCAAGCTTAAAGCGCCTGAAAACCGACCGTATCGATTTGTTCTGGGTGCATATGCCTGATGGCGTCACGCCCGTTGATGAAATTGCGAAGGCCCTCGACGATCTTATCCGGTCCGGCAAAATCCTGTATGCGGGGCTGTCGGATTTCCCGGCGTGGCGGGTAGCTACGGCCGCCACCCTGGCGGAGCTTCGGGGTTGGTCCCCCATATCCGCCGTGCAGCTGGAGTACAGCCTCGTGGAGCGCTCCGCAGAACGCGAGCTGTTACCCATGGCGGCAGGATTTAACCTGGGGACGGTAAGCTGGTCACCCTTAGGAGGAGGTCTGCTTACCGGAAAATATCGCAAGGGCGAATCTGGCCGGGCGCAGGGGCTGGGGGCGGTCATTCATGATGAGAGCAATCAGATAAAAATCGCCACCGTTGATGCCGTACTGGCAATTGCGGAAGAAACAGGCTATCCCCCAGGCCAAATCGCCATCGCATGGGTGATTGCAAAAGGAACATTGCCGATTATCGGTCCACGTACGGAAGAACAGCTGGCAGATAATCTTGCGTCGGTAGATGTTCAGCTCACCGCTGAACAAATCGCACGTCTGGATGCCGCGAGCGCCATTTCACTCGGTTTTCCGCATGAAGTTGTTGCCGCATCCATTCCATCTTTGGGCGGTGGAAAACATGAGTTAATTGATAAGGCTGCGCGAGCTATACGTTGAGATAGTGTCGATTGGGCTTGGAGGCTAAGTGTTTCGCCAGCAATAATCACTTGTCGATGTAGGTCGGGTGAGCATGACTTCACCCGACAATTTCACTTGTGATTGCAAATGGCTACGGTGGATGACGCTGACGCTTATCCACCCTACAAAACCTGAAGCTTAATGCGCTGGTGCTTCCAGCTCAGGTGCCGGTGCCACGCCGTCCAGACCTGGCAAGGCAAACATCCCCAACAGTTCACCCAGCGACATAGCCTGACCATTCAGCGTGACCTTACCGGTGCCATATTGCAGGCTGGTGGTGATTTTGTTGTCTTCCACCTTCGTCACGCGGAACATCTGGCCCAGCGCTGCCAGCCCCTGAATCTGCTGGGAGGCAAGTTTCGCCGCATCGTCCTGCTTATAACCTTCCAGCTGAGCGACCTGCGTCATCAGCTCGGTGGCCATATCCATCGGGATGACCAGCTTGCTGTCCAGAGACTTAACATAGCGGTCCAGCTGCTCTTCAGGCGTGCTTGCCGGGCCGGTGACGCCAGCAGGATCCTTCAGATACAGAGAGAGATTAAAGGTGCTTTCACCCTTATCGTTCTTCCAGCTCAGCGGTGCCACGGTAATGACCGGGTTGCCTTTCAACAGCAGCGGTAAATAGGCGGCCAGAACGTCAACCAGTTTTTCCTGGTAGAGTTCAGGATTTTGCGCAATGGCCGGGTCAGCCAGCAGTTTCTGGGACTCAGCGTTATATTTCTGGCTGAACTCATGCATCGCTGCCCCGTCAATATTGCCGACCTTCAGCGTCAGTTTGCCGCTGCCAACGTTCCGGTTTTGCAGTTTCAGCGCGTCAACGGTGTAGTCAACCTGGGCGGTAAGATGCTTTTTATCATCCTGCACGTCAGACTTCGCGTTGATTTTAAAGCCTTCCAGCACCGCCATCTCTTTGCCTTCAATCGCAACGGCCAGCTTATCAACAGAGGCTTTTTGTTCGCCCACCCGTTCGTCAAATTCGGTACGCTGGCTGCTGCCATCGGTGGTCACACCATTGAAGGTGAGCTGCACGTGCTGGCCATACTGATTGACGGTATTGATCAGGCCGCTTTTTGCTTCACCGTTAATAGCAATGTTGTTGCCATCGCCGTCAACGTCGGCGGAAAACTGGCCGCCGCTAAAGGAGATTTTGTCATCGCCGTTGGCATAGTTCAGCGGCAGAAGGTCAATATCTGAAGACGTTGCGCCGCTATAGCCGACGCGTGTTTGCGCATCAAGGAATGACTTACCAGCCGTGATATCAAACAGCGGTTTGGTGGTTGGGTTGTTGACCAGCACGGTATGAATCGAGGCCATGCTTGGGATCAAATTGAATTTTTTCAGCTGGGCAAACGGGAACGGGCCGTGATCGATAGTTTCAGCAAAAACGATGCTTTGATCCGGTTTCAGGAACGCGCTTTCTTTACCGGCAACGGGTTTAATGACCAGCTGCATAGAGCTATGGAACAGACCGCGGTGATAATCCTGATAGCTCACGGCCAGGCCCGACTCCGGTGAGGCATTGTTTAACTCGGCATTGGCGTTGGCGATCATTTCCGCCATACGTCCTTCCAGCTGCTTGCCGGTATACCAGGCGGTGCCCGTCCACACCACGCCCAGCGCTATTATCACACCTACCGCTACCAGAGATTTTTTCATCGTATCCTGCCCTTGAGAAGTGGCGCTCAGACATCCCCTGAGCGTCGAAGGAAAAACGCCCGAGGGCGTTTTTATAAAATCAATGCCGTAAGCTTAGCAATCCGTGGCTAAAAGATCAGTAAGTTACTTGATCAGAGCTTATTGAATACACGAGCGATACGGCCCACGCCGCTGGCCGAAACCGGAGATTCGCTGGCTGCGATAAACGCGGATTCACCAGGCTTCAGTACCAGCCGCTGCTCATTTTTGCTCAGCACCGCTTCGCCTTCCACGCAGAAGACAATTGCCGCGCTCTCCTGCGCAAGCGTAGCCGGAGTGGCGCTCAAATCGTGCAGGGAGAAGGCGAAGTCATCTACCGGGATCGGGAAGTCCAGCTCGCTGCCGTTTTGCCGCGGCTGGGTCAGCAGCTCACCGGCTGGCTTTGGCTCAAATTTCACGTTGGCGACCAGTTCAGGGATATCGATGTACTTTGGCGTCAGGCCCGCGCGCAGCACGTTATCCGAGTTCGCCATGACCTCCAGCGCAACGCCTTTCAGGTAGGCGTGCGGGGTTTCGGCGAACAGGAACATCGCTTCGCCCGGTTCGAGCTTAACGACGTTCAGCAGCAGCGGAGAGAACAGGCCGCTGTCGTCCGGATAGAATTCTGAGATGACGCGGATGGTTTCCCACGGCTCACCCTGCTGATTATTCAGCGCGGCTTTCAGCACGCCCAGCGCGCGGGATTTCTCTTCGCCCTGCATATTCAGCAGGCTGGCGAACAGCTGCGCTAAACGCTCAGCGCCTGGTTTTTCCAGAAAATGGGCAATGGCGGTATGCGCGCCCGAAACAGGCTGTAAAAGCGAGACGATGTCAGAGAATTCACGGAAGGCGTTCATCGCAAGGAATGGCGTAAGGGCGAAGACCAGCTCGGGCTTATGGTTCGGATCTTTGTAGTTACGTTCGGCGGCATCCAGCGGGATCCCGTCCGCGTTTTCTTTTGCAAAGCCCAGCTCGGAGGCTTTTTTGTTCGGATGCACCTGAATTGAGAGGGGCTGATCGGCACACAAAACTTTAAACAGGAACGGCAGCTCGCGGAAACGTTCGGCAACGGCAGCGCCAAGGGCTGAATTCTGATCCGCATCGATAACTTCGCGCAGGGAGCGCGGCTGGCCATCAACCAGTACTTGAGAACTGCTTTTTGGATGTGCACCCATCCACAATTCTGCCATTGGCAGGTTGTCCGGGTTCTGGACGCCATAGAGTTCAGTTAAGGCGGTTTGACTTCCCCAAGCGTAATTTTGCACTGCGTTGATTAATTTTTGCATTATCAAGGCCTGTTGTAATGTAGATAAGATTCCGGCTATTAAACCAATTATCCGTAGCGAAGTAACCAGGGCAGTAAAAAGTCGTATTAGTCTCAGTTTTTGTTAAAAAATTGTGTAGCATATTGTGATTCAATTTTTAACACGGTGCGCCAGCCGCACCCGAAGCCTGAATAATTAACGTAGCTGATGTCGTAAGTGAGAGAACAATGTCCAATAAAGCCTTTCATTATCAAGAGCCGTTCCCGTTAAAAAAAGACGAAACCGAATACTACCTGCTGAGCAAAGATTACGTCTCCGTTTCGGAGTTCGAAGGGCAGGAAGTCCTGAAAGTCGACCCTAAAGCCCTGACCCTTCTGGCGCAACACGCCTTCCACGATGCCTCTTTTATGCTGCGCCCGGCGCACCAGCAGCAGGTTGCCGATATTCTGGCCGACCCGGAAGCTAGCGAAAACGATAAATACGTGGCGCTGCAGTTCCTGCGTAACTCAGAGATTGCTGCAAAGGGTATCCTGCCAACCTGCCAGGATACGGGGACTGCAATCATCACTGGTAAAAAAGGCCAGCGCGTCTGGACCGGAGGTGGTGATGAAGCCGCGCTCTCGCAGGGGATCTACAACACCTACATTGAAGATAACCTGCGCTATTCGCAAAACGCCGCGCTGGACATGTACAAAGAGGTGAACACCGGAACCAACCTGCCTGCGCAGATCGACCTGTACAGCGTTGACGGGGCGGAATACAAATTCCTCTGCATCGCTAAAGGGGGCGGGTCCGCAAACAAAACCTATCTTTATCAGGAAACTAAAGCGCTGCTCAGTCCGGGCAAACTGAAAGATTATCTGGTCGAGAAAATGCGCAGTCTGGGCACCGCAGCCTGCCCGCCGTACCACGTCGCATTTGTGATTGGCGGCACTTCGGCAGAATCCACGCTCAAAACGGTGAAGCTTGCGTCAACCAAATATTACGACGGCCTGCCGACCGAAGGTAACGAGCACGGCCAGGCGTTTCGCGATGTTCAGCTGGAAGATGAGCTGCTGAAAGAGGCGCAGAACCTTGGCTTGGGCGCGCAGTTTGGTGGCAAATATTTCGCACATGATATCCGCGTTGTTCGCCTGCCGCGCCATGGCGCATCCTGCCCGGTAGGCATGGGTGTTTCCTGCTCCGCGGACCGAAATATCAAAGCGAAGATTAACCGCGACGGCATCTGGCTTGAGAAACTCGAGCACAACCCCGGCAAATTTATCCCGCAGGAACTGCGTCAGGCGGGGGAAGGGGAAGCCGTTAAAGTCGATCTGAATCGCCCGATGAGCGAGATCCTGAAACAGCTTTCGCAATATCCCGTTTCTACGCGTCTTTCCCTGAGCGGGACTATTATTGTGGCACGTGACATCGCACACGCTAAGCTCAAAGAGCGTATCGATAACGGCGAGGGGCTGCCGCAGTACATAAAAGATCACCCTGTGTACTACGCGGGCCCGGCCAAAACGCCGGACGGGTACGCATCGGGTTCGCTTGGGCCAACGACGGCAGGGCGAATGGACTCCTATGTGGATTTGCTACAGGCCAACGGCGGCAGCATGGTGATGCTGGCGAAAGGCAACCGTAGCCAGCAGGTTACGGATGCTTGCCACAAGCACGGCGGTTTTTATCTGGGCAGCATTGGCGGCCCGGCGGCGGTGCTGGCACAGCAAAGCATCAAGAGTCTGACCTGCGTTGAGTATCCCGAGCTGGGCATGGAGGCTATCTGGAAAATCGAGGTCGAGGATTTCCCGGCCTTTATTCTGGTTGATGACAAGGGCAACGACTTCTTCCAGAAAATACACGCCTCCCAATGTAATCGATGCGTGAAATAACATTATGAAGCCGCCCAACCGGGCGGTCTATGTTGCCGACAGAGAAGAAAAAAACGTGGTTTTTTCTTCTCTGTAATGAGCAGCCGAAAACCAATGAATTGGTTTTCCTTATCTGTTTTAAGGTGCATTATTTTCGTAGATCGATTGCATGAGGTTTGTCATCTGTCCGGGCCGCCCTTGTGGGCGGTTTTTTTTATCTGAAAGGAGAGTGAAATGGCATCCAGTCGTATTGAAAAAGACTCTATGGGACCCATTGATGTTCCGGCTGATAAGCTCTGGGGGGCGCAGACGCAGCGCTCGCTTGAGCATTTCCGCATCTCCACGGAAAAAATGCCCACGGCGCTCATCCAGGCGCTGGCGCTGACCAAGCGTGCCGCCGCTAAGGTGAACATGGATCTTGGTCTGCTGCCGGCAGAGCGGGGAAAAGCAATACTCGCAGCCGCCGACGAGGTGCTGGCGGGTAAACATCCCGATGAGTTCCCGCTCGCTATCTGGCAAACGGGATCGGGCACGCAAAGCAACATGAATATGAACGAGGTGCTGGCGAACCGGGCAAGTGAAATCCTTGGGGGCGTGCGCGGCATGGAGCGCGTGGTTCACCCTAATGATGATGTGAACAAAAGCCAGAGTTCTAACGACGTATTCCCGACGGCGATGCACGTCGCCGCGCTTATTGCGGTACGCGAAGAGTTAATCCCGCAGCTTAAGGTGCTGAAAGAGACGCTGCAGGCGAAAGCGGAAGCCTTCCGCGATATCGTTAAAATTGGCCGTACCCATTTACAGGACGCCACGCCGTTAACGCTCGGCCAGGAGATCTCCGGCTGGGTGGCGATGCTGGAGCACAATCTCAAACACATCGAACACAGCCTGCCGCACGTAGCGGAACTGGCTCTTGGCGGCACCGCCGTCGGCACTGGCCTGAATACTCATCCGGAATATGCCGTCCGGGTAGCAAAAGAACTGACCGAGATTACCCGGCAGCCTTTTGTCACCGCGCCAAACAAATTTGAGGCGCTGGCTACCTGCGATGCTCTGGTTCACGCGCATGGCGCGCTGAAGGGGCTTGCCGCATCGCTGATGAAAATTGCTAACGACGTTCGCTGGCTCTCATCCGGCCCGCGCTGCGGCATCGGCGAAATCGCCATTCCTGAAAACGAGCCGGGCAGCTCAATCATGCCGGGCAAGGTGAACCCAACGCAGTGCGAAGCGATGACGATGCTGTGCTGCCAGGTGATGGGCAACGACGTGGCGGTGAACATGGGCGGGGCATCCGGGAATTTCGAGCTGAACGTCTATCGCCCGATGGTTATCCATAACGTTCTGCAGTCTGTTCGCCTGCTGGCGGACGGCATGGAAAGCTTTAACGAGCATTGTGCCGTCGGCATCGAGCCAAACCGGGACCGTATCAGCCAGCTGTTAAACGAATCGCTGATGCTGGTGACGGCGCTCAATACCCATATCGGCTACGACAAGGCGGCGGAAATCGCCAAGAAGGCTCACAAAGAAGGGCTGACGTTAAAGGCCTCCGCCCTGAAGCTGGGCTACCTAACTGAAGACGAGTTCGACGCCTGGGTGCGGCCAGAAGAGATGGTCGGCAGCATGCGGCAGTAAGCTTCTATTGCTCGCAGTAAAGATGCAGCCTTGGGATCAACAGCCTTAACGCCTGGGCTTCTGGCTTATAGCGATGGCGGATGTTCTCAGCATCGTAATTCAGCAGCTCGCCAATTTCCGGCGGTGCTTCGCCGCTGTCCTGCTGGCACAGCACGATCAGCGGTGAAGGACAGGCGAGCTGCACCTGCTTCTGCTGCTCCTGATACCAGACGCGCGCCACCGGCTGGACCTTCACCGGACGTTTTATCTTCAGCTTCGTGCTGGCGGGTAGCATCGCGACGTTGTTAAGTTCGCGCTCGATCTGCTCCGCCCACTGCTCGCGGGTATAGGGCGGCACGGCGCGGTTTGCCTTCAGGCTTTTTTCCAGCATCACCATTACCTCATGCCGGGTCATATTCTTGATGATTTGCTTGTTAGCCCAGCCAAAGCGCAGGGTGGTTGGATTATCAACCAGCGTGATGGTCCGGTAGGCGTTGAGCGTTATCAAGCCCGGAATATGATGATGCACCCACTCGAAGCGCTGCACGCTCGCAAGACCGGATTCGACGCTGATAATCTTCTCGATCGCATTTTTCTGCTGGTTAATTCGCGCAATCAGCTCCTGAGTTTGCTGATAGTCGGAGGCGGTTGCGCTGTAGCACACCGCGCCGGGAAGACGGACGGCAGCCTTGCTGCTGATTTTTTCCGACTGCTGCTGGATGAAGAGACGGGTGAAGTGGGCAAGCGTAGCCTCATGGGCCTCTTTGCCGATTTTCTGCGTGACTTCAATCTCGTTGAGCGGTTCGTGTTCGCTGCCTTTCTCGATGGTGGGCAGGGCAAATACGCGGCCCACCAGCAGCCGATAGCCGTCCAGCTGACCACTTAGCAGCAGCAGGTCACGTTCCAGCTCCCGGAACGTCGAGGTTAACCGTTCAATCAGATCGTAATTCGCCATTGTGCACCCATTTTAGTTACAACATACTTATAGAGTTATAGCACGTCGGTGACAGCCTGACCACCAGCGCAGCTTTCGTCAGGCAGGATTATGCGGTTTTGATGGCCGCCGAGGGGCTTTGCTCTGGGCCAAAAGAGGTGACCGGCCAGCTAAAATGCAAACGTGCGCCGCCCAGAGGGCCGCTGTCTACGCGGACAGCTCCTCCCATAGCCATCGCGACGGAATGAACAATCGCCAGACCCAGGCCGCAGCCGCCGGTTGCCCTGTCGCGGCTGGGATCCAGGCGGACGAACGGCTGGAAAATATGCTCACGCTCTTCAACCGGAATGCCGGGGCCGTCGTCTTCGACGACTAGCCTTGCGATGTGCTCATTAATGCTCAGGCTCACGCGCAGCCGTTGCTGGCTGTAGCGCAGAGCGTTGTTAATGAGGTTATCCGTCACCCGTTCCAGCAGGCGCAAATCAACCTGGCCGAAATCTCCCGCGGCAGGGCATTGCAGAGCGATTTCACGATGCGGGTGAATCAGACGCACATCAGCAATGTGGTTTTGCATCCATTCAGGAAGGTTAACCGGTGCCAGGTGTAACTCGGTCTGAGGACGGTCGAGGCGGGCGTAGGTCAGCAGCTCGTCAATAAGGCCTTCCAGCTGGCCGATATCGCGATTCAGGGCCTGTGACTCTTCGTCGCTCAGATTTTCACTCATCTCAAGACGATACCTCAGGCGAACCAGCGGCGTACGCAGCTCGTGGGCGATACCGTCAATTAACAACTTTTTACTGGCGATTAGCGCATTAATGTTGTCAGCCATCTGGTTGAAGGCTACGCCAAGGCGCTCAAAGCTGGAGGCGCTGTCGAAATGAATCCGCTCATTCAGATGACCTTTACCCAGACGCTGCGCTGCCGTCTCCAGTTTCAACATGTCCTGCCAGTGGGGGCGCATCCAGATGAATACCGGGAAGGCGAGTGAGATGGCGATAAATATCATCAGCCCGACGTCCAGCAGGCGCATCTGATGCAGGAAAAAGAGGTAGGGAATAGGGCCAACCGCCAGCACGTAATGGCTGCGAGGGATGCGCTGGATAAACGTGTACTCGTCGTCGAGGGCGACAATTTCGCCTTCCCGCAGGTGGCGGGCAGTCATCTCATCGAGCTTAAACTTGCTCATCGGCTCGATGTTCAGTTTAAAAGAGAGATTGAGGTCAAGATCGTTGATGGTCTTGTTCCAGTCACGAGGGGGGATTTCACGAAGCTCGCTGCGCATCAGATACAACGAGCTTTTCATTAAATCGTCAAGCGACTGGCGGCCCGCGCGCTCGGCGGTGAATTTATAAACCAGCCCGACCAGCATGGTCATCACCAGGAAGCAGACAAACAGCAGGAGATAAAACTGAATAAAAAGTTTTTTCATTAAAAATCGCCAGCCTGATTACGTTTTATTCTCGGCCACCGGTTGGAGGCATTACAGGGAAAAGAGTATGCCTGTGTCCATTCTACCTGGCTATGAAAACAAATTTGCCTGCGCGCCACACGTGATGTGGGGTTGAATACAGAATTGTTATGTTATAACATCATCTCATTATTCATGCACACGCAGGAGAGCGTAGCCAGATGAGAAAAGCCCTTTTAATCGTTGGGATGGGAGCCTTATTAACTGTTCAACAGACCTTTGCTCACGGGCACAGTCATGGAAAGCCTTTAAGCGAGGTTGAACAAAAAGCGAGCGAGGGTGTGTTTGCTAATGCCAATGTGAAAGATCGCGCGCTGAGCGACTGGGAAGGTATCTGGCAGTCGCTAAATCCTTATATGCAGAATGGCGATCTCACGCCCGTTCTTGAGAAAAAGGCGAAGCAAACCGGAAAGTCGATTAGCGATCTGGAGGCGTACTACAAGGCAGGTTATGCCACCGACATTGATACTATCGGCATCGAGAACAACGTGATGGAATTTCACGTCGGTAAAAACGTCAGCGCCTGTGAGTACTCCTACGCCGGTTACAAAATTCTGAACTATGCATCGGGAAAGAAGGGTGTTCGCTATCTGTTTGAATGCAAAGATGCCCGTTCAAAGGCACCTAAATATGTGCAGTTTAGCGACCACATTATCAGCCCGCGCAAATCCCTGCATTTCCATATATTTATGGGCAATACGTCGCAGGAAGCGCTGCTAAAAGAGATGGATAACTGGCCAACGTTTTACCCTTACAACATGACGAAGGCGCAGGTGGTGGACGAAATGCTGCACCACTAAGGCCCAGGAGCGAGCCTGAGAGCCTTTTCAGGCTTCGCTTTCCCAGGCGTGCGGCGCGAAAAGATAGCCTTTATTACGCACTGTCTTTATACGGAACGGCTCAGTTGCGCTGTCGTAAAGTTTCTTGCGCAGGCGCGATATAGCAACATCCACGCTCCGGTCCATGCCGTCATAACTTACCCCGCGCAGATTTTTGAGCAAAGCATCCCGATCCATAATCTGCCCTGCATGTGTCGCCAGCTCCCACAGCAAATCGAAATCCGCCGTCGACAGCGCGATATTCTCTTCACCCAGCGTGACCTGACGATTAAGGGGGTCAATGCACAGCGTGCCGAAGCGCGTCGCTTTATGTGGCTTCAGTGTCGTTGGAGTGGTTTCAGCGGTATGTTGGGCGGAAATTCTCTGCCGAAGATGCAGCCGCAACCGTGCCAGCAACACGGCGGGGGGAGTGGTTTTGAGAATGTAATCGTTAGCGCCCATCTCCAGCGACAGAATATGATTCATATCGCTGTCCAGCGAGGTCAGCAGCACAATTGGGCCGTCCCACTGCGGGCGAAGATCGCGACACAGGGTCATACCATCTTTGCCGGGAAGCATCACGTCTAACAGCACCAGGTCTGGCTGCTGCTGCTTAATCACTTCTTCCGCGCGGTCGCCACGGCTTTCGACGATGACATCAATGTCGTGTTTTCCCAGGTAAGCGGCAATCAGCGAGCCGACCTCGGGATCGTCTTCCACATATACGATTTTGTTCATAACCCGGCACATTAGAAGAAAAGAGGAAAATACACTGAGCGAATCTATTATGCTATCAACGGTAGGTAAACAAATTTATCGCAGGGGGCGGCCGCCGTCCACGGCGTGGGTTCTTCCCGTAACATAGCGACTCGCCAGCAGATATTTTACCAGCGCCACAATCTCCGCTTCACCGGGGGCAATTTTCATCAGTGATTTGTTCAGCGCTTCCTGACGGTACTGCGCACTATCGTGGTCGTTGAACATGATCATGGCCGGGGCGATAGCGTTAACTTTAACCTCCGGTGCCAGCTTGCGGGCAAACGAACGGGTCAGATTATCTAATGCCGCTTTGCTGGCGGCGTAGGCAATATGCTTATCGCTGCCTCGTTCTACAACATAATCGGTGAAATGAATGATATCGGTGCTGGCCTGGCCATGACCACGAAGCAACGGTTCCAGCAGGTGATTAAGCAGATAGGGCGCGTTGACGTGAATTTGCAGCATGGCGGCAAGGGTTTCACTCAGCGGTCTGTCTTTTGATTCCGCTTGCCAGGCGCTGGCATTATGGATGATGGCACGCAGGCCGCTACATCTTTCCATAACTGCGGCTGCGAAAGTATGAATACCCGCATCTGTGGAAAAATCCGCGAAAAGACACAGCGCACCGGCCTGTTCCAGCTCGTCAATGGCCGAGTAACGAGTCCGAAAGCTGACTATCACCGGCTGATGACAAGCCAGAAACTCTTTCGCAAGGGCAAGCCCAATGCGGCGGCCTGCCCCTGTTATCAAAATTGGCCTGGGGGTTAGCTCTGTCGTCATTACTGGCTCCTCATCGCGGGCAAACCGTCGTTACCTCATCAACATCCATGTTGCCGGGACTGCGGCGACCAGAATCATGCCGATGATCGTTTTTTCCTGAACCTTCAGGATACCTTCATGCGCATGGGTGCGGCGGGCATAGATAAAGACAAGTAATCCAGGCGCGTACAATACCACTGAAAGCAGCAGATGCATGGGGCCGGAAGCATACAGAAGCCATAAGCCATAAATGCAGGCACCCAGCCCAATGGCCTTGTGCAGCGGACGGGCAGCCACTTTCAGCAAGAAAGCCCCCACCAGGAAATAGGGGACGAGGATCATCTCGGAGGCAATCGTCAGCAGCGTGTTGTAATCCGAACCGGTCAGCCAAATCAGAACCAGACAAACCTGCACGCTGATGTTGGTTAACCAAAGTGATGAAGAAGGGGCATTATTTTTGTTCTGGCGAGCAAAGATCTTTGGGAAGGCTCGGTGCGTCGCCGCCAGCAAAGGCACTTCTGCCGCCATGATAGTCCAGCTCAGGTAGGCACCGCAGACGGAAACAATCAGGCCTGCAGCGATAATCACTTCACCCCACGGTCCCAGCATATCCACCATAATACCGGCCATAGAGGGGTTACGCATTGTCGCCAGCTCCGGACGCGCTACAACGCCAAGAGACAACAAAGTCACCAATAGGTAGACGCCAAGTGCCGCAATGACCGCAAGCAGCGTCGCACGACCAACGTCTTTTTTATTGCGGGCGCGGGCCGAAACCACAACAGCGCCTTCAACGCCGATGAATACCCATAGCGTAATGAGCATGGTGTTCTTCACCTGTTCCCACACGGGAATACCTAATTCCAGGCCGCTAAAGTCGAGGCTAAAGGTGCGAAGCTGAAAGGTCATCGCCGCCAGGATGATAAACATCCCGAGCGGCAGGAGCTTGGCGAGCGTCGCAGCCAGATTGATGCTTGCCGCCGTCTGGACGCCACGGAGCACCAGCCAGTGCACCATCCATAGCAGTACCGACGCGCCGACTATCGCCTGCCAGGTGTTGCCATCGCCAAACAGACGCAGCTCTGGCGTATCGGTGAAGAAGCTTAAAGCGGAAAAGACAATCACCAGATAAGAGACGTTGGCGATGACGGCGCAAAGCCAGTAGCCCCACGCGGAACAGAAACCGATTAGCTCACCAAAACCTTCACGGGCATAGGTGAAAATGCCTCCATCAAGGTCGGGACGCAGGCGGGTGAGAACGAGCATTGCCAGGGCCAGCAGGAGAATGCCTGCGCCGGTAATTGCCCAGCCGATCAGTAACGCCGCAGGACTCGCAACGGCCGCCATATTCTGCGGCAGGCTAAACACCCCTGCGCCGAGCATAGAGCTAAGAACCAGTGCTGTTAATGCCGCAAGGCCAAGTTTCTTTTCCATCAGTGTCCAGTATCAGTAAGAAGGGATCCAGAATAATTATTATGCTTTAGAGCATAAATATGGTGGATCACACTAAGGCGCGGGATTTTACGGAGTGTGAACACGCCTTGCAATGACATGTGCCATAAATTGGACTAATCAGGTGGAATGAAGGCATAAAAAGGGCAGCCGTGGCTGCCCCCAGACTGATGACAAACCTAAAGCGAATGCGTTTCGCAAAGATCTCACCGAATAAATAACAAGGAAAATCAATTCATTGATTTTCGCCTGTTTACCACAAAGAAGGAAAAACCACGCTGTTTCCTTCTTTGTCAGCAATCTAAGGGCAGCCGTGGCTGCCCCGTAAGGAAAATGAACTTATTTGTAGAGGTCGGCGCTGATGGTCATGTTACCGCCGCGCTCTTGCCACTGGCGGGTAACGTGGTAGTACTTAGCCCCTTTCTTCGCCGCGCGCTTCGCCACCTGGTAGGAGACGTCGGTCATACCATTAAAGTGGCCGGTAAACTGAACGCTGTCGAATGGCACCATCTGTGCTGCCGTCACTTTATTCACTTCTTCAACTTTCGTGCCGTCCGGAAGCGTTACCGTGTAACGACCCCCTTTAGAAGACTGGGTTTCGAAGAAGCGGCCAACATCACTGCTTGGCGCAGAGGAGGATGCCACGCCCGGAATTTCAACTTTCGTCGCCGCAACGCCACCAGCAGCCAGTGCCGCTTTGCCCGCTTCTGAATCAGCAGGGATAGCATCGGGACTTTGCACAACGCGTTTTGGCGCATCGGATTTATAAATAAAAGCAGTGATGCGCTGGTTGCCACCCTGGTTTGCATCAACCTGACGCACGATAAAGAAAGATGCCGCACCTTTTTCTTTAGCTGCTTTACTTATTACGTCGTTAACTTCCGGCTGGCTACGATAAAAGCCCTGGATAGTCACGGTATCAAATGGCTCCAGCAGGTAAGCCTGATCTTTTGGCAGCTCCATAACGCCATTAATCACACGGTTGCCTTTTACATCAGCTTTAGGGGCGTCTGTGTGGTAGATATCCGCCACCACGCGCCAGTTACCGCTGTTACCTGCGTCGTTGAGATCCTGAATATAGAAAGAAGCGGCGCCTGCATCGTCCGCACGACGAGAAACGGCTTTGGCCGCATCGTTGATCGCATTAAAACGACCCGTCACGACGATGCGATCAAAAGGTTTAAGAGAGGCCGCTTGCTCTGGTGTCAGTTCCTGAGCCGCTTGAGCGGACAGAGTTGTCAGTGAGATAAGAGCTGACGCCAGAAGGGTGTTCTTGAGCTTCATAAAATAGTCCTTCGCCTTGCGCAAAAATGAATACTTAAACCGCATTCTCTGAAAGTATCTGTAAGCCGCAGATTATTGCATTAGAACGGTGCTACTGTCTGCGCCATTTTTCAAAGTGGTGATCTTCCAGGCAGTTAATTTTCATCACGAAAATGTATAGCTGATGAAATTGGCCCGTTGACCACTAAATTCGATAAATCTTATCACTTATTTGGTTAATACAATGTTAAAACAGTGATTTTGTGCCGTGTAGAACGCTGTTTTAGCGCTTCGCTTAAGCGTAATATCAGGCGTTGAGAAAGAAATTTAGTTAAAAAAAGCTGTCTGAGGGCATTGACCCTTCGATTTTGCGGTAAAGATACAAATACTGCGATCATGATGTGGATCACAGGCGTTATTTTCAGTAGGTTATAAAAAGTTTGTTACAGATGTATTTTTTGTTGAAGCGGTAGCTGAAATTGCGTTGGTCAGACCTCAGGGCAGCGCGCTTTGTGGACTGCGGCAAATTCTGACAAACCATCATAAAAAAACAGATTGAAGGGAATACTATGCGTATTGGTGTACCAAAAGAGCGGTGGGCCGGTGAATCCCGTGTGGCTGCCACACCGAAAACCGTGGAACAACTGCTGAAACTTGGCTTCACTGTCGCCATTGAAAGTGGTGCAGGGAAGCTGGCAAGCTTCGAAGACGAAGCTTTTCAGGCCGCTGGGGCCACCGTTACCGACACGGCGGACGTCTGGCAGTCAGATATCATTTTAAAAGTGAATGCACCGCAGGACAGTGAAATTGAGCTCATGCGTGAAGGGTCTACGCTTGTGAGTTTCATCTGGCCTGCGCAAAATGCGGAGTTGCTGGAAAAGCTGGCAGCGCGCAATGTCACCGTAATGGCTATGGATTCTGTCCCGCGTATTTCCCGCGCCCAGTCTCTTGATGCGCTTAGCTCAATGGCAAACATTGCCGGTTATCGCGCCATCGTTGAAGCAGCCCATGAGTTTGGCCGCTTCTTTACCGGGCAAATTACCGCTGCAGGCAAGGTACCACCGGCAAAAGTGATGGTTATCGGCGCTGGCGTTGCGGGCCTTGCGGCCATCGGTGCGGCTAACAGCCTTGGCGCCATCGTGCGCGCTTTCGATACCCGCCCTGAAGTTAAAGAGCAGGTACAGAGCATGGGTGCCGAGTTCCTTGAACTCGACTTCAAAGAAGAAGCGGGCAGTGGTGATGGTTACGCTAAAGTCATGTCCGCCGCGTTCATTGAAGCGGAAATGGCGCTGTTTGCCGCCCAGGCAAAAGAAGTAGACATCATTGTGACTACCGCTCTGATTCCGGGTAAACCTGCACCAAAACTGATCACCCGTGAAATGGTTGACTCCATGCAGCCGGGCAGCGTGATAGTCGACCTCGCTGCGCAAAACGGCGGTAACTGTGAATACACCGTAGCGGACAAAATTACCGTTACGCCAAACGGCGTGCGCGTCATTGGCTATACAGATTTACCAGGCCGCCTGCCTACGCAGTCCTCCCAGCTTTACGGTACCAACCTCGTCAATCTGCTTAAGCTGTTGGCGAAAGAGAAAGACGGCAACATCAATGTCGATTTCGAAGACGTAGTGATCCGTGGGGTTACCGTTATTCGCGAAGGCGAGGTGACATGGCCTGCACCGCCAATCCAGGTTTCTGCTCAGCCTCAGGCCGCGCAACCGAAAGTTGCCGCGCCTGTAGAAGAGAAAAAACCGGCTTCGCCGTGGCGCAAATATGCCTTTATGGCCATTGCGATCATTCTGTTCGGCTGGCTTGCCGATGTTGCACCCAAAGAGTTCCTTAGCCACTTTACCGTCTTCGCGTTAGCGTGCGTCGTAGGGTATTACGTTGTCTGGAATGTCTCTCACGCGCTGCATACGCCGCTGATGTCGGTCACCAACGCCATTTCAGGGATCATCGTCGTCGGTGCTCTGTTACAGATTGGTCATGGCGGCTGGGTCAGCTTCCTGAGCTTCATCGCCGTGCTGATTGCCAGCATCAATATTTTCGGTGGTTTCACCGTCACTCAGCGCATGCTGAAAATGTTCCGGAAGAACTAAGGGGTAACAAATGTCTGGTGGATTAGTTACAGCTGCATACATTGTTGCCGCGATCCTGTTTATTTTCAGCCTTGCAGGGCTTTCAAAGCACGAAACCTCTAAGCAAGGGAACCTGTTTGGCATGGCCGGTATGGCCATCGCGCTGGTCGCGACCATCTTTGGGCCGGAAACGGGCAACGTGGTATGGATTATCGTTGCCATGGTTATCGGTGGTGCTATCGGCATCCATCTGGCGAAGAAAGTCGAAATGACCGAAATGCCAGAGCTGGTGGCCATTCTGCACAGCTTCGTTGGCCTGGCAGCCGTTCTGGTTGGCTTCAACAGCTATCTGGATCATGCGCCTGGCCTTGAGCCGGTGATGGAAAACATCCATTTAACGGAAGTGTTCCTCGGCATCTTCATCGGTGCGGTGACCTTCACCGGTTCTATCGTGGCCTTCGGTAAGCTGTGCGGAAAAATCTCTTCTAAACCGCTGATGCTGCCAAACCGCCACAAGCTGAATCTGGCAGCGATCGTCGCCTCATTTGCACTGATGATCGTATTTGTGCGCACTGAAAGCGTGGGCCTGCAGGTTCTGGCTCTGCTGCTGATGACCATCATTGCGCTGGTCGTTGGCTGGCATCTGGTGGCTTCAATCGGCGGTGCGGATATGCCGGTTGTGGTTTCCATGCTGAACTCTTACTCCGGCTGGGCGGCGGCGGCGGCGGGCTTTATGCTCAGCAACGACTTGCTGATTGTCACCGGGGCGCTGGTGGGTTCTTCGGGGGCGATTCTGTCCTACATCATGTGTAAAGCGATGAACCGTTCGTTTATCAGCGTGATTGCGGGGGGGTTCGGTACCGATGGTTCTTCAACGGGTGAAGATGAAGAAGCGGGTGAACACCGTGAAATCACAGCGGAAGAAACCGCAGAAATGCTGAAAAACTCCAGTTCTGTGATCATCACCCCGGGCTACGGCATGGCTGTGGCCCAGGCGCAGTATCCGGTGGCTGAAATCACTGAAAAACTTCGCGCTCGCGGTATCAAAGTGCGCTTCGGTATTCATCCGGTTGCCGGGCGTTTACCAGGCCATATGAACGTGTTGCTGGCAGAAGCGCGCGTGCCTTATGACGTGGTGCTGGAAATGGATGAAATCAACGATGATTTCACCGATACAGACACCGTGCTGGTTATCGGTGCTAACGACACGGTTAACCCTGCAGCTCAGGAAGATCCGCGCAGTCCGATTGCCGGCATGCCGGTGCTTGAGGTGTGGAAAGCGCAGAACGTGATTGTCTTCAAGCGTTCGATGAATACCGGTTACGCTGGCGTTCAGAACCCGCTGTTCTTTAAGGACAATACGCAAATGCTGTTTGGCGATGCCAAGGCCAGCGTAGAAGCGATACTTAAATCGCTCTGATTTGCGAGACGTTTCTCAAAACCGCCTTCCGGGGCGGTTTTTTTTCGCCTGTATATTGCCAGTATGAATATAAACAAAAAGGCCGCCCATGTTCTGCACGGGCGGCCTTTTATTAGCATCAGTAATTAATCGTCTTCATCATCGTCCAGTTCAACCGGCGTCTGGTAAGAGTCCGGTTTGATGACTAATAAATCGCAACGCAGATGATCGATAACCTGTTCGGCGGTGTTGCCGAGGAACGCGGCGGAAAGCCCGGTGCGACCCACTGTACCCAGTACCACAATCCCTGCCTGCAAATGTTCCGCAAGATCCGGGATCACCTCTTCTGGCAGGCCTTTCTCGACGTGCGTCATTTTCTCGTCGATGCCAAACTGCTGGCGAATAGCTTTCATCGCAACGAGATGCTGGCCGCGAATAGCATCGTTATACACGCTCGGATCAAAATCCGGCAGTTCGATAGCAATATTAATTGGCGTTACCGGATAGGCACCGACCAGATGCACTTCCGTATGGTTAGCAACCTCTGCCAGCTGAAGCGTCTCTTTGACCAGCTTTTCGTTGAGCGCGTTGTGATACTGCTCTTCGCTCGCGAGATTAACCGCGACCAGCGCCTTCCCACCTTCAGGCCAGGGCTTCTCGTTAACCATCCATACCGGACACGGGCATTTACGCAGCAGATGCCAGTCCGTTGGGGTAAAAATGACCGCTTCGAGTTTGTCGTGCTGATGAGTCATTTTGAGCAGCAGATCGTGATCGCCACTGATGACTTCCTGAATGATGGCTTCGAAAGGCCGGTTGTGCCAAACCACTTTGATTTCAATGGGAACACCGGCTTCGATATAGTACTGCGCCTGCTCTTTTATCCAGGCCGCACGCTGGCTGATAACGCCTTTGCGCATTGCTGTGCGTTCATCAGGCGATAAGAGGGTGGTCATTTCATAGGAAAAATCATAGATCGGCAAAAATGCTTTGATTTTGCCGCCAATCCTTTGGTGCAGATAAACCGCACGCCGCAAGGCAGGCTGGTCGTCCTGGTTAGGATCGATCGCGACTAGCATGTTTTGATACTTTGCCATACAGGGTCTCCTTACAACTGTTCAACCACAGTCTGTCAGATAAGATTAACCCATAAGGAGAGAATGAAACAGGTGGGAAGCCGTTGCCGGATCAAAAACATAAAAATTTTAGCGATCCGGCAAGGGAGAGGATCAATCAGGCAACGTTGCGTGACTGTCCAGCCAGCTGCGAAAGCAGCTCGGTATTTTCGATAGTGATATATTTACCTTTCACCGCGAGCATACCGCTTTTCTGGAAGCGGCCCAGCAAACGGCTGATGGTTTCTACCGTCAGACCCAGGTAGTTACCGATGTCGCCACGGGTCATCGTCAGGCGGAATTCGCGAGGCGAGAAGCCGCGCTGCGCGAAACGACGGGACAGATTGTAGATAAACGCGGCCAGGCGTTCTTCCGCATTCTTTTTAGAAAGCAGCAGAATCATGTCCTGATCGCCTTTGATCTCGCCGCTCATCAGGCGCATCATCTGCTGACGCAGACTGGGCATTTTCCCGGACAGATCGTCCAGCGTTTCGAACGGGATCTCGCAGACCATAGACGTTTCGAGAGCCTGAGCAAAGCTCGGATGATGACCTGTACCGATAGCATCAAAACCGACGAGATCGCCCGCCAGATGGAAGCCGGTGATCTGCTCATCACCTTGCTCGGTGATGGTATAGCTTTTAATGGTCCCTGAACGGATAGCGTACAGCGATTTCAGCTCATCACCCGCTTTAAACAGGGTCTGACCCTTCTGGATAGGTTTTTTTCGCTCAATAATATTATCAAGCTGATCCAGCTCATGCTCATTGAGCGTAAAAGGGATGCATAATTGACTGATGCTGCAATCCTGGCAATGGATAGCACAACCGCCAGACTGAATGCGTCGGATAATTCGCTTTTCAGGGATCATAGATATGCTCGGGCAGTAATTGATATTGGTCAATTTTAACATCTTTTTGCCGGGCACGTAAGTATGACGAATCCCCATTAAGAATATAGTCACTTATATTCTGAGGGATTCGGCTTTATCTTATTGATAAATAAGTAGGTGTGAAAAACACCAATGCATTAACAACGCATTTTTTGCCTGGTCAGGCAGTGCATTCCTCCCCGGCGTCACTTTAAAGCAATAGATAACCTTCGTGACGCAGAAGCCACTCTTTACGTGTCACACCCCCCGCATAGCCAGTCATTGTGCCGTTGCGCCCGATAACACGGTGGCAGGGAACAACGATACTTATGGGATTTGAACCATTTGCTGCGCCGACCGCCCGTGCCGCACCCGCACGGCCAAGTTGTTCCGCGAGCTGGCCGTAGTGCATCACCTGGCCGCAGGGGATGGTACGCAGCGTATTCCAGACTTCGCGCTGAAAGTCTGTCCCCGATGTGGCGGTAGGCAATGTTTCGATGACGCTCAGGTCGCCCTCAAAGTAATCACAGAGCTTTCTGCTTAGACCACCCGGGTTTGCGCTGCTGACGCGCTGATAGCCCTGCGCACGATAGTGAATGCCTAAAAGCTGTTCCATCCTGTCGCTGTGCTCATCCCATTCCACCGCACGCAGTCGGAACTGCTCATCACAGAGGATCCATAATGGTCCTAGCGGCGTTGCAATTTTATCTTCCAGCAGTGTCAACATGATGCGCTCCGTGTCTTTACAGGGGCGGGGACATTCCCGATCTGTTCCACAGCCAAATAAGATATCACGAGTCCCGACGGCGCAACCAGACACCCAAAAAGATTAGAAGATCGGCTACTCCAGAAGAGGGAGACCTGCCGACATTATCGCGTCCTGTTCAGGTAGAAGCCGTTGAGGAAGGGGATGTCGGCGGTTATAGTAGCCCGAGATGCCGAGCCTGGAGGATTGTTCATGAACCTTGACGACAAATCGCTGTTTCTTGACGCCATGGAGGATGTCAAACCGCTGAAAGATTGCAGCAGCAGCCAGTGGCTCAAACCGGTCAAAGAAAAAGCGCCACGCAAGATCGATGCGTTACAGCTCGATAATTTCCTGACCATCGGTTTTCTTGAGATCGTGCCCCTCGCGACGCAGCTTGAGTACAAACGCGAAGGGCTGCAAATCGGCGTGCTGGATAAGCTTCGTCTGGGAAAATATAGCCAGGAAGCCAGTCTGAATCTGCTACGCCAGCCTGTTGAACAGTGCCGCCAGCTGCTGTTTGCTTACATTCAGCAGGCAAAGCAGGACGGGCTGCGCAATTTACTTATCGTTCATGGAAAAGGGCGCGAAGATCGTTCCCATGCCAACGTCGTACGCAGCTACCTCGCACGCTGGCTGATGGAGTTTGAAGAGGTGCAGGCATTTTGCTGCGCGATGCCGTATCACGGCGGCAGCGGGGCCTGCTATGTGGCGCTGAAAAAATCCGCTCAGGCAAAGCTCGACAACTGGGAGCGCCACGCCAAACGCAGCCGTTAGCGGTCTATTTCAGCAGCAAAGAGAGTTCCTGCGCAGCCTGCTGCAATTTTGGCAGCACGCGGCTGCGCAGCTCTTCAGCCGATACCTGTCCGGCATGAACCCCCACGTTCAGCGCGGCCACGACGACGCCCTCCGGGTTAACCAGCGGCACGGCAATTGACCGTAACCCCATCTCTAACTCCTGATCGTTTAACGCATACCCCTGCTGGCGTACGCGTTTCAGCTCCTCACGTAATTTTGCCACGGATTCAACCGTATGCGGCGTATAGCGAATCATGGTGATGCGCCCCAGAAAATCTGTCAGCTGTCCTTCCGGGAGACAGCTCAACAGGACACGGCCCATCGAAGTAGACCAGGCCGGCAGCCTGCTGCCAATATCCAGATCGATAGTCATGATGCGCGAGCTTGAGGCGCGCGCGATATACAAAATATCGTCCCCGTCCAGCGTCGCAATCGAACAGGACTCATTGAGCATTTCACTCAGGTGTTTAAGCACCGGCTGGGTAGATTTCGCCAGCGGCGTAGAGGCGAGATAAGCGTGTCCCAGCGACAAAATTCTTGGGCGCAGCTGGAAGTTCTTCCCGTCTTCCGCGTATACAAAACCGAGTTTTCCCAGGGTATACAGGCAGCGGCGCACGGCCGCTCGTGGGATGCCTGTTTTCTGGCTGATCTGCGAAATAGAGAGCAGGCGGCGCTGCGGGGTAAACGCCTGTATCACCTCCAGCCCGCGAGCCAGCGATGCCATGAAATTAGGGTCGCCCTTAAACGGGTCGCCGTCGCCTGCGGGTAAATCCTGCGGTTGGTTTTGCATCTTTCTCTCCCAAATATCGTCGTCGATCACACTCTATACACAAATCTATACGATGTTCGATAATCGCACCATATTTCGATTATCGAACTTGACCGGCTTTGTTAAGCGGCTCACAGTTTGTGCGAACAACGCAAACTTGTGCGAATTTCGCACTTCAAGGAGCATGTGATGATCGACAAAAGCGTGGCTTCGCCCGAAGAGGCGGTAGCGGGGATAGGCGATGGTGCCACCATCATGATTGGTGGGTTTGGCAGCGCAGGGCAGCCAACAATGCTGATTGATGCGCTGATCGCGCAGGGCGCACGGGATCTCACCATCATCAACAACAACGCGGGTAACGGCGAAATGGGTCTGGCGGCGCTACTGAAGGCGGGTCGCGTGCGCAAAATGATCTGTTCGTTCCCTCGTCAGGTTGATTCGCAAATTTTCGACGACCTCTATCGCCGCGGCAAAGTTGAGCTGGAGCTTGTTCCGCAGGGCAATCTGGCCGCGCGCATTCAGGCGGCGGGTTCAGGTCTGGGGGCGGTATTTACCCCGACAGGCTACGGCACGCCGCTCGCCGAAGGGAAAGAGACTCGCGAAATCGACGGTCGTCATTACGTACTTGAATATCCGCTGAAAGCTGACTTTGCCCTGATTAAGGCCCATGAAGGGGACCGCTGGGGAAATCTCGTCTATCGCAAAGCGGCGCGTAACTTCGGGCCTATTATGGCGACGGCGGCAGCGGTCACCATTGCTGAGGTCAGCCGTCTGGTTGCTCTGGGCGAGCTTGACCCGGAAAACGTGGTGACGCCGGGGATTTTCGTCCAGCGCGTTGTCTCTCTGGAAACCCTGTCGGACGCAGCCCGCAGCGCATAAGGAAATCTGATATGAACAAACTGACTCGTGACGAAATGGCCCAGCGCGTGGCGCGTGATATCCCGGAAGGGGCGTACGTCAATCTGGGTATTGGCTTGCCAACCCGCATCGCGAACTACCTGCCTGCCGACAAAGAAATCTTCCTGCACAGCGAAAATGGTCTGCTGGGGATGGGGCCGAAACCTGCGCCAGGCGAGGAGGACCCGGAGCTGATTAACGCCGGCAAAGAGCTGGTCACGCTCCTGACGGGAGGCTGTTTTTTCCATCATGGAGACTCCTTCGCCATGATGCGCGGCGGCCATCTGGATATTTGCGTTTTAGGCGCATACCAGGTTTCTGCAAAGGGCGATCTGGCGAACTGGAGCACCGGTGCACCGGACGCCATCCCAGCCGTGGGCGGTGCGATGGACTTGGCCATTGGCGCCCGTCAGGTCTTTGTGATGATGGATCACCTGACCTGCGACGGTGAGTGCAAGCTCGTTGAAACCTGCACCTATCCTTTAACCGGCGTGGGCTGTGTCAGCCGCATCTATACCGATCTGGCCGTCATTGATATCACCGACGGCGGGCCAGTCGTACGGGAGATCTTCAACGGCCTCTCGTTTGAAGAGCTGCAGCGTCTCACCCCGGTCAAACTGGGCTTTCAACAACTGGCAGAAAGCGCGTAAGGAACTATGATGAATCAAGCATTTATCTGCGACGCCGTTCGCACTCCGTTCGGCCGCTATGGCGGTACGCTGGCAGCTTTACGTGCTGACGATCTCGCGGCGTTACCGTTAAAAGCCCTGATTGCCCGTCACCCAAATCTGGACTGGTCACAGATCGACGATGTGATTTATGGCTGCGCAAATCAGGCCGGGGAGGATAACCGCAACGTAGCGCGTATGGCGCTTTTGCTGGCTGGCCTGCCGGAAAGCGTGCCCGGAAGCACCCTGAACAGGCTCTGTGGCTCCAGCCTGGATGCAATTGGCGTGGCGGCCCGCGCAATCAAAAGCGGTGAAACGCAGCTGATGATTGCGGGCGGCGTGGAAAGTATGTCCCGTGCGCCCTTTGTGATGGGCAAAGCGGAGACGGCTTTTAGTCGCGCCATGAAAATGGAAGACACCACCATCGGCTGGCGCTTTATCAATCCGCTGATGAAAGCGCAGTATGGCGTGGACTCCATGCCGGAAACGGCCGAAAACGTGGCGAGCGATTTCAATATCAATCGCGAAGATCAGGACGCGTTTGCGCTCCGCAGCCAGCTTCGCACCGCACGCGCGCAGGAGTTGGGATTGTTTGCCGACGAGCTGATCCCGGTCTCCATTGCGCAACGCAAAGGCGAACCGCTGCTTCTGGAACGTGATGAACATCCGCGTTCCACCTCGCCTGAAGCATTAGCCAAACTGAAAGGCGTTGTGGCAGCAAACGGTACGGTCACGGCGGGCAATGCATCAGGCGTCAACGACGGGGCATGCGCATTGCTGCTGGCTGGCGAACAAGCGCTTAACGCAAACGGCCTGGAGCCGCTGGCGAGAGTCGTCGGCGTGGCGACCGCAGGCGTCGCCCCTCGTATCATGGGTTTTGGCCCGGCTCCGGCTGTTCGCAAAGTGCTGGCACAAACAGGGCTAACGCTAGAGCAGATGGATGTGATTGAATTAAATGAAGCTTTCGCCGCACAGGCGCTGGCGGTCATGCGAGATTTAGGCCTGCCGGATGACGCAGAACACGTCAATCCAAACGGCGGGGCCATCGCATTAGGCCATCCGCTTGGCGCATCAGGTGGTCGTCTGGCAATGGCGGCGGCTTATCAGCTAAAGCGGACCGGCGGACGCTATGCGTTATGCACGATGTGTATCGGCGTAGGCCAGGGGATTGCACTGATTATCGAACGCGTTTAAGGAGCAGGCATGGGATTGTTTAACCCGCTGCTGCGTGGATCAACGCTCACGGCTATTTTCTGCGATGAGCGCACGTTACAGGGGATGCTGGAGTTTGAAGCCGCGCTGGCAAAGGCGCAGGCAAAATGTGGCGCGATACCTGAGTCTGCGGCGAGTGTCATCGCCGGTGAGTGTCGCGCCGAAAAGTTTGATGCTGAAAAACTGGCGCGCTCTGCGGCCAGTGCCGGAAACCTGGCGATTCCGCTCGTCAGACAGCTGACCGCGAACGTCAGGCAGCAGGATGAACAGGCCGCCCGCTATGTGCACTGGGGAGCCACCAGCCAGGATGCCATCGACACCGGGATGGTGCTGCAAATACGTGACGCGCTGGCGGCGGCTGAAAATCTCCTGGCTCAGCTAACGGAGGTGCTGGCTGAACAGGCCGAGAGCCACCAGCATAGCGTGATGCCTGGTCGCACCTGGATGCAGCACGCGCTGCCCATCACTTTTGGCTTAAAACTGGCGGGCACGCTGGATGCTCTGCTGCGCTGGCAGGAACGCCTGCAGCAGCTGAAACCCCGCGTTCTGGTGCTTCAGCTTGGCGGGGCGGCCGGCACGCTGGCATCGTTAAAAGAACAGGGCGAGGAGATAGCTCAGGCGCTCTCACTGGAGCTTGAGCTTGCGCAGGCTGATACCCCCTGGCACACCCAGCGCGACCGTTTTCTTGAGGTCGCAGGCTGGTTCGCCGGCGTCAGCAGTACGCTGGGCAAATTTGCCAGCGACTTCGCTTTACTGATGCAGACAGAGGTTGCCGAAGTGGGCGAACCCGTAGCAGAAGGACGAGGAGGATCGTCCACGATGCCGCATAAGCGCAACCCAGTGGGCTGTGCCGCCGTGCTGAACGCCGTAACCCGAATCCCGGGGCTGATGGCAACGATGTACGCCAGCCAGATCCAGCAGCACGAACGTGCGCTCGGCGGCTGGCAAGCAGAGTGGGAAACGCTGCCTGAACTTGCCATGCTGGCGGGAGGGATCATGCAAACCAGTCTTGACCTGCTAAACGGCATGCAGGTGAACACGGAGAAAATGCGTGCGGATCTGGAGATGACTCACGGGCTGATCATGGCTGAATCGGTGACGCTGGCTCTGGCTCAGCACATCGGCAAGCAGCCCGCCCATCATCTGGTCGAACAGCTCTGCCACCGCGCGCTGGACGAAAACGTTCCGCTGGCGCAGCTGCTGACCCAACACCCGGGAATCACTCCGTATCTGACTGCGCCAGAAATTGAACGGCTGCTTGACCCGCAGCACGCAACCGGCAGCGCAGAGTCTTTTATCCAGTGCGTTCTGGAACGCGCCCGACAGCAACAAAAGGGGCTATCATGACCAATTATTATCAGCCAGAAGGGCGTAGCGATGCGCCTGTCATCGTGCTGTCCAACTCACTTGGCACCACGCTGGCAATGTGGCAGCCGCAGATGGAAGCGCTGCTGGAACATTTCCGGGTCTTACGTTACGACACCCACGGACATGGGCGTACGGCCAACAACGATAAAACGAGTTTGCCGCAGCTTGCCGAAGATGTGATTAGCGTGATGGATGACGCGGGGATCCAGCAGGCGCATTTCTGCGGGATCTCGATGGGGGGCCTCACGGGGCTTTGGCTGGCACGTTTTGCGCCAGAACGCTTTTTATCGGTAGCCGTATCAAACAGCGCGGCAAAAATCGGCGAGCAATCCGGCTGGCTGAGCCGTGCCCGCACGGTTCGTCATGAAGGGATGGATACCGTCGCTGCGAGCGCAGCTTCCCGCTGGTTTACAGAAGATTTTGTTGCAGCAAATAAAACGCAGGTTGAGGCCCTGGTTTCCGGGCTGGCCGCAACCGATGCTGAAGGTTACGCCGCATGCTGTGAGGCGCTGGCTGCGGCAGATTTGCGTGCAGAGATAGCCGCCATCAATCTTCCTGTATTGCTGATTGCCGGGCAGCACGATCCGGTCACCACGGTTGCAGACAGCGAATTTATGCATAGCCAGATTGCAGGCTCTGAGCTTGTCACCGTTCCCGCATCGCATCTGGCGAACATTGAAGCCCCGCAGGCGTTTAGCGCTGCGTTGATCAATTTCATTCAGCGCAGGGAGAAGCAATAATGAAGGATGAGGATCGCTATCAGCAAGGTATGGAAATCCGTCGGGCGGTACTTGGCGATGCGCACGTGGATCGCACGCTGAAGCAAATCACTCCGCTGAACGACGAGTTTCAGAACTTTATCACCCGTTACGCCTGGGGCGATATCTGGACTCGGCCAGGACTGGAACGCCATACGCGCAGCATGATTACCATCGCGATGCTGATTGCGCTAAACCGGGAAGCAGAGCTGAAAATGCACTTGCGGGCGGCCTTTAATAACGGCGTCACCAGGGAAGAGCTGAAAGAGCTGATCATGCATTCGGCGCTGTACTGCGGTTTGCCCGCAGCCAACGCCACCATGCATCTTGCCCAACAGGTATTTGACGAGCTTGATGAGTGATTTGCCGGGGAGGGGGGAAGCGCGTTAGCGTCCTCCACCGACCCCTCCCTTAAGGCTGGTAAATATTCAGCGCCCGGCGAGTTTTACCGGAGCTGAGGTAGTCCGCAATATAATCCTGCGAAATTTCTCCGCTGTAGCGCCCGTCCTCATCGGTGATGGGCATCCACACCATGTTGTGCTCATAGAGCTTCGACAGCACGATACGCAGGTTATCCTCAGCGCGTCCGGTGATGCGGAACGGGTGCAGCATTTCCGAGCAGACGCCGGTTGCCCCACGCGCTTCACGGCGTTTCACAAAGCCCAACGGCTTGCCGTCGCTGTCTACCACCGTAATCGAACGCATGTCGTTGTCGTCCATGGTGGCGAAAGCTTCCGGCAGCGGGGTGGATTCGCGGGCGGTAATGGTCGGTTGCTGATCCGTGACGTCGCCCGCCTGAACCAGCAGCAGACGTTTGAGCGTACGGTCCTGGCCGACAAACGAGCCGACAAACTCGTTGGCTGGTTTTGCCAGCAGTTCGTCCGGGCTTGCGCACTGAACGATTTTGCCCTGGCGGAACACCGCAATACGGTCACCCAGCTTCAGCGCTTCATCAATGTCGTGGCTGACCAGCATGACGGTTTTCTTCAGCTGGCGCTGCATCTCCAGAAACTCGTTCTGAATCACTTCACGGTTGATCGGGTCGACCGCACCGAACGGTTCATCCATCAGCAGTACCGGAGGATCCGCCGCCAGCGCACGAATAACGCCGATACGCTGTTGCTGGCCGCCGGACATTTCGCGCGGGTAGCGGTGCAGGAATTTCGAAGGGTCCAGCGCCACCATGCTCATCAATTCGCTGGCTCGCTCTTTACAGCGGGCTTTGTCCCAGCCCAGCATGCGCGGCACGACCGTAATGTTCTCTTCAATCGTCATGTTGGGGAACAGACCGATTTGCTGAATAACATAGCCAATGTTGCGGCGCAGCGTCACGGTATCCAGCTCGTTGGTGTTCTTGCCGTTAATCAGAATGTTGCCGCTGGTCGGGGCAATCAGACGGTTAATCATCTTAAGCGTGGTGGTTTTGCCGCAGCCGGAAGGGCCGAGCAACACGCACATTTCCCCTTCGGGCACGGTAAGGCTGACGTTATCCACCGCATTGATACCCTGACCGTTCTTTTGAACGAACTGCTTGGTGAGATTTTCCAGTGTTATCATTATCGAATCCCCTTCGGTGTCAGGACAAGCTGCAGGCGATGCAGCAGCCAGTCCAGCACAATGGCTAAAACACAAATCATGACGGCACCGGCAATCAGCATACGGATGTCGCTGCCGCCAATACCATTAAGAAGTAACAGACCCAGACCACCCGCACCGATAACGGCGGCGATCGCCATCACCCCGATGTTCATCACCACGGCTGTACGAATACCGCCAAAGATCACGGGCAGGGCCATTGGGATTTCCACCCAGCGCAGACGCTGCCAGAAAGTCATCCCGATACCGCGTCCGGCCTCACGCAGGCCCGGCGGCAGGCTGTCCAGCGCGGTATGGGTATTGCGCACAATCGGCAGCAGCGAATAGAGGAACACCGCGGTAATGGCGGGCAAAACGCCAATACCCTGACCGACCATCGAAAACAGGGGGATCATCAGCCCGAACAGTGCGATGGACGGAATGGTCAGCACGATGGTGGCTACACCCAAAACCGGTGTGGCCAGCCATTTGTGACGGACGATAAGAATGCCCAGCGGCACGCCAATAATTATCGCCAGGCCTACGGCCATCAGCACCAGCCAGAGGTGCTGTAGCGTCAGGCTGCTCAGGTAACCGGCGTTATCAATCATGTAATGTAACGTGTCCATGATGCCTCCTTAGAGCAAGCCTTTCTGCTGCAGGAACTCGCGGGCGACCTGCTGCGGGGTTTCATGGTCAATATCCACTTTCGCGTTCAGGGTGGAAATCACGTCGTTGTTAAGCAGGGCGGAGAGGGTATTCATCGCTTCCTCGAGGCCTGGATTCGCGTCCAGCGTATCTTTGCGAACCACTGGCGTAACGGCGTAGCTCGGGAAGAAGCCTTTATCGTCCTCAAGGACTTTGAGGTCGAAGCCCTTCACGCGGCCATCCGTGGTGTAGATAAGTCCAGCGTCAACAAAGCCATCGCGCACCGCGTTGTACACCAGCCCTGGGTCCATCTGGCGGATTTGCGGTCTGTCCAGCGGCATGTTGTAGGCCTGCTGCAGGGGCTTCATACCGTCGCTGCGTCCTGAAAATTCCAGATCCAGGCCCAGCATCCAGTTGTTATCCGGGTCGGTCTGACGGATGTGTTCAACTTTTGCCACCAGCTCGGACATCGTGTTGATGTTCTCTTTTTCGGCACGTTTACGCTGCATCGCAAAGGCGTAGGTGTTGTTCATATCCGCAGGTTTGAGCCACACAAGACCCAACTTTGCATCCAGTTTTTTTACCGTATCGTAAGACTCCTGGGGCGACATGCGTTTGTTGATGTGATTAAAGATAATCAACGATGTCCCCGTGTACTCCCAGGTCATATCAATCTGCTTGTTGATCATCGCGTTACGGGAAATCACCGTGGCGATATTGGTCTTAGGCGTGATCTGGAAGCCTTTTTTACGCAGGTATTGCGTGGTCAATGCCGAAAGAATGTGTTGCTCGGTAAAGCTTTTGGTTGCCAGCACAATGGGGTCCGCGTGGGCGGCCCCTGCCAGCAGGGTCGTGGCGGCCAGCGCCGCCAGCAGGCGTTTAAATGGGTTCATGCAACGCTCCTTATTATCGTTATTTTGCGATGTGTGGGCTGAGTACGCGGCCAAGACCAGCCAGGGCGATATCAAGAATCAACGCAAAAATAGCCGTCGCCGCCGCGCCGAGGATCAGCGTCGGGAAGTCATTCAGATAAATACCCGGGAAGATAAGCTCGCCGTAGCTGCTTGCGCCAATCAGAAACGCCAGTGGAGCGGTACCAACGTTAATGGCGGTAGCGATACGGACCCCGGACAAAATGACCGGCCATGCGTTAGGGATCTCAACCTGGCGCAGGCGCTGTAATTTTGTCATCCCGATGCCGTTTGCCGCTTCGATAAGCGAAGCCGGCACGCCGCACAGCCCTGCATAGGTGTTACGAACAATGGGTAATAAAGAGGCCAGGAAAAGCGCGATAATGGCCGGTTTGTCCCCGATGCCGAGTATCACCATCGCCAGTGCCAGCACCGCCAGTGGAGGCAGGGTGTTACCCACGTTGAAGATTTGCATGATGTATTCAGCCCAGCGGCGGGCGGCAGGACGGCTTAACATGATCCCGCTTGGGATCCCCACCAGTAATGCCAGCGCCATAGAACTGAACACCAGAAGCAGGTGCTGTTTCCCGAGGTAAACGAGATCGACCTGTCGTGTCCTGATTGTTTCTGGCCCAATGCCCCAGACCAGTAGCCCGATGACGACAATAAATGCCAGAGCACCCAGAAGGGTGCGTTTTGCGAAGGATGCGTTTTGCATTGCAGTGTGTCTCCCTGTTGCACGCGTTATAGCAGCCCGTGGAGCTTTGCCCGAGGCGCCTGTTGTTATGCCTTGTGTCGGCAGGGTATTGAAAGCTATAGCAACGGAGTGGGTGAGTTACCAGTCAGGGCATTGATTAAGTTGCTAATGATTTATGCGGTGAATCATCGACGAGGCTGATACCGCCTCGCTTTGTTACGCTTCGTAAAGAATTGTCTTAAAAATGTTAACCAGAGGTGACGTTGTAACTTTTGTGGGGGTGTCGGATGACGCTACGCTTATCTGACCTACTCTACGGGAGGTGTTGTAGGGTGGATAAGCGCCAGCGCCATCCACCACCGGGCAGCCCGGCCCCGATACAAGGTTGGCGTAAAAGCCCGCTCGCTGCTAGCCTGATTGGTTCAAGTTCCCGGGGGTGGGCCCCGAGGCAGCAACAATAAATCAAGGACTTTCAATGAGCGAAGTTAAGATCGTGGCTACCCTGACACCTTTCCCCGAACATATCGCGGCCATAAGAAAAGCTGCGCAAACGATGGTACCGCTCACGCATCAGGAAGCCGGCTGTCTGCAATACGATCTGCATGAAAGCCGGGCGATTGCGGACGTTCGCGAACTGGCGAATGAGGGCGCAATGTCATTTGTCTTTATTGAGCGCTGGAAATCAGAGGAAGATTTGGTGAAGCACGTCGCGATGCCGTATCACGATGATTTTCTGGAAATTCTGGATGGAAAACTGGAAAGTCTGAACGTTCAGCGTCTTACTGCGCTCTAATTCGCGCATCCTGCCTCAGTATTGTAGGGTGGATAAGCGCCAGCGCCATCCACCGCTACTCAGAATCTTAGAGGTACAGCTCTTTGCTGGCGACGGGAATCAATAACTCTTCACGCCAGTTGGCAAGCGTCAGGCGGGTCAGTTCGCCCAGGCCCTGATAGAAAGGATGGTTAGCCTTTTCGATAAACAGCTCCAGGAAGCGTCCTGCCCACGGCAGGATGTGCCACGCCAGAAGCTCATCCACGCGCTGCGGCTGGCGCTGCTCTGCAAGCCATGCGCACATCATCAGCAGGGTGCCAATGTGGTCGTCAGGTTCATTTTGGTCGAGCTCAACGCCAATCTCGTGTTTGCGCATCCAGCGGCGCAGTTCAATCATCGAATCGCCAAACAGCACGTTCTCTTTATCGAGGTAAACGGAACCCCATGGGGCTGCCGGGAGCGCGTGAGGGCCGATGAACAGGCGCTGGAACGCCTCGTTCAGCGTCTCCTGCTGATAGTTGCAGCCTTCCGCCATGCGCTGTGCGATATCCGCAAGCTCAGGCACTTGTACCGGCCATTCGACGGCCCAGTCAGGGTTCGCAAGGGAGGCATAAAGCGGAGCCGCATCCCGGCTCTGAGGGGCCTGGTGATACAGCACGCCGAGCACGCGGCCCGTGAGGGCGATAACCGCCAGTCGTTGCGAATCTTGAGATGACATATTTCTTTTCCTGGTAATACCTGCAAAAAATTTGCGCGGGGTTTCCCGCGCATTTTGAACTAATTAACCTGCAATCGCCATGCCTACGGTCATATGCAGGCCGTAGAACAGGCCGCGACCGATAAGCTCACCGGCCACCACCAGCACAAAACCGGCCAGTAGCGTGACGGTGGAAGGCGGCAGGCGACGGGCCAGCGGGCAAATCCAGCAGCCTAGGCCCAGCGCCAGCAGCACAATACGCCAGACCTGAAGTTTTGCATAATCCGGCAGCAGTGCAGACGCCTGCTGGATGGAACTGCTGATGCCGGAAAGGCTGAAGCCCTGCAGCACAATTACGCCAACGGTAACCAGCAGCGCCAGCACGCTAAGCGTCGCCAGTTTAGTCCCCGCGAGCGGATAGTTCACCAGACGTAACAGCATAGCGCCAAGCAGCGGGCCACCGAGCACTACCGTCATGAAGAAGCTCAGCGTTGTGTAACCCGTATACCAGGTCGGCACAGTATCAATCTGATAAACGCGGGTCATCATCCAGACAAAGACCAGGCCCAGCAGCATTGCCACCACCAGCCAGACCTTACCCAGCGCAGCGGGCATCTTTTTCAGTACCGCAACCAGCCACCAGAAACCACCCACGGCGAAGAACACCGAACCGCTGGCGATTTCGTTGCTGAGGGCAGAGTGCCCGATACGATTGAGAGAGTTAAAGGCGCGCAGCGGCGATCCCAGGTGCATGATGGAGGCGACAAATGCCACGCCCATAATCACCCACAGGAAGAACATTGAGCGGACAATCTTGTTTTGCAGCTCGCTGTTATTGCTGGCGGACATCCACGCCATGCCCATTACAATGACGCCGCCAACGACGCACTGGCCCAGCACGGTAAACAACACCAGCGGCCATTCATGCCATCCACTGCCCATCTTATACCTCCTTCGGATTGGCCAGATAACCGGTCTTATCCCCGCAAGGGCGACCGTTGGCGTTAGGTTTAATGACGATATTTGGTTTGGTGAAGTGCGCAGACGGCAGCGGCGCAATGGCAGCCTGCTCGCCATATTTTTTGCGCAGCTCGTCGATTGGCGCCATATCCAGCGCGCGCAGCGGGCAGGACTCGACGCAGATCGGCTTTTTGCCGTCGGCAATACGGTCATAGCAGCCGTCGCACTTGGTCATGTGGCCTTTCTCGGCGTTGTACTGCGGCGCGCCATACGGGCAGGCCATGTGGCAGTAACGGCAGCCGATGCAGACTTCTTCGTTAACGACCACAAAACCATCTTCACGCTTGTGCATCGCACCGCTCGGGCAGACCTTGGTACAGGCCGGATCCGCACAGTGGTTACAGGAGATGGACAGATAGTAGGCGAACACGTCCTGATGCCAGACGCCGTTGTCCTCCTGCCAGTTGCCGCCCGCGTATTCATAAATGCGGCGGAAGCTGACGTCCGGGCCTAAGTTTTTGTAGTCCTTGCAGGCCAGCTCGCAGGTTTTGCAGCCGGTGCAGCGACTTGAGTCAATGTAAAATCCGTACTGGGTTGTCATTAGCTACGCCTCACGCCTTTTTGATTTCGACCAGATTGGTATGTTGTGGATTGCCTTTCGCCAGCGGTGACGGGCGTTGCGTGGTGAGGGTGTTCATACAGGAACCGTGATCGATACGATCGCCGTTCATGTTGGCGTCGTGCCAGGCGCCCTGGCCCATTGCGGTTACGCCCGGCATGATGCGAGGGGTCACTTTTGCTTCAACGCGAATCTCACCGCGCCCGTTGAATACGCTGACGAGATCGCCGTTGGCGATACCGCGTTTCTGCGCGTCAATCGGGTTGATCCACACTTCCTGGCGGCAGGCGGCCTTGAGGATATCAACGTTGCCATAGCTGGAGTGGGTACGGGCTTTGTAGTGGAAACCAAACATCTGCAGCGGATAAGAGCTGCGCTCCGGTGCGTCCCAGCCGTCAAAGGTGGAGGCGTAAACTGGCAGCGGGCTGATGGTTTCGTCTTTTTGCAGCTCCCAGGTCGCGGCAATTTTCGCCAGCCTGTCGGAGTAGATTTCGATTTTGCCGGAAGGCGTTTTCAGCGGGTTGGCCGCCGGGTCGTCACGGAATTTCTTATAGGCGACGAAGTGGCCGTTCGGATCTTTACGCTTGTAAATACCCATGGTGCGCAGCTCTTCATAAGAAGGCAGCGCCGGATCTTTGGCGAGCATTTTAGCGTAAAGGTGCTTGAGCCACTCTTCCTGGGTGCGACCTTCGGTGAACTTCTGGTAGACGTCCGGCCCCAGACGGCGGGCTACCTCACTGGTGATCCAGTAGATAGGCTTGCGCTCGAACTTCGGTGCGGTAGCAGGCTGAATGAAGATCAGATAGCCCATGTTCCCGGCGTAGTCGTTCGGGATAATGTCTTCCTGCTCGACGGTCATCAGGTCCGGCAGCAGAATATCCGCGTACTTAGCAGAAGAGGTCATGAAGTTTTCGATGACGACAATCATCTCGCACTTGCTCTCATCCTGCAGGATATCGTGGGTTTTGTTGATTTCAGCGTGCTGGTTGATGATGGTGTTGCCCGCATAGTTCCAGATGAACTTGATGGGCACGTCGAGCTTGTCTTTGCCGCGCACGCCGTCGCGTTTGGCGGTCATTTCCGGGCCGCGCACAATCGCGTCCGTCCAGCTGAAGCAGGAAATTTGTGTTTTGACCGGGTTTTCCAGCACCGGCATGCGCTCAATGGTGATGTTGTAGGTAGATTCACGTGCGCCGCTGTTGCCGCCGTTAATACCCACGTTACCGGTCAGGATTGGCAGCATGGCGATGGCACGGGCGGTCAGTTCACCGTTGGCCTGGCGCTGCGGCCCCCAACCCTGAACGATACAGGCAGGTTTGGCGCTGCCGATTTCACGGGCAAGCTTGATGATACGGTCCACCGGAATACCGGTGATAGCGGAGGCCCACTGCGGGGATTTCTCTACGCCATCTTCGCCCTGGCCGAGAATATAGGCCTTGTAGTGGCCGTTAGCGGGAGCGCCTTCCGGCAGCGTTTTCTCGTCGTAGCCTACGCAATATTTATCGAGGAACGGCTGGTCAACGAGGTTTTCGTTAATCAGCACGTGGGCGATACCGGCGACCAGCGCGGCGTCGGTGCCCGGACGGATTGGGATCCACTCGTCTTCACGGCCTGCGGCGGTGTCGGTATAGCGCGGATCGATAACGATCATGCGCGCATTTGAACGTTCGCGAGCCTGTTCCAGATAATAAGTGATGCCGCCGCCGCTCATGCGTGTTTCCGCGGGGTTGTTACCAAACATCACGACCAGCTTAGTATTTTCGATATCTGAGGTGCTGTTGCCGTCGTTGCTGCCGTAGGTGTAGGGCATGGCGCAGGCAATTTGTGCGGTGCTGTAGGTGCCGTAGTGGCTGAGGAAGCCGCCGTAGCAGTTCATCAGGCGGGTCAGTAACGAGGCGTAAGGAGAGGAGCGGGTAATGTTCCCGCCCACCACGCCGGAGGTATAGTTCAGGTAAACCGCTTCGTTACCGTATTTCGCCACCGTCTCTTTCAGGCTTTTGGTGATGGTCTCCAGCGCTTCATCCCAGGAGATGCGCTCAAATTTCCCTTCGCCGCGTTTGCCTACGCGCTTCATTGGGTAGTTCAGGCGTTCCGGATGGTTAATTCGGCGGCGAATGGAACGGCCGCGCAGGCAGGCGCGAACCTGGTGATCGCCGTACTCGTCGTGTCCGGTGTTGTCCGTTTCCACCCAGTAGACTTCGTTATCGCGCACGTGGAGACGCAGCGCACAGCGGCTTCCGCAGTTAACCGAGCAGGCACCCCAGACAACTTTATCGTCGGGCTTTTCCAGTGCTCCATTAACGGCGACAGCCGCAGCTTTAAGACCAAAGGGCAATGAAATTCCACCGGCGGCAAGCGCAAGGCTGCCTATCGCGGTGGACTTCACAAGGCTTCGGCGGCTGATGCCACCGGGGTTGTTTATGTCAGACATAGCTCACTCCATGACTTTTTCCCTGTAAGGGGCCGTCATTTTAGGTTTTTGTTTTGTCGTTGATTGCAGCTGAGGGATGCAGATGTCTAATTAATTACCAGACAAATAATACCCTCTGGGCGAGATTGTACTTACTTGGGGGTATGACTCTTTATCACTCGTCAATTTTGGAGTGATTGGAAGGAGATAACTGACAGGAAGAAGGGGCGCGGGGAGCGCCCCGTTGTTTACTGCTGTTGCTCTGCCTGCGGCGCGTCTTGCGTCGGCGCATTGTCGCTACTGTCATTACCGCTGCTGGTGCGGGTATAGAGAATCTTCTGGGTGTCGTTCGCGCAGTGTCCGACGACCTGAGCATCAGGTTTGTCCACCTGGTCAGCAGGCACGATTGTCAGGGTGAAGCCTGACTCGGGAACGCCGTTGTTGATGATTTTCTGCTGAATGTCGGCCTTAACTTTATCGCAGGAGTTTTGCGCTGCCAGCGCCGGGGTTGCGGCCATCAGCACAAAGGCAGCTAACCAAAAGGACTTCGTCATCGTCTCTTCCTTTATATTGAGGATGTTCAATAATAATAGACCACCTGCTGTAAATATCTGTATTTGCTTATATCATGGGGCAACATTTCAGGAAGGGAACAGAACTAACGTGAAGAAAATCATCATTCTCAGCGCGCTGGTCGCGACCCTGGCAGGGTGTGATAAATCGGACGAGCCGCTGAGCTACACGCCGGAAATGGCAAGCTTCTCGAATGAATTTGATTTCGATCCGCTGCGTGGCCCCGTCAAGGACTTCAGCCAGACGCTGATGAACGAGAAAGGCGAAGTCGTTAAACGTGTCTCAGGAACGGTTTCAAAAGAGGGTTGCTTTGATACCCTGGAGTTCCACGACCTGGAAGCCAACAGCGGTGCTTCGCTGGTGCTGGACGCCAATTATTATCGCGATGCGCTAAGCCAGGAACGTCGGGTAAAACTGCAGGGGAAATGCCAGCTGGCCGAGCTGCCGGCCGCGGCCATCACTTATGAAACCGATGATAATGGCTTTGTGGTTGCCGCCAGCGGCAAAGACGTCTCGGTGAAATATACCTATGACGCAGAAGGTTATCCGCTGGGTAAAACCACCAGCGCTAAAAAATCGACGCTTGCCGTGCTGGCTAAAGCAGGGGCAGACATCAGGAAGAAGCTCGATTACACGGCTGTCAGTACGCTTAACGGTAAAGAAATCGCGCAGGCAAAGCAGAGCTGTGAATACGACGGGCACTTCAATCCCGTTGCCTGTGAGCTGAACGTTATCGATGACAGCGTGGCACCACCTGCCACCACGCATTACTCCATCAAAAACAGTATTGATTACTATTGATGTGTGAGGGCAGACAATGCCCTCACCATGACCTTTCGCCGTATTAAGCCTTCGCCAGCAGCCCGCGCAATGTCGCCCGGTGCATATCGCTCACGTCATGTGGATGACGGTAGCCGATGTTTTCGACGGCGCGGGCGTACAGCGCCACCAGCCAGTCGTACACATAGCTTGCGTTGCCGCGCACTGGTTTTTCCCCCAGCTGTGTCAGCCGCGTTGCCGCTTTAGCCTGTTCAGCAGGGGCAAACACTTTTGCGCCTTTGTTAATACGGCTCGCCGGGCGATGCTCCTGCGCGACGTTGGCATAGCCCAGCCAGTTCACGAAATCCCCCAGCACGTTGGCAGCACAGGTTATCTCCTGCGCCATACTGCCGTCGCCTGAGGCCAGCGTCTCTTCCAGCAGGTCGGGCAGATCAAGGCGGTAGCTGGTGGCAATCAGCAAATCGCACAGTATCCGCAGCTGGTTGCAATCCAGACCGAGATGTTCAGCCGCTTCGGCTCGCAGCCCCTGGTTGCGAAGATGGGCAATCCACAGCTGGTGAATCTCCAGTGCGTAGCTGGTTACCGCCATGTCGTTGCGATCTTCACCGTCATCATCGGCGAACAGGTTGATATCCAGGACGAAACCGGAGGGTTTGTGCTGCCGCTGATGCTGGTGGCGAAGCCAGCATTGCTGTAACGCATGGCGGTCCGGCACCAGGCTCGCCAGCAGCTCGCCGTGTCGGGCGGCGCTGGTCTGTACGGCACGAACCAGTGCTTCAGCCTGAACCCGAGCCGCTTCCGGCGCAGCCTCATGATCCGCGGTGAAGCGGTGGAACACCTCAATGATTTTTGCATCCAGCTCGGCCTGAAGCCCGGCGATGCGGTGGCTCCGACGCTCGGCGCTGATGGCATCAGAGAGCCATTCAAGTAAACGATGCATGTTGCGGCTGTCCAGCGCCTGGAGCGTTCCCCAGCGCTTACCGGCCTGGCCTACCATTCGCTGCACCCCGTCATCTACGCTGACGCCACGGGTAAAACGCGCGTCAAAAGGCGTTATCGCCCAGATAAGGCCAGGCAGCGTTGACTGCGGCCCCTGGGTTGTGTCCACCCATCGGGAAAGCGTTTTACCTGCGGATTTGACTTCACCGCGCTCGCTTGCCGCATTGCAGACCAGCAGGGTATCGGGCTGTAAACGGTCGGTATAGTCATCAATTTGTTGTTCAGGGATGTCGATGATATCCACGTTTTGTAGAGCGGACGCGTTGCTCAGTGTCAGGCTAACCTCGGCGCAAAGCGCCAGCAGATCGGACTGTGCCAGACTGACCGGCGAGCCGGCTGACTCGCCCCGCAGCGGGCAAATCAGTACATCGGCCTGAATGTCGGGTTCATCCGGCGTGGCAGGGATCAGAAAACCTTCCGCTGGCAGCAGGAACGAGTCGATAAGCAGGCTGGCCGGGGCCAGGATTTGCTGCACTTCGCCGATATGATGCAGCGTGTCGCTAAGATGCTTCCACCTGGCGCTAAGGTGGGCGTCATCGCCCCATAACATCGCCAGAAGTGAAGTGCGGTCAGCGGTAGTCAGCCACGGCATCAGGTCTGCCATCTGCTGCCATAGGGCATCTCCCAGATGGTGCTGACGGCGCAGCTGCGCATGGTAACATCGGGCGATATCGGCAACCTGCTGGCTGCTGATACCCGGCACGGTCTGCGCCTGGCGGTGAGATTGCAGTTCAGCCAGCCGCGCGGCGATTGTGCTGGACTGCACGATGCGCGGTTCAGGCTGCGAGTGATACTGACGGATCGTTTGCTGTGCCAGATCGCTTTCGCTGAACAGCGTCAGCAGCAGCGGGAAATTATCGCTGACCGGAGCGGCATGATGGGTAAAGCGTACGGCTACGGCAGCCGCACAATGGCCAGGATTAATATGCGTCAGGTAATCCAGCGTTTTTTCGCCCAGCTCGATCTCGATGCGATCGGCATGGTTGGCCAGCAGCGCCCTCAGAAGATGGCGTTTGCCCTCCTCTGAGTGGCCGTACAAACCCAAAGTGAGCGGGGCGTTGTGCAGCGCGCTGAGCTGTTGCTGCCGACGCTGCAACGGCAGCAGGCGGGCAAGCAGGCTGTCGGCTTCGTTTTCTAAAAGCGGGGCGTGCAGACGGGTATCCTGCACCCAATTGACCAGCGCTGGCAGAACGGGGGTTGGCTTACTCATTTTTGATAGACGCTCCCGCTGTCGATCCAGTAGTGACTCGCGCCGCTGTAGCTGCCGGCGAGGGTGTTCAGTTTAAAACTCAGCTGATTGAGCGGCACTTTGCTGCCGTCCTGCAACCACGCTTCGGCTAATACAAAGGCGTCCGCATCGCGGGTTTGCTGTAAGCGCACGTTTAAAATGCCGTCACCGGCGATAGACCTGGCAAGTGAGGCCGAGTTAATCGCCAGGGTATAAAGCGGCGTGGCGGGCCAGCGGGCGTTATCCAGCTGGCGGAATCCAAGACAGGCATTGCCGCGCAGCGGGAAGTGCAGGCGGGTGTCCAGCGTCGCTTTCGGGTTATCCAGATCGATATCGCTGTACCAGACGTTTTCATCCGTCAGCACATTGTTGCCGTCGAGCATGCCCAGATGGCGAATGGTCGAGTACGCCCGGATATCGCTGGCTTTAAAATTAAAGCCCGGCAGGCGCAGATCCATCGCCAGGCTGCACAACATAGCGCCGACGGCAGCGGTGGATTTCGGATTCCCGATGCGCCCCTGCTGGCTGAACGGATACCATTCATGCGTCTGGTAGTTATCCAGCCAGACGATGCGGTTAACCGGCACCGGCTGCAGGTGACGAAGCAGCGCCTGAACGCCTGGCAGACAGGCAGGGCGGCCGGTAATTAACAGGACATCGCAGCAGTAATGGCCGATCACTTCACACAGGGCCTGGAGCGGCGCGGTGAGCGTGAACTGTCCGGCCATCAGCGCCTCCTGTAACGAGGAAAGCTCAACCTGGATCGGTACGCTGAAAAGGTCAAACTGCGGCGCGTCGGCGGGCAGCGCGTGCTGGACCGCCTGCTGAACATAATTAATGACGTTAGCCGTCGGGCGCTGGGCTAACAGTTCGCCAAAGGTGGCTTCCAGCGTCGCCTGACGGTCATCAGGATCGCTGTTTTCCCAGAAATCCAGCACCGCATGCCCCAGCGGAATAAACAGTTGCAGCGCGGTCTGCTGACGCAGGGTGCCGCGCGTGTCCATACGGCCAGACTCGCCGAACAGGGTCGTCATCAGCCCGGTGACGTCCGCCACACCCGCCTTATGAATGTGTGCCTGAAGAGCAGGCAGAACGCAGCGCTGAATGACATCCAGCAGGATGTCGTCACCCGCCACTTTAAACCCTTCGCGGAACAGCAGGCGCGGGGCGATTTTCACGTTGCTGCCCACGCCGTCGTCCAGCTGATACTGGGTAATCGCCATGTCCGTAGTACCGCCGCCGATATCAATGGAGGCGACGCGCAGCGTTTTGCCCGCCGGTTCATCTTCGCTCAGCTGACGGTCCGGGCGGGCGAGCCGTTTGAAGAACGCGCCGCTTTGTCCCGCGTAGTTGACGATGGCTTCGTTATACAGCCAGACGAGCTGGCCGCAGGTAGCTTCGTCCCACTCCATATGCACATTCGGCACCGGCACGACGCTTTTCTCTTTATCGCGTTCGCTGGTGAAGGCTTCATCCGCCGGATGCCACTCCATTGCCTTCCACACCAGGCCAACCGCCTCACGCATGCGCTGGCGGAAGAGTTCACGCTCCTGCTTCGGCATCGCGGAGGGCAGGGTAAGGATCAGATTGCGCAGCTGACGGGGCGCATTCAGATGGCCCATGCTCTGCCGGGAGCCGACGCTGTTTATCTGCATCAGCGCCTGGGCAAGCAGTTCACAGAGCATCAGCGTCATCAGTGAGCTGCGGCTGTACTGCGGCGAGAAGACCGGCAGGCGCTCGTCCATCGGCAGGTCGTACAGCGGCTGGCCGTCGTCATTCATCAGGTTCATCAGCGGGAAAGCGGTGGCGAGAGGCTCGCGCTGGGTTTTGACGCCCATCTGGCTGAAGCGCCAGTCCTGGCTTGCCGGGGTTTCATCCCACAGATAGCGACGCGGGCTGGAGATGCCGCTGGCACCTTCCGTCCCCAGACGCACGCTTGCCATGCGGCGAGCTTCTGCGCCCACGCGGGCGATAGAGGGCCAGACAAAGGCGTCGTCGCGCCCGCTCTCCACGGAAAAATGCTGCTTGCCGAAGCGGGCTTCGGAAAACTCAAGGCGGCTGGTGAACATCGCCTCGTTGATAAACTGCGGCTCGCTCAGGGAGCGGATTTGCAGCTCGGCGGTCTGGCGCAGGCCGTCGTTGGCTTCACCATGATCCTCAATCAGCACGCCGCAGGTATGGGTGTTGCCGACGTCCAGCACCAGATCGACCGGGACAGCCGGCGCTTGCAGAGTGGCGGTGACAATTTTTACTTCCGGCACTTCAAGCTGTGCACCGAGCATTTCCAGGATATTCAGATAGTGTGCCTGGTACTCGAACATCTTCATCGCGCCGGCTATTTCGCGTTCTGAGCGGGATTCGTGGCGTGAAACGAACTGGGTGAAGACCTCGCGCAGCCAGCCGTCGACCCAGGTCTGGTCGAGGAAATCATGAATCTCCTGGTTCTGCCAGGCCAGCGCGAAGCGGGCGCCGTTGCGCACGTCGTTTTGCGTCGGGGCGAGATGTGCTGCAGGGCTGTCGTCCGCGTAGATTTTGGTATCCAGCGCGATGCTGATGCGCACGGTGTTGCCCGCAGAGTCAGGCTCATCGAGGCAATGGATTTGCACGCGCGCCCAGTTATCCGGGCCGCCAACGAAGGTGCGCGGCGGATTAAAGCGGCCAAAGGGCAGGGGCAGCCAGGTTTTATCCATGACCTTCAGGGAATGGCCCAGGGTGACCGTACTTTCCGGCTTCACCACTTCGGCCGTGCCGCCCTGGCCTTCCGGCAGCGTGAATTTACCGGGGATGATGTCGTAATCGAGACGCAGCAGCGGGCCATTCGCCGTTTTACGCACGAAGCGTCCGGTGTGCGGTGCGTCAGGCTGAGGGGCAAGACCAAAGTCCAGCAGCTGGATCCCGCTGTCTTTAATGAGCGTCACGCTCGGCTTGTAGTGGAACAGGTTGGCAAGCATAGTCAGTCACTCACTTTCGTAATCGTCAGCGGCACAATAGTGTCGCCGGCGTAGCGTCCGGTGCACTGGGCCACGCCATTATCGCCCGGTTTACAGGTGATTTCCGGCATCGGATAGCGGGAACCGTCGCTGCAACGCGCGCTGCCACGGGTTTTAATCATTAAAATACCGGTGCGGTGCAGGCCGGAGAATACGGACACCTTACAGCTGACGCGGTCGCCATGAACCAGGCGCGCGGTGCCTTTGTTATCTTTAATCTGATAGTGCAGCACCGGAGGCTTGCCGATAATGGGGTTTTTGGCCTCAATGATCACGCGTAACGATCCGTTAAGAAATTTTGTGGAACCAATTCTCAGCGATTCAGCCGGGATAACCAGGGCATTTTTTGCTGCTGATGCAGGGGCCGGTTCAGGCCTGGCAACGGGTTCAGGGGCTGGTGGCGGTGCTACCACAGAGGCTTTGACCAGCGGCAGAGTAGAGGGCGGAACGGGCTGGTCGACGGTTTTAATCGCGGCAGGCGCCATGAGCTGAGGTTCTGCTTTAGCCTTCGCCTTCGCTAAAGGTTCTGCTGCCGGGGCCGATAAGTATTGATAAGCGACGGGCGCGGCGATGAGCACCAGGGCTGCGGCAGCAACGGGCAGCATCCAGAGGCGTGATTTTGTTTTTACAGGCACAACCGGCGGCGTTTCAGGTTCAACCTCGGCTGCTATCGGTTCCGGGGCACGCAGGGCCACAGCTTTTGGCGGCATGGAATAAACGAGCGGCTCATCCTGGGGGCTGATTTCTGCGGGAGCAGGTGTTGGTGCAAGAACAGGAACAGGTTCCGGCAGTGCTGGCTCAGGCTCTGGTTCAGGCACGATTTCGATAACTGGTTCAGGTACCTCAACCACGCGCAGACAGTCCAGCACGTCTTCACGCGCATCCTGATTAAGGTTTACGAAGCCCCAGAAGGTGATGACCGGTTTGCCATCCACCAGATAAATATGCTGGCTGCCGGGAAACTGTAACGCGTTGGACAGCAGCGAGCCGAACAGCTGAATGGCCGTTTTCTCCGTCTGCTGGCAGCGTTGAATAAGGGTGGCGATGTTCGCCTGGCAGTTTTCCAGATAGCGCAGCGCTTTGTTGCGCTGTTCATCGCTGGCGGCGGCCCAGCTCAGGACGCTGCCTTCGAGCGGTGCGTACCAGTCAACCCGATCGCCTTCATCGTTCGGCTGAGGAATAGCCAGGCTGTCCGCAACCCCATGTTGTTTACGCAGGCGCAGCGTTTCGCGTATCTGTAATGCCGAATCGAACACTGCCTGCCCGTTTTCGCCCAGCGCCAGGAAGTCATCAAGGCTGCCGCTGCGCAGTAAAATTTTTGCCACGTCATCATCCCGCTGTTAACGACTCCTTTCGAGCCATCTTCACGCATTACACTTTACCGACTCGTGCAATAAGCAAACGGCGGAAGAGACGCCATATTTTTCTAATTATTGGGGGATTGAGAAAATCGACGTTGGGGGCGAGAGGCAATCTGTGCTAATCATTAGATTCCACAACGATTAAGGATCCCCCCGATGCCTGAGTCCCTCCCGATCCTGCTGGTGCAAATGGGCCACCCGCCTGCGGATATTCGTGCGGCGGTAGGTGAGCAGCCGCAATGGTTTCGTGCCGCGCTTGGCGACAAGGTGGCGGTGCAGGTGGTTTGCCCGTTCGACGGCGACCCGCTGCCCGTGGCCGGAACGTTCCGGGCGGCGGTGATTTCTGGCTCCTGGTCGATGGTCACGGACCACGAAGCGTGGAGCGAGCGCACCGCCGAATGGACAAGAGAAATGATGCTGGCGGGCGTGCCGATTCTTGGCGTGTGTTACGGTCATCAGCTTATGGCCTATGCAATGGGCGGCGTGGTGGACTACCATCCGCAGGGCAGCGAAGTCGGGCAGCTGCCGGTGATGCTAAGCGCGGCGGCAAAACAGGATGCCTTGCTGGGCGAATTACCGGCTAGCTTTGATGTCTTCCTGAGCCACGAGCAAAGCGTGCTGACGCTGCCGCCGGGCGCGACGGCGCTGGGCGCATCAGGCCATGACCCCCATCAGATTATCCGCTACTCCCCGACGGCCCTTTCGGTACAGTTTCACCCGGAATTCACCGCGCCGGTCATGAATAAAATCATCACCAGCCGCAGCGAAAGAATCGCCATGAAAGGCAAGGATCGGGACGCGTTATTGTCGCGCGTGAGCGATACGCCAGAGTCCCGGTCGCTATTGCAGCGGTTTGTATTCGGTGGATGACGAGGGGGCTTATCCAACCCCATGGTCAGGTATCGTAGGCCGGATAAGCGAAGCGCCATCCGGCGTTTTGCAGTGAAGGGTTAGTGAACAACCGACGCCGTTTCTTGCCCCATCATTGTTAGCCCTGTACCCGAGCGAACAAAGCGGGGCGTTTTTAAATCCTCGGCCAGAAGCGTCACCATTTCAAACAGCATGCCGGCGATGTTTTCCTGCTCCTCCGGGGATCCCTGCTGGTTGAGCAACACCATGGTTAACGACGCGCAATATTCCCGTAAGGTTTCTTAATCTCTGGTGAGAGAGGGGCAATCATCGCTCTCTTCGTTAGCATTCACTGCCAGCGCCTGAATAAGATGTTCCTGCAGCGGATTCTTTAAAACCACTCTTAATATTGTCAGTCCCGCTAATAAGCGGCCGCAAAGCGCCATATACTTAGCCTGATTATTATAATCGATTAATGCATCAGCATAACTTTGGCATATATCCAGCACCTGGAATATATCCATGGTGGCACCCTGCGGTTTTTTTTAACAGCGCTGTGAGGCTTGTCGCATTATTTGCAGAAGATGAGCCTGCCGGGGCGGGGAAGGTTCACTACAGGTAGGTTTTACGGGGATTTAACTACATAGCTCACGGTGTGCTAGCTTTTTTGTATTGTTAACTTGCTGATAAATTGATTGAAATTTCGCTGTTGTTATTTTTGTTACTTCGTTAATGCTGGTTTGCTAAATAATCTATCTCGATAATTAATATTGCGGTGAAGGTTAATGCCATCCATCATCATGGTGATGTCTCCATACATTGATATAGATGAGCGCTCATGCTGCTACGCTAACTTAATAACAGTTCAATAAGACTCATCGTATTACCAGACAAATACCACCACCACATCATAGTTCACTTCTGTACAGGCTATGCCAAATCAAGGATGCATATGTACTTAAAAAAATTAATTATTGTTATCGCTACCATGGCGACCCTCTCTGGTTGTAGTGCGGAGGGTGATACCGCCAGTAAACAGCGTGCTGCTATTCAGAAAATGCGCAGCGATACTCTCACAGAGCTTTATCAGGCTCATCCCGAAGCCAAAGCTGAGATTAAAAAATCTCAGGGCTATGCCGTATTCACTAGCGATAGCAGTAAAATTTTCCTGGTTGGCTTTGGGGGCGGCTACGGGGTCGTTAAAGACCTGCGTAATGGTAAAGACACCTATATGAAAATGGTGGAAGGCGGTGCCGGTCTGGGGATCGGCCTGAAGCAACTGCATACCGTAATGATTTTCAACGACGGCAAAGCGCTGACTAACTTCATCACCAACGGCTATATTGTCGGTGCGAATGCGAACGCTGCGGCGAAATATGATGATGAAGGCTTACCGGCTATAGGGGAGTCTCAAAGTGCTGTTGCGCCAGACAGCGTAGATATTCCAAAATCGGTTACCGTTTACGAACTGACCGAAAAAGGTCTTGCTGTACAGGCGACGCTGGATGGCTATAAGTACTGGCCGGATGACACGCTGAACGTGGCAAAATAAGCTGTTGTGGGCTGTGGAAGCAGGCCTGGTAGCGACAGAGACAGGTACTCGCCTTCACTGGACAAGACTACCTGACCGCCTGAAGCGTAGTGGGTTACTGAATTTAGCCATGACGCTTTGGCGTTTCTCAAGTTTATCTGAGCTATTCTAAACTCAAATTTTAACTTAAGGAAACATGTGGTATGCAGATTATTGAGGCAGGAGCGAAATTGATTTTTTGAATTTATTACCGAGTTACAGGACATAAACAAGTGAAGTAAATTTATAATCATTCATCTAAACTATTTCGTCATGAAGTATCACTTCATTTGTGAATTCTGTTTTTAGCAAAATTCTTTTTTAAAAAATGATTTTTGATGACTAACAAATCATGTTTACAAAGGTATATAGTATGGGCGTCTGGTTCTCGAGAGTAAAATTCCCATTGCCACCCAAAAAGGATTAAGTATGAGCATCAAAACATCTGAACATAATGTATCTTTACACTTCAGTGATGGTCGTGAAAGTGTTTATGGAATTGATCGGGCCAATCAGTCATTAGAACAAATTAACCTGCGTATTACTGCGGTCAAAGTGCCTGTTGCCGCACGCCCTATTTTAGAAGCATCTATTTTACGACCTACTACAGATGAAGAACAGAAGAAATTAGTAGAACTTTTTTATCTTCATCGAGGTCAATTGTTAGATGAAATACGACTTTCGGGACGTGAACCGCAGATGTATCGTGGTGGGTATCTTGAAATTACACAAAAAGGCATGCCTCCCTATCCAAAAATCTATGACCTCAAAGGGATGTCTCCTCAAATGAGACATCATGCTTTAACTCGTTTTAGTAAATTGCATAATAACGTTGCTGATGACGGGACCGCAATTGATGAAGTGATGACAATGGCTTCTGGTGGACCTTTTACTCACTTCTTTGGCTTACCAGACGGTGTGGTTGTCAGGATTGATATGGGATTTATAGGATCTAATGATGATGCTATTCGTTTGAGTTATAGCGGGTTGCTTCCGCATGCTGCATTAATGTCAGCCGAATCTGGAATCATTGTTGCATTTGCTCATGGGCCAAAAGAATTTGATATGCAGTTCAACGACCCAAGCATTCCCCATCCTGAATTGATGGATACCAATCCCTGGATTGATTATTCATCTGAAGTGCCAGTTCTACTAAACACAGTTGCTGCAAAGGAATAACGAATGAATCACAAATTAGAAAAAATAGTGGATGGGAGCAAATGGTTATTCAAAAGTCCTCATTCGGTTAAAGAAACGATCGACAGGTTATTACGAGCAATTGATAAAAACCCAGAGGTTTTACAATATGAAAGAATTGATCAGCAAGCAATATCTAAAATAGCAGGTAAAAATGTAAGGCCTGCTGAATGCGTGTCATTCCAGAATAGCCATCTTGTTGGTATTCTCTTAGAGTTGAACATCCGAACCGTTGAAGTATTACCCATGCAGGCTGTGGCCTATGAAGATGATACCGGACAGGTTTGGCTTGTTACTAATAATCCAAACTATATGGATGAACATTATAACCTCAATGGAGGCAATGGAATCATTAAGCAAATTAATGAGCTTTTCCCAGGCTGGGTTGAAGAAGCATTAACTGATTGAAGTCTGTTGCTTTAGTAAGACCGATCCGTTTTTTTCAGGAAATGAGCCAACCCCTCTTTTTATCATCTTGTCTTGTAGGCCGGATAAGCGAAGCGTCATCCGGCATTTTGCTAGTGCGCAGCCCTACACCGATCCCCGCACCACCAACTTCCAGTCCAGAATTTCATTCACCGTTTCCACCTCCGGGTTATCAATTCTTTCCAGCAGGAGCTGTACGCTGCGCACGCCCAGCTGGTGCATCGGCTGCTCGACCGTGGTCAGCGGCGGGCTGGTTACCGAGCCGAACGGCACGCCGTCGAAGCCCATAATCGCCACGTCCTGCGGGACTCGCAGTCCGTTCATGTGGGCGTAGTGCAATGCGCCTCCGGCTAAGGCGTCGGAGATGGCAAACACCGCGTCCGGCGGCTCCGGCAGGGTAAACAGCTCCGCCATTGCCTGCACGCCTGCCTGATATTCGAGGCTGTCCGCATAGACCACGGCCTGCCACGCACTGCTTCTGGCGGAACGATAGCCTGCTTCACGCTGCTGGGAATAGAGATAGCGCAGATCGCCGTTGATTAGCGCGATGCGTTTGTAGCCCGCGCTGGCAAGGTGATCCACCGCCGCCGCCGCCGCTTTGAAGTTATCGATCGTTACGGAAGAGGCGTTATAGCCCGGATCGCCTTCGCCGCACTGCACCCACGGGGAATCGCCGATAAGCGTGGTTAAGCCCGGCAGGCAGCTGATGGCATCCATGGTGATCACGCCGTCCACGACTTTGCCGCTCAGCAGCTGCAGATAGGCGGATTCGCGCGTCAGCCTGGATTCAGAGTTACACAGCAGAATGTGGTAGCCGTGCTTTTCCGCTTCTTCTTCAATGCCGCGCACCACGCGGGCGCAGAAGGGGTTGGTGATGTTAGAGACAAGAACGAGCAGCATGCGGCTGCGCGCCGTGCGAAGCTGGCGGGCCAGCAGGTTGGGCTGGTAGTCGCAGGATTCTATTGCAGCCAGCACTTTATCGCGGGTATCTGGCTTCACTGCGGGATTGCCGTTCAGCACTCTGGAGACGGTGGCAGTGGAAACTCCGGCGGTGCGGGCGACTTTATCTATCGACATGCTGATCCTTTGAGCGCGTTGGCTATTTGTGAAGCACATTCCAGATTTGCATCAATAGTATCAAATAATCCGCGAGCATGATGGCAACCCCTCTGAAATCGATTACATTTTTAATGATCTGTTAATGTAATCGATTACAAAAATAACCTCTTACCCTTAAATCAATACTCTGCCGTGGAGGATGTATGTCTTCTCAATCAGCCGTTGGGGCTCAGGTGTTAACCCACAAGTGGGTTATCCCGCGCCTGTCGTTAATGATGTTTCTGGAGTTTTTCGTCTGGGGTGCCTGGTACGTGACGCTGGGCGTGGTGATGGGCAAATACGGGCTGAGCGCAGTAATAGGGGATGCGTACTCCACCGGGCCAATCGCCTCGATTCTTTCGCCGTTCGTGCTCGGGATGCTGGTTGACCGTTTCTTTGCCTCGCAGAAAGTGCTGGGCATTCTGCATCTGGTTGGTGCGGCGCTGCTGTGGTGGCTGCCGGGCATGTTTGAAAGCGGGCAAAGTGGCCTGCTGTGGGTAGTTTTCGCCTACATGCTTTGCTATATGCCGACCATCGCGCTCAGCAACAACGTTGCGTTTCACAGCCTGGCAAACAGCGAGAGGGGCTTCCCGATCGTGCGCGCCTTCGGCACCATCGGCTGGATTGTTGCCGGGCTGATTGTCGGGATGAGCGGGCTGTCCGACAGCACCGGCATCTTTACTATGGCCGCCGTCGCCTCGGTAGTGCTGGGCATCTACAGCTTCACGCTGCCAAACACGCCAGCGCCGGATCGCGGCAAACCACTTTCCATGCGTGACCTGGTGTGCGCCGATGCCTTCGCGCTGCTGAAACAAAAGCACTTCATGGTGTTTATCATCTGCGCCACGCTGATCTCCATTCCGCTGGCCGCTTACTACGCCTATGCCGCACCGTTTATCTCCGCGCTGGGCTTCGAGAACGTCAGCGGGGTAATGGCCTTCGGGCAGATGTCCGAGCTGCTGTTCATGCTGCTGATCCCGTTCTTCTTCCGCCGCCTCGGCATCAAGATGATGCTGCTGATCGGCATGCTCGCGTGGTTTGCTCGCTACGCCATGTTCGCGCTGAGCATCGCGGAGGAAACCCGCTGGATGATTTACATCGGCATTATCCTGCACGGGGTGTGCTACGACTTCTTCTTCGTTATCGGCTTTATCTATACCGATAAGGTGGCGGGGGACAAGGTGAAAGGCCAGGCGCAGAGCCTGCTGGTGCTGTTCACCTACGGGCTGGGGATGCTAATCGGTTCGCAGATCAGCGGCGCGGTGTTCAACCGCTCGGTCACCGCGCAGGGGGCTGAGGCGCTGGTGCAGTGGCAGCACTTCTGGTGGATGCCTGCTATCGCCGCGGTCGTTATCGCCGCCATTTTCTTCTTCACCTTCCATTACAAAGAAGGTGCGAATAATGGCAGATAGGCCACTCCGGGTGCTGGTAGTGGGCTGCGGCAATATGGGCGCGGCTCACGCTCTGGCCTATCAGGCACTTCCGGAATTTACTCTCTGCGGGCTGGTCGCCCGTGGGGACTCTAAACATCGCCTCCGGCAGCAGCTGGGGGCCGATATTCCCCTGTTCGACGATATACAGGAGGCGATAAAACAGGCTCGGGCGGATGCGGTCTGCATCGCCACCTGGCCGGACAGCCATGAAGTGCTGGCGCTGACGGCGCTCGCTGCGGGCTGCCATGTGTTTATCGAGAAACCCGTCGCCACCACCGTATCCGGCGCGAAGCGCGTGGTGGCAACCGCCCAGCTGGCGGGTAAAAAACTCGTCGTCGGTTATATTCTCCGTCATCACCCGGTCTGGCAGCAGTTCATCAAACTGGCGCATACCCTCGGTAAACCGCTGGTGATGCGCATGAACCTCAACCAGCAGAGCGCCGGGGCCGCCTGGCACACCCATAAAATGCTGATGCAGTCGCTGTCGCCGATCGTGGACTGCGGCGTGCACTATCTGGACGTGATGTGCCAGATGACCCAGTCCAGCCCGCTGTCTGTCAGCGCCATCGGCGTGCGGTTAACGGATCAAATCCCGGCAAAACAGTTTAATTACGGCCAGCTTCAGGTGCGCTTTGCCGACGGCTCGGTGGGCTGGTACGAGGCGGGCTGGGGGCCGATGATGAGCCAGACGGCGTTCTTTATTAAGGACGTTATCGGGCCGGAGGGTTCCGCCTCCATCGTCGCCCGCGAGGCGGGTGGCGAAGGGCAGTCCGCCAGCGTCGAAGCCCATACCCGCACCGAATCCCTGCGCCTTCATCATTCCCGGCTGAACGCCGACGGCGAATTTGCCGCGCCGGACGAGTGGATAAGTGCCGACGGCGAACCCGACCACTACGAACTCTGCCGTCTGGAACAGAGTTTCTTTGCCCGTGCAATTCTTGACGATAACGATTTAACGCAGCACCTGCAGCAGGCCATCGAGAGCCTGGCGGTGGTGCTGGCGGCTGACCTCGCGGCGCGCGAGCAGCGCATGGTGAACATTAAGGAGGTTTCATAATGAAAACGCTAAAAGGGCCATCCATTTTTCTTTCCCAGTTTATCAGCGACAGGCCGCCGTTTAACTCGCTGGAAACCCTGGGAGGCTGGGCTGCGGGCCTGGGCTACAAAGCGGTGCAGCTCCCGACGCATCTGCCGCATATTTTCGATCTGCGCAAGGCAGCAGAAAGCAAAGATTACTGCGCGAAAATCAGCGGCACGCTGGCTAACGTCGGCCTGCAAATCAGCGAGCTTTCCACGCATTTGCAGGGCCAGCTGATTGCCGTGCATCCTGCCTACGACGCAGCCTTTGCAGGTTTTGCCCCGCCTGAACTGGCGCACGATGCCAGGGCCCGCCAGCAGTGGGGCGTTGAAAGCCTGAAGCAGGCGGCGCGGGCTTCGCAAAACCTGGGGCTGAAGGCCCACGCCACGTTTTCTGGTGCGCTGGCCTGGCCATATTTCTATCCGTGGCCACCACGCAATGCCTTACTTATCGATGAAGCCTTTAAAGAGCTGGCGAAACGCTGGAGGCCGATGCTCGATGCCTTCGATGAGGCAGGCGTCGACGTCTGTTTTGAGCTGCATCCCGGTGAAGATTTGCATGATGGCGTCACGTTCGAGCGTTTTCTTGCGCTGGTGGATAATCATCCACGCTGCAATGTCCTTTACGACCCGAGCCACATGCTGCTGCAGCACATGGACTACCTCGGGTTTATCGACCTCTATCACTCCCGCATTAAGGCCTTCCACGTAAAAGACGCGGAGTTTCAGCGCTCTGCCCGCAGCGGCGTGTACGCTGGCTTCCAGCCCTGGGTGGAGCGTCCGGGGCGTTTCCGTTCGCCAGGCGACGGGCAGGTCGATTTCAAAGGCATTTTCAGCAGGCTCGCGCAGTACGGCTATGAAGGGTGGGCTACGCTTGAATGGGAGTGCTGTCTGAAATCGGGCGAAGCGGGCGCTCGCGAAGGGGCGAAGTTTATCGCAGACCACATCATTCCCGTTGCCGAGTACGCTTTTGATGATTTTGCCCATAGCGAAAGCAACGGTGCGGCGGTGCGTAAAATGCTCGGGCTGGAGGGTTAACGATGAAACGCATACGGTTAGGCATGGTGGGCGGCGGTGAAGGTTCGTTTATCGGCGGCGTGCATCGCATTGCCGCACGTCTTGACGACCAGTTTGAGCTGGTTGCGGGCGCGTTTTCCTCCTCCCCGGAAGTAGCAAAACGCAGCGGCGAAGCGCTGTTTGTCGAGCCAGACCGCAGTTATGAAAGCTGGCAGGAGATGGCGGAGCAGGAGGCCGAAAGATGGGACGGCATTGAAGCCGTAGCCATCGTCACGCCTAACTTCCTGCACGTTCCCATCGCCAAAGCGTTCGTTGAAAAGAAAATTCATGTCATCTGCGACAAGCCGCTGGGCGTCAGCCTTGCGGAAGGGGAAGAGCTGGCGTTTCTCATCAACCAGAGCGGCTCGCATTTTATTCTGACCCATAACTACAGCGCGCTGCCGATGGTGCGCGAGGCGCGGGCGCGCATCGCCAACAGTGAGATTGGCGACATCCGCAACGTTGAGGTGGAATATTTGCAGGGCTGGCTGAACGACCGGCTGGAGCTGACGGATAACAAGCAGGCGAGCTGGCGGGGCAAAGCACAGTTCGCGGGGGCCGGGGCGATTGGCGACATTGGCACCCATGCCTGGCAGCTGGCGGCGTTTGTCACCGGCATGGAGCCGGAAGCCATTCGCGGCGAGCTGCTGACCCGCATCGAAGGCCGCGAGCTGGACGACGAAGTTTACGCCGAAATGCGTTACGCCAACGGTGCGCGGGGCCGCCTGTGGGCAAGCCAGGTTGCGCCGGGCTTTGAAAACGATCTGCGCCTGCGCATAGTCGGCAGCCGGGGGAGCATGTGCTTCCGCCAGCAGCAGCCGGAGATACTGGAGATCCATCCCCTGCACGGGAATAGTTACGTTGTCACGCGTAACGGCGTCAATAATCACGATTCCATCCGCCATCAGTGCCGCACCCCGGCGGGCCACCCGGAGGGGTATCTGGAAGGCTTCGCGCAAATCTACCGTGAGGCAGCAATGAAAATTCGCGGCGGTACAACGCCGCTGCTGCCGGGGATTGTGGAAGGCCTGTCCGGCATGCGCTTTATCGAAACCCTGCGCGCCAGCAGCGACCAGGGCGGGGTATGGATGGACTGGTAGCAGAATATTACGATACACTGTATAAAAATACAGTTATGGTTAGCCGGAAGGAATCTTCATGCAGAGTTTTATTTCCCGTCACGCCCGCTGCCGGGTTCGTTACCACGATCTTCCCGGCAGCGGCGTTCCGCTGTTATTTATTCATGGTCTTGGCTGTGCCTCCTCCTTTGAGTATCCGCGAATTTATGCCGACCCGGCGTTTGGCTCGCGGCGCAGCGTGCTTATCGATCTTCCCGGCAGCGGCTACAGCGAAAAACCAGACGCTTTTGACTACACCACTTCGGATCAGGCCGCCGTGGCGGCGGAACTGGTCGAGCACCTTGGTCTTCACCGGTTCTATCTGTATGGACACAGCATGGGGGGCAGCATTGCTATTCAGCTTGCGGCGCTGATGCCGGCAAAAATAGCGGGGCTTATCGTCTCTGAACCTAATTTTAAAGCGGGCGGCGGGATGTTCAGCAGCGGCGTGGCCGCCCAGTCAGAGCAGGAATTTGTGAACAAGGGCTATTACGACTTGCTTGCAGCAGAGCAGTCGCCGTGGGCCGGAAGCCTGCTAAATACCTCCCCGCGTGCGATGTGGCGAGAAGCCAGCAGCCTGGTCACCGGTGTATCACCCTCATGGGATGACGTGTTTATTACGTTACAGCTTCCCAAAGCATTAATCTTCGGTGAGCATTCCCTGCCGGATAAAGATTTTGAAGTTATTCAGGCGGCAGGCATCCAGTCGATTGTGATCCCAAACGCAGGACACTCTATGTCGTGGGAAAATCCGGCAGGGTTAGCCAGAGCGCTGGCCGCGTTTTGTGGAAACCAATAAGATCGTGAAATCTCTTCAATTGAGCGGACGTAGCATTTTCAGTAACATCCGCTCTTTCGGAGAGACAAAATGTCCGTCAATGATGCACTGCTTTCTTATTCCCTCGCGGCTTTACTGCTGACGCTGACCCCCGGCCTTGATACCGCGCTTATTCTGCGCACCGCCACCGTTGAAGGCGGCAAGAAAGCTTTTCATGCGGCGCTTGGCATCGACGCCGGGTGTTTTATCTGGGGCGCGGTTGTTGCCTTTGGCCTCGGCGCGTTGCTTGCCGCTTCTGAACTGGCCTATAACGTGCTCAAGTACTGCGGCGCAGCGTATTTATGCTGGCTGGGCGTGCAGCTTCTTATCCGGCCTCGCCGGACGTTCGATGCTTTTCAACCCGACGCTCGTTCCGGCGGCAACTGGTTTGTGCGGGGTATGCTGGGCAACGTTCTCAATCCCAAAATGGGCATTTTTTACGTCTCTTTTCTGCCGCAGTTTATTCCGGCGGGGCATTCCCCGGTGGTCTGGACTTTTCTGCTCGTCTCGATTCACGTTTTGATCGGCACGCTCTGGTCGCTGACGTTAATTGCGACGACCCGCTATGCGTCAGGCTTATTAAAAATCCCCGCCGTCGTCAAATGGATGGACCGCACAACAGGCGGCGTTTTTATGCTGTTCGCCGCAAAACTGGCCGTGAGCAGCCGTTAAATCTGCCCGTATTGACCGTTTTCGGCGCTGCGCGTCTCAAACGGTCATTCTCATGTTGTTCATATGTAAACATATTGCCCATCAGGCACTGAATTTATTGAGTGCCATCACAAAACATGACCGTTTTGCCCGATTATCTGTTTGAGATGCCTAAGGTGGTTACAAATATTTTACCCATCGGTAACAACAAACATTCATCTGCATATTCAGGAGACGGTCATGACGGCACCCGTACAGCACCCTATGTATATCAACGGTCAGTTTGTTCAGTGGCAGGGCGATAAGTGGATTGACGTGATTAATCCGGCTACCGAAGAGGTGATTTCCCGTATTCCGGACGGCAGCGCGCAGCAGGCTCGGGAAGCTATCGACGCTGCGGCCAGTGCGCAGCACGCATGGGAAGCGCTGCCGGCTATTGAGCGGGCGGGTTGGCTGCGTAAAATTTCCGCAGGCATTCGTGAACGCGCGGCGGCTATCAGCGCCATGATTGTGGCGGAAGGCGGGAAAACCCAGCAGCTGGCTGAGGTAGAAGTTGCCTTCACCGCCGATTATCTGGATTACATGTCCGAGTGGGCGCGCCGCTACGAAGGTGAAATCCTGCAAAGCGATCGTCCGGGTGAAAACATCCTGGTCTTTAAACGTGCGCTGGGCGTCACCACCGGTATTCTGCCGTGGAACTTCCCGTTCTTCCTGATTGCCCGCAAGCTCGCGCCAGCGTTAATCACCGGCAATACCATCGTCATTAAACCGAGCGAATTCACGCCGAATAACGCCATTGCTTTTGCGGAAATTGTTCACGATATCGGTCTGCCAAAAGGCGTGTTTAACCTGGTGCTTGGGCGTGGGGAAACCGTGGGCCAGGAGCTGGCGGGTAACCCGAAAGTGGCGATGGTCAGCATGACCGGCAGCGTCGCCGCGGGTGAGAAAATCATGGCGGCAGCCTCTAAAAACATCACCAAAGTTTGTCTGGAGCTGGGCGGTAAAGCCCCGGCTATCGTGATGAACGATGCGGATCTGGATATCGCGGTAAAAGCCGTCGTGGATTCCCGGATGATCAACACCGGGCAGGTCTGTAACTGCGCGGAACGCGTATACGTGCAGAAGGGCATTTACGACGAGTTTATTACCCGCCTCAGCGAAGCGTTTAAGCAGGTTAGCTTTGGCGATACGGCCGAGCGTAACGACGTCGCAATGGGGCCGCTGATTAACGCCGCCGCGCTTGAGCGCGTGGAACAGAAAGTGGCGCAGGCGGTGAAAGAAGGCGCTCGTGTCTTAACCGGAGGCAAAACGCCGGAAGGTAAAGGCTACTTCTATCCGCCAACGTTACTGGTCGACGTACGTCAGGATATGACCATCATGCACGATGAGACCTTTGGTCCAGTGCTGCCTGTGACAACCTTTGACACGCTGGACGAAGCGTTGGCGATGGCGAACGACAGCGACTACGGTCTGACATCCTCAATCTATACACGCGACCTGAATACCGCCATGAAGGCGATAAAAGGGCTGAAGTTCGGCGAAACGTACATCAACCGCGAGCATTTTGAAGCGATGCAGGGGTTCCATGCGGGCTGGCGCAAATCGGGGATCGGCGGGGCGGACGGACGTCACGGCCTGAATGAATATCTCCAGACCCAGATGGTTTATCTGCAGGCTTAGTGCTGCGTGCTGGGGGGCAGCCCCCAGCAACAATTTATTGTGCGGTCGGTTTCAGAAGGGAGCCGGTCGAACGGTGAGCATCCAGATACTGCTGCTGGAAAATACACATGCGGATCGTGTTGCGGTACTCGCCGTTGATGAAGAACTCATGGATGAGCTCCCCCTCTACCATAAATCCCAGCTTCTTGTAGATGTGCACGGCTTTCGCGTTCTCTTTATCGACGATCAGATAAAGTTTGTAGAGATTGAGGACGGAAAACCCGTAATCCATCGCCAGTTTTGCGGCGCGGGAGGCCAGGCCTTTGCCCTGGAAATCCGGGGCGATGATGATTTGAAACTCGGCGCGGCGGTGAACGTGGTTGATCTCCACCAGCTCCACAAGGCCAGCTTTCTCGCCGTCGCACTCCACTACAAAGCGGCGTTCGCTCTGGTCGTGAATGTGCTTGTCATACAGGTCTGAAAGCTCAACGAAGGCTTCATAAGGCTCTTCAAACCAGTAGCGCATCACGCTCGCGTTGTTGTCCAGCTGATGGACGAAACGTAAATCTTCACGTTCAAGAGGGCGCAGCCTGATGCTGAGTTCGGTACTCATGGGGATTCCTTTCTGGGTGTAGACGGGGCTTTTCAGTTATCGATAGCTTTTGTGGATGACGCTGGCGCTTATCCACCCTACAAAAATAAGGCTTCAGACGAGAAGCCTTATCGGTTAAACGCGGGTATTACGGCGTGATGGCGCGACCGGTGCGACGATCCAGACAGCGCAGCGTATTGGGTTCCCAATAGGCATTCACGTTCGCACTTTGCTGACAGTTGTCACGATCGTCAAAGGCAACGTCGTCTTTATCCCACTCTTTTTCCGCGCGTTTATTCACCTTTTGACGCAGAGAGCGTGTGTCATTCCATTGCTCTTTTTCCATCGCGGCATCCTGACGTGTTTGCGCGTTGTCTCCCGATTCAATGACCAGCTTACTTGTTTGGGCCTGAACCGGATGGCTTAACGCGAACGCACCCGTCAATAACGCCAGAGGCAGCAAAGCCTGAGTCAGACGTTTGCGAAGGATTGTGTTCATTGTGGTTTCCTTTTAATGTGTAACACGACTTCTTTATCACTATATCACTGACCCCCCGTGCGACATAGGGGCCACCTTTTAGTCACTATTATTCCAGACATAGTTCAATATGATCAAAACAACATTGCTGTTTTTTGCAACAGCGCTGGCGGAAATTATCGGCTGCTTTCTGCCCTGGCTATGGCTCAAGCGCGGGGCATCACCTCTGTTACTGCTGCCTGCCGCCTGCTCTCTGGCGATTTTTGTCTGGCTGCTGACCTTACATCCTGCTGCCAGCGGGCGCGTGTATGCAGCCTATGGCGGCGTTTATGTTGTCACTGCATTGCTTTGGCTCAGGGTGGTCGATGGCGTAAAGCTTAGCCATTACGACTGGATTGGCGCAGGCGTAGCGTTCTGCGGCATGCTGATAATCGTGGCCGGTTGGGGTCGCGCCTGACCTGAGTTCCCATCAATTTTAGCCATTCTTTTTACCCCCATTAGCCTCCCTTAAGTCACGCTAAAAAGTGTGACCTGTTCCGTCAAAATCGAATAAATATACTTGTATGGTAGTTTGTTCAGCGGTAGTTTTCTGCTCATTGTCGACCTGGAAACCTCCGTAGTAAGGAAAACAGAATGAAAATTGTGAAGGCTGAAGTTTTTGTCACCTGTCCCGGCCGTAACTTCGTTACGTTAAAAATCACCACCGACGACGGGCTTACCGGCATCGGCGACGCCACCCTGAACGGGCGCGAACTGCCGGTGGCTTCTTATCTGCAGGATCACGTTTGCCCGCAGCTGATTGGCCGTGACGCGCACCGCATCGAAGATATCTGGCAGTTTTTCTATAAGGGCGCCTACTGGCGTCGCGGCCCGGTGACCATGTCGGCAATTTCCGCGGTGGACATGGCGCTGTGGGACATCAAGGCCAAAGCTGCAGGCATGCCGCTGTACCAGCTGCTGGGTGGCGCATCCCGCGAGGGGGTGATGGTTTACTGCCATACCACCGGCCACACGCTTGATGATGTGCTTGAGGATTATGCCCGCCATAAAGAGATGGGCTTCAAGGCGATTCGCGTGCAGTGCGGCGTGCCGGGGATGAAAACCACCTACGGCATGTCAAAAGGCAAGGGACTTGCATACGAGCCAGCCACCAAAGGTGCCTGGCCGGAGGAACAGCTGTGGTCCACGGAAAAATACCTCGACTTCACGCCAAAGCTTTTCGACGCCGTGCGCAGCAAGTTTGGCTTTGAAGAACATCTGCTGCACGACATGCACCACCGCCTGACGCCGATCGAAGCGGCGCGCTTCGGCAAGAGCATTGAAGATTACCGCCTGTTCTGGATGGAAGACCCGACGCCTGCGGAAAACCAGGAGTGCTTCCGCCTCATCCGCCAGCACACCGTGACGCCAATTGCCGTCGGTGAAGTGTTTAACAGCATCTGGGACTGCAAGCAGCTTATTGAAGAGCAGCTCATCGACTATATCCGCACCACCATCACCCACGCGGGCGGCATCACCGGCATGCGTCGCATCGCCGATTTCGCCTCGCTTTACCAGGTGCGCACCGGTTCACATGGCCCGTCGGATCTCTCTCCGATCTGCATGGCCGCCGCGCTGCACTTTGACCTGTGGGTGCCGAACTTCGGCGTGCAGGAGTATATGGGCTACTCCGAGCAGATGCTGGAAGTGTTCCCGCACAGCTGGACCTTCGATAACGGCTATATGCATCCGGGCGAGAAGCCGGGGCTGGGCATCGAATTTGACGAAAAGCTGGCGGCGAAATACCCGTATGAACCGGCGCATCTGCCGGTAGCCCGCCTCGAAGACGGCACCTTGTGGAACTGGTAGGCCATTAGCCGCAGCGGCCAGGGATGGTAATAACCTCAACCCTACAATAAAGGTCAGATAATCATGGTCAGTTCAGTCGATATTAAGAATGATGCAGGAAACAGGTCGATCATCCGGCGTGTGGCTTCGGCATCGGCTATCGGTACCGCCGCTGAGTACTATGACTTTTTCGCCTATGGCACGGCTGCCGTGCTGTTTTTCGGCCATCTGTTTTTCCCCAGCGCAGATCCGTTAATCAGCACGCTGGCCGCCTTTGCCACCTATGCCGTGGGCTTTCTGGCCCGGCCGCTGGGGGGCATTGTCTTCGGCCATATCGGCGATAAGGTCGGGCGTAAAAAGGCCCTGGTTATCACCATCCTTATTGTCGGGTTAGGGACGTTCTGCATCGGGCTGCTGCCAACCTATGAAAAGATTGGCGCCTGGGCACCCGCGCTGCTGATCCTCATCCGCGTATTGCAGGGCTTTGGCGTTGGCGGAGAGCAGGCGGGGGCGGTGCTGATGACCGCAGAATATTCGGCACCCGCCAGGCGCGGCTATTTCTCCAGCTGGGTGCAGATTGGCGCTCCGGTCGGCTTTTTATTGCCGCTGGCGCTCTTCGCGCTGCTGAACGCCACGCTGTCGCCGGAAGAGATGATGGACTACGGCTGGCGCATTCCGTTTCTGCTTAGCCTGCTGCTGGTGATCGTCGGGCTGTTTATCCGCCTGCGCATTGACGAATCGCCGGTCTTTGCACAGATCCGGGAAACCAAAGCGGAAGAGTCGCGTCCGCTGATTGAGGTGGTTCGCGACTATCCCGGTATCGTGGTGAAAGGCGTCTGCGCGAAGCTTATCGAAGCCTGCACCTTTGCGATGTTTACCGTCATCGTGCTGGCCTACGGCAAGGCGAACAATCTGGATGCCAATATTTTAATGGAAACCATGATTGTAGCCGTCGTGCTTGAGGTGCTGGCTATCCCGTTAATGGGCGCGCTGTGCGACAAGGTAGGCCGTAAGCCCGTCTATATTCTGGGGGCGCTGCTGCAGGTCATTATGATTATTCCGTTCTTTATGGCGATTAATCAGGATTCCTTCTGGTTAACCCAGCTGGTGATGATTCTGGTGCTGAGCTTCGGCCACAGCATGTGCTACGCCCCGCAGGCTTCATTTTTCCCGGAGCTGTTCCCGACGCATATCCGCTGCAGCGGCATTGCCCTGATCTGGCAGGTTGGCTCGCTTATCGGCAGCGGCGTGCTGGGGCTGGTGGCGGTGAAAATATTACAGATGACCGGCGGACATTATTACGGGCTGGCAATTTATGTCATCGTGCTGGGGATTATTTCCGTTATTGGCTTGCTGACCATGCCGGAAACCGCGCCGCTGAAGCTTAAAAAAGAATTCCACGAATGGCATAAACATTAATTACCGTGGCCGGATATGCCACCGGCCCTCAAACACAATTGAGTATTTTATTTTTGATAATGAGAAGATAAATATGAAAAGCATCACTATTCAGACACCAGGAAAATTAGAGATTGAGGAACGTCCGCTTGTTAATCCACAGGCTGGCGAAGTCCGTATCAAAGTATCCAGCGCCGGTATTTGCGGTTCGGACGTGCATATTTATCGCGGGCACAATCCTTTCGCGAAATACCCGCGTGTTATCGGCCATGAGTTCTTTGGTCATATTGACGCGGTAGGCGAGGGCGTAGACGCGTCGCGCATCGGCGAGCGAGTAGTCGGCGATCCGGTGGTGAGCTGCGGAAACTGTTATCCCTGCTCTGTTGGTCGTCCTAACGTATGCGCTGAGCTTCAGGTCATTGGCGTGCACCGCGACGGCGGCTTCAGCGAGTTTGTTACGCTGCCCGCTAAAAATGCCCACGTGGTGCCGGACAGCATCCCCGATAACGAAGCAACGATGGTGGAGCCGTTCACCATTGCCGCCAACATTTGCAGCCAGCTGAACCCTGGCCCGTTAGACACGGCGCTGGTCTATGGCGCAGGCCCAATGGGGCTGACCTCGATTCAGGCGCTGCGCGGCGTCTACGGCGTGAAAGAGATTATCGTGGCGGACCGCATTGATGAGCGTCTGGCTATGGCGGAGCTCAACGGTGCCGACCGGATTATCAACAACACGAATATCGATTTGAAAAGCTGGCTGGAAGAAAAGGGCATTCGCCCAACGGTGATTATTGACGCCGCCTGTCATCCTGCAATTCTGCCGGAAGCCATTAGCCTGGCATCCCCTGCCGCCCGCATCGGCATTATGGGGTTCTCTTCGGATCCTTGCGTCATCAGCCAGCAGGGTATCACCAGTAAAGAGCTGTCTATTTGCAGCTCGCGCTTAAACAGTAACCGCTTCCCGCAGGTGATTAGCTGGATGACGGAGAAAAAAGTCCAGCCGGAGAAATTAATTACCCATCAGTACCCTTATACCGAGGTGCTGGAGGCGATGAAGATATTTGAAGAAGACCAGAAGCACTGCTGCAAGGTCCTTTTGAAATTTTAAACCACACATCATTACGCTCATTTCGTTGTTTTGCGTACCCTACAAAATAGTAAGACCGTATTTATGGAGTAGTTATGGCTAAGAATTTACGCTGGATAATCGTACTGTTGCTGTTTTTAGTCTATATGATCAATTACCTCGACCGGGTTGCGTTATCTATTACCTTACCGATGATCGAAAAAGATCTGACTATTAATGCCGAACAGTTCGGCATGATATTTGGCAGCTTCTTCTTTGGTTATGCTTTATTTAATTTCATCGGCGGTCTGGCGGTGGATAAGTTCGGACCGATGGTCGTGCTGGGCAGCGCCGTTGGCCTGTGGTCTATCTTCTGCGGCATGACCGCGCTGGCAACCGGCTTCTGGTCGATGCTTATTCTGCGCGTGCTGTTCGGCATGGCGGAGGGGCCAATTTGTTCGTCGGCTAACAAGATGATTAACGGCTGGTTCCCGCGAAAACAGGCGGCGACGGCCGTTGGCTTCCTCAGCGCGGGTTCGCCTTTGGGCGGCGCGGTTGCCGGGCCAATCGTCGGTTACCTGGCGCTCTCGTTCGGCTGGCGTCCGGCGTTTATGATCATCTGCTGCATCGGTATCGTCTGGATGCTGGTCTGGTTCTTTATCGTGGCGGACAGCCCGGAGAAAAGCCGTCGCGTCAGCGCGGAAGAGCAGGCGTATATCGCGGAGCTTAAAGCGCAGGATGACGCAGCTAACAGCGGCCTGAATGATGATGCTTCCGACCATACGCTGGGCCACTACCTCAAGCAGCCTATTATCCTGGTCACCGCTTTTGCCTTCTTCTGTTACAACTATATTCTGTTCTTCTTCCTGAGCTGGTTCCCGTCTTATCTGGTACAGGCGCACGGGCTGAATATTAAAGAGATGAGTATCACCACGGTTATTCCATGGATCGTCGGCTTTGTCGGCCTGGCGCTCGGCGGCGTTATTTCCGACGCTATCTTGCGCATCACCGGGAAACTACTGCTTTCCAGAAAAATTGTCTTAGTGGTTTGCTTACTGGCGGCGGCTATCTGCGTTGCGCTTGCAGGCTCGGTCAGCTCGGTTGTTCCGGCCGTAGTGCTGATGTCTATCTCTATTTTCTTCCTGTACGTCACCGGCTCTATTTACTGGGCGATTATTCAGGACGTGGTCACTAAAAAGCGTATCGGCAGCGTCAGCGGCTTTATTCACTTTGTCGGCAGTATCTCCGGGATTATCGGCCCGGTTGTCACCGGCTTCATCGTGCAGAATACCGGCAAGTTTGACAGCGCCTTTATCCTTGCGGGGGTTGTGGCTGCCGTTGGTGCGGTTCTGGTCTTCTTCGTCATCAAACAGCCGAAAGCGATCAAACCGCTGGCGGTGACGCATTAACCGACAGAAGTGTGAGTTGTCATACAGCTTTGGAAAGTGTGTCATACCAAATGACGGAACATTAATTCAAATCAAAATGCAGACTACCATAGCAGGTAGTCTGTAGCTGTCCCGAGATCCCTAAACAGCGAGTTTCAAAATGGAAAACAAGCTCTTAACTGCAAAAGCCACCTTGCCGCACTACGATCGTAGCAAACTTGTTCCGCGTATCGTTCACCTGGGCTTCGGCGCGTTTCATCGCGCGCACCAGGCCGTCTACGCCGATATTCTTGCTCAGGAGTACGGCAGCGACTGGGGCTACTGCGAAGTAAACCTGGTCGGCGGCGAACAGCAGATTGCCGACCTCAAACAGCAGGACAATCTGTACAGCGTGGCTGAAATGTCCGCCGATGGCTGGCAGTGCCGCGTGGTGGGCGTAGTGAAAAAGGCGCTTCACGCGCAGGTAGACGGACTGGAGGCCGTATTCGACGCCATGATGCAGCCAGAAGTGGCGATAGTTTCTCTTACCGTGACGGAAAAGGGCTACTGCCACGCTCCTGCCACGGGGACAATCCTGATGGATCACCCGTTTATCGTGCATGACCTGGCAAACCCGCATCAGCCGCAGTCCGCGCCGGGCGTGATTGTCGAAGCGCTGGCGCGCCGTAAAGCCGCCGGGCTGCCTGCGTTTAGCGTGATGTCCTGCGACAACATGCCGGAAAACGGCCATGTGACCCGCAACGTGATCACTGCTTTAGCCGAGGCTATCAGTCCGGAACTGGGTGCCTGGATCAAAGCTAACGTCACGTTCCCGTCAACCATGGTAGACCGCATTGTGCCTGCCGTGACGCCAGAAACCCTGGCGCTGGTTGAGCAGGCGACGGGCGTAGCGGATCCTGCGGCGGTGGCCTGTGAGCCGTTCCGCCAGTGGGTTATCGAAGATAATTTTGTTGCCGGGCGTCCGGCGTGGGAAAAAGCAGGCGCTGAACTGGTTAAGGACGTGCTGCCGTTCGAAGAGATGAAGCTGCGGATGCTTAACGGCAGCCACTCCTTCCTGGCCTATCTGGGCTATCTGGCGGGCTACCAGCATATTTCTGACTGCATGCAGGACGAAAACTACCGCCGCACGGCCCATGCGCTGATGCTTAACGAACAGGCACCCACGCTTAAGGTGCAGGGCGTTGATTTAGGCAAGTACGCAGATTCGCTGATTGCCCGCTACACCAACCCGGCCCTGAAGCACCGCGCCTGGCAAATCGCCATGGACGGCAGCCAGAAGCTTCCGCAGCGCTGGCTGGACTCCATCCGTTGGCATCTGGCGAACGGCAGCCGTTTCGATCTGCTTGCGCTTGGAGTGGCGGGCTGGATGCGCTACGTCGGCGGCGTGGACGAGCAGGGCGAGAATATTGAAATCAGCGATCCGCTTCTGCCGGCGATTCAGCAGGCGGTGTCAGGAAGCAAGGAAGGGGAAGCCCGCGTGCAGGCGCTGCTGGGGCTGAAAACCATCTTTGGCGAAGATTTACCGGCCAACGAGAAATTTGTGAAGCAGGTGACAGAAGCTTACCTTGCGGTGCGTGAAAACGGCGCTAAAGCAACGGTGGCGAAGTACTGATTGGCCCGGCGTCATCCGTCAGATTTTGTCGGATGACGCTTTGCTTATCCGACCTACGAAAGCGTAAGCGCCTTACACTTCCGTGTAATATCACTCCTCGCTAAACCAGTCTTTGTTCTCCTGACGAATCAACAGGATCGACTGGCTTATCTCATGCAGATGGCGGTGCATCGCCTGATCCACATCGTGCTCATTATGCCTTTGTAACGCTTCGAAAATGTCGTAATGCTGCGCCAGCAGCATGTCCGGCGGGGAGACGTGATCGAGGCTCATATAACGCACCCGGTCCATTGATGCCTTGATATTCTCCACCGTGTCCCACGCCAGCTGGCAGTCCGCCACCAGCGCGAGCTGATGGTGAAACTCGTCATCAAGCTGGAAAAAGTCGTCCAGCTGGTTTCTATCAATCGCTATACGCTGCTGATTCAGAAGCTGTTCAATCTGATAAAGATGGCTGTCCGTCGCCATACTCGCGGCCCGTTTTACCACTGCGCGTTCGATTGCCTCACGTATAAAACAGCCGTTCTTCACATGCGTGACGGAAATTCGGTTCACGTAGGTTCCGCGCTGCGGGCGTATCTGCACCAGCCCGGTTTCGGCGAGCTTAATAAAAGCTTCGCGCACCGGCTGGCGGGAGACGTTGAAACGCACGGAGACTTCTTTTTCAGAAAGCGGGGTGCCCGGCGGGATCAAACAACGAACGATATCACTGCGCAGAATACGATAAATTTGCTGATTAACGGGCTGCGTAGGATTGAGAACCGAAGGTGATGGCATGGCTTTGTTCTTAATTAGAAAACTTAATTAAATTTAACACTTATTAGCGGGATCTCCCATACCCGAACCTGTAATCCGGGTAGGGGAAAAGGATTAGCCTTCGCGGTGAACGCTTAGTCCGGCAAAGGTCTGGCTGACCGGCATCATCTCGAGGGTGTTTATATTGACGTGCTTCGGCAGCGTAGCAACCCACCAGACGGCCTCGGTGACATCTTCCGGCGTCAGGGCGTTAGCGTTTTCGTAGGTTTTACCCACTTTCTCGTCATCGCCTTTAAAGCGCACGTTAGAAAACTCGGTGCCTTCCACCAGACCGGGTTCGATATCGGTCACACGAATCGCCGTTTTATGCAGGTCGGTACGCAGGTTAAGGCTGAACTGACGAACGAACGCCTTGGTCGCGCCGTAAACGTTGCCGCCTGCATACGGCCAGCTCCCGGCGGTTGAGCCGATATTAATGATATGACCGCGGTTGCGCTCAACCATGCCCGGCAGCACCGCGCGGGTCATGTACACCAGCCCTTTATTGTTGGTGTCGATCATTGTTTCCCAGTCGTCGGCATCGGCCTTGTGGGCAGGCTCCATGCCCAGCGCCAGACCGGCGTTGTTCACCAGAATATCAATGTCGCGCCACTCGGCAGGCAGGTGCTCCATCGCCTGTTCGATGGCGGCACGGTTACGCACGTCCAGCTGCAGGGTGAGGACGCTGTCGCCCAGCTCTTCCTGCAGCTCCTGCAAACGCTCCTGGCGACGGCCGGTAGCAATTACTTTGTGGCCGTTCTGAATAAAACGACGGGTGATGCTCTCACCAAAGCCAGCGGTGGCGCCGGTTACCATAATAATCATGTCACTGTTCCTCAACGCTTTTACGTCTTAATACCTTAGCATGGCTACCGGGCCTGCGATAAACGAAGTTTCGCGCTGCGCGAAAGTAGTGCAGGAAGGCGCATCCGCTGCCACATGCGGGTGCAGTTTGTGAGCATTGCTCTTTTGTTGCGCAACGGAGTTGTAAAGCAACCGTTTGCAGTGGCTTTTCAACCTGGCATCAACGTTGCAACAGAACGTTAACTATTCCTCAGCACATAGCGGGTACGGCGATGGCAGTTAATTATACGCAGGCGATACGCGGCCAGTTTTTTGATATCGCGAAGGTAGGGGCCAGCCCCGAGGCGCTGAAGGCCAACGCCCGGCATCTGGACGACGGCCTTCTCTTTCTGAACGGCGGCACCATTGCCGCGCTGTTACCCTGGGAAGAAGGGCGCAGCCTGCTGCGCCATGAAACGGACTATCTGGACAGCCGCGATAAACTCATCCTGCCGGGCTTCGTGGATACCCATCTGCATTATCCGCAGACGGAGATGATCGGTGCCTACGGCGAGCAGCTTCTGGAATGGCTGGAGACCTACACCTTCCCGGTGGAGAGCCAGTATCAATGCCGCGATCATGCGGCGCGGATGTCGGCATTCTTCCTCAGCCAGCTGTTAAGCAACGGCACGACCACGGCCCTGGTCTTTGGCACGGTACACCCGCAGTCGGTGGATGCGCTGTTCAGCGCGGCGGAACATGTCGGCATGCGGATGATCGCCGGAAAGGTCATGATGGACCGCAACGCGCCGGAATACCTGACGGAAACCCCGGAGCAGAGCTACCGGCAGACGCGGGAGCTGATTCTGCGCTGGCACAAACGGGGCCGTCTGAACTACGCGCTTACGCCACGTTTTGCCCCCACATCCTCCCCGGAGTTACTGGCGGCGGTGCAGAAGCTGCGCGAAGAGTTCCCGGACACCTGGGTCCATACCCACCTGAGCGAAAACAGCAGCGAAGTAGACTGGGTCAAAGCCCTGTGGCCCGAGCACGCCAGCTATCTCGGCGTTTATCATCACTACAATCTGACGGGCAAACGCAGCGTGTTTGCCCACGGGATCCATCTTCAGGAGTGCGAGTGGGACTGCCTGCACAACACCGACTCATCTCTGGCTTTTTGCCCGACCTCAAACCTGTTTCTCGGCAGCGGCCTGTTTAACCTGAAACAGTGTCAGCATAAGCAGGTACGTATGGGAATCGGCACCGACGTGGGCGCAGGGACGACGTTTAATATGCTGCAAACCCTGGCGGAGGCCTACAAGGTGGCGCAGCTGCAAAGCTATCGCCTGTCAGCGTGCGAAGCGTTCTACCATGCCACCCTGGGCGGCGCGCACGCCTTGGATCTGGACGGCAAGATTGGCAACTTCCAGACCGGCAAAGAGGCCGACTTCGTGATCCTCGACCCGGCGGTCACCCCGCTGCAAAAACTGCGCGACGCCAGTAGCCGCGACATCTACGAGAAGCTGTTTATCCTGATGACGCTCGGGGATGACCGCAATATCTGGCAAACATGGATCGACGGAAAATGCGCCTGGCAGCGCGACGCGCTGGAGGTGGCGGCATGATCCAGTTCCTGCTGAATCAGACGCTGAAAACGCTGGATGATGTCGATCCCAATACCACCGTGCTGAACTGGCTGCGCGGCAGCGAACGGCGCTGCGGCACAAAGGAAGGCTGCGCATCCGGGGATTGTGGGGCCTGTACCGTTGTGCTGGGCAGCAGCGACGGCGGGAAGATGCGGTATGACACGGCGAACAGCTGCATCACGCTGATCGGTCAGCTCGACGGCAAACAGCTGCTGACGGTGGAAGATCTTGCCGATAACGGCACGCTTCACCCGGTGCAGCAGGCGATGGCGGACTGCCACGCGTCACAGTGCGGCTTCTGCACGCCGGGCTTCGTGATGTCCACGTTTGCGCTGCAAAAGACGCAGGAGACGGTCAGCCGTCACGATATTGAACAGCATCTCGGCGGCAACCTGTGCCGCTGCACGGGGTATCGGCCAATCATTGAGGCGGCGGAGCGGGCCTGTAACATTTCCGAAGATCGGTTCACTCCGCTGGAAGAGCAGACCGCCCGTCGGCTGGAGGCGATGAGCAGCCCGGATACCTCAGTATTAATGAAATCCAGCCGCTGCCTGCTGCCGAAAAGCCTCGACCGGCTGGCGGAGATTTATCTGCAAAACCCCGAGGCCCGGCTGCTGGCGGGCGGTACCGATCTGGCGCTGACCATCACCCAGCAGTACAAAACGATGCCTTTAATCATCGGCATAAGCCAGATAAAAGAGCTGCAGGAGATAACCGTCACCGACGATGAGATCCGCATTGGCTCCGCCGCCACTTTACAGGCCTGTCAGCAGGCGCTGGCCGGTCATATCCCGGCGTTCAGCCAGCTGCTGGAGCGCTTTGCCTCCCGGCAGATTCGTAACCACGGCACCCTCGGCGGCAATCTGGCAAACGCTTCACCCATAGGGGACTGTGCGCCAGTGCTGTTAGCGCTGGATGCGGTGCTTGAACTACGCTGCGGGGCTGAGACTCGCAGGCTGCCGCTCGGGCAGTTCTTCCTCGGCTACCGGCAGACAGCCCTGGCCGTAGGGGAGTTTATCAGCCATATCGTTATACCACGCGTGACACTGTCACCAAATTTCAACGTCTGGAAAGTTTCTAAACGCATGGACGACGATATTTCTACCGTGCTCGGCGCGTTTAACCTTCATCTCAACGAAGGCGTGGTAATGAGCGCCAGAGTCGCCTTCGGCGGCATGGCTGCTATACCTGCCCGAGCAAAGCACTGCGAGCAGGCGCTGATTGGCCAGCCGTTCAACGAACAGACGCTGGCAGCGGCCAGTCAGGCGCTGGCAGAAGATTACCAGCCGCTGAGTGATTTTCGCGGCAGCGGTCGCTACCGCCTTGCCGTGGCGCAAAACCTGCTGCGCCGCCTGATGCTGCAAAGCAGCGAAGCCCAAATGCCGCTGGAGGTGCAGAATTATGTCAACTAACCCGGTTAGCCTCTCTGAACAGGCATTGGCTGAACAGTTTGCCCACGAGCTGTCCGGCGGCGCGGGCCGCAGCCGCAGGCATGAAAGCGCCGATAAACAGGTCAGCGGCAAAGCGGAGTACATCGACGACAGGCCGACGCCGCCCGGCCTGCTGCACCTGTGTCCGGTGCTCAGCGAACATGCTCACGCCAGAATCGTCAATATTGATGTCAGCGCCTGTCTTGCCGTTACCGGCGTGGTGCGGGTATTCGGCTGGCAGGATGTGCCGGGCGAGCTGGATATCGGGCCGCTGGAGCCGGGCGATCCGCTGTTTGCCAGAGACAGAGTCGAATATCACGGACAGGTCGTGCTGACCGTCGCCGCTGAAACGCCGGAAGCCGCGCGCGCTGCGGCACGGCTCGCAAAAATTGAATATCAAATTCTGGAGCCGGTGCTGGATGTGGAAGTCGCACTGACACGGAAAAGCTACGTTCAGGAACCACATATTCACCAGCGTGGGGATGCAAAATCCGCGCTGGCGGCGGCTGCGCATCGCGTTCAGGGCCATTTTCATATCGGCGGCCAGGAGCACTTTTATCTGGAAGGGCAGATTGCCATGGTGCAGCCCGGCGAGGACGGCAGCGTCACGGTCTGGTCGTCCACCCAGCACCCGACGGAGGTGCAGAAGCTGGTGGCTTCGGTACTGGGCGTTTCAATGAATAAAGTGACCGTCGATATGCGCCGCATGGGCGGCGGCTTCGGCGGCAAAGAGACGCAGGCTGCCAGCTTTGCGTGCCATGCCGCACTGGCAGCAATACTGACCGGCCGCCCGGCAAAAATGCGTGCTTCACGCCGTGACGATATGCGCATTACCGGCAAACGCCACCCGTTCTTTGTGCGCTATGACGTGGGGTTTACCGATGAGGGAATGCTGAACGGCGTGGTTATCGATCTGGCGGCCAACTGCGGCTATTCGCTGGATCTTTCAGGATCGATCTGCGACCGGGCGATGTTCCACGCCGACAACGCCTACTATCTTGGCGACGCGCTGATTACCGGCTACCGCTGCCGTACAAATCTGGCCTCCAATACGGCCTACCGGGGCTTTGGCGGCCCGCAGGGCATGGTGGCCATCGAGCAGATCATGGACCACATTGCCCGCGAGCTGGGGCTGGACCCGCTCGCAGTACGCAAACGTAATTATTACGGCGAGCACGAGCGCAACGTTACCCATTACCATCAGAAGGTTGAACACAACATCCTGCCGGAAATCACTCGTCAGCTGGAAGAGAGCGCAGGCTATGCGGCACGGCGCGCAGAAATAGAAATATTTAATCGCCAGAGTCCGGTGCTCAAACGCGGGCTGGCGCTGACGCCTGTTAAATTCGGCATCTCATTTACCTCCAGCTTTCTGAACCAGGCCGGAGCGCTGGTTGTTATCTACACCGACGGCACGGTACAGCTCAACCACGGCGGCACGGAAATGGGCCAGGGGCTGAACACCAAAGTGGCGCAGATTGTCGCCATCGTGCTGCAAATCCCTCTGGAGCAGATTCAGGTCTGCGCTACTAACACCGGTAAAGTGCCCAATACCTCGCCGACGGCGGCGTCTTCCGGAACCGATCTCAACGGCAAGGCGGCAGAAATCGCGGCGCAGACCATAAAAGACCGGCTGGTGGAGATGCTTTGCGGGTTACACCGCTGCTCTGCGGAGCAGGTCGAGTTTCGCAACGGCATAGTTAAAGTACCCGGTCATCATTTCACCTTTGCAGAGGTGGCAAACATGGCGTGGCTGAACCAGGTGCCGCTCTCCGCCACAGGATTTTATAAGGTGCCGGGCATTCATTACGATCGTGCCGCCGGGCGCGGGCAGCCGTTCTACTACTTCTCCTACGGCGCGGCCTGCTCGGAGGTGATTGTCGATACCCTGACCGGGGAGTACCGCCTGCTGCGCACGGATATACTGCATGACGTCGGCACCTCCCTGAATCCGGCGCTGGATATCGGCCAGATAGAAGGGGGCTTTATTCAGGGCGCGGGCTGGCTGACCTGCGAGGAGCTGGTATGGAGCGACAAAGGCCAGCTGCTGACCGACAGCCCGATGAGCTACAAAATCCCGGCGATCGGCGATGCGCCCGCTGATTTCCGCGTTACGCTGCTGGCCGACCACGCCAATCCGCAGCAGACGGTCTATCGCTCGAAGGCCGTTGGCGAACCGCCCTTTATGCTCGGCATCTCCGTGTGGTGTGCCCTGCAGGATGCGGTTGCCAGCGTCACCGGCTATCGCAAACATCCCTTACTGGATGCGCCCGCCACGCCTGAACGGATCTTCTGGGGCTGTCAGGAGGCAGAATGAACGACGAGTGGATCGGCATTCTGTCGCAGCTGCGCGAGCGTCGCGAACCCTGCGTCCTGCTCACCGTGCTGGAGGATAAAGGATCGGTGCCGCGTAACGGCGGCACAAAAATGGTGGTCGGGCCGGAACAAACCTGGCTGACCATCGGCGGCGGGCACCTGGAGTTTCAGTGCATCGCGATGGCTCGTGAGATGCTGGGAAACAGTGCCAGCACGCCGAGGGTGGAGCACTTTAATCTGGGGGCGCGGCTGGGCCAGTGCTGCGGAGGGATGACGAAGGTGCTGTTCGAGCCGCTCATCCAGCCGCAGCCGCAGATAATCGTATTTGGCGCGGGCCACGTTGGCAGAGCGCTCGTCTCACTGCTGGCGACGCTGCCATGCCGTACTACCTGGGTCGATGAGCGTCAGGATCAGTTTTTAAACGTGCCGGATGGGGTAAAGGCTGTTCACGCTGAAGATCCGCTTGATGCGGTGGCGGCTGCCGCGCCGGACAGCTACTTTGTCGTCATGACCCACCATCATCCACGCGATCTGGAGCTGGCCGAGGCGATACTCAAGCGCGGGGATTACCGCTATTTTGGCCTGATTGGATCGCAGACCAAACGTCAGCGTTTTGAATATCGCCTGGCGGGAAAAGGTGTGACGGCCCGGCAGCTTACCACCATGCGCTGCCCGGTGGGGCTTGCGGACGTGAAGGGCAAGCTCCCGGCGGAAATCGCCGTGGCGGTTGCGGCAGAGATTATTGCCGTTTACCAGGCAGGCCTTTGACTCCGGCGGATGACGCTGGCGCTTATCCGCCCTTGTATCTTGAACCGGTAGCTGGTTAGCTACCGGTTACACGAAACGGAGGAAGCTTGTATCCGCCCTGAAGACGCCGATCTTTCTTCGTAGCTTAAGCCCTCCGTTTCACCTTTCACGTCACTCAAAATCCGAACGGTAACCAGAAGCTCTGACTTCGTATGTACAAGGCTGGAATGACGTGTTGGCTCAGGTGAAAGGAGACAAAATATGTTCACTCT
>NZ_JAERMU010000011.1 GCF_016756775.1 Dryocola clanedunensis subsp. sulfonylureivorans | reverse complement strand
AGAGTGAACATATTTTGTCTCCTTTCACCTGAGCCAACACGTCATTCCAGCCTTGTACATACGAAGTCAGAGCTTCTGGTTACCGTTCGGATTTTGAGTGACGTGAAAGGTGAAACGGAGGGCTTAAGCTACGAAGAAAGATCGGCGTCTTCAGGGCGGATACAAGCTTCCTCCGTTTCGTGTAACCGGTAGCTAACCAGCTACCGGTTCAAGATACAAGGGCGGATAAGCGCAAGCGCCATCCGCCATTTTTGTTTAAGGCTTAGGCGCGCGTCTCTTAGGACCCGCAGCCTTTGCTCCCGCAGTCTTCGCGCCAGCGGCGGCTGCCGCAGGACGACGCTGATGGGCAATCGGCGTGTGCTTCGTCAGTGCCGGACGTGCGCCGCGGTTATAGCGGCGGGCTTCGCGCATCTCTTCCAGAGTCGGCGACGGCACCAGACATTCACGGCGGCCACCGATCAGGTGCTTTTTACCCATCGCTTCCAGCGCTTCGCGGATCAGCGGCCAGTTGGCCGGATCGTGGTAACGCAGCAGCGCTTTATGCAGGCGGCGCTGACGATCGCCCTTCGGCACCACGACCTCTTCACTCTTGTAGCTAATCTTCCCGAGCGGGTTCTTGCCGGTGTAATACATGGTGGTCGAGTTGGCGAGCGGCGACGGGTAGAAGTTCTGCACCTGATCCAGACGGAAGCGGTTCTTCTTCAGCCACAGCGCCAGATTCACCATATCTTCATCACGCGTGCCGGGGTGCGCGGAGATAAAGTACGGGATCAGGTACTGCTCTTTCCCGGCCTGCTTAGAATAGGTATCAAACAGCTCTTTAAAGCGCTGATAGCTGCCCATTCCCGGCTTCATCATCTTCGACAGCGGCCCTTCTTCGGTATGCTCCGGGGCAATTTTCAGATAGCCGCCCACGTGGTGGGTCGCCAGCTCTTTGATATAACGCGGATCTTCCACCGCAATATCATAGCGGACGCCAGATGCGATCAGGATCTTCTTCACGCCCTTGATCTCACGGGCGCGGCGATACAGGTTGATCGTCGGCTGGTGGTTGGTGTCCATGTGCGGACAGATATCCGGATAAACGCAGGACAGGCGACGGCAGGTTTGTTCTGCACGCGGTGACTTACAACGCAGCATATACATGTTCGCAGTTGGGCCACCCAGATCCGAAACCACGCCGGTAAAGCCAGGTACGGTGTCGCGCATTGCCTCGATCTCATTAATGATCGAATCTTCAGAACGGCTCTGAATAATGCGTCCTTCGTGCTCGGTAATAGAACAGAATGAACAGCCCCCGAAGCAGCCACGCATGATGTTGACAGAAAAACGGATCATCTCGTAGGCAGGAATACGAGCCTTGCCATAGGCTGGATGGGGAACACGTTTATAAGGCAGTGCAAAAACGCTGTCCATTTCGTCGGTAGAAAGCGGGATAGCCGGCGGGTTGATCCAGATATAGCGATCGCCATGCTTTTGCATCAGCGCACGGGCGCAGCCCGGGTTGGTTTCATGGTGCAGAATGCGCGATGCGTGAGCGTACATCACCTTATCGCTTTTCACTTTCTCAAACGACGGCAGCAGGACGTAGGTCTTTTCCCACGGCTTCGGACGCGCGGGCTGCACAACAACGGCTTTAGATTCTTGCTCTGCCGGGGCCACCGTCGGCTTGCCGGTATCCGCGCACGGCAAATCTTCGCCGTATGGATGTGGAATCGGATCTATGCGCCCTGGCGTATCCAGACGGGTAGAATCCACGCCCGCCCAGCCCGGCATCGCTTCTTTACGCATCATCGCGGTATTACGCACATCGCAGATCTCGTCGATCTTTTCGCCCATCGCCAGACGGTGCGCGACTTCCACAAGCGGACGCTCGCCGTTACCGAAGATCAGCATATCGGCTTTGGCATCCACCAGGATTGAACGACGCACGGTGTCAGACCAGTAGTCATAGTGTGCGGTACGGCGCAGGCTGGCTTCGATACCGCCCAGAATCACCGGCACGTCGCGCCAGGCTTCTTTACAGCGCTGGGTATACACCAGGGAGGCGCGGTCCGGGCGTTTGCCCGCCACGTTATCCGGAGTATAGGCATCGTCATGACGCAGCTTACGGTCTGCGGTGTAGCGGTTGATCATCGAATCCATATTGCCCGCGGTCACGCCGAAGAACAGATTCGGTTTGCCCAGCGTCATGAAATCTTCTTTGCTGTTCCAGTCCGGCTGGGAAATGATGCCGACGCGGAAGCCCTGGGCCTCCAGCATGCGCCCGCAGATCGCCATGCCGAAGCTCGGGTGGTCTACGTAGGCGTCCCCGGTAACCAGGATAATGTCGCAGCTGTCCCAGCCTAAATCGTCCATTTCTTTGCGTGACATAGGTAAAAACGGGGCCGGACCGAAACAGGCCGCCCAGTACTGCGGCCACGAAAAGAGTTCGCGGTCTGGCTGGATCAAGCTGATAGAGCTCATAGTGCTTCCGAAAAAATTGATGTAAAAGTAACCAAAGCCGGCGATTATACGCCGTTTTGCGATGAGATTTGTACGTTTAAAAGTCAGTGCAGGTCGTTTTCTTCGTCAGGCGGATGTTTATCGCGCCAGACGCCACTCTCTTACTCTTTCGGTGGATGCCACAAGGCACACCCCACCCTGCTGATTTGCCTGCGATTATGGCGCAGGCTGTACCAGCAGCTGCCCTATAGAACCTCGGTCCGCCATCTCTAACGTCTGGCTGGAGTACAGGAACGGGAAATGCTCCCAGGACGGTTGCCCGAAGTAGACCAGCAGTTCAACCTGCCCGTCTACCCATACGGTATCTTTCCAACCGCGGTCTTCGCCAAACGGTGCAGCCCCGTTGACATTTTTAATCAGGAAGGTCACCCCTTCTATATGGAAGGGTTGTGGCATGTCCGAACGGACGGTCCAGCGCTCCCACGTCCCCTGCTGGGTCTGGATATCAATACGTTTGATATCCCACAGCTGGCCGTTAATACCCGGATCTTCACCCAGGGTAATATCACGGCTGCGGGCCGGGCTACCGTTGATAATCTCATCCGGCAGCAGGCGCATCGGCAGAGAATCTGTTACCAGCGGCAGCAGACCTGTAGGACGTAGCGTTAAAACCAGGGTCGAAATAAGAATGCTCGACGGCTCGAAGAAGCCACGAATACGGTCCATGATCCCTGCCGCTTCGCCGCAGGTTATCGACACTTCTTTCCCTTCGGTCATATCGACCAGAATTTCACGACGTTCGCCCGGCGCCAGAGAAAGCTGTTTCACCGACACGGGCGCGGGCAGGAAACCCTGATCGCTTGAAATAACGTGCATCGCACGACCATCGCTCATCTGCAGCAGGTAACGACGTGCGTTTGACGCGTTCAATAAACGCAGACGCACCCATCCGCGAGAGACCTCAACAAAGGGCCCCTGCACACCATTGACCAGTAGCGTATCACCGACAAAACCAGCGCTGCCCGGCTCCACATATTCTGGCGTCCCGAAATTATCCAGCCGCTTGTCCTGAATAATCACCGGGAAGTCGTCAACGCCGTAGTGGTTGGGGATAGGCAGCGACTTGCTAACCTCATCTTCGATGAGCCACATCCCCGCCAGGCCATTGTAGACCTGCTCGGCAGAGCGGTTCGGCGTACTGGCGCGATACCAGAGCGTGGCGGCCTGCTGGCGAATCGGCAGCACCGGTGCCCAGTCTACGTTCGGTGACATCATGCGAGGCGCCCCCCCCATTAGCGGTCCCGGCACCTGAAGCCCGGCAATGGTCATACCGATATTTTCCTGTAGACGGTTGCTGTAAATCATCTTCACATCATCGCCGTTCCACACGCGGATTGTCGGCCCAAGATAGCGTCCGTTCAGCCCCCAGACCTGTGCCTTAGCCCCGCCGGTGAAAGACCAGTGCGCCCGCTGTAGCGTCAGGAACAGCGGCTGCCCGCGGCGAGATTCCAGCAAAGGAGGGACGGGCAGAGGTAACTGCTGCCCAGCCGCATTTGCCCTCAGTGGCACGCTACCTGCACAAAGTGCTATTCCCGATGCCTGAACGAACTGACGCCGACTGAGTGACATAATTGCTCCATGTAAAACGTAAAACGTGGGGCGGTACAAACCGTACCGCCAGAGGGGTAAACCCCGGAATGAGGCGAATTAACTCGCCTGTTTCTTTTCAATATGACCAGCAGCTTCTCGATCAGCGACTTCTTTATCCAGCTCGTCAATTTTGGCCATCATAATTTCGCGGCAGTGGGTCGCCAGCTTGCGCACCTGCTCTTTACCAAACTCGCTGGTATCAATCGGCGGCAGCATTTCGACAATCACCAGACCATTATTCCAGCGGTTCAGCTTAATTTTATTACTGGTACTGGAAACGCACACGGGAATAATTGGGACACCTGCGGCAATTGCAGCATGAAACGCACCGGTTTTGAATGGCAGCAGACCACGACCCCGGCTGCGTGTACCTTCCGGGAACATCCAGACGGAGATTTTACGCCTCTGCATTTGCGCCACAACCTGAGAAATCGTGCTGTGCGCTTTTGCGCGGTTATCCCGATCAATCAATATATTGCCGGTAAGCCAGTACAGCAGCCCAAAGAACGGTACCCATAACAGGCTCTTCTTGCCCACGGTGACCGTTGGCGGCTGGACGATACTCGCGGCGGTAACCATATCGAAATTGTTCTGGTGATTACCGATATAAATTGCGGTGGGATGATTTTCAACGCCCGCCGGCAAACGGACTTCCACCTTCAGCCCAAAAATGGGTGCAAGGCGACCAAATAAATGCCCAAAGGTCGCCACGTGGCGCGGGTTGCGCGGGCTGAATAAACAGTAAATACAGCCAAAAATACAGACCAGGATGCAGTAAATCACAACAATGATAAAACGAATGATGGCTAGCATAACAACCTCTGAAACCTGAACCGCTAAATAAAGATGATTTATTTAGCGTAAACCACACCGATTGGGCGGCAAGGTGCCGCCCTCGGATTACTCCTCGCTATCGCCAACGCCTGCGCGAGCCGGTGAATCAACGTCTACCCGGTCAATGCGCTGCAAACCACGCATCAGCGTACCGCGACGGCCACGCTCTCCGGTGATCTTTTGCAGCTCTTCCGGACGCAGTTTGATTTTACGCTTACCGACGTGCAACGTAACGGTGCTTTGTGGTGGCAGAATAAAGAGATGCGCCAGTTTATCATCCCCTTTAGCTGCTTCAGCGGATGGGATAGAGATAATCTTATTGCCTTTACCTTTCGACAGCTGCGGCAGATCGCTTACCGGGAACATCAGCATGCGCCCTGCGGCGGTAATCGCCATCAGCATATCGTCGGCGCTGGTGATTTCCATTGGCGGCAACACACGGGCATTCTCTGGCAGTGAAATCAGCGCCTTACCAGCACGGTTGCGTGCGACCAAATCATTAAAGGTACAGACGAAACCGTAACCTGCATCCGAGGCCATCAGCAGTTTCTGATCGTCCGGTGCCATCAGGACATGTTCAACAACCGCACCTGGCGGTGGAGTCAGTTTACCAGTCAGCGGCTCACCCTGACCGCGCGCAGACGGCAACGTAATAGGATCCAGCGCGTAACTGCGCCCGGTGGAATCAATAAAGGCAACCGGCTGGTTGCTCTTACCTTTCGCCGAGGCCAGATAGCTGTCCCCTGCTTTGTAATTCAGGCCCTGTGCGTCAATGTCATGGCCTTTGGCGCTGCGTACCCAGCCCATTTGAGAAAGCACAATAGTGACCGGCTCGGAAGGGGTCATATCATGTTCGCTCATAGCTTTGGCTTCTTCGCGCTCGCGCAGCGGTGAACGACGATCGTCACCAAAGGCGTCTGAGTCAGCCTGCAGCTCTTTTTTCAGCAGCGTGTTCATCTTGCGTTCTGATGCCAGGATGCTTTGCAGATGGTCGCGCTCTTTTTCCAGATCGCTCTGCTCGCCGCGAATTTTCACTTCTTCAAGCTTAGCGAGATGGCGTAATTTCAGCTCAAGGATCGATTCTGCCTGGGTTTCGCTAAGCGCGAAACGCTCCATCAGCACCGGTTTCGGCTCGTCCTCGGTACGGATGATATGGATAACTTCATCGATATTGAGGAACGCCACCAGCAAACCTTCAAGGATATGCAGACGCTTAAGGACTTTCTCAAGGCGATAGTTCAGGCGACGACGTACCGTGTCACGACGGTAAACCAGCCACTCGGTAAGGATCTCAAGCAGGTTCTTCACCGAAGGACGATTGTCCAGGCCGATCATATTGAGATTAACGCGGTAGCTCTTCTCAAGATCGGTAGTGGCAAACAGGTGGTTCATAACCTGTTCCATATCCACGCGGTTAGAACGCGGCACAATCACCAGACGGGTCGGATTTTCATGATCGGACTCATCGCGCAGGTCTTCGACCATCGGCAGCTTTTTCGCACGCATCTGGTTGGCAATTTGTTCAAGTACGCGAGCGCCGGAAACCTGGTGCGGCAGCGCGGTGATCACCACGTCACCCTCTTCTTTCTTCCATACCGCACGCATACGAACTGAACCGCGTCCGGTCTGGTAAATTTTACGGATTTCACTACGTGGCGTAATGATCTCGGCTTCGGTGGGATAGTCCGGCCCGTGCACGATATCCAGCAGCTCATCCAGCGAGGTTTTCGGCTGGTCAATAAGCGTCATTGCAGCCTTTGCCACCTCCCGCAGATTGTGCGGAGGAATATCCGTCGCCATCCCTACGGCGATACCCGTGGTCCCGTTTAGCAGGATGTTTGGCAGACGCGCAGGCAGCGTTTTCGGCTCCTGAAGCGTTCCATCAAAGTTTGGCGTGTAATCTACGGTGCCCTGACCGAGTTCACCCAACAGGACTTCTGCGTATTTCGACAACCGCGATTCGGTATAACGCATCGCGGCGAAGGATTTCGGGTCATCCGGCGCACCCCAGTTTCCCTGACCGTCTACCAGCGGGTAGCGGTAAGAAAACGGCTGTGCCATCAGTACCATTGCTTCATAACAGGCGCTGTCGCCGTGTGGATGGTACTTACCGAGCACGTCACCAACGGTACGGGCAGATTTTTTAAACTTCGCGCTGGCGCTTAGCCCCAACTCCGACATAGCATACACAATGCGGCGCTGGACAGGCTTAAGCCCGTCGCCGATAAACGGCAGCGCACGGTCCATGATGACGTACATGGAGTAGTTGAGATAGGCATTTTCCGTGAATTCGTGCAGCGCAAGACGCTCTGCACCATCATGAGTCAGATCACTCATTAATCATTCATCCTCAAACTGACGAGCCGAGTGTGGCCACAAACGGCGTAATTGCGCCGATAGTACCTTATCTGGCAGGTGTAGTCACAGGGGAGGAGTGATTTGCGCAAAGTTTAGGCGAATACGTTTAACGGACAGCCGCGAGTAAACTTGTCTGTCCGCTATGCGTTTCAGGATGTCACGTTCTGCACCGTTTATTTCACTTTAGTGACGTTTTTCACGTCTATCTCAACGGAGTTCCAGTCTTTATCCACTTTACCTTCAAGCTGCACGGTATCCTGCGGGGTGATGGTCTGGCCATTCCAGCGCTTGTGGTCGATATCCACGTTGATGGTGCCTGTGCTGTCTCGGAAAGTGTAGTCGTCTCCACCGATGCGCTGCTCAATTTTACCGGTCAACGTGACCCAGGTGTCGTCAGACAATGATTTGGCCTTTTCTACGGTCGTTTTACTGCCCGTTAGCCCAGAAAAACCACCCTGCGGTTGAGCCTGTTGAGCAGGTGCAGCAGCGTTCGGATCGACAAAGCCCCCCTGATTAGCAGCGAACGCAGGTGCGGCGGTAATAGCAAGGATGGTCATTACAGCGGCTAGTTTTTTCATTGTTATTTCTCCCTTCATGTATGTCGTTACGAGTACCTATTAAAGCGCAGAGATCTTAACGAGATCTTAATTTCGCCACAGCAAAGTGCTTTTTTTAAGAAATTGCGGCGCTTGCCGAAGCACTCGACTTTTATCCTGTACAGCTCGCCGCAATCGTTATTAACTTCACTCAATTTCCCGCAATGGATAAAAGGGACAGCACCATGCGCGTATTAATAATTGAAGATGACAAACTGATCGGCGACGGCCTGAAGGCGGGCTTAACAAAAATGGGCTTCACCATCGACTGGTTCACCGACGGTAAACTTGGCCAGGCGGCGCTGGGACAAGCTCCCTATGACGCCGTGGTGCTTGACCTGAGCCTGCCCGGTATCGACGGGCTGGAAATATTAAAAGGCTGGCGGCGTCATGGCCAAAGTGAGCCGGTATTGATCCTCACCGCGCGTGACGCCCTGGAGCAACGAGTGGAAGGCTTACAGCTCGGCGCTGACGACTATTTATGTAAACCATTTGCACTCATCGAAGTTGCAGCCCGGCTGCAGGTACTGCTCCGCCGCACGCACGGCCAGTCATTACCTGCCCTTACCCATGCCGGGGTAGAACTCGATCCGCTTAAGCTTACGGTGATGCAAAATGGCGAAGCGCTACAGCTCAAACCTAAAGAGTTTGCGCTACTTGAATTACTGATGCGCAATGCCGGACGCGTACTGCCTCGTACGCTCATTGAAGAGAAAATCTATAGCTGGGATGACGAAGTCTCACGAAATGCTCTGGAAGTGCACATCCATCATCTCAGGCGCAAATTGGGTAGCGGATTTATCCGCACCGTCCATGGCATTGGCTACACGTTGGGTGAGAAATGATTAAGAAACTAACGCAAAGCTTGCGCGCCCGGCTGATTGCCGGCTTCGTTCTCCTGCTGCTTGTCACCTGGGCTGGTGCAAGCATCGCGGCCTGGTATCAAACCAGCAAATCCCTTAATAAGCTTTTCGACACGCAGCAGTTACTGTTTGCCAAACGCCTCAGCGCGTTGGATCTGGAAGGCCTTGGCGTATCGCCACAGCTGCCGCGCAGTAAAAAAATGATCCCCCATCATCGCGGTAAGCAAGATGATGACACTCTCGCCTTCGCCATCTTTTCACCCGAAGGGCGTCTGTTGCTGAACGACGGTGATAACGGCAAACATCTTGAATACCTTTATCACCGTGACGGCTTTATGGATGGCAGACTGAAAGGCGATGATGACGAGTGGCGCCTGCTCTGGCTGACGACGCCCGAGGGCAAATACCGCATCGTGGTAGGCCAGGAGTGGGACTACCGCCAGGAAATGGCTCAGGACATCGTGGCCTCACAGCTCCTGCCCTGGCTTATCGCGCTGCCACTGATGGTACTTCTGCTGGTCTGGCTCGTCAGCCGGGCCCTTGCTCCACTTCACGAGCTTGCAGCGCAGCTCGGTCGGCGCGCACCTGACGAAGCCAGCCAGTTAGAAACTCACCCTATGCCCCTTGAGGTCAAGCCGCTGGTGAAAGCGCTGAATCAACTATTTGCCCGTACCGGAGAGTTTATGCTCCGTGAACGTCGGTTCACCTCTGATGCAGCCCATGAACTCCGTAGCCCATTGGCCGCCTTAAAAGTTCAGACCGAAGTGGCCCAGCTGTCCGGTAACGATGCCCCTTCGCGTGACCACGCACTGAACAACCTCAGCACGGGAATAGATCGCGCAACCAGGCTGGTCGATCAGCTGCTCACGCTGTCTCGTCTGGATTCGTTGGCTGCACTTGATGATGTGAAGGAACTTTCGCTGGCTGAACTACTGCAAAGTGCTGTGATGGACGCTTACCATCAGGCGCAGCGTGAAGGTGTGGATATCCGCCTGGATGTACAGGATCGGCAAGCCTCACTTCGTGGCCAACCGCTGCTGCTTAGCCTGATGGTACGCAACGTGCTGGACAATGCCGTGCGCTACAGCCCAGCCAGAAGCGTAGTCAATGTAGCCCTGCGCAAGCGCGAAATTTGCATTACGGATAACGGCCCCGGCATCAGCACGGAGTATCTAGCCACTCTCGGGGAACGCTTCTTCCGCCCGCCGGGTCAGGAGAAAACCGGCAGCGGGTTAGGCCTGTCGATTGTTCGGCGTATAGCGGCTTTACATGGAATGAGCGTTCAGTTTTCAAATGCTGACAGCAGAGGCTTTCAGGTACGGATAAGCTGGTAACCAGCAGATTGTTGCTAATTTAGCAAAAGTCTTTGCACATTTTGGCCATTTTACCGTGACGGCGATCACGTTAGAATTCGTGCCAAACGTAATGATTCGAGGACTACCGATGAGCAACATCCTGATTATTAATGGTGCGAAGAAATTCGCCCACTCAAACGGCCAGCTTAACGACACCCTGACCGAAGTCGCGGAAAGCTTTTTACGCGACCTCGGACATGATGTTCAGGTGACCCGCACCGACAGCGACTACGACGTAAAAGCCGAAGTTGAAAAGTATCTGTGGGCCGATACGGTGATTTACCAGATGCCCGGCTGGTGGATGGGCGCGCCATGGACCATGAAAAAATACATTGATGATGTATTTACCGAAGGTCACGGCTCCCTGTACGCCAGCGATGGCCGTACGCGCTCGGACGCCGAGAAAAAATACGGCTCCGGGGGTTTGATTCAGGGCAAAACCTATATGCTCTCTCTGACGTGGAATGCGCCTCTGCAAGCCTTTGAAGATAAAGAGCAGTTCTTCCATGGTGTTGGCGTGGATGGCGTTTACCTGCCGTTCCACAAAGCCAATCAGTTCCTCGGCATGGAAGGCCTGCCAACCTTTATCGCCAACGACGTCATGAAAGTGCCTGACGTTCCACGCTTTGTTGCAGAATATCGCAAGCATCTCGGTGAAATTTTTGCTTAACTGAGTTCAAGCTTAAAAAAACGGAGTGAACCATGCTTACAGTTATCGCTGAAATTCGTACCCGTCCTGGCCAGCATCACCGCCAGGCCGTGCTGGATGCTTTTGCTAAAATTATTCCTACCGTGCTGGAAGAAGAAGGCTGCTTTGGCTACGCACCGCTGGTGGATCACAATGCTCAGGTGCCGTTCCAGACTACCGCACCAGATTCCATCTTCATGGTTGAGAAGTGGGAAAGCGTTGCTCATCTGGAAGCTCACCTGGCCACAGCTCATATGAAGAGCCACAGCGCTGCCGTGAAAGATGACGTGCTGGATATCCATATCCACATCCTGGAAGACGCGATCAAGTAAGCTGCACCGTCTGCCAAAAACAAAAGGGAGCCGATTTCGCAGCTCCCTTCTGACGGATGACAAACCTAAAACGTTTAACAAACGAACAGATCCCACCAAAAAAATAACCAGGGAAATCAATTCATTGATTTTCGTCAGCTAACCACAAAGAAGGAAAAACCACGTTTTTTCCTTCTTTGTCAGCAAACAAAAGGGAGCCGATTTCGCGGCTCCCTTTTTTTATTGAATCGTGGATTACACGTCCAGATCGGCCATATCGCCTTTTTCCTGTAGCCAGTTACGGCGGTCTTCGGAACGTTTCTTGGCGAGCAGCATATCCATAATAGCCAGCGTTTTATCGTTATCTTCATCGCTGATGGTCAGCTGTACCAGTCGACGAGTATTCGGATCGAGCGTCGTTTCACGCAGCTGGAGCGGGTTCATTTCACCCAACCCTTTAAAACGCTGCACGTTCGGCTTGCCTTTCTTACGCTTGAGCTGATCGAGCACGCCGGCCTTCTCTTCTTCATCCAGCGCGTAGAATACTTCTTTACCCAGGTCTATACGGTAAAGAGGCGGCATGGCCACATAGACATGTCCCCCTTTTACCAGCGTACGGAAGTGGCGCACAAACAGCGCGCACAGCAGCGTGGCGATGTGCAGACCATCGGAGTCCGCATCCGCGAGGATACAGACTTTGCCGTAGCGCAGCTGGCTCAGATCTTCGCTGTCAGGATCGATACCGATAGCAACAGAGATGTCGTGGACTTCCTGAGATGCCAGCACCTCATCAGAAGAGACTTCCCAAGTGTTAAGGATCTTACCCTTAAGTGGCATGATCGCCTGATATTCACGATCGCGAGCCTGCTTGGCCGATCCACCTGCTGAGTCCCCTTCCACAAGGAAGAGTTCGGTGCGGCTAAGATCCTGCGCGGTACAGTCCGCCAGCTTACCTGGTAATGCCGGGCCGCTGGTCAGTTTCTTACGCACGACTTTCTTAGCCGCACGCATACGGCGCTGGGCGCTGGAAATCGCCAGCTCTGCCAGCTGCTCAGCAGCCTGAACGTTCTGGTTCAGCCACAGGCTGAATGCATCTTTTACCACACCAGAAACGAAGGCAGCACACTGTCGTGAAGAGAGACGCTCTTTCGTCTGACCGGCAAATTGCGGATCCTGCATTTTGACTGAAAGCACGTAAGCACAACGCTCCCAGATATCATCCGCAGAGAGTTTTACGCCACGCGGCAGGATGTTGCGGTATTCACAAAACTCGCGCATTGCGTCCAGCAAACCCTGGCGCAGACCGTTAACGTGTGTCCCGCCCTGCATGGTCGGGATCAGGTTAACGTAACTTTCAGTCAGCAGGTCGCCGCCTTCCGGCAGCCACAGCAGCGCCCAGTCAACCTGTTCGGTATCCCCGGCGAAGTTGCCGACAAACGGCGCTTCCGGCAGGGTGATCAGGCCATTTACGGCCTCGCACAGGTAATCTTTCAGACCATCCTGGTAGCACCAGCGCTGCTCGGTATTGTTAACCTTATCGGTAAAGGTGATCTCAACGCCGGGACAAAGCACCGCTTTCGCCTTCAGCAGATGGCTTAAGCGTGAAACGGAAAAGCGTGGGCTGTCGAAGAAGGATTCATCAGGCCAGAAGTGAACGCTGGTACCGGTGTTGCGTTTACCGCAGGTACCGACAACTTCCAGCTCCTGCACTTTATCGCCATTTTCAAAGGCAATACTGTAGACCTGAGCGTCACGCCGAACGGTCACTTCAACACGTTTGGACAGGGCGTTAACAACGGAAATCCCCACCCCGTGCAGACCGCCGGAGAACTGATAGTTTTTATTGGAAAATTTGCCCCCTGCGTGCAGGCGGCAAAGGATGAGTTCAACAGCGGGTACGCCCTCTTCCGGGTGGATATCCACCGGCATACCGCGTCCGTCATCGATAACTTCCAGTGACTGATCGGCGTGGAGAATAACATCAACACGCTTAGCATGGCCTGCCAGCGCTTCATCCACGCTGTTATCAATGACTTCCTGGCCCAGATGGTTCGGGCGTGTAGTGTCGGTGTACATTCCCGGGCGGCGGCGAACCGGCTCAAGCCCGGTGAGTACCTCAATGGCATCGGCGTTATAACTGGATTGCGTCATGGTTTATTCGTTCAGATAGCGAAACAGGAATCGGGCGACCCGGCCTCAATGAAGACCGAGGAAGTCGACAATCTGTGTGAAATAATCTTCGAAGCCTACAAAGGCGTGATTACCACCGGATTCGACCGTCTGGCGACAGGAGGCGTAATAAGCCACCGCCTGGCGATAATCGAGCACTTCGTCACCCGTCTGTTGCAGCAGCCAGATGAGATCCGGTGCTTCAAGCGGGTCAACTTGCATGACTTTAAGATCGTAAATATGGCGAGACTCTAGCACATATTGCTGCCCGGTGTAGGGGTTCTCATTGTTACCAAGATAATCTGCCAGCAATTCAAAGGGGCGTACCGCAGGGTTAATGACCACGGCGGGCAGCATGAAGCATTGAGAGAGCCAGGTAGCGTAATAGCCGCCAAGAGAAGAGCCCACGACGCCAAGCGGTTCACCACCATGACCCAGTACCAGCGATTCGAGCAATTCGGCGGCGTCGGCTGGATGCGGCGGTAACTGTGGCACCACCATTTCAATGTCGGGATAATTTTCCGTAAGCCATGCCTGCAGGCTTGTCGCCTTGGCTGAGCGTGGAGAACTATTGAAGCCGTGCAGGTAGAGTAGCGTAGACATCAGTACCCTTCTGAAGCGGTATCCGGGTTAAATACCGCACCTTGCAGGCGGCAAACCTCGGTCGTCACTTCACCGTTTGGATGGAGCTCCAGCCAGCGCCAGCCTGGTTCTATGGTATCCAGCGTAAAGTTAGAGCAATGGGGTTTAAACTGCACGCAGGTAGACGGCGTGGCCAGCATGCGGCGTCCGTTCCAGTCGAGATCCAGCTCCTGGTGGATATGCCCACACAGCAGCGTTTTTACCTGCGGGAATCTGACCAGCACATTATCCAGCTCCTGAGCATTGCGCAGGCTGTGTTGATCGAGCCAGCTGCAGCCGGCGGGCACCGGATGATGATGCAGTAACAGAAGAGTATGACGCTCAGGGGCATCGGACAGCTTGCGCGCAAGCCACTCCAGCTGGTAGTCACTGAGTTCGCCATGCGGGACGCCAAAAACCTGGCTGTCGAGCAGCAAAATTTGCCAGCTGTCGCCAACGTGAACAAGCTTGGAGGGAGAGATCCCCGCTTCCTGGAGCGAACTATACATGGCGGGCTGGAAATCATGATTGCCCGGTAACCAGACGCAGGGTGCAGAAATGCGCGCGATCCCTTCAGCAAAATGCTGGTAGGCCTCTGCGCTATGATCCTGTGCCAAATCGCCGGTGGCGACAATCAGATCGCACTGACGCCCGTCCGCAAGAATAGCCGCAAGCACCGCCTGGTAACTCTCCCAGGTATTAATACCCAGCAGCGTTTCGCTCTTCCCAGAGAATAGGTGGGTATCGGTAATTTGCAGTATCCTGATACGGCCCCCACCGGCCACAGGAAGATTTAACAGGCTTTCCAAATGGTGTCCTTAGGTTTCACTCTCTCTAACAAACCGGAACCGCCATCGCTCCATGCGCCAAACAGTAGCGCAACCAATCAGCAAGAAACTGGTTAATTTGATGCTTTTCGTCGCGCTGATGCAACTTTTTATTAGGATAATCATAGCGCGCTTTGAAGCGGAAGATCTGCTGGCTTGAACACACTTCCGCGACCATTGCGTCATGGTAAAGCCTGACGGACATGGACGGAAGGCTCCAGTAGCTCACGCTCGGCGCGGTTTGCTCTATCTGCACGAGGGTTGTATAGCGAGTGGATTCTAATACGGTCAGCCGATATCGGGCGCTATTAACCTGATAGGTTATGGATTCACCCGGCGCGTCTTCACGCGGCAGCAGGCGGCGCAGCTGGGCGAAGTTTGTTTCGCACAGACGCATCATTTCAGGAAAGTCAGGTGTATAGCGCTTCATATTTAGTGATTCCACTCTTCTCGTAGTTTCTCATAATGCAATTGCAGCCATTGCAAAGCGATGACTGAGGCAGCATTGTCGATTGACCCCTCTTCGACTAACTGATAAGCCTGCTCCCGGCTTACCACATGAACACGAATATCTTCGTTTTCGACTTCCAGACCGTGAATACCTTCTGCGGTCGTGGCGTCCACTTCCCCTACCAGAACAGATAAGCGTTCGCTGGTGCCACCCGGGCTTGCCAGGTAATTCATCACAGGTTTTGTGCGCCCGACGACCAGTCCGGCTTCTTCTATCGCCTCGCGCCGTGCCACATCTTCAACGCTTTCGCCCTCTTCAATCATCCCGGCAATCAGTTCCAGCAGCCAGGGCGTTGGGCTGGTGTCGTAAGCCGCAATGCGAATCTGTTCAATCAATACGACTTCATCGCGCACAGGGTCATAGGGTAGCAGCACCGCAGCATGACCGCGTTCAAATATTTCTCTTCTGACCTCACCGCTCATCGCACCGTTGAAAAGACGGTGGCGGAAACGATACAATTCGAGCGAAAAAAAACCGCGATATAGCGTTTCACGTGCAATAATTTCAACATCGTTTTTGGCTAACGTGACAAGTTTACCGTCTGACTTACTCATGTTTGTATCCCTGATGACTTATGGTAATGAATTGAGCGATTTCAACCCTGCCTGAATGCCCTTTCTTCTGCTATATGGTAGATTGTTCAAATTCAGGGTGGATGGCACATTACGCCAACTCGCCCCGCAGGCGGACTCTGTTAGAATCGGCAACTATTTCGACTCAATCAGCGCTATCAAAAAAACAATTTTGCTTCACAACAAGGAATGCAAATGAAGAAACTGCTCCCAATCCTTATCGGTCTGAGCCTAACGGGTTTCAGCGCCATGAGCCAGGCAGAAAACCTGATGCAGGTTTATCAGCAGGCCCGTCTAAGCAACCCGGATTTACGCAAATCCGCTGCAGACCGTGACGCCGCTTTCGAGAAAATTAACGAAGCTCGTAGCCCGTTATTACCACAGCTTGGCCTTGGTGCAGATTACACCTACAGCAACGGTTATCGCGATGCGAACGGCGTGGACTCAAATGCAACCAGCGCGTCTTTAGAGTTAACTCAGACCATTTTTGACATGTCAAAATGGCGTCAGCTGACCCTGCAGGAAAAATCTGCTGGCATTCAGGATGTGACTTATCAGACCGATCAGCAAACGCTGATTCTGAACACTGCGACGGCCTATTTTAACGTGCTGAGCGCCATTGATGCACTTTCCTATACCGAAGCGCAGAAACAGGCAATTTACCGTCAGTTAGATCAGACAACCCAGCGCTTTAACGTAGGCCTGGTTGCGATTACCGACGTACAGAACGCCCGTTCACAATACGATAACGTGCTGGCCAATGAAGTGACTGCCCGTAACAATCTCGACAACGCGGTTGAAGCGCTGCGCCAGGTCACCGGCAACTACTATCCTTCTCTGGCCTCGCTGAACGTTGACGGTTTCAAAACCAACAAGCCAGAAGCGGTGAATAACCTTCTGCAGGAAGCTGAAAAGCGTAACCTCGCGCTGTTGCAGGCACGTTTGTCCCAGGATCTGGCTCGCGAACAAATTCGCTATGCAGAAACCGGCCATATGCCAACTGTCGGTTTGACCGCCTCTACGGGTATCTCCGATACCAGCTACAGCGGTTCCAAAACGAACGGCTCTCAGGCTTACGACGACAGCAACATGGGCCAGAACAAAGTCGGGATCAACTTCTCACTGCCGCTGTATCAGGGTGGTTCTGTGAACTCCCAGGTGAAACAAGCGCAGTACAATTTTGTTGGTGCAAGCGAGCAGCTTGAAGGCGCGCACCGTAACGTTGTGCAGACCGTACGTTCTTCCTTCAACAACGTGAACGCTTCTATCAGCACCATCAACGCTTACAAACAGGCCGTGGTGTCTGCGCAAAGCTCCCTGGATGCCATGGAAGCTGGCTACTCGGTAGGGACTCGTACCATCGTTGATGTGTTGGACGCGACCACTACCCTGTATAACGCGAAACAACAGCTCTCCAGCGCCCGTTATAACTACCTGATCAACCAGCTGAACATCAAATCAGCGCTGGGTACGCTTAACGAGCAGGATCTGGTGGCACTGAACGCAACGCTGGGCCAACCCGTACCAACAACCCCAGAAAGCGTAGCGCCTGAAACACCAGATCAGGATGCGCGTGCAGATGGTTACACGGCGGACACCGCGACAACCACTCGTACCGCAGCACCCGCACAAGCAGTTCCGGCAGCGCAGCCTGCCGCAGTAAAAAGCAACAGTTCCCGTAATCCATTCGGTAATTAATTGCGTTAACAGGGGCATGGTTTCATGCCCCTGTCACAACTTCGCCTGCCCAACGTAAGGCAAAGTAAAGATCCCCCTGTAAACCGCTCTCATCGCTTTAATTTCAACCATTCATCCCCTATCCTAAGCACAACAATAGCTTTATTCCTTTGGGCTCAGGAAAGAAAAATGAAACGGACAAAAACGATAAATCACGCTTCGTTCCGCAAAAGCTGGAACGCCAGGCACCTAACGCCGGTTGCGCTGGCCGTTACCGCCGTCTTTATGCTGGCGGGCTGCGAGCAAAACGACGAAACCGTCTCCATGTATCAAAATGCGGATGACTGCGCGCAGGCCAACCCGGGTAAAAGCGCGGAGTGCACCACCTCCTACAATAATGCTTTAAAAGAAGCTGAACGCACCGCGCCAAAATATGCCTCTCGCGAAGAGTGTATCGCCGAGTTTGGTGAAGGGCAGTGCCAGCAGGCTCCTGCACAGGCCAGCATGGCTGGCGAGACTCAGGCCCAACCCCAGCAAAGCGGCAGCTTCTGGATGCCTCTGATGGCAGGCTACATGATGGGCCGCCTGATGGGCGGTGGTGCAGGCTTTGCTCAGCAGCCGCTGTTCAGCTCCAAAAATCCAGCCAGCCCGGCTTACGGTAAATACGCCGATGCCAGCGGTAAAAGCTATGGCGCAGCTACGCCAGGCCGCACCGCTACCGTACCGAAAACTGCGATGGCCCCGAAACCTGCAACCACCAGCACCGTGACACGCGGCGGCTTTGGTGAGTCAGTTGCCAAACAGACCAGTATGCAGCGTAGTAGCGCGACCGGCTCTTCTCGTTCCATGGGCGGCTAAACGTCATGGAAAGAGTCGCTATCAGCGAGCGCCCGGACTGGCGCGAAAAAGCCACCGAATACGGTTTTAACTTTCACACCATGTATGGCGAGCCGTACTGGTGTGAGGATGCCTACTACAAACTGACGTTGCCTCAGGTCAAGCGCCTGGAAGATGTCACCGCTGAGCTTCACCAGATGTGCCTGAAGGTCGTGGAGAAGGTCGTTGCCAGCGATGAGCTAATGGCAAAGTTCCGTATCCCGAAACACACCTGGGAGTTCGTCCGGCAGTCCTGGCGCAGCCAGCAGCCTTCACTCTACTCCCGCCTGGATCTGGCGTGGGATGGTGTTGGCGAACCTAAGCTGCTGGAAAACAACGCCGACACCCCAACCTCCCTGTACGAAGCCGCATTTTTCCAGTGGCTCTGGTTAGAAGATCAGATGCAGGCGGGAAATCTGCCGGCGGGAAGCGACCAGTTCAACAGCCTGCAAGAAAAGATCATTGAACGTTTTGCCGAGCTGAAACAGCAGCACGGTTTCAACCTGGTACATTTCGCCTGTTGCCAGGACACGGTGGAAGATCGCGGTACGATCCAGTACTTACAGGACTGCGCCGCAGAAGCAGAAGTGGCGAGCGAATTCGTCTACATGGAAGAGATCGGCCTGGGCGAGAAAGGCCAGTTTACCGATCTGCAGGATCAGGTTATCAGTAACCTTTTCAAACTGTATCCGTGGGAATTCATGCTGCGCGAGATGTTCTCCACCAAGCTTGAAGATGCTGGCGTGCGCTGGCTGGAACCGGCCTGGAAGAGCATCATCTCCAATAAAGCGCTGCTGCCAATGCTGTGGGAGATGTTCCCGAACCATCCTAACCTGCTGCCAGCGTACTTTGCAGAAGATGACTATCCGGCAATGGATAGCTACGTTGTGAAGCCAATCTTCTCTCGCGAAGGTGCCAACGTGAAGATCATCGCCAACGGCGAAGAGATCGCCAGCGCGGAAGGTCCTTACGGCGAAGAAGGCATGATCGTACAAGAGTTTTATCAGCTGCCGAAGTTCGGCGACAGCTACACGCTGATAGGCAGCTGGCTTATCAACGATCAACCCGCCGGGATCGGCATCCGTGAAGACCGGGCGTTAATCACCCAGGATCTTTCACGCTTCTATCCGCACGTGTTTGTAGAATAAAAAAATGGCGCGGATCTCGCGCCATTTTTACTTTAGCCAATCTGTACCGAAAGCATACTTAAAGACCCCATCTCAATGCCATCTACCGGGATCGTAATTTGTTCCTGACCATCCCACGCTCCCAGAACATAAAGCAGAGGCAGATAGTGATCCGCCGTCGGGTTCGACAGCGAACCGCCTTCGTGTTGCAGATAGTTCACCAGGGGATGCGCCTCGGTCGCCCCCTGCCAGGTAAGATTATCTTTCACATACTGGTTAAACGACTCGGCCCACGGATAAGGAGTGTTTTCACCGTGCCAACGTGCGGTGCGCAGGTTATGCACCACGTTACCACTGGCCACCAACATGATGCCCTGGTCGCGCAGCGTCGCCAGCTTGCGGCCCATTTCATAATGCCACGCGTTTGGCCTGGTGCTGTCGATACTCAACTGCACCATCGGAATATCCGCATCCGGGTACATCTTGATTAATACGCCCCAGGAGCCGTGGTCGAAACCCCAGGCCTCTTTATCCAGCGTGACGTGCTCTGGTGCCAGCAAATCGACAAGCTGCTGTGCCAGCTCAGGAGAGCCGGGGGCCGGATAATGAGTATCGTAAAGCGCCTGAGGGAAACCACCAAAATCATGGATGGTTTTTGGCGCTTCCATCGCGGTGACTCCGGTGCCACGGGTGAACCAGTGTGCGGACACCACAACAATCGCTTTCGGACGCGGCAGAGTTTCTCCCAAATGCCGCCATGCCTGGGTATATTGGTTATCTTCCAGTATGTTCATCGGGCTACCGTGACCGAGAAAAAGCGCGGGCATACGTTGGGTTGTCATGGTGATGTCCTTTGTTAATTCACTTGAATGACACAACTCTATCCCCAATTGATGTGGGAAGAACTCAGATAAGCATGATGAAGATCATCAGGAAATTTGAATGTGAAGAAGGAGCCTGAATGTCAGTCCCATTAATTCTCACGCTGTTAGCCGGGGGCGCTACGTTTATCGGCGCTTTTCTCGACGTACTCGGCCAAAAGCCGTCGAATCGCGTACTGGCGTTTTCGCTAGGTTTCGCCGCGGGGATAATGCTGCTTATTTCATTGATGGAGATGCTGCCCGCCGCGCTGCATACCACGGGGATGTCCCCGGTGCTGGGCTATGGCATGTTCATTCTCGGGCTGGTGGGCTATTTTGCCCTCGATCGCACGCTGCCCCACGCTCATCCGCAGGACCTGATGGATAGCTCAATCAAGCCGCCAAATCTTCGCCGTACTGCCCTGCTACTCACGCTCGGCATCAGCCTGCATAACTTCCCGGAAGGTATCGCCACCTTTGTTACGGCCAGTAGTAACCTTGAGCTGGGCCTGGGCATTGCCCTGGCGGTAGCGTTGCATAATATTCCTGAAGGACTTGCAGTAGCAGGGCCGGTTTACGCAGCAACGGGATCGAAGCGTAAAGCTATTCTCTGGGCCGGTGTTTCGGGACTTGCGGAGATCCTCGGCGGTGTGCTGGCATGGCTGATTCTTGGCACGATGATTTCACCAGTGGTGATGGCTTCTGTTATGGCGGCAGTGGCGGGCATTATGGTTGCGCTGTCGGTGGATGAGCTGATGCCGCTGGCCAAAGAGATCGACCCGCACAACAATCCGAGTTATGGCGTGCTTTGTGGGATGGCGGTAATGGGGCTAAGCCTGACGCTGCTGCAAACGAGCGGCATCGGCTAATAAAAAACCCGGTTAGAACCGGGTCTTTTATCTTTATCAGCTGGCTTTACGCTCGTGGGTCTGGCGGTATTCAACCAGGTCCTCGATAGTGACTACTGCCATGTTGTGCAGGCGGGCAAAGGTGATGCACTCCGGCGCACGTGCCATGGTGCCGTCATCGTTGGTCAGTTCACACAGCACGCCGGCTGGTTTGAAACCTGCCAGAGAAACCAGGTCGATGGTGGCTTCAGTGTGGCCACCACGGGTTAACACACCGCCAGGCTGAGCACGCAGCGGGAATACATGGCCCGGGCGGTTCAGGTCGGAAGGTTTAGCGTCATCGGCAATCGCTGCACGAACGGTAGTAAGACGGTCTGCGGCTGAAACGCCGGTCGTCACGCCGTGTGCGGCTTCGATGGTCACGGTAAAACCGGTGCCGTAGGCGCTGGTGTTGTTATCCACCATCATTGGCAGCTCGAGCTGTTTACGACGATCTTCGGTCAGGCACAGGCAAACAATGCCGCTGCCGTGACGAATGGTCAGTGCCATTTGCTCAACGGTCATGGTTTCGGCAGGGAAGATCATATCGCCTTCGTTCTCACGACTTTCATCGTCAAGAACCATTACACCGCGGCCTTCGCGCAGAGCGTTAAGCGCAAGTTCAACGCGTTGAGTCGGGGTGCCAAATGCAGAAAGTAGCGTCTGATTCATGGTAAGTAAAACCTCATTAAAATTGTGGTTACCAGAATCAGGGCAGTCTTAGGAGCTAAAAAAATAACGTGAGCAGGCCGGAGCCTGTGCATAGTCGTTACTCTCTCCCATCCGGACTTTAACCGTCGGCCCCGGAATTACACCGGATCTGCTGACCTCCGGCGTGATCCGGAGCGCTCGCGGGCTTTCAGCGTTCGCTGATTTACCGCCGGTGGGGAGTTTCGCCCCGCCCTGAGAATAAGCAGACTTACTATAGCGCCGATGATTTTCGCTGGCAACGCCATTTCAGGTTTATCCCCTGGCAATCAGGCATTACAATTGAATTATTCACGCAGGCTAAATGGAAACCACTATGATTGACCCGAAAAAAATTGAGCAAATCGCCCGTCAGGTTCATGAGTCAATGCCGAAAGGGATTCGTGAGTTCGGGGATGATGTCGAGAAGAAAATCCGTCAGGTTCTGCAGTCCCAGCTAACCCGTCTGGATCTGGTCAGCCGCGAAGAGTTCGATGTGCAGACTCAGGTATTGCTGCGCACCCGTGAGAAGCTGGCCCTGCTTGAGCAGCGTTTAAGCGAGCTGGAAAACCGCCCGGCTGCGCCAGTAACACCAGAAGTCGTCCAGCCGACAGAACCCCATATGTAAAAACGCCCCGTCAGGAGCATCTGGAATGACTGACAAATCTTTTTCGTAAGTCTGATAAGCGATAGCATCATCCGACGACACAACAGCCGTCAATGGTGGATGACGCTTACGCTTATCCACCCTACAAAACCTGACTTTGTCAGCAATAACAAACGCCCCTGACGGGACGTTTGTTATTGGATTGCTTAAGCGTCGTGGCTTTGAATTTTTTTGATGATGTTGGTGGTTGAACAACCATCTTCAAAGTTCAGCACCATCACTTCACCGCCGTTAGCCCACACTTCTTTGCTGCCGGCAATATCGTCTGGCTTGTAATCGCCGCCTTTGACCAGCAGGTCCGGCAGGGTCTCGCCAATCAGGCGCTGCGGCGTGTCCTCTTCAAACAGCACCACCCAGTCAACCGCTTCCAGCGCGGAGAGCACGATCATGCGCTGATCCTGCGGGTTCACCGGACGGGTTTCCCCTTTCAGGCGTCGGGTAGAGGCATCGCTGTTAACCGCAACGATCAGGCGATCGCCAAGCTTACGGGCGTTGGCAAGATAGGAGACATGGCCCGCGTGAAGAATATCGAACACGCCGTTGGTCATAACGACCTTCTCACCGCGCTTGCGGGCAGCAGCTACGGCAACCTTCAGCTCAGCTTCTGTCATCACGCCGAACCCTGTATCAGCGCGGCCACGCACGGCATTTTCCAGCTCGATTGGGGAGACGGTAGAAGTCCCGAGTTTACCCACCACGACACCCGCCGCCGCGTTGGCAAAGTAGCAGGCTTCTTCCAGTGAATTGCCCGCGGCAAGCGTTGCCGCCAGCACGCCAATCACCGTATCGCCAGCACCGGTCACGTCATAAACTTCCTGAGCAAGCGTTGGCAGATGAACGGGTTCCAGCCCCGGTTGCAGCAACGTCATCCCCTGCTCGGAACGGGTGACCAGCAGCGCGGAGAGATCGTAGTCGGCAATCAGCTTCATGCCACGTTCCACCAGCTCGGCTTCGGTTTTACATTTACCCACTACGGCTTCGAACTCGGACAGGTTTGGCGTCAGCAGCGTCGCACCGCGATAACGCTCGAAATCAGTCCCTTTAGGGTCGATCAGGACGGGAACTTTAGCCGCGCGAGCCAGGTTAATCATGTCACGCACGCTCGCCAGCGCGCCTTTAGCGTAATCAGAAAGCACCAGCGCGCCAATGTGCGGCAGCGCCTGGCTGATGCGCTCGTGCAGAGGTTCAGGATCAACCCCTTCAAAACCTTCTTCGAAATCCAGACGAATCAGCTGCTGGTTGCGGGAAAGGACGCGCAGCTTGGTAATGGTTGGATGGGTCGCAACGGAGACAAAATCGCACTTCACATTCACGCCAGTCAACGTCTGGCTCAAAGCGCGGGCTGCATCATCGATGCCCGTCAGGCCAACTAAGCGAGAATTCGCACCAAGAGAGGCGATGTTCATTGCCACGTTCGCCGCACCGCCAGGTCGCTCTTCAATGGTATCAACCTTAACAACCGGTACCGGTGCTTCCGGGGAAATACGGCTGGTTGGGCCATACCAGTAGCGATCCAGCATCACATCACCAACGACCATGACGCCTGCACGGCTGTATTCGGGCAGCGTTACTTTCATTCCTGACTCTCCAGAAAGGGTAAAAATTTTGCGCGAGATAATATCACAATTACGCTTCCACGCGCGTTTGCGCCTCGCCCAGCCATGCTTTCCAGCTGCGCTCGACCTGTTCACGCTCGTTCACGAACGCATCCAGCGCCACATTACCCGGCAGCTCTTGTAACGCGAGATGGTGTAGCTCATCCCGCAAAGTGACGTAAGCATGCGTCAGCGCCTTCGCTTCGTCATCACCCATAATGTCGTTTTGCGCCATTAATTCCAGAATGCGCACATTGTCGGACCAGCGCGTCAGTTTTGGGGCCTGTGCCGCATAACGCAAAACCAGATACTGGGTAATAAATTCTATATCGGTGATCCCACCCTGATCCGCTTTGATATCAAAACGATCGCGATGTTTACCCCCAAGATGCGCACGCATTTTTTCGCGCATTTCCCGCACCTCGGTCTGTAATTTCTCACCTTCGCGTGGACGGCAAAGGATCTGCTGACGAATAGCATCAAACTCGCGGTTCAGCTGGGGATCGCCGTAGACGATACGGGCGCGAACCAGCGCCTGATGTTCCCATGTCCAGGCTTCGTTTTGCTGATAATCAGCAAAGGATTCGGCGGTCGTCACCAGCATGCCAGCCGCACCCGACGGGCGCAGGCGTGCATCGACCTCGTACAAAATGCCGGAGGAGGTACGCGTGCTGAACAGATGGATGATGCGTTGCGCAAGGCGCAGGTAAAACTGGCGGCCGTCGATTTCACGCTCGCCATCTGTCATCACATCAGCCGGGCAGTCGTGCAGGAAAACCAGGTCCAGGTCAGAACTATAGCCCAGCTCCCAGCCGCCCATTTTTCCATAGCCGACGACGGCAAAACCGCGGCCTTCACGTTCGCGCAGATGCTTTGGCTGCCCATAGCGCGCCACCATCTGCGTCCAGGCCTGCTGAACAACGGCATCGATAATCGCCTCTGCAAGCCAGGTGAGATGGTCGCTGACCTTCATGACCGGCAGCGCACCGGTCATATCGGCGGCGGCGACGCGCAACAGCTGGGCCTGTTTAAACTGACGAAGGGCCTCGAGCTGCTGCTCTTCGTCCTCTTCCGGCACGCGTAGCAGATACTGACGAAGCTCATCTTTATAGGCATCCGTCGCCGTCGGCTGATAAAGCGTGTTCGGATCGAGTAATTCATCAAGCAGCAGCGGGTAACGTGCCAGCTGCCCGGCAATCATCGGCGATGCGGCGCAGAGGGTGATGAGGTGCTTCAGCGCGCCGGGATATTCCGTCAGCAGCTCAAGATAGGTTGTGCGGGTCACGATACCCAGCAGCAGTGGGATCAATCGCGATAACGGCAACGGCGCATCGTTGCGGGAACAGGCTTCGCACAGCAGGCGCGGCATGAGCTGATCCAGCACTTGTCTGCCGCGCGGACCAATGGTGCGCTTGTCAGTGTCCTGGCGGAATTCAGCCACCAGCTCCAGCACCTCGCCCCGCGCTTGCGGAGTCAGGTGGCCGAGCACGGCGGTGTCATCATCGGCATCCAGCGCATCCTGCCACAGCTCACGCCAGGCTTCGGCAATTTTGTCTTCGCCCACCTCGGGCTCATCGTCGCCAATCAGATCGTTAAAGACCTGACGCACGTCGTTCATATGGTTTTGTAGCGTCAGCTGTAGTGAATCCCAGTCCGTTTCGTCCATCCCCCACGCCAGGCGGGCGCGGTTAAGATCGTCGCCGGGCAGCGTCTGCGTCTGTTCGTCATTGATGCTTTGCAGCAGATTCTCAAGGCGACGCAGATAGAGATAGGAGGTACGCAGCTTTTGCGCGTCCTCATCCGGCAGCAGATGCAGCTGCTGGATTGCTTCAAGAGTGGGGAGCAGCGAGCGGGACTGGAGAGACGGCTCGCGTCCACCGCGAATCAGCTGGAAAACCTGCACGATAAACTCAGTTTCGCGGATACCGCCCGCACCGAGCTTGATGTTATCCGTCAGCCCACGCCGGCGCACTTCACGGGCAATCATCCCCTTCATATTGCGCAGCGACTGGATGACGCTGAAATCGATGTAGCGACGGAAAACGAACGGGCGGAGCATGTTGCGCAGCTCCTGGCTCCACGTATCGTCCTGGTCGCCCATAATACGCGCCTTGACCATCGCATAGCGCTCCCAGTCTCGTCCCTGCTCCTGGTAATAGTCTTCCAGCGCCGCAAAGCTCAGCACCAGCGGGCCGCTGTCGCCAAATGGGCGTAGCCGCATATCCACGCGGTAGACGAAGCCGTCCTGCGTGGGCTGGTCGAGCACTTTAATCAGTTTTTGTCCAAGGCGGGTGAAGAACTGCGCGTTATCTAATTCGCGGCGTCCGCCCTGCGTAGAGCCGTTTTCCGGCCAGGCAAAAATGAGATCGATATCGGAGGAGAAATTGAGCTCGCCGCCGCCCAGCTTGCCCATACCGAGGATCATCAGCGGCTGCGGAACGCCTGCCTGATTGCATGGCGTGCCCCATTCGCGACAGCACGCGTCATACAGCCAGTCGCGAGCGGCGATAATCAACGTTTCCGCGAGTACGCTCAGCTGCCGTAGTGAGTTTTCCGTTGGCACCAGTTGCAACGTTTGCGCCCAGGCGATGCGCACCATGATACGGCGGCGGAACAGGCGCAGCGCCTTCATCAACGCCGTTTCGTCATGGACCTCCTGCAGTTCATCTTGCAGCCAGGCGGCATAGTGCTGCCACTCGTCCGCCTGCGGTGCCTGCTGTTCAAGCTCTGCCAGCCAGGCGGGATAAGCCACCATGCTGTCGCAAACAAAATCACTGAATGCCAGCACGGCCCGCGCTTGCGCGCTCAGCTGCTGGCTTACGATCTCTTGTGACAGGCGCGGTAAAACCGCCTGCAGGTGCTGCTGTAAAAGAAGCGAGTGCGGCATCATGATGGTATATCCCTACATACGATTATTTCCCGCTGTGCAGCCAGAACGGCGCCTGCGAGATAGCCTCATTACGATAATGTTCGATCTCAACCTGCTGTCTGGTAGTAATGGCGTGACGCAGCCCCTGCCAGTTGTCCAGCCACGGGTGGGTGACGGCGTCGTCATAGACCCCGGCCAAAATGCGAATGGAGTCAGTTTCACGAGCCAGACGCGGCAGCTGATCGCCATAGCTATCCCCCAGAGGACGCTGGAAGGTTGTGCGCAGCTCTGCGGCATGGCGGGAAAGATGGGTATCGGCGAAGCGTTTGAAAGAGCCAGCAAGCTTCACGCTATTTTTATCATCAACAAACTTTTGCCACTCACGGTTAACCAACCATTCGGTCAGAGCGAGTTTTGCCTGGCTGCTCTCCACGCTGTAGACCAGCTCTTCAGCTTTGCCGTTTTGCGCCAGCATCGCTTCGTAGGCCATTAATGCCTCGCGTAAGTGAGTGCTCGCTTTGCGTGGGATAATTCCGCCAAACAGCGCCAGTGCGTGGCGCACCAGGCCCACGGCATTTTGCACTGCGGCCTTCGCCTGCTTGCTGCCGCGTACCCAAAGCTCTTCGTGATACTGCCAGTGGGCAAGTGCCATCTCCAGCGCACCTTCAAGCCCTTGCTCTACCGTGGCTTTTGGTGCGACACGCAGCACGGTCAGCGGTTTGATTTCACGAGCGGCATCGCCCTGCGCCAGGTGATAGCCCCGTGCGGCTTTGCTCAGGCTGCCCTGACGCAGCCCCGGCTGGGTAACCAGCTGCTGTGCGAGTTCAAGGACCGCAGACGTTTCACCTTCCAACAGCTCAAGCTCCAGCTCGCAGAGCGCTTCGCTTAGCTCATCAGCTTTGACATCACCCAGATCCAGGGCAAGCTCTATCTTGCTTCCGCCGTGAGTAACCACCCACTTCTCACGCGTAAAATCGGTGCTGAACAGCGGTTTCAGCTCCGCCTGCAGCCTGCCGATATCGGTGCCCTCCGGCCAGACTTCGGCTGGTAACAGGGACAGGTCCAGCTCAGCTTTGCTCAATTCAACGTTGTATTCAGGACGCTGATGAAGCCCGCCGATAACGCGGCCGGCAATTTTCATCGTCATTTCATACTGACCGTCCACTCCGCGAATGCGCAGGCCCATATCATGACTGCGCAGCGTATTCTCAGCTGTTTCGTAATAGATATTAAGCAGTTGGCGTGGTTCGCTATGAACGCTTTCAAGGGAATTCAGGGTGGTGCGCAGGGTGTCCAGCGCAGCAGGATTTACGATAAACTTGAGTTCGATTTCTTGTGGCATCGTCGTTTTACTTATAGTTGCGTCACGCAGGAGAGCAATCCTGGCGAACTTAATAACTTATTGTTGGTCAGTAGATAATATTTTGCCGTAAATTGCCACGCATCGCGCGCAATTTGATGGCCGCCGACCCCGTGGATAAGGGGTAAACATTGCCGTAGTGGCTAAATTCACACCAGGATGATTCCCATTCAGGTTTACGGATTGCACCGTCAGACTGATGCCACTACTATCGTTCCACACTTTATGACAATAATGATCAACTAATGCAGAAATTACGCCTGATTTGCCTTACTTTGCTCTCTCTTAGCGTTTCCGTAGTGGCCCATGCCGATGAAAAACGTTATGTCTCCGACGAATTGAGTACCTGGGTTCGTAGTGGCCCGGGTGATAACTATCGCCTGCAAGGTACCGTGAACGCGGGCGAAGAAGTAACCCTGCTGCAAAGCAACGAAGGGGGCAAATATTCCCAGATCCGTGACAGCAAAGGCCGCTCCTCCTGGATCCCATCTGCGCAGCTAAGCGCAACCCCAAGCCTGCGTACCCGTGTACCGGATCTGGAAAATCAGGTTAAAGACCTGACCGACAAGCTCACCAATATCGACACCACCTGGAACCAGCGCACTGCGGAAATGCAGCAGAAAGTCGCACAGAGTGATGGCGTTATCAGCGGGCTTAAAGAAGAAAATCAACAGCTTAAAAACCAGCTCATCGTGGCACAAAAGAAAGTGAATGCCGCAAACGTCCAGCTGGATGACAAGCAGCGAGCCATCATCATGCAGTGGTTCATGTATGGCGGCGGCGTGCTGGGCGTTGGTCTGCTGTTCGGTTTACTGCTGCCGCACATGATCCCAAGCCGCAAGAAGAAAGACCGCTGGATGAATTAATCCGCAACCCTGTATCCTACACTTACGTTTTATTCGTAATGATTAGTCGATGCAGGGGTGTAAAGGGTGAAGATTTATCTGGTCGGTGGTGCCGTTCGTGATGGGTTGTTAAAACTACCGGTCAAAGATAAAGATTGGGTCGTGGTTGGCGCAACCCCGCAGGAAATGCTGGATGTGGGCTATCAACAGGTCGGGAAAGATTTCCCGGTTTTCCTGCATCCAGAATCCCGCGAAGAGTACGCGCTGGCTCGCACCGAGCGCAAATCAGGCCAAGGTTATACAGGTTTCACCTGTTATGCCGCGCCTGACGTCACGCTTGAGCAGGATCTGCTGCGCCGCGATCTCACCATCAATGCTATCGCCCAGGATGAACACGGCGAACTGGTCGATCCCTACAACGGGCGAGCAGATATCGAAAAGCGCCTTCTACGCCACGTCTCCCCGGCATTTAACGAAGATCCGCTACGCGTTTTACGCGTGGCGCGTTTTGCCGCGCGTTACGCCCACCTGAATTTCCAGATTGCCCCCGAAACCCTGGCCCTGATAACAAGCATGGCCGAAGGCGGAGAGCTGGCGCACCTGACGCCAGAACGCGTGTGGAAGGAAACGGAAAACGCACTCACCTCACGTAATCCCCAGGTTTATTTCGACGTGCTGCGCAAATGCGGCGCGCTTGCCGTCCTGTTCCCGGAAATTGACGCTCTGTTTGGCGTTCCGGCCCCGGCGAAGTGGCACCCGGAAATCGACACCGGCATTCACGTGCTGATGACGCTGGCCATTGCCGCGCAGCTCAGCCCGGAAGTAGACGTGCGTTTTGCCACTCTCTGCCACGACCTGGGGAAAGGCCTGACGCCTAAAGAGTTCTGGCCTCGCCACCACGGGCACGGGCCTGCCGGCGTGAAGCTGGTGGAGAATATCTGCCAGCGCATGCGGGTGCCGAACGAGATCCGCGATCTGGCAAAGCTGGTCGCGGAATATCACGATCTGATCCATACCCTGCCCATCCTCCAGCCAAAAACTATCGTGAAGCTGTTTGATACCATCGACGCCTGGCGCAAGCCCCATCGCGTGGAGCAAATCGCATTAACCAGCGAAGCGGACGCGCGTGGGCGTACGGGATTCGAAGGAAGTGATTATCCGCAGGGAAGATTGCTGCGAGCCGCATGGCAGGCCGCGCAGGGCGTGACGAACAAAGAAGTTATCGAGGCGGGTTTCAGCGGCCCGGCTATTCGCGATGAGCTGACGAAACGCCGTATTGAGGCCGTTGCGAAGTGGAAAGCGGAGAACTGCCCCCAGCCGCAGGGCTGAGGGCATGCACATCACATAAAGACGAAGTAAACCGCCGCCGCCACGAAGAAACGGTAGATGGCGAACGGGATAAACGACATGCGCTTGATGAGCTGCAGGAAAGTTTTAATCGCAATCAGCGCCACCACGAACGCGGTGAAGAAGCCAACGACAAACATCGGCAGGTCCGCCATCGTCAGGAAGCCAATGCTCTTATAAACGTCCAGCACCGTTGCGCCCATCATCATCGGCACCGCGAGCAGGAAAGAGAACTCGGAGGCGGCATAGCGGCTCACGCCCATCAGCATGCCGCCTGAGATTGTCGCCCCGGAGCGGGAGAAGCCGGGCCAGAGCGCAAGGCACTGGAAACAACCGATGATAAACGCCTGACGGTAAGTCATATCGTCAACGCCAACCGCGCGCGGCTCTTTAGGTTTAAGCAGTTCAGCCGCTATCAGCAGCACGCCGCCAACGACCAGCGCATACATCACGTTTATCGGATTGAAGAGCGATTTTATTGTGTCGTGGAAGATAAGCCCCAGCACCACGGCAGGCACCATGCCCAACAGAATGTGGATTAAGGTCAGGCGGCCTTTGCCCATCCCTTCATGCTGTACCGGCTTGCGCCCGAAATGAATACCTATCAGGCCAAACAGACGACGCCAGAACATCACCACCACGGCGAGGATCGAACCGAGCTGAATCACGACTTCAAATGTTTTTGCGGTATCACCTTCGAATCCCAGAAGATGACCAACAATAATCATGTGTCCGGTGGACGAGACAGGTAAAAACTCCGTTAACCCCTCAACCACACCGAGAATCGCGGCAATTGCCAGCGAGTGGATATCGCTCATTACTAAACCCTCTAACCCCTGAAAAAAGAGACAAAATGCGGCCACGCAGAGCGACAGCCGCTAAAGACTACTGGCTAAGACCCGCTTAGGCACGTTTTGTTTAGCGCTGATGAAATTATTTGTTTTCTTTAAGATTAATGCCACGCTCGATAACAACGCCGACGTTTGCCGCCTGGGCTACGGCGCCCGGCTTGCTGACTTTCAGACGTACCCAGGGAGAGTTGAATCGGGCTAACAACAGCTGCGCAACTTCTTCTGCGACGCGCTCCACCAGCGCAAATCTACCGCCTGCGACATGGCCGATAACGGCTTCGCTGACATCGGCATAGCTCAGGCAGTCGTTAACGTCGTCGCTGCTGGCCGCGGTACGGTTGTCCCACGCCATTTCGATATCGAAGATCAACTTCTGATCGATAGTTTGTTCCCAGTCATAAACACCAATTCTGGTGATTACAGTCAGTTGTTCTATAAATACTATGTCCATCACGCCCCGCCCGGTTTTTAGTGACGCCAGATACCACTTCCGGCGAAATATGCGTATTATCCACAAATGCGAAGAATACAACGACACTTTCAAAATGGAACAGCGTTATGAGTGCAATCGCGCCTGGCATGATAATCCTTGCGTATCTTTGCGGCTCCATTTCCAGCGCCATTCTGGTTTGCCGTCTTGCGGGACTTCCCGACCCGCGTGAGAACGGCTCCGGCAATCCAGGTGCGACCAACGTCCTGCGTATTGGCGGCAAAGGCGCAGCCGTAGCGGTACTGATTTTTGATGTTTTGAAAGGCATGCTGCCGGTCTGGGCAGCCTATGAAATGGGTGTGACACCGCTCTGGCTGGGGCTGATTGCTATCGCCGCCTGCCTGGGACACATCTGGCCGGTGTTTTTCAAATTCCACGGCGGAAAAGGTGTGGCAACCGCGTTCGGTGCTATCGCCCCTATCGGCTTCGATTTAACCGGCGTGATGGCGGGCACCTGGCTGCTGACCGTGCTCCTTAGCGGCTATTCGTCGCTGGGTGCTATTGTCAGTGCGCTGATAGCGCCGTTTTACGTCTGGTGGTTCAGACCAGAGTTCACCTTCCCGGTAGCGATGCTCTCCTGTCTTATCCTGATGCGCCACCACGATAACATTCAGCGCCTGTGGCGCGGCCAGGAAACCAAAATCTGGAAGAAGCTGCGCCGGAATAAAGGCGAAAAAAAGGAGTGATTTCTCACTCCTGATTGATGCTCAGCTGTTGTGTTGGATGACGCTATCGCTTATCCGATCTACGAAATAAATTGGTTAACGCTCTTACGCTGCGGGCAGCTCTGCCAGCGGCCAGCGAGGGCGAACTGTGACGCTTAACTCACCCGCAGTGCCTGCCTTCAGGCGAATCAGACCCGCATAAGCGATCATCGCGCCGTTATCGGTACAGAATTCAGGGCGTGCATAGAACACTTCACCGCGACGTTTGGTCATCATCTCTTCCATGCGGGTACGCAATGTGCGGTTAGCACTTACCCCACCGGCCATCACCAGACGTTTAAATCCAGTCTGATCCAGAGCGCGTTTGCACTTGATCATCAATGTATCCACCACGGCATCTTCAAATGCACGGGCGATATCGGCACGCGTCTGATCGTCTGCTTCGTTGCCGCGAATGGTATTAGCTGCAAAGGTTTTCAGACCCGAGAAGCTGAAATCCAGGCCAGGGCGGTCAGTCATTGGCCGCGGGAACACAAAACGTCCTGCTGCGCCCTGCGCCGCCATTTTCGACAGCATGGGTCCACCGGGATAATCCAGACCGAGCAGTTTGGCTGTTTTATCAAAGGCTTCACCTGCGGCATCGTCGATGGACTCGCCCAGCAGTTCGTATTGACCGATACCGGTCACGCTAATCAATTGGGTATGACCACCAGAGACCAGCAGCGCAACGAACGGGAAAGCAGGAGGATTATCTTCCAGCATCGGGGCCAGCAGATGCCCTTCCATGTGGTGCACGGGCACCGCCGGGACATCCCAGGCGAATGCCAAAGAGCGACCAATGGTTGCGCCAACCAATAGCGCACCAACCAGGCCAGGACCTGCGGTATAAGCCACGCCATCGATATCTTTGGCGCTTAATCCAGCTTCTTTCAACGCGGCCTGAATCAGCGGCACGGTTTTACGCACGTGGTCGCGGGAGGCGAGCTCCGGCACCACGCCACCGTAGTCAGCGTGCAACTTCACCTGACTATACAATTGATTAGCTAATAACCCTTTTTCACCGTCATAAATGGCGATGCCGGTTTCATCACAGGACGTCTCTATACCCAGTACGCGCATGGCTTTCTCTACCTCTGTATCTTGCGGCGAAGTTTAAGCTTCCCGGCTCCCATTGTAAAACTTTGCTCACCTTTCAGGCTGAGGTGGTGTATAATCTGCCCCCCTGGAAGATTCCGGCCATAAAAGCCAGGTTTCTGGTTGTCCGGTGCTTTACAAAGCAGCAGTAGTTGCAGTAAAATTCCGCACCATTTTGAAATAGCTGACGCATCAGTCAGCGGCAAACCGAATTTACAAAGGTGAGAGTTAATGCCGGTAATTAAAGTACGTGAAAACGAGCCATTCGACGTAGCACTGCGTCGCTTCAAGCGTTCTTGTGAGAAAGCAGGTGTTCTGGCGGAAGTTCGTCGTCGTGAGTTCTATGAAAAACCGACTACCGAACGTAAACGCGCTAAAGCTTCTGCTGTGAAACGTCACGCTAAGAAACTGGCTCGCGAAAACGCACGCCGCACTCGTCTGTACTAATTCCCTGGAGGTTAACGCCTCCGGAACAGACCAGTAGTAGTTGTAAAGGCCGTGCTTCCGAAAGGAATGCGCGGCTTATTTTCGTTTATGAACTGACCTGCCCTTCAGGTTTCTGAGGCCGCCTTCAACGGTTGCAGCAGACAAACTAACGGGGTCATACGGGGCCTATGGCTGGACGAATTCCACGTGTTTTCATCAATGACTTGCTGGCTCGCACCGACATCATCGATCTGATCGATGCGCGTGTTAAGCTCAAGAAGCAGGGCAAGAACTACCATGCGTGCTGTCCGTTCCATAACGAAAAAACCCCCTCTTTCACCGTAAACGGTGATAAACAGTTTTACCACTGCTTCGGTTGCGGAGCGCACGGCAACGTGCTGGATTTTTTAATGAATTACGACAAGCTTGAGTTTGTCGAAAGCGTTGAAGAACTGGCCGCCATGCACAACCTTGAAGTACCGTACGAAGCGGGTAGCGGGCCAAGCCAGATTGAGCGCCATCAGCGGCAAAGTCTTTATCAGTTGATGGACGGCCTGAACGCCTTTTATCAACAATCCCTGGCGCAACACAATGCAGAACCTGCTCGTCAGTATCTGACACAGCGTGGTTTAAGCGCCGAAGTCATCAAGCATTTTGCCATCGGTTACGCGCCTCCCGGCTGGGATAACGCGTTAAAACGCTTTGGTGGCAACACCGAGAACCGTCAGGCGCTGACGGATGCCGGCATGCTGGTGACCAACGATCAGGGGCGCAGTTACGATCGCTTTCGCGAACGGGTCATGTTCCCCATCCGCGACAAGCGAGGCCGGGTCATAGGGTTTGGTGGACGCGTGCTGGGCGATGCCCTGCCGAAGTACCTGAACTCCCCGGAAACCGATATTTTCCATAAGGGCCGCCAGCTGTACGGCCTTTATGAAGCGCAGCAGAACCAGCCGGAACCGGCGCGCCTGTTGGTGGTCGAAGGATATATGGACGTTGTTGCTCTGGCACAGTACGGCATCTCTTACGCCGTTGCTTCCCTGGGCACCTCCACTACCGCTGACCATATCCAGCTGCTGTTTCGTGCAACGGATAACGTCGTCTGCTGTTATGACGGCGATCGCGCGGGACGTGACGCCGCATGGCGGGCGCTGGAAACGGCGCTACCGTATATGACGGACGGTCGTCAGCTGCGCTTTATGTTCCTGCCGGACGGTGAAGACCCGGATACGCTGGTACGTAAGGAAGGAAAAGAGGCATTTGAAGCGCGCATGGAAAAAGCCCTGCCGCTGTCGACGTTTCTTTTTAACAGCCTGATGCCACAGGTCGATTTGACCTCGCCGGATGGTCGCGCGCGGCTAAGCACGCTGGCATTACCGCTGATTAGTCAGGTACCTGGTGAAACATTGCGCATTTATCTGCGTCAGGAGCTGGGTAACAAACTCGGCATCCTGGACGACAGCCAGCTCGAAAAGCTGATGCCAAAAGCCGCCGAAAGCGGTACGCCGCGGCCAGCGCCACAGCTAAAACGCACAACCATGCGTATACTGATAGGACTACTGGTGCAAAACCCGGAGCTGGCGCCAATGGTTCCCCCGTTAAACGGTCTGGAACAGGCAAAGCTGCCGGGGCTGACATTATTCTGCAAGCTGGTCGAAACCTGCCTGGCCCAGCCAGGGCTGACCACAGGGCAGCTTTTAGAGCTATATCGTGGCACAGAAGATGCTGCCACCCTTGAAAAACTGTCAGCATGGGACGATATAGCAGATAAGGACATTGCAGAAAAAACCTTCACCGACGCGCTGGACCATATGTTTGATTCCGTGCTGGAACTGAGGTTAACAGAATTGATTGCACGTTCCCGGACCGAGGGGCTAACCCCGGCGGAGCGTGAGGAAGTCCGCGTGATCAATGAGTCACGCGCGAAAAAGTAAATACTCGCGGCTTAACTGCCGAACATTGATCGGGTCAAACCCGAACGCCGCAAGGACGGGCTGCGGCATTAAAACAAATCAGCCCTCGTTACGTTATTGTTGGCGGCAACGCCTACCGACACCAACCCAAACGACTTAAGTGTGGATACCGTCTTATGGAGCAAAACCCGCAGTCACAGCTGAAACTTCTTGTCCAACGTGGTAAGGAGCAAGGCTATCTGACCTATGCTGAGGTCAATGACCATCTGCCGGAAGATATCGTCGACTCCGATCAGATCGAAGACATCATCCAAATGATCAATGACATGGGCATTCAGGTGATGGAAGAAGCACCTGACGCCGATGACCTGTTGCTTGCTGAAAACTCAAACAACACGGACGAAGACGCGGAAGAAGCTGCCGCTCAGGTACTGTCCAGTGTGGAATCAGAAATCGGGCGTACTACCGACCCGGTGCGTATGTACATGCGTGAAATGGGTACCGTTGAGCTGTTAACCCGCGAGGGTGAAATCGATATCGCTAAGCGTATCGAAGACGGTATTAACCAGGTGCAGTGCTCCGTTGCTGAGTACCCGGAAGCGATCACCTATCTGCTTGAGCAGTACGATCGTGTTGAAGCCGAGCAGGTGCGTCTGACCGATCTGATCACTGGTTTCGTTGATCCAAACGCAGAAGAAGATCTCGCCCCAACCGCCACACACATCGGTTCCGAGCTGACCAGCGAAGAAAACAGTGATGATGACGAAGAAGACGATGATGATGACGATGCAGATGATGACAACAGCATCGATCCAGAATTAGCGCGTGAAAAATTCGGTGAACTGCGTACGCAGTATGAGAAAGCTCGCGACACCATCAAAGCGAAAGGGCGTGCTCACCCCGATGCAGCCGCTGAGATCCTGCAGCTGTCAGAAGTCTTCAAACAGTTCCGCCTGGTGCCGAAGCAGTTCGACTACCTGGTAAACAGCATGCGCGTCATGATGGACCGCGTTCGTACGCAAGAACGCCTCATCATGAAACTGTGCGTTGAGCTGTGCAAAATGCCGAAGAAAAACTTCATCACGCTGTTCACCGGCAACGAAACCAGCGAAACCTGGTTCAACGCTGCCATCGCTATGAACAAGCCGTGGTCTGAGAAACTGCGTGACGTGTCTGACGACGTGCATCGCGGCCTGCAGAAATTGCAGCAGATTGAAGAAGAGACTGGCCTGACCATCGAGCAGGTTAAAGATATCAACCGTCGTATGTCCATCGGTGAAGCGAAAGCCCGCCGTGCGAAGAAAGAGATGGTTGAAGCAAACTTACGTTTGGTTATTTCTATCGCTAAGAAATACACCAACCGTGGTCTGCAGTTCCTTGACCTGATTCAGGAAGGCAACATCGGCCTGATGAAAGCCGTTGATAAGTTTGAATATCGCCGTGGTTATAAGTTCTCAACTTATGCCACCTGGTGGATCCGTCAGGCTATCACCCGCTCCATCGCCGACCAGGCGCGTACCATCCGTATTCCGGTGCATATGATTGAGACCATTAACAAGCTCAACCGTATTTCGCGCCAGATGCTGCAAGAGATGGGCCGTGAGCCAACGCCGGAAGAGCTGGCTGAACGTATGCTGATGCCGGAAGACAAAATCCGCAAGGTGCTGAAAATTGCCAAAGAGCCTATCTCCATGGAAACGCCAATCGGCGACGATGAAGATTCGCATCTGGGTGATTTCATCGAGGATACCACCCTCGAGCTGCCGCTGGATTCTGCAACCTCTGAAAGCCTGCGCTCTGCCACCCATGACGTTCTGGCTGGCCTGACCGCACGTGAAGCGAAGGTTCTGCGTATGCGCTTCGGTATCGATATGAACACCGACCATACGCTGGAAGAAGTGGGTAAACAGTTCGACGTGACCCGCGAACGTATTCGTCAGATCGAAGCGAAGGCCCTGCGCAAACTGCGCCACCCAAGCCGCTCTGAAGTACTGCGTAGCTTCCTGGACGATTAATCTCTTCGTGCTTTTAAAAGCCCTCCTCGCGAGGGCTTTTTTATGGGCGCTATCTTCCCCGCGCCATCAAAGACTGTTCCAGCTCGCGATAGGACTCAACAAGCTTGTCCAGTGTCGCCCTGTTCAGCCCGCTGGGATTGGGTAATATCCACACTTCTGTATCACCAATCGTCATATCCTGCCTGCCCCACTTCGCACCACGCTGGCTGAATGCCTGCTCAAAGGCCTGCTTGCCCAGGACAGCCAACGCCATAGGCTGATAGTCCTGCATCTTCGTAATCAGCTCACGACCGCCTGCACGCAGCTCATGCAGCCCTACCTCACTCGCCTGAACCGTAGGCCGCTCCACAAGCTTAGTAATGCCGCAGCGCGTATCCAACAGATGCAGCTCCTCCTCCGGTTTCAGCTGCCTGTCGGTAAAACCGGCAAGGTGAATCACCTTCCAGAAGCGATTTCCCGGATGTGCAAAGTGAAATCCGGTGTGCGCCGAAGTCTTGCCAGGATTGATGCCGCAAAACACCACCCGCAGCCCTGGTTGGAGAATGTCGTTAGTCATCGCATATCCCTGAGTTATAAATGTGGAACAAGTATAAGAGATTGATTAGACATTGTTTATAAAACCAGCACATGTCACGCAATCACTGGATTGCCGCTCACAGTTCCATTATAATCCAGCCCCACGGCCCCTTAGCTCAGTGGTTAGAGCAGGCGACTCATAATCGCTTGGTCGCTGGTTCAAGTCCAGCAGGGGCCACCAAATTTTAGCTTTGAAATCATATGACTAAGCCACTCGATTGAGTGGCTTTTTTGTTTTCAGGATGTTTAAGTGGCAACAAAATGGCTGCAGATTTTTATCTGCTATTTCATCAAGCCATAGAAAGCCTGGCAGGGGTGCTGTTTGATTGGGTAACAAAACCCGAAGGGAGATTTTTACTCGAGTTGGCTCTAACCTTAAATCATCCCATGATGGCCTGTATTCCCCTCAGCCATATCATCACCGGTAATAATGATGTCACTGAGAACAGTATCGTCGTTTGTTTTTTGGATATATTCCATTGACCAGCCGTGTTCAAACAGTAAGGTAAGATGCGTATCGTTTTTTAACTTAGCCACAAGCCCTGCCTTTTCTCCTTTAATGATATCCATTTTTTTCTGGGCCGATACATGCTGTATGTTTCTTTCTGAGATATCAGTTAAGGTCAATTGATAGGTTAATCGCTTATTGCCTTCATTCATCACCACGCTATCTAGCCGGGTGTTTTTATGAATGAGATGACCAACATACTGCTGATTAAAAAGCACGGCTTCCTGACTGATAAACTCTACCGCGGCAGTATACTGCTCATCGTTTTTAACTTTATGAACATCTGATTTAGCTGTCTGTCTGGAATTTTGACTCAATAATATCGACATAATGATGGCAGGAATAATAAGGAGAAGTAACATCCACCAGGCACGAGCTGTTTTCATTTTTTTGATGCACTCCATAACCAATGATTTTCATATAAGCTTTCGCGCAAAATAATAAGTCAGCGAAGAAAATAATGTCAATATACGCCGACACTAAATTCAAGAGTCTATCTCATAAATGACCCATCGGTTTTTAAAGTACGCTGTGGCTTAAATTATTTCCCTGACATATCTACTATGTGATATTTTTTTAAATTTTCAGTTTTACTTGCAAATCTTTCTTAGTAATATCACCCCAGTGAACACGTCGCCTCCTTCTGGAGGATCACCGGATGCCACGGTTAACCCTTTAACAACTCACAGGAGAAGAGGATGCAAAAGGATGCAGATTATGGCTTTAGTGATAATGACGATTTTAATGAACTCATTGATTTTATTAAAATTCATGGAAGACAACGCAGATACAGCAAAGGGGAGTCATTAGACCTGGTCGATACAGAGGCTGGTTTCGTGATTGATGGCCGGGTGGGCGTTTACTTCAAAAAAAATGATAAGTTCATCGATTATGCCTTCTATGGTATGCCTATCATGGAATATGAGAAGATGCAGGCAAAACATCCTTTTTACTATCGTATTGAAAGTGATGTGATCATCGTAAAACTCCCTATTGCCAAACTTTTTGACCCCAGCATTGTTCAAAAATCGAATAACGGACTGGCTTTTATCTCCGTCATTTATTCTATTATTGAGCGATTATCCGCTGCTTTTGAGGTCCGGCATGGTGGCAATGGCTACAGTGCCATTAAAGAACTTATAGAGTTATATCAGCAAGAGGAAAAGGTTTCCCAGGGACTCGCGAGTTACATTCTGAAAAGAACGAGCTTATCGAATGGCTATGTATTCAGGATTTTGGCGATATTAAAAGAACGAAATTACATCGAAATGGAACAGGGACGACTCAAGAAAATAATACACCCGTTACCCGATAAAATCTAAACACTCGTCTTCACTCCGTATTACCGTGAGTACTAACTTTCATTAACCGAGCGCAACACCCTGCATCAGTTAATAATATTCAACGGATAAAATCAAAGCACCAAAGTTCTCCACGCTCATAATAAAAATAACGCATCCATTACACTGTCCAAAAAAATATTTTGGAAAATCTTCTATGCATTAGGGTCATTACTCATGAAGAAAAGTAAAACTATGCTCTGTCTGTTCGCCGCCTCTCTTTGTTTTACAAAAATAGGCTATGCTGCTGACGGGGATGATTTAACACCAGAACAAATGGAAAAAATTGCCAAGATGACGGCAAATCCGGTCGGCGCCGCATGGATGTTCTGGACGCAGTATGACAATACGCAGCTTCGCGGAGATAAGTTTAACGGCACGGTTTCCCGAACGACTTTCCAGCCGATTATGTCATTTCCGCTAAAGTTCGGCGAGAGCGACTGGAACTTTATCGTCAGACCGGTGCTGCAATATTACAACACCCCAGATTTAGGCCATTCGTCGATGAACGGCAACGGTTCCATTTCGGCACATGGCAGGGCCAGCGGGATGGGAGATACGGGCCTGTTAACGCTCCTCGGACCCAATAAAGATGATGGTTTCGTCTGGGGCATTGGCGCAACGCAGCTCTTCGATACGGCAGAAAATGATTTTCAGGGACAGGGACGCTACCAGGTAGGCCCTGCGCTTTTGCTGGCAAAATTAGCGCCACACCCAGGCGGCACCAACGTTGGCATACTCGCCCAGCAATGGTGGTCTGCGGATAATAAACAGAACCGCAAAGACACCAATCACACGGATATTCAGTACTTTATCAACTACCGTTTGAGCGGAACCGAGCTGGTAGGGATGAGCCCGGATATCACGATTGACTGGAAAAAAGATCAGGGCGACAGGCTGACCTTCCCCGTCGGCCTGGGGTATTCCAACGTGATCAAAATGGGTAAATTGCCGGTCCGTTTCGCGGTGGAGATGCAATATTCCGTCATCTCACCGGATGATGTCGGCTCCCGCTGGAACCTGAAATTCATGTTTATCCCGGTGATTCCTAGCCCCTTCCTTTAAGACAATGAAGCCACTTCACCAGAAGTGGCAATTTGGTTTTTGTCGCCCTCATCGGCTTCATTTTGCTATTCTCAGACGCCTAAAAAATACGAATAACAAATAAATAAGGAATGCCTGTGAATTCCCGAAACGCGATGTTTTTAAAAGAAATCGAATGGTCCCGCCGCCATATGGTAAGGACTTTGAAGCAGGTTGCATCGCTGCCCGATCTCAGCCACGTGCGCCTTGCCTGCAATATGCACCTCGACCTGAAGATGATTCCGCTGGTGGAAGGGCTGTTAAAAAAGAATGCGAAGATATTCCTGACGACCTGCAACCCGACTACCGTGCAGGATGAAGTTGTCGCTTACCTTGTCGAGGCTGGAGCCGAAGCCTGCGCGTGGCGCAACATGAGCGATGCCGACTGGCGGAATTCATGGGAGAAAGCCATCGCCTGGCGTCCGACTCACCTGTGTGAAATGGGGGCGGACATCACCACCCTGCTCCACCAGCGCGGCGAGTTTGGGGACGTTGTTGCCTGCCTCGAAGCAACCGGCTCCGGCGTTAACCGCCTTGCGGATCTGCGCCCTGGCTACCCTATTTTTAACTGGGACGATTTGCCGGTAAAAGAAGGGCTGCACAACCGCCATATGGTCGGGCTGACGGCCTGGCAGACCTTTTTCCAGACGACTCACCTGACGCTGCACGAAAAAAGAGTGCTGGTCATTGGCTATGGTCTGGTCGGCCAGGGCGTTGCGGCCGCGGCAAAAGCCTATGGCGGGCAGGTGATGGTTGCAGAACTCGACCCGGCCCGTCGGTTACAGGCCGCCTACGATGGCTGGCACGTTGTTGATATTCATGATGCTGTCGGGACAACTGACGTTATCGCCACCGCGACCGGCGCGAAGAAAGTCGTTAGCGCAGCGGTGCTGAATAAAGCGAAGGACGGCGTGTTCGTGCTTAACGTAGGCCACGTTGCAGAAGAGATCGACTGCGGATACCTGATGGCTTTCCCTCATGAAGAAGTGATGCCCTGGATCAACGCCTACCAGCTGAACGGCAAAACAATTTATCTGATGGCCAATGGCTCAATGCTGAACCTGACCGCCGGTTTCGGCGACAGCCTGAACGCCTTTGACGTCACGCTGGCCGTCATGGCAAGCGGCATCAAACACATCGTGACCGAAGGGCAGAAAGCAGAAAAAGCAGTGTACCTACTTCCGCAAGCTGCCTGGGAAAAGGCACTGTAGTTTTTAAACATGAAGAGGACACCTGAATAACCCGGTGTCCTCCCGTAACAAGAAGTCCTTACGCTAAATCCTTCCCATTGCTGGCAATGACCTTCTTATACCAGTCGAATGACTTTTTGCGGCTGCGGTCCAGCGTGCCGTTGCCTTCGTTGTCTTTATCCACATAGATAAAGCCGTAGCGCTTTTTCATCTCGCCCGTCCCGGCGGACACCAGATCGATGCAGCCCCACGGGGTGTAGCCCATCAGATCCACGCCATCCTCAACGACCGCTTTTTTCATTTCCGCAATATGGGTTGCCATGTAGTCAATGCGATACTGGTCGTCCACCGTGCCGTCGCTCTGCTTCACGTCAATCGCGCCAAAGCCGTTTTCGACGATAAACAGCGGCAGCTGATAGTGATCCCAGAACCAGTTCAGAGAGTAGCGCAGCCCAACAGGATCGATCTGCCAGCCCCAGTCAGACTTCTGAACGTACGGGTTGGAAACCAGGCTCTTCGATTCGTCATAATCCAGCTGCGGGTTGTCGTCCGTCGCTTTGGTGGCGAAGGACATGTAGTAGCTGAAGCCGATGTAATCAACGCAGCCCTGGGCCAGCGCTTGACGATCTTCAGCGGTGATATCCAGCTCAAAACCACGGCGTTCAAAGTAGTTGAGCAGGTGCTGAGGATATTTGCCGCGAACGTGAACGTCCGTAAACCAGTAGCGGCGGTGCATGGCGTTCATCGCCATCATCATGTCGCGGGGTGCGCAGGTCAGCGGGTAGATAGGACACATGGCAATCATGCAGCCAACCAGCAGGTCAGGATTGATTTCGCGCGCCGCTTTTACGGCAAGCGCGCTGGCGACCAGCTCATAGTGCGCGGCCTGGAACATCACTGGCTCGCGGTCTTCGCCCGGCTCATATTTTAGCCCGGAGTTAGTAAACGGCGCGAAATCCTCGTGGAAGTTAGCCTGGTTATTGATCTCGTTAAAGGTCATCCAGTACTTCACTTTGTGCTGATAGCGGGTGAAAACAACGTTGGCAAAACGCACGAAGAAGTCGATCAGCTTGCGGTTGCGCCAGCCGCCGTATTCCGTCACCAGGTGGTAAGGCATCTCGAAATGCGACAGGGTGATCACCGGTTCGATACCGTGCTTTAAGCACTCATCAAACAGGGCGTCATAGAATTGTAGCCCGGCTTCGTTAGGCTCCAGCTCGTCCCCAAGAGGGAAGATACGGGTCCAGGCGATGGAGGTGCGGAAGCATTTGAAACCCATTTCCGCAAACAGCTGAATGTCTTCTTTATAGCGGTGATAAAAGTCGATAGCGTCATGGTTCGGATAATTTTTACCCGGCAGCACGCCGTCAGTAATTTCGCGCGGTACGCCATGCGCCCCCGCCGTCATCACATCCGCTACGCTTATGCCCTTCCCCCCCTCCTGCCAGCCGCCTTCCAGCTGATGCGCAGCAACCGCGCCGCCCCACAGGAAACCTTCTTTAAATCCGGACATAGTCTTTCCCTCTGTTAGCGGCCACGCTCGGGCGACCGGTACTGCTGGAACGGTGAGAACCGTGGACAGGAAATGGAATTTTGCTGATTAACTTTCTGGATAGTAATGAAGATAAAGCGCCTGAGGCAAATAGCGCACCGGTTGGAATTAAACCTCTTTTGCACCTCTTAAGCGCGCGGCAGGAAAGGCGCCAGAAGCACCCTGAATATTTCCAGACGCAGAGGTTCACTTAACGGGCCTTTATTGCACCACTTTTTTACCGGAAATTGTGATCGACCTTCATGATTGCCCCGCCCGGGGCGGGGACATCAGTCGGAGGTATGGGACATTTTTCGCGGCAGGAAGTACTTCACCTGAAACTCAAACGCGTTGGTGTAAAGAACGGAGAAATCGACGGGGTGATGCATTTCATCAACGGACTGGGTTTCCATTCTGAGGATGGGATCGCGCACGCTGATATGCAGCATTTCAGCAATTTCTGCGGAGGGCAGGACGGGCTGAAATGACTCATAGCAGCCATGAATTTTTATCCCGCACTCTTCCTCAATGTAGGAAAACTTGGATTTTTTCATATGGCTAACCGTTAAATCCGGGAAGCGGTTTACCGAAAGCCAGGTCTCCTCCACCTGCATTGGGACATTGTCGATATGGCGCAGCCGCTTGGCGTAATAAACCGGCTCACCAGCGGCCAGCTTCAGACGCTGGGCGATCTCCTGCGAAGCACTTTGCAACTCAAACCGCAGCACCTGGCTTGCCGGCTTCCTGCCTTCGTTTCTGGCAATTTCCGTAAAGCTGTCCATATGCGTAACGGAGACCTGAAACTGCTTGCTGCGCAGGAAAGTTCCCGAACCGTGTCGCCGCTCGATCAGCTCTTCGTTTTCCAGTACTTTCAGCGCCTTTCGCAGGGTGTTGCGCGAGACATTGTAAAGCTCAGCGAGCTCTTTTTCCGACGGCAGCATATCGCCAACGGCACAACCGGGGCTGCTGATTCTGCTTTTAAGTAAGTTGACGACCTCTTTGTAAACCACTTCGCTTGCTCCCGAAAACGCCCGGCATCAAGTATATGCTTTTGTTTGGGAATCTCACCCAGGCAAATCGCCAGGGTGAGAGGCGCCGTCAATCAAGGAGGCTTGTGGCTAGTCCAAATCCATCCCGTTGCTGGCGATGACTTTCTTATACCAGTGGAAGGATTTCTTGCGGGTGCGGGCCAGCGTGCCGTTGCCCTGGTCGTCGCGGTCAACGTAGACGAAACCGTAGCGCTTGCTCATCTCGCCGGTCGAGGCCGACACCAGATCGATGCAGCCCCAGGAGGTGTAACCCATCACCGGGATGCCGTCTTCAATCGCTTCGCCCATCGCCTTAATGTGTTCACGCAGGTAGCTGATGCGGTAGTCGTCGTTGATTTCGCCCTGCTCGTTGACGACGTCCTTCGCGCCCAGGCCGTTTTCCACCAGGAACAGCGGCTTCTGGTAGCGGTCGTACATCATGTTCATGGTGATGCGCAGGCCCAGCGGATCGATGCCCCAGCCCCACTCGCTTGCCTCGATGTACGGGTTTTTCAGGGATTTGACGATGTTCGCCGCGTTGCTGTTGTTGTCGTTCATGTCGGCAGACGCGCAGCGGGAGGCGTAGTAGCTGAAGGAGACGAAATCGACGGTATCCTTGAGGATGTCGCTGTCGCCCGGCTCCATCTCAACCACAATGCCCTTCTCTTTGAACAGGCGTCTGGCGTAGGACGGATAAGCCCCGCGCGCCTGCACGTCAATAAAGAACAGATTCTCGCGATCTTTTTCCAGCGCTGCCCAGACGTCCTCTGGCTTGCAGGAATACGGATAGAAGTTCCCGCCCGCCAGCATGCAGCCGACCTGGTTTTCCGGGTTCACCTCATGGGCGATTTTGGTTGCCAGCGCGCTTGCCACCAGTTCGTGGTGCGCGGCCTGGTACTTCACCTGCTCTTTGTTATCGTCTTTTTCAAACACCAGCCCCGCGCCGGAGAACGGGCTGTGCAGCATGATGTTGATTTCGTTGAAGGTCAGCCAGTATTTCACCAGCCCGTCGAAGGCTTCAAAGCAGATGCGGGCGTAATGGGTGAAGAACTCGACCATTTTACGGCTGCGCCATGAACCGTATTCACGCACCAGATGCATCGGCACGTCGAAATGGCACAGCGTCACCAGCGGTTCGATGCCGTATTTTTTGCACTCGCTGAACAGGTCGCGGTAGAAGGCGATGCCCGCAGCGTTTGGCTGCTGTTCGTCGCCGTTCGGAAAAATACGGCTCCAGGCGATGGAGGTGCGGAAAACGGTGAATCCCATCTCTGCCATCAGCGCGATATCTTCTTTATAGCGATGGTAAAAATCGATCGCCCCGTGGCTTGGGTAAAACTCGTCCTCACGCAGCGCAAAGCGTTCTTCAACACCCAGCTTAACGGCCATACGGTCTTTACCGTGCGGGATCACATCTACCGTGGTAATGCCCTTGCCGCCTTCAAGATACGCGCCTTCGGCCTGGTTGGCGGCGATAGCGCCGCCCCATAAAAAGTCTGCCGGAAAAATGGACTCAGCCATGAAATAGCTCCTGTTTCTTTAATTAACCTGTACGGCCCGCTGCGGGCTGGCAACGGGTGCCTGTTCTTTTGGCTCTTCAACCGGGATGTCTTCAAAGCCGAGCACCAGCGTCAGAACGAACGACAGCACCACCGCAAGGGCCATGACGCCGAATACCCAGACGATGGTCATCGGGTTTGCCGGATCGAAGAACTGTACGCTGGTAAATAGCCCTGGCGATGCCATTGAGTGGCTGGCAAGCCCCGCCACGCCGGCAACGCCGCCGCAGACAAAGCCGCTGATTAGCGCCGCGATGAGCGGGCGCTTCAGACGCACGGCCACGCCGTACAGCGCGGGCTCTGAAATGCCTGCCACAATGGCGGAGGCCGCCGCCGCGAGCGCGGTCTGGCGCAGCTCCGGGTTTTTGGTTTTCCAGGCCACCGCAAGGGAAGAGCCGCCAAGCGACAGGTTTGCGCCAATTTCCGACGGCATGACCATGCCCTCTTTGCCGGTTTCCGCAATGGTCTGGATGATGGTCGGGGTGAACACGCGGTGCATGCCGGTCATCACCAGCAGCGGCCACAGCCCGCCCATAATGGCAACGGACAGCCAGCCCAGGTAACTATGCACGGTGTAAACCAGCGAGGAGATCCCGGTGCCAATCCAGATACCCAGCGGGCCAATAAGCATGATGGCGATAGGGGCAGCAATCAGCACGATCAGCATCGGTTTGAGGAAGTTTTTGGTCACCGCTGGGGTGATTTTATCCACCCAGCGCTCAATGTACGAGAGCAGCCAGGTCATGCACAGCGCGGGGATAACCGTGTAGGTATATTTCACCGCCGTGACGGAAAGCCCCATAAATTCAACGGGCTGGCCCTGCGCCGCCTTCGCCATCAGGTCAACGAAGTTCGGGTGTACCAGCACCCCGGCAATAGCAATCGCCAGCGACATGTTGGTTTTGAATTTCACCGCGGCGGAGGCCGCTACCATCACCGGCAGGAAGAAGAACGCGCCGTCGCCGATGACGTTAAGGATAACCAGCGTTGAGGAGCCTTTGCCAAAAACGCCGGTCATATCGAGGATCATCGCCAGCAGCTTGACCATCGAGCCGCCGATGATCGCCGGGATCAGCGGCGACATGGTGCCGATCAGGGCATCCAGGATCCCTGCGCCAATGCGTTTCAGGGTGATCTTCTGTTTTACGGGGGCAACGTCTGATGTCCCGCCCGCGCCGCCAGGCAGTAGCTTCTGCACTTCGGCATAGGCCTGTGAAACCGTGTTACCGATAATCACCTGGCACTGGTTTTCGCTTCTTACCACGCCCAGCACGCCGCTGATGGATTTCAGCTTACCTGCGTCCACCGCAGCATCATCATTGAGGACAAAACGTAAGCGCGTCATGCAATGCGTCACGGCGGAGATGTTATTCGCTCCGCCAAGCGCCTCGACTATCGATTGGGATACTGCCGCATAATTCTTAGACATGTTTAACAGTTCTCAGGGTAGGTAACCGGTTCCACACAAGAGTGTTTACATTGAACAAACAGATCAACTAAAAGTTTTTTACGCTTCTTTTTTTGTGATAAGGATCGGTAAAAAGCGCCTTTTAACGCCCTCCGGGACGCATGTTCGCGCTTATTCTTCCGCGCGAAATGTGTAAAATGAGCGCACTTATCAGGGGCGAGAAAAACTATGTCAACAATGCTGGAAGTGGCAAAAAAAGCAGGCGTCTCTAAAGCCACCGTCTCACGGGTGCTGTCCGGCAAGGGTTATGTCGGCGAAGCCACAAAAGAGCTTGTTTATCAGGCCATTAAAGAAACTGGCTATCGCCCTAACCTGCTGGCAAGACACCTGGCTACCAACACTTCCCAGTGCATCGGGCTGGTGGTCACCAACACGCTTTATAACGGCAGCTATTTCAGCGAGATCCTGTCGCAGGCGGCAAAAAAATTAGAAGATAATGGCCGCCAGCTCATCCTGATGGATGGCAAACACAGTGCAGACGAAGAGCGCGAGGCGATAGAGTTTCTGCTGGATTTACAGTGTGATGCCGTCATCATCTACCCTCGTTTTTTAACCCCTGACGCCATGGACGAGATTATCGACCTGCATCGCCAGCCGATTATGGTGGTGAACCGAAAGCTCAGAAAACACCAGAGCCACTGCATCTGCTGTGACCATAAAGGCGCAAGTTTTAAAGCGACGATGTACCTGATTGAACAGGGGCACCGGGAGATTGCCTTTATCACCGGGTCGCTGGATTCCCCTACGGCGATTGAGAGACTTTCAGGCTACAAAGCAGCCTTAAAAGAAGCGAATATTCCCCAGCAAGACAGCCTGATCGCGCAGGGAAAATGGACGCCAGCCAGCGGCTTTGCCGCAGCAGAATCCTTGCTTGCCAGCCAAATGACGTTCAGCGCAGTTGTCGCCAGCAACGACGATATGGCCGTCGGCGCGATAAAAAAATTCAGCGAGTCGGGGATTACCGTACCGGGACAGATCTCGGTGATTGGCTTCGATGATATCCCCACCGCGCCGTTCCTCAGCCCGTCGCTTTCCAGCGTAAAAGATCCGGTCAGCGACATGATGGGAGAAGTGATTAACCGCCTGATCTCCATGCTCGACGGCGGTTATTTATCGCGGGAGAATATTTTTACCTCGGCGCTACAGGTGCGGGATTCCATCGGGGACGGGCCGCATATCCGATAGCTTATTTGTCGGATGACGCTGCGCTTATCTACGGTTCGGGGTTGTGCAGCCACCCGATTACTCGGCAACCTTAACGATCAGCTTGCCGAAGTTTTTACCCACCAGCAGGCCGCGGAACGCCTCAACGGCGTTTTCCAGGCCGTCGACGATATCTTCGCGGAACTGAATTTTACCTTCACCAAGCCACTGGCTCATTTGCTTAAAGAACTCCGGATAACGGTCGCCGTAATCCATAGAGATAATAAAGCCCTGCACGCGCATGCGCTTTTTGAGGATGGTGCCCATCAGCAGCGGCAGACGATCTTCGGTGAAGGCGCTGTTTTGCCCGTTGTACTGGCTGATGACGCCGCAGACCGGCACGCGGGCGGAAGTGTTAAACAAAGGCAGCACCGCGTCAAAGACGGCCCCGCCGACGTTTTCAAAATAGACATCAACACCCTGTGGGCAGGCCTTTCTCAGCTGTTCCGCAAAGTCCGGCGCCTTATGATCGATACAGGCGTCGAACTTCAGCGTTTCGGTGACGTAACGGCACTTGTCCGCCCCGCCCGCTATCCCCACGATCCGCGCACCGCGCAGTTTAGCAACCTGGCCGACGACTGACCCCACCGCGCCGCTGGCGGCGGCGACAACCACCGTTTCGCCCGGCTGCGGGTTGCCGATGTCGGTCAGCCCCATATAGCCCGTGAAGCCCGGCATCCCTAACAGACCCAGCGCATAGGATGGGTGAGCCATGTTGTTATCCAGCTTCTGCAAACCTGCCCCGTCGGACAGCGCGTAATCCTGCCAGCCGGTATAGGCCAGCACCAGGTCACCCTGCTGGTAGTCAGCATGTTCAGATTGCTCAACACGGCAAACGGTGCCGCCACACATAACATCCCCAATCTGTAGCGGAGCTGAATACGACTCTGCGTCATCCATGCGCCCGCGCATGTACGGATCGAGGGATAAATAGAGGGTACGCAGCAACAGCTGGCCTTTTACTGGCTGCGGAATATCAGACTCCTGGAGCACGATATCTTCACTGGTCGGCATACCCTGCGGGCGTTTTGCCAGCACAAAGCTGCGGTTAATGCGGGACGATTGGCTCATAACGATCTCCGTTGTTTGTCTGCGTTCAATCTGTCCCAGACTAGTCAATAAAAGCGCGTTAGGGGGTGAAAATCGTGCGGCTTCCCCCATTTTTCTCTGCTAATGCAGTACCGCTACGGCATCTTCGAGCCGGGTAGCCCGGTGTTTTACCATCGCGGAAACCTGGCTACCCTCGTCCACCAGCGCCGCATTTTTACGGGTGATGGCATCCAGTTCGGCCACGGCCTGGGTTAATTCGGACAGCCCTGTTGCCTGTTCGGTTGTCGCCTGGCTTATCTGCACAAGCATCTGCGTGACGTTGCGCACCTGGACTACGATCTCCTGCATGGTTTGTCCGGCTTCGTGTACCTGTTCAGAACCTGACTGCACTTTACTGGCGCTCGCCTCAATAAGCTGACGAATATCGTTGGCTGCCGCAGCGCTCCGGCTTGCCAGATTGCGCACTTCTCCGGCTACCACGGCAAACCCCTTACCCTGCTCTCCGGCTCGCGCAGCTTCTACCGCCGCATTAAGAGCCAGAATGTTGGTCTGGAAGGCAATGTCGTTAATCAAGGCTGTAATAGAACCGATACGCTGCGTGCTGCTGGCAATTTCATCCATGGTGGTGACGACGGTTTGCATCGCCCACCCGCCCTGGGCCGCAGCATCGCTGGCCTGGCTGGATAGTTTGTCCGCGCTGGCAGCCGTCCGCGCGTTGTTTTGTACCGACACCGCCATCTGATTCATGGTGACTACCGTCTGCTGGACGTGATTCACAGACTGAGCGATTTGTTCGTTAAGCTCGTCGTTGCCTCGGGCCAGCGCTTCGCTGCCGCTGCGCACATTTTCGACCTGGTGGCTGACATCGCTCATCAACCACCGGCACATCAGGCCGAGCTGCCCGATAGCTCGCAGGGTGATCCCTATCTCATCGGTGCGGGGGAGATGGTCGACCTTCTGGCGATTCCCCGTCGCAACATCCAGCGCCTGGCGGGCAATATTTTCAAGCGGGCGGGCGATTTGCCACTCCAGCAGGAGACAGCCCAGACCGGTCGCAATGCCGCTCATTACAAGATGCATGGCATCCTGATCCATCGCCACGCCGGCCACCAGCAAGAGGGCGCAGAGTCCGGCCATCATGCTGCGAATGCGCCAGCGCAGCGTCATGGTCGCCAGTTTGCCGAACAGACCCTTACGCAGCGCAAGCCCTTTAAACAGACGGCGGTTGGCACGATTTTCCTTCAACGCTTTATAGAGGGGAGTCACCGCGGCAATCTCTTCGGGCGTCGCTTTGGTACGAATGGACATGTAGCCAGTCGTTTTTCCTTTGCGCACCAGCGGTATCGCATTGGCTCGCACCCAGTAATAGCCGCCATTTTTGCAGCGGTTTTTTACGATGCCAGTCCACGGTTCACCCTGCTGTAGCGTGTACCACATATCGGCAAAGGCGGCTTTAGGCATATCCGGGTGGCGGACGAGGTTGTGCGGGCTGCCCATCAGCTCCTCGCAGGAGTAGCCGCTGATCTTCACAAAGCTGTCGTTGGCATGGGTCAGGTAGCTTTGCAGGTCGGTAGTGGACATAAGAGTACTGTCGTCATCAAGCAAATATTCGTGCTGTGTCACATGGGCACGCGCAGACATTGCAGCTCCTTTGTGCAGGTTATCCAGTCGTTAATCTTTTCCTTCATCTCGTTATGTCGGCGCTGCAATAATTTACTTGAGCGATTAAACTTGATCCACGTCACACTTTTAAAATTAAACATAATCTTTATAATGTCATCAGTACATCCCACATTTTTAATAATTTCATATAGTTATTAAATTGTCTTTCGTTGAGTGACTAAGTGATGCAGTTTTAGCCGTCGTTTCACGCGTGGCCCACTACACTACTTAGTGAGGGAGACCCTGTTGCTCCCGCAAGGAAAATAAAGAGGATAATAATGTTAAAAAGGAAAAAGAAAGTCAGACCTATCAAGGTCAGCGACGTCACCATCATCGATGACGCGCGACTTAAAAAAGCCATCACCGCCGCCTCGTTGGGTAACGCGATGGAGTGGTTTGATTTCGGTGTATATGGCTTTGTGGCCTATGCGCTCGGTAAGGTGTTCTTCCCGGATGCCAGCCCTAGCGTACAGATGATTGCCGCACTTGGTACGTTTTCCGTGCCGTTCCTGATCCGCCCGCTGGGTGGCCTGTTCTTCGGTATGCTCGGCGATAAGTACGGTCGTCAGAAAATCCTGTCGATCACCATCATCATCATGTCGCTGAGCACCTTCTGTATTGGTCTTATTCCGTCGTACGCCACGATCGGTATCTGGGCGCCAATCCTGTTGCTGCTTGCGAAAATGGCCCAGGGCTTCTCGGTCGGCGGTGAGTACACCGGCGCATCCATCTTCGTTGCAGAGTACTCCCCGGACCGTAAACGCGGCTTTATGGGCAGCTGGCTGGACTTCGGCTCTATTGCCGGGTTCGTCTGCGGCGCGGGCGTGGTGGTACTGATTACCGCCATTGTGGGTGAGGCGAACTTCCTCGAGTGGGGCTGGCGTCTGCCGTTCTTCCTGGCGCTGCCGCTTGGGATCATCGGCCTCTATCTGCGTCATGCGCTGGAAGAAACTCCTGCGTTCCAGCAGCACATCGAGAAGCTTGAACAGGGCGATAAAGAAGGCCTCGCCGAAGGCCCGAAAGTCTCGTTCAAAGAGATTGCGACCAAACACTGGCGCGCCCTGCTGACCTGTATCGGGATCGTTATCTCCACTAACGTGACCTACTACATGCTGCTCACCTATATGCCGAGCTACCTCTCCCACAACCTGCACTATTCGGAAGAACACGGCGTACTGATTATTATCGCGATTATGATCGGCATGCTGTTCGTACAGCCGATGATTGGCCTGCTGAGCGACCGCTATGGCCGCCGTCCGTTTATCCTGATTGGTAGCGTGCTGCTGCTGCTGTGCTCCATTCCGGCGTTCATCATGATCAACAGTAACGTGCTGGGGCTGATTTTCGCGGGCCTGCTGCTGCTGGCGGTGATCCTCAACTGCTTTATCGGCGTCATGGCCTCAACCTTACCGGCCATGTTCCCGACGCACATTCGCTACAGCGCGCTGGCCAGCGCCTTTAACATCTCCGTGCTGGTTGCGGGTCTGACGCCGACGCTCGCCGCGTGGCTCGTGGAGTACACCGAGAATCTGATGATGCCGGCGTACTACCTGATGGTGATTGCCGTCATCGGTCTGGTTACCGGTCTGACCATGAAAGAGACCGCTAACAAGCCGCTGAAAGGGGCAACGCCTGCTGCCTCCGACATTGCAGAGGCGCGCGAAATCGTTCAGGAGCACCACGATAATATCGAGCAGAAAATCGAAGATATCGATCGTGAAATCGAAGAGCTTCAGGCTAAGCGTACCAATCTGGTCGATCAGCACCCGCGCATTAACGAGTAATCTCGCTAAACGCAACGCTACCAGCGCCGGGCCATCGCCCGGCGTTTTTCATTCCAGAAGCGCATTGGATATATCGTATACTTATAAGCAAAGTCGTATTTGGACTTTGTGAATAGCGCCAACTCCCCTAACGTATTCGCGTTGCAGAATAAAAAACCATAATAATTCTTCCGTTACGCAGGGTGCATCATGCAAAAAAAAGCGCTTCCGTTACTGCTGCTGGCAGCCTTGTCCGCCAGCGCCTTCGCCGCTACGCCACCGAATACCTTAGTCGTTGCCCAGGGGCTGGATGATATCGTCAGCCTCGACCCCGCCGAAGCCAACGAGCTGTCCAGCATTCAGACCGTGCCGAGCCTTTACCAGCGCCTGGTACAGGCCGACCGGGATGATCCGGCAAAGGTAAATCCCGTCCTGGCCGAAAGCTGGCAGGGCGACGCGGCCAACAAAAAACTCACTATTAAGCTGCGTCCGGATGCGAAGTTCTCTTCCGGCAATCCGCTGCGCCCGGAAGATGTGATTTTCTCTTATACCCGCGCGGTCACCCTGAACAAGTCGCCGGCGTTTATCCTCAACGTGCTTGGCTGGCAGCCGGACAACATCGCAGGCCAGCTGAAAAAAGTGGATGACCACACCCTTGAGCTGCACTGGACGGCGGACGTCAGCCCGGCGGTGGCGCTGAATATTCTCTCCACGCCAATCGCCTCCATCGTCGATGAAAAGGCCGTCGCGCCCAACGTCAAAGCCGGTGATTTTGGCAACGAGTGGCTGAAGATGCACTCCGCGGGCAGCGGCCCGTTTAAGATGCGCGTTTACCAGCCGCATCAGGCCATCGTGCTGGACGCCAACCCGACGTCCCCGGGCGATGCGCCAAAGGTTAAAAACATCATTATTAAAAACGTGCCTGACCCGGCGGCCCGCCGCCTGCTGATTCAGCAGGGTGACGCGGATATCGCCCGCGATCTGGGTGCGGATCAGACCAGCGCGCTGGAAGGTAAACCAGGCGTGAAAGTGCTGAGCATTCCCTCTGCCGAACAGAACTACATGGTGTTCAACGTGGGCAACAATGCTAACCCGCTGCTGAAGAACCCGGCGCTGTGGGAAGCGGCTCGCTACCTGGTTGACTACCAGGGCATCACCAAAGATCTGCTCAAAGGCCAGTATTTCATCCACCAGAGCTTCCTGCCGGTCGGCTTTGCCGGCGCGCTGGACAACAACCCGTTCAAATTCGATCCGGCGAAAGCAAAAGAAATCCTCGCCAAAGCGGGCATCAAAGACGCCCACTTTACGCTGGACGTGGAGAACAAAGCGCCGTTCATCACCATCGCCCAGTCCATGCAGGCGAGCTTCGCCCAGGGCGGCGTGAAGGTGGATCTGCTGCCTGCGGCGGGAAGCCAGGTCTATGCTCGCGTGCGGGCTAAGCAGCATCAGGCCGCTATCCGCCTGTGGATCCCCGACTACTTCGACGCGCACTCGAACGCCAGCGCCTTCGCGTTTAACGACGGAAAAGCAAGTACCGTGGCGGGCCTCAACGGCTGGCAGACCCCGGAGCTGAACAAGCAAACCCTGGCGGCGGTAGCCGAAGCCGACCCGGCTAAGCGTCTGGACCTGTATAAGAAAATGCAGGAAGAGCTACAGCACAGCTCGCCGTATGTGTTTGTCGATCAGGGCAAAACGCAGATTGTGGTGCGGGATAACGTGAAGGGCTACCAGCAGGGGCTGAATGCGGACATGGTTTATTACGACCGCGTGAGCAAATAAGCTGAATTAACCCTCACCCCGGCCCTCTCCCTGAAAGGGAGAGGGGGAAAAACAAACTCGATCCAGTCCCCTCGCCCCTTCGGGGAGAGGGTTAGGGTGAGGGGCAAACACAATAACCAAGAGTTTCTCATGCCCTACTTTTTAGCCCGCGGCCCGCTGCTGACCCTGTTGCAGGGCCTGTTTACCCTGGCGCTGACGCTGCTTGGCCTGCTGCTGATCGCTTTTGCGCTCTCTGCCCTGTCCCCCGTTGACCGCGTTTTGCAGATCGTGGGCGATCACGCGAGCCAGGCGACCTACGACCAGGTGCACCACCAGCTGGGTCTGGACCAGCCCCTTCCCGTACAGTTCTGGCACTACGTCACCCAGCTCCTTCACGGTGACTTAGGAACGGCCAGCGCGACCGGGCAGCCGGTATTACAGGACTTGCTTTCCGTCTTCCCCGCTACGCTTGAGCTTGCCACCCTGGCGCTGATCGTCGGCAGCGTGCTGGGGGTAATCTTTGGCGTCCTTTGCGCCCGGTTTGTCGGTTCACCGTGGGATCTGGCGGTGCGTACTTTTACGCTGCTGGGCAACTCGGTGCCGATTTTCTGGCTCGGCCTGCTGATGCTGGCGCTGTTCTACGCTCGCCTGCAGTGGAGCGCGGGGCCTGGACGGCTGGACGATATCTACCAGTACAGCGTGGAGGCAAAAACCGGCTTCGTGCTGATTGATACCTGGCTTTCCGGCGACCGCGATGCCTTCTATAACGCCATTAATCACCTTGTGCTGCCGGTGCTGCTGCTGGCCTATTACTCCCTTGCCAGCATCACCCGCCTGACGCGCACCGCCTGCCTGAGCGAGATGAACAAAGAGTACATCACCCTTGCTCGCGCCAAAGGTGCCGGGGAGATGGCAATACTGGTGCGTCACGTACTGCCCAACATCAGGGGCACGCTGTTTACGGTGATTGCGCTGGCCTATACCTCCATGCTGGAAGGGGCGGTACTCACCGAAACGGTCTTCTCCTGGCCGGGCATCGGGCGGTATCTGACCACCGCGCTGTTTGCGGGCGACACTACTGCCATTATGGGCGGCACGCTGCTGATCGGCGTGGCGTTCGTCATTATCAACAATCTGACTGACGTGCTGGTGCGTGTCACCGATCCGAGGGTGCGCTGATGCCGTCTTACCTTTTTTTGCGCCGCGTGCTGCGCTCGCCCGCCGCTCTGTGCGGCCTGATTATTATTTCTCTTCTGCTGCTGTCGGCTCTTTTCGCCCCGCTGCTCGCGCCGTTCGATCCTAACTGGCAGGATGCTGCCGCGCGCCTGCAGGCGCCGGACGCTCAGCATTGGCTGGGCACGGACAGCTACGGGCGAGACCTGCTGTCGCGCCTGCTCTACGGTTCCCGCCCCGCGCTGGGCCTGGTGCTGCTGGTGACGGCGATTACCCTGCCCGTCGGCCTGCTGATCGGTATTTTATCGGGCTATTACGGAGGCTGGCTGGAGCGGGTGCTGATGCGCTTTACCGACGTCGTGATGTCGATGCCGCGCCTGATTCTGGCCTTTGCTTTTGTGGCGATGCTAGGGCCAGGCCTGGTGAACGGCGCGCTGGCTCTGGCGCTCACCACCTGGCCTGCGTATGCACGTCAGGCACGCAGTGAAATTCAACGCCTGCGCCACAGCGACTATCTGGCCGCCGCCGAGATGATGGGCATTCGCGGCCTGCGGCTGCTGGCGGGCCATATCCTGCCGCTGTGCCTTCCTTCCGCCATCGTACGTCTGGCGCTGGATCTGGCGGGCATTATCCTCGCCGCTGCCGGTCTGGGCTTTCTGGGCCTGGGCGCAAGACCCCCGATGGCGGAATGGGGGGCGATGATCGCCGACGGCATGCAGGTGATTTTCGACCAGTGGTGGATTGCGGCAATCCCGGGCACCGCCATTCTGATTAGCAGCCTGGCGTTTAACCTGCTGGGCGATGGACTACGCGACGTGCTGGAGCCGGGACATGACTGAAAATCGTATTAAAGTGAGCGGTCTGAATATCGACTATCCAGCCGCGCGGGTGGTGAACAACCTGTCGTTTACGCTGGGCAACGAACGCCTGGCGCTGGTGGGGGAATCCGGCTCGGGCAAATCCATGACGGCCAGAGCGCTGATGGGCCTGGTGCGCAAGCCGGGCAAGGTCAGCGCCGGGCAGCTCAATGTGCTGGGCAATGATTTGCTGACGATAAAAAACCGCGGCTGGCAGCAGCTATGTGGCAACGATATCGCAATGGTTCTTCAGGATCCCCGCTACGCGCTGAACCCGGTTAAAAACGTTGCGCAGCAGATTGACGAAGCGCTAAGCCTGCATCAGAAGCTCTCTTCAGCCCAGCGGCGCGAGCGCATTCGCGAAGGTATTCACGCCGTGGGTTTGCAGGATAACGTCCTGTCCCGCTACCCGGCGGAGCTTTCCGGCGGCATGGGCCAGCGCGTGATGATTGCCATCGCGCTGGTGAATAACCCGAAGGTACTGATTGCCGATGAGCCAACGTCGGCGCTGGACGCCCGCCTGCGCAACCAGATCCTCGAGCTGCTGGTAGAGCAAAGCGAACAAAGACAGATGGCAATGCTGCTGATAAGCCACGATCTGCCGCTGGTGGCCCAGCACTGCCAGCGCGTGCTGGTGATGTATCAGGGCCAGAAGGTGGATGAGATGGCGGCTAACGCGCTGGCAACCGCCACGCATCCCTATACCCGCACGCTGTGGACCTGCCGCCCGGATGCCACCACCTACGGCACCATGCTGCCCACGCTGGATCGTAATCAGAATTTACAGGGAGAGGCCCATGGCAATCGTTGAGGTCAGCAATCTGAACGTGCAGTTCGCAGGTAAAACCGCCGTCAGTGCGGCCAGCTTTGCGATTAACGAAGGTGAGACGTTCAGCCTGATTGGCGCATCCGGCTGCGGAAAATCAACAATCTTGCGGGTACTGGCAGGCTTGCAGCGGGAATGGTCAGGAGAGGTTCGGCTTCTGGAACAAAACATCAGGCCAGGCACGCGCTTTCAGGGCGATCTGCGCCGCAACGTGCAGATGGTTTTTCAGGATCCCTACGCCTCCCTCCATCCCAACCATACAATTTACCGCACGCTTGCGGAGCCGCTGGCTATCCATCGGGAAGCGCAAATCCCCGAGCGGGTCGCAGAGGCGCTGATGCAGGTTGGCTTACCGGCAGACGCCGCGAAGCGCTATCCGCATCAGCTCTCCGGCGGCCAGCGCCAGCGCGTGGCGATTGCCCGTGCGCTGCTGCTGCGGCCAAAAATTCTGCTGCTTGATGAACCGACTTCGGCGCTGGATATGTCCGTGCAGGCGGAAATCCTCAACCTGCTTAACCGCCTGAAACAGCAGTCCGGCATGACCTATCTGCTGGTGAGCCATGACGCCGACGTCATTGCGCATATGTCCGACCGCGCGGCCTTTATGGCCGGTGGCGCTATCCAGCACGAGTACGATCGTGCGGCACTTGTTCGCGGCGAGCATAGAATGGACGCAGCTTAAGCACTATTCTGGCGCAGTTGCACCGGCACGGTGCCTGCTCCTGTTTTCGCGCTATCTTGCCCCTCCGCCCTCCAGCAGGAAAATGCGCAAAATGTAATCCCGCGTGATTAATTATTGCGCACCTCCAGTTTCGCTAAGTGGTTTATCCTGATTTCGCTCAGGGACGGCGAAGTGGCGTATTCCCTGCAATACTCAATATGTGTATCGCGTGATACGCCACTCCCAGGAGCACATTTTGAACAGGTTACCTTCCAGCGCCTCGGCCCTTGCCTGCACGGCGCACGCACTGAACATCATCGAAAAGAAGTCACTTAGTCATGAGGAGATGAAGGCGCTAAACCGAGAGGTTATCGACAGTTTCCAGCAGCATGTGAATCCTGGTTTTCTTGAGTATCGCAAGTCAGTAACCGCCGGCGGGGATTACGGAGCCGTAGAGTGGCAGGCGAGCAGTCTGAATACGCTTGTCGACACCCAGGGTAAGGAGTATCTCGATTGCCTGGGTGGGTTCGGTATTTTTAACGTGGGGCACCGTAATCCAACAGTGGTATCCGCCGTACAGCATCAGCTTGAAAAACAACCCCTGCACAGCCAGGAGCTGCTCGACCCCTTACGAGCAATGCTTGCCAAAACCCTTGCGACCCTCACCCCGGGTAAACTGAAATACAGCTTCTTTAGCAACAGCGGCACGGAATCAGTTGAAGCGGCCATTAAGCTCGCTAAGGCATACCAGTCGCCACGTGGGAAATTTACCTTTATCGCCGCCAGCGGTGCGTTTCACGGTAAATCTCTCGGCGCGCTGTCCGCCACGGCTAAATCGACCTTCCGCAAACCTTTTATGCCGCTATTACCCGGCTTCCGTCATGTCCCGTTTGGCAATATCGACGCGATGCGCACCATGCTCCACGAATGCCGCAAAACCGGTGATGATGTAGCAGCCGTTATGCTGGAACCCATCCAGGGCGAAGGCGGCGTCATACTGCCACCGGCGGGCTATCTGCCTGCGGTTCGTAAACTTTGCGATGAGTTCGGCGCGCTGCTGATCTTTGACGAAGTGCAGACCGGCATGGGCCGCACCGGCAAGATGTTCGCCTGCGAGCATGAAAACGTGCAGCCGGATATTTTATGCCTTGCCAAAGCACTCGGCGGCGGCGTCATGCCCATCGGCGCAACAGTTGCGACAGAAGAAGTTTTCTCCGTGCTGTTTGATAATCCTTTCCTGCACACCACGACCTTTGGCGGCAATCCGCTGGCCTGTGCGGCAGCCCTCGCCACCATCCATGTTTTGCTTGAGCAGAACCTTCCCGCTCAGGCACAGCAGAAGGGCCAGATGCTGGTCGATGGCTTCCAGGCTCTCGCCCGCGAGTTCCCGGATAAGGTGGTGGAAGGACGTGGACAGGGGCTGCTGATAGCCATTGAGTTCTGCGACAACGAAACGGGCTATAGCTTTGCCAGCGAAATGTTCCGCCAGCAGGTGCTGGTCGCCGGGACGCTCAACAACTCGAAGACGATTCGGGTCGAGCCACCGCTGACCATCACCCCCGAACAGTGTGAACATGTGCTGAGCTGTGCAAGACAGGCACTTATGGGACTTCGCGTTAAACAACGTGAAATGACCGAAGTGGAAGAAGAGTGATAAACCTGCGCTTATCTGACCTACGCAACAGAGTCGTAGGGTGGATAAGCGCAGCGTCATCCACCAAAAGAATTACGGCAGCAGCCCGACAAAACTCCGCTTCTTGCGCGGTTCGGACATCATGTCGTCCAGCTTCTCCACGCAGTCGAGGTAGTGCGGGGTTTTCTTGTGCGCCAGTACCGCCTCGTCGTTCTGGTAGGCCTCGTAGATAAAGAACCGCGTTGCCACCTCCGGGTCCTGCAAAACGTCGAAGCGCAGGTTACCCGGCTCTTTGATCGAGCCTTCGTGGTTGGCGCGGAACACCTCCAGAAACTCGTCTACCCGCTCGGGTTTGATATTGATTTCCACCAGCGTCACGTTCATGCCTTGTCTCCCTGATGTTTTTCATCCTGCCAGAACTGGTAAGCCTCGCGGGATGACATATTCTCGTGCACCACTTTCTTCACCGCTTTGAGCATGGCCAGCGGGGCTTCTGACTGGAAGATATTCCGCCCCATATCCACGCCGGACGCCCCCTGGTCTATCGCACGGAAGCACATCTCCAGCGCCTCCTGCTCCGGCAGCTTTTTGCCTCCGGCGATGACGATAGGTACCGGACAGCTCGCCGCCACCTTTTCAAAGCCTTCCTCAACAAAATAGGTTTTCACAAACTGCGCGCCTATTTCGGCGGCGATGCGGCTGGCGAGCGAGAAATAGCGGGCGTCGCGCGCCATCTCCTTGCCAACGCCCGTAACAGCAAGCGTGGGGATACCGTAGCGCGTCCCTTCGTCCACCAGCCTGATGATGTTGTTGATGGACTGGTGCTCATACTCGCTGCCGATATAGATCTGCGCCGCCACCGCGCAGGCGTTCAGGCGTAGCGCGTCCTCCATCGTCACCGCCACGCTTTCACGGGACAGCTCGCTCAGAATTGAATTCCCCCCTGATGCGCGCAGTACAACGGGTTTATTGGTGGCTGGTGGCACAACGCTGCGCAAAATACCCCGGGTACACATCAGCACATCGGTTTCTTCGTACAGAGGCGCGATGGATAAATCGATGCGCTCAAGGCCGGTGGTCGGCCCCTGGAAATAGCCGTGGTCGAAGGCCAGCATCACGGTGCGCCCCGTATCGGGGTTGAAGATGCGGGCCAGCCGCGACTGCATTCCCCAGTCCAGCGCGCCGCTGCCCTTCAGGTAGAAGGCTTTATTCTCCTGCGGGCGGCCAATGCCGTAATCCTTGCCTTCTCTGATATCGTCTAAATCTGCCATTAGTTCCTCCCTCAGAAGTCGTATTTGCCGATATTCTCTTTGGTGAATACCACGCGCTCCGGCAGCAGCACGATGCCGTTGCCTTTAGCTTCATACTGGTAGCCCTGCACGCTGTTTGGCTCAACTTTCAGCCTGCCGATCTTCGCCACGTCCACGCTGTCACCGACGTTAAGATCGCCCTTTTTGATCATGGTATTTGCGACGTTGACCGCAATTTCTCCCTGCTGAACGACATCCCACAGGCCGAAGGCTTTCACCGTGCCGCGCTCAACGTAAGGGCGCATGACGTTTGGCGTGCTGAAGCCAACTATCGCTACGTTGCTGCGCTTCAGGTTCTCGGCAGCCTGAGCGGCGGCAGGCAAAGCGTTGGCATCCGGCGCGATGATCGCATCCAGATCCGGGTAGGCTTTTAAGATCCCCTCGGCGGTTTGCAGGGATTTAGTGGCGTCGTTATAGCCAAACTGGGTAGTGACAATTTCCCACTGCGGATGCTCTTTGGCGATCTTCGCCTTCGCCTCTTTCACCCACTGGTTCTGGTCGGTCACCGTCGGGCTGGAGTAGAAAAATGCGACTTTAGCGGCAGGCTTAGTCACCTGTTTTTCCGCCATCTCCACCAGCATGCCGCCCAGCTGCTGCGGCGTGCCTTGGTTGATGTAGATGCTGCGGCATTCCGGTTTGGTGTCTGAATCCCACGTCAGCACTTTTACGCCGCGCTGCATGGCGCGTTTAAGGGCGGGGCACAGGCCGTCAGGCGAAACCGCCGAAACGATAATCGCGTTGTAGCCCTGGTTGACGAAGTTGTTGATGAGCTGCACCTGGCCTGAAACGCTCGGCTCGGTCGGCCCGTCGTAGGTTACCGGTACGCCCAGATCTTTCCCGGCCTGCATCGCGCCGTTGCCGCCGCTGGTGAAGAAACCTACGCCCACAAGCTTAGGGATAAAGGCAATACGATCCGCGGCCTGGGCGGTAGCGGCCCCAAACGCCAGAACCAGCGCGCTGAGCTGAAGTACGCGTTTTGCTGTCTGCTTCATATCAAACTCCCGTTAGTTTTCTGCTGCCGCGCAGGCGACGCCAGGCCGCCTGTAAGTATTCACGGTGTAGACTCACCGAACGACCAATGACCACCACAATCAGCAGCGCACCGGACAGCGCGCTCGATACCTGATTAGGGACGCCCGCCATTTGTAAACCCTGTTGCAGATACCCCACCAGCAGCGCGGCCAGTGCGGTACCCAGAATGGAACCGGAGCCGCCGTAGATATTCGCGCCGCCCAGCACCGCGGCGGTCAGCGCGGGCATCAGTAAATCGCGCCCCAGATCCGAACGCGCCGAGCCAAAGTAGGAAACCAGCACAACCGCCGCAATCGCCGACGCAAGGCCCACCATGCCGTATACGCCATACAGCGAACCGTTCACCGGCAGCGCCGCATATCTCGCCGCTCGCGGATTCTGACCAATCAGGAAGATATGGCGGCCAAAGCGGGCGCGGTGAGTTATCAGCCAGAACAACAGCGTGATGACGGCAAACATCACCAGCGGGACCGGCAGGCCGAACAGCGTGAGACTGGCGAAGTCAGTAAAGGCATCCGGGAAGCCGCCAATGCCCTCATAGCCCGTCGCCCCGGCCATGCCGGAGAGCAGCAGCGCCCCGCCGCCGTACAGATAGAGCGTGCCAAGCGTGATAACCAGCGGGCTGATGCCGGTATAGTGAATAAGCGCGGCGTTAAACAGGCCGCACAGCAGGCCAACGGCAAGGGTGAGGATCACCGCCAGGGAGATGGGCAGGCCAGCCTGTAACATCACGCCCAGAGCAATAGCGCACAGGCCAATCGTCGACCCCAGCGAGATATCAATGCCGCCGCTGATAATCACTAAGGTCAGCGGCAGCGCGACGATACCAATGCAGATGAAATCGCTGGTGCTGAACAGCAGCGTGTTGATATCCAGCATGCGCGGGTTTATCGCGCCAAACAGCAGGATCTCCGCCACCAGAATCAGCAGCAGCGCGACTTCCCAGTTGAGTTTCAGCTTGTTCATTCAGGCCACGTCCTTCTTTTTACGGGGGAAGGGTTTGACGTTTTTCGCCCCCGGCAAAGGGGGAACAAAACGGCTGTATTTCTGCGCCCGCTGATGGCGAGCCAGCGCTTGACGCAGCCGCCCGTCGAGCACCAGCACGCCGAGCAGGACCAGGCCGGCGATAAAATCATTCCACCAGGCCGGGAGCTTAAACAGCACCAGCACGGTGTCGATCTGCGTGAGGAAAAAAGCGCCCAGAAACGCGCCGATTACCGTGCCCGTTCCGCCGAGCAGGGAGATGCCGCCCAGCACGCAGGCGGCGATGGCCTTCATCTCCAGCCCGCTGCCCGTCTGGTTGGGCACAAAGCCAATCTGCGAAGCGAAGATAATCCCGGCGATAGCGGCGAGCATGCCGTTGAAGGTAAAGGCCAGAAGGCGGGTCCGGTTAACCGCCACGCCAAGCTGACGGGCAGCGGCAAGGTTATCGCCGACGGCGTAGAAATCGCGTCCAAATGCCGTTCTCGCCAGCATCCACGCCGCCACCGCCGCCAACCCAAGTACGACAAGCCCCAGCGGCGATACGCCGAACGCCAGCGGTTCTGAAAGGGATTTCAGGCTCGCGGGCAATCCTTCAATCCACTTACCGCCCGTCCACAGCAGCATCCCGCCGCGATAAAGCCCGAGCGTGCCAAGCGTGGCGACAATGGCCGGAATACGCAGCCAGACCACCAGCACGCCGTTGAAAAATCCTGCCGCTGCGCCAACCGCCAGGGCAAACAGCATCGCCACGGGAAGGCTATAGCCGCCGTTTAACGCCATACCGACCGCGATGGCGCACAGGCCTACCGTCGAGCCAACGGAGACATCGATATTGCGCGTCAGCATCACCATTGAAGCGCCGACGGCAAGCAGGATCAGGATCTGCGAGCTGGTGAAAATCATGCTCAGGGTTTGCAGGCTGAAGTAGCTATGGTTCAGCCCCACCAGTACGGCGAACAGCGCCAGAATGGCGAGCAGCGCGCTCAGCTCCCGGTTTTTTAGCAGCTTTCTCATGCGTGACCTCCGCCAAACGCCATGCTCATCATGCGATCGACACTGATGGCGGATTTGTGCAGCTCGCCGTTCATCGCCCCCTGATGCATGATCAGCACGCGGTCCGCCAGCCCGATAAACTCGTCCAGATCGCTTGAGATCATCAGCACCGCCACGTTTTGCGCCGCCACGCTTTTAATCAGCTGGTAGATATCGGCCCGCGCCGCCACGTCCACGCCGCGCGTAGGCTCATCGACGATCAGCAGTAAAGGGTTTGCTTCCAGACAGCGCGCCAGCAGGACTTTTTGCTGGTTGCCGCCGGAAAGCGTGCGTACGGTTTGCTCGGCGTTATTCAGCTTGATGCCCAGCGCGCGATGGTAGCGTTCGACGACCGCCGCTTCACGTTTGCTCTGCTGCCACAGGCTGGGTTCGTTCAGCGCGACGGTGTTCCAGCGGATCGGCGCATCGAGGAAAAGCCCGGAAACCTGGCGATCTTCTGGCAGATAGATCAGGCCGCGATCGAGACGCAACTTTGTACGATCGCCGCTGATTTCCCGGTTCTCGAGATAGATCCGCCCCCTGCGCACCGGCCTCAGGCCGTAAAGCGTCTCGGCTAGTTCGGTACGGCCCGATCCCACTAATCCGGCAAGGCCCACGATCTCCCCTGCGTACAGCTCAAAACTCAGATCGATAAAGCCTTCCCCGGTCAGCTCTTCTACCCGCATGACGGGAAAGTCCTGCGGTTCGGTGCGGCGGTTGCCCGGCAGCGCCAGCCAAAGCTTTTGCGTTTCGCTGAGCGTGTGCTGGCGGTTAAGCGGCGTCATCGCGTTGATCAGCTGCTCGTCCAGCAGCTGGGAAGTCTCGCCGTGCAGCACCACCGCCCCGTCGCGCATCACCGAAATGTGGCTGGCGAGCCTGCGGATCTCCGGCAGCTTGTGGGAGATAAAAACGATGCCGACGCCCAGATCCTGCAACGCGCGGATCTGGCGGAACAGCCGCTCGGTTTCGCCAGGCGTCAGGGAAGCCGTCGGCTCATCGAGGATCAGGATCTTCGCCTCGCGCATCAGCCCACGTAGGATCTCCACCATCTGCTGATCCGCAACTTCCAGCGTGCTGGCCGCTGCCGTCAGCGGGATCTGACATTCGAGCTGACGCATTTTTTCGAGTAGGCGTCCCTCTGAAGCGGCATGGCGGGGCAGACGAAAAAGGATATTTTCGCGCACGGTAAGGTTTGGGAAGAGCATTGGCTCCTGCGGCACCAGATAGATGCCCAGCTCATGGGCCTGCCCCGGCGTTAAGCGCGCAAACTGCCTGCTATTAATTTTCAGTTCACCGCGATCCGGCGTTTCAACGCCTGCGATTATCTTCATTAACGTCGATTTCCCCGCCCCGTTGCCGCCAAGCAATGCGTGGACCTGCCCGGCATAGAGAGCAAAATCAATGTCTTTCAGGACGCTCACGCCGGAAAACTGCTTGCTGATGCGGCGGGCTTCCAGCACGGGGGTGATATCAGGCATCTTCATTCCACAATTGAACAAAAGAGAAATCACGTTAATAATGTTCAAAAGCGTAGACGCCGATATATGTTTACAACCGGGCAGCGATCACAAATTATTTAAATAGATCGGCTAAAACGTCTGCATCACTAAATGATCTTTTTGCCGTGCGCTTCACATTTTCGCCCCCAGCAACTTCGAACATATGATCTAAATTTGAATAAGAGTTCACCTATGAGCGATAAACGAGCAGAAGAAGGACGCCTTGCCGGGCTGCCGATGGCAGAAGAGGAGCTCCTCGCCAGGGTGGCCTGGTCCTACTACCACGACGGACTGACGCAGAACGATATCGGCGAGCGGCTTGGTCTGCCGCGCCTGAAGATTTCCCGGCTGCTGGAAAAAGGCCGCCAGTGCGGGGTGATCCGCGTGCAGATCAACTCGCGCTTCGAGGGTTGCCTGGCGCTGGAAACAGAATTACAGCAGCAGTTCGGCCTGAAGATCGCCCGGGTGCTGCCCGCGCTGAACACCCCGGCGATGAATACCCGTCTGGGGATCGGTGCCGCTCAGTCGCTGATGGGCGTGCTGGAGCCGGGGCAGATGCTGGCGATCGGCTTCGGCGAGGCCACCATGAGCTGCCTGCAGCACCTGAGCGGCTTTATCGGCTCGCAGCAGATCCGCCTGGTCACGCTTTCCGGCGGCGTCGGGCCGTATATGACCGGTATCGGCCAGCTCGATGCGGCCTGTAGCGTGAGCATGATCCCCGCCCCGCTGCGCGTGTCGTCGCCGCAGGTGGCAGAAATATTAAGAATGGAGTCGAGCGTGCGGGATGTGATCCTCGCCGCGACGGCGGCTGAGGTGGCGGTTGTCGGCATCGGTGCTATCAATCAGAAGCGCGATGCCACGATTCTGCGCTCCGGTTATATCAGCGAAGGAGAGCAGCTGATGTACGCCCGCAAAGGGGCGGTGGGCGATATCCTGGGCTATTTCCTGCAGGCGGACGGCGAACTGGTGGAGGGGCTGGAAATCCACCGTGAGTTACTGGGCGTGACGCTGGATGACCTTTCTCATCTGCCGACTATCGTTGGCGTGGCGGGGGGTCAGGACAAAGCCGAAGCCGTATATGCCGCGCTGAAAGGCCGCCACATCAACGGCCTGGTGACGGAAGAAGAGACCGCGCGGGCGGTACTGGCACTGGCGGGCTGACACCGGCTCGTCGCCAGCCGCGCTCACATGAGGAATGGCGATGAGTTACCTACTTGCGTTAGACGCCGGAACGGGGAGCATCCGGGCCGTTATCTTTGATACGTCGGGCCACCAGATTGCCGTCGGCCAGGCCGAATGGAAGCACCTGAGCGTTGCCGATGTCCCCGGCTCGATGGAGTTCGACCTTGAAACGAACTGGCTGCTCGCCTGCCGCTGCATCCGGGAAGCGCTGCAAAAAGCCCATCTGCCGCCGGGGGCCATCAGCGCCCTCGCCTGCTGTTCGATGCGCGAAGGCATCGTGCTTTATGACCGCAACGGCGATCCTATCTGGGCCTGCGCCAACGTCGACGCCCGGGCCAGCCGTGAGGTCGCCGAACTCAAAGAAATTCACGACTATCAATTTGAATCCGAGGTGTATCACGTCTCCGGCCAGACGCTGGCGCTGAGCGCCATGCCGCGTCTGCTGTGGCTCGCTCACCACCGGCCGGATATCTACCGCAAAGCGGCAACCATCACCATGATCAGCGACTGGCTGGCGGCGAAGCTTTCCGGCGAGCTGGCGGTCGATCCCTCCAACGCAGGCACGACCGGGATGCTGGATTTAGCGACCCGCGACTGGCAGCCTGCGCTGCTGGATATGGCTGGCCTGCGGGCGGATATCCTTTCACCTGTGAAAGAGACCGGCAGCGTGCTCGGCGGCGTGACGCAACTGGCCGCACAGCAATGTGGCTTACTGCCGGGAACGCCGGTAGTGATGGGCGGCGGCGACGTTCAACTTGGCTGCCTGGGGCTTGGCGTAGTGCGTGCCGGGCAGACGGCGGTGCTGGGAGGAACGTTCTGGCAGCAGGTCGTCAATCTTCCGGCGATTAAGACCGATCCGGCGATGAACATCCGCGTGAACCCGCACGTCATCAGCAATATGGTGCAGGCGGAATCCATCAGCTTCTTTACCGGCCTGACGATGCGCTGGTTCCGGGACGCCTTCTGCGCCGAGGAAAAGCTGCTGGCAGAAAGGCTGGGCGTGGATACCTACGCGCTGCTTGAGGATATGGCGGCCCGCGTGCCCGCAGGCTCCCACGGCGTGATGCCGATTTTCTCTGACGCGATGCATTTTAAGCAGTGGTACCACGCCGCGCCGTCGTTTATTAACCTCTCTATCGACCCGGAAAAATGCAATAAAGCGACGCTGTTCCGCGCGCTGGAGGAGAACGCCGCGATTGTGTCGGCCTGCAATCTTGAACAGATTTCTGGCTTCTCAGGGGTGGCGTTTGAATCGCTGGTCTTTGCGGGCGGCGGCTCGAAAGGCGCGCTGTGGAGCCAGATTTTAAGCGATGTAACCGGGTTGCCGGTGCGCGTTCCTGTAGTAAAAGAAGCGACGGCGTTAGGCTGCGCGATTGCGGCGGGCGTAGGGGCCGGGCTGTTTAGCGATATGGCCGAAACCGGCGAACGGCTGGTGAAATGGCAGCTGGAGTTCACGCCGAACGTGGCGCACCGTGAGCTGTATGACGAGATGAAAAGGAAGTGGATTAAGGTCTACGCCGACCAGTTAACGCTGGTAGATAGCGGGTTGACGACGTCAATGTGGCAGGCGCCAGGCTTACAGAGACAAAAATAAAGGTGGGTGTTTTTTTCGGTGGATGGCGCTGCGCTTATCCACCCTACATCACATGCGGCATCGGACTTTATTGGTGGATGGCGTTGCACTTATCTACCCTACATCACATGCGGCATCGGACTTTATTGGTGGATGGCGTTGCGCTTATCTACCCTACACCACATGCGGCATTGGACTTTATTGGTGGATGGCGTTGCACTTATCTACCCTACATCACATGCGGCATCGGACTTTATTGGTGGATGGCGTTGCGCTTATCTACCGACTTATACCGACCCGTAGGTCGGATAAGCGCAGCGCCATCCGACACCATTAGCCGGAGCGCTTCATCATCAGCCAGAGGCTTATCAGGAAGAAGCTGGCGCTCGGCAACAGCGCGCCAAGGATTGGCGGGATGTTGTACACGAGGCTAAGCGGCCCGAAGATCTGATCGAGGACGTAGAACACAAAGCCGAAGCTGATCCCCGTCACCACTCGTACGCCCATCGGCACGCTTCGCAGCGGCCCGAAGATAAACGACAGAGCCATCAGCATCATGACCGCCACCGACACTGGCGCGAAGATTTTGCTCCACATGTTCAGCTGGTAGCGCCCCGCGTCCTGCCCGCTCGACTTCAGATACTTCACGTAATTGTGCAAACCGCTGATCGACAGCGCGTCCGGGTCCAGCGCCACCACGCCCAGTTTGTCCGGCGTGAGCTTGGTTTTCCATTCGCCGCTCAGCGTCTGGGAGCCGGTGATCTGCTTCGGATCGGTCAGGTTGGATTCATCCACCTGGGACAGACGCCAGACCTTATGTTCCATATCGTACTTCGCCGACGCGGCATAACGAACGTTCAGCAAACGACGCTCTTTGTTGAAACCGTAAATGCTGATGCCGGCCAGTTCGTTGTCGTTTTTCACCCGCTGGATGTAGACAAAGTTGTCACCATCTTTCGCCCACAGCCCTTCCTGTGTCGTCAGCAAAGAACCGCCATACATCTGCTGGGCGCGATAGTTACGGGCCATTTGCTCACCCTGCGGCGCCACCCATTCGCCAATTGCCATGGTCAGCAGCACCAGCGGAATCGCGGTTTTCATTACCGAAAGGGCTATCTGCATACGGGTAAAGCCCGACGCCTGCATGACCACCATCTCGCTGCGCTGTGCCAGCATCCCCAGTCCCAGCAGGGCGCCTAACAGCGCGGCCATCGGGAAGAAGATCTGAATATCTTTCGGCACGCTGAGGACGGTATAAACCCCGGCCCCTAAAGCAGAGTAGGAACCCTGCCCCGCTTTCTTGAGCTGGTCGACAAACTTGATGATGCCCGACAGCGACACCAGCATGAACAGCGTCATCATGATGGTGGTGAAGATGGTTTTACCGATATAACGGTCGAGTACGCCAAACATTTATGCCGCTCCTTTTTTACTGAAGCCCGCACGAAACTTGCGCATCGGCACTGTATCCCAGATGTTCAGCACCACGGCGATGGCAAAGTAGACCAGGTTCACCAGCCACATCCAGATGAACGGGTCGATTTTTCCCTTCGCGGCGTTCGACTTGAGCGACGTCTGCAACAGGAAGAAGACCAGATACAGCAGCATCGCCGGCAGCATTGACAGCACGCGGCCCTGACGAGGGTTGACCACGCTGAGCGGCACCACCATCAGCGCCATAATAAACACGGTCAGCACCAGCGTGATACGCCAGTGCAGCTCGGCGCGAGCATTTGGCTTGTCCGATTGCCACAGCGTATGCATGTCCATCTGGCTGGCATCGTCGGGGTCAAGCGCAACAGCCTGATGGCCGACAATCGCCTGGTAGTCTTTGAAGTCGGTGATGCGGAAATCACGCAGCATCGCAGTCCCTTCGAAACGCGTACCGGTATTGAGCGTCACAACCTGTGAGCCATCCGGGCGCTGGGAGAGCTGACCTGAATCGGCCACCACCACCGAAGGACGTGCGTTGCCCTTAGGACGCAGCTGGGCGAGGAACACGTCCTGAAAAGTGGAGCCTGCTACGCTTTCGATAAACAGCACCGAGTTGCCGTCCGTCGCCTGCTGGAACTGGCCCTGAGCCAGCGCCGCCATGCCAGGGTTAGCTTTCGCTTCTGCGAGAACTTCATCCTGATGCAAAGAGGACCAGGGGCCGACCCACATGACGTTGACCGCCGCAACCACACCGGTAAAGAGTGCGAGGATCATCGCGGCTTTGACCAGTACGGCTTTACTCAGACCACAGGCATGCATTACCGTGATTTCGCTTTCGGTGTAGAGTTTACCGAGCGTCATCAATAGCCCTAAAAACAGGCTCAGAGGCAGGATCAGCTGCGCCATTTCAGGCACACCCAAACCTAATAAGGAAAGAACGAGATTTGTCGGGATATCGCCGTCAACGGCCGCACCGAGGATCCTGACCAGCTTCTGACAAAAGAAGATCAGCAGCAGGATAAAGAGGATCGCAAGTTGGCTCTTGAGCGTCTCCCGAACCAGATATCTTATGATAATCACATTAAGTACGCCTGTGAAAACGAGTCTTTTTGCAGGAAAATCGCTTGTTTCATCGCTTATACGTCATTTATTCTCTTGAGTCGTCGAAAACATCGCTAAGATTAAACAGCCTGGCGATATGATGCCACAGGATGTTTTAACTGACGTTGCCGAAACCGTACAAAAACATTCGTTAAGATTAACACGAAGTCATCGCAATAGCGGATCTGTGTTACGAGAGCTTGCAATTCTAGCTGTAGCCACCGCCGTTGTCTTTAAGATTCAGGAGCGTAGTGCATGGAGTTCAGTGTAAAAAGCGGTAGCCCAGAGAAACAGCGCAGTGCCTGCATCGTTGTGGGTGTCTTTGAACCGCGTCGCCTGTCCCCGGTCGCCGAACAACTCGATAAAATCAGCGATGGCTACATCAGCGCCCTGTTGCGCCGTGGTGAGCTTGAGGGAAAAGCAGGCCAGACTTTATTGCTTCACCACGTTCCGAACGTGCTCTCAGAGCGTATTCTGCTCATCGGATGTGGTAAAGAACGTGAGCTGGATGAACGTCAGTATAAGCAAGTTATCCAGAAAACTATCAATACCCTGAACGATACCGGCTCGATGGAAGCGGTTTGCTTCCTGACGGAGCTGCACGTTAAGGGCCGTAACACTTACTGGAAAGTGCGCCAGGCGGTAGAAACGGCGAAAGAGTCGCTTTATAGCTTCGATCAGCTGAAAACTAACAAAAGTGAACCGCGTCGTCCGCTGCGTAAAATGGTCTTCAACGTGCCAACTCGCCGTGAGCTGACCAGCGGCGAGCGTGCCATCCAGCACGGCCTGGCTATCGCTTCAGGCATCAAAGCAGCCAAAGACCTTGGCAATATGCCGCCAAACATCTGTAACGCGGCTTACCTCGCCTCTCAGGCGCGCCAGCTGGCGGACTCTTTCAGCAAAAACGTTGTCACACGCGTGATTGGCGAACAGCAGATGAAAGAGCTGGGCATGCACTCCTACCTTGCGGTGGGTGACGGCTCGCAGAATGAATCACTGATGTCGGTGATTGAATACAAAGGTAATCATTCACCGGATGCCCGCCCGATTGTGCTGGTTGGCAAAGGGCTGACGTTCGACTCCGGCGGCATCTCCATCAAGCCTGCCGAAGGCATGGACGAGATGAAATACGACATGTGCGGTGCGGCGTCCGTGTACGGCGTGATGCGCATGGTTGCAGAGCTGAACCTGCCGATTAACGTCATCGGCGTGCTGGCGGGCTGTGAAAACATGCCTGGCGGCCGCGCTTATCGTCCGGGCGACGTGCTGACAACCATGTCCGGCCAGACCGTGGAAGTGCTGAACACCGATGCGGAAGGCCGTCTGGTACTGTGCGACGTGCTGACCTACGTTGAGCGCTTCGAACCGGAAGTGGTTATCGACGTGGCGACGCTGACCGGTGCCTGTGTGATTGCCCTGGGCCATCACATCACCGGTTTGATGTCCAACCACAACCCGCTGGCTCATGAGCTAATCAGCGCATCCGAACAGGCGGGCGACCGCGCATGGCGTTTGCCGATTGCCGATGAGTTCCAGGATCAGCTGGACTCCAACTTTGCCGATATGGCGAACATCGGTGGCCGCCCGGGCGGGGCGATTACCGCCGCGTGCTTCCTGTCCCGCTTTACCCGTAAGTACAACTGGGCGCACCTGGATATCGCAGGCACAGCCTGGCGTTCTGGTAAAGCCAAAGGGGCGACTGGCCGTCCGGTGGCGCTGCTTTCGCAGTTCCTGTTGAACCGTTCCGGGTTTAACGGCGAAGAGTAAGCGATAATTTTGTAGAGAAAATGGTGGATGACGCTTTGCTTATCCACCCTACGAAACGGCTAAATCGAAAGATGCGAGTAAAATGAAAAACGCGACGTTCTACCTGCTGGATAACGACACCCATCTTGATGGGCTAAATGCTGTCGAGCAGCTGGTGTGTGAACTTGCGGCAGAATGTTTTCGGGCAGGTAAGCGCCTGCTGATTGCCTGTGTAGATGAAGAGCAGGCCATCCGCCTGGACGAAGCGCTCTGGCAGCGCGATGCCAGCGCCTTTGTGCCCCATAACCTCGCCGGCGAAGGCCCGCGTTATGGCGCTCCGGTTGAGCTTGCCTGGCCCGCACGACGCGGCAGCTCATCTCGCGATATACTGATAAGCCTGTTGCCACAGTTCGCAGATTTTGCCACCGCTTTCCATGAAGTGATAGACTTCGTCCCTTACGAAGACACTCAAAAACAATTGGCCCGTGAACGCTATAAAGCGTATCGCGTCGCTGGTTTCCACTTGACTACGGCGACTCATACCCCGCCGGGAACGACATAGCAGACAATGGAAAAGACATATAACCCGCAAGATATCGAACAGCCGCTTTACGAGCATTGGGAAGAGCAGGGCTACTTCAAGCCAAATGGCGATACCAGCCAGGAAAGCTTCTGCATCATGATCCCACCGCCGAACGTCACCGGCAGCTTGCATATGGGTCACGCCTTCCAGCAGACGATCATGGACACCATGATCCGCTACCAGCGCATGCAGGGGAAAAACACCCTGTGGCAGGCGGGGACTGACCACGCCGGCATCGCGACCCAGATGGTCGTCGAGCGCAAAATTGCCGCCGAAGAGGGGAAAACCCGCCACGATTATGGTCGCGACGCCTTTATCGATAAAATCTGGCAGTGGAAGGCAGAGTCTGGTGGCACCATCACCCGTCAGATGCGTCGTCTTGGCAACTCCGTAGACTGGGAGCGTGAGCGCTTCACCATGGACGATGGCCTGTCCAACGCGGTGAAAGAAGTGTTCGTCCGCCTGTACAAAGAAGACCTGATTTATCGCGGCAAGCGCCTGGTAAACTGGGACCCGAAACTGCGCACCGCCATTTCCGACCTGGAAGTTGAAAACCGCGAGTCTAAAGGGTCCATGTGGCACCTGCGTTATCCGCTGGCCGACGGCGCGAAAACCGCCGAAGGTAAAGATTACCTTGTCGTGGCAACAACCCGTCCGGAAACCGTGCTGGGCGATACCGGCGTGGCCGTAAACCCGGAAGATCCGCGTTATAAAGATCTTATCGGTAAGTTCCTGGTGCTGCCGCTGGTTAACCGCCGCATTCCAATCGTTGGCGACGAACACGCCGACATGGAAAAAGGCACCGGCTGCGTGAAGATCACGCCTGCGCACGACTTTAACGACTACGAAGTTGGCCGCCGCCACGCCCTGCCAATGATCAACATTCTGACCTTCGACGGCGATATCCGTGAAGCGGCGGAAGTGTTCGATACCAACGGCGAAGAATCTACCGTTTACAGCAGCGATATCCCGGCTGAGTTCCAGAAACTGGAGCGCTTTGCCGCGCGTAAAGCCGTCGTCGCGAAATTTGACGAAATGGGCCTGCTCGACGAAATCAAACCGCACGACCTGACCGTACCGTACGGCGACCGTGGCGGCGTGGTTATCGAACCAATGCTCACCGACCAGTGGTACGTGCGCACTGCCCCGCTGGCAAAAGTTGCCGTTGAAGCGGTAGAGCAAGGCGACATCCAGTTCGTGCCGAAGCAGTACGAAAACATGTACTTCTCCTGGATGCGCGATATTCAGGACTGGTGTATCTCCCGTCAGCTGTGGTGGGGTCACCGCATCCCGGCCTGGTACGATGCCGAAGGCAACGTCTACGTGGGCCGCAACGAAGCGGAAGTGCGTGCTGAAAACAACCTGGGTACAGACGTTGCGCTGAACCAGGACGAAGACGTGCTGGATACCTGGTTCTCATCCGGCCTGTGGACGTTCTCCACTCTCGGCTGGCCAGAGAACACCGAAGCGCTGCGCACCTTCCATCCGACCAGCGTGATGGTCAGCGGCTTCGACATTATCTTCTTCTGGATTGCCCGCATGATCATGCTGACCATGCACTTCATCAAAGATGAAGACGGCAAGCCGCAGGTGCCGTTTAAAACTGTCTACATGACCGGCCTTATCCGCGACGACGAAGGGCAAAAGATGTCCAAGTCCAAGGGTAACGTTATCGATCCGCTGGATATGGTTGACGGCATCTCCCTGGAAGACCTGCTCGAGAAGCGTACCGGCAACATGATGCAGCCGCAGCTGGCGGAGAAAATCCGCAAGCGCACCGAGAAGCAGTTCCCGAACGGCATCGAGCCGCACGGCACCGATGCCCTGCGCTTTACCCTGGCGGCGCTGGCCTCAACCGGTCGCGACATCAACTGGGACATGAAGCGTCTGGAAGGTTACCGTAACTTCTGTAACAAGCTGTGGAACGCCAGCCGCTTCGTGATGATGAACACTGAAGATCAGGACTGCGGTTTCAACGGCGGCGAGATGGTTCTGTCGCTGGCGGATCGCTGGATCCTGGCCGAGTTCAACCGCACGGTGAAGGCATATCGCGAAGCGCTTGATACCTATCGCTTTGATATCGCGGCTAACATCCTGTACGAATTCACCTGGAACCAGTTCTGCGACTGGTATCTGGAGCTGACCAAGCCGGTGATGAACAGCGGAACAGAGGCCGAGCTGCGCGGCACGCGTAATACGTTGATTAACGTGCTGGAAGGTCTGCTGCGTCTCGCGCATCCGATTATTCCTTTCATCACCGAGACCATCTGGCAGCGCGTGAAAACGTTCAAAGGCATCACTGACGATACCATCATGCTGCAACCGTTCCCGGCGTATAACAGCGCGCAGGACGATGAAGCTGCGTTCTCTGATACCGAATGGCTGAAAGACGTGATCACCGCGGTGCGTAACATCCGTGCCGAAATGAACATCGCGCCGAGCAAGCGTCTGGACGTGCTGCTGCGCGGCTGCAACGAAGAGGCGATCCGTCGCGTAACCGACAACCGCACCTTCCTGCAGAACCTGGCCCGCCTGGAAAGCATCACCATTCTGCCGGTGGATGACAAAGGTCCGGTTTCCGTGACCAAAATCATCGACGGTGCAGAGCTGCTGATCCCAATGGCAGGCCTGGTAGACAAAGCCGCCGAGATTGAACGTCTGGCCAAAGAAGTCGCTAAGATCGAAATTGAGATTGGCAAAATCGAAGGCAAGCTCTCAAACGAAGGCTTTGTGGCGCGTGCGCCAGCGGATGTGGTCGCAAAAGAGCGCGAGCGTCTGGCAGGCTTCGCCGATGCCAAAGCTAAGCTTATCGAGCAGCAGGCTGTTATTGCCGCGCTGTAACCGCTAAGTTGAAAAGCGAAGGCCGGGAAATTTCCCGGCCTTATATTGCTGACAAAGAAGGAAAAAACGTGGTTTTTCCTTCTTTGTGTTAAGCAGGCGAAAATCAATAAATTGATTTTCCTTGTTATTTATTCGGTGAGATCTTTGCGAAACTCATTCGCTTTAGGTTTGTCATCCGTCTGAAGGCCGGGATGATTCCCGGCCTTTTTGTTTTTCAAAAGTACGGTTTGCCTACTTGCACCCTGCAAAAGAGAGTGTTATTAACTCGCAACATCTGTCGAAAAGTAACACGAGCCAAATTTATGACTATCGCAGCTCCGGTTGGTCTTGCCCTGCGCAGGATCACACCACATGACAATGCCGCTATCGCCCGCGTGATCCGCCAGGTCTCCGCTGAATATGGGCTAACCGCCGACAAAGGCTACACCGTTGCGGACCCTAATCTCGACGAGCTGTTCCAGGTTTACAGCAGGCCCGGGCACGCGTATTGGGTCGTGGAGATGGAAGGTAAGGTCGTCGGCGGCGGCGGCGTTGCGCCACTGAGCTGTAGCGAACCCGATATCTGTGAGCTACAGAAAATGTATTTCCTGCCCGTGGTGCGCGGCAAAGGGCTGGCGAAACGCCTGGCGTTGCAGGCAATGGATTTTGCCCATGAAGAAGGTTTTAAGCGCTGCTATCTGGAAACCACGGCCTTCCTGACAGAAGCCATCGCTTTATATGAGCGTCTTGGTTTTGAGCACATTTCCGAGCCGCTGGGCTGTACCGGACACGTAGACTGCGAAGTGAGAATGATAAAAGCGTTATAAAGTCATGCAGCGGCTGGCGCCGCTGCATGGTAAGGATCAGTGACGCACGCCGTCGTCATCTTCATCCACGAGATCGTCTTCGTCGCCCTCTTCACCCTCTTCGCCGTTCGGGTCTTCGTAATAAGTCCCCCAGCCGTCGTACTCCACGCCAAATTTCTCGGCGAGGTTCAGCAGCTGTTCAACCTGCTCGTCCAGCAGCTCAGCTTTCAGGGCGCTTTCGCTCAGCACGTCGCAGCAGATGACGGTTTCGCCCTCTTCCACTTCCAGCTCTTCCGGGTCGGTGACTTCATAACCCATTTTGAACGCTTCAACCGCTGCTTTTTCCAGGGTTTCGAAATCGTCTGCAGAAAGGTGATGTTCGATGGTGTACAGCGCGTCCGGATCGCTGCCATCTTCCAGTAATTCTTCAATAATCAAACGCGTCTCTTCGCGCTGCTCTTCCAGCAGTTCTGGATTTGCCATGGCCCTTTCCTCAGTTTGTCGGCAGATACTTCTATTTTCACACACGCATGGGTTTGCCTCCACCTTTCCCGCGAAAGATTTGCGATACGGGGGTTGCAAATGAATATCCATCCATATAAATTGAATTTTAATTCAATAAGTGGCATGAGCCATGTGAGGAAAAGATGAGTCACTTTTATCAAAAGCACTTTCTTAAATTACTGGATTTTACTCCGGCCCAGCTCAACGAATTACTGACCCTCGCCGCGAAGCTTAAAGCCGACAAGAAAAAAGGCACAGAGACTCAGCAGCTTACCGGAAAAAATATCGCGCTCATCTTCGAAAAAGACTCAACCCGCACACGATGCTCTTTCGAAGTTGCCGCTTATGACCAGGGCGCTCGCGTCACTTATCTCGGCCCAAGCGGCAGCCAGATTGGGCATAAAGAATCAATTAAGGACACGGCCCGGGTGCTGGGCAGAATGTACGACGGCATTCAGTATCGCGGTTACGGTCAGGAGATCGTCGAAACGCTGGCCGGGTTTGCCGGGGTGCCCGTATGGAACGGCCTGACAAACGAATTCCATCCCACCCAGCTGCTGGCGGACCTGCTGACCATGCAGGAGCATCTGCCGGGCAAATCCTTCAAAGAGATGACGCTGGTTTATGCCGGTGACGCCCGTAACAACATGGGTAATTCAATGCTTGAGGCCGCCGCGCTGACCGGGCTGGATTTACGCCTTGTGGCCCCGGAGGCCTGCTGGCCGGACGAAAATCTGGTTGCGAAATGCAGGGCGCTGGCAGAACAAACCGGCGGTAAGATCACCCTGACGGAAGATGTGGCCGCTGGCGTAAAAGGCGCAGACTTCATTTATACGGATGTGTGGGTGTCGATGGGCGAAGCGAAAGAGAAGTGGGCCGAGCGTATCGCCCTGCTGCGCGCCTATCAGGTTAACAGCGAGATGCTCGCGCTGACGGGCAATCCGCAGGTGAAGTTCCTGCACTGCCTCCCGGCGTTCCACGACGACCAGACCGTAGTGGGTAAGCAGATGGCTGAGCAGTACGATCTGAAAGGCGGCATGGAGGTCACGGACGAAGTATTTGAATCATCGCATAGCATCGTGTTCGATCAGGCGGAGAACCGCATGCACACCATTAAGGCGGTGATGGTCGCGACGTTGGTTCAGGGATAGAAATCATTGGCGGATGACGCTAACGCTTATCCGCCCTACAACGACTTTCGGTACAGTAGGTCGGATAAGCATTGGCGCCATCCGACACCGTTTTATGCGACCAGAAGCTTAACAACTACCTTACGCACGGTCTCCGGCTTTCCTACCGCACACAGCGGCTTGTGTACCTCTCCTGGATAAAACACCACAAAATCCCCTTCGCTTAGCACGACGGTTTTTTCCTGTTCGCCTTCCGGCAGGAACGCGATGTCTTTTTCGGCGAGCCAGTCCGTATCCGGCGTACCGGCGGGCAAACAGCTGAAGGTCATGCCTTCCTGGCCGCGCATGACAATCTGAATGTCGAGATAGCGCTGGTGAAACTCCGCCCTGCGATCTGCAAACGGCTCGGTGCTGTCTTCGGAGACCAGCATGAACAGGCGGTTGCCGTCGATATCATGCTTGCCGGGGGGCGTTTGCGGCGTGACGTGTTGCTTAACGTATTCGATAGCCAGGCGTAGCTCTTCAGGCAGCCAGCTTTGCAGAGAGTGGATATTACCGATAATCATGATGCTCAACTCCATTTTGAAACGATGTTTTAATATCGTATTTATACGAAAGTTCCCCTTCTCTGGCTACGGCTTTTTTACCAAAATTCGCGCTGGCGCATAGTTATCGCAAAAGTTGCCGCGGCCCGGCGGCGGCGCTGAGGTTTTTATGCAGGAATTGAGCATAACCTGAAAATTTCTCGATTTGAGAATGAGCCTATCATATTGATAATTAAAGGCTGTGATAAAAAACAAACCCGCGATCACGTTTTAGATCACGTCAATAAGTGCAAATTCAATCATAACTATCTGCGGTTTAATTTCTCGCCTGGGATGAAAGTATTACCTGGCCGCATAGTTATGCATCAAGACCAAAAATAATGTTTATATTCAGTCGGTTATGAAATTCACCGTTTTGTATAAAATAACATTACTTTAACAGCATTCAGATAAAACTGGCATCACAACGCTTATTTATTCATTCATTACCCATCGCTCATTTATTATTATCTGACCCTTATCAATTAATTATCAGAGAATAGAAAACCACCTTGCCCGCGTGATAACCCTCACATTAAATAGTTGTCAGGAAATTAAGATACATCCTCAAGCAAGACGACAAACATATTTCAACTCCGGTGCAAATAAATTTGCATCACAGGCATTCTTATCTGTGGATTAATGAAAAGGTAAAGTCATGGACAAACATTATGTCGGTTCCGAAATTGGACAATTACGCAGCGTCATGCTGCATCGCCCCAATCTCAGCCTGAAAAGACTGACGCCTTCCAATTGCCAGGAGCTTTTATTTGATGATGTTTTATCGGTAGAGCGTGCCGGGGAAGAGCACGATATTTTTGCCAATACGTTACGCGGTGAAGGCGTCGAAGTCTTACTTCTGACTGATTTATTAACCCAGACGCTGGATGTGATTGATGCCAAAGCCTGGCTACTGGAGACGCAGATCTCCGACTATCGGCTGGGACCAGCCTTCGCCTCTGATATTCGCGGCTGGCTGGCGGATATGCCGCACCGTGAGCTTGCCCGTCACCTGAGCGGTGGGCTGACCTACGGCGAAATCCCTACTTATATTCACAATATGGTTGTGGATACTCACGAGGCCACTGACTTTATTATGAAGCCGCTGCCTAACCATTTATTTACCCGAGACACCTCCTGCTGGATATATAACGGCGTATCAATTAACCCGATGGCAAAAGCCGCTCGTCAGCGTGAAACAAATAACCTTCGCGCGATTTATCGCTGGCATCCGGCGTTTACCGACGGCAACTTTATTAAATATTACGGCGACGACAATATTAATTATGACCATGCCACTCTGGAAGGCGGGGACGTATTAGTGATTGGTCGTGGCGCGGTATTAATCGGGCTTTCCGAACGCACCACGCCGCAGGGCGTCGAGTTTCTGGCTGAATCATTATTCAAACACCAGCAGGCAACTCGCGTTATCGCCGTTGAACTGCCGAAACACCGCTCCTGTATGCACCTCGACACGGTAATGACCCATATCGATCTCGACACGTTCTCCGTTTATCCGGAAGTGGTTCGCAAAGACGCCCAGTGCTGGACGCTGACGCCGGACGGCAAAGGCGGCATTAAGCGCCACCAGGAACCAAACCTGCTGCACGCCATTGAACAGGCGCTGGGTATCGACCAGGTGCGCCTGATCACTACCGGCGGCGACGCCTTTGAAGCCGAGCGCGAGCAGTGGAATGACGCCAACAACGTGCTGACCGTGCGTCCGGGCGTGGTCATCGGCTACGAGCGCAACATCTGGACCAACGAAAAATACGACAAGGCCGGGATCACCGTGCTGCCCATTCCGGGCGACGAGCTGGGCCGTGGCCGCGGCGGCGCACGCTGCATGAGCTGCCCGCTTGAACGTGACGGTATCTGAGGCAAGGAGAAGACGAAATGGAACACAAACCAACCCTGGTCGTGGCGCTTGGCGGCAACGCATTGCTGAAACGCGGCGAGCCGCTGGAAGCCGACACGCAGCGTAAAAATATCGATCTGGCGGCTAAAACTATCGCACAGCTCACCAACTCATGGCGCGTGGTGCTGGTTCACGGAAACGGCCCGCAGGTGGGGCTGCTGGCGCTGCAGAACAGTGCCTATGAGAAAGTTTCGCCTTACCCGCTCGATATTCTCGGTGCCGAGAGCCAGGGAATGATCGGCTACATGCTTCAGCAGTCGCTTAAAAACCATCTGCCTGACAGGGAAGTCAGCGTGCTGCTGACCCAGGTGGAAGTGGACGCCAAAGATCCTGCGTTCCAGAACCCGACCAAATACATCGGCCCGGTGTATGACAAAGCGCAGGCCGACTCGCTGGTCGCGGAGAAAGGCTGGTCAGTGAAGGCGGACGGCCAGTATTACCGCCGCGTGGTGCCGTCGCCGCAGCCAAAACGGATTGTGGAAAGCGATGCGATTACCGCGCTTATCCAGCGGGATCACCTGGTGATTTGTAACGGCGGCGGCGGCGTGCCGGTGGTGGAGAAAGCCGACGGCTACCACGGCATTGAAGCGGTGATCGACAAAGATCTTTCCGCCGCCCTGCTCGCCCGCCAGATAGAAGCCGACGCCCTGCTGATCCTTACCGACGCCGACGCGGTTTACTTCGACTGGGGTACGCCAGCACAGCGCCCGATTAGCCACATCACCCCTCAGGAGCTGGACGGCATGAAGTTCGATGCAGGCTCTATGGGGCCGAAGGTCGCCGCCTGCAGCCGATTCGTCGCCCAGTGCCACGGCATCGCCGGAATTGGCGCGCTGGAGGATGGCCCGGCAATTCTGGCCGGTGAAAAAGGCACGCTGATCCGCGAGTAATCTCCGAAATCATGTCGGGAGACGCTGCGCTTTCCCGACCTGGAAAATTTACCGATTCGTAGGATGGATAAGCGATAGCGCCATCCACCAAAAAATTAAGGATGAGACAATGACCATCAACCTGAAAAACCGCAACTTCCTGAAACTGCTGGACTTCAAGCCTGCCGAGATCCAGTACCTGATCGATCTTGCGCGCGACCTGAAGGCCGCGAAAAAAGCCGGTACCGAAAAGAAAACGCTGGCCGGAAAAAACATCGCGCTGATCTTCGAGAAAACGTCTACCCGCACTCGCTGCGCCTTTGAAGTAGGCGCCTTTGATCAGGGCGCGCAGGTGACCTATCTCGGCCCAAGCGGTTCGCAAATTGGCCATAAAGAGTCCATGAAGGACACCGCCCGTGTGCTTGGCCGGATGTATGACGGCATCGAGTATCGCGGCTTCGGCCAGGACATCGTCGAGGAGCTGGGTGAGTTTGCCGGCGTGCCGGTATGGAACGGGCTGACCAACGAATTCCACCCGACGCAAATCCTGGCAGATTTGATGACCATGCTGGAACACGCGCCGCAGAAAACGCTGCCGGAAATCGCCTTTGCCTATCTTGGCGATGCCCGCAACAACATGGGTAACTCCCTGATGGTCGGCGCGGCGAAGATGGGCATGGATATCCGCCTGGTCGCGCCAAAAGCCTTCTGGCCGGAGGCTGAACTAGTGGAACAGTGCCGGGCCATCGCCAAAGAAACCGGCGGCCGCATCATGCTGACCGACAGCGTGGAAGAAGGCGTGGCGGGCGTCGACTTCCTCTACACCGACGTCTGGGTGTCGATGGGTGAGCCAAAAGAAGCCTGGGCGGAGCGCGTGAGCATCATGACCCCTTACCAGGTGAACGGCAGCGTGCTGAAAGCCACCGGCAACCCGAACGTCAAGTTTATGCACTGCCTGCCCGCCTTCCACAACGAGCAGACCAAAGTGGGCAAAGAGATCGAAGCCGAGTACGGCCTGAAAGGGCTGGAGGTGACCGAAGAGGTCTTCGAGTCCCCGAACTCCATCGTCTTTGACGAAGCGGAAAACCGCATGCACACCATTAAAGCCGTTATGGTTGCCACGCTCGGAGAGTAATCCCCACCGGCGGCGGGGATCCCCTCGCCGCCGGATGTGCATTCGTGCGGCAGAGTCCGCAGGAGGAAAGGAAAATGGCCGATGTTACCCACGGGGATGTCGCAGCGACGTCCGCGACCACAGAAAAAAAATTAGGGCTCAGCGCGCTGGTTGCGCTGGTCATTGGTTCAATGATTGGCGGCGGGGTGTTCAGCCTGCCGCAAAACTTTGGTTCCGTTGCGTCACCCGGTGCGCTGCTCATCGGCTGGGTGATTACCGGCGTCGGGATGCTTTGCCTGGCGTTTATCTATCAGAATCTTAGCTCCCGCTGCCCGGAGCTTGAAGGTGGGGTTTACAGCTACGCCCGTGCCGGTTTTGGTGATTTTATTGGCTTCCAGTCAGCCTGGGGCTACTGGTTCTCTGCCTGGCTCGGCAACGTCTCCTACGCCGTCCTGCTGTTCAGCGCGATGAGCTTTTTCATCCCGGTGTTTGGTGACGGGAACAACCTGCCGTCGATTATCGGTGCGTCGGTGGTGCTGTGGCTGGTTCACGCGCTGGTGCTGCGTGGCGTGCGGGAAGCTGCCTATATCAATACGATCCTGACCGTCGTGAAAGTAGTGATCCTGCTGGTATTTATCGTCGCCGTGCTGATCGCCTTTAAAATCGGCGTATTCACCGCCGATTTCTGGGGGCGCATGATGCTGGTCGACGGCAAAGAACCGGCGCTGTTCGATCAGGTGAAAAACACCATGCTGGTCACCACCTGGGTGTTTATCGGCATCGAAGGGGCAACGGTGGTTTCTGCCCGCGCGGCAAACCGCAGCGATATCGGTAAAGCCACGGTGATTGGGCTGCTGGGCGCACTGGCGATTTACGTGCTGGTGAGCGTGCTGTCGATGGGGATCCTGGATCAGGCAGCGCTTGCCGGACTGAAAAACCCTTCAATGGCAGGCGTGTTGGAAAATGTGGTCGGCCCCTGGGGAGCAAAATTCGTTGCCGGTGGCGTGATTCTGTCAGTTGCCGGAGCGCTGCTTGCCTGGACGCTATTTGCCGCCGAGCTGCCCCGCGTGGCCGCTAACGACGGTATTTTCCCGAAAGTCTTTGCTAAAGAAAATGCGCGCCACTCCCCATCGTTTTCTCTGTGGATCACCAACGGTTTAATCCAGCTTTTTCTCATCCTGACGCTGTTCTATCAGGCCGGTTACCAGGCGCTGTTTTCCATCGCCACTGCGGCAATCCTGCCTCCTTATCTGTTCAGCGCCGCCTACGGCCTGAAGCTGGCATGGACTGGTGAACGTTATAAAAACGGGGAGTCCCGCACCGGCGGCATAGTACTGGGAGTTATCGCCACCGTGTACGGTTTCTGGCTGTGCTATGCCGCCGGGGACTCGATGCTGCTCAGCTCACTGCTGTTCACCCCGGGGCTGCTGGTTTTCCTGTGGCAGAAAAAGCAGCAGGGTCAGACGCTGCTAAAAAGTTATGAGTGGGCCATTGTGGTGGCATTGCTGCTGGTCGCTGCCTGGACGCTAAAATTGGTCATCAGCGGAGCTATACAGATTGCTTAATCCACTATTCGCCCCGAAAGGGGCGATTCGTTCTGGGATGAGGTTTTTTTGCAATATTTTTAGCAAGTTAAAATCTCAAAGTCAGACCGATCAAACAGAATAAATTCATAAATGGCGTAAATTAATCCCCAGTAAAATCATGGAATGGTGAATACGATGAGGATCTCCCGCACAACCTCCGAAAAAGAGCTGAGCCAGCTGACACTCTGCCAGCGGCTCATCGTCCATAAAAGCTACCACTCTCAGGAAGAGCTGCGCCGGGATATGCAGCGCCACGGCTTTACCGAAATCAGCCAGTCCACGGTATCCCGGCTATTGAAGGTGCTGGGCGTCATTAAAATGCGCAACGCCAAAGGGCAAAAAATCTATGCGCTGAATCCTCAGGAGCAGCCAGAGCCGGACGCCGCCCGCTCGGTGGCAGAGATGGTGATAAGCGTCGAGCATAACGCCGAATTTATTATGATTCACGCCGTGGCAGGCTATGGCCGCGCCGTGGCAAAGATTCTTGATTACCGCGCTCTGCCAGAGATTTTAGGCGTCGTCGCGGGCAGCAGCGTCGTGTGGATAGCCCCGCGCGAAGTGAAAAAAACGCCGCTGGTTCACCGCCGGATTATCCAGACGCTGGGCCTGCATGAAATTGCATGAGTATTCACAGCAACCGATTGCCCATGTATAAAAAAGTGTGAAGTTCCCGCTTGCCAAGCTCAACCACGCGCGTATAATGCGCCACAATTTGCCGGGAGGAAGCATGGTCCAGTGTGTTCAAAAAGCTGTCACACCTCGTCGTCTGAAAGACGATGCGACCCCGTTTTTCTTTCCGCTGCTTCAATCAATTCCAAAGGCCCCTCGTTGAGGGGCTTTTTTTTTGCCCGACGCCGAGAACAGGAGATAAGCATGACTAACCCGCTCTATCAAAAACATATCATTTCCATCAACGATCTCAGTCGTGAAGAGCTTGAACTGGTGCTGTCTACCGCGGCTAAGCTTAAGGCAAACCCGCAGCCGGAGCTGCTTAAGCACAAGGTTATCGCCAGCTGCTTCTTCGAGGCTTCAACCCGCACGCGCCTCTCTTTCGAAACCTCCATTCACCGTCTTGGCGCCTCGGTTGTCGGCTTCTCTGACAGCAGCAATACGTCGCTGGGCAAGAAAGGCGAAACGCTGGCCGACACCATTTCGGTTATCAGCACCTACGTTGACGCCATCGTGATGCGCCACCCACAGGAAGGTGCGGCTCGCCTGGCAACAGAGTTCTCCGGCAATGTACCGATTCTCAACGCGGGCGACGGTGCGAACCAGCACCCAACCCAAACCCTGCTCGACCTGTTCACCATTCAGGAAACCCAGGGGCGTCTGGAAAATCTGCATATCGCCATGGTCGGCGACCTGAAATATGGCCGCACCGTGCACTCTCTGGCCCAGGCGCTGGCGAAATTTAGCGGCAACCGCTTCTACTTTATCGCGCCGAACGCCCTGGCGATGCCGAAGTACATTCTCGATATGCTGGATGAGAAAGGCATTGAGTGGAGCAGCCATGAGGCCATCGACGACGTGGTCACCGAGCTGGACATTCTGTATATGACCCGCGTACAGAAAGAGCGTCTGGATCCGTCCGAATACGCCAATGTGAAAGCGCAGTTTGTGCTGCGCGCGGCGGACCTGGCAGGCGCTCGCGAAAATATGAAGGTGCTACATCCGCTGCCGCGCGTGGATGAGATCACCACCGACGTGGATAAGACGCCGCACGCCTGGTATTTCCAGCAGGCAGGCAACGGCATTTTTGCTCGCCAGGCGCTGCTGGCATTGGTTTTGAATCGCGAACTGGTTTAAGTGAGAGGATAAAGAGATGACGCACGATAACAAATTACAGGTAGAAGCCATTAAACGCGGCACGGTTATCGACCATATCCCGGCGCAGATAGGCTTTAAGCTGCTCACCCTGTTCCAGCTGACCGAAACCGACCAGCGCATTACCATCGGCCTGAACCTGCCGTCCCGCGAGCAGGGGCGTAAGGACCTGATCAAAATCGAAAATACGTTTCTGACCGACGAGCAGGTAGACCAGCTGGCGATGTACGCGCCCCACGCCACCGTCAACCGCATCGAGGAATACGAAGTGGTCGGCAAGAGCAAACCTAAGCTGCCTGAAAGCATCGAAAAGGTGCTGGTTTGTCCGAACACCAACTGTATCAGCCGCAGCGAACCCGTCCACTCCTCCTTTGCGGTAAGAAAGCGTGGTGAGGACATCAGCCTTAAATGCAAATACTGTGAGAAAGAGTTCGCGCATCATGTGGTGCTGGCGGATTAATCGTTGCCGCCCAGGCTCGCTTACCTATAATGGGCGAGGATTCATGAAAAAGCAGAGTGGATAAGCGCAGGCGTCGTCCACCGTTTAAATTCCGGCGGGTAATGCGTTGCCTGCCCGCCCTACGAACTCTCATAAAGGAATGAACATGTCTCGTACTATCAGCACCGAAAATGCACCCGCAGCTATCGGCCCATACGTTCAGGGCGTTGATCTTGGCAGCATGATTATCACTTCCGGCCAGATCCCGGTTGACCCAAAAACCGGCACCGTTCCGGAAGACGTTGCCGCTCAGGCGCGCCAGTCGCTGGAGAACGTGCAGGCGATCGTGGAAGCGGCAGGCCTGAAAGTTGGCGATATCGTGAAAACCACCGTTTTCGTCAAAGACCTGAATGATTTCGCCACCGTGAACGCGACCTACGAAGCATTCTTCAACGAGCACAAGGCAACCTTCCCGGCGCGTTCTTGCGTGGAAGTGGCGCGTCTGCCAAAAGATGTGAAAATTGAAATTGAAGCGATCGCGGTTCGTCGCTAATTAACTTCAAGATAAAAAAAAGCCGGTTCAGTGATGAACCGGCTTTTTTGCTCAAGATAGAAATGAAAAGGACTTGTAAAACATAAATAGCGCCATGTACCGCCATTTATATAAACACCCTATCATCGTTATTAAATAATGCCAATAAAATTTCTCACCAACATTATTACTGCAACCTGTTACAAGATTCCATGTTAATCATCCAACAGATATAAAATCCAGGCTCATATTAAATAAAAATTAGTCATAGCGGGAGTTTTAAAATAGTATTGCTGCGGGTGCTGAAGCCATTAATCTTCAGCATAAATGCACTTCGGTGAGGGTTGTGTTGCAGGATTATTGGTAGAGGTCCCCATCCCTTTAACTAGCGGATGGGGGAACTACCAAACACACACCCCAGACAGGTGTGATGATGGTAGTTCCTCCTGAGCATCTTTTCAAGAGGAATTACATGCATAAAACCATAAAGTTATATGGTTTATTGATCGTTTGCTTAACGCTAATCACTATTACCTTTTTGATTCAGGACTCGCTGTGCGAGTTCTTCTTTATTAATAAGGACGTGGTTATCTTCAGCAAACTGGCCTGCCCGGCCGGTCAATAACCCATCGGGGGAGTCCGCTCCCCCGGCTTTAATGGTTTTGTCTGGTGCGTGATGGTTACAGTACCCTTTTTATAATGGCCGCGAAAGCGGCCATTATTAATTACGGGTTCATTTAATGCTTGCTCGTAATAATTTTTGCAGCGGGTAAACGGCGGCAACAATAACCTCATCCTGAGTTTGTGCGGCTTTATCCAGCTGCTTCTGAATATCATCACGCTCGCCGCCGCTTAACGATCCCTGTTTCGCCACCAGGTCGGTCAGCCGCAGGCCGATGCCCGCCAGTTTGTCCACGTCTTCCGCCACAGGTTTCAGCGCCTTCAGCTGGTAGCTGCCGTCGATAAGCGCCAGCACGTCCGGCGTATTGCTTTGCCAGCGGGTAAAGGTATGGCGCAGGGACTCGGCGCTGTTGCCGTCTTCCGGGTCGGCAATCAGCTTATCGACCCAGCCGTCCATCGCCCGCACCTGGCTGCTTTCCGCCACCAGCGCATCCGCAAAGCGGTTAAGCGGCTCGAAGTGGTGATAATTGCCCGCCTGGAACTTCAGATGCTGACGGGTGTAATACTGCGCCGGCTCAACGGCCTGAGCGAGAATTTGTAATGGCATGATTTCCGTGGTCCCCGCCAGGCGAGTGAACTGCTGTACCGCTGCGGTATGCTGCTGAAGCCCTACGGAAACGGTGGTCCAGGCGTCTATCGCCTGCAAGCGCTGGTACATGTTGTCGATATCTTTCACCTCTTCCGTCGACCACAGCCGCTCCGCCACCGCAAACGCCCGCGGCCAGAGCTTGATGTCCAGCAGCGGCGCAGAAATATTCTCCGCCCACAGCGCCGCTTCGCCGCCGAGGATATTATTCATCTGCTCGGCATTGGGTACCACCGGCTGCACGCCATCCGGCACGCTGTCCAGCTTCTGTCCGGTCGCCGGGTAGCGCACGTTGCCCACCAGGAAGTAGCCGCTCAGCCGGTCCTTATCCACCGTGACCACCGGGCGAGTCTCCCCCATCCAGGTATCCACGGTAAAGGTCACCTGGGTTGGGCTTAGCCATTCGATGTCCCTTACGGCACGGCGAGATTTGCCTTTGAAGTCGATAAATCCTCGCCAGGCCATTTCGTTATTCACCAGCGTGAAGCTGCCCTCCACCGGCTTACCTTTCAGGCGCGGCATAGAGAAGAACCAGCTTTGCGCGCTGTCGGCTTTGGTGATGCGATCGACCTCGTTCAGGCCCTGCGGCAGGATCTCGTTGCGATAGTGGTAAGCGGTGGACTGCGGCTGGTCGAGATAGAACCCCGTCGACAGGATCCCTTTATAGCCGTTGGCGGCAACCGCCCCCAGCGCGTCCTGCCCTTGCCAGGACTGGATCAGAATGCTCTTCGGCAGATCCGGATGGTAAATCTCATCCCAGCCCATCATCTGGCGGTGGTGCTTCTCGAGGATCTTCTCCAGACGCTGGTTGAAATAAGTCTGCAACGCGTGGGTATCAGCAATCTTTTGCTGTTTCATAAACGCCTGAATGGGTTTCGATTCCTGCCACTGCGTATCATCAACTTCATCCCCGCCGATATGCAAATAGGCATCCGGGAAAATCGCCGTCAGCTCGCCCACCATCGTATCGGCAAATTTATAGACCGCTTCGTTGGCCGGATTAAGCAGCGGTTTAAGCACGCCCCAGTGGCGCTCCATCTCGTACGGCCCCGGCGCGCTCATCAGTTCCGGGTAAGCCACCGCAATCGCGGACGCATGGCCCGGCATGTCCATTTCCGGCACGACGCGGATCCCCAGCTTCGTTGCGTAGCGCACAACTTCTTTCATCTGTGCCTGGGTATAAAAGTCGCCGTCGCTGGCCAGCTGCTGGAGCTTAGGATATTTAGCGGAAGCAAAGCGCCAGCCCTGGTCATCCGTCAGGTGCCAGTGAAGCACGTTAAACTTGGCGGCCGCCATGCCGTCCAGCTGGCGCAGAATATCTTTCACCGGGATGAAGTGGCGGGCGGAATCCAGCAGGACCCCGCGCCACGGGAAACGCGGCACATCTTTGATTGCCACAAACGGTATTGAGGTATTTTGCGGGCCGTTCTGAATAAGCTGGAGCAGCGTTTCCATGCCGCGCATCGCGCCGAAGCGGGTATTCGCGGTTAGCTGCACCCCATCTGCCGTCACGCTCAGGGTATAGCTTTCATCGCTGCCGAGCTTCGGCAAAGGGTCAACGGCATTTTTGATATGAATATTGATAGTGGGCTTGCCAGGATTAGCCTGAGCAGGCTGAAGCTGCCAGCCGGCTTGCTGGGTGATTCGCTTACGCCAGCGCTCCGTGGCCCCGTCCAGCTTGTCACCGCTGATTTTAATCGATACCGAGTTATCCAGTACGAGGCTTCCCTCCGCCGCCGGGCGGCTCACCTGCTGCGGCCAGGGCATTAGCGGGAGATCCCCTGCGGGCGCGGCGTGAGCCTGACAGGCGGTAGCAATGCAGCCGGCAAGCAGGCTCAAACGTATTGATTTAAACATGAATATTCCTTTCAAGTGACGGGCCAGAAAAGGCAAACCTCTCTGGTAACACGTGGGGAAATATTCATCAAGATTATGGCGAGACGGGGATCACATCTCGCCAGGGTTTTGTATTTTTTAGGATTACTGCCAGCCGTAACGGCGGCTGTAAATGCCCTTTACGGCCTGAGTCAGCGTCATGTAACCGCCAAGAATCAGCACCAGCCATGGGAAATAGGCCAGCGGCAGCGCCTGGAGGTGCAGATAGCCCGCCAGCGGCGAAAACGGCAGCGCAATGCCAACGGCCATCACCACCAGAGTCATCACCATCAGCGGCCAGGCGGCCCGGCTCTGAATAAACGGAATACGACGGGTGCGAATCATATGCACAATCAATGTTTGTGACAGCAGCCCCACCACAAACCAGCCGGACTGGAACAGGGTCTGGTGTTCCGGGGTGTTAGCCTGGAAGACCCACCACATGACGCAGAACGTCATGATGTCAAAGATGGAGCTTATCGGCCCGAAGAACACCATAAACCGCCCTAAGTCCGCCGGGTTCCAGCGCTGCGGCTTCTGAATTTGCTCGTCGTCCACGTTATCAAACGGGATCGTCACCTGGGAGACATCGTACAGCAGGTTCTGGATCAGCAGGTGAATCGGCAGCATCGGCAGGAACGGCAGGAAGGCGCTCGCCACCAGCACGCTGAAGACGTTGCCGAAGTTAGAGCTGGCGGTCATTTTGATGTATTTCAACATGTTGGCAAAAGTGCGCCGCCCTTCGATCACGCCCTCCTCCAGCACCATCAGGCTTTTCTCAAGCAGAATGATATCCGCCGCCTCGCGGGCGATATCCACCGCGCCGTCCACGGAGATGCCAATATCCGCCGCCCGCAGCGCAGGCGCATCGTTGATGCCGTCGCCCATAAAGCCGACAACGTGGCCCTCACCGCGCAGCAGCCGGACGATACGCTCTTTGTGCATCGGCGTCAGACGGGCAAAGAGCGTGGTGCGCAGAGCAAGCTTTGCCAGATCTTCATCGCTAAGGTTTTCGATTTCGCTTCCTACCACCAGCTCGCCTACGTCCAGCCCCACCTCACGGCAAACTTTTGCCGCCACCAGCTCGCTGTCGCCGGTAAGGATCTTGACCGTGATGCCGCTGGCCTTCAGGGCTTTCAGCGCCGGAGCCGTCGTCTCTTTCGGCGGATCGAGGAACGCAATATAACCTTCCAGAATCAGATCGGACTCGTCAACGCGGCTGTAATCTCCCTCACGCGCCGGGAGGAACTTTGTGGCAACGGCAACAACGCGCAGCCCCTGACGGTTCAGATCGTCCGTCACCCGGCGAATACGTTTGAGCATGCCATCGTTGAGCGGCACGATCTCATCGCCATGGCGCACCTGGGTGCAGACGTTGAGGATCTCCTGAAGCGCCCCTTTGCAGATCAGCTGGTGCGCGTCCGGCGATTCGGACACCACCACCGACATGCGGCGACGCTCAAAATCAAACGGGATTTCATCCACTTTCTGCCAGCGGGCAACCGCTTTACGAACATGGTCTATGTCCAGCGCTTCCAGCACCGCCACGTCCAGCAGGTTTTTCAACCCGGTCTGATAGTGGCTGTTAAGCCACGCGGTATGCAGCACGCGGTCGCTCACGCCGCCCAGAATATCGGTATGGGTTTCGAGGATGATACGGTCCTGGGTCAGCGTGCCGGTTTTATCGGTGCAGAGAACATCCATCGCGCCAAAGTTCTGAATGGCGTCCAGATGCTTAACGATGACCTTCTGTTTAGAGAGTTTCACCGCCCCGCGAGCAAGCGTCGAGGTGACAATCATCGGCAGCATTTCCGGCGTCAGCCCGACCGCAACGGAGAGCGAGAATAGCGCGGCCTCCCACCAGTCGCCTTTGGTGAAACCGTTGATCAGCAGGACCACCGGCACCATCACCAGCATGAAGCGGATCAGCAGCCAGCTGACGCGGCTGATGCCCTTCTGGAAAGCATTAGGCTCGTTTTCCTGCTGGGTTACGCGCCCGGCAAGCTGGCCAAACCAGGTGTTGCCCCCGGTTGCCACCACCATGGCCAGCGCGGTGCCGCTGACCACGTTGGTGCCCATGAAGCACAGCGTGTCGCATTCGAGCGGATTGCTGTGCCGCGCTTCGCGGCTGGCGGCGGCCTTCTCTACCGGCAGAGATTCACCGGTCAGGGAAGCCTGGGCGACGAACAGATCCCGGGCCTGGATGACGCGTAAATCCGCCGGGATCATATCTCCCGCCGAGAGTTTAACGATGTCCCCCGGCACCAGCTGGTCAATGGGGACTTCAACGTAGTCGCTGGTGCCCTTCTCATTCACCACGCGCAGCACCGTAGCGGTGTTGCTGACCATCGCTTTAAGCGCGTCCGCAGCCCTGGTGGAGCGGGCTTCCTGAATGAAATTGAGCAGCGTGGAGATAACCACCATCAGCGCAATCACGCTGGCACCAAAAAGATCGTCTTCCGTCGCGTAAGAGAAGATGCCCAGCAGCGTCAGCAGCAGGTTGAAGGGGTTACGGTAGCAGCTCCACAGATGCTTCCACCACGGCGCTGCCGCCTGGGTTGGGATCTGATTCGGGCCGTGGGCCTCCAGCGCATCTTCCACTTCACGGGCGTTCAGCCCTTCGGGATGGCTGGAGAATTCACGATAGAGCTGCTCTTCGCTGGCGTAGGCATATTTCAGGCACGCTTCGGTGAGCGTGGCGGGGATATCCGTCGCCTGAGAAACAGTTTTGCCGTCCGGCATGGGGTCGCGCTGGATCAGACGGCGTGGCAGATGGCGGCTCAGTTGTGAAAACAACTGCCGGGTCAGGTTTTTAAACAGCATAATAGTCCCTTAGCGTCGCCTGAAGCGGCGCTCGGCTGTCCTGCGGGCACGGCTAAGCCGACCTTGCAGGTCAAATTTATTCAGCAGGGATCGACATCAAGAGGGTCACTGCCTTACGGTTTCCGGTAAGGCAATCACTTCAAAGAAGGGTGTCTTACCGGATGGTTCCTGTCATTACAGGGTCTGGACTGGGATCGGGTTCCATGTCGCCTCCGGTGAAAGATTTTGGGTTTGCTTCGTTACGCCCTCAGGCGCAGCGAAAGTGCGGATATAATACGCCCGCGAAACTAAACCCAACGTAAACCAGATTTTACCCATTGCCGTTTGTTGGCATGGACAACTTTAATGTATAAAACCTACGCTAATTATTTCAGGGAATGACCAGAGACATGCAAAATCGCCTCACCATCAAAGACATTGCCCGACTAAGCGGCGTGGGCAAGTCCACCGTCTCCCGCGTGCTGAACAACGAGAGCGGCGTCAGCGCCCGCACGCGCGAAAGGGTGGAGGCGGTGATGCAGCAGGAAGGGTTTTCCCCCTCCCGATCGGCTCGCGCCATGCGCGGGCAAAGCGATAAGGTCGTGGCGATCATCGTCACCCGTCTGGATTCGCTGTCGGAGAACCTGGCGGTGCAGACCATGCTGCCGGGCCTGTATCAACAGGGATACGATCCGATCATGATGGAAAGCCAGTTCGATCCTGAGCTGGTCGAGGAGCATCTTGGCATGCTCAAGCGCCGCAATATCGACGGCGTGATCCTCTTCGGCTTCACCGGCATCAGCGAAAAAATACTCCAGCCGTGGCAGGCCACCATGGTGCTGATGGCCCGGGAAGCCAAAGGCTTTGCCTCCGTCTGCTACGACGACGAAGGTGCCATTACCAGCCTGATGGCTAAACTTTATGCTCAGGGGCACCGCCATATCAGCTTCCTCGGCGTGCCGCATACCGACGTAACGACGGGCCTGCGTCGCCATGAGGCCTATCTCGCCTTCTGCAAAAAGCACGGGCTGACGCCGAAGGTGGCTCTGCCGGGGCTGGCGATGAAACAGGGCTATGAACACGTCGCCGAGGTATTGCTGCCGGAGACTACCGCCCTGCTCTGCGCCACCGATACCCTCGCGTTAGGCGCCAGCAAATATTTGCAGGAGCACCAGGCTTCGCTCCAGCTGGCGAGCGTCGGCAACACGCCGCTGATGAAGTTCCTCCACCCGGAAATCATTACCGTCGATCCAGGCTATGCGGAAGCCGGGCGTCAGGCGGTACTGCAGCTTATCGGCCAGGTAACCCAGGCCCGCGATCTGCGCCAGATCGTTATCCCCAGCACGCTTCAGTAATTCTCCCCCGATCGCAGGTTTATTGTGATCGTCACCCGATTTCGGGAACGTTCCCGTTTTCGCAAAAATCATTACCCGGTAACCTTGCGGCCAGGTCATTCCTCCTTACCTCGGGATTCCACAATGAGCAAAGTAAAACAACAGGACATCGACAGGCTAATTGAGCTGGTCGGCGGACGCGAAAACATCGCCACCGTGAGCCACTGCATTACCCGACTCCGCTTTGTACTGAACAACACGGCGATTGCCCGACCGAAAGAGATCGAAGATCTGCCGATGGTGAAAGGTTGCTTTACCAACGCCGGGCAGTTCCAGGTCGTGATCGGCCCGGAAGTGGGCGATTACTATAAGGCGCTGATTGCCACCAGCGGCCACAACACGGCGGACAAAGAGCAGGCGAAGCTGGCCGCCCGCCAGAACATGAAGTGGCACGAGCAGCTTATCTCGCACTTCGCGGAGATTTTCTTCCCCTTACTGCCTGCGCTCATCAGTGGCGGTTTGATCCTCGGCTTCCGCAACGTGATTGGCGATCTGCCGATGAGCAACGGCCAGACGCTGGCGCAGATGCACCCGTCGCTGCAAAGCATCTATGACTTCCTGTGGCTGATTGGCGAAGCGATTTTCTTCTATCTACCGGTAGGGATTTGCTGGTCCGCCGTGCGCAAAATGGGCGGGACGCCTATCCTTGGTATCGTGCTGGGCGTTACGCTCGTGTCGCCGCAGCTGATGAACGCCTACGATTTAGGGACCAAAATCCCGGAGGTCTGGAACTTCGGCTGGTTCACCATTGAGAAGGTGGGCTACCAGGCGCAGGTTATTCCTGCCCTGCTGGCGGGCCTGGCGCTGGGCTTTATTGAGACGCGTCTTAAACGCATAGTCCCGGATTACCTCTATCTTGTAATAGTGCCCGTGTGTTCTTTGATTCTGGCCGTGTTCCTGGCCCACGCGTTCATCGGCCCGTTCGGCCGCTGGATTGGCGACGGTGTTGCCTTCGCCGTGCGCCACCTGATGACCGGCAGCTTTGCGCCAATAGGGGCCGCGCTGTTTGGCTTCCTGTATGCGCCGCTGGTGATTACCGGCGTGCACCAGACGACGCTGGCCATCGACATGCAGATGATTCAGAGCATGGGCGGTACGCCTGTCTGGCCGCTGATCGCGCTGTCTAACATTGCGCAGGCCTCGGCGGTAGTTGGGGTGATCATTTGCAGCCGCAAGCACAACGAACGTGAAATTTCGGTTCCGGCGGCGATATCCGCTTATCTGGGCGTCACCGAACCGGCAATGTACGGGATTAACCTGAAGTACCGTTTCCCGATGCTCTGCGCAATGGTTGGCTCAGGTATCGCGGGCCTGCTCTGCGGCCTGAACGGCGTGATGGCGAACGGCATTGGCGTCGGCGGCCTGCCGGGCATTCTGTCCATTCAGCCGCGCTACTGGGAGGTTTACTCCATCGCGATTCTGATTGCCGTGGTGATCCCGATTGTTCTGACGACGGCGGTGTACAAGCGCAAATACCGTCAGGGCACGCTGTTAGTGGTGTAGGTTTAATTTGATGTAACCGGGGCCAGCTGCTGGCCCCTTAGCTTTAGGAAAGCGCTATGAATACAACTCCTCCATGGTGGCAGCATGGTGTCATCTACCAGATCTACCCGAAGAGTTTTCAGGACACGACCGGCAACGGAACCGGTGATTTAATTGGCGTGATTAAGCGTCTCGACTACCTCAAGCTGCTGGGCGTGGACGCCATCTGGCTGACGCCGTTTTATGTCTCACCGCAGGTGGACAACGGCTATGACGTGGCGAACTACTGCGCCATCGACCATACCTACGGCACGCTGGATGATTTTGACCTGCTGGTGGCCGGTGCGCACGAGCGCGGCATCCGCGTCATTCTGGATATGGTGTTTAACCATACTTCCACGCAGCACGCCTGGTTCCACGAGTCGCTTAACAAGGACAGTCCATACCGCGAATTCTACATCTGGCGCGACGGCACGCCGGACGTGCTGCCGAACAACTGGCGCTCGAAATTTGGCGGTAACGCCTGGCGCTGGCATGCGGAAAGCGGCCAGTACTATCTGCATCTCTTCGCCCCGGAACAGGCGGATCTGAACTGGGAAAACCCGCAGGTTCGCGCCGAGCTGAAAAGGGTTTGCGAGTTCTGGGCGGACCGTGGCGTTGACGGTCTGCGCCTCGACGTCATCAACCTCGTCTCGAAAGACCAGGATTTCCCGGACGATATCGAAGGGGGCGACGGCCGCCGTTTTTATACCGACGGGCCGCGCATCCACGAGTATTTGCAGGAGCTTAGCCGCGATGTGTTTGTACCCCGCGAGCTGATGACGGTGGGCGAAATGTCCTCCACCACGCTCGATAACTGCCAGCAGTACGCGGCGCTGAACGCCGACGAGCTGTCGATGACGTTCAACTTCCACCACCTGAAAGTGGATTATCCCGGCGGGCAGAAATGGACACTGGCGGAGCCGGACTTTGTGGCGCTGAAGGCCATTTTCAGCCACTGGCAGCAGGGCATGCACAACGTGGCGTGGAACGCGCTGTTCTGGTGTAACCACGACCAGCCGCGCATCGTTTCCCGCTTTGGGGACGAAGGGGAGCTGCGGGTTCCGGCGGCGAAGATGCTGGCCATGGTGCTGCACGGCATGCAGGGCACGCCGTATATCTATCAGGGCGAAGAGCTGGGGATGACCAACCCCCACTTCAGCCGCATCATTGATTACCGTGACGTTGAGAGCCATAACATGTACGCGGAGCTGCGCGCTCAGGGCCGCGACAGCGACAACCTGCTGGCAATCCTCGCCAGTAAATCCAGGGATAACAGCCGCACGCCAATGCAGTGGGACAGCGGTGAAAACGCGGGCTTCACTACCGGCACGCCGTGGATCAACCTGTGCGATAACTACGAAACGATCAACGCCAGCAAGGCGGTAGACGATCCGGATTCGGTGTTTTATGCCTACCAGCGGCTTATTAAGCTGCGCAAGGCCCAGCCGATCTTCACCTGGGGCAGCTATCAGGATCTGCTGCCGGAACACCCTTATCTGTGGTGCTACCGCCGGGAATGGCAGGGCCAGACGCTGGTGGTCGCGGCAAACCTCAGCCGCCATAACCAGTGGTGGCAGCCGGATGCCTTTGAGGGCAGCTGGGAGGTGCTGATGAGCAACTATGCTGAGGCCTCAGGCAAGCCGGGGGAAATCAGCCTGCGGCCTTATGAGGCGGTTTACTGGCTGCAGAAGTAGAACTCAAGCGGCGGATGGCGCCTGCGCCTGTCCGCCCTGCTCTTTTCACATCCCACGCGAACCCGCGTTTTTGTCGACTATTTACGCGAAAAATTCAGCGCTTAAATTTGTTTTCCGAACCGACGCCGCACCCTTCCTGCAACGCCCGCAATACTTTGTCCTGCATCAATAAAAGTTCAAACATCTTTGGTGCAAGCACTATATATAGACCTTAAAATGCACCCTGCCCCCATATGTTGTATATATCGACTATTATCGCAACAGCACCCACAGGATAACTCTGGGCATTACCTGTGGATAACAGGGGCAGAAATTCGGAAGTCTTTGGCAAAACATATCTATATCAGGCAACGGTGTCTGCCGGCCCGGTGTGGATAACCAATTTTAAAAATGGAGAGATCATGACACCGCATGTGATGAAAAGAGACGGGTGCAAAGTACCTTTCACTTCAGAGCGCATTAAAGAAGCCATTCTTCGTGCAGCTAAAGCAGCGGGAGTCGATGACGCAGATTACTGCGGCCGCGTCGCAGATATCGTTCGCACGCAGATGGAAGGCCGCAGCCAGGTGGATATCGGCGAGATCCAGACCGCAGTAGAAAACCAGCTAATGGCAGGTAACTACAAGCAGCTGGCCCGTGCCTATATCGAATATCGCCATGACCGCGATCTTGAACGTGAAAAACGTGGCCGGTTAAACCAGGAGATCCGTGGCCTGGTCGAACAAACCAACTCCGCCCTGCTCAACGAAAACGCGAATAAAGACAGCAAGGTGATCCCAACCCAGCGCGATCTGCTGGCGGGCATTGTGGCCAAGCATTATGCCAAGCAGCACTTGTTGCCGCGTGACGTGGTGCTGGCGCACGAGCGTGGTGACATCCACTATCACGATCTGGACTACTCTCCGTTCTTCCCGATGTTTAACTGCATGCTTATCGACCTGAAAGGCATGCTGACCCACGGCTTTAAGATGGGTAACGCGGAAATTGAACCGCCAAAGTCCATTTCTACCGCCACGGCGGTTACCGCACAGATCATCGCCCAGGTTGCCAGCCACATCTACGGCGGCACCACCATTAACCGCATTGATGAAGTGCTGGCTCCGTTTGTGACCGAAAGCTTCAAAAAACATCGCAAAACGGCCGAAGAGTGGCAGATCCCGGACGCCGAAGGCTACGCCCTCTCCCGCACCGAGAAAGAGTGCTACGACGCCTTCCAGTCGCTGGAATATGAAGTGAACACCCTGCACACCGCCAACGGCCAGACGCCGTTCGTCACCTTCGGTTTTGGTCTGGGGACGAGCTGGGAATCCCGCCTGATCCAGACTTCTATTCTGCGTAACCGCATCGCGGGGCTGGGTAAAAATCGTAAAACCGCCGTCTTCCCTAAGCTGGTGTTTGCCATTAAAGACGGCCTGAACCATAAGGCCGGCGACGCGAACTACGACATTAAACAGCTGGCCCTGGAGTGCGCCAGCAAGCGCATGTATCCGGACATCCTGAATTACGATCAGGTAGTCAAAGTAACCGGCTCGTTCAAAACCCCGATGGGCTGCCGCAGCTTCCTGGGCGTGTATGAAGAGAACGGCGAGCAGATCCACGATGGCCGTAACAACATCGGCGTGATCAGCCTCAACCTGCCGCGCATCGCGCTGGAAGCCAAAGGCGACGAAGCCGCGTTCTGGAAATTGCTCGACAGCCGTCTGGAGCTGGCACACAAAGCGCTGATGACCCGCATCGCCCGCCTGGAAGGGGTGAAGGCCCGCGTAGCGCCAATCCTGTATATGGAAGGTGCCTGCGGTGTGCGTCTGAAAGCGGACGATAACGTGGCTGATATATTCAAAAACGGTCGTGCCTCTATTTCCCTGGGCTATATCGGCATTCACGAAACCGTTAACGCGCTGTTTGGCAACCAGCACGTTTACGACAGCGAAGCTCTGCGCCAGAAAGCCGTGGCGATTGTTGCCCGCCTGCGTCAGGCAACGGATGCCTGGAAAGAGGAATCCGGCTACGGCTTCAGCCTCTACAGCACGCCAAGTGAAAACCTGTGCGACCGCTTCTGCCGTCTGGATACCGCCGAGTTTGGCGTAGTGCCGGGCGTGACCGATAAAGGCTATTACACCAACAGCTTCCACCTCGACGTTGAGAAGAAAGTTAACCCATACGACAAAATCGACTTTGAAGCACCGTATCCACCCGTGGCTAACGGCGGTTTCATTTGTTACGGCGAATACCCGAACATCCAGCACAACCTGCAGGCGCTGGAAGACGTCTGGGATTACAGCTACAAACACGTTCCGTATTACGGCACCAACACGCCAATCGACGAGTGCTACGAGTGCGGCTTCACCGGCGAGTTCGAATGCACCAGCAAGGGCTTCACCTGCCCGAAATGCGGTAACCACGATGCGGCTCGCGTCTCCGTTACCCGTCGCGTTTGCGGCTACCTGGGCAGCCCGGACGCCCGTCCGTTCAACGCCGGCAAGCAGGAGGAAGTTAAGCGCCGCGTGAAACACCTGGGCAACGGGCAGATCGGCTAAGTGAACATGCATCAGTACTACCCGGTGGATATCGTTAACGGGCCGGGTACCCGCTGCACGCTGTTCGTTTCCGGCTGCGTGCATGAATGCCCCGGCTGCTATAACAAAAGCACCTGGCGGGTCAATTCTGGCATGCCGTTCACCCGGGCGATGGAAGACCAGATCATAAGCGATCTGAACGATACCCGCGTGCGCCGCCAGGGTCTGTCGCTTTCGGGCGGCGACCCGCTGCATCCGCAAAACGTGCCGGATATTCTGAAGCTGGTCCAGCGCGTGCGGGCAGAATGCCCGGGCAAAGATATCTGGATGTGGACGGGCTATAAGCTGGATGAGCTGACGGAGAGCCAGCGGGAAGTGGTCAATCTCATCAACGTGCTGGTCGACGGCAAGTTTGTACAGGATTTGAAAGACCCGGCGCTAATCTGGCGCGGCAGCAGTAACCAGGTCGTTCATCACTTACGCTAAAGCCGCAATTTCTTAAGGCGGGGTAAGCGCAGCGTCGCCCACCGGAATTATAAACGGTGGATGACGCTGCGCTTATCCACCCTACAACTACAGCAGCGCCAGCGTTCCTGTAATCACCCCACTCAGCGCCACCAGCCCACCGGTAAGCCATAAGGCTTTTGCCGGAAACGCCTTATGCAGCATCACCAGCGACGGCAGGCTGACGGCTGGCAAGGTTATCAGCAGGGCCAGCGCCGGAGCGGTGCCCATGCCGGCCAGCATCATGGTCTGAATAATCGGAATTTCGGCGGCGGTCGGGATAACGAACAGGCAGCCCGCAATCGCCATCGCAATCACCCAGAACAGCGTATTGCCCACCGCGCCATCCGCGTGCGGGAAGAGCCAGACTCGCGCTGCCCCCAGTACCAGAACCGCGATGATGTAAACGGGGATCGTGCTCCAGAACAGGCTCCACAGCGCTTTCATCCAGCGCTGGATAAAGTTTCCCTCCCGCAGTGGCGAAACCGTCGGCTGGGGGATCTCCACCGCCTGCGGCTTATCCTTAACCCAATACTGCACGATGGTCGCTACGCCCAGCACCGTGACAATACCCGCCGCCAGCCGAATCAGCGCGAAATGCCAGCCCAGCACAAATCCCATAAACACCAGCGTGGCGGGATTAAGCAGCGGGTTCCCCAGCCAGAACGCCAGCGCGCCGCCCATCGACACCGACTGACGGCGCATGCCAGCGGCAACGGGTGCCGCACAGCAGGTACACATCATGCCAGGCAATGAAAAAAGCGTGCCGAACAGCGTGCCGCTAAAACGCGGTTTGCCGAGCGTGCGCAGGAGCCAGTCCCGGGGGATTAAAACCTGAATCAGCGAGCCTAAAAGCACGCCGAGCACCGCCGCCTTCCAGACCGCGAGGAAATAAACCATCGCGTAGTCCCATGCCGCTTTCAGCGGGTTCGCCTCCGGCTGGGCGATAATCGATTTACCAATACTGTGCGTGTCGGCGGCGGTAAAGGCTTTACCGTAGTACGGCTGCCATTTAACTATCCACAGCCCGACAATCACAACGAGGAAGAACAGCGCTGGTTTCCACCAGGCGAACGAAGGCTCGCTCACCCGGGGTGAAGTTTGAGTTTGCATAACGGTGTGCCCTGAGAGTATTAACGTGGTGATAATTATTTGCCGCTAATACTACGCTTGCCGCCCCGCTATTGGAAAGCCGCGCTTACCTGTAGCCACCATGCGCGGCAATTTTCCTTAGCTCCCTGGAATCCAGAACCGCAGTACCTTCATGGGTGGGAGAAACGGCCTCCTGCAGCATCGCCCGCGCCACGTCTCTGGCCTGGATGGATTTCCATTTACCGGGCATGATTTTAAACAGCGGAGCAAACAGCGACTCGTTGAACCGCTGTGATTCCCGGTGCCCAAGCAGCATGGACGGGCGCGCAATGGTCAGCCGCGGCCACTGCTGGGCAATCAGCGCCTCCTCCATCTTCCCTTTCACCCGATTGTAAAAAAATGGTGAGCTGCTGTTGGCGCCTATCGAACTGACCACCAGCATATGCGTCGCCCCCAGCCGCTGCCCCGTGATGGCGGTATCCACCACCAGCGTATAGTCCGCCAGAACAAACGCCTCTTTGCTGCCCGCCTCGCGCATGGTCGTCCCCAGGCAGCAGAAAACGATATCCAGCGGCCCGGTAATCTGCACCAGCGCGTCGCTCAGCTGCGGGTCGTGGGGATTAGAGACTTTTGCCATTTCGGCGGCCAGCGGTCGGCGCGTTGCGGCGGTGATATGGGTGATACGAGGATCGTCGTTCAGCAGACGCAGCAGGTGCCCACCCACCAGGCCCGTGGCCCCGGTAATCAGTACTCGGCTCATGGAAGCTCCTTATTCAGATGATTCTAAGTCTAGCCCTTTCGCTTGCAAAGTCTGCCTCGTGGACCAGGCTTAATGACTGGAACCATCAATACGGAGGCACTATGAGCAAGAAGATTGCGGTCCTGATCACCGACGAATTTGAGGATTCAGAATTTACTTCACCCGCAGAAGAGTTCCGCAAAGCGGGCCATGAGGTTATCACCATTGAGAAGCAGGCCGGAAAAACAGTTACCGGCAAACAGGGTGAAGCGAAAGTTAAAATCGACAAGGCCATTGATGAAGTTCGCCCGGCAGATTTCGACGCGCTTTTACTTCCGGGCGGGCATTCCCCGGACAGCCTGCGTGGCGACGAGCGCTTCGTGACCTTTACCCGTGACTTCATGAACAGCGGCAAGCCGGTCTTTGCTATTTGCCACGGCCCGCAGCTGCTGATCAGCGCCGATGTGGTGCGCGGACGCAAACTTACCGCCGTGAAGCCTATCGTGATTGACGTGAAAAACGCAGGCGCGGACTTCTATGATAAAGAGGTCGTGGTCGATAAAGATCAGCTTGTCACCAGCCGTACGCCAGAGGATTTACCGGCGTTTAACCGCGAAGCGCTGCGTCTGTTAGGCCGCTAGTTTTCCCGCAGCCAGTGCAGTTTTTTACCAAAGCCGAGAGTGTTGTCCGTCATTTTCAGCTCGTCGAGCCGGATCTCCCAGACGGGAGCGATCATCACTCTCGCAACCGGGAATTTTTTACAGTAGAGCGCCCGCACGGTCGCCCCTTCGCTTTCTTCCATCATCCTGATGCGGCCACGAAACTGAACGCCACGAATCAGCGCGACGGTTTTGGGCTGCCCGTTGATGGTCCCCGCAACGTTTGTACCTGCCCCAATTAGCCCGCCGTGGCGCGTTGAGGTTTCGCTGAGCAGATAGAAGGCCACGCGCTGCGCATCATAGTAATAAAAAGCGTTAGCGCACCATAGCTCGTCGTTACCGCCGACGCAGTAGCTAAGCACGTGCTGTTTGTTCAGCCAGCGGCTGATGGCATCTAGTGTTTCCATGTCCATCCTGAACGATGTTACCCTGCAGTGAATTTCAATTATGCGCCCGACCTATGTCCAGCTGGTATCTCTATTTAGTCCGCACCCTCGATAACCGCCTCTACACCGGGATAACCACCGATGTGGATCGTCGTTTCCTGCAGCATCAATCCGGAAAAGGCGCCAAGGCCCTGCGGGGAAAAGGCGAGCTGAAGCTGGCGTTTAGTCACCTGGTGGGCGACCGCTCTGCGGCGCTGCGTCTGGAATACCGCATCAAGCAGCTGACCAAAGCGCAAAAAGAGAGGCTGGTGAGCGGCGGCCTGGCTTTTGAAGACCTGCTGGCAGGTCTCCATAAGCAGCCGACGGATTAGAATTCGCGATTGAAATGGTCGTGATACTCCACCAGACCGCTGACGCCGTTAAGCGCATCGTCCGCCAGCGGGCGGATCTGGAAATACGCTTCCGTTTCCGGCCAGGCACAGCGCAAGCCGTGCTGTGCGGCTGGTACAAAGCCCAGTCGCCCGTACAGCGCGGGTTCACCTAAGGTGACCACGGCGGCATAGCCAAACTCATTGAGCGAATCCAGCCCCTCATAAACCAGCCGCTTAGCCAGCCCCTGACCGCGATAGGCTTCATCCACGGCAAGCGGCGCAAGCCCCACCCACTGTAGCTCTTCACCCTCTACGGCGACCGGGCTGAAGGCCACATAGCCCACCACCTGACCTTCGTCGTCGGTGGCGACCAGCCCCAGCGTCAGCTGGCCATCTTCCCGTAAATCTTTCACCAGATCCGCTTCACCGTTACCGTTGAACGTGCGGCGCAGCAGTGCGTCGATGCCTGGCGCATCGATGGGTATTTCTACACGAATTAGCATGGCTCACCTACCGAGTTACTGTCTGGAACGGGCTTGTGCTGCAGGCCCGCTTCGACGAAATCTGCCAGTTGCAGCAGCAGAACGCGTAAAGGTTTTGGCATCGCGTCCAGCTCAATGGCATCCATCAGGTTCTTGACGTACAGACCGAGTTCCGTATCGCCTTCAATGACCAGACGACGCTGGAAGAATAACGTATCCGGGTCCTGTTTGCGTGCGGCAATCAAAAGCAGATCGTTAGCCGTCGCGCTAAAGCTAACATCCGCCGGGGCATCCTCACGGACAACCAGCTTATTGTCCTGGACGGAGGTAAACCATTTTAGACCAAGATCGCGCACTTCAATGCTCAGCCAGCGCCCGTCCAGAAACTCAAGCTCGCCGTCCTCCAGCGCCTGACGAAACTGCCAGCCCAGCACCTGCTCCAGCACCTGACGCTTCAGGGCAAAAGGCGTCAGTTTGACCGGCGTACGTAATAAAGAGGGGCCGACCTGTACCAGACGTGAACGCAGTTTATCCAACACGAGCTTACTCCTTGAGAAAAATTTTTGGCTATTTTGCCACACCCGCCGTTCGCGATAGCGGGGCAAATCAATAAACCCATGGGTTTATCCCCGGCACCGATGGATGTCATCAATACGTCATTAGCTGCCTTAAATCAAAATTTGTCGCCGACAGGTTAACTAGAATCCCAGTTCGTTAACAATTTTGCGGCCCTTGCAGGCGGCCGGGTGACTTTACAGGTTACCCGAAGAATCAGGATGAATTATGGAGTTGCTTTGCCCTGCCGGAAATCTCCCGGCGCTGAAAGCGGCCATTGATAATGGTGCCGACGCGGTTTACATCGGTCTGAAAGATGACACAAACGCCCGCCATTTCGCTGGTCTGAATTTCACGGAAAAGAAACTACAGGAAGCCGTGAGCTACGTGCATCAGCGCGGCCGCAAGCTGCACATTGCCATTAACACCTTCGCGCACCCGGACGGCTATGTTCGCTGGCAGCGAGCGGTGGATATGGCGGCAGAGCTGGGGGCCGACGCCCTGATTCTGGCGGACCTGGCCATGCTTGAGTATGCCGCAAATCGCTATCCGCATATTGAGCGCCACGTCTCGGTTCAGGCCTCAGCGACGAACGAAGAGGCCGTGCGCTTCTATCATCGTAATTTCGACGTGGCCCGCGTGGTGCTGCCGCGCGTGTTATCCATTCATCAGGTGAAGCAGCTGGCCCGCGTCACGCCGGTGCCGCTGGAGGTCTTCGCCTTCGGCAGCCTTTGCATCATGGCCGAAGGCCGCTGCTATCTCTCTTCCTATCTGACCGGCGAATCCCCGAACACAGTGGGCGCCTGCTCCCCGGCGCGCTTTGTTCGCTGGCAGCAGACGCCGCAGGGGCTGGAATCACGTCTGAACGACGTGCTGATCGATCGTTACGAAGACGGCGAAAACGCGGGTTACCCGACGCTCTGCAAAGGCCGTTACCTGGTGGACGATCAGAAATATCACGCGCTGGAAGAGCCGACCAGCCTCAACACCCTCGAACTTCTGCCGGAGCTGCTCGCCGCTAATATCGCCTCGGTGAAAATCGAAGGCCGCCAGCGCAGCCCGGCCTATGTCAGCCAGGTCGCCAAAGTGTGGCGTCAGGCCATCGACCGCTGCATGGCCGATCCTGAAAATTACCGCGCGCAGCAGGCCTGGATGGACACCCTGGGTTCAATGGCCGAAGGCACGCAAACCACGCTCGGCGCATATCACCGCAAATGGCAGTAGGAAATCAGATGAAATATTCATTAGGGCCGGTGCTGTACTACTGGCCGAAAGAGACGCTGGAAAGCTTTTACCAGGCCGCCGCCAAAAGCAGCGCCGACGTGATTTATCTCGGCGAGGCCGTTTGCAGCAAGCGTCGCGCAACCAAAGTGGGCGACTGGCTGGAGATGGCAAAAATGCTGGCGGGCCAGGGCAAGCAGGTGGTGCTCTCCACCCTCGCGCTGGTGCAGGCGCCGTCCGAGCTTAACGAGCTGAAGCGCTACGTGGATAACGGCGACTTTCTGATTGAAGCGAATGATATCGGCGCGGTGAACGTGGCAGCCGAACGCAAGCTGCCGTTTGTCGCCGGTCATGCCCTTAACTGCTATAACGCCGTCACGCTGCGGCTGCTGCTCAAACAGGGCATGACTCGCTGGTGTATGCCGGTAGAGCTGTCGCGGGACTGGCTGGAAAATCTGCTTAACCAGTGCGACGAGCTGGGGATCCGCAATCAGTTTGAAGTGGAGGTCCTGAGCTACGGCCATCTGCCGCTCGCTTATTCCGCCCGCTGCTTTACCGCACGCTCGGAAGACCGCGCGAAAGACGAATGCGAAACCTGCTGCATTAAATATCCTACCGGGCGCGATATGCTGTCGCAGGAGAACCAGCAGGTCTTCGTGCTCAACGGTATCCAGACGATGAGCGGCTATGTCTATAACCTGGGCAACGAGCTGGCCTCCATGAAAGGGCTGGTGGATATGGTCCGCCTGTCGCCGATGGGGCTGGATACGCTGCGCGTGCTGGAGACTTATCGCGCCAACGAGAACGGCGATAATCCACTACAGCTGAAGTCCAACAGCGACTGCAACGGCTACTGGCGGCGGGTCGCCGGGCTTGAGCTGGTCGACCGGGGTTAGGTAAAAGGCTCACTTTGTTACTTAACTGTTGGTGAATTTCGGCAATACTGAAGGGATTCTCAGCAAACGAAGTACCCAAACAAAGTGAGCCGTTATGTCTGAATCTACTCAAGTGCCCTTCTCGCTGCTGGACCTGTCCCCGATACCACAGGGATCGCAGGCGGCAGATGCGTTCCATCGTTCACTCGATCTCGCTCGCCTGGCCGAAAAGCGTGGCTACCACCGCTACTGGCTTGCCGAGCATCATAATATGACCGGCATCGCCAGCGCCGCGACATCGGTCCTGATTGGCTATCTTGCCGCGAACACAACGACCCTGCGTCTTGGTTCGGGCGGCGTGATGCTGCCAAACCATTCCCCATTAGTTATTGCCGAACAGTTCGGCACGCTGGAAACCCTGTATCCAGGCCGTATTGATTTGGGGCTGGGGCGCGCGCCGGGTAGCGATCAGCGCACAATGATGGCGCTACGTCGCCATATGAGCGGTGATATCGACAACTTCCCGCGCGATGTCAGCGAACTGGTTTCGTGGTTTGATGCCAAAGATCCGAACCCGGCAGTACGCCCGGTTCCCGGCTACAACAGTAAAATACCCGTCTGGCTATTAGGCTCCAGCCTGTACAGCGCGCAGCTGGCGGCGCAGATGGGCCTGCCGTTCGCGTTTGCTTCGCACTTTGCACCGGACATGCTTTTCCAGGCGCTGCAGCTCTATCGCGCCCAGTTCAAACCGTCTGAACGTCTCGAAAAACCGTACGCGATGGTGTGCATCAATATCGTCGCCGCGGACAGCAACCGCGATGCTGAATTCCTGTTTACCTCTATGCAGCAGGCGTTTGTGAAATTACGTCGCGGTGAGTCAGGGCAGCTTCCGGCCCCTGTCGAAAGTATGGAAAACGTCTGGAGTCCGGCAGAGCAGTATGGCGTACAGCAGGCGCTGGGCATGTCTCTGGTAGGCGATAAAGCGAAAGTACGTCACGGGCTGATTTCACTGCTGCGGGAAACCCAGGCGGATGAGATCATGGTCAACGGGCAGATTTTTGACAGCCAGGCGCGGCTGCATTCGTTCGATCTGGCGATGGACGTGCACGAGAGTTTGTAGTTCGTAGGACTCGTAGGGTGGATAAGCGCAAGCGCCATCCACCTTTTTTGTCGGGTGACGCCCCCATCTCTCTACCCTACAAGTCATTGATACACAGGAAGTAAATTCAGACTCGAAAGAATATGGATAATCGCGTTGCCCACCCCGAAGACGAGGATCAGCGCAATCATTTTATTCCCGCCCCAGACCCGGTAAGTCGGGCTGCCGAACTTCTTGCGTGAGGCTTTTGCCAGCAGCGCAGGCACGATGGCCGCCCAGACTGTTGCCGCCAGGCCCGCGTAGCCAATCGCATAGATAAATCCATCCGGCCAAATCACCCCGCCCACAACGGGTGGAATAAAGGTGACCAGCGCGGTTTTCAGGCGGCCCACAGGGGTATCGTCAAACTTAAACAGGTCGGCCAGGTAATCAAACAGGCCCAGCGTCACGCCCAGGAACGAGCTGGCAACCGCGAAGTTGGAGAAGATAATCAGCAGCAGATCCAGCGCCCGGCTGTTGAGAACGCCGCTTAGCGCCCCAACCAGCACATCAATATTCCCGCCCTTTTCCGCAATGGCAATAAAATCACCGCGCGGGATGTTCCCCATGCTGCCGACAAGCCAGATGGAATACAGCACCAGCGCCATCACCGTGCCCCAGAGCAGGCAGCGTTTGATAGTCTGCGGATCTTTGCCGTAGTACTTCATCAGGCTCGGCACGTTGCCGTGGTAGCCAAAGGAGGCGAGGCAGAACGGCAGCGTCATAAACAGATAAGGCAGATAGCTCGGGTTCAGCGATTTGCTGTCCAGCAGCGTTGCCGGCTCCACGTGCCACATCAGGCCACCGAACGTCATAAAGAAGGTGAGAATCTTCGCCCCGAGGACAATCGTCGTCATCCTGCTGACCGCCCGCGTGCTGAGCCAGACGATAAACGCTACCACAAGGGCGAATATCAGCCCTGCAAACCTGGCCGGAAAGTCGATGGACATCTCTTTTAGCGTGTGGTGGATCACCGAACCGCTCGCCGAAATATAGGCGTAGGTCAGGATATAGAGTACAAACGCAATGGACAGACCGTTGATCAGGTTCCAGCCCTTACCAAGCAGATCTTTCGTGACCGTATCAAAGCTCGACCCGACGCGATAATTAAGGTTGGCCTCAAGGATCATCAGGCCGGAGTGCAGCATGCAGAACCAGGTAAAGACCAGCGCGGCCAGCGACCAGAAAAACCAGGCTCCCGACATCACAACGGGAAGGGAAAACATGCCTGCGCCGATAATGGTGCCACCAATGATCATCACGCCGCCGAGGATGGAAGGCGTGGCTTTGGTGGTCGATAAGGTCGTCATACAAATTCCTGAAACATGAGAGCCGCCAGAGTGACGGCCCGAATGCGGAGTATTGTACCAGTACATGAGTACACTTTGGATAAAAAAAATCCCGGTATCGCTAACCGGGACTTTTTATGGCTGCCTGCACGCTAAATGCAGGCATAAACTTCGGCTAATTAAGCTTCAGTTGTACGACGACGAGCAGGTGCTGCGCCATCTTCACGACGTGGGCCACGGCCGCCTTCGCGACGTTCGCCGCTGAAGCTACGACCTGCGCCAGCGCCTGCCGGGCCGTCACGACGTGGACCGCGACCGCCTTCACGACGCTCACCGCTACCGAAACCACGGCCTGCAGGAGCACCGCCGCCACGGCGTTCGCCACCGCGGTCAGTACGTGGCTGCGCATCACCCATCAGCTGCATATTCATCGGCTTGTTCAGAATACGAGTGCGGGTAAAGTGCTGCAGGATCTCACCCGGCATGCCTTTCGGCAGCTCGATAGTTGAGTGAGTACCGAACAGCTTGATGTTACCGATGTAACGGCTGCTGATGTCGCCTTCGTTAGCGATAGCGCCAACGATGTGACGAACTTCAACGCCGTCATCACGGCCAACTTCGATGCGGTACAGTTCCATATCGCCAACGTCACGACGTTCACGACGTGGAGCATCGCCATCACGCTGTGGACGATCGCCACGTGGAGCGCGGTCGCCACGGTCACCGCGTGGAGCACGGTCACTGCGTTCGAAACGTTCGTCACGCTCGCGGAATTCACGACGTGGACGCATTGGCGCATCTGGTGGCAGGATCAGTGGACGTTCGCCCTGAGCCATTTTCAGCAGTGCTGCTGCCAGCGTTTCGATATCCAGCGCTTCTTCAGCTTCCGCAGAAGGCTGAATTTTTGCCAGCAGACCACGGTACAGATCCAGATCGCTGCTTTCCAGCTGCTGCTGAACTTTAGCCGCGAACTTAGCCAGGCGACGCTCGCTCAGCAGGTCACGGTTTGGCAGCTCAACTTCTGGAATGGTCAGCTTCATGGTGCGTTCGATGTTGCGCAGCAGACGACGCTCGCGGTTCTCAACGAACAGCAGCGCACGGCCAGCACGACCCGCACGACCGGTACGGCCGATACGGTGAACGTAAGATTCTGAGTCCATCGGGATGTCGTAGTTAACAACCAGGCTGATACGCTCAACGTCCAGGCCACGGGCCGCAACGTCGGTAGCAATCAGGATGTCCAGACGACCATCTTTCAGACGCTCCAGAGTCTGCTCACGCAGGGCCTGGTTCATGTCACCGTTCAGTGCAGCGCTGTTATAGCCGCTACGCTCCAGCGCTTCAGCCACTTCCAGAGTTGCGTTTTTGGTACGAACGAAGATGATCGCCGCATCAAAATCTTCTGACTCAAGGAAACGAACCAGCGCTTCGTTCTTACGCATACCGTGCACGGTCCAGTAGCTCTGGCTGATGTCCGGACGAGTCGTCACGCTTGACTGAATGCGAACTTCCTGTGGATCTTTCATGAAGCGACGGGTAATACGACGAATCGCTTCTGGCATAGTTGCAGAGAACAGAGCGGTCTGATGACCTTCCGGGATCTGCGCCATGATGGTTTCAACGTCTTCGATGAAGCCCATACGCAGCATTTCATCAGCTTCATCCAGTACCAGGCCTTTCAGGCTGGACAGGTTCAGCGTACCGCGTTTTAAGTGATCGAGCAGACGGCCCGGGGTACCCACAACAATTTGTGGACCCTGACGCAGGGCGCGCAGCTGTACGTCATAACGCTGGCCACCGTAAAGGGCCACTACGTTTACGCCGTGCATGTGTTTAGAGAAATCCGTCATGGCTTCAGCAACCTGAACCGCCAGTTCGCGGGTTGGTGCCAGCACCAGGATTTGTGGTGCTTTCAGCTCTGGATCAAGGTTGTGCAGCAGTGGTAAAGAGAACGCTGCGGTTTTGCCGCTGCCTGTCTGGGCCATACCCAGAACATCGCGGCCACCCAGCAGGTGTGGAATACACTCTGCCTGGATTGGAGATGGCTTTTCGTAGCCCAGATCGTTCAGGGCTTTGAGAATGGAGCCGTTAAGGCCCAGATCGGTAAAAGTAGTTTCGATAGTAGTAGTCTCGATGATATCAGTCATGTAGTACACGTGCCTCGTAGATGGCGGCCAGTCTACATAACTCATCGTGAAATTGACCTGCAATTTTCATTGAAAAGTGTGAACCGGCTCAAATTTGGTTGATTAACGAACAAAAACGCCCTCACCCGTGAAGGTGATGACTTTAATGGATAAAGTTTATGGGCTGATCGATGTTCGTCAGCTATTGCTGGTCCGATTCTGCCAGGTCATCTTGCTCCTGGCCCAAGAGCGCTAATTCCAACAATGCATAACGATGCTCAACGTAGTTGTGTACGTTGTTAGCGACCGCTAACTTGAACAGTGCCGTGGCGCTGTCCTTTTCCCCCAGACTTAGGTAGAACTTACCTAAATAGAAGTTGGTTTCACTGAGATGCTCAGCGAGCGAGGTGTTATCCGTTGCGTCCGCCTTGAGGCGTTCCATTAACGTGCTTTCGTTAATGTTCCCCAGGTAGAACTCGACAATGTTCCATCCCCATTGCTCTTTATCCGATTTATCGAGCCGCTGTTGTAGCGACTCCTTGGCCTGTTTTGCGTCAATATTGCTTTCAGCGATATAGAGCCACAGACTGCGGAAAGGATCATTGGGATCGTCTTGATAAAACGCCAGCAGATCATCTTGCGCTAAACGATAACGACCACCGTAGTAGAGGGCGATACCGCGATTTAAATGCGCGTAGTTGTAAGTTGGATCAAGCTCAAGTACAGAATCAAACGCTTCATAGGCAGCATCAAAATTGCCTGCCTGCGTTAAATATATGCCTAAGTAATTGAATACTTCAGGCATATCGGGGCGGATTGCCAGCGCTTGCGAAAAATCATTTCGCGCCAGAGCCCGCAAGCCGAGGCTATCATACAACACTCCGCGCTCATATAAAAGCTGTGCGCGTTCATCATCGGTTAAAGCCCGACTGGCAAGTATCTGTTCCATGCGTGCCAGAATGACTTCTTGCTGCAAAGTCGGTTGCAATGGCACCGCCAGGACTTCACTTTCACGCCAGGCAGAGTTGCTGCATCCTGCCAGCGTGAGAGCTGTCGCAACGAAACACCAGCGCAAGAAAGGCTTCATTTCCTACTCCCGAAGACAACAATTGAATGAACATCCTGTCCGCCGGCTGCTAAAACGGAGCATCCTGCTCCGTAATAAACAGCTCCCCATGTCACCACAGGGAGCTAAAGGATAATACCTTACTCAGCTTCTGGAGCAGCAGGTGCTGCACCTTCTGCCGGGGACTGCTCGGTTGCTTCTTTGATGCTCAAGCGAACGCGGCCCTGACGGTCAACTTCCAGTACCTTCACAGGCACTTCCTGACCCATCTGCAGATAGTCGGTCACTTTCTCAACGCGCTTGTCAGCGATCTGAGAGATGTGAACCAGACCTTCTTTGCCGCCGCCGATAGCAACGAACGCACCGAAGTCTACAATACGGGTAACTTTACCAGCGTAGATGCGGCCCACTTCGATTTCTGCGGTGATCTCTTCGATACGACGAATCGCGTGTTTCGCTTTTTCGCCGTCGGTTGCTGCGATCTTCACAGTACCGTCATCTTCGATTTCAATGGTAGTGCCGGTTTCTTCGGTCAGCGCACGAATCACAGAACCACCCTTACCGATCACGTCTTTGATCTTGTCTGGGTTGATCTTGATGGTGTGAATACGTGGTGCGAACTGAGAGATATCGCCACGCGGTGCGTTGATAGCCTGCTCCATCACGCCCAGGATGTGCAGACGCGCACCTTTAGCCTGGCTCAGAGCAGCCTGCATGATTTCGCGGGTGATGCCTTCGATTTTGATATCCATCTGCAGCGCAGAGATACCTTCACGGCTACCGGCAACTTTGAAGTCCATGTCGCCCAGGTGATCTTCGTCACCCAGAATGTCGGACAGAACCACGAAGTTCTCGCCTTCTTTCACGAGGCCCATCGCAATGCCCGCTACCGCGGCTTTGATTGGCACACCTGCGTCCATCAGGGCCAGGGAAGCACCACAAACGGAAGCCATGGAAGAAGAACCGTTAGATTCAGTGATTTCAGACACTACACGCACGGTGTACGGGAAGCGGTCAGCTTCAGGCATTACAGCCAGAACGCCACGCTTAGCCAGACGACCGTGACCGATCTCACGACGCTTCGGTGAACCGACCATGCCGGTTTCGCCTACGGAGTACGGAGGGAAGTTGTAGTGGAACAGGAAGTTGTCGGTACGTTCGCCCATCAACTCGTCCAGGTTCTGCGCGTCACGCGCGGTGCCCAGGGTCGCAGTAACCAGCGCCTGAGTTTCACCACGGGTGAACAGTGCGGAACCGTGAGTACGTGGCAGAACGCCGGTACGCACATCCAGACCACGGATCATGTCTTTTTCGCGGCCATCGATACGCGGCTCGCCACGCAGAACGCGGCTACGAACAACGTTTTTCTCGATAGCGTGCAGGATGTCGCTCAGCTCAGCGTCATCCAGAGTTTCTTCTTCCGCCAGCAGCGCTGCGATAACTTCAGTTTTGATCACGCCAATCTGCGCGTAGCGCTCTTGCTTGTCGGTGATACGGTATGCGTCGCTCAGGCGAGCTTCAGCAAGGGCTGCAACGCGCGCGTTCAGCGCTTCGTTCACAGCTTCTGGCTGCCAGTCCCAGCGTGGTTTGCCCGCTTCGGCAACCAGAGAGTTGATGTTCTGGATAACAACCTGCTGCTGTTCGTGACCGAACACAACTGCACCCAGCATCTGGTCTTCGCTCAGCAGTTCTGCTTCGGATTCAACCATCAGTACTGCATTTTCGGTACCGGCAACAACCAGGTCCAGCTTGCTCTCTTTGAGCTCGTCAGCGGTTGGGTTCAGTACGTACTGGTCATTGATGTAGCCCACACGAGCAGAACCAATAGGACCATTGAATGGAATGCCAGACAGGCTCAGCGCAGCAGATGCACCGATCATTGCAACGATATCAGGATGTACCTGTGGGTTTACGGAAACCACGGTAGCGATAACCTGAACTTCGTTGACGAAGCCTTCCGGGAACAGCGGACGAACCGGGCGGTCAATCAGACGCGCAATCAGGGTTTCGCCTTCGCTTGGGCGGCCTTCACGACGGAAGAAGCTGCCTGGGATACGACCAGCAGCGTAGGTACGCTCCTGATAGTTAACGGTCAGTGGGAAGAAGTCCTGGCCCGCCTTCGCTTTTTTCTGACCTACAACGGTCACGAATACTGCGGTGTCGTCCATGCTTACCATTACTGCTGCGGTAGCCTGGCGCGCCATCATGCCGGTCTCAATAGTGACCGTATGCTGACCATACTGGAATTTACGAACGATCGGATTTAGCAAGATATTATCCTTTAGATTCTTAGACTACCGGTGACTTCACGCGGTGTCGTTATGACCCGATCTTCATCACATCCTCGCGACTAATGACAATCCTGAACCGTCCCTGCGGGTCAAGCTTCTCATTAGCCGCGCGAACCTCTGCAACAAAGATCACACACAGCAACAATACATTAGTTTCCATAGAATTGCTGCCGTCTGGTTGAAAAAAGGGGCCTTAAAAGGCCCCTTTTTCTGAAACTCGCAAGACTTAGCGACGCAGACCCAGACGCTCGATCAGGCTGGTGTAACGTGCTACATCTTTACGCTTCAGGTAGTCGAGCAGTTTACGACGCTGAGAAACCATACGCAGCAGACCACGACGGCTGTGGTGATCTTTTTTGTGCTCTGCAAAGTGACCCTGCAGGTGGTTAATCTGTGCGGTCAGCAGTGCAACCTGAACTTCGGTAGAACCGCTGTCGTTAGTACCACGACCAAACTCAGAAACGATTTTAGCTTTAGCTTCAACGCTTAGAGACATTTTCAACTCCAGAATAATAGATAAATAGACAGGGTGCCGATCTCTAATTCAGCAACCCCAGTGCACATCGGGTAGATTGTTAAACAAACGTCCCGATGCTAAGCCGCGCTATTTTACCTGTAGCCACCTCTTATCGCAAGGTCACTACAGATGTCACACGGGATACTCGACGACCAGACGACGAGGCGCGACGCGACCATCTTCGTCTATCTCGCCCATGCCAATGAATTTAGCGTCATCGCCTTCAGTCACCCGAACCAGCCCGTCGGCTGGAACATTCGCGACCTGTACCGGCTGGCCATTTTTGAAATAGCCCGCAACCACAGGAAGCAAATTAACGAGTGGGAAGTCCGAAGCCGGACTGTCCATTGGCATTAAAAGTGGATCTAACAAAGAGCCCGGCTCCACGTCCTGCCGATGAGCCTGTTCAACAAGCTCATGCAGCTGTTCGAGAGTCACCATACGTTCGACAGGATATTTGCTAACGGCAAGGCGGCGCAGGAAAGTCACGTGTGCGCCGCAGCCCAGCTTTTCACCCAGGTCGTCGGTGATGGTACGAATATACGTACCCTTAGAGCAGTGAATCTCCAGCTCCAGCTCATCGCCTTCATGGCGAATAAACAGCAGTTCGTAGACCGTGATTGGGCGGGCTTCACGCTTAACTTCAATACCCTGACGGGCATATTCGTACAGCGGTTTGCCCTGATGCTTCAGCGCCGAATACATGGACGGCACCTGCATGGTATCGCCACGGAAACTGTCCAGTGCCGCCGCCAGCTCATGCTCGCTAAACGTAACCGGACGCTCCTGCACCACGGTACCATCCGCGTCCGACGTATCAGTGCGCTGACCCAGGCGGGCGATCACACGATAACGCTTGTCTGAATCCAGCAGGTAGCGAGAAAACTTGGTCGCTTCACCCAGGCAAATCGGTAGCATGCCGGTTGCCAGAGGATCCAGCGCGCCGGTGTGGCCAGCGCGGTTGGCGTTATAAATGCGTTTTACTTTTTGCAGGGCATCGTTAGACGACAGCCCCTGTGGCTTATCCAGCAGTAGCACACCGTGGATATCACGACCACGACGACGAGGACGACTCATTAATCCTCCTTGCTGTCGTCCGTATTCACGCGACGCTCGTCATCGCTGCGGATGACGTTGGAAACCAGGTTGGACATGCGCATCCCCTCGACTAACGAGTTGTCGTAGAAGAAGGTCAGTTCAGGCACGATACGCAGACGCATCGCTTTGCCTACCAGAGTGCGGATGTAGCCGGAAGCGTCCTGTAAAACTTTAATGCCTTCTTTGATGGCATTGTCGTCTTTGTCGTTCAGGAAGGTGACGAACACTTTGGCATAGGCCAGATCGCGGGAGACTTCGACACCGGAAACGGTGGTCATCATGCCCAGACGCGGATCTTTAATTTCGCGCTGCAGGATAATTGCGATTTCTTTCTGCAATTCCTGAGAGACGCGCTGCGGGCGACCAAATTCTTTCGCCATAATAAATTCTCCATACAAATCGGGGGGCGCTCGGCCCCCCTTAAGATATTGCCGATAACTCGGACTCTATCAGGCGATCGTACGCTGGATTTCGATGATTTCGAAGACTTCGATGACATCGCCCACGCGGACGTCGTTGTAGTTCTTAACGCCGATACCACATTCCATGCCGTTACGCACTTCGTTCGCGTCATCTTTGAAGCGGCGCAGGGATTCCAGCTCGCCTTCATAGATAACCACGTTGTCGCGCAGAACACGGATTGGGTTGTGACGTTTGACCACGCCCTCGGTAACCATACAGCCTGCGATGGCACCAAACTTCGGTGATTTGAACACATCGCGAACTTCGGCCAGGCCGAGGATCTGCTGTTTCAGTTCCGGAGAGAGCATGCCGCTCATCGCTGCTTTCACTTCGTCGATCAGATGGTAGATGACGGAGTAGTAACGCAGATCCAGGCTTTCAGCTTCAATCACGCGGCGAGCAGAGGCATCGGCACGAACGTTAAAGCCAACCAGGATTGCGTTGGAAGCCGCAGCAAGCGTTGCGTCAGTTTCAGTGATACCGCCCACGCCGGAACCGATGATTTTCACTTTCACTTCATCAGTAGACAGCTTCAGCAGGGAGTCGCTGATCGCTTCCACAGAACCCTGAACGTCGGCTTTCAGCACGATGTTCACTTCGGACACTTCGCCTTCGGTCATGTTGGCGAACATGTTTTCCAGTTTGGATTTCTGCTGGCGAGCCAGTTTCACTTCGCGGAATTTACCCTGACGATACAGAGCAACTTCACGCGCTTTTTTCTCGTCACGAACAACGGTAACTTCATCACCCGCTGCTGGCACACCAGACAGACCGAGGATTTCAACCGGGATAGAAGGACCAGCTTCAGTCACTTCGCGACCCATTTCGTCACGCATTGCACGAACGCGGCCATATTCGAAGCCACACAGCACGATGTCGCCCTTGTTCAGGGAGCCTTCACGCACCAGAACGGTTGCTACCGGACCACGACCTTTATCCAAGAAGGATTCGATAACCACGCCGCTTGCCATGCCTTCACGCATTGCTTTCAGTTCAAGAACTTCAGCCTGCAGCAGGATTGCGTCCAGCAGTTCGTCAATGCCCGTACCTGCTTTAGCAGAGACATGGATGAACTGGCTTTCACCGCCCCACTCTTCTGGCATGATGCCGTACTGAGACAGTTCCTGCTTAACGCGGTCTGGATCGGCTTCCAGCTTGTCAATTTTGTTCACCGCAACAACAACCGGCACCTGCGCCGCTTTCGCGTGCTGGATTGCTTCGATTGTCTGTGGCATCACGCCATCGTCTGCGGCAACAACCAGAACAACGATATCGGTCGCCTGAGCACCACGAGCACGCATAGAAGTAAACGCTGCGTGGCCCGGGGTATCCAGGAAGGTGACCATACCGTTGTCAGTTTCTACGTGGTAAGCACCGATATGCTGGGTAATACCACCCGCTTCGCCGGATGCGACTTTAGTAGAACGAATGTAGTCGAGCAGAGAGGTTTTACCGTGGTCAACGTGACCCATGATGGTAACAACCGGCGCGCGTGCTTCAGCAACTGCATCTGTATCACGGTCGCTCATCAGCGCTTCTTCCAGCTCGTTTTCACGACGCAGGATAACCTTGTGGCCCATCTCTTCGGCAACCAGCTGTGCGGTTTCCTGGTCGATGACCTGGTTGATGGTCGCCATTGCGCCCAGTTTCATCATTGCTTTGATGACCTGAGAGCCTTTAACAGCCATTTTGTTAGCCAGCTCGGCAACGGTGACGGTCTCGCCGATCACAACGTCACGGTTAACAGCCTGGGCAGGCTTGTTGAAGCCCTGCTGCAGGGAGCTTGGCTTACGCTTGCCTTTACCACCACGAACCGCTGCGCGAGCTTCTTCGCGATCGGCTTTAGATTCACCGTGCTTGCCGCCTTTCTTCTGGCGTGGTGCTTTAGTCGCAGTAGTACGAGCGCGAGTCCGTCCAGCTTCTACCTGACGATCGTTTTCGTCTTCAGCCTGGCGGGCGTGCTGAGAAGTGGTTACATGGTAATCAGTTTTGTCGTCTTCCACTTTCTCTTCTTCCGTCCAGACGCCAGCGTTCGCTTCAGCCATTTTACGGGCCTCTTCAGCGACACGACGGGCATCTTCTTCTAGTTTGCGACGGGCTTCTTCTTCCGCTTTGCGCTTAATCTCGGCAGATTCTGCTTCGCGGCGGGCTTTCTCGGCCTGGGCGGTTTTCGTCATATCGTCTTGTTGATTGCTCACTTTGTCTTTTTCCGCAGCTTCACGTTTCGCTTTGTCAGCGGCTTCACGCTTAGCTTGTTCTTCAGCATCACGTTTAGCTTTTTCTTGCGCCTGACGATTGGCAGCTTCCTGCGCCTCACGTTGGGCTTGCTCTTCCGCTTCACGCTGCGCTTGTTCTTCCGCGGCCAGGCGTTCAGCCTCTTGCGGATCACGTTTCACAAAGGTGCGCTTCTTGCGGACTTCGATTTGTACCGATTTACTTTTCCCACCGGTACCTGGAATATTTAAAGTACTGCGCGTTTTGCGCTGTAAAGTCAACTTGTCTGGTGCTGAGCCGTGTTCACGGTTCAGGTGGGTCAGCAAGGTTTGTTTCTCTTGCGCGGAAACAGAGTCATCAGCCGACTTCGGGATGCCTGCATCAGCAAATTGCTGTACCAGGCGGTCCACGGAGGTCTGAATCTCTTCGGCCAGCGCTTTTACGGTTACATCTGTCATGCTGTTCCTTCCTGCTACAGTTTATTACGCTTCGTCGCCGAACCAGCAGATATTACGAGCAGCCATGATCAACTCACCGGCTTTTTCGTTGCTTAATCCTTCAATATCTGACAGGTCGTCAACACCTTGCTCAGCCAGGTCTTCCAGTGAGCTCACACCACGTGCAGCCAGTTTGAATGCCAGCGTGCGATCCATCCCTTCGAGGTTCAGAAGATCCTCTTGAGGTTTGCTATCGCCTAAGCTTTCTTCCTGAGCAAGTGCCAGAGTGGTGAGGGCGTTTTTGGCGCGTTCGCGTAATGCTTCCACTGTGTCTTCATCAAGGCCGTCAACTTCTAACAGCTCTTTCACCGGCACATAGGCCAGCTCTTCAAGGCTTGAGAAGCCTTCTTCAACCAACACGGTGGCGAAATCCTCGTCAATGTCGAGGTATTTGGTAAAGGTATCAATGGCGGCATGCGCTTCAGCCTGGTGCTTAGCCTGCAGGTCATCAACGGTCATCACGTTGAGTTCCCAGCCGCTCAGCTGCGCTGCCAGACGCACGTTTTGACCGTTACGGCCAATCGCCTGCGCCAGATTGCCTGCCTCTACCGCGATATCCATCGTGTGTTTGTCTTCGTCAACCACAATGGAAGCCACATCAGCCGGGGCCATGGCATTGATAACAAATTGCGCCGGGTTGTCATCCCACAGCACGATATCAATACGCTCGCCGCCCAGTTCAGTGGAAACTGCCTGTACGCGTGCACCACGCATACCCACGCAAGCACCAACTGGATCGATACGTTTGTCATTGGTCTTCACGGCGATTTTCGCACGAGAACCCGGATCGCGGGCTGCGGCCTTGATTTCAATGACTTCTTCGCCGATTTCTGGCACTTCGATGCGGAACAGTTCAATCAGCATTTCCGGTTTGGAACGGCTAACGAACAGCTGCGCGCCGCGCGCTTCAGGGCGTACGGCATACAGCACACCGCGAATACGGTCGCCTGGACGGAAGTTTTCACGTGGCAGCATGTCTTCACGAATGATGACGGCTTCCGCGTTATTGCCTAAATCCAGAGAAATATTGTCACGGTTAACTTTCTTAACCACGCCGGTAATGATCTCACCTTCGTGCTCACGGAACTGATCGACAACCATCGCACGTTCAGCTTCACGAACCTTCTGTACGATAACCTGTTTTGCGGTTTGTGTGGTGATACGGTCAAAGGTCACAGATTCGATCTGGTCTTCTACGTATTCGCCCACGTTCAGCGCAGGGTCTTCGAATTGAGCGGCATCAAGGGTGATTTCACGCGTCGGCTGCGTCACTTCTTCGACAATGACCCAGCGGCGGAAAGTATCAAAGTCACCACTTTTACGATCGATGCTCACACGCACTTCGATCTCTTGCTCGTATTTTTTCTTCGTCGCCGTTGCCAGCGCACTTTCCAGTGCTTCAAAAATCTTTTCGCGCGGAAGAGATTTTTCGTTGGAAACTGCTTCTACAACAGCCAAAATTTCTTTGTTCATCCTGGGTTTTCACCTCAATCCAAACTATTAAAAGTGGGGTACCAGGTTCGCTTTCTGGATGTTGCTCAGCGCGAACACTTCGTCTTTACCTTCGACCGTGACCGTGATCATCTCACCCTCGACGGCTTTAATAATACCCTGCCATTTGCGACGGTTCTGCACGGCCATACGCAACACAATGCTCACTTCTTCGCCAGTATAGCGAACGTAATGTTCGCTAATGAACATTGGGCGATCGAGACCAGGTGAGGAAACTTCCAGGTTATAGGCCACAGTGACAGGATCTTCGACATCCAGCACTGCACTGACCTGGTGACTGACATCAGCGCAATCATCAACATTGATGCCGTCTTCACTATCAATATAGATGCGCAGCGTAGATTGGCGACCTCGAACGAATTCGATACCCACCAGTTCATAGCCCAGTGCTTCGACGGGTGCTGTAATCATCTCTGTTAATTTTTGCTCTAATGTGGACAAGCCCACCCCCAAGACATAAAAAAAGGGCATATAGCCCAGTTATTCTGAAGTCAGATAACAAAAAACCCCGATAAATCGGGGCTTTATATAACTGAACCCTGTATGCCGCAATAGCGGCCCGGACACCGTCCAGAGAATTTTTTTCTAAATTCTTCGCGAGGCACCAAATGGCTCACAGTATATTTGAAAAAGAACTCTCAGGGAAAGTGGTTGCGGGGGCCGGATTTGAACCGACGACCTTCGGGTTATGAGCCCGACGAGCTACCAGGCTGCTCCACCCCGCGTCCGAAAACGTGGCAAATACTACGCCAGAATTGCAATAAATGCAAGAATTGCTGGGATTTGGTACCGAGGACGGGACTTGAACCCGTAAGCCCAATCGGGCACTACCACCTCAAGGTAGCGTGTCTACCAATTCCACCACCTCGGCACTTTGCGTACGGCTCTCAGTTCTGCCGTACAGAAGCTTACTGCTATTACTGCGGGATATCGCTGGTCGGCCTGGTAGGTGCCGCTGGCGTGGTCTGCTCAGATTTCGCTGGCTGACTCAGATTCTCCCACTCACTTCCTTTACTGGTTTTGTTGCTATTGATATTACCCAGCACCAAGCTGATGATGAAGAACAACGTTGCCAGCACACCAGTCATACGGGTCATGAAGTTACCAGAACCACTTGAACCGAAGAGTGTTCCGGAAGCGCCTGCTCCGAAGGAGGCTCCCATATCAGCGCCTTTACCTTGCTGCAGCATGATGAGACCTACAAGGCCCAGAGCTACAATAAGGAAAACTACTAAAAGAGCTTCGTACATAATCAACCTGTTCCTTGCGGGATTACCGCATACCAATTGCTTCAAACCAGTGAAGCGGGCAAAGTTACGTTTACCCACTGAAGCGGGTGAGAATACTAACCAAAGCAGCACTGCTGCGCAAGGGCAATTTATTATCCTTGTGCTGATTGCAGAAAAAAACAGCAGGACTGACTTTTTTGCTTATATAACAGGCGGCAAGCGCCGCCTTTTTGTTCGTTTACAGCACAGCTTTTTTAAACAGCCTTCACCGCGTCAGCAATACGATTGGCATATTCCGTTACCTGATCGTTGTCTTCGCCTTCAACCATCACACGAATTAAAGGTTCAGTACCGGATTTACGCAACAGTACGCGTCCACGACCACTCAACGCTTCTTCAACTTCGGCGGTCACTTTTTTGACGCTATCATGTTCAAGCGGATCGCCGCTGCCTGCGGTGAAACGAACGTTAACCAGAATCTGCGGGAACAGCTTCATTCCGCTGCACAAATCGTGCAGGCTCATATGGTTACGCACCATGGCAGTCAGCACCTGCAGCGCAGCGACGATACCGTCACCGGTGGTTGTTTTGTCCAGCAGGATAATATGGCCGGAGTTTTCAGCGCCAATTCTCCAGCCTTTTTCCTGCAGTTTTTCCAGCACGTAGCGGTCACCCACTTTTGCGCGAGTAAACGGAATACCAAGCTGTTTAAGCGCTAACTCCAGCCCCATATTGCTCATTAGCGTACCAACGGCACCGCCGCGCAGCTGGCCCTGACGCAGACCTTCACGAGCGATGATGTAGAGGATCTGATCGCCATCCACCTTCAGGCCCTGATGGTCAACCATGATCACACGATCACCGTCTCCGTCGAACGCGATACCGATATCGGCTTTCTCTGCCAGCACTCGCTCTTGCAGCATACGAACGTCAGTTGCACCGCATTTTTCATTGATGTTGACGCCATCTGGTTCGCAGCCGACCGCGATAACCTTCGCCCCCAGCTCACGCAGCACATTTGGTGCGATGTGGTAGGTCGCCCCGTTGGCGCAATCCACGACGATTTTCAGCCCGCTCAGGCTAAGTTCATTCGGGAAAGTCCCTTTGCAGAACTCGATGTAACGACCAGCGGCATCCACGATACGGCTTGCCTTACCCAGCTCAGCGGAATCCACACAGGTAATTTCTTTTTCCATCTCTGCTTCGATGGCTTCTTCCACGTCATCCGGCAGTTTGGTGCCGTCGATAGAGAAAAACTTTATCCCGTTATCGTAGAACGGGTTATGGGAGGCAGAAATCACAATACCCGCTTCGGCACGAAACGCGCGAGTCAGATAAGCCACGGCAGGGGTCGGCATCGGGCCGGTGAAAGAGGCGGACAGGCCGGCAGCAGCCAGGCCAGCTTCCAGAGCGGATTCGAGCATATAGCCAGAAATACGAGTGTCTTTCCCGATGATGATTTTACGTGAGCCATGACGCGCCAGGACTTTACCCGCGGCCCAGCCCAGCTTTAACACGAAGTCTGGGGTGATTGGGCTGTCGCCTACGCGGCCACGGATGCCGTCGGTACCAAAATATTTACGATTACTCATAGCGGTTATTTTCCTTCGCTGAAAGCGTGGCCTCGACCACGCGCATGGCTTCTACGGTCTCTTTCACATCGTGAACTCGAATGATGTGCGCCCCCTGCATCGCTGCGATAACAGCACAGGAAAGGCTGCCGCTCAGGCGTTGATCCGGCCCGACGTTAAGCAGCTGGCCAACCATTGATTTCCGAGACATCCCGACCAGCAGCGGTAAACCGAAGTGATGGAATTCTGAAAGCCGGGCAAGAAGCTGGTAATTATGACCGAGATTTTTACCGAAACCGAAGCCCGGGTCGAGCAACAATTTTTCTTTTGGGATGCCCGCCGCCTCACAGCGCGCTATTTGGTCAACAAAGAAGCGATCGACATCCGCAAAAACGTCTTTGTACTGAGGAGATTGCTGCATGCTCTTCGGCTCCCCCTGCATATGCATCAGGCAAACAGGCAATCCTGTCTCTGCGGCCGCTTCAAGCGCGCCGGGTTCCTGCAATGAACGGATGTCATTGATGATGTGAGCGCCCACTCGCGCAGACTCACGGATCACTTCTGCTTTAGATGTATCCACTGAGATCCAGACCTCAAAGCGCTGGGCAATGGCCTCGACCACCGGGATAACGCGGGCTAATTCATCCTCAACGCTCACTTCAAGCGCGCCTGGCCGCGTCGACTCTCCACCAATATCAATAATTGTCGCCCCGGCGTTAATCATCGCGTTGGCATGCTTAACCGCCTCAACCAGCGAGTTATGTTTGCCGCCGTCGGAAAACGAATCGGGGGTGACGTTTAAGATCCCCATGACATGAGGATGGGAGAGATCGAGCGTGGTGCCCTGAGCGTTGAGTTTCATCAATTATCCCTTGGGTAGACAACTTAAGACAAAAACAAAAAACCCCGGGCAGGCCCGGGGTTTGAATTACTTACCACAAAAACATCGGTCAGACTCGGCTTACTTATCGCCCAGCTGTTCTGACATGGTGTTACCCGGGTTTGGCGTACGCGGTTCATCGACCGGACGCGGCGCACGAGGTGTACCGTTGTTATCAGAGTTATTGCTGCCGTTGCTGGAGTCTTCCCAACCCGCTGGCGGACGAACGTCACGGCGAGCCATCAGATCGTCGATCTGCGGTGCATCGATGGTTTCGTACTTCATCAGCGCATCTTTCATGGTGTGCAAAATGTCCATGTTCTCATTCAGCAGCTGACGCGCACGAGCATAGTTACGCTCGATAAGCAGCTTAACTTCCTGATCGATGATACGTGCTGTTTCATCGGACATGTGCTTCGCTTTTGCGACTGAACGACCCAGGAAGACTTCCCCCTCTTCTTCCGCGTACAGCAGCGGACCGAGTTTCTCAGAGAAGCCCCATTGGGTAACCATGTTACGAGCGATGGAAGTCGCGACTTTGATGTCGTTAGACGCACCGGTAGAAACATGTTCCGCACCGTAGATGATCTCTTCTGCAAGACGACCGCCGTACAGCGTAGAAATCTGGCTTTCCAGCTTCTGACGGCTGGCGCTGATCGCGTCACCTTCAGGCAGGAAGAACGTCACACCAAGCGCACGGCCACGAGGAATAATGGTCACTTTGTGTACCGGATCGTGCTCTGGTACCAGGCGGCCAATAATCGCGTGTCCCGCTTCGTGGTAGGCAGTGGACTCTTTCTGCGCTTCCGTCATCACCATGGAGCGACGTTCCGCACCCATCATGATTTTGTCTTTCGCTTTCTCGAATTCAACCATCGATACCACACGCTTGTTGCCACGAGCGGCAAACAGCGCAGCTTCGTTCACAAGGTTCGCAAGATCCGCACCGGAGAAACCAGGCGTACCGCGAGCAATGATTGCTGCATCGATATCTGGCGCCAGTGGCACACGGCGCATATGCACCTTGAGGATTTGCTCACGACCGCGAACATCTGGCAGACCCACCACAACCTGACGGTCGAAACGACCTGGACGCAGCAGCGCCGGGTCAAGCACGTCGGGACGGTTAGTTGCCGCGATGACGATAATGCCTTCATTACCTTCGAAGCCATCCATCTCAACCAGCATCTGGTTCAGCGTCTGCTCACGTTCATCGTGACCACCGCCCAGACCTGCGCCACGCTGGCGGCCTACGGCGTCGATTTCATCGATGAAGATGATGCACGGAGCGGCTTTCTTGGCCTGTTCGAACATGTCACGCACACGGGATGCGCCCACACCGACGAACATTTCTACGAAGTCAGAACCGGAAATGGTAAAGAATGGTACTTTCGCTTCACCCGCAATGGCTTTCGCCAGCAGGGTTTTACCGGTACCCGGAGGGCCAACCATCAGCACGCCTTTCGGGATTTTACCGCCCAGCTTCTGGAAGCGGCTCGGCTCACGAAGGTATTCAACCAGCTCAGCAACCTCTTCTTTTGCTTCGTCACAACCTGCGACATCCGCGAAAGTGGTTTTGATTTGGTCTTCGGTGAGCATACGCGCCTTGCTCTTACCGAACGACATGGCACCTTTGCCACCGCCGCCCTGCATCTGGCGCATAAAGAATATCCAGACCCCAATCAACAACAGCATTGGGAACCAGGAAATAAAGATAGAAGCCAGTAAGCTCGGCTCTTCAGGCGGCTCGCCTACAACTTTAACGTTCTTGGTCAGCAGATTATCAAGCAGCTTGGGATCGTTAACGGGGATGTAAGTCGTGTATCGGTTACTATCTTTCTTGGTAACTTTGATTTCACGTCCATTGATACTCGCTTCACGAACCTGGTCCTGATTCACTTCAGACAGGAAAGTGGAGTAATCCACCCTACGGCCGTTTGACTCGCTGGGCCCAAAGCTCTGGAACACAGACATCAGCACAACCGCGATGACCAGCCAGAGTATTAGGTTTTTCGCCATGTCACTCAAGGGATTAACCTCATATTACAACTGTGTTAACAAACAGCGTCAGGGTACTATACTTTGCGCCCGGTCGCTACAATGTACACTTCACGTGAGCGGGCACGAGAAGAGTCCGGCTTACGAACTTTCACCTTCGTAAACAGGGAGCGAATTTCCCGCAGGTATTCATCGAAACCTTCGCCCTGAAACACTTTCACTACAAAACTTCCGCCCGGCGCCAGAACATCACGACACATTTCGAGTGCCAGTTCTACTAAATACATAGCGCGTGGGATATCTACTGCCGGTGTCCCGCTCATGTTTGGCGCCATATCTGACATGACAACCTGAACTTTACTGTCACCAACACGCTCCAGCAGGGCCTTGACGACTAATTCATCACGAAAATCGCCCTGAAGGAAGTCCACACCAACGATAGGATCCATTGGTAAAAGATCGCAAGCAATGATTCGCCCTTGATTCCCGATTTCTGTCACAACGTACTGCGACCAGCCGCCAGGAGCAGCACCCAGATCGACAACTGTCATTCCGGGCTTAAAAAGTTTGTCACTTTGCTGTATTTCATCAAGTTTAAACCAGGCACGGGAACGCAACCCCTTTTTCTGTGCCTGAAGTACATATTTATCGCTAAAGTGTTCCTGCAGCCAGCGACTGGAGCTGGCAGAACGCTTTTTACCTGTCATCTCAATTTCCAACTTTGTTCATCGTGAGTGGCAGACTGTTAAAAATCAGCACAGCCGATTTGGCGATACACTGGAGATGGCGGTAGAATGAACCGTTTTCAATCCCAACGTAAGCAAATAATACGATGAATCTGAGTACTAAACAAAAACAGCACCTGAAAGGTCTTGCTCATCCACTCAAGCCAGTAGTCATGCTGGGCAACAATGGTTTGACCGAAGGGGTACTGGCCGAGATTGAACAAGCACTTGAGCACCATGAGTTAATCAAGGTCAAAGTCGCAACAGAAGACCGTGAGACTAAGACATTGATTGTGGATGCTATTGTGCGAGAAACCGGCGCCTGTAATGTACAGGTCATCGGTAAAACGCTGGTGCTTTATCGCCCATCCAAAGAGCGTAAGATTTCTCTGCCAAAGTAAGCAGATTGTGCAAAATGCCACGCTCTGTGAGTTGATAAAAGGCCGCTATGCGGCCTTTTTCCTTTCTTTACAATACACGAACCCCGCACTGAGTGGGGTTGTGATTATAAATACTCGACTTTCAGGACTTCGAATTCGACATCGCCGCCAGGCGTACGAATTACCACCACATCGTCCTGCTCTTTCCCCACCAGACCGCGTGCGATAGGCGAGTTAACAGAAATTAAATTCTGTTTAAAATCAGCTTCATCATCGCCAACGATGCGATAAGTCAGCTCTTCTTCACTCTCAAGATTCAAAACTGTTACCGTTGCGCCAAAAATGACGCGGCCGTTATTCGGCATTTTGGTCACGTCAATAACCTGAGCGTTCGACAATTTGGCTTCGATATCCTGGATACGACCTTCGCAGAAACCCTGCTGCTCACGCGCTGCGTGATACTCTGCGTTCTCTTTCAGGTCGCCATGCTCGCGTGCATCAGCAATCGCGGCAATAATTTCCGGGCGACGAACGGACTTCAGGAAGTCCAGCTCTTCACGTAATCTTTCAGCGCCACGTAGGGTCATCGGAATAGGTTGCATTTGTTATACCTCTTAAAAACTGTCCTGTTCAGCACCGCCGGAAGCGACACTGACTTAAGAGCATAGCCAGCGCATTTGCCTGGCAACAAATAAAAGAAAACTGACCCGGAGCAATGCCCCAGGCCAGGAACGGTTTTCAATTTGATACGTATTTTACCCTGGAGTTCCCTGAGGGTCATCGTTTACTTTGCACCGCGATGCACCGTAGTATGGCTGCACGTTTCCAGGTTGTTACCGCGAGATTATGCGATTTTTTAGATTTGTTATTGGATTGACCAGTGCAGTGGTATTGAACGTTCAGGCCGCTAACGTTGAAGAGTACACCTCCCAGTTACCTGCGGGGGCGAACCTGGCACTCATGGTGCAAAAGGTGGGAGCTCAGACCCCGTCAATCGACTATCACAGTCAGCAAATGGCGCTGCCTGCCAGCACGCAAAAGGTGATCACCGCGCTGGCTGCCCTGCTGCAGCTGGGCCCTGACTTTCGCTTTACGACGACCCTGGAAAGCCATGGACAGATCGCAAACGGGGTACTAAACGGTGACCTGATTGCGCGATTTGGCGGCGATCCGACGTTAAAACGTCAGGATATTCGCAATATGGTCGCGGTGCTTAAAAAATCAGGCGTGCAGCAAATACAGGGGAACGTATTAATCGATACCTCTGTTTTCGCCAGCCATGACAAAGCGCCGGGTTGGCCGTGGAATGACATGACACAGTGCTTCAGCGCACCGCCTGCCGCCGCCATTGTCGACCGTAACTGCTTCTCCATTTCGCTTTACAGCGCGCCGAAACCAGACGATTTAGCGTTCATCCGCGTCGCGTCATACTATCCGGTGCTGATGGCAAGCCAGGTACGCACGCTCGCAAAAGGCTCTCCAGATGCCCAGTATTGTGAACTTGACGTGGTGCCCGGCGATTTAAACCGATTCACTCTGACAGGATGTATGACACAGCGCGCCGATCCTCTGCCGCTGGCATTCGCGATTCAGGATGGTGCAAGCTATGCTGGCGCTATCCTGAAAGCCGAACTAAAAGAAGCGGGCATTACCTACACTGGTACCCTGTTGCGTCAGACACAGGTCAACACGCCGGGCACCGTAATCGCCAGCAAGAACTCAGCGCCCCTGCATGATTTGCTAAAAATCATGCTCAAAAAATCGGACAATATGATTGCCGACACCGTGTTCAGAACGATTGGCCATAATCGTTTTGGCGTACCGGGCACCTGGCGTGCAGGCTCTGATGCCGTACGTCAGATCCTCAGCCAGAAGGCTGGCGTCAATTTAGGTAACACTATTGTGGTGGACGGTTCGGGTTTGTCCCGCCATAACTTAATTTCACCGGCCACCATGATGCAGGTGCTGCAATACATTGCACAAAACGACAGCCAGCTAAACTTTATCTCTATGCTGCCGTTGGCAGGTTATGACGGCTCGTTACAGTATCGCGCAGGTCTGCACCAGGCCGGCGTGGACGGCAAAGTTTCAGCGAAAACCGGCTCCCTACAGGGTGTTTACAACCTGGCCGGCTTTATTACGACAGCCAGCGGGCAACGCATGGCTTTCGTGCAGTACTTATCCGGCTACGCCGTAGAGCCAGCCGATCAACGTAACCGACGTATCCCGTTAGTACGCTTTGAAAGCCGTCTCTATAAGGATATTTACCAGAATAACTAAGCCATGAAACTGCTGATTGTTGAAGACGATTTATTGCTACAGGAAGGTCTGGCACAGGCATTGAGCAATGAGGGCTATGCGCTGGATTGCGCAGCAACTGCGGCCCAGGCCGACGCGCTGCTTCAAAGCGGCGAGTACAGCCTGATTATTCTGGATCTCGGCCTGCCGGATAAAGATGGTGCGGCGTTACTAAGCCAGTGGCGGCGCCGTGGAGTGAGTAATCCCGTGCTAATTCTGACCGCTCGTGATGCTCTGGAAGATCGAGTCAAAGGCCTGGACTCTGGCGCAGATGACTATCTGGTTAAGCCTTTTGCGCTGGCAGAGCTGCAGGCACGTGCTCGCGCTTTAATACGCCGCTACCAGGGGCACAGCGATAACCTTCTCCAGCAGGACGATCTGACGCTGAACCTGCAGACACAGCAGGTGCTGCTGCAGGATCGCCCGCTGGAAATCACGCCTAAAGAATTTGCCCTACTGACGCGCTTAATGATGCGTATCGGGCAAACCGTCCACCGCGAAACCTTACAGCAGGATATCTATAGCTGGCAGGACGATCCTGGTTCAAATACGCTTGAAGTACATATTCATAACCTGCGCCGTAAGCTGGGCAAGGACCGCATTAAAACCGTGCGCGGCGTTGGCTATCGCCTGGAGAGCCGTTCATGAACAGCATGCGTCGGCGGTTAATGGTTCTGCTGGCGCTGATTCTGCTTTTTTTTCAGTTAATCAGCGTGCTGTGGCTCTGGCATGAAAGCCAGGAGCAAATCGGTTTCCTGGTCAACGAAACCCTCTCCGCTAAATCGCGCAATCAGCATGTTGAGAAAGAGATACGCGAGGCGATAGCTTCACTGCTGGTTCCTTCACTGGTTATGGTTGGCTTCACCCTGTTCTTCTCATTCTGGGCTATCACCTGGATAACTCGTCCGTTGAACCGTCTGCGAACCAGCCTTGCTAATCGCTCGGCAGATAATCTCTCTCCGCTCCCGATGTTCTCTGACATGGATGAAATGGTTGCCGTTACGACGTCCCTCAATCAGCTTCTGGGGCGGCTGGACAGCACCATCCAACAGGAACGACTGTTTACCGCAGATGCCGCTCACGAGCTACGTACGCCGCTTGCAGGCCTGCGTCTTCATCTGGAACTGATGGCAAATGCTGGTAACACACAGGCCCCCATGTTGCTGGATCGCATCGACCTGCTGATGCACACCATCGAACAGCTGCTGATGCTATCAAGAGCGGGACAGGCGCTGGCAAGCGGCCAATACAGCACGCTGAGCTGGACGAGCGACATCATTGCGCCGCTGAAAATGGAAATGGACGAAATGATGCTGCTGCGCGGACAAAGCATTACCTGGCCTGAAGCAGACGCGGCGTCCGTACAAGGAGACGCCGTACTGCTGCGTCTGATGCTGCGCAACCTGCTGGAAAATGCCTCCCGATATAGCCCAGAGCAGAGCGTTATTACGGTTTCTCTGGCACCTCAAGATAACGGTACGGCGGTCAGCGTATGCGATCAGGGGCCGGGCATCGATGAGGAACAGCGTCAGCTGCTCACCGAGCCGTTCCGCCGTATGGATCAGCGTTATGGCGGAAGTGGACTGGGGTTAAACATCGTGCAGCGAATAGTCCAGCTGCATCACGGCAGACTCTCTTTGAATAACCGCCAGCAGGGGAACGGCCTGGAAGCCTGCTGCTGGCTGCCTGACACCATCCAATAAAAAAGGGCCGGAATCTCCGGCCCTTAGCTTGCTGACAAAGAAGGAAAAAACGTAGTTTTTCCTTCTTTGTGGTTCGCAGCCGAAAATCAATGACTTGATTTTCCTGGTTATTTATTTGGTGAGATCTTTTCGAATTTCATTCGGTATGAGTTTGTCATCAGTCTGAGGGCCGGAATCTCCGGCCCTTCTTCTCAACGCTGATTATTTCTGACTGACTATTTCTGATAAATGATTTCGACGCCTTCGTCGTCATCTTCGTCCCAGTCGTCATCCCAGTCATCGTCTTCCGCTTCCGCTTCCGCGGCGTCGAGCTGCTGCTGATGATAGTCATCCCACATAAACTCAATTTTCTCAGGGGCCACAGGCTCAACTTCGCTGACTTTAGGATTGGCAATGATGAAGTCCATCACGTCCCAGCACAGCGCGTTCACGCCTTCGCGGTTAACCGCAGAGATCAGGTAGTATTTATCTTCCCAGCCCATAGCGGTGGCGATTTCTTTCGCGCGTGCTTCGGCTTCTTCCTGGCTCATCAGGTCAACTTTGTTGAAGACCAGCCAGCGTGGCTTCTGCGCCAGCTTCTCGCTGTACTTCTCAAGCTCACCAATGATGATGCGGGCGTTTTCAACCGGGTCGGATTCGTCGATTGGCGCAATATCAATGAGGTGCAGCAGCACGCGGCAACGCTCCAGGTGCTTCAGGAAGCGAATCCCCAGACCGGCACCTTCCGCAGCACCTTCAATCAGGCCCGGGATATCGGCAACCACAAAGCTCTTCTCGTTATCCATGCGGACAACGCCAAGGCTTGGCACCAGAGTGGTAAAGGGATAATCAGCCACTTTTGGTTTTGCTGCGGAGACGGAGCGAATAAAGGTCGATTTACCCGCATTCGGCAGGCCCAGCATCCCCACGTCAGCTAACAGCATCAGCTCCAGCTGCAGGTCACGCTTGTCGCCCGGCGTACCCATTGTCTTTTGACGCGGAGTACGGTTCACGGAAGATTTGAAGCGGGTGTTGCCCAGGCCATGCCAGCCGCCTTTACCGACCATTAAGCGCTGACCATGCTGCGTCATATCGCCCATGGTTTCGCCAGTGCCCTGATCGATAACACGAGTACCCACCGGCACTTTAACAGTGACGTCTTTACCACGCTTACCGGTACAGTCACGGCTCTGACCATTCTGGCCACGCTCGGCGCGGAAAGATTTTTCAAAACGGTAGTCGATAAGCGTATTCAGGTTTTCATCGGCTTCCAGCCATACGTCACCACCATCACCGCCGTCACCGCCGTCCGGGCCACCCCTTGGGATATATTTTTCACGACGGAAGCTAACGCAGCCGTTACCGCCATCACCTGCTACGACCAGGATCGTTGCTTCATCAACAAACTTCATTTCACTTCTCCGTAAATCATTCGCCCGAACGTTGTACTGGTATGACAGCGTCGGTTTTGTGCCAGCGTCCCCAGAGACGGTGACCAATGGCGGAATACATCGCGCCGGCCACCACGACAAACGCGCCGCAATAGCCCACAAGGTTAAGCAGCGGCATGGCGAAAAAGTCTGGCCAGGCTAACGCTAATAAATCTGAAAACAGTAAGGTAAACAGGGGGGTGAGCGTAATGAGTGCGCTCACCTGCGCCGCCTGCCACCGGGCCATTGCCTCTGCCAGTGCTCCATACCCCACAAAGGTATTCAGACCGCAGAAAATTAAACATGCCAGCTGCCAGCCGCTAAGCTGAAAAAGCATATCCAGCTTTGCCAGAGGCAACAGAGCAAGAGTACATAAAGTGTACAGCAAAAAGAGGATCTGTTGCGAGGCCAGACGGCGTAATAACACCTTCTGCGCCACACCATAACTGACCCATACCGTCGCCGCGCCAACGCCGAATAGCACCCCAAGGGTGTAGTCCGTCAGGCGGGTAAAAATCTCTATCAGGCTGGTGTTGAAGAACATCACCAGGCCGCACAGGAGCATAATAGCTCCAATAATCTGCGTGCCGCGCATCTTCTCTTTCAGCACAACAACGCTTGCCACCATCATCCCCACCGGAGAGAGCTGGCCTATCACCTGCGACGCTGTTGGGCTAAGGTATTGCAGTGAAGAACTAAACAGCAAGAAGTTACCGAACAACCCCCCAGTCGCTATCGCCAGCAAAACCAACCAACGTGGTTTGCGGAACAGCTCCAGGGAAGGCAGTTTCCCGCGTATAGCCAGAATGCTTCCCAGACCAATACTGGCCATCAGGAAACGGTAAAACACGACCGTTGGGGGCTCCATCACCACCAACACCTGCTTCATGGCTATTGGCAGCGCCCCCCAGCAAACAGCGGTGGTCAATGCCAGAAGAATGCCAATTCCTGCCTGCTGTTTCACGCCGACGCTCCCTGCAACTGCATAAATTTACCGGGCGCAGAATGTAAAAAGCCCCGCAACGTGTTGCGGGGCTTCAATCCGTTACCGGGACGCGAAAAACTTACTCAGCAACGATGCTGATGAACTTACGGTTTTTCGGGCCTTTAACTTCGAACTTAACTTTACCGTCAGTCAAAGCGAACAGAGTGTGATCTTTGCCGCAGCCTACGTTGCTGCCAGCGTGGAATTTAGTACCACGTTGACGAACGATAATGCTGCCTGCCAGAACTGCTTCACCGCCGAAACGTTTTACGCCCAGACGTTTAGCTTCGGAATCGCGACCGTTACGAGTTGAGCCGCCAGCCTTTTTATGTGCCATTTAATCTGCTCCTCTTAAGCGCTGATACCAGTGATTTTCACATCAGTGAACCACTGACGATGGCCTTGCTGCTTACGGTAGTGCTTACGACGACGAAACTTAACAATCTTAATTTTCTCGCCACGACCGTGTGCAACAACTTCAGCCTTGATTACGCCGCCATCAACGAAAGGAACGCCGATTTTGACATCTTCACCGTTAGCGATCATCAGAACTTCAGCGAACTCAACAGCTTCGCCAGTTGCGATGTCCAGCTTTTCCAGGCGAACGGTCTGACCTTCGCTTACTCGGTGTTGTTTACCACCACTTTGGAAAACCGCGTACATATAAAACTCCGCTTTCCGCACACACCTTACATTGGTTTCAGGTGGCGCTATAAATATTCACAATAGGGCGCGAATATTACGCAAACACGGAGCATTTGACAAGCCCGATTGTGCATACACGTAGAAAAAAAACGCAACGTCACACACAACGTTTATCTGCCTCGTTTTTTCAGTACAATCTGTACTACATTATCACTCCTCTACCTCCACGTTATTCCTTATGGACATGTGGTAAACAGGACTGTAGCCAGACTTTTGCGATGAATTTAGAAAAAATTAATGAGTTAACCGCGCAAGATATGGCGGGTGTCAACGCGGTCATCCTTGAGCAACTCAACTCGGATGTCCAATTGATCAATCAGTTAGGCTATTACATCGTGAGCGGTGGTGGGAAACGTATCCGCCCGATGATAGCTGTTCTGTCCGCACGTGCACTGGGCTATCAAGGTAATGCACACGTTAGCATTGCGGCGTTAATCGAGTTTATTCACACCGCCACGCTGCTGCATGACGATGTGGTTGACGAATCTGACATGCGACGTGGCAAAGCCACTGCCAATGCGGCATTTGGTAATGCAGCCAGTGTGCTGGTAGGCGACTTTATCTACACCCGCTCCTTCCAGATGATGACAAAGCTCGGTTCACTTCGGGTGCTGGAGGTGATGTCTGAAGCGGTGAACGTGATTGCAGAAGGTGAAGTTTTGCAGTTAATGAACTGCAACGATCCGGATATCACAGAAGAAAGCTACATGCGCGTCATCTACAGCAAAACCGCGCGTCTGTTTGAAGCCGCTTCACAATGTTCCAGCATCCTGGCGGGAGCCAGCCCGGAACAGGAGAAGGCGCTTCAGGACTACGGTCGCTATCTGGGCACCGCATTCCAGCTGATTGACGATCTGCTGGACTACAGTGCGGACGGCGAGACGCTGGGGAAAAATGTCGGCGATGACCTTAACGAAGGTAAACCCACGCTTCCCTTGCTGCACGCGATGCGTAACGGTACGCCGGAGCAGGCACAGATGATTCGTGAAGCCATAGAACAAGGTAATGGGCGTCATTTACTTCAGCCCGTGCTCGACACCATGGCAGCGTGTGGCTCACTTGAATGGACCCGTCAACGCGCAGAAGAAGAGGCAGATAAAGCTATTGCCGCGCTGACTATTCTGCCAGACAGCGAATCCCGTGAAGCATTAATTGCCCTGGCTCATATGGCCGTACAGCGCGATCGCTAAACTGTGTTAGCGCGCCGTAAAAAGCGCGCTAAACTTTCCAGAAATCACCCTTCACTTTTTGGCTACCCCTCTTTCAATCTGCAAACTCTCTCCCGTTTCACAAGACTTTGTGCAATCAAACACAGATCTCATCTTTGATGTTTTTTATTGGAATTTTTCGAGTCCTTTTGTGTTATAAAAACCAAAAACGAATAAGCAAAAATTGGTTGTTGCGTCACTTCCAGGGAGGAATAAATGAATAAAAATCAGAAAGACTGGCACCCGGCGGACATTATCGCCGGGCTACGTAAAAGGGGGACATCTCTTGCCGCTGAATCCCGCAAAGCAGGGCTCAATTCAGCCACTCTGGCGAATGCTTTAAGTCGTCCGTGGCCAAAAGGCGAACAGCTTATCGCCAGGGCCTTAAACACCAACCCGTGGTCGATTTGGCCGTCGCGCTACTACGATCCGCAAACGAACGAATTTATCGATCGCTCTTTGCTCATCCGCGCGAAAAGCGCCAAAGGCGAAGAACAAGATTGAATATAAAACGCCCGCGTAGTTTTACCTGCACGGGCGTTTTGCTGAAAGGCAGAGGCGATCCCTTACCCACACAGCGTCAAGACCTGCGCAGAAAAGCGACCTGGCCTCTCGTATTAATTGAACTGGAGATTCAGACCTGCAAATACCTGCCAGCGAGGCTGCCCGGGACCGTGATCGGCAACGGACCCCTGAGGTTCAACAAAGAAATTATAAACCGTGCTGCCTTGCTTGATAACTTGCCCAATACCTACCCCTAACGGCACGCTGTAGCTATCATTCTGGAAGTTATAAACCCAGATTGGCGCAGCGCGTAAATAGGTGCCTCCGCCCAGCTGGTAGAACATAAATGGCTGGAATGTCCCGAGATTCACGTCGTCCCTGTTACTGTCGCCCGCGAAACTGTGCTGCCACGAGGCGAGATAACCATACTGAAATTTCGGCGAACTGGCGTTAAACAGCACGTTGACTAAACCTGCGGACCATTTTTCGGTTCCTAATGCATCATCAGTGGCCGTAGGCGCGGTGATTTGCGGTCCAAAGCCGAAGCTTACCGCTGGATTGCCCGTATCAATCAACCAGGAGGCAAACAGGTTTACATCCCCCAATCCGGTTTTATGTCCGCCGTCCGGAGGTGTTGGATAGGTATTGACCGGAAGCGAAGCGCGCAAAATCCAGTTGGAATCATCTACAGAGAAGGGTTTGGCAAAACGCAGCCAGAACTGGTTAGCGTCCTTATCCGTCCCGCTCACGTCACCGATGTAATAGTTCTGCATATTAAATGCAGTCATATTTGCCAGTGGGTTATTCGCCTGAGCGTCGCTGCTACCGGACTGTGCCGCGCAAAGCGAAGCACTGGCAGATAGCGTGAGTGATGTACAAAGCAATTTCCACGATGACATTTCCAGGCCCCTAAGTATAAATATGTTAAAGGAACTCCCCTGCCGTGCAGGGGAGCTTTTTAGGGCTCGAAGTCTGCGCGGCATTGGCGGCAGACGTTGTTTGCGCGGTCTGAGATACCGACGAGCCAGAGAGGGCAAATGCAATGAAACCTGCTATAAACAGCTTCGTCATTTTTCATTGCAATCCCATTATTGCGCCTGTCAGCGTCTAAACAGGCCTTTATCGATACGCTGCTATATCAAACAGTGTAGTTAACGATTGCAACTCTATAGTTACAAATTGAAAACACCTATAAAAATAACTTATTGAATAAGTTAAATTAGTCTGAATATCTCTTTGTCTTATTTATCAGGTCTTAAGCGAAACGCCCGCACAATTTTCATCGCGCGGGCGTTTCGTTGAATGGTTGGAGCTGACCGATAAGCCGGCTTCGTTCAACCATACGTCAGGCATCTACAGTGCTGGGGTTGTCGTGTACCGCAGACTGTATCGCAGTTTGTATTGCAGATAAAGCAGGTCAAACAGACAAAAGAAAGGCCGGGACAAAACCCAGCCAGTTCGTTCACCAATGGGATTTACTCACCGCAAAAGCCGGGTTTACCATTGGCTTTACGCCATTCCTGAACTTTATCAGCGATAGCTTCAGGGGTTGCTTCTACTGCTGCTTGAGGGTAGTAAATCAAGTCCGAGCCTTCAGGATGCTCCGTCAGTTGAATAAACAATTCCAAGAGATTATCTTGATGCTCTTCAGTACCTTGGTCGCTAATGATTTCAGCAACGAGACTGATAAGATCGCCTCTTTTATAATCGCTGAATATCTTTTTCAAGCAGTTTCCCCGCCAGCGATTTGCACGATAACGTTGTCTGAATAAAATTTTTCGCCTAGTAAATTTTCTAAATCCAATGCTTGTTTCTGGTTAACATTAAATCCTGCGATGCCTTTGACAAATGCATCTTCGTCATCTGGCCCCCATCCCATAACAGCAGCAACTCCTTTCAATTTGCTTTGAGGGATCTCGACTTCTAAAACTAACTCTTCACTTTGCTTGTCGAAAATTTCCACAGCATAGATTATCATCACTTCTCTACCTTTCTGGTTGGGTCTGCTGGCTTGGTTTGCTCACCTGTAATGTGATTGAACTCGCCTAAATGATTACGGCCCGAACGGTCATAAACTTCGACTGTGCCATGCTGAGAATCCCATTCGTAAATTTTACCTTTGGAATCTTTCCATCGGGCACGAAGTTGCCCGCCACCTTGAATAGCAGTCTTACGTGGTGCTCTTTTCGCGTCAGGGAACGCTGGTAAGGGTGGGGTCCCTTTTGGTGCCGTGTGGTATTTGTGATCCGCATTAAGATAGATGTAAATCGGGTCAAATGTCCCGGCAGGATGTACCAGAATATAATCCCGGAATGAACGTTCTCCCGGTGCAGGTGTTTCCGTTGACCACGGGCTGTTAATTTCGCTTTCAGGGTAAACCAGCACATTCGGAGGGATGTATACGTTATCCTGATTGCCGGTGTTGGAAGGTGAAACATATCCCGGATCGTCAGGTGTCCAGACTATAGTCGGTTTGTTTGCACCATCTTCCCAGAATTCGTAATTCCCCGTTGTGGTGTTCTTCTGAAGCATACGCACCGGAACTTTATCCTGCCCACCCCTGGCGCTGACGTGGAAGCCTTTCGGCCTCATGGTGCCGTACTGGTCAGCCTCCCAGCGAAAGCGAACACGGGTTGGAACGTCTTCTTTCTTCTGTGCTGCCTGCTCAAGACGCATTTTATCTATGTAGTCCTGCTCGCCACTGTTGAGCTTTGGCGAATAGAACATACCAAACAGAAAAACAGTCGTGGGGTTGGGGGCTATCCAGCGACCAGTGGTTGCAAAGTTCCCGCCGATTTTCTGCAATGCCGCATATCCAGCTTCGGTTGCTGCGCCTGTCGTAATCCCGGCAGTTGTCGCTGCTCTTGCTGTTGCCATTCCTGCGGTCGCTGCGGCTTTGGCTGTATCCGGGGAGCTGAAAAGGCGCTTATACCACGGGCGATTATCTTCTGGTGGTGGTGTTGGTTCGGCTGATTTGTGTTTCTTTGCTGCCTGCGCGTACTGAACTGGTTCTTCTTGTGGTTGTTCTGCTTGAGGAGTTGCACGGTAATAGCCAGCATGACCGAAGTTATCAACGGATTCCTGATCGGTTCCTGCGTCAGTGCATCCATCCTCCCGCAGACAGGATTTTGCAAAAACGGGTAAAGCACTCAGGGCTGCCGCCGCATCAGCGGCTTTATTTACTGTTGGTACTGATACTCCTAAGGGGTCATTGATCTGAACTGTTCCGGGGGCAATCAGAAAGTTTGAGCCTTCCGGGCAATCGCAATGGATGATGGAGCCATCAACAGCGACAGATACGCTGTTCGTTTGTCGGTGATCCCCAGTAACAATGACTCCAACTTTCCCACATTTCGGGCAAGGAGTTGTTTTATCACCAATGTAAAGTTTCCACTTGCCCATGACAGACATACCAGGGCGGGCGGCAATACATTGTGCACCTGTAGAGGTTTTATCTCCGTGTAGACCAACGTTCTTACCGTGAACCGTGCAGCCTCTGTTTACTGATGCCATAGTAGCCGCCTTATTTCAGAAAGCTTTCTGGTAAGGGTTCCCCGGCTCGGGCCGCTTTTCTGACACTTCCTTGTGGGCTACTGATTATTTCGTCGCCGTTGTCCAGTAAGCTACCGACAAGAGCGGCTGAGTCACCAGAGCTATTTCCTGCCCCGGTGCTAATCTTCGCGGTGGTTCCATCTGGATAACGAACCCCATCACCCACAAGAGAGACATTTAGCCGTACACTGCCCTCAATTTCGATCTGCTGCCCGTTGTATTCACTGATAACCGTTCCCCCGTCGCGGGTTAAGCTGCCCTCTGTAGCGATCAGATATGCGGCTGTAACTGGATAAGCGAGGTTGTAGGCGTTTCTTTGAGTGATCAGGCTACGGACTTCTTCGTTCATTTCTGCGAGCTGTTCGGCTGTGAATGGTGACGGGTCAAAGGCTGCCAGCATTTCGGCAGTAAGTTCATTGGTGTACTGTTTCATAAGTCCCTTTACTTGTTGTGAAAATAATTGCAGCGGTCATTTTACAAACAATAGCCACGTGAGCAACAAGTATTAGACATACGTAAAACTACGTTCCGTAACATTCGGTAATTCGGGCCTCATCCCGAAATTTGCTCACTGCCAGTGGTATCAAAGGTCTTGCTGTATGGGCAGTACTTCAACTTGGTGATGTAGATATAAGGTAAACGAAAGTAGACATAGTAAATGTCTTAGCGGCTGGGGGATGTCGCAACCGTTGGTGTATCCCATTTTTGCTTCTGAGCACCTAAGACACACCAACGTATTGTTTTAGAAGAAGTTGAAGCTGACCGATAAGCCGCTTTCTTTCATGAAGAGCGTCGTGGACAGTCATTCATCTGCCCTTTGTACAAAACAAAACGCCCGCACAATTTGCATTGCGCGGGCGTTTCGTTGAATGAGTTGAAGCTGACCGATAAGCCGGGTTCTGTCGTGGACAGTCATTCATCTAGGCCAGCAATCGCTCACTGGCTCAAGCAGCCTACCCGGGTTCAGTACGGGCCGTACCTTATGAACCCCTATTTGGCCTTGCTCCGGGTGGAGTTTACCGTGCCGCGAACTGTTGCCAGACGCGCGGTGCGCTCTTACCGCACCCTTTCACCCTTACCTGATCCCGCTTGCGCGGGCCATCGGCGGTTTGCTCTCTGTTGCACTGGTCGTGGGTTACCCCCCCAGGCGTTACCTGGCACCCTGCCCTATGGAGCCCGGACTTTCCTCCCCTCCGCCCGTCTCCCCCCGAAAGAGGACGACGACGAAGCGGCGACTGTCTGGTCAGCTTCGGCGCGAAGTATAATGGGTTTGCCTGCCCGTGTCACGCCCGGTCAGCCCGTAATTCGCATCCCCACCGCCACGGTGGCGGCAACATCTCTGGAGGTGCGATAAATATTTTCAAATGCGTTCTTCAGGGCATCCTCCAGCGAACCAATACTGTTAAGTACGCTGAACACGGCATCGATACCGTATTGATGCACCACGGCAACATCGCTGGTTAGCGACCCTGCAATACCGATTACCGGCTTGTGATATTTCTTTGCAACGGCGGCAACGCCCACCGGCACTTTGCCCCGGATGCTTTGGCTGTCCATGCGCCCTTCCCCGGTAATCACCAGCGAACAGTCATGGATATGCTCTTCAAGATTCAGCGCCTCGGTGACAATTTCAATCCCGCTGCGCAGCTCTGCGCCCAGAAACGCCATCAGCGCGGCCCCCATGCCACCTGCGGCACCCGCTCCGGGAGCGTTCTTCACGTCCACACGCAGATGCTTTTTGATCACGTTGGCAAAATGATCCAGATTGCGATCCAGCTCGAGGATCATCGCCTCGCTGGCGCCTTTTTGCGGGCCAAAAACTCGCGAGGCGCCATTTTCGCCGACAAGCGGATTAGTCACGTCACACGCCACGTTGATCACACAGCCCTGCAGACGTTCGTCCAGACCGGAAATATCAATGCTGTTCAGGCTCAGCAGATGGCCGCCGCCAGGGCTTATCTCTTTGCCTTCCGCATCAGTCAGCTTCGCCCCCAGCGCCTGCACCATCCCAACACCGCCATCGTTGGTTGCGCTCCCGCCAATACCAATAATGATATTACGTGCGCCATTATCCAGGGCGCGAAGAATCAGCTCGCCGGTGCCGTAGGAGGTGGTGATTAAAGGATTGCGTTGTTCAAAGGGAACCAGAGCCAGACCGCTGGCCTCGGCCATCTCGATAAAAGCAGTTTTGCCATCACCGGACATTCCCCAGCCTGCCGAAACGGGCGTACCCAGCGGGCCAGTCACGGTAGCGACCATTTTTGTGCCCTGCGTTGCGCCGATCATGGCATCGACCGTGCCTTCCCCGCCATCAGCAACCGGGACCGAAATATACTGCGCATCAGGAAATATCTCGCGAAATCCTTTTTCAATAGCCTGGGCCACATCCACCGCCGAGAGGCTTTCTTTATAAGAGTCGGGTGCGATAACGATTTTCATAGTCTGTCCATGCCTGGTCTGGTCTGAGAAAAACCGGGCGCCAAAGGGCGCCCATCTCATTACTTAGCGACTTCTACCTTCGCCAGTTTTTCGTAGTAGCAGGCAATCGCGCTGTGATCGTCGTTGCCGTGACCATCCGCTCGCAGCGCCTGCATCATCTCCATGACTGCCGCGGTCAGAGGCAGCTGAGCACCCACGCCGTGAGAAGTATCCAGCGCGTTCGCCAGATCCTTAATGTGCAGATCGATACGGAAACCAGGCTTGAAGTTGCGATCCAGCACCATCGGCGCTTTCGCATCCAGCACGGTGCTGCCTGCAAGGCCGCCACGGATCGCCTGGAACACCAGCTCCGGGTTCACGCCCGCTTTGGTCGCCAGAACCAGCGCTTCGGACATGGCGGCAATGTTCAGCGCCACGATCACCTGGTTGGCCAGTTTAGTCACGTTACCCGCACCGATGTCACCGGTATGCACCACTGAGCCAGCCATGGTTTTCATCAGGTCGTAGTACTTATCGAAGATCGCCTTATCACCGCCGACCATCACGGACAGCGTGCCATCGATAGCTTTTGGTTCGCCGCCGCTGACCGGTGCATCCAGCATATCGATACCTTTAGCTTTCAGCGCGTCGCTGATTTCACGGCTCGCCAGCGGTGCGATGGAGCTCATATCAATAACGACGGTGCCGGGTTTCGCCCCTTCAATAATGCCGTTCTCACCCAGCGCAACTTCTTTCACGTGCGGCGAGTTTGGCAGCATGGTGATGATCACGTCACACTGCTCGGCGATATCTTTTGGCGTTGCCGCCGTTTCTGCACCCGCCGCGATAACTTCAGCAATTACCTCAGCGTTACGGTCGGCAACCACCAGGGAATAACCGGCTTTAATGAGGTTTTTACTCATTGGTTTACCCATGATGCCGAGGCCAATAAAACCAACTTTCAGTGTCATAATTCAGTCTCTCTCTTTAGATGGTGGTTATTTTTTAAAAGAATCTGCAAGATTCTGGGTCGCAGAGCGGAAGCAACCCAAATCGCTACCCACGGCAACAAAAGTGGCGCCCCATTCCAGATAGCGACGAGCATCTGCCTCAACCGGCGCCAGGATACCCGCTGGTTTGCCATGCGCTTTAGCACGAGCAAAAATGTGTTTAATGCACTGCTGGACTTCCGGGTGCGAGGCGTTACCCAGATGGCCCAGTGCCGCCGCCAGATCGCTCGGGCCGACAAAAATGCCGTCCACGCCGTCGGTGGCCGCAATGGCATCCACGTTATCGACGCCCTGCTGGCTCTCGATTTGTACCAGGATGGTGATGTTCTGATTCGACTGGTTGAAATAATCCGGCACGGTGCCAAACATATTGGCGCGGTGGGAAACCGACACGCCGCGGATCCCTTCCGGTGGATAGCGAGTAGAAGAGACGGCCAGCGCCGCTTCCGGCTGCGTCTCCACGAACGGGATCAGGAAGTTATAAAAACCGATATCCAGCAGGCGCTTAATGATCACCGGGTCGTTGGTCGGCGCGCGGACCACGGCGGCGCTTTCGCTGCCTTTCAACGCCATCAGCTGCGGGATGAACGTGGTGACATCGTTCGGCGCATGTTCGCCGTCCAGCACAATCCAGTCGAACCCTGCCAGCCCCAGCACTTCGGTGCTGATGGGGTTTGCCAGCGCGGACCAGCAGCCGATTTGGGTCTGCTGCGCTTTCAGCGCGGCTTTGAATTTATTCGGGAATACGTTGTTATTCATCTGCTTTACCTTAAAGTTTTCGTTGCTTACTTCTGCAATTCCAGACGCTTGATGTCACCCACCACGAACAGGTAGCAAATCATCGCCATCAGGGCGGAACAGCCGACAAACACCAGAGCTGCGTTGAAAGAGTGCAGCTCGCTGACCAGATAACCAATCACCAGCGGCGTCACGATGGAGGCCACATTACCAAACACATTGAACATCCCGCCGCACAGCCCAACAATCTCTTTTGGTGCCGTATCGGAGATCACCGGCCAGCCCAGCGCGCCAAAACCTTTACCGAAGAATGCCAGCGCCATCAGGAAGACAACCAGCGCGGTGTTGTTGGTGTAGTTACAAAGGATGATGCTTGAAGCCAGCAGCATGCCCAGCACAATCGGCAGCTTACGGGCAAACGTCAGCGAATTACCGCGCTTAATCAGGTGATCCGAGAACACGCCACCCAGCACGCCACCGGCAAAACCGCACAGTGCAGGGATAGAGGCGACAAGGCCCACCTTCAGAATCGACATGCCTTTCTCCTGCACCAGATAAATGGGGAACCAGGTGAGGAAGAACCAGGTAATGGTGTTAATGAAATACTGCCCGAAGAACACGCCGAGCATCATGCGGCTGCTCAGTAATTGCTTGATGTAATGCAATTTCGGGCCATTGTCCGCATTCTTCTCTTTCTTGTGGTCCATATCCACCACCGCGCCGCCTCTGGAGATGAAATCCAGCTCCTCTTTTGACATGCGCGGGTGGTCGGTTGGGTTATGGATAAACTTCGCCCACAGGAAGGTCAGTACGAAGCCAATCACACCCATCACGGTAAACACGTGCTCCCAGCCCCAGGCAAAGGTCAGCCAGCCAAGCAGCGGAGAGAAAAGCGCCAGCGAGAAATACTGCGCCGAGTTAAAAATCGCGGAAGCGGTGCCGCGCTCCTTCGTCGGGAACCAGGCCGCTACAATACGGGCGTTGGCCGGGAAAGAAGGCGCTTCGGAGAAGCCAAGCATAAAACGCATGAAGAACATGGAGATACCGGCGTAAGCCAGCGGGATCATGCCCACGAATCCCTGCGTAAAGGTAAACAGCGACCAGAAGAACAGGCTCCAGGTGTAGACCTTTTTCGAGCCGAAGCGGTCAAGCAGCCAGCCGCCGGGGATCTGCATCAGCAGATAGGCCCAGCCGAAGGCGGAGAAGATATAGCCGACCGAGATAGCGCTCAGGTGCAGCTCTTTGGCAACTTCGGAACCGGCAATGGAAAGCGTGGCACGGTCCGCATAGTTAATGGTCGTCACAATAAAGATAATTAATAATATTAAATATCGGGTGTGATGCCCTTTTTTTGATTCAACGACAGTGTCCAAAATCATTTATACATCCTCTGGGTCGGATACAGCTTGCAAGGATCTTTTATTTATAAGCCGCGACGAAACCAATATATTCTGGCTTTATATCGCTGACGTTAATTAGCCTGGTGTTGATAATACGCAATACAGTATAGTCAGCATGAAATAGCCGGGCATTAGGCATATGCACAATAAACAATTTATAATTGGTTATAATATTGAGCACAGGCACAGCTTTATGGGGCGCATTGCACAGATTTTCAGATTGCCCTCCTTACGGCGCAGGGGCTGAACAGATTAAGTGATCTCCGTCACATTCTTATTTCTCGTGACCTGACATTCTTTATTCAACAAGTGAGCAAATCACATTTTAAATTATTTAATTAACATTCAGGTAATATCTGGAGAGTAGTGACAATGTCAAAGATAGAAATTAAAGAACACGCGCCCGCGGCGTTTTATATTAAGGTTCATGAAACCGACAATGTCGCTATTATTGTTAACGACAATGGTCTGAAAGCAGGCACTCAATTCCCGGACGGCCTGACGTTAATTGAACATATCCCGCAGGGGCATAAAGCCGCTCTGGTCGATATCCCCGCTCACGGTGAGATTATTCGCTATGGCGAAGTCATTGGTTACGCGGTGCGGGACATCCCGCAGGGAAGCTGGATCGACGAATCCTTAGTAAAACTCCCGAAAGCTCCGCCGCTGAATACGCTGCCGCTGGCGACTAAAGTACCGGCTCCGTTGCCACCGCTGGAAGGCTACACCTTCGAGGGTTACCGCAACGCCGACGGCAGCGTTGGCACCAAGAACCTGCTTGGCATTACCACCAGCGTGCACTGCGTGGCGGGCGTCGTGGATTACGTGATCAAAATCATCGAGCGCGATCTGCTGCCGCGTTATCCGAACGTTGACGGCGTGGTTGGCCTCAATCATCTGTACGGCTGCGGCGTGGCGATCAACGCCCCGGCGGCGGTTATTCCTATCCGCACCATTCATAACATCGCCCTGAACCCGAACTTTGGCGGCGAAGTGATGGTTATCGGCCTGGGCTGTGAGAAGCTTCAGCCGGAGCGCCTGCTGGAAGGCACCGACGACGTGCAGGCAATTGCCGTAGAAGATGCGAGCATCGTACGGTTGCAGGATGAACATCACGTTGGCTTTAAATCAATGGTGGACGATATTCTTCAGGTTGCCGAACGCCACCTGCACAAGCTCAACCAGCGTCAGCGTGAAATCTGCCCCGCATCTGAACTGGTTGTCGGGATGCAGTGCGGCGGCAGCGACGCCTTTTCCGGCGTAACGGCAAACCCGGCGGTGGGCTTTGCTTCAGATCTGCTGGTACGCTGCGGCGCAACGGTCATGTTCTCGGAAGTGACGGAAGTGCGTGACGCCATCCACCTGCTAACACCGCGAGCCATCAACGAAGAGGTGGGCAAACGCCTGCTGGAAGAGATGGCGTGGTACGACAACTATCTGGACATGGGGCAAACCGACCGCAGCGCTAACCCTTCACCAGGAAATAAAAAAGGCGGCCTGGCGAACGTGGTGGAAAAGGCGCTGGGTTCCATTGCCAAATCCGGCCAGAGTGCGATTGTCGAAGTGCTGTCGCCGGGCCAGCGCCCAACTAAACGTGGGCTGATTTATGCAGCAACCCCGGCCAGCGATTTTGTCTGCGGAACGCAGCAGGTCGCATCAGGTATCACCGTGCAGGTCTTTACCACAGGCCGCGGAACGCCATACGGCCTGCTGGCAGTGCCGGTGATTAAAATGGCTACCCGCACCGCGCTGGCAAACCGCTGGCACGACCTGATGGACATCAACGCGGGCACCATCGCCACCGGCGAGGCAACCATTGAAGACGTTGGCTGGGAGCTGTTCAGATTTATTCTGGATGTCGCAAGCGGCCGCAAGCAGACCTTCTCTGACCAGTGGGGCTTACACAACGCGTTGGCGGTGTTTAACCCGGCGCCGGTGACCTGATTTTTTTGAAAATGACTTAGTTTCAGGCGGGTAACCAACCAGTTACCCGCTGACATGCCTTATGCCTAAAACACCTTTCCTGACCCCCCTCCCGTTCGGTAAATCACGAACTCCAGTAATTGCCGGTAGGTATCAAGCGTGAGGATATCGTTCTCCCGCTCAAGACGCGCAATCAGCGTCGCGATAACATCTTTGTTCGTTAACGTTCTCCCCGACATCAGCAGTTCCAACACCACGCTCCCCATGCGTTGCGGCGCGTCGCTGGCATAAAGCTCAGCAGGCATCTGCTGGTTACCTGAACTCAAAGACATCTTTTTCTCCATTATTTAAAAGCTTAGCAAAATACTGAAAACAAATAACCACAACATCGATATGGGAAAATTAGGCTAAATCCAGAAAAAAGCAAGCTAACGGAGAGTTTTTATTAAGCCAGGGGAATGGATACTTTTTCTTTCTGTATGATGTGGCTGGATATTCATTGAGGCATGAATTTATTGGAGCCTTTGAATACGTTCCAGCACCCCCACTGAGAAGGCAAATAAAGCTATTATAAGCGGTAAAAAAATCACTAACCTGCTTTGTGGCGAAGGATGATCCTTATGCCGTATACAAACGAACAACTGATATCCGCGGATTTTATTTAAACTTTAATATCCTTTTGAATAGAAAGGGGATTTTCATCAAAAACAAAAAAAATCGATCATTTTCAATCTGTTGAAGTGAAAATCATCTACACTAGATTCTGAAAATGGTTAGCAAGAGAAGTATGATGACGATACTATCCGGGCCGTAAATTTCTAACCCAATGGATTTTCTACCTTAAGTCGCTATATTTCTGCGCTTTAAATGCAAGGGGATAAATATTATTCACCCACCCTATTGATAAAAAGGGAAGAGTTACCAGGAGATTTGAATGAAATGGGTGGTGATTGACTCAATAGTGAATCCAGAGACAGGAATGGCGTTCTCTTGTATTATTACCGACCGTGACCTGAAACTTATAATCTGGTACAAGGCGAACGGATTTTTATTTCCGGGTGATGAATTGATAACCAGTGATTTAGGTCTATTCATTAATGGGAAATCAGAAGCGTTAACACTGTGTAATATAAGCCCATTCAGTGCCACCTTCTGGCAAACCGTTTTCCGCCAGTCTCGCTGTCCGGGAAATGCAGAGATCAAACCCGGACGCTGCGATTTTGGCGGCGTTTGCCATGTCAAAAACTGCCCTTACGGACTAGCCTGAGCTCGCGCAGAAACCTTACTTCTCATTGTTCTCTAAAGCATATTTGTAGAGCGCATTTTTCTTCACGCCGTGGATTTCAGCGGCAAGGGCGGCAGCTTTTTTTAGCGGCAGCTCAGTCTGCAACAGTGCCAGCGTGCGCAGCGCGTCGGCAGGTAGGGCATCGTCAGCGGGCGCTTTGAAACCTTCCACAATCAATACCATCTCACCTTTACGGCGATTCTCGTCTTCCTTTACCCACGCTGCCAGTTCGCCAATTGGCGCACCGTGAATGGATTCCCATGTTTTGGTCAGCTCGCGAGCCAGTACCACATAGCGGGATTCACCGAGCACAGCGCAGATATCGTCTAAACTATCGATCAGGCGATGCGTAGACTCATAGAAAATCAGTGTGCGAGGTTCTTGTTCAATCGCTTTGAGCGCATCGCGACGCCCTTTTGATTTCGCGGGCAGAAAACCTTCATAACAAAAACGGTCCGAGGGTAATCCTGCGGCGCTGAGTGCAGCAATTGCCGCGCAGGGTCCTGGCAATGGCACTATCCGAATACCAGCTTCACGGCAAGTGCGCACAAGATGGTAGCCAGGATCGTTAATCAGCGGCGTTCCTGCATCAGAAACTAACGCGATACTCTGCCCTTCCTGCAATTTTGCCAGGAGAGTGTCTGATTTTTGTTGTTCATTATGATCATGCAATGCGAACAGCCGCGCATTAATGGCAAAATGCTGCAGCAGTAAGCCGGTATGACGGGTATCCTCAGCAGCAATCAGTGAGACACCTTGCAATACGGCTAACGCCCGCTGGGTTATGTCGCCAAGGTTGCCGATGGGGGTCGGAACGATGTAGAGCGTGCTGGCAGAAACCGCCGCCGATTCGAGTTGTTTCATTGTTTCATCCGTATTGCCGATTTAATATTGAACACTGAGAAGAAAAATTCACTGGAAACAGAATGCTACCGTCTAAAATAATTCGTTCTAAAGCCGGGCGCTGTCTGCCTGTGGTGCTTGCCGCGCTGGTTTTCGCCGGCTGTACCACGAAAACGCCAGACCCGTCGAGCGCACACATCCAGGGCACAGCCTCTGCGGATTCTGCGTACTACCTGCAACAGATGCAGCAAAGCGCAGATGATAGCAAGACCACATGGCAATTACTCGCCATTCATGCACTGCTGACAGAAGGCAAGACCCAGCAGGCCGTGCAGCTGTATAACCAGCTGCCAGCAAAAATGGACGACGTTCAGCGTCACGAACAGTTGCTGCTGGCACCTGAGATCAAGATCGCGCTGAAAGATTATGCAGGGGCAAACGCTCTGCTGGCGAAACTCGACCCCGCCGGTTTTAACAAAAATCAGCAGGCTCGTTACTATCAGGCCATCATCGATGCCAGCCAGAACCGTCCTTCCCTTCCCCTACTGCGTGCCTATATTGCACAAGAGCCGATGCTGACGGGTAAAGCCCACCAGCAAAATATCGACGGTACCTGGCAGGCACTGTCCGCGTTGACGCCAGCACAGATGAACAGCATGGTCATCAACGCAGACGAAAATGTGCTTCAGGGCTGGCTGGACCTCCAGCGTGTCTGGAATGATAACCGCAACGATCCCAACATGCTGAAAGTGGGTATTAAGGACTGGCAAACCCGCTATCCGCTGAATCCGGGTGCAAAAACGCTGCCCACTCAGCTGAGCAATATGCAGAATTACCAGCAGGCATCCGTCGGTAAAATTGCCCTTCTGCTGCCGTTGAACGGCCAGGCCGCAGTTTACAGCCGCACCATACAGCAAGGTTTTGAGGCAGCGAAGAATAACGGTACTGCACCGGTTTCCGCCCTGAGCGCGCCTGCGCAAACCCCTGCTGTACAGCCTGCAGATAACACAGTGGCTCCACAGCCTGTCGAAGATCCCGATGCTGTCGCAAGCCCGTCTGCTGCCTCCGTCAGTGATTTGACCAACGAACCACCTACAGATCAGCCTGTCGACCAGGCAGAACAGCCAGCAACCGCCCCCGCTCAACCGCAGGTGCAAAGCGCTGCTGCGGTTCCGGCCAACCCATCTGCTGAAGTAAAAGTCTACGACACCAGTTCCCAGCCGCTGGCGCAGGTGCTGGCTCAGGCTCAGCAGGACGGCGCAACGCTTGTTGTCGGCCCGCTGCTTAAGAGTAACGTCGAGCAGCTTGCAAGCAGCACGACCTCACTGAATGTGCTGGCACTGAACCAGCCAGAGCACGTGCAAAACCGTCCGAATATCTGCTACTTCGCGCTTTCCCCGGAAGACGAAGCGCGTGATGCTGCTGACCACATCTGGCAGCAGGGTCATCGTGCACCGCTGCTGTTACTGCCTCGCTCATCCCTGGGCGATCGCGTAGCCAAAGCATTCAGCAATGAGTGGCAGAAGCTCGGCGGAGGTCTCGTTCTGCAGCAGAAATTTGGCTCCGTGGGTGAATTAAAACAGGGTATTAACAGTGGTTCCGGCATTGCTTTAACCGGCACCCCGGTCGCTTCAACTGCACCGCAGCAGCAGGAAGCCGTCACCATCGGCGGGCTGACTATTCCACCACCGCCAACGGATGCGCAGATCACCGGCGGTTCCAGCGGTAACGTTGATGCTGCTTACATCATCGCGACGCCTGAAGAAGTTGCGCTAATCAAACCGATGATCGCCATGCGTACCGGTAGCCGCAGCGGCGCACAGCTCTATGCCAGCTCCCGCAGCGCCGGCGGCGTCAACGGCCCTGACTTCCGTCTTGAAATGGATGGTCTGCAGTTCAGCGACATTCCAATGCTCTCTGGCGGCAATCCTTCGCTCCAGCAGCAGGCATTAAGTAGCGTGCGCAATGACTACTCCCTGGCGCGTCTGTACGCGATGGGCGTTGACGCCTGGTCACTGGCAAACCATTTCTCTCAGATCCGTCAGGTACCGGGGTACCAGGTGAGCGGGAACACCGGCGTATTGTCCGCAAACCAGGATTGCGTCATTAGCAGGAAGTTAAATTGGCTGAAATTCTCTCAGGGTCAAATCATCCCGGCCAACTGAGTCGTCAACAGGCAGGCGCGCACTATGAGCTTCAGGCGCGCCGCTTTCTCGAGCGCAAAGGACTGCGCTTCATCGCCGCAAACGTCCATCAGCGCGGCGGCGAAATCGACCTCATCATGAAACAGCACAATGTGATTGTGTTTGTCGAAGTGCGCTACCGCCGCAGCAATCGCTTTGGCGACGCGGCCGCCAGCGTCACCCGCAACAAACAGCAAAAGCTGCTCCGCGCCGCTCAGAACTGGCTTGCACGCACGTCAGGTAGTTTTGATACTGTGGATTGCCGTTTCGATGTGGTAGCCTTCACCGGCAATGAAATAGAGTGGTTAACCAACGCGTTTACCGCAGATGTTTAACAACCAGGTAGAACAACGTGCTCGAAAGAATCAAAGTCTGCTTCACGGAAAGTATTCAAACCCAGATTGCCGCCGCGGAAGCTCTGCCAGATGCTATCTCCCGTGCAGCCATGACGCTGGTTCAGTCGCTGCTTAACGGCAACAAAATTCTCTGCTGTGGCAACGGCACGTCCGCGGCCAACGCTCAGCATTTTGCCGCGAGCATGATCAACCGTTTCGAAACCGAACGGCCAAGTTTACCCGCCATTGCCCTTAATGCTGATAACGTGGTCTTAACCGCTATCGCCAATGACCGTTTGCATGAAGAAGTGTATGCCAAACAGGTGCGCGCGTTAGGACATACCGGTGACGTGCTGCTGGCGATTTCAACTCGTGGTAACAGTCGTGATATTGTCAAAGCGGTAGAAGCCGCCGTGACCCGCGATATGACCATTGTTGCACTAACCGGCTACGATGGCGGGGAGCTTGCCGGCTTATTAGGGCCGCAGGACGTAGAAATCCGCATCCCTTCGCATCGCAGCGCCCGCATTCAGGAAATGCATATGCTGACGGTTAACTGCCTATGTGATTTGATTGATAACACGTTATTCCCACACCAGGATGATTAAGGAGTACAGATGAAGGCCTATAAGCCACTTGCAGTCCTTATTACCGCGATACTGCTACAAGGCTGTGTTGCTGCCGCGGTTGTCGGCACTGCCGCCGTCGCGACTAAAACCGCCACGGACCCGCGTACCGTTGGCACCCAGGTTGACGATGGTACGCTGGAAGTTCGCGTGAACAGCGCGCTGAACAAAGATGAACAGCTGAAGAAAGACGCGCGTATTAACGTCACGGCCTATCAGGGCAAAGTCCTGCTGACCGGACAAACGCAAAATACCGAGCTTGCCTCGCGCGCGAAACAAATCGCTCTTGGCGTAGACGGCACCACCGAGGTGTATAACGAGATTCGTAATATCGCACCAGTTGGCCTGGGCACCGCATCGTCAGATACGTGGATAACCACCAAAGTTCGCTCGCAGCTGCTGTCCAGCGATCAGGTGAAATCCTCAAATATCAAAGTCACGACTGAAAACGGCGAAGTGTTCCTGCTGGGTCTGCTGACCGAGAAAGAGGGTAAAGCAGCGGCGGATATCACCAGCCGCGTTAGCGGCGTGAAGCATGTGACGACGGCATTTACGATTCTGAAGTAAGCATTGCTTATCCGCCCTACCGACACGTAGGGTGGATAAGCGCAGCGTCATCCACCGAAAAGCTCAAATCAAAAACGGCTCAGACACTCCACGGCCACCGCATTGAAACTCGCAAAGTCTGTACATTCACGCAGCTTCGGCATCGCTCTTTCGCGCAAAAACGTCACGAAGATATCGTAAATCGCCATCGCTTCTTCATATTCACTTTTGCTGATCGCCAGCAGGAAGATCACATGTGCCGTTTCATCTCCCCAGCTGATGCCTTCGGGTGCAAGCACCGTATAAACCACCGTTTTATTAGCCATCAGCCCCAGCGAGTGCGGTAACGCTATCCCTTCGCCCAGCATGGTGCTGACAATCGCCTCGCGCTCCACAACCGACGGATAGAAATCTTCTCCGACATAGCCCTCTTCCTCAAGCTGCTCACAGAGCTTGCTGAACAACTGCTGCTGGGTAACCGATTTATCAATGACCATAAAATGGCGGGCATCAAAGAACTTTTCCAGCATGTAGGGGCGCGTTCTGTCCACCAGCACGAGCTTCCCAAGCTGTTCGAGCTGATACTCTGTCGGGAAAGGCGACATCGCCACAATGGGCTTATCTTTTTCGTGAATGCGCGCGGTGGTAATCACAAAGTCTTCCTCAACGCCGGGAAGCTGCTCATACTCACGCAGGGAAATAATACTCGTCACTTCGATTTGCGGATACTTGCGCAGCAGCATCGCCTGAATCATGCGTACCGTAGAGTTGCCGGTGTCACAGACCAGCAGCGCCCGGGGATGACGCTGATAGCCAATATTGTAGTGTCGCTCCAGCCCCACGCCGATATGCAGCACCAGGAAACCAATTTCGTTTTCGCTGATGGCGTAAGGCGTGTATTTCCCCCAGCTCGATACCGCGGCCAGCGTCATGTCGTAGGCCATCGGGTAGTGCTGCTTGATGTTGGACAGCAGCGGGTTAGGGATATTTATCTGGTAGCGCACGCGGGTAATCATCGTTTTGATGTGCGTGAGCAGATCTGCATGCAGCTGGGTATCCGCCAGCATGTTGTAGTTATAGTGGGTATTGATGTAGCGGAGGATGTAATTGACCAGCGCTTCGTCATCGTCGGCGCTGATAGCGCTCGGCGCCACGTCCTGCACCTGTCGTGCGGCGATATGCACCTGTAACCACTGCTCTTCCGCTTCAGAAAGGGGTTTACCCGCCAGGTTTTCAAGCAGGTCAGTAATCTGCCTGGCTGCCTCACGAACGTCATCTTCCACGTTATCGGCGGTAAACTCGGCCAGCGGATAACCTTCGCTGATGCGTCGCACGGCGACGGCGCAGTAAAGGCCGATGAACTGCTCACCTTCATCCGTCAGGCGGATACGGCAGCGGGTGAAGCAATCGTGCAGCTCTGTCGCCAGCAGCTCCGGTACACCCGCGTTAAGGGCCTCTTCGGTGAGCAATGGGTTTTCACTGTCTTCCTGAGTCAGCTGCCAGAGCAGGTCTGTCAGACAGGCACGCATGGCCGTTTCGCTACCAAACAGCTTCATGCCGTGGCGCGGGCGCGTTTCAATCGTCAGGTTGTAGCGGGTTAACCACTCGCGCACTTCTGCCATGTCGCTTTGCAGGGTAGCCCTGCTGACAAACCACTCATCAGCCAGATCTTCGAGCTTGATCGAAAAGGCAGTAGTCAAAAAGCGGACAATAAGATAGTGAACTCGCTCGGGCGAAGTTCTGGGAATACGTAGCTGCCGGGAGGGTTGTTGAACCAGCTCCTCATAACGATCGGCATCTTCGATAATGAGCTGATAGCCTTCGCCACGAGCCAGCGTAAACTGCGCGCCGTGACCTGCGAGGATGCCATTTAACGCTGTGATATCGGCGCGAACGGTACGGGTGGAAACTGACAAACGCCGCGCCAGTTCATCCTGGGGCAGCGTCTCGGTTTGTAGCATCTCAAACAACTGGTGCAAACGTTGGTTTGGGAATCTCAATACAGTTTCCTTTCATTAAACGGGCGCAGCGTGTGCCCGGTAAAGCTATTTTGCGGGAGAGAATACCAGCTGTGAGGGGCTCCCAACCGCCGCATAATCGTTAATAAATGACAGCTTACCGTCCGATTTATCCACGCTAAAACGTGTAATATTGTCGCTACGCTGGTTCATCGCATAGAGATAATGACCGCTGCTATCCAGCGTAAGCGTGCGGGGATAGTCACCGCACGTCCAGATATCGTCCTGATGCGTCAGGCTGCCAGCTGCGGAGACAGTAAAGTGGGCGATGCTGTTATGCAGACGATTGGCGACATACAGCTGCTTACCGTCATGACTCAGCACCAGGCCCGCCGCGAAACTTGTCCCTTTGTAACCCTTCGGCAGCACGGATACCGTCTTACCTTCGGTTAACGTCCCTTTCGCCGTATCGAGCTGATAGTGGGTCAGCGTTGAGGACTCTTCGTTAATCAACCACAGCCCATCCCCCTTCGGCGTAAACACAAAGTGGCGAGGCCCGGCGCCTTTAGATGAGGCGGAGATAAACGGCGGATCGTTTGGCGTCAGCTTGCCCGTCGCGTCATCGAAATGATACTGATAGATCCGATCCAGACCCAGATCGGTAGAAAAGACGAACTTCCCGCTCGGATCGGCGGAGATCATATGCGCATGCGGCCCATTATGATCGCTTGCCGCAAAGCTGCCTTCAACGGCGGCTTCCGGCTTAGCTGCACCAGGCTCTCCCTGATCCTGCTTTGTGTCTGTAGCATCACCCAGGCTGCCATCCTGCTTCACCGGCAGCACCGCAATGGTGCCGCTGACATAGTTAGCCACCAGCAGATGGCGTCCGTTCGGCGTCATCGACAGATACACCGGCCCGGCACCACCAGAGGCCACCTGGTTTAATTCAGTAAGATTTCCATCTTCGCCAACACGTAAGGCTGCCACCACGCCCTTCTCAGCTTCGCTCGCCACATACAGCGTTTTGCCATCTTTAGAGACGGTAAGCTGGGCGGCATTCGGCAGCTGATTCACCAGCGTTTTATGACTGAGCGCGCCGGTCTTCGTATCCACCTGAAAGCGATAAACGCCTTCGCCGTTTGGGTTGTAGGTCCCTACCCAGGCGAACTGCGGCTGGGCCGCTGCCGTCCCGGCAACCATAGCCAGTGAAGCGATAAGCAGATTACGTGTTGCAGGCATTGGAGATCCTCGATGTTGATTTATTGGTGGATGACGCTGCGCTTATCCACTCTACGAGCGCCCGCCAGGTAGGGCGGATAAGCGCAGCGTCATCCGCCGTTTCGTGTTAACCAACCAGCTTCTTCGTCATATCCAGCAGAGTAGCAACATCTTGCGGACGAGTGTTACCGCTCGCCTTATCAATAATAGAACTGTAAATGTGCGGAATAACTTTGCTGACGCCCGCATCCAGTGCGATCTGCAGAATTTCTTCGTAGTTCTCCAGATCGATACCACCGGTCGGCTCCAGCCAGAAATCGTGTTTCGCACAGGCTTCGGCTACCGCCTGGAACTCATCACGACACGCCAGACCGCCCATTGGGAAGTACTTAATCGAACTACCGCCCATATCTTTCAGCAACTTGATGGCCGTTTCAACCGGTACGATACCGTCCGGCGCTTTAGCGCTAAGCGGCCCGGTAGAGATTTTTACCATACCCACGGTGCCGGTTGGAGAAACGAGGCCGTTAACCACGCTTTCATTCTGCCCCAGCAGCGCACGAGAAGTGCCTACGCCGGTGAAGACCTGGTTTACGTGCTGCGGCTGAACCTGGCGGGAGATTTCGCTGACCATCGCTGACTGGTTCGGATCGCCCGCGCCCAGCCCTACGGAAAGTGCATTGTCGATAAGCGCCGCGTATTCGCGCATATCCGCCACCGCCGTATCCACATCCGGGTAATTTTTGGACAGCACGCCAACCAGCACATGCCCTTCGGCTGCGTCAAAAATCTCTTTGGCATTCTCTTTGGAGCCAGCCAGTACATTCAGACAAACGCGTTCACGGTAAAATTTTGGGGTCAGTTTCATGCCTGCTTCTCCTGGCGGGTATTCGCTTTAATGCATTGATAAATAATATCTAACTGCTGTGGGCTAACGCTACGCACGTCGGCTTCGATAATCCCTTCGTTCGCCTTGTAGCCGCGGAAGAAGATGGCGTATTCGCCCTGCTTGAGCGCGCTGACCAGCTCACCGGTTGAAATACCGATAGCCGCTTCATCGAACTTAATTTCCGTACGGGCAATGTCGCGACCTGCTGCGTCCCACACAACGCGGGCGCTTACGCCGTTCAGCGTATTCAGGCTCTGAATGAATGGCGTCATTTTCTGCACCATCTCTTCGCCGCTCTCTTTCGGTGCGATGAGGTAGTGCTCAATGGCGCATGTCAGGCCGAGAATGCCCTCTTTGCCCACTTTCATGGCGCGACCAATCCCGCCGGTTTGCAGCTTCACCCACTCGACATACTGCTGCTTGCCGATAACCAGGCCGCTGGTTGGCCCTTCAATGGCCTTCGCGCCGCTGTAAATAACCAGGTCTGCGCCAGCGCGGTAGTAGCACTGCAAATCTTCTTCCGCCGCCGCATCGACAATCAGCGGCAGGTTGTGTTTACGCGCCACCACAACGGCCTGCTCAACGCTGAGCATGCTTTTCTGAACGGAGTGGTGAGATTTGATATACAGAATGGCCGCCGTGCGCGGGGAAATCGCCGCCGCCAGCTGATCAGCGGAACATTCGTTGGCGTAACCCGCTTCGACAATTTTGCCGCCGCCCAGGTTAACCATGGTGCCGACCGGTGCGCCGAAGTTAACGTTGTGCCCTTTTGGCAGCACGATCTCGTTATTTTCCAGCGTAATGCCGTGAAGGTTCTCGATCTGCCACTGATTATCTTTCACCAGCACCGCCGCAATGGACTGGGCGATACCAGCCGAGGCGCAGGAGACAACCGTCGCCGCTTCCACATCCAGCAGCTTCGCGATGTACTCACCGGTTTTGTTGACCAGATCTTTCATTTCGAAGTAGTGATTCATGCCGGTAGTCACGGCATCCACCACTTCCGGACGCGGGGTGGAAACGCCCAGCGCGGTCATGCGGCCAGATGCGTTAATCACCTGTTTTAAATTATATTTCTCATAGATTGAAGGCATGTTCTGCTTTTCCTTATTCGCAATCAAACCACTTACCGGCACGGACGGCGGCAAGGGCCACGAGCAGCCGATCGCCAGTGAGCGTCTGCTGTTCAGAATCGGTAAACACCGTCGGCTGGCACTTAAGTTCAAAAATAGTCAGATCGCCGTCCAGACCAACTTCTAACCGGCCTTTATGCTTCATGCGCAGGCCGTCGGCCGCATTAGCGGTCACGCTCTCAATAACCTGCGGCAGGGAAAGGCCGATGGACAGGAATTTGGACATCACCGCGCCCAGGCTATGTACCGGGCCGTTCATGCGGTTGCGACAATAGATATCGGAGCTGATGGTATGCGGCAGGATGCCCTGCTGGATGGCGATTTTTGCCACCTCAAAGCTGAAGCTGGCGGTGCCGTGGCCCACATCAAGGCGTACGCCGTTGGCAATGGCTTTGGCGACCGAGGCACGCAGCTCGCCCGCAGGAGTCAGAATGCGGTTCGGCTTGCCGTTGTAACAGTGGGTGATGATATCGCCGCTGGAGAGCAGCTCGGTAATTTCATCCAGATCCGGCGGGTTGTTGCCGATGTGCACCATCATTGGCAGGTCGCCATTCTCGCGCTGGATCTCTTTGGCGCGTTCAAGCGGCTTGATGCCGTTGGCTCCCACCACGCTGCTGCTCATGCGCGCTTTAATACCGACGATAAAACCAGGATGGCGCTTCACCGCATCACGCACCGCGGCTTTATCGATATTCGCCATGTCGGACAGTTCGTTCTGGGCAATCAGCCCGACGCGGGAGATATTCAGCAGTGCGTAAACATCCGTCGCGGCTTTGCGGGTTATCTCGTAAAACTCGTCAATATCGTCTGCACCGGTGCTGCCCGCATCGACGACGGTCGTCACGCCGGTTGCGACACCAACGCTGTCCGGGTCGTCGTGGTAAATCGGGGATTTTGCGTAGCAGTGAACGTGGGAATCAATCCAGCCTGCGCTAACGTAATATTCGCCATTGAGCTGACGCTCTTCTTGCGCCTGGCCTGCTACCTCGCCCAGGGCTGCAATTTTGCCGTCCTTCAGCGCAATGTCGATAACCGTATCATCTACCAGACGGGCCTGACGCAGGATTAAGTCGAACATGGTTTTCTCCTTTACAGGCGGATGGCACAAACCACCATCCGCCACTTCGTGTTATCTACCGTGGTGTTACAGTGCGACCGGGAAAATCGCGCCCAGAATCATCGCGCCCAGAATCGCGCCGCCGGTAATTGGCTTGCCCCAGAGGTAGAACAGCAGAGAACCAACCAGTGAACCGATACCGATAGGAATGGAAGCGGTCATTGCGCTGAGGATAATCAACGGCCCAAGGAAGCGGCCGGAAGCGTTACCCGCCCCCATCATCACGTCCGCCCCGTAGGTGGAGTCGCTCTGGTTGATGGTAAATTTACGCGCCAGAATAATCACATAGCCAACGGCCAGGCCAAGCACCAGTCCGGTCACCAGAGAGGCTCCGAAGTTGGCTACCGGGAAGACAAATCCCGCGCCCAGTAACAGGGCCGGAACGCCAAGGCCAATACCGGTCTGGATGGCCCCGCCGATATCCAGAATCCCCACCAGCGAACCTTCGATGATACGAGCGAACAGGAAGCTTGCACCAAATGCAGCGACTGCACCGTAAGCTCCGGTATCAATCCCGGCACGCAGCATGGAGACAAAAGCGACTTCGTTAAAGGCACCAATGCCGTACAGGTAATACATGTGTGTCCCGGCGAACACGCCGGAGGACAGCAGACCAACAAAAATCGGGAACGACCAGTCGGCATACCAAAACCCTTTATTCTCTTCCATTGCAGGCTCCGTTATTTTCCGCTCATAGAGTTATGGATAAGATCCAGCCAGTTCGGCACGGTCAGGTGGAAGGACTCGATCACTTTCATATCGAAGCCGCGGAAGAAGGCACTCATCACGAACAGCGCAACAATCGCACCCATCATCACTTTAGTGACGCGGTTCCAGCCGCTCTCTTCCACACCTTTACCAATCAGAATACCCAGTACCAGACCAGGTACGGCGTTACCCATAATCAGCTGCGCGCAGCCGCCAAAGATGGTCGCCCAGAAGCCAGATTTCTTACCGGCATCAATCGCCGCCAGCCAGAAAATCACCGGCATCACGGTATTAACCAGCAGGTTCGCAGCAGGCACCAGCACCTTAACGGCGGTCACCTGGAGCGCTTCTGGTACAGCGGAAGCGGTAGAGTTAAGGAAGGCGACCACGACCATGCCAATCAAACCACAGGCGATGGCCATTTTTTTCGGGTCATGCATGGTTTCGGCGACGTTACGATTTTTAATCATCAACGCGGCGGCACCCCAGTTAGGGATAATGCGGTGGTCAACGTCCTGAGTAAACGCACCCGCGGCAACAGAGGACGCCCAGGCGTTGAAGAAGAAGCCTAAACCGAAGGAAAAATGCGAAGCAGGATCGCCTTCACAGGAATTAAGTTCACCCAGAGTACGAAATGCCCCCATTCCCTGGGATGTTGGCGCATGGAACATACGCGCAGCCCCTGCACCGACGCCTACACCAACCAGGCCGCCGATGATGAGCGATTTTATTAAAATGATTAAGAACATCAGTCTGTCCTTTCTGTGTGTTTTATTATTGGCTGACGAAATCCACTTTCTCGAGATTAATGGCCGTCACGTTGACCGTCACATCCAGCTCCACGCTGAATGTCCGTCGTTCACGCTTCAGAAAGAAGAATAAAAAGGCCTCTTTCTTCGCCTGTACCCGCGCCTGAACAACCTGAACGTCCTGTGGCTCAATACGCAGTAAAATGTGCTGTGATGACTTGAGCACCGTACCCTGAACGTGGCTCAGGGCATCGGCAAAGGCTTTGGCTTTGGAATCGCCACGCCCGCTCACTCTCACTTTTTCTGAGAAGTGTTCTTTCATACTCAGCTACCGTACTTCTTGTTCCACGCCTGGACCAGGCGCTCGCCCAGCTCTTCTTTGTCCATGAAGCCGAAGCCCAGCACATTGTTGCCTTCGTTAATGGCCGTCACACCTTCTTCAACAGAACGCATGCCATATTTCGCTTTATAACCATGTTTGGTCTGCGCGGTGATAGCCCCTGCGCCACCGCTGCCGCAGAAGGAGATACCAAAGGTGGCATTCTCAGCTTTCATCACGTCACCCAGTTTCATGTCGGCAGCCATGCCAGGAATCACGATGACACGACCACCCGCTTTTTCGATGCCTGCTGCTACTTTCTGGCCTTTACCCAGACGATCGCCAATCACTACGGTAATTTGTTCCATGTGTCTCTCCTGATTATTCAAAGATTGTCTTTTGCGACTTCAAAATGTACCGACAGCAACCACGACTCTTCCGTCGGTAAATTGCCAAACAGATCCACGACCTCTTTCGCCATCGCCAGCGAGTCAGGGGAGATCTCTTCAAAAAGCTCCTCCTCAACTTCCGGCAGCGGTTCACCCGTCAATGAACGGTGGACCATGGCACGAACGTGGGACTCGAGCATCTGCTCCTGTACCTCGTTCGGCGTGATATTTCTTGCCTGATACAACGTTCTGATAAACGCCAACGCTTTTTCCGTTAGCTGTGTCGCTTCGGTACTTCCGGCTTCACTAACCATTACCGCTCCGTTATTCACACTACGTACCTCATTCGCTGATATGGCTCTAAGGTATCGACGGGGCTTATTGGTTTGTAGCGAGTTGTTTTCCACTTCGAAGTGGAAATCCCACCCTCGATAGTGATCTATTCCACATAAAATGCAGGGATCACGATAATCCGCTGGTTTTGTGTGATTCAGGTCACGTGATTACCAGGTGAAATACATCAATGCCAGTGATGTTTTTTGCGTAAAAGTGTGACGTGGGTGGATTTTTGAGTCGGTGACTGGAAAGGCTTATGGCGACAGCTCGCCGGATGACGCTACGCTTATCCGGCCTACAAAACAATCCGTGCCGTAGGGTGGATAAGCGTCAGCGTCATCCACCGAAAGCTTTTGTTCGCAGTCTGCGAGGCGGGCCGCAAAGCTAAACCCGCCGGATGGCGCTGCGCTTATCCGGCCTACAAAACCATTCGTGCCGTAGGGTGGATAAGCGCAGCGCCATCCACCGAAAAACTGCCACATCCCGCCGATCCGGTACCAACGCGCTGCTCTCATAAACGGACATTAGCCTTTGATGCAAATTGCATTATAAGCTAATATTTTCATGGAGAACCTCATGGCATTTAACGTCATTTTGCACGATCTCGTTCCCGACGAGTTGGCTGCACTGCCGCCAATTATCAGAACCAAAATGGTCCGTCTCATCGATAAATTAGAGGCAAACCCAACCGTTTTAAGAGAGCCAGACAGCAAACCGCTCGGCAACGGTTTATTCGAAGTCAGGACCATGGGGACCCATATTGCCAGGGGGCTGTATGTCTATCAAAAAGGCAAAAACATCTTTTTATTAAGAGTATTCATAAAGAAAACGCGGAAGACCCCGCCTGGGGAGATTACGCTCGCCGTTGCAAGGTTAGAGGAGATGCTGAATGAAAAAGACTAAAGGTGTTCAATGGGAAACAGTCAGAGCTGAGCTGATGTCCGACCCGGAAGTCCAGGCCGCATACGAGGCCGAAGAGCGTAAAGCCCGACTCCAGGAAATGCTGGCTCAATGGCGTAGCCATGCCGGACTGACCCGTGCACAGGTTGCAGAGCGTATGGGCGTCACTCCTCCGACCGTTTCACGCATGGAGGCCAATATCGTCAGGGCAAGTATTGAAACTATCGCCAGATACGCCAAAGCCTGTGGCGTAAAACATCCGCAGATTACGCTGTAAATGAAAATCGACGCAGAAATCACCTTCCGTAAGCTTGAGATTTTTATGGCGTTTATGGAGAAGGGAAACATTGCCCGCACGGCGGATGCGCTGGGGATCAGCGGCGTGAGCGTTCACCGCGCCCTGCATACGCTTGAAGAAGGCGTGCGCTGCCCGCTGTTTGTCCACAAGGGGCGCAACCTTGTGCCTTTGCCTTCCGCCGTTACGCTTCTGGAACACAGTAAAGAAGCCGTGGCGCTGATGGAGCGCGGCATTGAAGAAACTCGCCAGACGGCGGGTGTGGGCCAGGGGCGGCTGCGCATCGGCACCCTCTATTCCCTGACGCTGGAAACCGTGCCGCGCCTGATTATGGGCATGAAGATCCGTCGCCCGGAGCTGGAGCTTGATCTGACGATGGGCTCGAACGATCTGCTGCTGAACATGCTGGAAGACGGCGTGCTGGATGCGATCCTGATTTCCGTATCTGAAATCGAACTCGATCCTGGCCTCGAAACGCTGCCGCTGTTCCAGGACGATATTTTTCTTGCCGCTCCGGCCTCTTACCCGCTGGATACCAGCAAGTTTGCCGATCTTCGCGACTTCCACGACCAGAAATTTGTTTCGCTGGCGGAAGGGTTCGCCACCTACAACGGCTTCCAGGAAGCGTTTCATATTGCGGGGTTTGAGCCGGAGATCGTCACGCGGGTGAACGATATTTTCTCGATGCTGAGCCTGGTGCAGGCGGGCGTGGGCCTGTCTTTAATGCCGGGGCGCATGAAGAAGGTCTACGAGAATTCTATCCAGCTGCTGAAGCTGTCCGAGCCGTACCAGATGAAGCAGCAGATCGCGATTGTCTTCGCCCGCAACCGCGAGCTGGATCCGAACCTGCTGGCGCTGGCCGCCGAAGGGCGCATGTACGCCCGAACGTTTGCCGATACCCCTAACGCGCCGCTTTAAAGTCTGGTTTGCGAGGCGCTACGCATTGCAGAATGCCAGCGCTTGCTCCCTGTCAGGCCAAAGTGACATCATGGCTTAACAAGTTTAATGTCATTGGTGACACCAGAGATATCATCGGGAGATCATTATGACGACGACACTGCGCCAGACCACGACTCTGCGGATCGACCAGGAAAAGAAAGATCGGTTGGAAACCCCGGCAGACGACCGCCACAGCTCTGCGCATGCTCTGATGCTGGAAGCCATCGTTGAATATGTCGAACGGGAAGAGAAGCGCGGCCAGTATCGCAAAGAAGCCGAGGCCGCCTGGCTGGCCTATCAGGAAACGGGTCAACATATTACGGCCGAGGAGACGATAGCCTGGCTGGAGTCATGGGGAACAAACGCTGAGCAGGATGCGCTGGCATGCCACAACTAATTGTTTCTTAAGGTGCCCGCCAGGATTTATAACGTTTGCAGGAATTCCTGAAAGCTAAAAACGTGCTGGCAGCGAAGAAAGCCGCTGAGATACTGATCCGCGGCATTCGACAGCTACAATCGATGCCCAAAATTGGGCGGCCCGTAGCCAATCTCCCGCTGGAATATCAAGAGCTGGTTATCGAATTCGGCAGCAGCGGCTATGTCATGCTCTATCGCTACGACGAGCTAACCGACAACATTGTGATCCTGAAGATAAAGCAGCAGAAAGAAGCCGGATATCAGCAGCCTTAGCCTCTTCCCCTAACGCGCCGCTTTAACCCGCTGCGCCAGACGAGCGATGGTGCTCATGCTGTTGTTTTCACGGCACAGCGTATCGCCTTCGCGGAAGGCCTGGCGGGTTAAGCCTGTGAGCACGCTGCCCGGCGGCATTTCAATTGCCAGGCGCACGTCGCGCTCGTTAGCGGCAACCATCGCATCGCGCCAGCGTACGGTTCGCGACATATTCAGCGCTAAATCATCGGCAATTTGTTCCGGCTGCCAGAGCACGCGCCCCGTGCTGCCGCTGAGGTAAGTGCTGCGCGGGCGATTTAGCGCCACGTCCGCAAACGCCTGCTGAAGTTTCAGAGCAGGTTCACTCAACAATTCACAATGCGAAGGAACGCTGACCGCGAGCCGTTTCGCCTTCTGCGCACCTTTTGCGAGGGCTTTCTGCGCCACGCTCGCCATCTCTTCATCGCGCCCGGCAATCACAATCTGCTGCTCGGCGTTGATATTAGCGATATAGGTGCCGCTGCCTTCCACCAGCTGCTCGACCTGGCCGAGCTGTAAACCGGTGATAGCGGTCAGGCCGTAGCCGTGCGGGTAAGCCTGCTCCATCAGGTCACCGCGCAGGGCCACCAGACGCAGCGCGTCCTCGAACCCTAACGCTCCGGCCACCACCGCCGCCGGGAAAGCGCCGATGGATAATCCGGCGACCATATCCGCCACCACGTCGTTGCGCTCAAGCTCCTGCGCCCATGCCACGCCCGCAATGAGCAGGCAGAGCTGCACGGCGCGGGTATGCTTCAGGGCATCAGGGGAATCTAAAGAATCTGTTTCGTCGCCCAAAACGGCGCGAACTCGCGGCATAATGTCGCTGTCCTGCGGTAACTGCTGCAGCATGCCCGCACGCTGCGTTCCCTGTCCGGGAAAGGTGAAGAGGATTTTCATGCTTCTCCCTCAAACGCCCACGGATCGCTGACTAACTGCGGGCCGCCGCTGGTTTTCAGCAAAACTCGCCCTTCGCGCAGCCATTCGGCCAGCGCAAAAGCGCCCCGTGGGGTTTCAATTTGCGTATCGGCGCGGCACAAAAGCCTGCCGATAATCTGCTGCCATTCCGCCAGCGCCTCACGAGCAACGCGCTCCGGGCAGCGAATCAGCAGGTCGAGATCGCTGTCCGCATGCAGCACCGGAACTTCCGTTGCCAGCGCGTAGCCTGCGCTACCGGTTATCCCCCAGGCCCAGGGCCACTCACGCAGCGCGAGCTGGATGGCACCCTGTACCGGAGGCATTGAGACAAACGGAGATCTGACCAGCACGTCGTGGGAGGCAAGCGCTTCCGGCGAAACAACGCGTTTCACCTTTGTTGTATTGGCCCAGCCACCCGCGCGCTGGTCGCGGCGCATCCCACGAACGCCTACCGGGATGCGCCCTTCACGGTTCACATCACGCCTCACCACCACCGGCAGCGCCGGGCGCCACTGGCTTGCTACCCACTCTTCAGTTATGCCTTCGAGCGCATCGCGGTCGGTCAGCCAGAGCAGGTCGTGGGGGCGTGGTGTGGTCATGATTTACATTCCTGAAGTCAGCGAGATAAACAGCGGTAGCGACAGGATAGAGAGCACGGAGCTAAGCAGCAACACTGCTTCTGCATCCGGGGACTGCACGCCGAAGCGGTTACCGAAGACCACGCCGAAGAAGCCAGCGGACAGCGCAATCATCAGGATAGCGGTGACGGCAACCGGACCGCTCAGGCCGAGCGCCAGCACGATACCCCAGGCGATGAACGGCTGAATCAGCAGCTTGGTGATGGTGGCGAAGCAAACCATGGTGTTGATTTTCAGCTTACGGGCAGAAAGGATCACACCGGTCAGGAACAGCGCCGCAGCAGTTGCGGACAGGCCCAGCGGTTTGATAGACGACAGCAGCAGGTCCGGCATACGGATACCGATTGCCGACAGCACCACGCCCAGCAGCGGACCCCAGACGATAGGTTTTTTCAGTGAACGCCACATCAGCACCGGCAGCATCGCAAGGGTAGAACCCGTTGCTTCACCGGCGGCAAGCGCCTTTTCACGCTCTAGGATCATCAGGCAGAACGGCGTCATCAGTACGGAACCACAGGCGATGGAAACCGCAACGGACAGTGAAGTTGCAGAACTTTCACCCAGCACGCTGCCCAGAATCGGCAGGCCAAGGGCCGCGTAGTTAGGCAGCGCCACGGTCAGCGTCAGGACTGCCGCATCCTGCGGAGATTTTTTGAACACTTTGGTTGCCGTGAAATAGATTGCCGCATAGGTGATCCACATGGCCAGCACCAGCACCACAATCAGCGGTGACTGTTTAACAATCCCTTCCCACGGTGTCTGAACCGTTGCGCTGAACAGCGCGGCAGGCAGGGCAAAATCCATTACGAAGATATTGAGCAGGGACACATTTTTGTTGTCGACCATTTTCGCTTTGCCCGCGAAAAAGCCCAGCAGCATAATGACGAAAATCGGAGCAAGAGCATGAACAATTACGTAAGTCATAACTTCACCTGTAGTTGAAAAAGAGTTCCAGCACTGGTGCGATGATTATTTTTTTCAGACGATGATTTTATGTCAACGCTCAACGGCGGAACCTGTAGACCCTGCTGTGGTGGATGACGCTTACGCTTATCCACCCCAGGGTTTTACAAATCCCACCGCCGACGTTCTTATGTACCGTCTGGCAGGTCTGTCTTCAGTGCTTACCAGCTTGCGCGCATACGTTCACGAACAAGGGCTGAGCTATGGCGATTCTTAGCATGCAGCCTGTTTTTCAGGGTGGTATCGGTACGGGCTTCGCGAACGGCCGTCACCAGCGCGGCGTTCACTTTGCTGAGGTCGTCTGCTTCTGGCGCCTGCGGATTAGCGATATCCAGCAGGTTTGAAAGCAGGCCGAGGGTTTCGTAGTTGCTGATGTCGTAGGCCATTGGCGGAATGGTTGCCGCCAGCTTTTCCAGCGCATCAACGGTACGCAGCGTGATGCGGGCCGCGGAATCTTTCCCCATCGCGTGGATCATCACCCCGGCGTCGTTAAAGGCGATAAGGCGGTTTGCCTGGTAGCCGTGGGCCAGAAACGCCCCGGACATAGCCTTGCCGACGATCAGCCCGATAACCGGGTGCCCTGCCAGGCGAGCATTGGCGTAAGCCCCTGCCGCACCGGCCAGCGCCTGGTGAATACCGAAGCCCTCTTCACGACGGCCATAGGCCTGGCTCGGCACGTCGATGACCGCGACAATGGCGCGCTTCTCGGTTTTGTCCGCGTCTTCTGCGATGGTTTCGCTGACCACTTTCGCCAGCGTCCAGCCTTCCAGCAGCCCTACTTCACCGCCTGCGGCACGTGGGTAATGGTTGTTTTCATCCGGCACTACCGCGATAAAACGCGCGGCTTTACCGTCAACTTCGCCGTCAGCAACCTGCACGGACGGGCACAGACCGGCCATGCGCGGCGCGCCTGCGGTCAGTTTGTCCAGCCAGACGGCGGCACGATTCAGTTTCTGGCTCATGACTGTTTCTCCCCAAAAAGCTGTTTGATCTGTTCGGCATCGGCCTGCTTGCTGGTGTCGAAGTTAGACAGACGTTCCAGATACCACGTGTAGTTATCGGTGCGGTGCTTAGCGGGAACGCCTTTGGCGATAGCGTCGTTAACCGCCTGCTTAACCGCGTTCACGCCGTCGCCGACCAGCGCATCCACCAGGCCGCTCTGGTAGCGAACTTCGCCACCGGTCATGCTCCAGATGAACGGACGGTCGCGGGAATCGTACTCGTCGATACCGGCTTCCTGTTCGATAACCTGCGGGCCGTTCAGGCCAAGACGCGCTTCGCGGGTCACAATCAGATAGCTGCAAAGCGCGGCGGCGATGGACATCCCACCGAAGCAGCCGACGGTCCCGGCAATCACGCCTACAACCGGAGTGTAGCGGCGCAGGTCAACAATCGCGGCGTGGATATCGGCAATTGCCGCCAGGCCAAGGTTGGCTTCCTGCAGGCGCACGCCGCCGGTTTCCAGGCAAAGAACGGCCTGGGTCGGAATGCCGTTGCGGTTATCTTCTGCCGCCAGCTCGAGGGCCGCCGCCATTTTTGCGCCGGACACTTCGCCCATGCTGCCGCCCTGGAACGACCCTTCGATAGCAATCACTACCGCAGGGCCACCGTTGATGGTGCCTTTCGCGACAACCATGCCGTCGTCAGACTGCGGCACGATGCCCTGAGCGCCTAACCATGGGGAAACAATGCCGTCGAACGGGTCGAGCAGTTCACGGTAGCTGCCGTCGTCGAGCAGCAGACGGGCACGCTCACGCGCTTTGAGTTCGATAAAACTGCGGTCGTCACGCATGGCTCACCTCTTCAAATACTTGTTCGATACGGATGCGGGCCACGCCCGGCGTCGCGCCAAAATCGTGGATCAGCATCTGCCCCGCAGGCAGGCTGCCGAGCGCGGCCAGGCGGCCAAACAGGGCCTGCCAGCGCTGTTTGCTGTTATCCACGGAGGTGGTGATATCGACGGTCAGCGCATCGCCTTCGGCGGCGGTGAACAAAACTTCCATATCGCCGGAGCCAACCACGCCGGACAGCGCTTTGCCGCTGAGCGTACGGGTTGCCGGAAATGACAATGTAATGTGTTCCATAACACCCTCTATAAGTGTGAATGTTGCGGTAATGGGGTGACGCGAGCGTCATCGCAGGCGATGCGGTCCATCAGCAGCGTGGCGGCAAGCAGGTCTGCCGCGCCGCCCGGTGAGGCGTTAAGCGCGAGCATTTGCTTATCGAGCGTTGCCAGCGCCTCATGGCCTGCGGCCTGCGCGGTGCCACCAGCGGCCAGCACGCTTCGCGCGCCGTTCTGCATCGTCTCAAGCCCTTTGAGGCCCGCGCGGGACAGCACGCAGGTATCGCTAAGCGACGTCATGATGGCCATCAGCGCATCAAGACGGGCCTGCTGCTCGGTGGCACCAGCTTCGCGACTGCGGCGCAGCTGCGGCAGAGCCAGACGCATAACGTGCGGGAAGCCCTGCTGCGCTTCTTCGCGTGCGCCGGGAACCTGATAACGCCTTGTGGCGCGTAACCCCTTACTGAAAATTTTTGGTGCCGTGCTGTCGGGTAAACCGGCGAGCTTCGCCGCGCTCGCGGCTATCTCTTCGCTGCTGCCTTCCATGCCGTGCATGGCGGCGGCAGACACCAGTAAACCCAGCGCCCAGATAGCCCCCCGGTGAGTGTTCACTCCGCCGGTGGCCTCCATCATCTGCGCTTCGCCTTCACGGCCTAAGCGGCCAACCAGCTGACGCAGGGCGATATCCGCCGGGCGCTTCCAGCTTTGCAGCGCCAGCGCATGAAACGTCGGGGAGAGGCTGTGCGCCGAGCGCTCCATCAGGCTTAGCGTTAAGTCGTGATGGGCGCCGTTTCCCCGGCTGTCCACAAGACCGGGCTTCGGGCTTAAACGTGCTTCTTCAATCATGCTTTGGGTGGCAACCCTTGCAAGCCAAAGCGCCCCGCCCTCAACCCCAGTCTGTGGCTGTAGTTTCATTACCAGCTCCGGAATTTCGCAGGTGGGTTGTACAGGCCGTCGGACCACTCAACGAGATCCGCCACGCTGCTGGCGGCCAGCAGGGAACGGGTCGCGTCGCTGCGGCGAATGCCCATATCTTCCGGGAAGACCACTTTGCCGCTCTGGCGCAGCTGGGCGACACGTTTAGCGTCAACGCCCAGGCCGATGTCGGTGATCCCGGCCACGGAGGCGACCATTGCGCGGCGCTCTTCCATGCTTTCAGCACGATAGAGATACGCGATGCCTTCTTCGGTCAGCACGTGGGTGACGTCATCGCCGTAAATCATCACCGGCGCTAAAGGCATGCCGGAGGATTTCGCCACGTCCAGCGCGTCGAGTTTTTCCACAAACGTTGGCTTCACGCCCGCCTGGAAGGTTTCGACCATCTGCACAACGAGCTTACGACCGCGCTCCATCATGTCTGGTTTGTTCTGCATCGCGAGCCAGGCTGGCGTTGCGTGACGACGACCGTGCGGGTCGTGGCCCATATTTGGCGCGCCGCCGAAACCGGACAGGCGACCGCGGGTTACCGTGGAGGAGTTGGCAAAGCCGTCAACCTGCAGGGTAGAGCCGATGAACATGTCCACCGCGTACTGACCTGCCAGCTGGCACATCGCACGGTTGGAGCGCATGGAGCCGTCGGCACCGGTAAAGAAGATGTCCGGACGAGCGCGGATGTACTCTTCCATGCCCAGCTCGCCGCCGAAGCAGTGCACGCTTTCTACCCAGCCGCTTTCAATTGCCGGGATCAGCGTCGGATGCGGGTTCAGCGTCCAGTGTTTACAGATTTTGCCCTTCAGGCCCAGCTGTTCGCCGTAGGTTGGCAGCAGCAGCTCGATGGCGGCGGTGTTGAAGCCAATACCGTGGTTCAGCGACTGCACCTGATGCTCCGCGTAGATGCCCTTAATCGCCATCATCGCCATCAGGATGTGTTCCTGCTTGATCAGGCGCGGGTCGCGGGTAAACAGCGGCTCGATAAAGAACGGCTTGTCGGCAACAACCACGTAGTCAATCCACGAACCTGGGATGTCCACGCGAGGCAGATCGCATTCGTCGTCGACCAGTTCATTAACCTGGGCGATAACGATGCCGTCATGGAACGCGGCGGCTTCAACCAGGGCCGGGGTATCTTCGGTGCTGGCGCCCGTATAGAGGTTACCTTTGCGGTCGGCCTTGAAGCCGGCAATCAGCGCCACGTTTGGCGACAGGTCCACATACAGACGGGAGTAGAGTTCGATATAGGTATGGATGGCGCCAATCTCGAGCTGACCGTCTTCAAGCAGCTGCGAAATGCGCAGGCTCTGGGTGCCGGAGAAAGCAAAATCAAGCTTGCGTGCGATGCCTTTTTCAAAGATATCAAGGTGCTCGCTGCGCCCTACGCTCGGCATGATCATATGCAGGTCGTGGACTTTAGACGGGCTGACTTCCGCCAGCATGCGGGAAAGGAAGTCCGCCTGCTTCTGGTTGTTCCCTTCAAGTACCACGCGATCGCCAGGGGCAATCAGTCGTTCCAGCATATCGACAAGGCCTTCAGTCGGAAGAACCTTGCCCTGCACGTTGGTGGAAGCCATGCGCCGCTGCTTCTCTAAGCGACGTGAATTCCACACTCGTGCTGGCTTTTGGGAAGCCTTCATTATTAACCTCCTGATTCAGCTCATCATTTTGATTTGCTTTAGTCTGATTAAATTGTGCGCTTACCTCTTTAGGGTATCAATTAAGGTCAGGGGCAGATTATTAGCCTGAGAGTAATAATCATAGCAACGATTTGTGATCGGGTCGGAAGGCGGGGTTGGGGATTATGGGCTAGCGGGAAGGAAGCTGCGTCTGACAACCGCCCCCTGCGTGGGTACGACTTCAAGCTCATCGTTGTCAAAGTGCACGTTGGCAGGCAAGCTGGACGTATCTACCGTTAATTCATTCACTCGCCACGGAGTCAGATAGCTGACCAGCAGCTCGCCCCGTGCGTTAGTCGTGGTGCCAAACTGATTGTAAAAACTTACCCCCGGCGTCTGAGGAACATCAACCAGTGCCACGGTTTCACCCAGCTGTTGACCAGCGGTTAACCCGCCGCTGTGCAGCATTAAACTGCCGCTCATATCCGCATGGTAATCCCGTTGCCGACCGTTTCGCGTCAGGCCAAGATTGGCTTCTCCCGCGTTGTACTGATATCCCGTCGTCATCCTCAGCTCATCGTTAGCGTGCTCCTGATGCTGCGCGGTGACGTCGTAGCGTAAACTATAGTCACTCAGCGCCGAGCCGTAGAGATTTACGCCGTGCGTCGCGCTGTTCCTGCTGTCCAGCTCGGAAACGTAGCCGACGTTAACCGTGTGTCTTGCCGCCGAGAACGGCACGCTGATGTTCAGGCCCATCACGGTTTCAGCGGGATACTCCTGATACTGATTTCTGTCTACCGCGAGGCTGATATCGATCTCTTGCCAGCGGGTATTCAGGCTGAGACTCAGGCTCTGGTCGCTGGCGTGGCGCTGACGGGATCGCGTCCAGTTCCAGGAGATGGCCAGCGTGGAGTCCTCGTTAAAACTCTGGTTAATCTCAAGCTGGCCGCGCATTGCCCGGCTGGTCGTATCATCGTCCCAGCCGTAGCGAAGCGTGTCGGCACGGTTAATTTTCTCTTCGAAGGTTCGATACTGGCTGCCGTGGGGATACCCTTGCAGCTGGGCATTGAGGTGCGTCTGGGTGGTGAAAAAGGCCTTTGTATAACGAAGCCGCCAGACCATCCCCCTGCTTTTTACCCCCTGTTGGGTATATTGCGCATGGCTGAGATCCGCAGAAAGCGCGCCAAGGGCATAAAAGTTTTGCCCGACCCCGGCGACCTGGCTTATGTAATCATCACCCTGCTGCCATCCGGCAAACAGCGTTGTGCCCGGTGCAGCGCCCCATGAAAAGGTGGACTGGGCAAAACGGTCCCTGTCGCTCTCGGTGCCGTGATAAGGTTTGTAGCGCCCGGCCGCCAGCTCGTAGCTGACAATCCCCTGCCCCGTTAGATTGGGCATGACCGACCACGGTAAAATGCGCGTTCTCTCGGTGCCGTCGCTCTCCTGCACCGTCAGCTCCAGGTCGCCCTGCGGATCGGGAGGATAGAAATCCTGAATGGTAAAAGCGCCGGGCTGGACGTGGAGACGATAGACCCGCTGCCCGTTCTGATGAATGGTGACTTCGGCTTCGCTGCGCGCATAGCCTGTAATCCAGGGAGAGGAAGGTCGCCAGCTGTCCGGATACATCGCTTCATCACTGGCAAGAGAAGCCCCGCGAAAAGAGAAGCCGTCAAACATCGCGCTGGAGGTTGTTCCGTCGCCTAAGGTCATCCGCGAACGCAGCGAGCGGATGCTGCGCCACAAAGAGGCGGAGCGGGTATAAGAACCGTGATTGTTCGTTCGATCTCGCCAGAAGGTATTTTGATAGCGTAGCCGCCAGGCCCCGATATTCAGGCCATTATCCAGATCAAGCGTGGCGTCGGTTCCCGCTTTCTCCCAGCTATATTGCGCACTCTTTTTATCAGCATCGAGACGGTAATTTGTAAACAGCGCGGGAATACCATCGTCCCAGCGGCTGGTCGTCACCCCGTTCTCCTGTGGAGCCAGGGCTTCTTCAGGGAGCAGTAAGGTCAGCAACCCCGCAGACTCCCGATACCAGGATTGAAAGCCGAAGCGTTCCGCTGACGCCTTCGTCAGGCAACCTTGTTCGCTAAAGCTAAGCCGTTTCAGTACGTTCGGGCGAATACCCCACTCCTCCAACAGAGGGCGAGTCAGGCAGGGTGAACCCTGATAAAAAGTCAGCGAAATAGCGCCTTTAAAGGCGTTATTAAGGATTATCCAGGTTTTATCGGCGGCCCATGCAGATGCAGGCAGGATGAGCGAACAGAAGAGGACTAACAGCGGAACGGAGAGACGCAACATGGCGTTAATACGCGAAAAAGCAAAAGCGGAGGCCCGCTTTTGCTTAGCGCTAATACTTATTTTTGCAGCTTAGCAAGTTCAGCACGTGCCTGGCTCAGTTCCTGCTGGACTTCGCGCAGGTCAGCCTGCTTTTCGGCCAGCTTCTTCTGATACTTAGCCACTTTCTTCTGATCGCCTTTAGCCTGCGCCTGCTTCAAATCAGCCTGAACTTCGCTGACATCTTCGCGCTTATCAGCGACTTTTTTCTCAAGTTTGTTCACATCTTTCTGTGCATCAGCCAGCACGCTGCTGTTGGTGCAATGCGCTTTCACTTCTGCCAGCGCTTTTTTCAGGCCAGCAACTTTGTAAGTGTTGCCGTACTGTTGAGCGATTGAGATCTCTTTTTGCAGCGCTGCGCTTTTGTCAGCACATGACTGAGCCGCGTGAGCAGCGCTAAAGGTACCAGCAGAAAGAATAAGAGTTAAAACGGTTGCTAACTTTTTCATGGACTTCTCCTTTGTTTATAAACAGCCCGCGGTTGCCAGGCTGCATCCTGTTAACAAAAGAGTAAGCTCCCCGCGCGACGTTTACGACGCGCCTCGGGCTTCAATTTCCTGTAGGACGTTCTACAGCGTCTGTAGTCTCTCGTTGAGCGCCTGATGCAGGGCAGTTAGCGCCGCCTCAAGCTCAGCCATTTCTTCCGGCTCACTTTGCTCTTCCAGCCTGACACACAGCGCCTCAATAGCCGGGACGCCCAGCAGCTGAAGCCCGCCACGGAGGCGATGTAAACGAGACTGCCTCTCTGCTGCGTCGCCCTGCCTGAACCAGTGCAAGACCTCTTCCAGCTCATCGAGCTGCAGGCGCAGAAAAGCTTTACCGTTTTCGCCGGCCAGTAGCGCGGAGGGAAGCGTAATGGAAGGGAGTGGGTCTGCGGCAGCGGCATGGACAAAGGCCACATTTTTAAGGTTCTCAGCCAGCTGTTCGAGCGTAACGGGTTTAAACAAACAGGCCGTCATTCCGGCATTGATTGCCGCTTCACGCGTGCTGCCTCGCGCGTCCGCCGTCAGGCCAATCAGAGGAAGCATCGGGTTACGCTCCTGCAGCGCTGCAGCCAGTTCAAAACCATCCATGCCGGGCATGTTGCAATCGGTGATAACTAAATCGACCGTATGCTGCTCAAGATAGCGCAAGGCTTCAGACGCATCGGCAAAGCACACGGGCTGGTGTCCGAGATGCAGTAACTGATGTTCAAGCAGCATTCTGCCCGCACTGTTGTCATCCACGACGACAACGCGCGCAGAAACATTTTGCTGTGCGCTCTCGTGCTGCGCTTTGGGGATATTGCCAGGCAGCGGCGAAAGAGGCAACAGCCGTAGGCTAACCGTGACCTGCGTGCCCTTTTGAGGCTGGCTCAGAAGCGCGATTTTTCCGCCCATCATTTCCGCGAGCCTGCGGCTGATATACAGTCCTAAGCCACTTCCTTGCCCCACCTGCCCCTGAGAAAACGGCTGAAATAAACGTTGCTGGACGTCATGATCTATCCCCTGCCCGGTATCCTCTACCTCCAGACGCACGTTAACCATATTGCTGGACTCCTCATGGTGATGAATCGCCCGCAGCGTCACGCTTCCCGAAGAGGTGAACTTAATGGCGTTGCTCAGCAAATTGGACAATATCTGTCGGAAACGCAGCGGGTCGATGAGGACTTCTTTGTCCAGTTCGCTGTCTATTTCCACATGAAATGCCAGCCCTTTCTGCCCCGCGATACCTTCGAAAAGCACGACAATCGACTCAAGCAAAGCGAGCAGTGACGTCCTTTGCGGATAAAGAACCAGCCTGTCAGCTTCGATGCGTGACACGTCCAGAATATTGCCAATCAGCGCCAGCAGTGACTGCCCGCCCTGCCAGGCAACCTGAATACGCTGTTGGTTGTCCTGGGTATCCTGAGGCCTGGACATCACCAGCTCCAGCAAACCAATCATCGCGCTGACTGGCGTACGCACTTCATGACTCATGGTGGCAAGATACTGAGTCTTAATCTGGCTTACGCTTTCGGCCTGGTTTTTCTCCCTGGTCATTTTCTGTAGCCTGCGGCGCAAAACGGCGATGCGCCAGCCACCGGCAGCGGCCAGTAAAGTCAGGAAGAGCAGCAGCGAAATCCACAGCCCCTTGTACGCCAGCAGAGGGTTAGATTGCATCACCGCCAGCTCATTACCGTTGCCGCTGTTGCGGGTAATAGCGTGGAGATCTTCGGGAGGTATATTGATTAATGCTTTATTGAGGATCATCACCAAGGGGTATAAACGCCGCGAGGAGCCAAATGAAAATCGCATCGGTGCGGTATCCACGCTGCCGAGGATTTTCAAACTGGCAAACTCATCGGCAAGGAGCCAGTCGTTTGCAACAATCAGCGGCATAATCATCATGTCGCTCTTGCCGTCCATTACCCGCTTAAGGCCCGCGCGCCAGTTATCCACGTTAACGATCTCTTCGTCGCTATGTCTCTCAAGCCAGTCGGCGGGTGCCTGCGCAAGCTGCGTCACGATGCGTGTCGGCTGCAAACCAGGCGGCGGATTTTTTTTGCCGACCATCACCCATGAGTTATAAAGCCAGGTACGCGTCGTCAGAAGGTTATGCTGCCAGATGCTGGTCTGAATGGCTCCCGCGACGATATCGCTTTTATCGTTTTCCACCGCCTTAAGCGCGGCTTCGAAACTGGGGTAAGGCTGAATATCGAAGATCAAACCGGTGCGTAATCGCAGCGCGGTAAGAATATCGGCAATGATACCGCGCATCTGGCCCGAGCCATTAAACCAGGAGAGAGGGTTGTTCTGCGCAATCACGGCCACGCGAATATGACGGTGTTCCGCAACCCACTTCTTTTCAAGCGTGGTAAAAACTGGACGCTGCTCGCCGAGAGAAAGAGGGATACCGCCATTCCAGCGCCGATGAATCTCAACCGACACGCTCTCCGGCAAAGCCTGGAGCAGCCGATCAATCGCTCCTATCCATTGCTTTTGTTTCGGTAAAGCGGCAAAGGAAAAGCCTTCGGTGGCAAAGGGGGCAGGAACCGGACGTGAGGATAAATTACTTAAACTGGACTGGCTTATCAGGTACTGCACCGTAGTGGAATCACAGATAAACAGATCGATATGACGAAACGCCAGCGCTTCCAGCGCATGGCGGCTGGACGAGAAAGTCTCCAGGCGGGCGGAAGGATAGCGGGCCAGCACCGCCTGCCGGTCATATTGCGGGCAAATAGCAATGCTTTGCTCGCCCTTAAGCCTCGGCGCGTCCATATTGCTCACTTCTACCGGCCGGTTTTTACTGTAGGGCTGGCTCAGTATCAGGCCTGCTTTCCGCTGGCTGCTGCCCGCCTGGGCCATGATATCAGCCTCTCCTTTTGCCAGGGCGGCTAACGCGGCGTCATAGCTGCTAAAACGTAACACCTCAATCTCAACGTTGAGATTGGTGCCGATAATGCCGATAAAATCGGCATTAATGCCGCCATAATCGCTTAAACCAGTAGTGATGTCATAAGGAGGGGACATCGGCAACCAGACGGCAAGCCGCAGCTTCTTGTGTTCCCGCACCCAGCGCCATTGCGCGACGTTCAGGCCAGGGTCTTCAAGCACAATGTTGCTCCGCGCCAGCAGCTGGAGCTCATTGTCCGCAGCAAAAATAGAGCCTGAGAAAAGAAGCAAAAGGATCCCGGCTATCAGAGGTTTCTTCAACTCTCGACTTCCTCATTCAGCAGCTTAAACAAGGGATCAAGGCTATCTACGCCGCACTTCTTCATGATCCTGACCTTATAGGTACTGATCGTTTTATTGCTCAGCGACAGGCTATCGCCAATCTGCTTATTGGTCTGACCGCGCATGAGAGAGTGTAAAACCGTCAGCTCGCGGTCCGATAGCCTGGAAAGTAAGGTCTGCGAGGACTGCGGCGCAGGCCGATCGTTTCGCAAAAGCTCCATCGCTTCCTGAGGGAAACAGTGGTAGCCCTCAAGTAACAGGCGACAAACTGACTCCAGCGCATCCAGATCCAGGCTTTTATTCACGAAACCGTCAGCACCGGCCTGTACCGTTCTACGGGCATACAGTGCAGCCGGCTGGTTGGTATAGATAAGAATGCTAAGGGAGGGAAAATGTTGTTTGAGTCGCGGCAGGAGATCCAGCCCGTCCTGGCCGTCGAGTTCAAGATCGAGCAAGAGAAGATCGGGTGCGTCCCGATGAATTTGCTGAATCAGCCGCTCACCGTTTGAGGTAGTGACATGCAGATCGCCCTTTTTCTCCAGCGTTACTTTCAGAGCAAAGCAGATCGCCGGATGATCGTCGACCAGTAAAACCGAAGCCATAAAATCCCTTGTGTCCTTCGAACCACTACTTGTTATGGACGGATACTATACGATCTCCTTTCATAGAAGAGGATAGGCACGGGCTTTATGCGGAATTTTCCATGATTCGAGTAATAGCAGGAGATCCCCCTCAAGTCAGCGAGGGGGACAGGTCTGGAGAAAATTAAGACTTACGTACTGCGATCTTCAGGGAGTCGGTATAAGTGACGCGAACACTCTGGTTAACTTTCAGATCTTTCAGGCGGGCCTGGATGTCCGGGTTTTCAACAGCGACGGTCTTTTGCTGCCCTTTAGGCCCTTCGAAGGTCACTTCATTCTTCTTCAGGTCGATGTGTTTAATTTTCAGCTGCACGTTAACCTGGCGGAAAGCTTCGTGCTGAGGATCTTCCCTGGTAGCCTGTGCAGACCCTTTAGTAGAAGAAGCCGTTGGTGCTGCTTTATCAATGTCGGTATCCAGCGCGACAGCAATGGAGTGCGTCACGGTGGTATCGACAATATCACCCACTTTCAGATTATCGAGGGTGCCCGCTTTCTCAGGCACGTTGACCGTCACTTCGTTGCCTTCACTGCCGGTAAGCACCACAACGTGGTTTTTCTGATCGACAGAGGTCACTTTCCCGGAGTAGTGATTAGCCTGGAAATCACCGGCTACCGGCAGCGTTTCTGCATTAGCAGCGAAAGCGCTGAAGGCCAGCAGAGAAACGGTGACAGCATTTTTGATAAAGCCAGGTAACTGTTTCATTAATTGGACATCCTTATGGTAGTAATGAAATTTGCCCTGCTCATCAGGGCAAACAGGGTTAACGATATTTTTTATGGTAGGTATTGCGCGTAGTTTTGAACGCTTCGGCAGCAGCCTTAGCTTCTTTCACTTTACCTGCGTCAGCAAGTTTTAGCGCGCCGTCAATCTGGCCGACGAGCAGATCAAGCCCGTGGCGGAAATCCTTCATTTTTGCACTGTCTGCCGCTTCATTCTCAAGCTTTGGCGGAGTACCTTTTTGCGCATCCAGCGCGGCGGTACGCATGTTGTTGAGCGAGGTTTTCAGCTCGGCGGCGCTGTCGGTGCTCATCACGGTTTTGTAATTCTCCGCGATGGTGTCCATATCCTCGCCGACGTCTGCAGCCATGGCAGCGCTGGTGAACAGGACGGATGAGACTGCCAACATTGCAAACAAGTTCTTACGTATCATGTTTCTACCTTATTATTATGTCGAAGAAAGGCGTCGCAGGAGACGCCCATTACCGTGCTATTGCCCGGCGATCTTCATCTCCGGTAACAACACTGACCCACACTGAATATTACTGCGTTTCTCGATATCACTGCCTACTGTGACCATTTCACGCCACATATCTTTTAGGTTCCCGGCGATGGTGATTTCGCTTACCGGATACTGGATCTCGCCGTTTTCTACCCAGAAGCCGGACGCACCGCGCGAGTAGTCGCCGGTAATGCCGCTCACGCCCTGCCCCATCAGCTCCGTCACCACCAGCCCGGTGCCCATCTCTTTGAGCATACCGTCAAAGTCGAGGCCACGGCCTTCGATGCGCCAGTTGTGGATGCCGCCCGCATGACCGGTGCTCTTCAGGCCCAGCTTACGTGCGGAGTAATTCGTCAGCAGCCACTGCTGCAGGACGCCGTCTTTAATGATGTCACGGCGCTCTGTGCGCACGCCTTCGCTGTCGAACGGCGTGGAGGCCAGGCCTTTCAGCAGGTGCGGATGCTCTTCGATGGTCAGCCACTCCGGCAGAATTTGCTTACCGAGGTGATCGAGCAGGAACGTTGATTTACGGTAAACCGCGCCGCCGGCGATAGCGCCGACCAGGTGCCCGAACAGGCCGGTAGCCACTTCCGCAGCAAAAATAACGGGCGCTTTCATGGTGGAGAGTTTACGCGGAGAGAGGCGGGACAAGGTGCGGCGAGCACATTCAGCACCGACCCACTCCGGGCTTTCCAGATCTTCAATAGCGCGACCAATGGTATAAGCGTAATCGCGCTCCATTTCGCCGTTAACTTCGGCGATAACGCAGCTGGAAAGCGAATGGCGCGTGGAACAGTAGCTTTGCAACATGCCGTGGCTGTTGCCGAAGACTTTAATGCCGTAGTGGCTGTTAAAGCTGCCGCCTTCGGTATTGGTGATACGTTTGTCGACGTTCAGCGAGGCGTTTTCGGCACGCGCCGCCAGCTCAATGGCACGGTCAGCGTCCATTTCTACCGGGTGGAAAAGGTCTAAATCTGGGGCTTCGAAAGCCAGCAGCTCTTTTTCCGCCACGCCCGCGTACGGGTCTGGCGAGGTGTAGCGAGCGATATCCAGAGCGGCCTGCACGGTGCGCGCTACGGCGTCAGGGCTTAAATCCGTGGTGGAGGCGCTGCCTTTACGATTCTGATGATAAACGGTGATGCCGAGGGCACCATCGCTGTTAAATTCAACGTTTTCAACCTCACCGTAGCGAGTGCTTACGCCAATGCCCGTGGTTTTGCTGACGGCAACTTCTGCGCCATCGGACTGCGCGGAAGCCAGTTCGAGTGCCTGTGAAACCGCCTGCTCAAGCGTCTTACGTTGTTCTGCTACCTGCGTGTTTACTTTCATCGCGACTGCCATAATCTAAGGTGAGTTAATTAAGTCTAACAGGAACAGAACAATTTCGCAGTGAACAGGCTTTACTGTTAGAATTAGCCACTTTTTTTTAGGAGCCTAATATGACTAAGCAGCCCGACGACTGGCTCGATGACGTCCCCGATAATGAAAACGAAGACGACGACGATGAGATTATCTGGGTCAGTAAAAGCGAAATTAAACGCGATGCCGAAGAGCTAAAGCGCTTAGGCATGGAGCTGATGGAGTTGGGCAAAAACGCGCTCGACAAAATCCCTCTGGACGACGACCTGCGCGCCGCCATTGAGCTGGCGCAGAAGATCAAGAAAGAAGGCCGCCGCCGTCAGGTGCAGCTGATTGGTAAAATGATGCGCTCCCGCGACATGGACCCGATCCGCCAGGCGCTGGACAAGCTGAAGAACCGCCACAACCAGCAGGTTGCGCTGTTCCACAAGCTGGAAGCCCTGCGTGATCGCCTGGTGGAAGAAGGCGACGACGCCATGACCGAAGTGCTGCGCCTGTACCCGGACGCCGACCGCCAGCAGCTGCGTGGGCTGATCCGCAACGCCCAGAAAGAAAAAGCGGCCAACAAGCCGCCGAAGTCTTACCGCCAGATCTTCTCTTATCTGCGCGAGCTGGCCGAGAGCCAGGACTAAAATTAAGGCCCGCAAGCGGGCCTTAATTATGGGTAAAAGCTATTCCTGGGTCGGATAGGCGCAAGCGCCATCCGACAAACTGGTGGATGACGCTGCCGCTTATCCCCCCTACGGACTGGCCGAAAGCCTTAATTATTGGTAAACGTTATTCGTAGGTCGGATAAGCGTAGCGCCATCCGACAAACTGGTGGATGACGCTGCTGCTTATCCCCCCTACGGACTGGCCGAAAGCCTTAATTATTGGTAAACGTTATTCGTAGATACTGTTATGCCATGCAAGCATTTCCCGTATGAAGCGTGGCATCGAACGGGCGTCCTGACTTCAGGACGCCGTATGCCACCTGCGCCAGCTTGCGCATCATCGCACCGATTATCAGCTTCGGCGCTTT
>NZ_JAERMU010000010.1 GCF_016756775.1 Dryocola clanedunensis subsp. sulfonylureivorans | reverse complement strand
GGCGGCGCTGGGTGCAGTAATGCGCAAGCTGGTGCACATGTGCTTCGGGGTGCTTAAAACACGCCTGCCATGGGATGAAAATTATGCAGCTACCGCTTGACGTTCAAGACGGTAGCTACGATCCGGGAATTGTAGGGTGGATAAACAAAGTGCCATCCACCACGTGTTCGGTATGGGGGTTCTGGCTTCCCCGTCAGAATTTCCTTATCATGGCCCCTTCCCCCAAGGCATGCGAGTAACCCGTGCACGAAATTTTTAATATGCTGCTGGCGGTGTTTGACCGGGCGGCGCTGATGCTTATTTGTCTCTTCTTCCTGATCCGCATTCGTCTGTTCCGCGAGCTGCTGCACAAAAGCGCCCACACGCCTAAAGAGCTGCTGGCCGTCACCGCTATTTTCTCGATGTTCGCCCTCTTCAGCACCTGGTCCGGCGTGCACGTTGAAGGCTCGCTGGTCAACGTGCGGATTATCGCCGTTATGGCGGGCGGCATTCTGTTTGGCCCATGGGTTGGCATTATTACCGGAGTGATTGCCGGGACTCACCGCTACCTGATTGATATCGGTGGCGTCACCGCCGTGCCGTGCTTTATTACCAGTATTACCGCGGGCTTTATCTCCGGGTGGATCAACCGCAAAGTGCCGAAAGAGCAGCACTGGCGCATCGGCATCATCGCCGGCATGCTGTGCGAAACGATGACCATGACGCTGGTCGTGCTCTGGGCACCTTCCATTGAGCTTGGCTGGGATATCGTGTCGAAAATTGGCGCGCCGATGATTCTGGGCTCGGTTTCCATCGGTTTTATCGTGCTGCTGGTGCAGAGCGTTGAAGGGGAAAAGGAGGCCAGCGCGGCTCGCCAGGCGAAGCTGGCGCTGGATATTGCCAACAAAACCCTGCCGCTGTTTCGCAACGTGAACAGCGAATCCCTGCGCAAGGTCTGCGATATTATTCGTCAGGACATCAGCGCCGACGCGGTTGCCATCACGGACAACGATAAGGTGCTGGCCTACGTTGGCGTCGGTGAGAAGAACTATAAGCAGAACGATCTGGGGATCAGTCCGCGCACCAGGCTGGCGCTGCGCGAAGGCAAAATCATTATCCGTAATGACGACGAAGCCTACCGCACGCCGGAGATTCACTCACTGATAATCATCCCGCTGTGGGAAAAAGGTGTAGTGACCGGCACGCTGAAGATCTATTACCGTCATGCGCACCAGATAACATCTACTTTGCAGGAAATGGCTGTCGGACTGTCGCAGATTATCTCGACCCAACTCGAAGTTTCCCGCGCGGAACAGCTGCGTGAGATGGCGAATAAGGCGGAGCTACGGGCGCTGCAAAGCAAGATCAATCCGCATTTCCTGTTTAACGCCCTGAACGCCATTTCCTCTTCAATTCGCATGAATCCGGACACCGCACGCCAACTGATTTTTAATCTGTCGCGCTATCTGCGCTACAACATAGAGCTGAAAGACGATGAGCAAATCGATATCAAACGGGAGCTCTATCAGATTAAAGATTACATCGCCATTGAGCAGGCCCGCTTCGGGGATAAGCTGACGGTGATTTATCATATTGATGAAGAAGTGACGTGCAAGATCCCGAGCCTGCTCATCCAGCCGCTGGTTGAAAACGCTATCGTGCATGGCATTCAACCGTGTAAGGGGAAAGGCGTAGTGACCATCAGCGTCGAGGAGAGTGGTAACCGGGTGCGAATTAGCGTCCGTGATACGGGCAACGGTATCGATCCAAAAGTCATTGAGCGCGTAGAAGCCAACGAGATGCCGGGGAATAAAATTGGCCTGCTGAACGTTCATCATCGCGTGAAGCTGCTTTATGGTGAAGGGCTGGTCATTCGCCGTCTGACGCCGGGCACGGAGATTGCGTTTTATGTCCCGAAAACCGTCGCCAGCCTGCCGCCGGGGCTACTGCCGCTGCAAGGAGAGAAAGTGTGAAGGTCATCATTGTAGAAGATGAAGTGCTGGCCCAGCAGGAGCTGAACTGGCTGATAAAAAACCATTCGCAGATGGATATCGTCGCCACTTTTGATGACGGCATGGACGTGCTGAAATACCTTCAGCATCATGAAGTGGACGCCATTTTCCTCGATATCAATATTCCGTCGCTGGACGGCGTGCTGCTGGCGCAAAACATCAGCAAGTTCGCCCATAAGCCCTTTATCGTGTTTATCACCGCCTGGAAAGAGCACGCGGTGGAGGCCTTTGAGCTGGAGGCCTTCGACTACATTCTGAAGCCCTATGAAGAGTCGCGGATTATTGGCATGCTGCAAAAGCTGGAGGCCGCGCACCACCAGCAGACCGCGCCGCAGGCTCACGCCAGCAGCAGCCGCGAAAATCTCACCATCAATCTGGTGAAGGACGAACGCATTATCGTCACGGATATCAACGATATCTATTACGCCGAAGCGCACGAAAAAATGACGTTTGTCTATACGCGCCGCGAGGCCTACGTGATGCCGATGAATATCACCGAGTTTTGCAGCCGCCTGCCGGAGAACCACTTCTTCCGCTGTCACCGCTCTTACTGCGTGAACTTAAGCAAGATCCGCGAGATAGAACCCTGGTTTAACAACACCTATATTTTGCGCTTAAGGGATTTAGATTTTCAGGTGCCGGTGAGCCGCAGCAAGGTTAAAGAGTTTCGCCAGCTGATGCGGCTTTAATGCGGGGAAGGCTGTGAAATTGTCGGATGGCGCTTGCGCTTATCCGACCTACAAGATTAAATAAATCATCTTGTTACGTAGGGTGGATAAGCGCAGGCGTCATCCACCACTATTTCGTGCAGATTAAAGGATTTGCCCCAGCGTCTGACGCAGATGCGCCCCCGCCCCCAGCAGCCCCGGCTGATCGTGGACGATCAGATAGACAGGGATATCTTTGACGTAATCTTTGAAGCGCCCTTTATCTTCAAACCCGCCGCGGAAGCCGGAGGCCTTGAAGAACTCAAGGAAGCGCGGCACGATGCCACCCGCGATATAAACCCCACCGAAGCAGCCCAGCGTTAGCGCAAGGTTACCCCCGAAGCGGCCCATCACTACGCAGAACAGGGAAAGTGCACGCTTACAGTCCGTGCAGCTGTCGTTCAGGGCGCGTTCGGTGATGTCTTTTGGTTCATAGCGCTCCGGTTCACGGCCGTCAGATTTAACAATCGCGCGATAGAAGTTCACCAGCCCCGGGCCCGAGAGCACGCGCTCCGCCGAAACGTGACCGATTTCAGCGCGCAGCTCCTCGAGGATAATGCCCTCTTCTTCACTGTTCGGCGCAAAATCAACGTGGCCGCCTTCGCCCGGCAGGCTTACCCAGCGTTTATCAACGTGGACAAGATGCGCCACGCCAAGCCCGGTGCCCGCGCCGTAGACCGCAACCGGCTTGCCTTCTACCGGTTCGCCGCCACCAAACTTGATGAGATGTTCGTCTTTGATCATCGGGATAGCCATTGAAACGGCAGTAAAATCGTTAATAATTTCCAGATGTTCGAAGCCGAGGTTCTTTTTCATTTCGGCGATGGAAAATTCCCAGGTGTGGTTGGTCATCGCCACCCAGTCGCCGGTTATCGGGCAGGCGATAGCGATGCAGCCATCCGTCACGCTTGCGTTGTGCTCTTTGAGATAATGCACCACCACCGCTTCCAGGCTTGGGAAATCCAGGCCGGAGTAGGTTTTTGACTGCGTGATATCACCATTTTCAACGTTACACAGTGCCAGACGCGCGTTGGTGCCGCCCACATCTCCCACCAATGCATATTTTGTCATTCTTCAACTGCTCCGCTAAAGTCAGAATAGGTCCTGGCCACACTGTAAAATTAGCCAGCCAAAACAACAACGCCCCGCTGAGTTATCTCCCGGGATTATAGATCTGCATCACAGATTAGCCTGAACGTTTCAGCCACTTTTGCGCAATCATGGGTGAGCGTTCTCTGGCAGACTATATAAAGTGACAACTTGCGCTAAAAATAGCAAAAATAAGGAAGGATTATGCTCCATCCGCGGGCCAGAACCATGCTGGTTCTTTCTGTTCCGGCTTTAATCATCGGCGTCTTTTCCAGTCTGATATTGATTGTGGTGATGAAAGTTGCCTCGCTGCTGCAGAATTATCTCTGGATTACGCTTCCTGCCCGCTTTGATATGGACATAAATTCGCCGGTCTGGATCCTGCTGATACTCACCTTGACAGGCGTTGCCGTAGGTATGGTGATCCGCTATGTGCCAGGCCATGCGGGGCCAGATCCGGCTACTGAGCCGTTAATTGGCGCACCTGTGCCGGTGATGGCGCTACCGGGTCTGATTCTGGCGCTGATCCTTGGTCTCTCCGGCGGGGTTAGCCTCGGTCCGGAACACCCCATCATGTCCGTCAATATTGCGCTGGCCGTGGCAATTGGCGCCCGTATCCTGCCTAAAGTGGGCGCGCTGGACTGGACGATTCTTGCGGCTGCGGGCACCATCGGCGCGTTATTCGGCACTCCCGTGGCGGCAGCGCTGATCTTCTCACAGATGCTCAATAGCAGTAACGATGTGCCAATGTGGGACAGATTGTTCGCCCCCCTGATGGCCGCAGCGGCTGGCGCGCTAACGACTGGTTTCTTTTTCAATCCGGACTTCTCTTTGCCGCTGGCGCAATATACCGACCTGCATCTGGTGGATATCTTCAGCGGTGCGGTTGTGGCTGCCATCGCCATCGCGCTGGGCATGGTTGCCGTCTGGTGCCTGCCGCGCGCCCATGACCTGATGCACAAGCTAAAGCATCCGGTGCTGGTGCTGGGTGCCGGTGGCTTTGTGCTTGGCTTACTGGGCCTGATTGGCGGCGAAGTGACGCTATTCAAAGGCCTTGATGAGATGCGCCAGCTCGGCACGGCGAACTACGCCGTTGGCACGCTGCTGATGTTCGCCGTGGTGAAACTCGCGGCGCTGGTCGTAGCCTCCGCCTGCGGGTTCCGCGGTGGGCGCATTTTCCCGGTGGTTTTCGTGGGCGTGGCGCTGGGAATGATGCTTCACCAGCACGTTGAGGCGGTACCGGCGGCCATCACCATCTCCTGCGCCATCCTTGGCCTGGTGCTCGTCGTCACCCGCGACGGCTGGCTGAGCCTGTTTATGGCGATGGCCGTGGTGCCGGATATCAAACTGCTGCCGCTGCTGTGTATCGTCATGCTGCCGGCCTGGCTGCTGTTGGCAGGCAAGCCGGTGATGATGGTCGATAAACACAAAGGCTAGTTTTCACAGGCGTTACGGCGGGCTAAAGACGCCGTAACGGCCTGCAGCAGTTCAGGCACATCCTGTTTTGGCAGCACAACTTCGATAAACGAAAGCCGCTGCGCTTTTGCCACCTGAGCCATGACCTCTTCCAGCCGTGCCGTTTCGGTTACCCGCCAGCACTGCGCTTCACACTCCAGATGCATCGCCTGCGGCAGCGCCGTCCAGTTCCATGGCGCGATGTCGTTGTAGCGCTGCTCCGCCCCGTGTATCGCCCGCTCGACCGTATAGCCGTCGTTGTTCAGCAGGAAAATAACCGGCGTCTGTTTATCCCGCTGCATTGACCCCAGCTCCTGAATGGTAAGCTGCGCCGAACCATCGCCCACCAGCAGGACGACGCGCCGGTTAGGGCAGGCCGTTTGCGCGCCAAACGCAGCGGGCAGCGTGTAGCCGATCGATCCCCACAGTGGCTGGGCAATAAACGTTGTGCCCGCCGGCAAAGTAAGCGTTGCCGCCCCAAACGCCGCGGTTCCCTGGTCGGCAAGAATGATATCGCCGGGCTGCAGGAATTTTTGTATCGACTGCCAGAAAGCATGCTGATCCAGCCTGCCGCTTTCGCACGCCGGCAGCGACGGCGGTTTCTGGTCTGGTACAGGCCAGTGGGCAACCTGACGCTTGCAGAGCTGGTGCAGAACCTCCACCGCCTGCGCCATCGGCAACCCGCTGAACCAGCGCTCGCCAATGCGCGTGGCGTTGGGCTGGATATCTATCGTTTGCTGCGGCGTCAGCTGCTGAGTGAAGCCTGCCGTGATGGTGTCGGTGAATTTTACCCCCACACAAACCACCAGCTCCGCCTCTTCGATAGCGGCCCGGATCCCCTTCTCGCTCGCCGCCCCGCTGTAGGTTCCAATAAACCCCTGCTGTCCCTCATCGAACAGGCCTTTGCCCATCAGCAGCGTGGCGTGCGGCAGCGGCGTGTCATCCATCCATTGCTGCATCTCTTTTTGCAGCCCGTAACGCAGCGCCAGGAAATCCGCCAGCAGAGCAACGCTGCGGCTTTCAGACAGCCTGGCCTGGGCTGCACGTCGGAACTCATCAAGAACGGCAGATTCGGCGCAGGAAGGAAAAATATCAAGAGGATGGTCAGGCGGGGTGGCAGGAACGGTAGCCACATCACTCGGCAGCAGTAAATATCCCGGGCGGCGGTGGCTTAGCGCCTCTTTCAACACCCGATCGATTTCGTAGCAGGCATTTTCCGGGGTCAGAGCAGCCTGCGAAACGGTGACTTCACGGGCCATGCGGGCGAAATGGTTAAAATCCCCGTCCCCCAGAGTGTGGTGCATCAGCTCGCCTCGCTGCTGGGCAGCCAGACGCGGTGATCCAACAACGTGAATGACGGGCAAATATTCAGCGTAGCTGCCCGCAATACCATTGATGGCGCTAAGCTCGCCCACGCCGAAGGTTGTCAGCAGCGCCGCAGCACCGCTACAGCGGGCATAGCCATCCGCGGCGTAAGCAGCGTTTAGCTCATTGGCGCAGCCAACCCAGGCAACGGAGTCATGGGCAATGACGTTATCGAGAAACTGCAGGTTGTAGTCACCGGGGACGCCGAACAAATGGGCAATTCCGCATTCCGTAAACCGGTCGAGAAGATAGTCCGCAACACAGTAGCGCATGGCATATTCCTTCCAGCAGGGGTCTGCTGTGAGTATTGGACATCAGCGATCGCTGTCGAGGATATAGCTCATTTAGAGAGTGGAAAGAAGGGTTTACAGTTAAACGAGGGGTTGTCTGCTGGTCGCGAGTTTTGTGTAACCGTATACACTAGGTTGAGCATTCACTGACAAGGGTAACAACATGGTCTACCAGGCAAATCCTTCCCGTTATGAATCAATGCAATATCGCCGCTGTGGCCGCAGCGGCCTGAAGCTTCCGGCTATTTCGCTGGGGCTGTGGCACAATTTCGGTGATACCACCCTGCTCAATACCAGCCGCCAGCTGCTGCGCCGAGCCTTTGATGTTGGCATCACGCATCTGGACCTGGCCAATAACTACGGGCCGCCGCCGGGCTCTGCGGAAGAGAACTTTGGCCGTATTCTGCGGGAAGATTTTCTGCCGTACCGCGACGAGCTGATTATCTCTTCGAAAGCGGGTTATACCATGTGGGACGGCCCATACGGCGACTGGGGTTCCCGCAAGTACCTGATTTCCAGCCTCGATCAGAGCCTCAGGCGCATGGGCCTTGAGTACGTTGATATCTTCTATCACCACCGCCCGGACCCGGAAACGCCGCTGGAAGAGACTATGCGCGCGCTGGATCATGTCGTGCGCCAGGGCAAGGCGCTGTACGTTGGCATCTCTAACTATCCGGCAGACCTTGCGCGCCAGGCGATTGATATCCTGAACGATCTGGGTACGCCGTGCCTTATCCACCAGCCCAAATATTCTATGTTCGAGCGTTGGGTGGAGGGTGGTTTGCTGGAGGTACTTCAGGAGAAGGGCGTGGGCAGCATTGCATTCTCGCCTCTGGCTGGCGGACAGCTGACTGACCGCTACCTGAACGGCATCCCGGCTGATTCTCGCGCCGCCAGCGGCAGCATCTTCCTGAAGGCGGACCAGCTGACCGAGGAGAAGCTGGCTAAGGTACGCAAGCTGAATGCCATAGCCGAACGCCGCGGACAGAAACTGTCGCAGATGGCGCTGGCGTGGGTGCTGCGCGGGGATAAAGTGACTTCGGTGCTGATCGGTGCCAGCAAAATCAGCCAGATTGATGACGCGGTGGGCATGCTCAACAACCGCCATTTCAGCGCGGCTGAAGAAGCAGAGATCGAAGCTATCCTGGTGTAAACGCTTACCCGAGCCGATGAAACATTCGGCTCTTTTAGCAAAAAATGCTGTAAAAAGTGATTTAAGAGTTGTGGCGATGAAACACTCGTTTACCTCCTATTAATATTGCGTTAACAGGCCGCCCCGGCGGCTACCGTGAGTGAAGGAGAGAGTATGTTCAGGTCACTGATTCTTGCAGTTGCATTGCTGGCGTCCGCACCGCTGGTCGCGAATGCGGGCGAAATCACCCTGTTACCGTCGGTGAAGTTAAACATCGGCGATCAGGATTATCGCGGTAATTACTGGGATGGTCGTGACTGGCGTGACCGTGATTACTGGCACCGTAACTATGAATGGCGCGATCGTGGCTGGCACCACCACCGCGGTTGGGATCGCGGCCGTAACAGTTATGAGAAAGGGTATCGCGCGGGCTGGAACGACCGTGACGACCACCGCGGACGCGGAAGGGGCCATGGGCGCGGACACGGCCACGGACATCATCATTAAAAGTTTATAAACCTCTCCCCCTCGGGGAGAGGTTTTTTACAGCCCCAGCAAAGTCCCGACGATAAGCCACAGATTCAGCGCCACAACAACCACCACGATTGCCCATCCCGCCTGCTTCACGATTCTGGTATTCACCAGTTCGCCCATCAGCTGTTTATTGCTGGTAAAGATCAGCAGCGGCACCAGCGCCAGCGCAATCCCGAAGCTCAGCAGCACCTGGCTCATCACCAGAATGCGGGTCGGGTCCAGCCCCATCAGGATGACGATAAATGATGGTGCCATGGTAATTGCCCGGCGTACCCACAGTGGAATGTAAAACCGCACGAATCCCTGCATCACCACCTGCCCCGCCAGCGTTCCCACAACCGTAGACGACAGGCCCGCCGCGACCAGGCTCAGACCGAAGATAGTGGCTGCCGCATGGCTGAGCAGCGGTTCCAGCGTCAGATAGGCCTGGTCAAGATCCGCAACGCCGGTATGGCCCGAGAAGTGAAACGCCGCCGCAGCCGTTGCCATCATCGCCAGATTCACAAAGCCTGCGATGGTCATGGCAATGGCGACGTCCCATTTGGTTGCTGAATACTTTTCAGCCCGGTTTCCCTCATGAAGGTGCTGGGTCAGCGAGGAGTGCAGATAGATAACGTGCGGCATGATCGTTGCCCCCAGCACCCCGGCGGCCAGAAATACAGCCTCGCTGGTTGGCAGGCTTGGGATCAGCATGCCTTTGCCCAGCTCGATAAATTTCGGCTGCGAGAAGATAAGCTCAACGATGTAGGCGGCGGCCACAAACAGCAATAGCCCGCCGATAACCTTCTCGAGCGGCTTCTGGCCCCGCTGCTGGAGCATGAGGATCAGGAAGGTAGCAATGCCGGTCAGCACCGCCCCCTGCAGCAGGGAGACGCCCAGAATGAGCTTGAAACCGATGGCCGCACCGATGAACTCTGCCAGATCCGTCGCCATCGCGATAATTTCTGCCTGGATCCAGTACAGCCAGACAACGGGGCGCGGGTAGTGGTCACGAATATGTTCGGCGAGATTTTTACCGGTGGCGATGCCGAGCTTAGCGGAGAGTACCTGGATCAGCATCGCCATCAGGTTTGCCCATACCACAACCCACAGCAGCTTATAGCCGAAACTGGCCCCTGCCTGAATGTTGGTGGCGAAGTTGCCCGGATCGATGTAGCCAATGGCGGCAATGAACGCCGGCCCCATCAGCGCCAGTCGCAGCCTGCGGGCAGTTTTTCCACTGCTGGTATCAATACGACTGTTGGTCATCTTCTGCCTCTGAGATATAGCCTTTGCTATGTTTCATGCTATCAAAATGAGAATGATTATCAAGTTCATCGGTAAAGTTTGTCTGGATTGCTCTGATAGCTGAAAACAATGGCGGGAAGTTTTGGGTTCTGCATAGCTGTTAACGAAAATCGCGGCGGCACCCTGATATGTTAGCGTAATGTGCGCTGACGCAACTTTTAGCTTCTTTACTTAACATAGCAGAAATGTATGGTTGATCACTAATTTTGCTATCCGTCACATGTCATCACTATAGTGTGCGATTAGTCTCGTTTTCTTATTGCTTGTTTCATAGAATGTGCAACGAAATTAAACCTGCCTCATATTTGGAGCAAATATGTCCCGCGTTCTGCACTTTGTTTTAGCGCTTGCAGTGGTTGCGCTGCTTGCTTTGCTGGTTAGCCCTAACCGCAAGCAAATTCGTATTCGCTTTGTTATTCAATTATTAGTGATTGAAATGATTCTGGCGTGGTTCTTCCTTAACTCCTCAATCGGCCTTGGCTTCGTGCAAGGGTTCTCTGAGATGTTTGAGAAGCTGCTGGCCTTCGCTAATGAAGGGACAAACTTTGTATTCGGTAAGATGAATGACGAAGGACTCGCCTTCTTCTTCCTGAAAGTACTCTGCCCTATCGTCTTTATCTCCGCGCTGATCGGGATTTTGCAGCATATCCGTATTCTGCCGATCGTCATCCGCTTCATCGGTACCCTGCTGTCGAAAGTCAACGGCATGGGCAAGCTGGAATCCTTTAACGCCGTAAGCTCGCTGATTCTGGGACAGTCAGAGAACTTCATCGCTTATAAGGATATTCTTGGCAAGATGTCCCGCAACCGCATGTACACCATGTCGGCAACCGCGATGTCTACCGTCTCCATGTCCATCGTCGGCGCGTACATGACCATGCTTGACCCTAAGTATGTCGTTGCGGCGCTGGTACTGAACATGTTCAGCACCTTTATCGTCCTGTCGCTTATCAACCCTTACCGCGTTGATGAGAGCGAAGAAAACCTGCAGATGTCTAACCTGCACGAAGGGCAAAGCTTCTTCGAAATGCTGGGTGAATACATTCTGGCAGGCTTCAAAGTGGCGATTATCGTTGCGGCAATGCTGATTGGCTTCATCGCGCTGATTTCCGCACTGAACGCGCTGTTTGCGGCCGTTCTGGGTATCTCCTTCCAGGGGATTCTGGGCTACATCTTCTACCCGATTGCCTGGGTAATGGGCGTGCCGGCTCACGAAGCGCTGCAGGTTGGCTCTATTATGGCAACCAAGCTGGTGTCTAACGAATTCGTGGCGATGATGGATCTGCAGAAGCTTGCCAGCACCATGTCTCCACGTGCGGAAGGTATCCTGTCCGTGTTCCTGGTCTCCTTCGCGAACTTCTCTTCCATCGGCATCATCGCCGGTGCGATTAAAGGTCTGAACGAAGAGCAGGGTAACGTGGTTTCCCGCTTTGGTCTGAAGCTGGTTTATGGCTCTACGCTGGTGAGCATCCTGTCTGCATCGATTGCGGCGCTGTTCCTGTAAGAGCCGTAAATTTGTAGGGTGGAGAAGCGTAAGCGTTATCCACCTGTGACGGTAGCTATGCCGGATGACGCTACGCTTATCCGGCCTACGAAAAGAGTTGTAACCGGAGTTTTATGCTCCGGTTTTTTTATGCCTGCGATTCGTCTTCGCCATCCGCACAGACCTGATTTCGCCCTCTCTGCTTGGCACGATAAAGCCGCGCATCGGCAAGCGACTGGATTTGCTCCAGAGTGTAGTCGTCGTGTTCTCCGTGGGCAGCCACGCCCAGAGATGCGGTGAGGGTAATTTGCATTCCGTTGCTTAACGTCAACGGTGAGAATTCGAGATGTTTTTTGATGCGCAGCGCCACCGCTTCACCAGCGTCAAGCTGAGTATCCGGCAGGAAGACACAGAACTCCTCTCCGCCAAGCCGCCCCAACACGTCTTTGCCGCGAATAGCTCGTTGTATGCACTGTGTCGCGTGCTGTAGCACATTATCACCAGCCTGATGCCCATAGCGATCGTTCACTCTCTTGAAGTAATCAAGATCGATTTGCACCAGCGCATAGTTTTTGTATTGAGGATTTTGCTGGGCCGTCTTCTCAAAGAACCCACGGCGATTCAGCGCGCCGGTAAGTTCATCATGGTAGGCATGCCAGTGCATCTCTCGCTGCAACCCACCCATATTGCGCACCAGCCGGCAAATAACGCGGTGTGAGGCCCAGAGCAGCAGTACAAAGGTGACCCACATCACCAGCAGGAGCAGGCTGAATCGCCCAAAATCTTCATGCAGCCCCTGCCGTAAGGTCTGGGTGCTTATCAATACGCTTTGCGTGGCACCAACAACCCCAAAGGTGGCATAGACTTGTCCAAAGCGTATTGTCCCCCGCCGGGAGTGCTCCAGCTGCTTACCAATTAATCGCAGCTGTTCGGGTGTCAGGTGAACCTTGTTCAGTGCGCCTGCCGATGCGGTCAACGTATTAAGACGATCGTCAAAAAGCTGATAATCGCTTTGCGTATTTTCCGGCAGCGAATCGTTAAGCAGCTTTTTGATACTTTCATCCGATATCGCTACGCCCAAAAGCCCAACCCATTCACCACGAAAATCTACCGGTACCGCGCCGTTAACCAGCGTATCGTGTGTCCCGGCAATGTTCTGCCGTGTCCAGAACGCCTTGCGCTGCGGATTTAACATCGGTGACGCCATGATAAACGTCCCCTCTTTCCTGCGCGGGTTGTAGCTGCGAATGAGCTGCATGTTGATCTCGTCGGAAAGAGAGGCGATAAACTCCCCTTTACGGGAGATGTAATAGATGTCCTCCCGCATTTCTCCGGCATCGCTGGCAAGCGGGAAAAGATCCTGAATTTTACGCAGCGCGTAAAGCTCATGTTTGATTTGCATCGCATTCTCATCACCCTGCTCACCGGTCATGGTGTGGCTCTCGGGCAGCGGCAAATTACTGATCAGCAGCGAAGCATTCCCTTTCTCGCCGGTTATTTCTGTCGGGATCCGAACCCTACCGGGGAAGAGAGGATCGTCCATCGCCTCGATAAAGATCCGTTGCAGGTAGCGCAAATTGTCGATTTTGTATTTTGCACGACTTTCCAGGCGCGCAATGACGCTTTCGAGATGGCTCAGCTGGCTCGTACGGTAACCATGGTTAAAAAGCTCGCCCTGCTGCCAGAAGAGAAAGGTGGTGAGCAGAAAAACGAAAATGAAACACAAGTGAATGACACGAAGCGTTTTTACCAGAGGTAAACGGAGACGATTCGCTGCTGGCATGCTGACTACCTACCCTTTAATAATCCTGCGCCGCCCGGTGGCTATGTGCGGGAATGAAGGCCAACAAGAGGCTCTGGTTTGCCCAGCAAATACCCTTGCAGGTACTGAACCCCAAGATCCAACAATATTGTCCGCTGCTCGCTGGTTTCAACAAATTCGGCCACTACGCTTAACCCTTTAGCATGGGCCAGATCGCTGATTGATTTCACAATCATGATATCCAGCGAGTCCGAGGCGATATCCTTGATGAAACAACCGTCAATTTTAATGATATCGGCCTGCAGCTTTTTGAGCCGCTCGTAGTTAGCATAGCCTGTGCCGAAATCATCGATGGCAATTTTGAAGCCATTTTCGCGCAGCAGGGTAATGTTCTGAATGGATGTTTCGGAGTTGGAAAACGCCTGTTCTTCCGTGGCTTCAATGATCACTGCGCTGGTTGGCACCCCATTGGTGGCAAACAAGCTAACGATTTGCTGAGCGATGTCTTTTTGCATTAGCGTAAAGGGCATCAGATTCACCGAGAACTGAGCCTGCGTAGTCCCGCCGACCTGCTCACGCAGATGGGTGATAAGTTTACTCATCACTAACATGTCAAAGCGAACGCTAAGGTTAAACTCCGCAATGATGGGGATAAATTTATCTGGCGTGATCATCTCATCTTTAAAGAACATGCGGGTCAGAATTTCTTTATAACCATGACCGTGCTGGTCAACAATAGGCTGCGCGTAGAGCTGAAGCGACTGTTCATCGTCTGCATTAAGTGCATGTTTGACTTTATGCAGCAGCAGCACGCGCTCCGTTGTCTCATCCGAAACGGCCTCAACCTGGGTATTAAGACTCAATACCTTATTCTCAGAACAGGCCTGCTCCGCCAGATAGCTTAACTGTCCAAGGGTACGGTGCAGCTCGTTAAAATCACCATCGGACAGGCAATAAGAGGCACCATATTCGATTTCCAGCATGCTGTTGTGCCAGTGGATTTTTTTATTATTTAGCAAATCGACCATGTGATTTAGCCGCGCCTGCGACTCGGCCCCCTGCAGGAATATCAGCAGCTCACAGCCTGGGAGCTGAAAAATTTGCTCCCCCTCATTCAGCCACGGTTTAAGCAGCTGAGTGATCTCGCGCTTACAGTGTATACGCATCATTAAACCGTAATGACGGCTCAGGAACTCAAGGTTCGACATTCTCAGGCAGCACAGCACGCCGGTCGGGAAACATTTGAAATGCTCTTCAAGCGCACGCAGGTTGGGCAGCTGGGTTAACGGGTCAGTCATCGCCTGAAGATGGTAAACCCGTTTCATCCATTCATTCTTGTGGAAAATCATCGTCATGTAGAGGATACAGACGGTGAATGAAATAATCACGGAAAGGGTAAATGCCAGCGAAAACTCAGTATTTACGCCCTGCAAAAAGCCTTTGTTGTAGGTCAACAGGAGCCAGGCCGAAATCCCCCACAATAAAGCAATGAGCCGTGGCCCCATATGCCGGATGCCAAGCGTAAACAGAACAAAAATCAACGGTACGAGATAACCGGCGATAAGCGTCGACTTGTATGAACTGCATAACAGCACCAGAAAGGCCGCCCAGGTACCGCCCCAGCAAACAGAAGAGACCCGACGCGCAGGCGTGAGATATCGCATGATACACCGACGCCAGAAGGCGAGCGCATAGTGCGGGTTTAGCGCCATGCGCAACGGATAGTAGATCAGCATGGTAAAAATCAGCGAAGCGGCAATAAGGTTTTGCAGGTCGATGACGCTGTATATTTTACTGCTTTCGCCAAAGAAGGGTGAAAGCGCGGGAGGATAATTGATAAAACGCCCAACCACATACATCGTTAATTTAATTACGAACGGGCAGAAAAATCCCAACCAGAATATTCTTACCCCCATCCCTTTATTTGTTATAGAAAAACGCCAACGCGAACCAAGATAATAACGGGCGATGCCACAAGATAAAAACAAGGGAAGGAGTAAACAACAGACAAACACAATCAGCTGAACGGGGTTGAGATCAAGGATGTACGAGAACGTCATCGTTGAGCCAATCAACAATGGCAGGATTGCCGCGCGACCAAAAATAAAAAGCAGCGAAATCATCACGCTAAAAGGCAGATAAGCAAGATAAATCTTACTTCCACCCAGAATGGTCTCAGGCGAGATATAGCGGGCAAATGGCGTAAGCAGTAAACATAACACCAATGAAATAACAGATTTTCTAACCACTTTGTGAAAACTCATAGGTAGGGATGTTAGTGTTATGTGTTTTTTTTCATTATATAGAGGAGAAGAATACGTCTATATATTACACAAATCAAGTGTCATCCCTCCACCTTAAGAATTAACTGACGCCTTCCTCCTATAATTAAACAAAATAGACATACTTCCCTTTATTAATCTTTAAACGAATATCATTCGCCAAAAAAGCAAATTTAAGAATCTTTAATAGTTTAATCCGCTGAATGGACTCATTTTTGGGGTATCAGAAAGCAAAAACCCCCGCCATAAGGCGAGGGTTTTAAATTTTGGTGGAGCTAAGCGGGATCGAACCGCTGACCTCTTGCATGCCATGCAAGCGCTCTCCCAGCTGAGCTATAGCCCCACGAAGGGTTGTTTAAACGGTGCAAATCTTGCTGGTAAAGATTTGGTGGAGCTAAGCGGGATCGAACCGCTGACCTCTTGCATGCCATGCAAGCGCTCTCCCAGCTGAGCTATAGCCCCGAACCGTAAAAACGTGTCGTGTTGACGGGCGGCATCATATGAAACCCATCAAACAGTGTCAACGGCAAATTCTTCATCTGCGATCAATCGCCGAAAAAGCAAACAACTCAGTGAGATCCAGATTGCATCTCAGCCCTGCGTAGTTAATCCTGTCACAGTTTCCTGTAAAAGGATCGCATAATATGAACCACTAATAACCACTCTTCACCTAAGGATAGCATTGTGCTCAAGGGACGAATGACACCTGAAGAATTGGCCATACTGACCGGCTACAGCCGCCAGACCATCAACAAATGGGTGCGCAAAGAGAACTGGACGACGAGCAAAAAACCGGGCGTTCAGGGCGGAAAAGCGCGCCTCATCCACATCGATGAACGAGTCCAGGATTTTATCAACAGCGCGAAGCGGGCTTACGACCGTCAGGGGACTTATACCGTTAATGATTCCTCGCTCGAGGGGTTGCTAGTAAATTCGGTGAAGCAGATGTCGGATGCCGAACAGCAGAAACTCTCAGCGCTGATCGTGCGTGAAGGAATTGCCGGCGTGCTGATGCGGTTGAATATCCGCGATAACGAATAAAAAAACCGGCACCCAAGGGTGCCGGTAGATTGCTGACAAAGAAGGAAAAAACGTGGTTTTTCCTTCTTTGTGGTTAGCAGCCGAAAATCAATGACTTGATTTTCCTGGTTATTTATTTGGTGAGATCTTTTCGAATTTCATTCGGTATGAGTTTGTCATCAGTCTGACGGCACCCAAGGGTGCCGGTTTTTTAGCTAACGGTGGCTTACTGCTGTGCTTCGCGCTCGGCAATAAAGCCCAGCGCCTGATTGATGCGCGCAACGGAGCGCTGTTTACCAATCGCATGCACGGTGACATCCAGTGCAGGAGACTGGCCAGCACCGGTGACCGCCACTCGTAGCGGCATGCCAACTTTCCCCATGCCAACTTCCAGTTCGTCTGCTGTCGCCTGGATAGCGTTATGGACATTTTCCGCCGTCCAGACCGTCAGCGCGTCCAGTTTGTCACGAACAACTTCCAGCGGCTGGCGGGCAACCGGGCGCAGGTGCTTCTTCGCGGCATCAGCATCAAATTCGCTAAAGTCTTCGTAGAAGTAGCGGCAGGTTTCGGCCATCTCTTTAAGCGTCTTGCAGCGTTCACCAAGCAGTTTCACCAGATCAGCCAGCTCCGGGCCGTTGCGGGTATCAATGTTCTGCTGCTCAATATGCCATTGCAGCTGGGTTGCTACGTATTCAGGCGCAAGATGGTTAATGTAGTGATGGTTCAGCCACTGCAGCTTCTCAGTGTTGAATGCGCTGGCGGATTTACTGACGGTTTTCAAATCGAACAGCTCGATCATCTCTTCACGGGTGAAGATCTCCTGATCGCCATGCGCCCATCCCAGACGCACCAGGTAGTTCAGCAGCGCTTCCGGCAGGTAGCCGTCGTCGCGGTACTGCATGACGCTGACCGCACCGTGACGTTTAGACAGTTTTTTACCGTCGTCACCGTTGATCATCGACACGTGACCGTACAAAGGAACCGGCGCATTCAGCGCTTTAAGAATGTTGATCTGGCGTGGAGTGTTGTTGATATGGTCTTCACCACGAATGACGTGGGTGATTTCCATATCCCAGTCGTCCACCACGACGCAGAAGTTGTAGGTGGGTGAACCGTCGGTGCGACGGATAATCAGGTCGTCCAGCTCCTGGTTGCTGAATTCGATTGGGCCACGAATCTGGTCATCAAAAATAACCGAACCTTCCTGCGGGTTAGCAAAACGCACCACGCATGGCTCACCAGCTTCATGCTGTTCATGACCGTGACGGCAGCGGCCGTCGTAGCGCGGCTTCTCGCCCTTTTCCATTTGCTCTTCACGCAGCGCATCAAGACGTTCTTTAGAGCAGTAGCACTTATAGGCTGTCCCTGCTTCCAGCATTTCATCAATGACGCTGTTATAGCGGTCAAAGCGCCTGGTCTGGAAGTACGGGCCTTCATCCCACTCCAGGCTCAACCAATTCATACCATCCATAATTGCTTCGATGGCTTCCGGGGTGGAGCGTTCGAGATCGGTATCTTCAATACGCAGCACAAACTCGCCGCCGTGGTTACGAGCAAAAAGCCAGGAATAAAGAGCAGTACGGGCGCCGCCGACGTGCAGATAGCCCGTTGGGCTTGGCGCAAAGCGAGTTTTGATTTTCATTGAACGGCCTTAATTACGCAAAATTGCCGGAAAACCGGCTGATGCCAGGGAAAATTGGAGTCGCAACATTCTACCACTGTGGGCTGATTCCTCAATGTTGATGCTTTTACTTCCCTGTAAAGGACACATTCTGATGAGAAATCAAACGCCAATGGGTAAATCGCGATCGCTTTGCCTAATTTTAAGACGAACAAACAAAATCTTTAGAAAAGGCGTTGACTCATTTTCAACTCTCCCTATAATGCGACTCCACACAGCGGGGGTGATTAGCTCAGTTGGTAGAGCACCTCCTTTACACGGAGGGGGTCGGCGGTTCGAGCCCGTCATCACCCACCATTCATTAGTGAGTGAGCCCGCAGTGTGGTAAGAGAATTTAGCGTTGGGTGATTAGCTCAGTTGGTAGAGCACCTCCTTTACACGGAGGGGGTCGGCGGTTCGAGCCCGTCATCACCCACCATCTCTCTTAACGAATAAAGCAGTACCGAAGTTTGGGTGATTAGCTCAGTTGGTAGAGCACCTCCTTTACACGGAGGGGGTCGGCGGTTCGAGCCCGTCATCACCCACCATTCGGGGCGTTAGCTCAGTTGGTAGAGCAGTTGACTTTTAATCAATTGGTCGCAGGTTCGAATCCTGCACGCCCCACCAATGTAAAAAGGCGCCCTAAAGGCGCCTTTTTGCTATGCGCGATTCGTGTAGGATTTGAACCTGCCGCAGGTTCGAGTGGAGCGCAGCGACACAGCGTTGCTTCAGCAACGACCCGAAGGGCGAAGTCATCCTGCACGCCCCACCAATGTAGAAAGGCGCCCTAAAGGCGCCTTTTTGCTATGCGCGATTCGTGTAGTCGTAGGGTGGATAAGCGCTAGCGTCATCCACCATTTACCTGAATGACGTTTATCGCTATCTCCCCTGCATCAATCCTTGCTCTCCTCTTCCGGGTCGCTAAACAAAGTATCGCCTTTGCGGGCTTCCGTTAGCCGCTGCGCCTGCTGCTGAATCACCTGCCAGATTGCCTCCGCCGCGCTTGAAAGCGAGCGGTTTTTCCGTCGTACCAGCATCAGCTGGCGATCAACAACTGGCGTTAGCCGCCTGACCGTTAACAAACTCCCTTCGGGTAAAGGCAACGCCAGCGCTGGCAATACGCTTAACCCGATGCCCGCCTCCACCATCGGAAACAGCGTTGTCGGATGCCCAATCTGCTGAACGATGTTTGCCTCGATCCCCTGCCTTTTCAGCGCATCGTCAATTAATGGCCGACTCCCCGAAGCATAATCCTGCAGTACAAGGTTTTCCCCTTGCAGCGCTTGCCAGGGGACGCAGCTTTCCGCAGCCAGAGGATGGTCGGTACGGCACAAAAGCAAAAATGGTTCCGAAAGCACGGCTTCGCAGTCCAGATCGCCTGGCTGGATGGGATCAATAACAATGCCAAAATCCACCTCCCCCTGGCGAATGCTTTGCAATACCCACTGCTGCGGCCGGTCGTGCAGGATAAAACGAATCGAAGGATAAATTTCGCTAGCCGCAGCGATACATTGAGGTATCAGATGGGCAGAAATTGTCTGACTGGCAGCTACACGAACCGTCCCGCTGAGCAGATGCCCAACGCTGCGCGCATCCAGCAGCGTTGACGTCAGCTCTTCAAGCAATCGCTCAAGACGTCCTGCCAGCTGTTGCCCGGCATCGGTAAGAATCACTTCCCGCGTCGTCCTGTCCAGCAGCTTCACACCTACTTCATTTTCCAGCTCTTTGACGCTGTGGCTCACCGCAGACTGGCTAAGACCAATGCGTTCCCCGGCGCGGCTAAAACTTCCCGCCTGCGCTACTGCTACAAAAATTTTTAACTGACGCAGCGAATAATTCATATATTTTATTCATCAATGCATTTAATAAATCAATTTTATTTCTTAAAGCGCTAAAAGCACAATAGCGGGACTCCAGTTTGAGGAATAACAATGAAACTCTTTCGCGTACTCGACCCGTTTACATTGATACTGATTGGCACCGTTCTGCTGGCCTCTTTCTTTCCCGCCCGGGGAAGTTTTGTCGGCTTCTTCGAAGGGCTGACCACGGCCGCTATCGCCCTGCTGTTCTTTATGCATGGCGCAAAATTGTCCCGTGAAGCTATCGTTGCCGGCAGCAGCCACTGGCGGCTGCATCTGTGGGTGATGTGCAGCACCTTCGTGGTATTCCCGGTTCTTGGCGTCCTGTTTGCCTGGTGGGCCCCCGTTAACGTCAGCCCTGAGATATATACCGGCTTTCTCTATCTGTGCATTCTTCCCGCCACTGTCCAGTCAGCGATTGCTTTTACCTCAATTGCGGGTGGAAACGTCGCTGCGGCCGTCTGTTCAGCCTCTGCATCCAGCCTGCTTGGCATCTTCCTTTCCCCGCTGCTGGTTGGCCTGGTGATGAATGTGCATGGTGCCAGCGGTAGCCTGCAACAGGTTGGCACGATTATGCTGCAGTTGCTGGTGCCGTTTATCCTGGGCCACCTTTCCCGTCCCTGGATTGGTGCCTGGGTTGCGCGAAATAAGAAGTGGATTGGTAAGACCGATCAGACATCGATTTTACTGGTGGTCTACTCCGCCTTTAGCGAAGCGGTGACCCACGGTATCTGGCATAAAGTCGGTGCGGGGTCTTTGCTGTTTATCGTGGTGGTGAGTATGGTGCTGCTGGGGATTGTTATCGCGATCAATACGATTGTGGCAAGGCGTCTTGGCTTTAATAAGGCCGATGAGATTACCATTGTCTTCTGCGGTTCCAAAAAGAGCCTCGCCAACGGTATTCCAATGGCCAACATTCTCTTCCCGGTTGCTACCGTGGGGATGATGGTGCTGCCGCTGATGATCTTCCATCAGATCCAGCTGATGGTCTGTGCCTTCATGGCGCGTCGTTACCAGAGCCAGACGGCGAAAGCGGCAGCCGAAAAGGCGGCCACCGCCCACGGTTAAACTCTTTTGAGGGGCTTCACCAGCCCCTCCAGTCCTTCCGTTTTGATAAGCAACGTCAGCTTCATCAGTTCCCCAAGATGCCCCTGCGGAAATTCATCTTTACGGGCAAACCACAGAAAATACTCCTCAGGCACATCTATCAGTACCCGGCCTTTGTATTTGCCGAAGGGCATTTCCGTGTTGGCTATCTCGATAAGCTGTTCTTTATCCATTTCACTCACCCAGTAAGCGAATCATTTCCGCTTCATCGATGACAGTAATACCCAGCTCCTGGGCTTTTAGCAGCTTAGAGCCTGCCGCTTCACCGGCAATCACCAGGTCCGTTTTTTTCGACACGCTGCCCGCCACCTTCGCGCCCAGCGCAACAAGACGTGCTTTGGCATCGTCACGAGCCATGATGCTCAGAGAGCCGGTCAGAACAACGGTTTTGCCTGCAAACGGACTGTCGATCTCTTCAGCTTTGATAACGACTGGCGCAGGCCAGTGAACGCCTGCCTCTTCTGTCAGCTGGCGGATAACCTCCCGGTTGCTCTCTTCGGCAAAGAAGTTAAAGACGTGGGTGGCGACGACAATACCCACGTCCGGCACTTTTTGCAGCTCTTCGATAGAGGCTGCTGCCAGCGCGTCTAAAGAACCGAAATACGCGGCCAGACCGGCGGCCGTTGCTTCACCTACTTCGCGAATGCCCAGGGCATAGAGGAAGCGGGCAAAGGTGGTTTGTTTTGCTTTCGCCAATGCATCAACGACGTTTTGCGCCGACTTTGGCCCCATGCGATCCAGACCGGTGAGCTTGCCTGCCGTCAGACGGAACAAATCCGCCGGCGTGTGGACATACTCTTTCTCTACCAGCTGATCGATGATTTTGTCGCCCATACCGTCAACGTCCAGCGCGCGGCGGGAAACGAAGTGCTTAAGGGATTCTTTGCGCTGCGCGCCGCAAATCAGACCGCCTGTACAGCGCGCTACGGCCTCACCTTCCACACGCTCCACGTCAGAGCCACAGACAGGGCAATGCGTCGGGAAAACGATCTCCGTGGTGTTTTCCGGGCGTTCTGACTCCACCACGCCAACCACCTGCGGGATAACATCCCCCGCACGACGGATCACAACGCGATCGCCAATGCGCAGGCCCAGACGGTCAATTTCATCGGCGTTATGCAAGGTCGCGTTGCTGACCAACACACCAGCAACCTGCACAGGTTCAAGACGTGCGACTGGAGTAATAGCGCCTGTACGCCCGACCTGGAACTCCACGTCGCGCACGAAAGTCATCTGTTCCTGCGCGGGGAATTTGAAAGCCACCGCCCAGCGAGGTGCCCGCGCCACGAAACCAAGCGTCTCCTGCAAGGCAAGAGAATCCAATTTAATCACCACGCCATCGATGTCGAAACCAAGCGTCGGCCGGTCTGCTTCTACCTGACGGTAAAACGCCAGCACTTCTTCCGGCGTGCTGCACAGGCGAATACGGTCGCTCACCGGCAGTCCCCAGGCCTTAAACTGTTGCAGACGTGCCATATGGCTGGCAGGCAGCTCACCGCCTTCCAGCAGTCCAACGCCGTAGCAGAAGAAGGTCAAAGGACGTTTAGCGGTGATACGCGGATCGAGCTGACGTAACGATCCCGCAGCAGCGTTGCGCGGATTAGCAAAGATCTTCCCACCTGTACGGCGAGCATCTTCGTTGATCTTTTCAAAGCCCGCCTGTGGGAGAAATACCTCACCGCGAACTTCGACGCGGCGCGGTATATGTTCACCGTGCAGTTTTAGAGGAATGGCACGGATGGTGCGCACGTTTGCGGTAATATTTTCACCCGTCGTTCCGTCACCGCGCGTGGCGGCGCGAACAAGCACGCCGTCTTCATAGAGCAGGCTGACCGCCAGGCCATCAAGTTTTAGCTCGCAGCAGAACGTCAGGGCATCGGTGCTTTTCAGCCTGTCCTGCACACGCTTGTTGAAGGCCAGATAGCTCGCTTCATCAAAGACGTTATCAAGGGATAGCATCGGTACTTCGTGGCGCACCTGAGTAAACACGCTAAGCGGCGCAGCACCCACACGCTGGGTTGGTGAGTCCGGGGTAATTAACTCTGGATGCGCCGCTTCCAGCGCCCGCAGCTCGCCCATCAGGCGGTCATATTCGGCATCCGCAATTTCGGGGCTATCCTGCACATGATAAAGATATTCATGATGGCGAAGCGTGGTTCGCAGTTCAGTGAGTTGTTGTTCGAGAGAGTCCATATCGCACCATCAATATAAAAAACCCCCGACAGGCGGGGGTTTAGGGGGAAACTTTCCGGCGAAGCAATCAGGCGTTAGCTTCCACGACCTCGCGGATTCTGTCCTGATACTCGCGCATTTTTTGCGGTGTCATCATACGGCGCTGGTCGTCAAGCACCACGCCACCGACTTCATCTGCAATGTGCTGCGCGGATTGCAGCATCAGCTTGAAGTTTTGATGCGGGTCGCCATAGGAAGGCACCTGCATAAAGATTGTCACGCCGGGCGTTGCGAAGCTGGCCATGTTCTCTGGATCGAATGAACCCGGCTTCACCATATTTGCAAGGCTAAAGAGCACTCGGCCGCTACCGTCCGGGCTGAGATGGCGATGGAAAATATTCATCTCGCCAAAGATAAACCCGGCCTGCTGGATGCTGTTAAGCAGCACATCGCCATTGATGGTGCTACCCGCATGCGCGGAGACGTTCATCACGATCACCGTCTCTTTCGGTGCCTGTCTTACCGGCGCAGCTACGGGCTCTGGCGCAGGTTCCTGCATTGCCGGAGCTGGCTCTGGTTGCTGAACCGGCTGCACGTGTACAGGCTGCGGCTCTGGCTGATGAATCGGCTCAGGTTGACGCACGGGTTCAACAGGTTGTGTCGGCGCAGGCTGCACAACTGGCTGCTGGCGCGGCATCTCAGACACAGGCTGTTGCTGTGGCTGCTGAACTGGCGCAGCACGGCGTGGTTCAGCCGAAGCATAAGGCGGTTCATACTGATGTTGAGGCGCTTGCGGCTGGCGAGGCGTTTCCGGCTCACGAGTCACAGGTTCCGGCACAGGGGCGACCCTACGCACGCGCACTTCGCCCACTCCTTCATCTTCTTCATCGTCGGCTTCGTCTTCTGCATCGTAATCGTCACGCTTCGACTTCATACGTTTCAACGGGCGATCGCGAAAAACGGAAGAACGCTCCTTACGGCTGGTCCAAAGGCCATGAACCAGTAAGGCGATTATGGCGATCGCGCCAACAATGATTAATATCAGACGCAAATCCTGCATCATTATATTCTCTGTTGTTCTAACACCTTGCCAACGCGGCAAACATTTACTCACTAAGAGTATTTGCCCATCCGCATAAGTGCAAGTACGCACACAGTTTTCTCAGCATAAAGATGGGCCTAAAATGATTTTTTGCTGATTTTTCGACCATTTCTTAATAAGTTTTTCCAGGCGAGCTCGGTTATGATGGCCGCGCATGTCACTGCACTGACGTAAAAGGAGTCTGCTAAGTCTATGGTTTCAACTTCGGCAACCGCCCCAAAAAGCGGTGTTTACTATTTTTCCCAGGGCTGGAAGCTGGTGCGTGAACCCGGCATCAAGCGCTATGTTGTCTTACCCTTGTTGGTCAATATTGTATTGATGGGAGGCGCATTCTGGTGGCTCTTCACCCGTCTTGACGAGTGGATCCCGGCAATGCTTTCCTATGTTCCCGACTGGCTCCAGTGGCTAAGCTATCTGATTTGGCCTTTGGCCGTGGTCTCGGTGCTGCTGGTGTTCGGCTACTTCTTCTCAACCCTTGCAAACTGGATAGCGGCCCCCTTCAACGGATTACTGGCTGAGCAGCTGGAAGCGCGTTTAACTGGCGTGATTCCGCCCGATACCGGCATGTTTGGTGTGATGAAAGATGTCCCCCGCATCATGAAGCGAGAATGGCAAAAGCTGGCCTGGTACCTGCCTCGCGCTATCATGCTGCTCATTCTCTATTTTATTCCGGGTATCGGGCAGACCGTTGCTCCGGTGCTTTGGTTCTTGTTCAGCGCCTGGATGCTGGCCATTCAGTACTGCGATTATCCTTTCGATAACCACAAAGTGCCGTTTCGCGACATGCGTGTCGCCCTGCGCGCAAAGAAAGTGACCAACATGCAGTTTGGCTCACTGGTTAGCTTATTTACCCTCATCCCCTTCCTGAACCTGGTCATCATGCCGGTGGCGGTCTGCGGAGCAACGGCAATGTGGGTAGATTGTTACCGTCCAAAACACGCCATGTGGAAGTAACGCATTAAGGAGCGGCATATGTCGCTCCTTATTCCTTCTTGCAATCCCTTATTTCCCTTCTACATATAGATATACGATTTCTTTACTTCCCCATAACGCCGGAGAAGGTATGCTGGTGCCGTTTCCCAAATTTCATACAGTTAAGGACGGGCTATGAGTAAGATCTACGAAGACAACTCTCTGACAATCGGTCATACGCCGCTGGTTCGACTGAACCGCATCGGTAATGGACGCATCCTGGCAAAGGTCGAGTCCCGCAACCCAAGCTTCAGCGTCAAATGCCGTATCGGTGCCAATATGATTTGGGATGCCGAAAAACGTGGTGTGCTCAAACCAGGTATTGAGCTGGTTGAGCCGACAAGCGGAAACACCGGCATTGCGCTGGCTTACGTTGCTGCCGCGCGCGGCTACAAACTGACGCTCACCATGCCTGAAACCATGAGCGTAGAGCGCCGTAAGCTGCTCAAAGCACTGGGCGCAAATCTGGTGCTGACCGAAGGCGCTAAAGGTATGAAAGGCGCAATCCAGAAAGCCGAAGAGATTGTAGCAAGCGACCCTAACAAGTTCCTGCTGCTGCAGCAGTTCAGTAACCCGGCAAACCCGGAAATTCACGAGAAAACCACCGGCCCGGAAATCTGGGAAGACACGGATGGTGAAGTTGACGTCTTCATCGCGGGTGTGGGTACCGGCGGTACCCTGACCGGCGTAAGCCGCTACATTAAAAACACGAAGGGTAAAACCGGCCTCATCAGCGTTGCCGTTGAACCCACCGACTCTCCGGTCATCGCCCAGGCGCTGGCGGGGGAAGAGATCAAACCGGGTCCTCATAAAATTCAGGGTATCGGCGCAGGTTTCATCCCAGGTAACCTGGATCTGAAGCTGATTGATAAGGTAATTGCCATCACCAACGAAGAAGCGATTTCTACCGCGCGTCGTTTGATGGAAGAAGAAGGCATTCTGGCCGGAATCTCTTCCGGTGCGGCCGTTGCCGCTGCCTTAAAACTTCAGGAAGATGAAGCCTTTACCAATAAGAATATTGTGGTTATCCTACCTTCTTCCGGGGAACGGTATCTCAGTACGGCGTTGTTTGCGGATCTTTTCACTGAAAAAGAACTGCAACAGTGATGCCAGCTTGTTAAAACTGACGAAAAAAGCACCCATTTGGGTGCTTTTTTGTGGCATTCGTCAAAGTTTTACCCACCTCAGGATTGCTTCGCCCCGGCAGAACTGATATTTAACCTGCAAATTATTTCGATGCGCGAAATTAATCACATTGTGAGATCCCTTTGCTGAATCGATTTTACGATTTGGTTTAACCCCGGATTTCACTGCATAATGGTTAAGGACGAGCGAGACGCGAACCGCCTGGTATTTATCCAGAGCACTTTTCGTGATTCTTAATGCATCCTGTGTCGCATAGAGTTAACGCCGACGCTAACTATACAGGCTAAAGTTAAGCCACCAGGCTAGACTTTAGTTCCACAACACTAAACCTATAAGTTGGGGAAATACAATGTTCCAGCAAGAAGTTACCATTACCGCTCCGAACGGTCTGCACACCCGCCCTGCTGCTCAGTTTGTTAAAGAAGCTAAAGGCTTCACTTCTGAGATCACTGTGACCTCCAACGGCAAAAGCGCAAGTGCGAAGAGCCTGTTTAAACTGCAAACGCTGGGCCTGACTCAGGGTACTGTTGTGACCATCTCTGCTGAAGGCGAAGATGATCAGAAAGCGGTTGAGCATTTAGTAAAACTGATGGCTGAGCTCGAGTAAGTTCTGGGTTCTTCGTAAAAATCAGTCACAAGTAAGGTAGGGTTATGATTTCAGGCATTTTAGCATCCCCGGGTATCGCTTTCGGCAAGGCACTTTTGCTGAAGGAAGATGAAATAGTCATCGACCGGAAGAAAATTTCTGCCGACAAAGTCGAGCAGGAAGTTGAACGTTTTCTGAGCGGGCGAGCGAAAGCCTCTGCACAGTTAGAAGCGATCAAAATTAAAGCTGGCGAGACCTTCGGTGAAGAAAAGGAAGCCATCTTCGAAGGCCACATTATGTTGCTGGAGGATGAAGAGCTTGAGCAGGAAATCATAGCCCTGATCAAAGATAAGTTAGTCACTGCCGACGCAGCGGCTCACGAAATCATTGAAGGTCAGGCCACCGCTCTGGAAGAGCTGGATGATGAATACCTGAAAGAGCGTGCGGCAGACGTACGTGATATCGGTAAGCGTCTCCTGCAGAACATCCTCGGTCTGGCTATCGTCGACCTGAGCGCTATTCAGGACGAAGTTATCCTGGTCGCAAAAGATCTGACGCCATCTGAAACCGCACAGCTGAACCTGCAGAAGGTTCTGGGCTTCATCACCGACATCGGTGGCCGCACCTCCCACACTTCTATCATGGCTCGTTCTCTGGAACTGCCTGCGATTGTGGGCACCGGTAGCGTCACTAATGAAGTGAAAAACAACGACTATCTGATTCTCGATGCGGTTAACAACAAAGTTTACGTTAACCCAACTAACGAAGAGATCGAGTCCCTGCGCGCTGTACAGCAGCAGGTTGCTTCCGAGAAAGCTGAACTGGCAAAACTGAAAGACCTGCCGGCTATCACACTCGACGGCCATCAGGTAGAAGTTTGCGCCAACATCGGTACCGTTCGTGACATCGACGGTGCAGAGCGCAACGGCGCTGAAGGTGTTGGTCTGTACCGTACCGAATTCCTGTTCATGGACCGCGACTCTCTGCCGACTGAAGAAGAGCAGTTCGCCGCGTACAAAGCTGTTGCTGAAGCCTGTGGCTCGCAAGCGGTTATCGTACGTACCATGGACATCGGCGGCGACAAAGAGCTGCCGTACATGAACTTCCCGAAAGAAGAGAACCCGTTCCTGGGCTGGCGTGCAGTACGTATCGCCATGGATCGTAAAGAGATCCTGCACGCTCAGGTTCGCGCTATCCTGCGTGCTTCCGCTTTCGGTAAATTGCGTATCATGTTCCCAATGATCATCTCCGTTGAAGAAGTGCGTGCACTGAAAGCAGAGATCGAAATCATGAAGGCGCAGCTGCGTGAAGAAGGCAAAGCGTTTGACGAGACTATCGAAATCGGCGTGATGGTTGAGACCCCGGCTGCAGCGACTATCGCTCGCCATCTGGCCAAAGAAGTCGACTTCTTTAGTATCGGTACCAATGATTTAACGCAGTACACCCTGGCCGTTGACCGTGGTAATGATATGATCTCGCATCTGTATCAGCCAATGTCGCCGTCCGTACTGACTCTGATTAAGCAAGTTATTGATGCTTCTCATGCTGAAGGTAAATGGACCGGAATGTGTGGTGAGCTTGCAGGCGACGAACGTGCTACACTTCTGTTGCTGGGGATGGGTCTGGACGAATTCAGTATGAGCGCCATCTCAATCCCGCGCATTAAGAAGATTATCCGTAACACGAACTTCGAAGATGCGAAGGTGTTAGCAGAGCAGGCTCTTGCTCAACCGACAACGGACGAGTTAATGACGCTGGTTAACAAGTTCATTGAAGAAAAAACAATCTGCTAATCCACCGGATGCGGCCCAATTTACTGCTTAGGAGAAGATCATGGGTTTGTTTGATAAACTGAAATCTCTGGTTTCTGATGATAAAAAAGACACCGGAACCATTGAGATTGTTGCCCCGCTGTCTGGCGAAATCGTCAATATTGAAGATGTGCCAGATGTGGTGTTTGCAGAGAAGATCGTAGGCGATGGCATCGCGATTAAACCGACCGGCAACAAAATGGTTGCTCCGGTTGATGGCACCATCGGCAAAATCTTTGAAACCAACCATGCCTTCTCTATCGAATCCGATAGCGGCATCGAGCTGTTCGTTCATTTCGGTATTGATACCGTTGAACTGAAAGGCGAAGGTTTCAAGCGCATCGCCGAAGAAGGCCAGCGTGTTAAGAAAGGCGACGTGGTTATCGAATTTGATCTGCCACTGCTGGAAGAGAAGGCCAAGTCTACCCTGACGCCGGTTGTTATCTCCAACATGGACGAAATCAAAGAGCTGATCAAACTGACTGGTAGCGTGACCGTGGGTGAAACCCCGGTGATCCGCATCAAGAAGTAAGTTGACTGCTTAAATAAAAAAGGCACCCGATGGGTGCCTTTAAATTGCTGACAAAGAAGGAAAAAGCGTGGTTTTTCCTTCTTTGTGATAAGCAGGCGAAAATCAATGAATTGATTTTCCTTGTTATTTATTCGGTGAGATCTTTGCGAAGTACATGCGCTTTAGGTTTGTCATCAGTCTGAAGGCACCCGGTGGGTGCCTTTTTTGTTACTGAGGAAGAACCAGTTCGTCGTAATGATGTTCCTGAGTCCAGGACATCACCTCCAATACGCGCCTCGCGGCATCCCCGGCAGCATTAGCCACCGCCTGCCCTTCCAGAATGCGGCTCACCAACTCTGCACAGAACAAATCACCAGTACCTTTTAAATCGGTTACTACGCGTGCATGGTCGGTAATCTCCACTGATTCAGCACTAACCGTCACCACCGAAATAGCCTGTGGATCTTCGCCAGGCGCACTGGTAATCACTACCCAGTTAAGCGTATCAGATAGCAAACTTTTGGCCGCCTGCACCGCTTCATCCAGCGTTCCGCACGGCATCCCCGTGAGCGTCCTCAGTTCGAACAAATTCGGCGTAATAACATTCGCCAGCGGCAGAAGCTCAGCGCGATAGGCTTCGGGAATGCCAGCCTTCACATAGACGCCGCTGTCGATATCACCAATGACAGGATCGACGAGAATACAGACCTCTGGATGCGTCACCCGGATTTCACGCAGCCACTGCGCAAGAAGCGCTATCTGGCCCGGCGTGCCCATATAACCGGTAGTCACCGCTTTGAGTTCTCGTAACGCGCTGCGCTCTTCCAGCGCCCGCAGATAACCGCTGAACCACTCTTCCGGAATCGTGCCGCCATACCAGGTATCATAATGTGGGGTGTTGCTGAACAAAACCGTAGGAACCGCCATCACTCGCCAGCCGTGCTGTTTGATAGCCGGCACGGCAATGCTGTTTCCTACGCTGCCGTACACTACCTGTGATTGTACGGCGACGATATCAGCCTGCTGCGCCCTTTTTCGATCATGAAAAAGAACCGACTGAATATCATTTTCCTGACCCATTTACTGCCTCCAGTCTTGCCTGAACGAAGGCGCTGCGCACAGCGCCGCAGGCTCAAATACCCGCGCCCTGGGAATAGCTTTCTTCACCAAACACGCCGGTTGATAAATAGCGGTCGCCACGGTCACAAATAATTGCAACGACCACGCTCCCCGGGTTTGCCTGCGCCATCCGAAGCGCCCCTGCAACCGCACCGCCTGAGCTGACGCCACAGAAAATCCCCTCACTAATGGCCAGCCGACGCATCGTCTGCTCGGCCTCGGTCTGGGACATATCGATAACCTCGTCCACCAGTTGAGGGTTGAAGATCTTCGGCAGCCACTCCTCGGGCCAGCGGCGAATGCCGGGAATACTACTCCCCTCTTCCGGCTGCAGGCCAACAATTGTGACTTTCTTTTCCAGCTCGCGCATAAAACGGCTAACCCCGGTGATGGTGCCGGTGGTGCCCATACTGGAAACAAAATGGGTAATGCGCCCCTGGGTCTGCTGCCAGATTTCAGGGCCGGTCGTCAAATAATGTGCGTAAGGGTTATCAGGGTTGTTGAACTGATCGAGCACTTTGCCCTCTCCGCGTTCGCCCATCAGACGCGCCAGCTCGCGGGCGCCTTCCATACCTTGCTCTTTGGTCACCAGAAGCAGTTCCGCCCCGTACGCCTGCATGGCAGCCTTACGTTCCATGCTCATGTTGTCGGGCATCAGCAGCTTCATGCGGTAACCCTTAAGGGCCGCAATCATCGCGAGGGCAATACCGGTGTTACCGCTGGTTGCTTCGATTAGCGTGCCGCCTGGCGTTATCTCTCCGCGCTTTTCAGCTTCGACGATCATCGACAGCGCGGCCCGGTCTTTCACCGATCCCGCCGGGTTATTGCCTTCGAGCTTTACCCAAATTTCGCTGCCGTTTGTAAGCCCGGTACGCTGGAGTTTCACCAGCGGCGTATTGCCGATTGTGCTTTCTAAGGTTGTCACAAGCTATCCAGAAGATAAAAAAAGCGGCCACATGGGCCGCTATAGCGATTCGTGTAGTGCCGTAAACTTATCAGGCGGACTGCGCGAGGTCTACACCCTGAATACGGTTGTTGCCGTCGTAGAGACGTGCGTGCTGCAGGCCCACGAACAGACGCTCGCCGCGTACCGGTACATGGTTCTCTCGCAGCACAACGGTCAGCGGTTCGTCATACCAACCCAGCGGCTGGACAACCAGCTGCATATAGTGACCGCGAGGGCTGATTTCCAGCACCTGGACGGGCAGCGGGGAATCCAGATTCGTGCGGCGGCTGACGTCCACTTCCCACGGACGCAGGAACAGATCGACTGGCCCCTGGTAAGCAGGCGTGAAGCCCAGCGGCCAGCGGTGTGCACCAACGTGGAACTGGCTGCCGCGAATAGTGCCTTTCATACGGTTAACTTCGCCGAGGAATTCCAGCACGAAGCGGGTAGCTGGTTCGCGCCACACGGCTTCCGGGGTATCCACCTGCTCGATATTCCCCTGGCTCATCACCACCACCCGGTCGGCAACTTCCATCGCTTCTTCCTGGTCGTGGGTGACGAAGACGCTGGTGAACTTTAGCTCTTCATGCAGCTGACGCAGCCAGCGGCGCAGCTCTTTACGAACCTGGGCATCCAGCGCGCCGAACGGCTCATCCAGCAGCAGGATTTGTGGCTCCACGGCCAGCGCACGGGCCAGCGCCACGCGCTGCTTCTGCCCGCCGGAAAGCTGTGCCGGATAGCGGTCCGCCAGATGGGACAGCTGTACCATCTCCAGCAGACGGGTCACTTTTTGTTTAATTTCCGCAGACGACGGACGTTCGCGTCGCGGCAGCACGGTCAGGCCAAAGGCGATATTGTCGAACACGCTCATATGGCGGAACAGCGCGTAGTGCTGGAACACAAAACCAACCTTACGGTCACGGGCGTGGATACGGCTCACGTCCGTGCCGTGGAAGCTGATGCGCCCGCTGTTCTGATGCTCAAGCCCGGCGATAATTCGCAGCAGCGTGGTTTTCCCGGAGCCGGACGGCCCCAGCAGCGCAACCATCTGACCAGAAGGGATATCAAGAGAGATATCGTTCAGCACCTGGGTGCGACCAAAAGATTTCTTAATATTGGTAATATCAATGCTCATGATTTGCCTCCTGCTGCAGACGTTTTTCCTGATTATTCAGACGCCACTGCAGCGCACTCTTTAAGAACAGGGTCACTATAGCCATCAGGGTCAACAGCGCGGCGGCGGTAAACGAGCCGACGGTGTTGTAATCCTGCTGGAGTAATTCGATCTGTAACGGCAGCGAGAAGGTCTCACCGCGGATAGAACCAGATACCACCGACACGGCACCAAACTCGCCAATCGCGCGGGCGTTGGTCAGCACCACGCCGTACAGCAAAGCCCAGCGAATGTTTGGCAGCGTCACGCGCTTAAACATCTGCCAGCCCGATGCGCCCAGCAAAATAGCCGCTTCATCTTCCTGGCTGCCCTGGCTTAGCATCACCGGCACCAGTTCACGCACTACGAATGGACAGGTAACAAAGATCGTCACCAGCACCATGCCCGGCCAGGCGAACATTACCTGAATATTATGTTCATCCATAAAGCCTGCCAGCGGGCCGTTAGAGCCGTAAAACAGCAGATAGACCAGACCGGCAACCACCGGCGACACGGCAAACGGGATATCCAGCAGCGTCAGCAGCAGCTGGCGGCCAGGGAAGTTAAAGCGCGTCACCAGCCAGGCCAGCAGGATCCCGAACACCAGGTTAACCGGCACGGTAATCAGGGCAATCATCACCGTCAGCCAGATGGCGTGCAGCATGTCCGGGTCAGCAATGTTTTGCAGCGCGGGCATCAGCCCTTTCGAGAAGGCCTGAGCGAAAATCGACGCCACCGGCACCACCAGCAGCAGAAACGAAATCAGCATGCCGATGCTAATCAGCGCCCATTTGCCCCAGTTAAACCCGGAGCGGCGATAGCTTTTCAATTCAGTTACGTCCGTCATCAGTGACCTACCACGCGCCGACCAAAGCGACTTTGCAGCGTATTAATGGTAAACAGCAGCAGCAGCGACGCGGCCAGAATCACCGAGGCGATGGCGCTTGCCGCCGGGTAGTCGAACTCCTGGAGGCGCACGAAAATCATCAGCGAGGTCACTTCCGTTTTCCAGGCGATGTTCCCGGCGATAAAAATAACCGCGCCAAACTCGCCGAGGCTGCGGGTAAAAGAGAGTGCTACACCAGCCATTAAGGCCGGGGACAGCTCCGGTAAAATCACACGGCGGAAGCTCTGCCAACGAGTAGCACCCAGCGTCTCCGCCGCCTCTTCATACTCTGGCCCAAGCTCTTCCAGCACGGGCTGGATAGTACGCACCACAAAGGGGATGCTGGTAAACGCCATCGCCACCGCGATGCCGAGCCAGGTGTAAGTGACTTTAATGCCAAACTGCGCCAGCCACTCGCCGTACCAGCCGTTTACCGAGAACAGGCCGGCCAGGGTCAGACCCGCCACCGCAGTAGGCAGTGCGAACGGCAAATCCATCAGCGCGTCCAGCAGGCTACGGCCGGGGAACTGATAGCGCGTTAAAATCCATGCCATCAGCATGCCGAACACGCCGTTGAAGATGGAAGCAACGCCCGCCGACAGCAGCGTAACTTTGTAAGCCGCCACCACCTGCGGGTTGGAGATAACTTCCCAATACTGCGCCAGCGTCATTTCAGATAACTGCATGACCAGCGCACTGAGCGGCAGAAGCAAAATCAGGCAAACAAACAGCAAACTGGTGCCGAGGCTTAAGGTAAAGCCAGGCAGCACTCGTTTAGTAGAAACAGCAAACATTACTTATGCCCCGCCGCAACCAGCTTGTCGAACTCCCCGCCGGAGGCAAAATGCGTTTTCATCGCTTCAGGCCAGCCGCCGAACTCATCTTCCACGCGGAACAGCTCGGTCTGCGGGAATTTGTCTTTCAGCTTGTCCATCACTTCCGGGCTGTTCACACGGTAGTAATAGTCGGTGATGATGGTCTGCGCCTGCGGGCTGTACAGGAAGTTCAGGTAATCTTTGGCCGCTTTTTCCGTACCGTTGGCCTTCACGTTTTTATCCACCCAGGCTACCGGGAACTCCGCCAGAATGTTCACTTTAGGCACAACAACTTCGTAGCCGTCTTTTTCGTACTGCTTACGAATGTTGTTCACTTCAGATTCGAAGGTGATCAGCACATCCCCAAGGTTACGCTCTACAAACGTTGTGGTTGCCCCACGGCCACCGGTGTCGAACACCTCGACGTTTTTCAGGAACTGGGTCATCAACTTTTCAGTTTTGGCTTTGTCGCCGCCGTCGGCTTTGTTAAACGCCCCCCACGCGGCCAGGTAGGTGTAACGAGCGTTACCGGAAGTTTTCGGATTCGGGAAAATCAGTTTTACATCCGGGCGCACCAGATCGTTCCAGTCGTGGATATTTTTTGGGTTGCCCTTACGCACCAGGAAAGCCATGGTGGAATAAAACGGCGAGCTGTTGTTTGGCAAACGGCTCTGCCAGTCCGCCGGGATCAGGTTGCCTTTGTCGTGCAGGATCTGCACGTCCGTCACCTGGTTATAAGTTACAACGTCAGCTTTTAAGCCCTGTAATATCGCCAGCGCCTGTTTTGATGACCCGGCATGAGATTGTTTTATCGTCAGCTTGTCGCCGTTGTTCTCCTGCGCCCACTTCTGCTGGAAAGCGGGATTGAGAGCGGCAAAAAGCTCGCGAGACACATCATAAGAGCTGTTGAGCAGCTCTGTGGCGTGGGCAGATCCCGCCAGCAGCGCCGAAACTACCAGCGCACTCCAAACCTTTTTAACTGAGCCGATCGCCATTGTGCACCCTTATAAATGTGTCATTTTCAGGCAACCAGTGTATTTATAACGGACGGCAAAGCTGTAACGGTTTTATATACCGTTTGGTGATTTACAATAAGAAAGGGATATAAGACAAAAGAACGGCGCAGCGGGCGCTACGCCGTGTTTGTAGGGTGGATAAGCGCCAGCGCCATCCACCATTCAGTTCTACAGGCTTAACAGTTTGTCCAGTGACGGCGCAAAGTAATAACCGCCGGTCACCGGCTTTGTGAAGCGCAGCATGCCGTCGCGTTTACCGTCGGTCTCGCCAAACATGCTCAGCAGCTGCTGCTCGATGTTATGCAGACGGGCGCAATAGGCGATGAAGTACAGGCCGTGCGTGCCGCTGGCGGTGCCATACGGTAGGCTCTGGCGGACAATCTTCAGCCCTTTGCCGTCTTCTTTCAGATCGACACGTGAAAGATGGGAGGTATCCGGGCGTTCGTCGCCGTCGATTTCTTCGTTGGCATCTTTGGTGCGGCCGATGATCATCTCCTGATCGCCCACGCTCATGCGGTTAAGCTGCTTGAGATTATGCTCCCAGCGCTGCACGAATACGTAGCTGCCACCTGCATCCACGCCTTCGTTGATCACCGCCACTTCACGGCGCGTATCTTCGCCCTGCGGGTTTTCAGTGCCGTCGATAAAGCCGCTCAGATCGCGCTCTTCCACCCAGCGGAAACCGTGAACTTCCTCTTCAATCTTCAGTGCATCACCAAAGGCTGCAAGTGCCGCCTGAGCGATGGAAAAGTTCACATCATGACGAAGGGAAAGGATATGGATCAGGACGTCATGCTGGGTAGCTGGTGCCAGCCCTTTGCCCAATGGCGCAAAGCTCTTCAGCTCTTCGGCACCCACGCCGCCGCTCAGATCGCGCCACAGATCGTGACCAAATGCCACGACGGCCCCCAGATTAGCATCCGGGAATTTAGCCTGAAATGTGGAGAGCGATTGATTAAAGGTTTTGCAGCCCTGGCGAATAGCGTCAAAATCGCCTTGAATAGTCGCTTCCAGCCAGACGGCGGCACGACAATGTTCTGGCAAAATGCCAGTTTGTACCCGAGACATGTATCCTCCTGAAAAAACAGACGCCACTTTGCGTGGCGTTTATCGTCCTATGATACCCCATTCTCGCTGCGCCTTCTTGAGAAGGCGCAAACCTACTGCCGAATTATTGACGCCAGATAATTTTGCTGACGGTCCATTTTTTTAGCACATCGTCGGCAGGCATTAACCCTTCCGGCCCGTGCCATTCGCCGCTGAACAGATAGCTGACGTGTTGGCTGTCAGGGGCTTTACACTCCACGCTTTCGGCGTCATCGCCGGTGGCTTTCGCACAGGCACCAAACGCCTTGCTGTAGAGATCGCTAAACGGGGTGCCAATCTCAACGCCGCTGTCGGTTTTCACTTCTTTATCCATCACATCGACGCGGCTGACCGTTCCCTTCTCGCCGTTGACTACCACCATTAAGGTTTTATCATCCAGCGCTTCAAAATAACGTACTACCGTGCCGTTGTCGGTTTTCATACCGCTACGCAGACGGTAGTTATTGTTAAGCCCTTCGCTGACGGCTTCTTCATTTAAAGGCGTACTGGCGTTAAGCCCACCGACGCCCTGCTCGCTAACCTCAAGTGAGGAACCAAACCAGCTCATCGGGGAGAGGCTTGACCAGTGCATATTAGAGAGCGTGGAACAGCCGCTCAGCAGAAGCGGAACTCCTAACAGCATCAGGCGCAATGTTTTCATCAATTCATCCTTTGTTTTGGCGTGATTACGGGCATTGGAGTACAAACTTACTCAAAAGTGCCCGGCTATTCACTTTGTAGCGCAAAGTAATCTTTTAGACGGCGGCTGGTCAATAGCCACCACAGGGCGTAAACGTCGCCCACCAGCAAAGCGAGGCTTACCCCGGTCAGATCTTCTCCCTGGCCCAGCAGCATGAGCTGCCAGGCGAGTACCGCGATTTGTGCGACAATCAGCACCCAGCGCCAGGCCTGCCACAAGCGTGGCCAGAGATGCCGCCGCCCGCTAATCACAAAGGCCAGCGCGGCGGGAATGCCGGGCAGCAGCCCCAGCCAGAAATTATCCCGGTCGGGATAGAACAGGCCAAGCAGTGCATCACCCTGCTGCCGGGAAGCCGCCGCCAGCACCAACAGAAACCAGGTCCGCGCCTGGAAAAGCAGAATCAACCAGAAAATAACCGGCGCTCTGAGGTGGCCCCGGTTATCAAACTCATTATGCAAATACATTGTGCCAATCAAACCACGCTGAACGAAGTGTGAATATTATGGCATCCACCCCATTACATGACAAAACTTTACTTTCAGGAGAAGTATGCTGCCTCTGTCACATTTATAAGAAAAAGACATCCAGACGCTTTCATTTTAATTATAGCGATGCATTTTCTTCACTATTTCATTTACAGAATCATGATTTCACGGAAAATAACCAGCCGCCTCGTAACACATTCTAAAATACAATAATATTAAAAAATGATTTAAACAAATTAGCACCACCCGTATACGAGGGGTGTTTTAGTTAATAAAACCATTATAGCCACACCAGACGCACCCCAGCAGAACAAATAACCACAAACACACCCTCCTGTAGAGCTAACAATTAATTAACAACACCTTTCTACTATATTGCACATTGTAGAAGGTTAACGTAAGTTCAGTTTACCCTTCGGCATGAAGGTCATTAATAAACAATGAAACTAAAAGGATCGTTAATATGAATAAGATCATCCCTACTGTATTACTGATGATGCTCAGCACCAGCGTGTTTGCTGCCAAAGAAATTCGTACTTCTGAAATGACCAGCATGAAGGATAAAGTCGGTGAGATCAGTGTAAGCCTCAGGAACAGTACGCTGGATGAGGCGACTGCTGCCCTGTCCAAAAAAGCCGACGAGAAAGGCGCTGGTTTTTATCATATTACCTCTATTGAAATGCCGGGCATGGGTTCAGATGTAAGAGCAACGGCTGAAATTTATAAATAACAGTTGAAATGACAAGCACTCACTTAATAAGGCAGCTAATGATACAGCGGCTGTCTTATTAAGCACAATCACCACGTCAATTTTTTCCCAGCAAATATAGCTGCTGAATAAAAATGAAGATGTGTCGTTATGCAATGTCTCTGGTGAGAATCAAAACGTCCCTCCTACACAATCAGAAAAGTTTCTCTTACCAGCCATGCTATAAAACTATTCAAAGAGGTAAGCAATGGAATATCAAAAAGTTAAGCTGAACGATGCCGTCACCATGCAGGTTATTTCATACAGCGAACAATTGATGACGGCAAAATTTTGGTTTAGCGGCCCTGGCTTTGCCGGTACGCATCATCACGATCATGAAGAGGTGAATATCGTGGTGAGCGGCGAATTTGAAGCAACCAATGGCGAACAGAAGTACCGAGTCAAAGCTGGTGAAACCGCCACTATCAGCTCTGGTGTAGAACACGATATGAAGTGTGTCAGTGGAGAAGCTGTGATGATCAGCGTCTGGACACCTGCGCGGAAAGATTTACTGAAGCTGGCCGGTCTTTAAACTGATGCTGAATCGCGGAGAGTACCGAAACCCTCTCCGCGGAATGACTTAATACTCCTGATCTTCTATCAGGCGCTTGCCTAACATAACCACGTCCTGCTGCTCATACTCCAGCTTCTCGTACATGCCAATCACCAGGTCGTTTTCTTCGCGCACCATAATGTGGATTTTCGGGCAACCTCGAGCAATAAGCTTCTTCTCCAGGCGGCTGAGTAGCGCGTTAGCGATACCACGCCCCCGGAATTCCGGATGCACGCCCAGATAATAGGCAGACCCGCGATGACCATCATAGCCGCCCATCAGGGAAGCAACGATTTCGCCGCCGACCTCTGCCACCAGGAACAGATCTGCATCGTGCTGGAGCTTACGTTCAATATCCATTTCAGGATCGTTCCACGGGCGCAGGAGATCGCAGCGCTCCCAAAGGGTGATGACCTCTTCGAAATCTTCCTGACGAAAAACGCGTATTTCCATGGTATTAGCCGTTGTTAGCTTCAAAAACCTGATTATGGCGTTTCCTGTGGATTAAGCCAATATCTGCCGCAAAAGCAACGAAAAAATGGCATACTTGCGGCATATTCATGGATTGAAATGAAATGATAAACATTTCGCTCAAACGCCTGTCGTTAACACTTTGGCAATAAGCTATAAATGCCAGTCGAACATTCATAAGATAAATAACTAGCCGCATGAGTAAAATTAAATCGCTAACGCAACTCGCTACACGCCGCCAGGTGCTGCTCACTGGTCTGGCGGCGCTGACCTTAACTGGCGCAACTAAGGCGCTGGCCAGCCAGACGCTCAAAACCACCACCAATCATAGTAAACCTGCAAAGAAATCAAGCAGTCGCCGCGTGGTAATGTTAGATCCTGGTCATGGCGGTATTGATACCGGAGCAATTGGTCACAACGGTTCTAAAGAGAAACACGTTGTGCTGGCCATTGCCAAAAACGTGCGCAGTATCCTAAGACGCAACGGTATCGAAGCAAAGCTTACCCGCAGCAGCGACGAGTTTATCCCTTTGTACGATCGCGTTGAAATCGCCCACCAGCACGGTGCCGATCTGTTTATGTCCATCCACGCAGATGGCTTTACCAGCCCGTCAGCAGCAGGTGCGTCGGTCTTTGCCCTTTCCAATCGCGGCGCAAGTAGCGCCATGGCAAAGTACCTTTCCGATAAAGAAAACGCCGCCGATGACGTCGCGGGCAGCCGGGTGAAAAACAAAGATCATTATCTTCAGCAGGTGCTGTTCGATCTGGTGCAAACGGATACCATCAAAAACAGCCTGACGCTGGGTTCACATATCCTCAAGCAAATAAAGCCGGTGCATAAGCTGCACAGTCGCCACACGGAGCAGGCTGCATTTGTAGTATTGAAATCACCGTCAATTCCCTCTGTACTGGTAGAGACGTCGTTTATTACTAACCCGGGGGAAGAGAAGCTGCTGGGTACGACGGCGTTCCGACAGAAAATCGCCCACGCCATTGCTTCCGGGATAATCAGTTACTTCAACTGGTTCGATAATCAGAAAGCTCACACTAAGCGCTAACCACTATGAATAAGCCCGATAGCCACGCCGTTAAACAATTCCTGATGCAGCTACAGGACACTATCTGCCAGCAGCTCGCCGCCATTGACGGCGCCGCGTTTGAAGAAGAGAGCTGGCAAAGGGAAGGCGGAGGTGGCGGACGTAGCCGGGTGCTACGGGGTGGCAATATCTTCGAACAGGCGGGCGTTAACTTCTCCCACGTGTATGGCGATGCGATGCCGGCGTCGGCCACTGCGCATCGTCCTGAGCTTGCCGGGCGCAGCTTTGAGGCGATGGGCGTTTCCCTCGTCGTGCATCCGCTAAACCCTTATGTGCCAACCAGCCACGCCAACGTGCGCTTTTTCATTGCCGAAAAAGAAGGCTGTGAACCCGTCTGGTGGTTCGGCGGTGGTTTTGACCTGACGCCGTTCTACGGCTTCGAGGAAGATGCCGTTCACTGGCACAAAACCGCCCGGGATATCTGCCTGCCGTTTGGTGAGGAGGTCTTCCCGCGTTACAAAAAGTGGTGCGACGACTATTTCTTCATCAGGCACCGCAGCGAGCAGCGCGGCATAGGCGGCCTGTTCTTTGACGATCTGAACACCCCGGATTTTGACCACTGCTTTAGCTTTATGCAGGCGGTAGGCAATGGGTATCTGGATGCGTATCTGCCCATCGTTGAGCGTCGTAAAGCTTTGCCGTGGGGCGAGCGTGAAAGAGATTTCCAACTCTACCGCCGCGGGCGCTATGTGGAATTTAATCTGGTGTGGGACAGAGGAACGCTGTTCGGTTTGCAAACCGGAGGACGTACGGAGTCGATTTTAATGTCGATGCCGCCGCTGGTACGTTGGGAGTATAACTACCAGCCGGAAGAAGGCAGCCCGGAGGCTGCCTTATATCGTGATTTCTTACCTGTCAGAGAGTGGGTATAGCTTTGTTGGTCGGATGACGTGTCGCTTATCCGACCTGCGAAACCTTGTCCGGTAGGGTGGATAAGCGCAAGCGCCATCCACCACAATCCTTAAAGCGGAACGGTCTGCGCCTCAACAACCGCCAGCGCCACCATGTTAACGATACGGCGCACGGAAGCGATCGGCGTTAAGACATGCACCGGTTTCGCCACGCCCATCAGTACCGGCCCAACGGTCACCCCTTCAGAACTGGAAACGCGCAGCAGGTTGTAGCTGATGCGCGCGGCTTCCACGTTCGGCATGATCAGGATGTTCGCGGAGCCTTTAAGCGGGCTGTCCGGCATACGTTCGTTGCGGATGCTTTCTACCAGCGCGGCGTCACCGTGCATCTCACCGTCAATTTCTAGCTCCGGCGCGCGGGCGCGGACCATCTCAAGCGTTGCGCGCATTTTGCAAGCCGCTTTCGAGTTGGAAGAGCCGTAGTTAGAGTGCGACAGCAGCGCAACTTTCGGTTCGATACCAAAGCGGCGCACCGTTTCCGCCGCCAGCAGCGTGATTTCCGTCAGCTCTTCCGGCGTCGGGTCGTCGTTGACGTAGGTGTCAGCAATAAAGGTGTTGCCGCTTGGCAGCAGCAGCGCGTTCATTGCGCCAGCCGCCTTCACGCCTTCGCGGTAGCCAAACAGTTTTTCCAGCACTTCGAAATGCTCGTGGTATTCACCGATGGTGCCGCAGATCATCGCGTCCGCTTCGCCGCGATGTACCATGATCGCCCCGATAACGGTAGTGTTGCTGATCACCGCACGCTGCGCCTGCTCCTGGGTAATGCCGCGGCGCTTCATGATGTTGTAGTACTCGTTCCAGTACTCTTTGAAGCGCGGATCGGATTCGTTATTCACGATCTCAAAATCTTTGCCGGCACGCATCTGCAGGCCAAGCTTCTTCAGACGCATTTCGATAACTGAAGGACGGCCAATCAGAATTGGCTTCGCCAGGCCCAGGGTAATCAGCTCCTGAGTCGCATGCAGCACGCGGGCCTCTTCACCCTCTGCCAGAACCACGCGTTTTGGATCTTTACGCGCCTGGGAGAAGATCGGCTTCATAAACAGATTAGTTTTGTAGACGAACTCGGTGAGCTTCTCTTTATAAGCTTCGAAATCCTGAATCGGGCGGGTTGCCACGCCGGTATCCATCGCCGCTTTCGCAACAGCAGGCGCGATCTGTACGATCAGTCGCGGGTCGAACGGTTTCGGGATCAGGTATTCCGGGCCAAAGGTCAGCTCTTCTTCGCCGTAGGCGGAAGCAACCACGTCGCTCTGCTCTGCATGAGCAAGCTCGGCGATGGCATGTACCGCAGCCAGCTTCATCTCTTCGTTAATGGCCGTAGCGCCTACGTCCAGCGCACCGCGGAAGATGAACGGGAAGCACAGCACGTTGTTCACCTGGTTCGGGAAGTCAGAACGGCCGGTGCAGATGATGGCGTCCGGGCGCACTTCTTTAGCCAGCGGCGGCAGGATTTCAGGTTCCGGGTTTGCCAGCGCCAGAATCAGCGGCGCGCGGGCCATTTTCTTAACCATCTCCTGGCTCATCGCTTTCGGGCCGGAGCAGCCGAGGAAGATATCAGCCCCTTCAATGACTTCGTCCAGCGTCCGCTTGCCGTTATCTTCCACCGCGTAAGCCGCTTTGGTTTCAGCCATGTTCTCTTCACGGCCTTTGTAGATGACGCCTTTGGAGTCACAGACCACGATATTGTGTTTCTGCACGCCCAGCTGCACCAGCAGGTTCATACAGGCGATGGCCGATGCGCCCGCACCGGAAACGACCAGGCGCACATCAGAAATATTCTTCTCAACGACGCGCAGGCCGTTCAGTACGGCTGCGGTACAGATGATGGCAGTACCGTGCTGATCGTCATGGAACACAGGAATGTTCATGCGTTCACGCAGCTTTTTCTCGATGTAGAAACATTCCGGCGCTTTGATATCTTCTAAGTTGATGCCGCCAAAAGTAGGCTCGAGCGCCGCAATAACGTCGATCAGTTTATCCGGGTCCATCTCATCCACTTCGATATCGAACACATCGATACCGGCAAATTTCTTGAACAGCACGCCCTTGCCTTCCATGACCGGCTTGCCCGCCAGCGCGCCAATGTTTCCCAGCCCCAGCACGGCGGTCCCGTTGGAAACCACGCCAACCAGGTTGCCGCGCGCGGTGTATTTGTAAGCTGCAAGAGGGTCTTTTTCAATCTCAAGACAAGGTGCCGCGACGCCCGGCGAATAGGCCAGTGCTAAATCACGCTGGGTCGCCAGCGGTTTAGTCGGTGAGACCTGAATTTTGCCAGGGATAGGGAATTCGTGAAAATCGAGGGCACTTTGCTTTAACTGTTCGTCCATTAGGTCGTTCCTTTTCTGCTCATTCTCAAGGGTCGTTAAGGTCACGTAGTATCACGCCTGCGCGCTCACTAAACTTTGAACATGACCATACTATCAACATCCGGGGTCAAAAATGTTAGGGAATTATAGTGACTATGTTACTGGCAATCGGCGGCAACACCATGCCCGTCTGCTATGCTTTTTAGTTATGTATTGAATAAATTCCCGTCTGGGGTGATACGGAGCACCCCAATAAGACATTGCATTTCAAGGAGATATGTATGAACCAGCTAGAGGCCATTAAACAATTCACCACCGTGGTTGCCGACAGCGGAGACATTGAGTCAATCCGCCACTACCAGCCCATTGATGCCACTACCAACCCCTCGTTATTACTGAAAGCCGCAGGCCTTGAGCATTATCAGTCACTTATAGACGATGCGCTAGCCTATGGCAAAAAGCGCGGCGGCACCAGGGAAGCTCAGGTTATGGAGGCCAGCGACAAACTGGCGGTGAATTTTGGTGCAGAAATTCTGAAAAGTATTCCTGGCCGCGTCTCCACAGAAGTCGATGCCCGCCTCTCCTACGATAAAGAGAAGAGCATCGCCAAAGCCCGCCGTCTGGTCGAACTCTATGCCGATCAGGGCATAGATAAATCACGTATTCTCATCAAACTTGCCGCCACGTGGGAAGGCATCAAAGCCGCCGAAGAGCTGCAAAAAGAAGGGATTGACTGCAACCTGACGCTGCTGTTCTCGCAGGCGCAGGCCCGCGCCTGCGCCGAAGCAGGCGTGTTCCTGATCTCGCCTTTCGTGGGCCGTATCTACGACTGGTATCAGGAGCGCAAACCGATGGACCCGTACGTGGTGGAAGAAGACCCCGGCGTCAAATCAGTGCGCAATATCTACGATTACTTCAAGCAGCATAACTACACCACCGTGGTGATGGGCGCGAGCTTCCGCCGTACCGAGCAGATCCTGGCGCTGGCGGGTTGCGACCGTCTGACCATTGCGCCGAATCTGTTGCAGCAGCTCCAGGAAAGTGAAGAGCCAGTAATCCGCAAACTGGTCCCGTCCTCGCAGGGCTTCCGCCGTCCAGAGCCGTTAACCGAAGCCGACTTCCGCTGGGAACATAATCAGGACGCCATGGCCATCGACAAACTGTCCGAAGGGATCCGTCTGTTCGCTATCGATCAACGCAAACTGGAAGATTTACTCGCCGCCAGACTTTAACAACACATGGGAGTGAAACATGTCATCTCGTAAAGAGCTTGCCAACGCCATTCGTGCCCTGAGTATGGACGCGGTACAAAAAGCAAATTCGGGCCACCCCGGCGCGCCAATGGGCATGGCGGATATCGCTGAAGTGCTATGGAACGACTTTCTGAAACACAACCCGACCGACCCCGCCTGGGCCGATCGGGATCGCTTTATTTTGTCGAACGGACACGCGTCGATGCTGCTTTACAGCCTGCTGCATCTGAGCGGCTACGATCTGCCGATGGAGGAGTTAAAAAACTTCCGTCAGCTTCACTCCAAAACCCCCGGCCACCCGGAAAAAGGGTACACGCCGGGTGTTGAAACCACCACCGGCCCGCTGGGCCAGGGGCTGGCAAATGCGGTGGGCCTGGCGATTGCCGAGCGCACCCTGGGCGCACAGTTCAACCGGCCTGACCATGAGATTGTCGATCACCACACCTATGTCTTTATGGGGGACGGCTGCCTGATGGAAGGCATCTCCCATGAGGTCTGCTCGCTGGCGGGAACGCTGGGGCTGGGCAAACTTATCGGCTTCTACGACCATAACGGCATCTCCATCGACGGAGAAACGGAAGGCTGGTTCACCGACGACACGGCCAAACGCTTCGAGGCCTATCACTGGCACGTGGTGCATGAAATCGACGGTCACGATCCTGAAGCCGTAAAAAAAGCGATTCAGGAAGCGCAGAGCGTGAAGGACAAACCTTCGCTGATTATCTGCCGCACGGTGATTGGCTTCGGCTCGCCAAATAAAGCAGGTAAGGAAGAGGCGCACGGCGCCGCGCTGGGTGAAGAAGAAGTGGCGCTGGCCCGTCAACAGCTGGGCTGGAAATACCCTGCCTTTGAGATCCCTAAAGAAATTTATCACGCGTGGGATGCAAAAGAAGAAGGCGAGAAAGCCGAAGCGGCCTGGAAGGATAAGTTCGCCGCTTACGCCAAAGCCCATCCGGAGCTGGCAGCCGAATTTAAACGCCGCATGGATGGCGAGCTGCCGGACAGCTGGCAGGAAACCACCTACAAACTCATTGAAGACCTGCAGGCCAAACCGGCGAAAATCGCCACCCGTAAGGCCTCACAAAATACGCTTAACGTGATTGGTCCGATTCTGCCGGAACTCCTCGGCGGCTCTGCGGACCTTGCGCCAAGTAACCTGACCATCTGGTCAGACTCCAAATCCATCAAAGAGGATATCGCGGGCAACTACATTCACTACGGCGTACGCGAATTTGGTATGACGGCGATTGCCAACGGGATTGCCCATCACGGCGGCTTTGTTCCCTATACCGCAACCTTCCTGATGTTTGTGGAGTACGCACGAAACGCAGCCCGTATGGCGGCGCTGATGAAGGCCCGCCAGATAATGGTCTACACCCATGACTCCATTGGTCTGGGAGAAGATGGCCCAACGCACCAGGCGGTAGAACAGCTTGCCAGCCTGCGCCTGACGCCAAACTTCAGCACCTGGCGACCTTGTGACCAGGTAGAAGCGGCGGTGGCATGGAAAGCGGCGGTTGAAAGACACAATGGCCCGACGGCGCTGATTCTTTCTCGTCAGAACCTGGCGCAGATGGAGCGCAACCCGGAGCAGTTGAAAGCCGTGGCTCGCGGCGGCTACATCCTTAAGGACAGCGGCGGACAACCAGATATCATCCTGATAGCTACCGGCTCCGAAGTGGAAATCACAATGCTGGCGGCGGACAAGCTCACCGCTGAGGGTCACAAAGTCCGCGTGGTATCGCTACCTTCTACGGACGTGTTCGATGCGCAGGATGAAAGCTACCGGGAATCCGTACTGCCGTCCGATGTCAGCGCACGCGTAGCGGTAGAAGCGGGTATTGCGGATTACTGGTACAAGTACGTGGGCCTGAAAGGCCAGATTGTCGGCATGACCAGCTACGGCGAGTCAGCCCCGGCCGACAAGCTCTTCCCGTTCTTTGGCTTCACCGTTGAGAACGTGGTAAGCAAGGCTAAGAAGGCGCTGGGGAAATAGTACGGCCCGGCGGATGACGCTGGCGCTTATCCGACATCAGAGCAAACCGTAGGTCAGATAAGCGCAGCGTCATCCGACAATATTACTTGGTCACCCAAAGCGTCGGCCATGCTCCGCTGCCGTGCCAGCCGTCGCAAGCAGGCTCCTGCGCATAGCGCACCAGTCGGAAACGTTGCCCGTCAAAACGCCAGCGGCTGGTCATTCCGCAGTCGCCAAGTCCCCGGCCTTTTGAAAGCGTTATCAGCTCTTTATTGAGATCGTCGTAACCCGCATTCATTAACTCCAGATCGTTGCTACCGCTTTCAGGCATGAAGGGAAGCCGCAGATGAATCTGGCGGGCGACGAAAGGTTTCTGGCGGGAGACGATCCAGGCCAGATCCACGACATTGTAGGCCCCCGCCTCACAGCCGATCAGCATCAGAGCTTTATCATCGCTAAGCGCAAAAACACGAACTTCACGACGAGCGGGATCGAGCGAGCAGTCGCTGTTGTTCATGCGCCAGGTGCCGTAGTCCAGTAAATCGTTGAGTTCAGCCTGAGCAAAGGGCGTTGGGGTGGGATTGGTAATGGTCACTTCTTTAAGGGCGGGAGCAGGCGGCACGCTGAGCGGGGGATCGTCACCCTTTTTGATCCAGGCGGTTTCGCTTCCTACACGCTTTTGCTGGCTGTCGATAAACAGCAGTGCAGCTTTCAGCCCTGCCAGCGAAATCGTCCCCTGTCCTCCCGTAAGCGTAATGGCATTAGCGTTGCCGATTGTCTCAAGCAGATTATTGATGGTTTCGGCATCGTCCGTCACCAGGTGGTGCGGCGTTTCCTGCCATTTTTCTTTTTCCAGAATCAGCGGTTCACCGTCGACCAGCAGGCGGGGAGCGATAGCCGGCGCATGGCTGTCGGAGCGCGCCAGGCTGCCCAAATCAATACGTAAATTCACATCCGTATGCGCCCCGGCGCTGCGGGTCAGCGTCATCACCAGCCCCTGGTGAAGGCCCGTATTTCTCGCGCTACAGAAGTTCTGGTTGTTGCAGGTAACCTGCCAGTCAGAGAAGGATTTTTGTGCCGGAGCCGCGACCGCAGAGGCCGCCAGAAAAAGGGTGATGAGGAGAAGCGATTGTATCCGGTAACACATGAGCGACACATATCCTGAAAAGACGAAGATAAAAAACGTACAGATTTTGGCGATATCTTCGGCTTCTCAGTGCGCACGCTCAATCGGATTTGTCGGATAGATTCATGTAAAAAATGATTATCCTAACCGTTTGAATAAGAATAGTTTTATTCCATTATTCCCCGCAATTGCAGCTGCTGGAGTAATATAACCGTTTTACCGTCACGAATTTCACCGCTTTTCACCATTGCCAGCGCCTGTGAAAACGGCAGCTCCAGCACGTCGATGTCCTCATCTTCCACGCCACCGCCGGCGAATTCACGCTGAGCGTCACTGTATTGCGCCATATAGAAATGGATAAGCTCGGTCACCCCGCCAGGGGACATATACAGTTCGAAGAGCTTCTCGACCTCCCCGACCATATAACCCGTCTCTTCCATCGCCTCTTTACGAGCGCAGACTTCCGGCTCGTCAGCGTCCAGCAGGCCGGCACAGGTTTCAATCAGCATCCCGTCCGGGTTGCCGTTCACCCACGTCGCCACGCGGAACTGGCGGGTCAGCACCACCGTTTTCTTTTCACGGTTGTAGAGCATCATGGTCGCGCCGTTGCCGCGGTCATAGACTTCGCGCTTATGGCGGATGGCTTCGCTGTTATTGCGGGACAGGTCGTAGGTGATATTGCGCAGGATGAAGTAGTTATCTGAGAGGATTTTATCTTTGATGACTTCGATTTGAATCGACATACGGTCTCCGCAGCGGATTAAGGGAGCCGATAATCATAAGCCGGAATGTGAGGTTTGTCTCTCTTTGGAATACGTTTACTGACCCTCTCCCTGGAAGGAAGAGGGTCAGGGGAAATTAAAAACCGTTCTTCACTTCGCTCATATCCGGCAGCTTGTGTGCGATGCCCTTATGGCAATCCACGCAGGTCTGACCGTCTTTGATCGCTTTAGTATGCATCTTCGCCGCCACGGTTTTCTGCGCGGTTAAATCCATATAATCGAAGTTATGACAGTTGCGGCACTCCTGGGAATTGTTGTTCTTCATCCTTCGCCACTCGTTTTGCGCCATCGCAAGGCGATGGTCGTTAAACTTCTGCGGCGTATCTATCAGGCCGAACGCTTTTGCATACAGCTCTTTGCTGGCCTGGAGTTTACGAATAATCTTCGGCCCCCACTCGTGCGGGACGTGGCAGTCCGGGCAGGTCGCCCGTACGCCGCTGCGGTTGTTATAATGCACCGTCTCCATGTACTCCTCGTAGACGTTAGCGCGCATCTCGTGGCAGCCAATGCAGAACTCTTCGCGGTTGGTCATCTCCATGCCGGTGTTAAACCCACCCCAGAAAATAATCCCGGCGGCGAAGCCAATCAGCAGCAGCGTGCCCAGCGCCAGACGGCTTGGGCGACGCCACCACTGCCAGATACGGCGGAGCAGGCCCGGCTTACGGTTTGCTTTATCCATATTGGCCTCTAGTTCCCAAAGCCTTTAGAAGGCGTGAAGGTGTTTTCCACAATCGGCGCGGCGTCGGTCTGCGGCACGTGACACTGCAGACAGAAGTAGCGGCGCGGGGCCACGTCGGCGAGCACTTTGCCATCGCTGTCCATAAAGTGCGTTGGGCTAACGCGAGGCGCGCCGGTAGTGCGATAACTCTGCACGCCGTGGCACGCCAGGCAGCGGTTGGTGTTTTTGCTGACCTGGTAGCCGTCCACGCTGTGCGGGATCATCGGCGGCTGGTTCACATAGTTCAGCGCCATGCGGCCCTGCTGTTTAGGCATATGTACCGTGCCGAGCTTAGTGCCGGAAACCTCCGGCGACTGGCTGAGATCCACGCCGTTGGTTGCCCACAGCGCCCCGCTAACCAGCAGGGTAAGCGCCGCCATCCACTGGAATAACATTTTGTTTTTCATGATGTCCCCTTAGACCTTCGCCAGCTTCACGGCACACTTTTTGAAATCCGTCTCTTTGGAGAGCGGGTCGGTGGCGTCGAGCGTCAGATTGTTGACCAGCTGCGCCGCATCGAAGAACGGCATGTAGACCAGCCCCTGCGGCGGACGGTTGCGCCCGCGCGTTTCAACGATGGAGATAATCTCACCGCGGCGGGACATCACCTTCACTTTGTCGCCGCGGCGCAGATCGCGGGATTTCGCATCCAGCGGGTGGATGAACAGCACGGCTTCAGGGAAGGCGCGATGCAGCTCAGGCACGCGACGCGTCATGGTGCCGGTATGCCAGTGCTCCAGCACGCGGCCGGTTGACAGCCACAGGTCATACTCCTGGTCCGGCGATTCCGCCGCTGGCTCAAACGGCAGCGCAAAGATCACCGCCTTGCCGTCCGGCTTGCCGTAGAACTTAAAGCCCTCGCCCGCCTTCACGTAAGGATCGTGGCCTTCGCTGTAGCGCCACAGCGTCTCTTTGCCGTTCACCACCGGCCAGCGCAGGCCGCGCGCTTTGTGGTAATCGTCGAACGGAGCCAGGTCGTGCCCGTGGCCGCGGCCAAAAGAGGCGTACTCTTCGAACAGCCCTTTTTGCAGATAGAAGCCCAGCTCGCGGGATTCATCGTTAAGCTGATCTTCAGCCAGCTCGCTGACCGGGAATTTGCTGACGTTTTCGCTGGCAAACAGCACGTCGAACAGCGTCTTACCGCGGTATTCCGGCTTCTGATCAACCAGCTCCGCAGGCCACACCTCTTCCACTTTGAAACGCTTCGCAAACTCAACCAGCTGCCAGAGATCCGATTTCGCATCGCCCGGCGCCTTAACCTGCTGTCGCCAGAACTGGGTGCGACGTTCGGCGTTGCCGTAAGCGCCCTCTTTTTCCACCCACATTGCCGTTGGCAGAATGAGATCCGCCGACAGCGCGCTGATGGTGGGATAAGGATCGGAGACGATGATGAAGTTACGCGGATTGCGCCAGCCCGGCATGCGCTCTTCGTTAATGTTCGGCCCGGCCTGCATGTTGTTGTTGCACATTACCCAGTAGACGTTGAGCTTGCCGTCTTTCAGCGCTCTGTCCTGGGCGACGGCGTGGAGGCCGACTTTGGCAGGAATGGTGCCCGCAGGCAGCTGCCAGGTGTTTTCCGCGATTGCACGGTGTTTGTCGTTGGTCACCACCATATCCGCAGGCAGACGGTGTGAGAAAGTCCCGACTTCGCGAGCGGTGCCGCAGGCGGAAGGCTGGCCGGTTAACGAGAACGGACCGCAGCCGGGCTTTGAAATCTTGCCGGTTAACAGGTGCAGGTTATAAACGAGATTGTTCGCCCACACGCCACGGGTGTGCTGGTTGAAGCCCATCGTCCAGTAGGAGATGACTTTCTTATTGGGGTCGGCATAGAGTTTCGCCAGCGCTTCCAGCTGGTCGGTGGGTACACCGCTCATCTCGGCGGTTTTCTCCAGCGTGTACTCCGCAACAAATGCTTTGTACTCGTCGAAGGTCATCGGGTCGGATTTATCAGAACCTGGATTCTTCGCCGCTTTTTCCAGCGGGTGCGTTGGACGCAGGCCATAGCCGATATCCGTCACGCCTTTGCGCAGGTTAACGTGTTGCTTAAAGAACGCCTCGTTTACCGCATTATTCTGAATAATGTAATTGGCGATATAGTTAAGAATGACCAGATCGCTCTGCGGCGTGAACACCATGCCGTTATCCGCCAACTCAAAGCTGCGGTGCTGGAAAGTCGAGAGGACGGCAACATCAACGTTATCGTTGGATAACCGACGGTTAGTGATGCGCGACCAGAGTACCGGGTGCATCTCCGCCATATTGGAGCCCCACAGCACGAAGGCATCCGCCTGTTCGATATCGTCATAGCAGCCCATCGGCTCATCCATGCCGAAGGTGCGCATAAAACCAACTACCGCTGAGGCCATGCAGTGGCGCGCATTGGGGTCGATATTGTTGGTGCGGAAACCTGCTTTGAACAGCTTCGCCGCCGCGTAGCCTTCCCAGACGGTCCACTGGCCGGAACCAAACATCCCGACGGATTCTGGCCCTTTAGCTTTCAGGCTGGTTTTGAACTTCTCTTCCATAATGTCGAAGGCCTGCTCCCAGCTTACAGGTGCGAACTCGCCTTCTTTATCAAATTTGCCGTCTTTCATGCGCAGCAGCGGCTGGGTCAGACGATCTTTGCCGTACATGATTTTCGGCAGGAAGTAGCCTTTAACGCAGTTCAGGCCACGGTTAACCGGCGCTTCAGGGTCACCCTGGCTTGCCACGATACGGCCATTCTGCGTGCCAACCAGCACGCCGCAGCCGGTGCCGCAGAAACGGCACGGGGCCTTATCCCATTTAATGGTTTCTTCTTTGCCGACCACCGTACGGGCCACGGCTGGCACGCTCAGGCCTGCCGCCGCTGCGGCGGCCGCGACGGCGTTCGCCTTCATAAAACTACGACGACTGAGTTTCATGCTGTTTCCTCACCTTGCTCATCCTGCTGGTGATAAACCAGCGACACCGCCAGCACGTTTGCAATATTGCGTGCCGACTCAATTTGACGAAGCAGCGCATCACTTTGTGCGGCTTCCATTACAACGACCAGCTTGCCGTGTTCGGCATCGCTGGCGGCAACTTCACTGCCTTCCAGCTCGCTTAACGCGGCGCTGACGGTAGCGATATGTTGGGGGTGAGCCTGGACGACCAGGCCGCAGACGTGCCAGCTAGTTTGCATCAGCGTGCCTCATGGTTAGCGCAGATACCGGACAGGCGGAAATGCAACCACCGCATGCGTTACAGGTAGTGCGATTAAGCTGGGGTAGCGAAATCCCCTGCGAGGAGGGAATAAAAGTGATGGCTTGCGGCTCGCAGGCATCCTGGCAACTGCGGCACTCAACCTGGCTGTAGGCCATGCAGGTATCGCCGATAAACAGCGTGTGCTCCCAGGGGGACGTCCCTCGCGGGCTGAAAATCTGTTGCGTGCACGCTTCGGCACAGGCATAGCAGAATGTGCATTCTCCCAGCGAAAAATCCACTTCGGGGTAGCCGCCCTGCCCGCGCCGTAAAACACGAGTTTCACAAACCGGCAGGCAACTGTTGCAGCGCTGGCACTCAAGCAAGAAATGGTGTTCATCGCCGCTCCAGGGAGGGCGAAAAGCCGTCGCATTCCCGCGCCAGCTACCGGTTAATAAACCACGTCGTGTTAGATTAGCCATTGGTTCATCCTTGCGTGACAAACGTCGGTCATTGAGCTGCAGCCGACAAATAAACCACTCTTATTTCCGTCATTTTTTACGGGTTTTTATATAGGGGGTACGTTATGTGAGAAAGGGGGAGTAGCGGCATCCCCCTAAAGGGGTAAATACCGTTGTAGGATCAAAGAGGAATACGGTTTGCCGGGAAGGAGAACAACTTACCATGACACCCTGCTAATAAAGCGTCAGATGCTGTTGTAAAACTAATGCAAAAGTTCCGATCGTGAGCCGTTAACGGCAAACTTCAGTTTTGGAAGCTGTGCCGAAATAACGTCAACAAACGTTTGAGCCTGTACGGCTTTCTGGTACGTTTCGCCCACCACTAATTTTTGGAGACTGTCGCCTTGTGATGGTGCAACGCTCGGTCCGGGCAAGCCTCGCCCGCGCCTTTTTCTATATCGTTCTGCTTTCCCTGCTCTCCACAGGCGTGGCAATGGTGACGCTTGCCAGCAGCCTGAGAGATGCCGAGGCGGTGAATATCGCAGGTTCGCTGCGCATGCAGAGTTACCGCCTGGGTTACGATTTGCAGGGCAACAGCAGCCGAATTGAAGAACACCTGGCGATTTATAACAGGACGTTAGGCTCTCAGGCGCTGATCAATCCGGGCCGCCTGTGGATACCCGCAGAGGTACTCGAAAAGTATAATGCCCTTAACGAAACATGGGCCCATATGGAACGACATATACGCCAGGGAGACAAAGCGTGGTACGACGCTAATATTGCGGATTATGTGACGCAAATTGATGAGTATGTGCTCGCTCTACAGCATTACGCCGAACGTAAAATGATGCAGGTTGTCGCCACCTCGGTGATTGGCTTTGTCGCCATCTTCCTGCTGGTGTTTTTTACCCTGCGTCGTTTCCGCCATCAGGTTGTGACTCCCCTGAATAAGCTGATGTTTGCCAGTGAGTCCATCGAGCGAGGTGAGTTCAAATTTCCCCCGCTCGATACCACCCTACCGAATGAGATCGGTTTGCTGGCGCATAGCTTCACGCGTATGGCGGATGAGCTACAACGGCTTTATCGTTCGCTGGAAGAGAAAGTCGAGCAAAAAACCGTGAGCCTACAGGAGGCCAATCGCACCCTGGAAGTGCTCTATTCCTGCTCACAGGCTCTCAATGTCAGCACCATTGATCGTCACTGCTTCATGCAAATTTTGCAGCTGGTGCGTCAAAATGAAAATGTGGGCTACCTGGAGCTACAGGTTGGTGAAAACTGGCTCTTGCAGGAGGGCTATCAGCAGCAGGATGTGCCCTGGCAGTCGGTGCCCGTCATGCAGCAGGACGACGAAATGGGCCAGCTACGCTGGCAAGCCAGTGCCGGCACGCCGCCGCTGGGGCTGATGCAAAGCGTGGCGAATATGCTGGGGCGAGGGCTTTACTTCAACCAGGCCCAGAAGCACTATCAGCAGCTGCTGCTGATGCAAGAACGCGCGACAATCGCCCGCGAACTGCACGACTCTCTCGCTCAGGTACTGTCGTTTTTACGTATCCAGCTGGCGCTGCTTAAGCGCTCGGTGCCGGAAGAGAACCAGGCAGCCCGGCAGATCATCGGCGATTTCTCCCAGGCGCTAAACGATGCTTACCAACAGCTTCGCGAACTGTTGACCACGTTCCGCCTGACGCTGCAACAGGCAGACCTGCCCGCCGCACTCCGGGAGATGATTGCCCCGCTCCGCCAACAAACGGAGGCAACCATTCACCTCAGCTGCACCATGCCAACCCAGGCGCTGGACGCTCAGCAGCAGGTGCATCTGCTGCAAATCGTTCGCGAGGCCGTGCTTAACGCCATTAAACACGCCGCTGCGCAGGACATTACCGTAACCTGCGCCAGCTCTCATGAGGGTGAACATTCGGCAACTATTCTTGATAATGGCAGCGGTATTGCCAGCCTGAACGAGCCGGAAGGTCATTACGGTTTAAACATCATGCATGAACGTGCGGCCCAGTTGGGCGGCACGCTAACCATTTCCCGCCCCGTTCAGGGTGGGACGCTGATTTCGATAACGTTTCGTTCATCGAACGCAGACAATAACAATAACAAAACGCAGGAGCAGCAATGAAAGAGCAAAATATTTATGAAGTCCTGATCGTCGACGACCATCCGCTGATGCGACGAGGCATTCGCCAGCTGCTGGAAATTGACGCCAGCTTTCTGGTTGCAGGCGAGGCCAGCAGCGGCGCAGAGGCCATCAGCCTCGCAAATCGACTTAACCCGGATTTGATCCTGCTTGACCTGAATATGAAAGGGCTGAGCGGGCTGGATACCTTGCAAGCCCTGCGCCGGGAAGGCATCAGCGCACGCATCATTGTGCTGACCGTTTCCGACTCGAAAAGCGATATCTTCACGCTGATTGATGCGGGTGCCGACGGCTATCTACTCAAAGACAGCGATCCTGAAGTGTTACTGGATGATATCCGCCGCGGTGCTAAAGGTGGTGAAGCGTTCAGCGCCCAAGTTGCAGAGTATCTGCACAACCGTGGCGCGGAAAAGCCCGACATTGATCCGTTTGCCTCATTGACGGAGCGAGAGCTGGATGTGCTGCAGGAAGTGGCTCGTGGCCTGTCTAACAAGCAGATAGCGGCAGACCTGCATATTTCGGAAGAGACGGTTAAAGTGCATATCCGCAATCTGTTACGTAAGTTACAGGTTCGCTCACGCGTGGCGGCAACTGTCCTCTATTTCGAAAGCCGGGGGATTTAACCTCTTGAATCACAGGCGCAGAAGGAAACGGCAGGCTAAAATCATTTACACTATCTCCTCAATTTCTCCACGTTTGGGCTTACGGTTAGGGCTACAGTGTCAACTGCCCCCATTATGACAGTCTGAAGTGCTTACGAGGTCCCGACCAGATGGCGAATTTCTTTATTAATCGCCCCATTTTTGCATGGGTGCTGGCCATTATTTTGTGCCTCACCGGTACGCTTGCTATATTTTCGCTCCCTGTTGAGCAATACCCGGATCTCGCGCCGCCAAACGTGCGCATTACGGCCAACTATCCTGGCGCCTCTGCCCAGACGCTGGAAAACACCGTCACGCAGGTCATCGAACAGAACATGACCGGTCTGGACAACATGATGTATATGTCGTCCCAGAGCAGCAGCACCGGTCAGGCCACCATTACGCTGAGCTTCAAGGCGGGAACCGACCCGGATGAAGCCGTGCAGCAGGTGCAGAACCAGCTGCAATCCGCGCTGCGTAAACTGCCGCAGGATGTGCAGACGCAGGGCGTGACGGTGCGTAAAACCGGCGACAGTAACATCCTGATGATTGCCTTCGTCTCCACCGACGGCAGCATGGATAAGCAGGATATCGCTGACTACGTGGCGAGTAATATCCAGGATCCTATCAGCCGTATTAACGGTGTGGGTGACGTGGACGCCTACGGCTCGCAATATTCCATGCGTATCTGGCTCGATCCGACCAAACTGACCAGCTATCAGATGACCACCCAGGACGTGGTGGACGCCATCAGCTCCCAGAACGCGCAGATTGCCGTTGGTCAGCTTGGTGGCACCCCTTCAGTAGATATGCAGGCCTTAAACGCTACCGTTAACTCCCAGTCTTTACTGCAAACGCCACAGCAATTTAAAGATATTACCCTGCGCGTGAATCAGGACGGTTCGCTGGTGACCCTGGGCGACGTGGCAACGGTTGAGCTGGGCGCAGAAAAATATGACTATCTGAGCCGCTATAACGGCCAGGCGGCTTCCGGGCTGGGGATTAAACTCGCCTCCGGCGCCAATGAGATGGAAACCGACAAACTCGCCCGCGCTAAAATCGAGGAGCTGTCGCAATATTTCCCGCATGGCCTGGAAGCGAAAATCGCCTATGAAACCACGCCGTTTGTAAAAGCCTCCATCAAAGACGTAGTGAAAACCCTGCTCGAAGCTATCCTGCTGGTATTCCTCGTCATGTACCTGTTTTTGCAGAACTTCAGAGCGACGCTAATCCCAACTATCGCCGTCCCGGTGGTGCTGCTGGGCACCTACGCCGTGCTCTACTCGTTCGGCTACAGCATCAACACCCTGACGATGTTCGCCATGGTGCTGGCCATCGGCCTGCTGGTCGATGACGCCATCGTGGTGGTGGAGAACGTCGAGCGCATCATGAGCGAAGAGGGATTGTCGCCCAGAGAGGCAACCCGCAAATCGATGGGCCAGATACAGGGCGCGCTGGTCGGCATCGCGATGGTACTTTCCGCCGTGTTCGTGCCAATGGCGTTTTTTGGCGGCACCACCGGTGCTATCTACCGCCAGTTCTCGATTACGATTGTTTCGGCGATGGTTCTGTCGGTGCTGGTGGCGTTAATCCTTACGCCAGCGCTCTGTGCCACGCTTCTTAAGCCGTTGCACAAAGGTGAACATCACGGCCAGAAAGGCTTCTTCGGCTGGTTTAACAGGATGTTCAACCGCAACGCCCTTCGCTACGAAAACGGCGTGGGCAAAATTCTGACTCACAGCGCCCGCTGGATGCTGATTTACGTGGTGCTGCTGGGCGGCATGGTGTTCCTGTTCCTGCGCCTGCCTACGTCGTTCCTGCCTCTGGAAGACCGGGGAGTGTTTACCACCTCAGTGCAGTTACCAAGCGGCTCCACGCAGCAGCAGACGGCGAAAGTCGTAGAGAAAATCGAAAAGTACTATCTGACGAAAGAAAAAGATAACGTGCTGTCCGTATTTTCAACCATCGGCGCAGGCCCCGGCGGGAACGGGCAGAACGTGGCGCGTATGTTTGTGCGTCTGAAAGACTGGGACGACCGCGACCCGGATAACAGCAGCTCCTTCGCCATTATCGAGCGGGCCACCAAAGCCTTCAGTAAAATCAAAGAAGCGCGCGTGATAGCCAGTAGCCCTCCGGCAATCAGCGGCCTGGGCAACGCGGCAGGTTTTGATATGGAGCTGCAGGACCACGGCGGTGCCGGGCACGACGCGCTGATGGCCGCTCGCGACCAGCTGCTGAACATGGCCGACGGCGAAAAACTGCTGACCCGTGTGCGTCACAACGGTCTGGACGACAGCCCGCAGATGCAGATCGATATCGATCAGCGTAAGGCTCAGGCGCTGGGCGTCTCCATTGATGACATCAACAACACGTTACAAACCGCGTGGGGTTCGAGCTATGTGAACGACTTTATGGACCGTGGCCGCGTGAAAAAGGTTTATGTGCAGGCGGCCGCTAAATTCCGCATGCTCCCGGACGACATTAATCAGTGGTACGTGCGCAATAAAGACGGCGGCATGGTGCCCTTCTCTGCCTTTGCCAGCTCACACTGGGAATCTGGCTCGCCTCGTCTGGAACGCTATAACGGCTATTCGGCCCTTGAGATCGTAGGCGAGGCTGCGCCGGGCGTCAGTACCGGTACCGCCATGGATATCATGGAACAGCTGGTGAAAAAATTGCCGAACGGCTTTGGGCTGGAGTGGACGGGGATGTCTTATCAGGAGCGTCTCTCCGGTGCACAGGCTCCGGCGCTTTACGCCATTTCACTGCTGGTCGTTTTCCTCTGCCTTGCGGCACTGTATGAAAGCTGGTCGGTGCCGTTCTCGGTCATGCTGGTGGTGCCGCTGGGTGTGATCGGGGCGCTGCTTGCCACCTGGATGCGGGGGCTGGAAAACGACGTTTACTTCCAGGTTGGCCTGCTGACGGTCATCGGCCTTTCGGCCAAGAACGCCATCTTAATCGTCGAGTTTGCTAACGATCTTAATGCCCAGGGACGCGAACTGGTGTCGGCAACGATGGATGCCTGCCGCCAGCGTTTACGCCCTATCCTGATGACCTCGCTGGCCTTTATCTTTGGCGTCCTGCCGATGGCGACCAGCAGCGGCGCAGGCTCCGGCAGCCAGCACGCCGTCGGGACAGGGGTGATGGGCGGTATGATCTCCGCAACCGTACTGGCTATCTTCTTTGTGCCGCTGTTCTTTGTGCTGGTGCGCCGCCGATTCCCGCTCAAAGAGCCACACAGCGACTAATTCGCCAAAAGCGGACAACAAAAAAGGCGGCCTTTTCGGTCGCCTTTTTGCTGGTACATCGATGAAACTTGCTGGTGCGTCTTACAGAAGTATTTCAATAAGAACATCCTGCTCTTACTCGTGTCCGGTCAGATCATTTACGAAGCATATCTTCAATGAAATCTTTCCAGTTCCCTAATTCATGCTCAATCATAACTGCCTCTCTTATAATTGCTTTAATTATACGCAATTCACCTTACGGTGGGAAGGCATCCTCGATAGCGGCCATTAGGCCCACCATCGCATATTACCTGTTGCGTATATCTCTTATCTTAACCCGAGATGATATGAATAATGTGACCAGTCACCTGAAACAAAATATTTCTGTGAATTTCAGAATTTTTGTATGTTTTTTTAGGATAGCGATTCATGGCGTGAGTAAGCGGAACGGAGCCATGAGAGAGGTATTTAATCATGCAATTTAGGTTAAGGTGAAAATTCACCAACACGCTGTTTTTCAATTACTGAAGGGCCACGACGCATGCAGAATTGATGAAATATTATTCGAACCATGGCGCAATGGTTATATTATCTGACGGTAAGCGTAGTTATCAGATTATATTTTTCCGTGGTACTTTATGACCAATTTTTTATTCATGCGAATTATCTGACTAAACATTCAGAATCTCGACAAAAGGATTGAACCTCCATGATCACCCTCTACGGCATCAAAAATTGTGACACCATCAAAAAAGCTCGCCGCTGGCTGGAATCGAACGGCGTGGAATATCAGTTTCATGATTACCGCGCAGATGGCCTCAACGCTGAACTCCTGAACAGTTTTATCGCGGAGCTTGGCTGGCAAGCGCTGCTAAACACGCGGGGGACGACCTGGCGCAAGCTGGATGAAGCTCGCCGTGAATCAATTACAGACGCCGCAAGTGCTGCCGCACTGATGTCGGAAATGCCTGCAATCATTAAACGACCATTGCTCTGCGCGCCCGGGCAGCCTATGCTGCTGGGTTTCAACGAAACGAACTATCAGCAGTTTATCAACGAGGTATAGTGCTATGTCCTGCCCGGTTATCGAGCTGACGCAACAGCTTATCCGCCGCCCCTCCCTCAGCCCAGACGATGCCGGTTGCCAGGCGCTGCTGATTGAGCGGCTGCGCGCAATTGGTTTTACCGTCGAACATATGGATTTTGGCGATACGCAAAACTTCTGGGCATGGCGAGGAAAAGGCGAAACGCTGGCGTTTGCTGGCCATACCGATGTCGTGCCATCAGGCGATGCGGATCGCTGGATTAACCCACCGTTCGAACCCACTATTCGCGACGGTATGCTGTTTGGCCGAGGAGCGGCAGACATGAAAGGGTCGCTTGCGGCAATGGTTGTTGCCGCCGAACGTTTCGTCGCCCAGCATCCTGACCACCGTGGTCGCCTGGCGTTCCTGATCACCTCAGACGAAGAAGCCAGCGCTAAAAACGGCACGGTCAAAGTGGTTGAAACGCTGATGGAGCGCCGTGAACGTCTGGACTACTGTCTGGTGGGTGAGCCTTCCAGCACGGAAGTTGTGGGGGACGTGGTTAAAAATGGTCGGCGCGGTTCACTGACCTGTAATCTGACTATTCATGGCGTTCAGGGACATGTCGCTTATCCCCACCTCGCCGACAACCCGGTCCATCGCGCCGCACCAATGCTTAACGAACTGGTCGGTATCGAGTGGGATAAAGGCAATGAGTTCTTCCCGGCAACCAGCATGCAGATTGCTAACGTTCAGGCTGGTACTGGCAGCAACAACGTTATTCCCGGCGACATGTTCGTCCAGTTCAACTTCCGCTTCAGCACCGAGCTGACCGATGCCGACATCAAACAGCGTGTCGTCGCCCTGCTTGAGAAATACCAGCTGCGCTACACCCTCGACTGGTGGCTGTCTGGCCAGCCGTTCCTGACCTCACGCGGAAAGCTGGTCGATGCGGTAGTCAATGCCGTTGAGCACTATAATGAGATCAGACCGCAGCTGTTAACGACCGGCGGGACTTCGGATGGACGCTTTATCGCTCGAATGGGCGCGCAGGTTGTGGAGCTGGGGCCAGTGAACGCGACCATTCATAAGATTAACGAGTGTGTTAACGCCGCCGACCTGCAGCTTCTGGCCCGCATGTATCAGCGTATTATGGAACAGCTCGTCGCCTGACGGGCTGTATAACTAAAGTCTGGAGGTACCGGCATGGAATGGCTCTCGCATTACTGGTGGATTATCGTTCTGGTGCTGCTGTTAGGCATTTTCCTTAACGTGATTAAGGACCTGAAACGTATCGACCCGAAGAAGTACATGGCAAACAAACCCGAGTTACCCCCGCATCGTGACTTTAACGACAAGTGGGATGACGAAGACGATTTCCCTAAGAAGAAGCCTTAATACTTTCCCTAATCCTCTCCCCCGGGAGAGGATTACGCCCCTTCAGTCATATTTCGTCACGGTCGCTTTAAGCGCTTCGCTTTGCGGTTTATCGAGTGAATCCAGCGCCTGCCCCACTTCCTGACGCATTGCCGTCAGCAGTGCTTTTCGCCCGGAAAGGCGCAGACGCTCGCAAACCTGTTCCGTCGTCAGCCTCTTCTGCACTCTGCTCCGCAGGGCGTTGAGCGGCAACTCACTCACCTGAAGCAGGCGATTAAGGGAGCCGAGACAGGCCTCGACGGGGCGATGTGCAAAGGCAAATCCGGCCAGTTCATACCAGTCATCATGACTTAGCGCAGCCTCTGGGGCTGGGATCACCGGCAGCGGCTCATCAATCCACGGCTGCAGCCAGGTGATATCGCGCGCCAGACGCTGCTCTTCGTAACGGGTAAGCGCCTCCCCTTCTTCACTCAGTGGCAGCAAAGCCATGGCGGTATAACAGCCGCTGCTCGCTTCTTTATGGCTGCCCACTCTGACCAGCACAAACCCGCAGCTTTCCCAGAACGTCCAAAGCTCATCGGTATAGCCAAAACTGACAGAGAGATAGTCAAAGCTTCGCCGGGCGAGGACTGTTGCCATAGCGATCATCTGCTGGCCAATTTGCTGGCGCTGCCGCAACGGATGTACCGCAATACGAGTCACACGCAGACCCCGTAGAGTAGCCGCAAGCGGGCTCCCACCGTGGGCAGCTAAAGATTGCGCGACCAGGTTCCCCCGCGGACGCCGAAAACCGGCCCATACCGCGCGGCTTAGATCATCAACTAATCCACCTTCCTCCACCAGCCAGGCTGCCCCGACGGTGTCGTCATCCGCGCTTGCCGCGATGAAGTGTTGCCCGGGAGCATCAAGCATTCTTCGCCAGTCCAGCGGTGACGTTCGGTAATGCGCCCCGGACAACAAGCGGTACATCTGCTGGAGCTGTTCGCTATCACGCTGTTCCACGGCGTTAAGCTCGATGGCGCTAACGGTCACGGTAGTGATATCTGCCTCATCGAACAGCAAAATATTATCGATTAAGTTTTCGAGCGGATCGTTTGCTGCCCAGCGGACCGGTGTTGAGAGGGTGTAGCGCACCAGGCAATCAATGCCTGCGCAGAACTTCAATAAAAAACCGCGCCCGGTGCCTTCATAACCCTGAACCGTTGTGGTCAGTAAGGTTCGGGGGAAGAGAGCAATCAATTTACGCAACTGCGGGGCCGGAAGAGCGGCAGCTTCGTCGATAATCAGCCAGTCTGCAGCCGCGATCTCAGGCTGGATCAACAGCGCGTCCGGAGCCACAAAATTGAATTTCTCCCCTGCGTGGAGGGCCAGCACATCCGTTGCAGCCCGAGTGGGTGCCGTAACGATGGCCTCTCCCTCAAGGCTGCGGATGAGCATCCCCGCCAGCGCAGATTTCCCCCGGCCGCGCGGTGCGGTCACAACGGCGACGCCAGAAGAGTGCGTATGCAAAGCGGCGAGAATGTCCGCCTGTTCCTGCTCCGGTGCTCCATTCGCGGGGTGCCATTCAGGCCGGGCGCTGAATTCCGGTAAACGTAGTGGATGGTGCTGCTGCCAGAGAAATGACTCGCTGTCTGCCAGCACACACTGTTGAAGATAGGTGATAAAGTTCGGCGTGGCGATAGCCTGAGGACGATCGCTCCAGCGAGAAGAGTCTGCATCGGGAAGCGTCGGCCAGCGCTCCCAGTCCGGGGCGAGCAGAACCAGCCAGCTACCCGCTTTTAAGGTGCCCGCAACGGCCGCCAGCGCTTCGGCATCCAGGCCACTGCGAGCATCGAACACAGCATGTAAAAACTCACGTCCCAGTAGCGTCCGCACGGCGGATGGCGAACAGTTCAGAGGAAGCTCAGGCGCAACGCCCACCCATAGCCAGTCGCCCGGGATCTGGCCGACCAGCAGGTCCACCTGCTGGCTGCTCCAGGTTGCATCGCCCGCGATAACCAGCATGTGGCGAACACCGCTGCTGGCCATACCAGAAGTGACCTGCCTAAGCTGTTCCATGCTCGCGTTCCTTCTCGCTATCGCTAGCGGATGCTGTTGCCAAATGTATTACACTGCGCCGGATCGCCGCTGTCGAATCCACGTTTAAACCAGGTATAGCGCTGCTCGGAGGTGCCGTGAGTGAAGCTATCAGGAACAATACGGCCCTGCCCTTGCTGTTGCAAACGGTCATCGCCAATGGCTTCCGCAGCGTTAAGCGCCTCTTTCAGATCGCCCGCGTCCAGCACTTCCTGTTTCTGCATACTTTGCCCCCAGACGCCAGCAAAGCAGTCCGCCTGAAGCTCCATTTTCACCGACAGACGGTTACCTTCAACCTGGGTAGCATGCTGCTGCAATTGACGCACTTTCGGCTCAATACCCAGCAGTTTCTGCACGTGGTGGCCCACTTCATGGGCAATAACATACCCCTGAGCAAAGTCGCCGTCGGCACCCAGTTTGGTTTTCATTTCATCATAAAAGGAGAGATCGATATAAACGGTGCTGTCCGCCGGGCAGTAGAACGGCCCCATAACTGACTGACCCGTACCACAGCCGGTGCGTGTGGCACCGCGGTACATCACCAGCTTCGGCTGCTGGTAGGTGCGCCCCATCTGCTGAAAAATTTGTCCCCAGGTGTCTTCCGTTGTCGCAAGGATGACCGAGGTAAATTTGGCCGCATCGTCATCGTTTGGGCTGATTGAGCGTTGGGTGGTTTGCTGGGTGAGTGGCTGACCACCACCAAGCAGCGCGGAAAGGTCCACGCCGTAATAGCCTGCAACAACCACAACGACCAGCAGAATTATCCCGCCTTTACCGCGTGGAATACGCATCCTGCCGCCGCCCATACTTGGGCCAGCAGAATGACTTCGTCTGTCTTCAACATTGTCGCTTTCGCGACGACCTTGCCAACGCATAACCTACCCCATTATTCACAACTTGTAATAGGTAGATCGTAGGTGGTTAATGGCCGGATTACCATAGGAAGCGAGCAGTGAAAAGGCCGAAAGTGCAAAACACAATCGGCCTTTAAGATTCTGCCGGGGAAATCAGTCTATCTGTACGCCAAGACGGCGGGCAACTTCTTCATAGGCTTCAATAAGGCCACCCAGACTCTGACGGAAACGGTCTTTGTCCATTTTATCGAGCGTCTTCTTGTCCCACAGGCGGCAGCCGTCCGGTGAAAACTCATCGCCCAGGACCACTTCGCCATTAAACAGACCGAACTCCAGCTTGAAGTCCACCAGGATAAGGCCCGCTTCATCAAACAGCTTGCTCAGCACGTCATTAGCTTTGTAGCTCAGCTCACGCATGCGAGCGAGGTTCTCTTTATTCACCCAGCCGAAGGTTTCACAATAAGATTCGTTAACCATCGGGTCGTGCATCTCATCGTTCTTCAGGAAAAGATCAAAGAGCGGTGGATTCAGCTCAATTCCCTCTTCTATGCCCAGACGCTTAACCAGCGAGCCGGCGGCACGGTTACGGATAACACACTCAACCGGCACCATATCCAGCTTTTTGACCAGCACTTCGTTATCGGAGAGCAACGCTTCCATTTGGGTAGGAATACCTGCCTCTTCCAGTTTGGCCATAATGAAATGGTTAAACTTATTGTTCACCATGCCTTTACGGTCGAACTGTTCGATGCGGGCACCGTCTCCTGCTGACGTATCATTGCGAAACTCAAGTACCAACAGATCCGGGTTTTCGGTGCTGTAGACGGTCTTCGCTTTGCCACGATACAACTCAGCTTGCTTTTGCATCTTTCTTACTCCAGGTGAGATTTAACTAATAATTCCGCTAATTGTGGCTACGCACACGTTTGCGTAGGCTATCAGAAAAAAGGCCAGATTGCTCTGGCCCTTAAAGTTACTTGCTGAACGCTGCCTGGAATGCGGCAACCAGCGCATCATTCTGCGACTGGGTCAGCGTATGGCCTTTCGGATCGATGAACTGCAGGCTGCTGCGGTTATCGAGGTCGCCCACTTGCAGTTTGTAGTCACCGCTGACCAGGCCCGGGTCTTTCGCCCCTAAGTCCTGCCAGTCGCTGTCAGACAACGGCTTATAGGTGACGGCCATGCTGCCGGTTGAACGCGTGGAGTCAGTCACTTTCATACCGACTTTTTCAAGCGTTGCTGGCAGGCGGCTCCAGACGACGTTGTACGGACCACGAACCACCAGCATAGGTAAACCGGTATCATCTGCGGCGCTCTGTACGTCGAGCTGGTTTGAAGTACGGCTGTCTTTCGCATTCTGGCTGTCAGTCTGAACCTTATCCAGACCAGCACTGATGACGTTGAGCATTTGCGCGCTGTAACGCTGCATGGAGGCTGCGTCAGAGACTGGCTTACCCGCCTGCTCCAGGCTCAGCAGCTTAACGACCACCGCCTGCTGATAGCCTTGCGGCTTGACGCTGATCTGATAGCGGCCACGATACTGTTCATCTTCGTCTGCACGGTTCCACTGTACCCAGTCGGTATTCAGCGACTGGCTGGCGTCATCACGCTTGTCGATGGTGAAGTTATTAGACTGAACAACGCTGACGACCTGCGGCCACAGCGTGGCGCTACGAGCGCTCTCGACCATCAGTGAAGCCGTATCACCGGTGAATTGAGTACGCGCACCGCTAACCAGTGCCAGCGGTTGAGCCGGTGGACGAATGTCCAGCTGTTTGCCTACTGCGCCACTGCCGTTGGTAACCGGAACATTATATTGCCCGTTCTCCACCGGCAAAATCATGCCGGCCGGAGCGTGCATTTCTGCAAGCGGAGGGGCATCCAGATAAGCTTCATCGCCGCTAACCTGGCGCTTATAACGCTGGTCGCTGCTGCATGCGGACAGCAGCATGGCAAGTGACACCACGGCAACTGTTGCTACCATCGACTTCTGTACTGAGTAAGCCATCAAATCTCCCTAAACTTTACAGCAAACCCGCATGCTTAAGCGCGCTGATAATCACCGGACGACTTGCGTCAGTCAGCGGTGTCATTGGCAGGCGTAAGGTATCGGTCGCCACAAGCCCCAACTCTCTACAAGCCCATTTCACCGGGATAGGATTGGGTTCTACAAATAGTTTGTTATGCAACGGCATCAGGCGCTGATTAATCTCACGCGCTTGTGCAAATTGCCCATTGGCCGCCAGTTTACACATTTCCGCCATTTCTCGCGCGGCTACGTTTGCCGTAACAGAAATAACGCCGTGGCCGCCAAGCTGCATGAAGTCCAGCGCACTGGCATCGTCACCGCTAACCAGGACGAAGTCACCTTCAACCAGCTCTTTGATCTGGTTGACCCGCATTAAGTTCCCGGTGGCCTCTTTGATACCGATAATATTTTTGACTTCAGACAGACGGGCAACCGTTTCTGGCAACATGTCGCATCCGGTACGGGACGGCACATTGTACAGCATCTGCGGCAGGTCGGTGCTTTGTGCGATAGCCTTGAAGTGCTGGTACAGCCCTTCCTGCGTCGGCCGGTTATAATACGGCGTGACGGTCAGACAGCCAATAATGCCGCTGTTATCAAAGCGTTTTGTTAATGAGATGGCTTCGGAAGTGGCATTTGCCCCCGTCCCGGCAATCACCGGAATGCGCCCGTCCGCCAGCTCCAGCGTTAACATCACCACATCGCCGTGTTCGTCGTGACTCAACGTAGCAGACTCTCCGGTAGTGCCTACCGAAACAATCGCCGAGGTTCCGCAGGCGACATGGTAATCAATCAGTTTTTTCAGGCTTGACCGGCAGATATTACCTTTCTCATCCATCGGTGTTACAAGCGCGACAATACTTCCCGTGAACATTGGCCATCCTCTGTGCAAACATGTGCCTCAATGGTACGTTTGGTACAGGATCAAAAGCAAGCCGCCAGGAGGCTCTACACGGTTGTATGCAGGATTTTTTTATGCTTTCCTTAGGATATCCCACCGATTCACAGGAAGAATACGTTTGACGCCCTCACCACACCACTATCTGGTCATTACGGCTCTGGGTGCTGACCGCCCAGGAATTGTGAATACCATCACCCGCCATGTGAGCAGCTGTGGCTGTAATATTGAAGACAGCCGCCTGGCGATGCTTGGTGAAGAGTTCACGTTCATTATGCTGCTTTCCGGTAGCTGGAACGCGATTACCCTGATTGAATCGACGCTGCCGCTCAAGGGCGCCGAGCTGGACCTGTTGATTGTCATGAAGCGTACGGCCGCACAAGACAGGCCAGCAATGCCTGCCACGGTCTGGGTGCAGGTTGAGGTGACGGATTCACCCCATTTAATCGAGCGCTTCACGGATTTGTTTCATACACACCAGATGAACATCGCGGAGCTGGTTTCCCGCACGCAGCCCGCGCAAGAAAACACGCCGCCACAGCTCTACATTCAAATGACGGCCCACAGCCCGGCATCGGAAGATGCAGCAATTATCGAACAGGCCTTCAAAGCCCTATGTACAGAGCTTAAAGCACAAGGCACTATTAGCGTGGTGAATCCACAGCAAGATGATTAAAGACGGAGAGTAGTGATGAGCCCACTGAAAGCCGGTGACAGTGCACCGAAATTTAGCCTGCCCGATCAAGACGGCGAGCAAATAAATTTGACCGACTTCCAGGGACAGCGCGTTCTGGTTTATTTCTATCCCAAAGCGATGACGCCTGGCTGCACCGTTCAAGCGTGCGGACTGCGCGACAACATGGATGAGTTGAAAAAAGCCAATGTCGAAGTGCTGGGTATCAGCACCGACAAACCCGAAAAACTTTCGCGTTTCGCCGAGAAAGAGTTATTGAACTTCACCCTGCTCTCTGACGAAGACCATCAGGTCTGCGAACAGTTTGGCGTGTGGGGCGAGAAATCCTTTATGGGCAAAACCTACGACGGCATTCACCGCATCAGCTTCCTGCTGGACGGCGAGGGGAAAGTTGAAAAGGTGTTCGATGATTTCAAAACCAGCAACCATCACGATATTGTGGTGAACTGGCTGAAAGAGAACGCTTAGTGCTGCAAAAATCAAAAAAGCCGACTTCAAGTCGGCTTTTTATTGCTGACAAACCTGTGCCGTAGGTCGGATAAGCGCAACGTCAACCGACACAGCAATCACCACTGGTGGATGACGCTTACGCTTATCCCCCCTACTAAATCTCGTGTCCGTAGGTCGGATAAGCGCAGCGTCATCCGACACAACAATCATGACTAAGGATGCTCGTCGTCCATAACCAGCCCATCCGGCCAGGCGTGAACCACCGCTTTAATCAGCGTGGCAAGCGGAATGGCGAAGAACACGCCCCAGAATCCCCACAGACCGCCGAAAATCACTACCGACAGAATGATGACCAGCGGATGCAGGTTAACAGCTTCGGAGAACAGCACCGGCACCAGCAGGTTGCCATCCAGCGCCTGAATGATGAGATAGACGGCAAACAGCGTCCAGAACTCCGGCCCCATGCCAAACTGGAACAGCGCGACGCAAACCACCGGAATCGTCACCACAAACGCCCCGATATACGGGATCAGCACCGAGAAGCCCACCAGCACCGCCAGCAGCAGCGAATAATTCAGGCCAAAAACAATAAAGCCGATGTAGGTCACAATGCCCACAACGATCATTTCCAGCACTTTGCCGCGAATATAGTTGGTAATTTGCTGGTTCATCTCCAGCCAAACCTGCCCTGCCAGACCCCGGTTACGAGGCAGCACGCGTCTGACGGCATTGAGCATTTGCTCTTTGTCTTTAACGAGGAAGAAGACCATCAGCGGCACCAGCACCAGATAAATAGCCAGCGTCATCAGGCCAACCAGTGAGGCGAGAGAAAATTTTACGACCTGATCGCCCATGCCCGACATGCGGGTACGCGCATTTTCTGCCATAGCATCGATGATGCCGGCATCCACCAGCGCCGGATAACGCTTCGGCAAAGCAGCAGCAAAGTCAGAAAGTTTGTTAAGCATGCCGGGCATATCCCGAATCAGATAAATGCCTTGCTGCCAGGCAACCGGCGCGACGACCAGCACAAGTATCATCAGGATGCCAACAAACAGGACAAGCACGATGCTGGTCGCCCAGCTTCGTGAACAGCCGACCCGCTCCAGCCGCGCCGTAGGCCACTCCAGTAGGTAAGCCAGCACAATAGCCACCAGCAGCGGTGCTAATAATCCGTGGAAGAAAAAGAGAATGACAAACCCGGCGAGCAGGATGACCAGCAATGCGATGGCCTCCGGGTCGCTAAACCGCCGCCGATACCACTGCATTAACAACTCGAGCATACATCCCTTCCATGACAGCATTGTGCGAACCGCGATTGTATCTAAATGTCACAGGAAAGACTTTGCTTTTTATAGCCAATTCGTACCATGTAGAATAACGTTAGTCGTTTCAGTGTTAAGATTTTCTTCATTCGTGATGCCACAAATTGTTCGTACCGAATAACGAACAAAACCGCGCATAGCGTGTCGAATTTAGACTTTGATCAAACAGGATAGTGGTTATGCTCAAGCAGTTGAAAAAAACGCTGGTTGCAACCCTGATGACAACATTACTCGCCGGGGCCGCCGTACCAGCCTCCGCGGATGTGGCCGATCAACTGCCTGATATGGGGACATCAGCAGGAAGCACGCTGTCGATTGGCCAGGAGATGCAGATGGGCGATTTCTACGTTCGCCAGCTGCGTGGCAGTGCCCCTTTGATCAATGACCCTCTACTGGTGCAATACATCAACAATCTTGGCATGCGCCTGGTCAGCCATGCGAATTCGGTAAAAACACCTTTCCACTTCTTCCTTATTAATAACGACGAGATAAACGCCTTTGCCTTCTTCGGCGGCAACGTGGTGCTGCATTCAGCGCTGTTCCGCTATGCCGATGATGAAAGCCAGCTTGCGTCGGTTATGGCGCACGAAATCTCTCACGTGACCCAGCGTCACCTTGCACGAGCGATGGAAGATCAAAAGAAAAATGCCCCGCTCACCTGGGTTGGCGCGTTAGGCTCCATCCTGTTAGCAATGGCCAGCCCTGAAGCCGGTATGGCGGCACTGACCGGCACCCTGGCCGGGACGCAGCAGGGCATGATCAGCTTTACACAGCAGAACGAGCAGGAGGCGGATCGTATCGGTATTCAGGTACTCCAGCGCTCCGGCTTTAATCCGCAGGCGATGCCTACCTTCCTTGAGAAGCTGCTGGATCAGGCGCGCTACTCCACTCGTCCGCCAGAAATCTTGTTGACTCACCCCCTACCGGAAAGCCGTCTGGCAGATGCCCGTAACCGCGCCAACCAGATGCGTCCGGTGGTCGTGCAATCGTCGGAAGATTTCTATATGGCAAAGGTGCGTACCCTGGGGATGTACAACTCGGGCCGCAACCAGCTCACCACGGATATGCTGGATACCTGGTCAAAAGGTAACATTCGTGAACAGCACGCCGCCATCTATGGCCGCGCCCTACTGGCAATGGAGGCAAACAACTGGGCCGAAGCCCGTAAACACCTGCAGCCACTGCTGGCCGCGCAACCTGCTAACCCCTGGTATCTCGACTTATCCACCGATATCGATTTAGGTCAGCATAAAACGGCCGATGCCATTAACCGTCTGAAAAACGCACCGGGTCTGAACCTGAACCCCGTGCTGCAGCTAAACCTGGCCAACGCCTATGTGCAGGCCGGACAGAACACGCAGGCGGCGTCCATTCTGAACCGCTATACCTTCGCCCATCCGGACGACGGTAACGCCTGGGATCTGTTAGCCCAGGCAGAAGCCGCAATGGGGAATCGCGATCAGGAACTGGCGGCCCGTGCAGAAGTGATGGCGCTGAATGGTCGCCTGGATCAGGCTATCTCACTGCTGAGCAGCGCCAGCTCTCAGGCGAAGCTCGGCAGCCTGCAGCAGGCCCGCTACGATGCGCGTATCGACCAGTTTCGTGAACTGCAAAAACGTTTCGAACAATATCAGAAGATGTAACAGGAGTTTATATGTCTGCAGGAGTCGCTATCTACCACAATCCGCGCTGCTCAAAGAGCCGCGAAACGTTAAGCCTGCTCAAGGCGAACGGCGTGGAACCTGAAATTGTGCTGTATCTGGACACGCCGCCGGATGCGCAAACCATTCATTCGCTGCTGAGCAAACTCGGATTTTCCAGCGCGCGCGATCTGATGCGTAAGAAAGAAGAGTTGTACAAGGAGCTGAATCTGCAGGAGGAAAGCTTATCCGAAGATCAGCTGATTCAGGCGATGATCGCCAATCCAAAACTGATTGAACGCCCGATTGTGCTGGCGAATGGCCAGGCAAGAATTGGCCGCCCGCCGGAGTCGGTGCTGGAAATTTTGTAGCGGCTTAATCTGAGCGGGCCTAAAGGGTGGATAAACGAAGTGCCATCCACCGAAGAGTCAGAGGCTCAGGATCTCTTTTACAAAAGGAATGGTCAGCTTGCGCTGCGCGGTAATGGAGGCGCGGTCAAGCTGATCCAGCGTCATAAACAGCGTACGCATCTCCCGATCGAGCCTTTTTAGCAGGAAGCGGCCCACGTCTTCAGGCAGTTCAAATCCGCGCTGCTTTGCCCGCAGCTGAAGCGCCTGCAGCTTGTCATCATCCGACAGCGGCTGGAGCTTGTAAATCTGCCCCCAGTCCAGACGCGAAGCCAGGTCGGGAAGCTGCAAATTTAGCTGGCGCGGCGGACGATCGCCGGTGATCAGCAGACGGGTATTGCCCGACTCCAGAATACGGTTATAAAGATTAAAGATCGCCATTTCCCACAGCTCATCCCCCGCCACACATTCGATATTATCGATGCAGACCAGAGAGAGTTGTTCCATGCCGTCTAACACTTCGGGCACAAACCAGGTGCGCTTATCGAGCGGCACATAGCCGACCGCTTCTCCGCGCTGTGACAGTTCGGCACAGGCCGCGTGCAGCAGATGGCTGCGCCCGCCTCCTTCCCGCGACCAGAAATAGATATACCCGCTGTGATCCTGACGGAGCACGGATTGCAGGGCGGCGAGTAAAGAAGGGTTATCACCCGGCCAGAAGCTGGCAAACGTCTCATCGTCAGGCAAAAAGAGTGGCAGTGAAAGCTGTGCCGGCGTATTCAGAAGTACCTCAACCATAACAGGCAGAAAAACGCTTAAGAGTTTATCACAGAATTACAGTGCTGTAGAACCGGGCGGGAATGCCGCCCGGCAGCACGTCGACTCATGGAATGACGTCGGTTTCTTTCGCATCCAGCACCACTTCTTCCGGACGAATAATACTGATCAGCTTGAAGATTAAGCTAAGGCCCACGCCCACGATCGTCGCCAGCGCCATGCCTTTCAGCTCAGCCGCACCGATATGCACTTTCGCACCGCTGACGCCGATGATCAGGATAACGGAGGTGAGGATCAGGTTCTGCGCCTTGCTGTAATCCACTTTGGATTCAATCAGCACGCGGATACCGGAAGCGCCGATCACTCCGTACAGCAGCAGGGAAACGCCGCCCATGACCGGAACCGGGATAATTTGAATCGCCGCCGCCAGCTTGCCGACGCAGGAGAGCAGAATCGCCAGAATCGCCGCCCCGCCGATAACCCAGGTCGAGTAAACACGAGTTATCGCCATTACGCCGATATTCTCGCCGTAGGTGGTATTCGGCGTGGAACCAAAGAAGCCGGAGAAAATAGTCGAGATGCCGTTAGCAAACATCGAACGATGCAGACCCGGATCGCGAATCAGGTCTTTCTTGACGATATTCGCGGTGACGACCAGGTGGCCTACGTGCTCAGCAATAACCACCAGCGCGGCAGGCAGAATGGTGAAGATGGCGAACCACTCAAAGCGCGGCGTGTAGAAAGTTGGCAACGCAAACCAATGGGCTTCCACGATAGGTGTGACGTCCACAACGCCCATCGCGAAGGAGAGCGCATAGCCCGCCAGCACGCCAATCAGAATCGGGATAATCGCCAGGAAGCCACGGAACAGAACGGAGCCGAAAATCGTGACCGCCAGCGTCACCAGAGAAATGATGATGGTTGTGGAATCCGGGGAGGTGCCGTCCGCAGGCAGCAACCCGGCCATATTCGCCGCCACGCCCGCCAGCTCAAGACCGATGACCGCAACAATCGCCCCCATTGCCGCCGGGGGGAACATCACGTCCAGCCAGCCGGTGCCTGCTTTTTTGACAATCAGCGCCACGATGCAAAACAGCACGCCGCACATAATAAACCCGCCGAGCGCCACTTCGTAGCCTAGTGGTAACAGCAGTAAAACTGGCGAGATAAAAGCGAAGCTTGAGCCGAGATAAGCCGGGATTTTGCCCTTACAGATGAAGAGGTAAAGCAGCGTACCTATGCCGTTAAACAGCAGCACCGTGGCCGGATTAATATGGAATAAGATGGGCACCAGCACGGTGGCACCGAACATAGCGAACAGATGCTGCAAACTTAACGGAATCGTTTGCAGCAAAGGTGGTCTTTCACTTACCCCAATAGCACGGCGGGTCATGTTGTTTTCCTCTGAGTGTTATTTAACGAACGTCGTGTTTTAAAACCAAAAAAAAGCCGACTTTCGAAGTCGGCTGCTTTTTTATTTTGTACCAAATATTTTGTCGCCGGCATCGCCGAGGCCCGGAATAATGTATCCGTGCTCGTTGAGTCCCTGATCGATGGACGCCGTGTACAGCTCCACATCCGGGTGCGCTTTTTCCAGCGCGGCGATACCTTCAGGCGCGGCCACCAGCACCAGAACTTTAATGCTCGTACAACCGGCGTTCTTCAGCAGGTCGATGGTGGCGATCATAGAGCCGCCGGTTGCCAGCATTGGGTCAACCACCAGCGCCATGCGCTCTTCAATATTAGAAACCAGCTTCTGGAAGTAAGGCACCGGCTCGAGGGTTTCTTCGTTACGGTAAACGCCTACTACGCTGATACGCGCGCTTGGCACGTTTTCCAGCACGCCTTCCATCATGCCCAGACCGGCACGCAGAATTGGGACAACGGTAATTTTCTTACCTTTGATCTGGTCGATCTCCACCGGGCCGTTCCAGCCTTCGATGGTGACAAGTTCGGTTTCCAGATCCGCAGTGGCTTCGTAAGTCAGCAGGCTGCCAACTTCTGAGGCGAGTTCACGAAAGCGCTTGGTACTGATGTCCTGCTCACGCATCAGGCCCAGCTTGTGTTTGACGAGTGGGTGTTTCACTTCCACGATCTTCATACTCTTTCTCCCCGAGATGTTGGCGTCCACAAAAAAATCGCCGGATTATACCGCTTTTTAACCGCTTCGCCACCGGAATTGGGGTTGATCGAGATCAACGGGACACGAAAGAGTATAGAGCAACAATATTCCATCCCGCCGCACAAGAGGCTCGCAAACGTTTGCCTCCACTGTTAGAATTGCGGCGTTTTTTATTCCAGACCAACCGATGGAACCTGAAGATGACCGACAAAACCTCCCTTAGCTACAAAGATGCCGGTGTTGATATTGATGCTGGTAACGCTCTGGTCGACAAAATTAAAGGCGTAGTGAAAAAGACCCGCCGCCCGGAAGTGATGGGTGGTCTGGGCGGTTTCGGTGCGCTCTGCGCGTTGCCACAGAAGTATCGTGAACCCGTGCTGGTCTCCGGCACCGACGGCGTGGGCACCAAACTGCGTCTGGCTATGGATTTAAAACGTCACGACACCATCGGTATCGATCTGGTCGCTATGTGCGTGAACGATCTGGTCGTGCAGGGTGCGGAACCCCTCTTCTTCCTGGACTACTACGCCACCGGCAAACTTGATGTGGAAACGGCGTCCAGCGTGATTACCGGCATCGCGGAAGGGTGTCTCCAGTCCGGCTGTGCGCTGGTCGGCGGCGAAACCGCTGAAATGCCGGGTATGTACCATGGCGACGATTATGACGTGGCTGGATTCTGTGTTGGCGTGGTCGAAAAGTCTGAAATCATCGACGGATCCAAAGTAGCCGACGGCGACGTGCTGATTGCGCTGGCTTCCAGCGGCCCGCACTCCAATGGCTACTCTCTGGTCCGCAAGGTGCTGGAAGTGAGCGGCACCGATCCGCTGACCACCGAGCTGGAAGGCAAACCGTTGGCGGATCATCTTCTGGAACCCACCCGTATCTATGTCAAAAACCTGCTTGAGCTGATTGGCGAAGTGGACGTGCATGCCATTGCCCACCTCACCGGCGGCGGCTTCTGGGAAAATATCCCGCGTGTGCTGCCGGACAACACTCAGGCGGTGATCAGCGAAGCTTCATGGCAGTGGCCAGCCGTCTTCAGCTGGCTGCAAAAAGCAGGCAACATCAGCAGCCACGAAATGTATCGCACCTTTAACTGCGGCGTCGGCATGCTGATCGCCCTGCCAGCAAGCGAAGCCAACAAAGCCGTTGAGCTGCTGAAAGCGAAAGGTGAAAACGCCTGGAAAATCGGTATTATCAAAGCATCCGATAGCGAAGAGCGCGTGGTTATTGAGTAATGAAAAACATAGTGGTGCTGATTTCCGGTAACGGAAGCAATCTTCAGGCGATTATTGACGCCTGCAAACACAAAAAGATTAACGGCACCCTTGCGGCGGTGTTCAGCAACAAGGCCGATGCTTACGGCCTTGAGCGCGCAGGCGAAGCCGGGATCCCGGCCCACGCCCTCACCGCCAGCCACTTTGCAGACCGCGCAGCTTTCGATCGTGAATTAATGCAGGAGATTGACGCCTACGCGCCGGACCTGGTGGTGCTCGCAGGTTACATGCGCATCCTCAGCCCGGCTTTTGTGGCGCATTACAGCGGTCGCTTAATCAATATCCACCCTTCTCTGCTCCCTAAATACCCGGGCCTGAATACCCATCGTCAGGTGCTGGAAAACGGCGACGAAGAGCACGGCACTTCGGTTCACTTTGTGACCGACGAGCTGGACGGCGGCCCAGTTATCCTACAGGCCAAAATTCCCGTCTTCGAAGGCGATGACGAAGACGAAATCACCGCCCGAGTGCAGCATCAGGAGCACGCCATCTACCCGCTGGTCGTCAGCTGGTTTATCGAGGGACGCCTGGAGATGCGCGATAACGTTGCCTGGCTGGACGGCCAGCCGTTACCCCCGGAAGGGCATGCGGCGGAAGAGTAAACAAAGGGGCTTCGGCCCCTTTTTTAATACCTGCGCGCAGGCGGACAGAAACAAACATCCTGGTTTACTCTGCGACGTTGGACATTCGCTGCCAAAGCTCGCCATAATGATGATGCGACGGCATTTTTCGTCCACGAAAACGGAAGTGAGGGCTAATGGGTCAGGATAAGCTGTATATAGAAAAAGAACTGAGCTGGTTGTCTTTTAACGAACGTGTACTCCAGGAAGCGGCGGACAAAATCAATCCGTTGATTGAGAGAATGCGTTTTCTCGGCATCTATTCCAACAACCTTGATGAGTTTTACAAGGTTCGTTTTGCTGAGCTAAAACGCAGGATCCTTATCAGCGAAGAACAAGGCACCGCGCCGAATTCACGTCATTTGCTCAATAAAATCCAGGCTCGCGTACTGAAGGCCGATCAGGAATTTGATGGTCTGTATAACGATTTATTACTGGAGATGGCGCGTAACCAGATCTTCCTGATTAACGAACGTCAGCTTTCAGAGAACCAACAAAACTGGCTGCGCCACTACTTTAAGCACTATTTACGCCAGCACATCACGCCGATCCTTATCAACCATGAGACAGATCTGGTGCAGTTCCTGAAGGATGACTACACCTACCTGGCAGTGGAGATTATTCGCGGCGACGATACCCGCTACGCCCTGCTTGAGATCCCGTCCGATAAAGTGCCGCGCTTTGTGAATCTGCCGCCGGAGGCACCGCGCCGCCGCAAGCCAATGATCCTGCTGGACAACATTCTGCGCTACTGCCTGGATGACATTTTCAAAGGCTTCTTCGACTATGACGCGCTGAATGCCTATTCGATGAAGATGACCCGCGACGCGGAATATGACCTGGTGACCGAAATGGAATCCAGCCTGCTCGAGCTGATGTCATCAAGCCTCAAGCAGCGCCTGACCGCCGAGCCGGTCCGTTTCGTTTACCAGCGAGATATGCCGGACGCGATGGTAGAAATGCTGCGTAACAAGCTGACCATCACCAACTACGACTCGATTATTCCCGGCGGGCGCTACCACAACTTCAAAGACTTTATTAACTTCCCCAACGTTGGCAAAGCCAACCTGGTGAATAAGCCGCTGCCGCGATTGCGGCACATCTGGTTCGACAAATTCCGCAACGGCTTCGACGCTATCCGCAACCGCGACGTGCTGCTCTACTATCCTTACCATACCTTCGAGCACGTGCTGGAGCTGCTGCGCCAGGCCTCATTTGACCCTAGCGTGCTGGCCATAAAAATCAATATCTACCGCGTGGCAAAAGACTCGCGCATTATTGAGTCGATGATCCATGCGGCCCACAACGGCAAGAAAGTCACCGTGGTCGTCGAGCTTCAGGCGCGCTTTGACGAAGAGGCCAATATCCACTGGGCCAAACGTCTGACGGAAGCTGGCGTACACGTTATCTTCTCCGCCCCTGGCCTGAAAATCCACGCCAAGCTGTTCCTGATCTCCCGTAAAGAAGGTGACGAAGTGGTGCGCTACGCCCACATTGGCACCGGTAACTTCAACGAGAAAACAGCCCGACTCTACACCGACTATTCGTTACTGACCGCCGATGCGCGCATCACCAACGAAGTGCGCAGGGTCTTCAACTTTATTGAAAACCCCTATCGACCGGTGACCTTTGAACATCTGATGGTTTCGCCGCAAAACTCGCGCCGTCTGCTCTACGATCTGGTCGATCGCGAAATCGCCAACGCGCAGAACGGCCAGCCTTCCGGTATTACGCTAAAGCTGAATAACCTGGTCGATAAGGGCCTTGTCGATCGCCTGTATGCGGCCTCCAGCTCCGGCGTGAAAGTTAAGCTGCTGGTGCGCGGTATGTGCTCACTGATCCCGAATCTGGAGGGGATCAGCGACAATATTCGCGTGATCAGTATCGTTGACCGATATCTTGAGCACGATCGCGTTTATGTCTTTGAAAACGGCGGCGATAAAAAAGTTTATCTCTCTTCCGCAGACTGGATGACGCGCAACATTGATTACCGCATTGAGGTGGCCGTTGCCATACTGGACCCGCGTCTGAAACAGCGGGTGCTGGACATCGTCGAAATCCTGTTTAGCGATACCGTAAAAGCACGCTATCTCGATAAAGAACTCAGTAATCGCTACGTCCCGCGAGGCAACCGCCGTAAGGTGCGCTCGCAGCTGGCGATTTATGATTACATTAAATCTCTGGAACAACCTGACTAACGCCATGCCGATAAAAAAACACGCTCCACGTCCGCAAGAGTTCGCTGCGGTTGATCTCGGCTCTAACAGTTTCCACATGGTGATTGCCCGTGTGGTTGACGGCGCGATGCAGATCATCGGACGCCTGAAACAACGAGTCCATCTGGCTGATGGGCTGAACGCTGAAAACGAGTTAAGTGAAGAAGCGATGGAACGCGGCCTCTCTTGTCTGACGCTCTTTGCCGAGCGCCTTCAGGGCTTTTCGCCGGAAAATGTCTGTATTGTTGGCACGCACAGCCTGCGTGAGGCAGTCAACGCCGAGGAATTTCTCAAACGCGCCGAGCAGGTTATCCCCTACCCGATTGAGATCATTTCCGGTAATGAAGAAGCACGCCTGATTTTTATGGGTGTGGAACACACGCAGCCGGAAAAAGGGCGCAAGCTGGTTATTGATATCGGCGGTGGGTCTACCGAGCTGGTGATTGGCGAGGACTTCGAACCGATGCTGGTTGAAAGCCGCCGCATGGGCTGCGTCAGCTTCGGACAAAACTTTTTCCCGCAGGGTGCCATCACGGCTGAAAACTTTAAGCGGGCGCGTCTCGCGGCGGTTCAGAAGCTGGAGAATCTTTCCTGGCAGTACCGTCTGCAGGGCTGGAACGTAGCGATGGGCGCTTCCGGCACCATCAAAGCCGCTCACGAAGTGCTGATCAATATGGGCGAGAAGAACGGCGTTATCACCCCCGAACGGCTGGAGATGCTGCGTGATGAGGTTCTGAAGTATAAAAACTTTTCGTCAATGAGCCTGCCGGGCCTTTCTGAAGAGCGCAAAGCCGTCTTTGTACCTGGGCTTGCGATTCTCTGTGGGGTATTCGACTCGCTGGCCATCCGGGAGCTTCGCCTGTCCGACGGTGCGCTTCGTGAGGGGGTACTTTACGAAATGGAAGGCAGATTCAGGCATCAGGATATTCGTATCCGCACCGCGCAGAGCCTTGCAGACCAGTATCACATAGACAGCGACCAGGCTAAACGGGTGCTGGATACTACCGACAAAATTTACCAGCAGTGGGAGACGCAAAACCCGAAGCAGGCTAACCCACAGATGGCAGCCCTGTTGAAATGGTCGGCAATGCTGCACGAGGTGGGGCTGAACATCAACCACAGCGGGCTGCATCGCCATTCGGCCTATATTCTGCAGCATAGCAACCTCCCCGGCTTTAATCAGGAGCAGCAGACGCTGATCGCCTCACTGGTTCGCTATCATCGAAAAGGGATAAAAATAGACGATCTTCCGCGCTTCACGCTGTTTAAGAAAAAGCAGTTCCTGCCGCTCATTCAGATACTGCGTCTGGGCGTGCTGCTCAATAACCAACGTCAGGCGACCACAACGCCGCCAACGCTGGTTCTGGAAACGGATGATAACCACTGGACGCTGCGCTTTCCCCATGGCTGGTTCAGTCAGAATACCCTGGTACTCCTCGACCTTGAGCGGGAACAGCTGTACTGGGATAACACCCCTGGCTGGAAGCTAAATATTGAAGAAGAGGCAAGCCCAATTATTGCGGCATGAGTTCGAGTGATAAGTCCCGGCCTGCAGGCGAGCAAGCCGGGTGCATGACATTACTCAGGAAGATGTCCCGCATCCACGACCAGTGAAGAGAGCGGTAGAGGATAACCAATCATATGGCCCTGCATGTAATCAATGCCAAGCCGTAAAACAGCTTCTTTTATCTCTTCGCTTTCCACATATTCCGCGACGACCTGCATCTTCTTCATTCTTGCCAGCTGACAGATTGACTCAACGATCTGATAGTCGAGGCTGCTGGTCAGGATGTTGCGGATAAAACTACCGTCAATTTTCAGCATATCCGCGTGGATATCTTTCATTCGCGAATAGCTGGCGTAACCCGTCCCGAAATCATCAATAGCGACCTTACAGCCCATGCGCTGAAGCGCGAAAAAGGTCTGATTGACCTGCTCAAGATTGGTCAGGGAATCGCTTTCCGTCACTTCAAAGAGAAGTTGCCATGGCTCAATTTTATACTGCTCAAGCAGTCCCTTTACCTCAGCAGGGAACTGCATTCGTCCGGCGGAAGCGGGTGTAAGATTGATGGCAAAACGACAGCCAGGCAGACGTTCACGATAGTTGTCCATAAACTGCAGCGTAGTTTCAAGCACCCAGCGATCTATCTTTGACGACAGGCCAAACTCATGGGCAACGGGCAAGAAGCTCTCCGGCAGGAAAACTGCGCCTTCACCGTCGTTCATGCGAATCAAAATCTCATGATAATTATCACCCCTCGCTCCCTCAATCCGCTGCGCCATCAGAATAAAATCACCGTTGTCGAGCGCGGACTGTAACCGGTTCATCATCGTGATTTTGTTCTTAACCGTGTTTTGTACCCGCTTCGAGCCCTGGTGCTGCAAACTTTCAGGATGAGAGGACTGCAATGACAGCTCTGCCATCGTGCTGAGTTCCCCCAGCAGAAGATATAAGTGACTGACGGGCTGGCGAACATCGCAATAACTGATGCCGACCTGTAGCTGTAACGGCACGCCATCCCAGATAAAGCGGAACTGTTTCACGCGCTGATCGATTAAGGCTATCCGTTCCTGATGCGTTTCACAGTTCAGCCGGACAGCCAGATCGTGCCCGAAAAGGTGATAAATCTTTTCTTCCTCATCCAGCACCGGACGCAAATATTCAGCAAGCTGCTGTTTGTACTTAATGCGTAGCAGTACCCCGTAATTGCGCCCTAACAACTCCAGCTCAGGCACGCTAAGGAAGACCAGGGTCATCACCGAGTAATGACTAATATCGTGATTCAGTGCCCGCAGATTGGGGATCATGACAACAGGGTCGATAAAGGCGGCCCGGTACGCTTTGGTATGCATACTGCGCTGACGCGTGCTGATCGCCGACATCATATAAATCGTCAGGGAGAACATGGCATAACTGGATGTCACGATGGCCAGGTGAAGCTGCAAACCTACATCCGAGGGCAGATAGTTATTAAATCCCCGGCAAAGAAGAATGAGAAGTGGCGTCCAAATAATGGTGATGAAATAGAGGCCATAGCGCGTAGCCCCCCATAGCATAACGGGTAAAAGTAACGTCAACGTATAGTCCGTCTTAAAGATCGAACCAGACGGGCCAACGGGTGATAAAAGTAGAGTGATGACCATGGCCATTAGCATTGACCAGAGCGCAAACTCCATCGTGGTAACCCCCTGGTGCGCCTGAGCACGCGTGCGCGACCAAAGGGATTTAAGAAACTGCGGATTACGGGCTATGCGGATAATGCAGTAAAAGAGCGGCAAACCAGTCAGGGTCCCGACTAATACGGCCTGAAAATTGATGAGCATCCGGGGCCGGAAAGGATTTTCTGCCATCAGCCCCTTCAGCGGTTCATACCAGCCAAAAAATACACCTATCTGGAAAATCATCACAAACAGGGCTGAATTGAACAGAACCAGCCAAAACATCCTTTGCAAAATCACCTGCAGGGAAGTGAAATCGATGCAGTGGCGTCGAGGTGAGAACACCCGATAGCCGCACAGGCTCAACGTAATGGGAAAAAGGAAATGGAAAATGGTCAGTAGCGCTACCCACTCCCCTTTTATAGGAATATACCGAATGAGCAGTGCCAGAACGATACCCGGTATTGCCGCCCATCCAAAGAGGATAGTCAGTGCGGTCATCAGGGCTAATGGCAGATAAATAAGGAAAACCCTACCGTCGTTTAATACAGTATTAGCATTACACCAGACGGCAAAGGGGAGCAGCAGACACGGCAGAACGAGAGGTAGCGCCCACCACTTATTTTTATACGTTCTGTACCAGTTCGCAACTTGCATAGATATTTGTCAGAAACCTGCCGGGTGAAGTTCAGAATGGGCTTCGGTTTGCCTGATTTGTAACCTTGTTATGAGGTGAAGGGTGATTTTAGTTAGGGTCTGACGATCAGAATTGATGCAGATCAATTTATGCTTAAAGTTGATCCAGGTTACAGAACTTTCCTGGATACTTAAAAACAAAATATCGCGATTTTAAATAAAGAATCGTTTATCTATCAGTCACAACCTGTCCGTTGACGCTATTTTACATGTTTCCGAATTGACCCAACCGCCGCGCTATGCCTAAATATCCCCGTCGCCCGCAGCTGTCGGGCAAACCCAGAGACCACTTGCGTGACACAGGTTACGAGTATGCGAAGACGACACCGGTTTAACGGCCGAATGACCCGCATTATTCTTCTTATCAGCTTCCTTTTCCTTTTTGGCCGTTTTGTCTACTCCTCGATTGGCGCCTGGCAGCATCACCAGGACAAGAAAGCAGACGCCCAGCAAAGCAGCCTCTCCGTGGATAACACCAACCGGTAACCCGCCCCCGTTAAGTAAAATAACGCTGTAGAAACAGCGGGCTTCGTCACGCCTGTCGTTCATCAATACCAGATAAAAAAACGGGTGGCACATGGCCACCCGGTTTATTTATGACGTGAGTTTTATTCCCACTCGATAGTCGCTGGCGGCTTGCCAGAGATATCGTAAACCACGCGGGAGATACCGTTAACTTCGTTGATGATGCGGTTGGAAACGCGGCCAAGGAAATCGTATGGCAGATGCGCCCAGTGCGCGGTCATGAAGTCGATGGTTTCCACAGCACGCAGGGAAACAACCCAGTCGTACTTGCGGCCATCGCCCATTACGCCAACGGAACGAACCGGCAGGAACACGGTGAACGCCTGGCTCACTTTGTTGTACAGATCCGCTTTGTGCAGCTCTTCGATGAAGATAGCATCCGCACGACGCAGCAGGTCACAGTACTCTTTCTTCACTTCGCCCAGCACGCGCACGCCCAGACCTGGCCCCGGGAACGGGTGACGATACAGCATGTCGTAAGGCAGACCCAGCTCCAGACCGATTTTACGCACTTCGTCTTTGAACAGCTCTTTCAGCGGCTCAACCAGACCCATCTTCATCTCTTTCGGCAGGCCGCCCACATTGTGGTGAGATTTAATGACGTGCGCTTTGCCGGTGGCGGAAGCCGCGGATTCAATAACGTCAGGATAGATAGTCCCCTGCGCCAGCCACTTCACATCTTCCAGACGCAGCGCCTCTTCGTCGAACACTTCAACAAAGACGCGGCCGATGGTTTTACGTTTGGCTTCTGGCTCATCAATACCTGCCAGCTGGGACAGGAAACGCTCTTCCGCAGGCACGTGAACGATATTCAGACCGAAGTGATCGCCAAACATTTCCAGAACCTGCTCGGCTTCGTTCAGGCGCAGCAGGCCGTTATCCACGAACACACAGGTCAGACGGTCGCCAATGGCGCGGTGCAGCAGCATGGCCGTGACGGAAGAATCCACGCCGCCGGACAGGCCCAGAATCACTTTGTCGTCACCCACCTGCTCACGCAGACGCACAATAGCATCTTCGATAATTTTTGCCGGGGTCCACAGCGCTTCACAGCCGCAGATATCCAGAACAAAGCGCTCCAGCAGACGCTGACCCTGACGAGTATGGGTGACTTCCGGGTGGAACTGTACGCCGTAGAAACGCTTCTCTTCGTTGGCCATGATGGCGAACGGACAGGTTTCGGTGCTGGCAACGGTCACGAAGTCAGACGGGATGGCCGTGACTTTGTCGCCGTGGCTCATCCAGACGTCCAGCAGCGGTTTGCCTGCGGCGCTCAGAGAATCTTCGATACCGCGAACCAGCGCGCTATCGGTTTTAACTTCAACCTGCGCATAACCAAATTCACGCTCGTTAGAGGCTTCTACGTGGCCGCCAAGCTGCATCGCCATGGTCTGCATGCCGTAGCACACGCCGAATACCGGGACGTCTGCGGTAAACACATATTCCGGCGCACGCGGGCTATTTTGCTCGGTGGTACTTTCCGGGCCGCCGGACAGGATAATGCCGCTTGGGTTGAATTCACGGATTTGTGCTTCAGTGACATCCCACGCCCACAGCTCACAGTAAACGCCCAGCTCACGTACGCGACGCGCTACAAGCTGAGTGTACTGAGAACCGAAATCGAGGATCAGGATGCGATGTTTATGAATGTTTTCCGTCATTGACGCTAATTCCGAGGCAAGTGAAACAGGGAAAGTAAATCGCCCGCGTGTGCGGGCGATGAAGAATCAGGAGCCCATACGGTAGTTCGGGGACTCTTTAGTGATGGTCACGTCGTGTACGTGACTTTCCTGGATACCCGCACCGCTGATGCGTACGAATTCCGCTTTGGTGCGCAGGTCGTCGATGGTAGCACAACCGGTCAGACCCATACAGGAGCGCAGGCCGCCCATCTGCTGGTGAACGATCGCTTTCAAATGGCCCTTGTAAGCCACGCGGCCTTCGATACCTTCTGGAACCAGTTTGTCTGCCGCGTTATCCGTCTGGAAGTAACGGTCAGAAGAACCTTTGGACATCGCGCCCAGTGAGCCCATACCACGGTAAGATTTGAATGAACGCCCCTGGTAGAGTTCGATTTCGCCCGGAGACTCTTCAGTACCGGCCAGCATGCCGCCAACCATGACCGCAGACGCGCCCGCAGCGATAGCTTTTGCGATGTCGCCGGAGAAACGAATACCGCCGTCGGCGATGACCGGAATGCCAGTGCCTTCCAGCGCTTCCACCGCGTCTGCTACAGCAGTAATCTGCGGAACGCCAACGCCGGTAACGATACGGGTAGTACAGATGGAGCCTGGACCGATACCTACTTTCACTGCGCTAACGCCCGCATCAGCCAGGGCACGAGCACCCGCCGCTGTCGCAACGTTGCCACCGATGATTTGCAGGTCAGGATATTTAGCACGGGTCTCGCGAATACGTTGCAGAACGCCTTCGGAGTGCCCGTGAGAGGAATCTATCAGCAGAATGTCCACGCCAGCAGCTACCAGAGCGTCGATACGCTCTTCGTTGCCTGCGCCTGCCCCTACGGCAGCCCCAACGCGCAGACGGCCCTGGTCGTCCTTACAGGCGTTTGGTTTACGCTCTGCTTTCTGGAAGTCTTTTACGGTGATCATGCCGCGAAGGTGGAACTGGTCATCAACGACCAGCGCCTTCTCAACGCGTTTTTCATGCATTTTTGAAAGCACCACGTCGCGTGCTTCGCCTTCTTTCACGGTCACCAGACGCTCTTTCGGCGTCATGTACACGCTAACAGGCTGATTTAAATCGGTAACGAAACGCACATCACGGCCGGTGATAATACCGACCAGCTCGTATTTCTCAGTGACTACCGGATAACCGGCAAAGCCGTTACGCTCGGTCAGCTCTTTCACTTCACGCAGGGTGGTGGTTGGCAGTACGGTTTGCGGGTCGGTGACCACGCCACTTTCATGCTTCTTCACACGCAGGACTTCTTCAGCCTGGCGCTCAATCGACATATTTTTGTGGATAAAACCAAGGCCACCTTCCTGAGCAAGCGCAATAGCCAGACGTGCTTCGGTCACGGTATCCATCGCTGCGGACAGCATCGGGATATTCAGACGAATAGTTTTGGTCAATTGGGTGCCGAGATCCGCCGTATTAGGCAGAACGGTGGAGTGAGCTGGAACGAGGAGAACGTCATCAAACGTCAGTGCTTCTTTGGCGATTCGTAGCATGGCAATATCTCAACCTGGGGTGAATGAGAACAGATAAAATATTGCCGCGGCATTATACAGAGCGTAATCGGTTGCATCCACACTTTTTTACCAAAAATCCTTGCCACTCGCGATATGGGAGGTACTATTGACCGAATAACCCGCTGATTTAAAATTTGATCCAGCTCACATGCCAATCGCAAATTCTCCTTCAATTTTTACTGTTACCCGTCTGAATCAGGCGGTCCGTTTGCTGCTGGAGCAGGAAATGGGACAGGTCTGGATCAGCGGCGAAATCTCCAACTTCAGCCAGCCCTCTTCCGGCCACTGGTACTTCACGTTGAAAGACGACACCGCTCAGGTTCGCTGTGCAATGTTCCGCAACAGCAATCGCCGGGTAACTTTTCGTCCGCAGCACGGGCAACAGGTTCTGGTTCGCGCCAATATCACGCTGTATGAACCACGCGGTGATTACCAGATTATTGTCGAAAGCATGCAGCCAGCGGGCGAAGGTCTGCTTCAGCAGCAGTACGAACAGCTCAAGCAGCGTCTGACAGCAGAAGGCCTTTTCGAGCAGCAGTACAAAAAATCCCTGCCCAGTCCGGCGCGTCAGGTCGGTGTGATTACGTCCAAATCCGGTGCGGCCCTGCACGATATTTTGCATGTCTTAAAACGCCGCGATCCTTCTTTGCCGATTATCATTTATCCCACCTCCGTTCAGGGTGCCGATGCCCCTGGGCAAATCGTCCGGGCCATTGAACTCGCCAACCAGCGCGCTGAGTGTGATGTGCTGATTGTCGGGCGCGGCGGCGGTTCGCTGGAGGATTTGTGGAGTTTTAACGACGAGCGTGTGGCCCGGGCTATTTTCGCAAGCCAAATCCCGGTCGTTAGCGCCGTAGGACATGAAACTGACGTCACGATCGCCGATTTTGTGGCGGATCTGCGTGCTCCAACCCCCTCGGCTGCCGCAGAGATTGTCAGCCGTAATCAGCTTGAATTGTTACGTCAGATCCAGTCGCAGCAAACGCGTATGGAGATGGCGATGGACTACTACCTCGCCCAGCGAACGCAGCGTTTCACTCGCCTTCAGCATCGCCTGCAACAACAACATCCTCAGCTTCGCCTGGCTCGTCAGCAGACCACGCTTGAGCGTTTGCAGCAGCGCCTGAACGCAGCAATGGAGACAAAGCTGCGCCGGACTTCTCAGCAGCAGCAGCGCCTTGCCCAACGCCTGAATCAGCAACAGCCGCAGGCGCGCATTCACCGTGCGCAGACACGCATTCAACAGCTGGAATACAGATTGTCGCAGATCTTGACGGCGCGGTTGAGCACCACGCGGCAGCGCTTTGGAACGGCACTGGCACAGCTGGAAGCCGTCAGCCCGCTGGCAACGCTTGCCCGTGGCTACAGCGTCACAACCGCAACGGATGGCAAAGTGCTGAAGAAGACAAAGCAGATTAAATCCGGAGATACGCTGACAACGCGCCTGGAGGATGGCTGGGTAGAAAGTCAGGTCACCGGTATTACACCGGTGAAGCCTGCCCGCAAGCGTAAGCCAGCGGCTAAAAGTTAGCGCTTACTGCGCGACGGGAACAAACTCGACGCGCTTTTTAGAAATCAATCCGTGGCCGTTCTGGCAGAAATAATCCACCGCGCCGCAGGCCTTCAACACTTCCAGCGGCTGATGGCAGTCCGGGCAGCGGGCTTCCAGCCTGAAATCCTGATTGCAGCTTTCGCAGTGGCCGCCGCCGTCGATTTCCTGCAGCTGCCTGTCGCAGATTGGGCAGTTCATGTCCATGACTCCTCCTCAAAGAAAACGGGAGCGCTTTGCTCCCGTTGTGTATTACTTGCTCTTCTTGATGTGCTTGATCAGGCGCTTACGCTTACGCATCTGGTTCGGCGTCAGGGTATTACGCTTGTTGGCAAACGGGTTATCCCCTTCCTTGAACTGGATGCGGATTGGCGTCCCCATGACGTCCAGCGACTTACGGAAGTAGTTCATCAGGTAGCGCTTGTAGGAGTCCGGCAGGTCTTTCACCTGGTTGCCGTGAATCACCACGATTGGCGGGTTGTAACCACCGGCGTGCGCATACTTCAGCTTCACACGACGACCGCGAACCAGCGGTGGCTGGTGATCTTCAGACGCCATGTTCATAATGCGGGTCAGCAGCGCGGTGCTTACACGACGTGTAGAACTGTCGTAGGCCTCACGTACTGATTCAAACAGGTTGCCTACGCCGCTGCCGTGCAGTGCGGAGATGAAGTGCACGCGGGCAAAGTCGATGAAGCCAAGGCGATAATCCAGCGTCTCTTTGACCTGCTCGCGAACTTCGTTACTGAGGCCATCCCACTTGTTAACCACAATCACCAGTGAGCGCCCACTATTGAGGATAAAGCCCAGCAGCGAGAGATCCTGATCGGAGATGCCTTCGCGGGCGTCAATCACCAGCAGCACGACGTTGGCGTCTTCGATAGCCTGAAGCGTTTTAATTACGGAGAATTTCTCAACGGTTTCAGTGATTTTGCCACGCTTACGCACGCCCGCGGTATCGATCAGTACGTATTCACGCTCGTCACGCTCCATCGGGATGTAGATGCTGTCACGGGTCGTGCCGGGCATGTCGTAAACGACGACGCGGTCTTCACCGAGGATACGGTTAGTTAGCGTTGACTTACCAACGTTCGGACGCCCGACGATAGCCAGCTTAATCGGCAGATCCTGAGGATTGAAAGCTTCCTCTTCTTCTTCCTCTTCGGCCTCGTCATCTTCGTTGACAATGCCGTTTTTCGCGTTGAATGCCGCCCAGTAGGCCGCATCTTCGTCAATCTCTTCTTCCGCTTCGCGCGGGTTCACTTCGTCGATGAACGGCATCAGCACGTGTTCGAGAAGCGTTGTCACACCGCGACCGTGGGAAGCCGCAATAGGATGAATTTCGCCCAGGCCAAGGGAGTAAAAATCAATGACGGCCTGATCCGGGTCCATCCCATCAGTTTTGTTCGCCACCAGGAAGGTTGGCTTCTGACGCGAACGCAGGTGTTTGGCGATGGCTTCATCGGCAGGCATCAGGCCCGCACGAGCATCCACCATAAACAGCACGACATCCGCTTCTTCAATCGCCAACAGCGACTGGGCAGCCATGTGCGTTTCAACACCGTCTTCCGTACCGTCAATACCGCCGGTATCGATAGCGATAAATTCGCGACCTTCCACTTCAGCACGACCATACTTGCGGTCGCGAGTCAGCCCCGGGAAATCCGCGACCAGCGCATCACGGGTACGCGTTAAGCGGTTAAACAACGTGGATTTTCCAACATTAGGGCGCCCGACAAGCGCAACCACAGGTACCATTATAAAAGCCTCATTACTCAATAATTCATCATCAAACGGCGCGCAAATGCGCCGTTTCTTAAAAACAGGAAACGGCTCCTGGAGATCAGGAACCGTTTCGAACTAGCCAACTACCCTGGCAAGTTTAGCGTTTGATCGAGTACAGCGTACCGTCTTTCGCCTGAATCAGCAGTTTATCACTGGCAACGACTGGCTCAGTCTGGAAGCCGGAGCCGTCCATTTTTTGCTGAGCAACAAAGCGACCATCGTCGGTGTTAATCCAGTGCATATAGCCTTCGCTGTCGCCGACAACCAGATAGCCATTGTACAGAACAGGTGCAGTCAGGTTGCGGTGCAGCAGATCGCTCTGCGTCCACAGCGTCACGCCGCCTTCTGCGTTCAGGGCAATCACGCGGTCGCTCTGATCCACCAGGAAGATACGGTTGGCATCCACGATGAAGTCGTTAACTGAACCCAGCTCACGCTTCCACATGATCTGGCCAGAGCGCAGGTCCAATGCGGTCAGGTTGCCGTTATAGGCCAGCGCGTACACTACGCCATTAACAATCACCGGCGTGGTATCCACATCGCTCAGGCGGTCAATTTCTGTTGCACCTGTTGCCTGGGAGATACGCTGTTGCCAAATCAGCTGGCCTTGTTTCATCAGGACTGCGCTGACGCGGCCGTTGTCACCGCCCACGATGGCTGCGCCAAACGCAACGGACGGAGCTGATTCACCACGCAGCGAAAGCGCTGGCATATCAAGGTTGACGGTCCAGACAACCGCACCGTCAGTTTCGTTCATCGCCTGCAGCTGACCGTTGCTGGTATGAATCAGCACCAGGCCATCGCTGACAACAGGACGGGACAACACTTCGCCCGCGGCCTTGCTTTGCCATGCGATGCTGCCGTCAGTGGTATTGAGCGCGAAGACCTGCGCTTTTTCGCTGCCGACATACACATGACCGCCATCAACCGTTACACCACCGGAAAGCAGTGCCGGGATATTGCGGGAGAAGAAGCCCGTTTTTTCGGACAAGTCGACAGACCAGACTTCTTTGCCATCATCCGCATTCACAGCTTTCACTGTTCCACGACGGTCAGCAGCAAAAACGGTGCTGTCCTGCCATGCCGGATGAAGGTTGGAGTAAAAATCACCAATTCCGTCACCGACCGAAGTGCTCCACACTTTTTCCGGTTCGAACTGGTTTTCAACCGTTGGCAGTGGAGACATTTTAACAACATCTTCTTCACCGCTGAACAATGAACAGCCGCTGAGCAGCGTCAGAGAAATCAGACCTGGCACAAGTAATTTACGCAATTGCATCGTGTCCCTCTTAGCTGGACAAATTATTAATTTTCATCTGCATCATTTCACGCAGTGCAGGAGAAGCGTCAGATTGTGCGCCCTTGCTCCACGCATCGCGCGCACCTTGCTTGTCCCCTTTACTGAGCAGCGCTTCGCCGCGCATATCCGCGACAATAGCAACCCAGCCTTCGCCTTTGATCCCTTCCAGGGTCTTCAGCGCGGCGTCAGCTTGTTTTAACTGGACCTGAACACGAGCCAGACGCAGGTTAATGAGCGCCTGAAGATTCGCATCTTTGGTTTTGGTCAGAGCCTGCTGCAGCTGCGCCGCAGCTTTGGCAAGATCATTTTTGTCCGCGTACTGCTGCGCCAGCTCAAGTGAGGTCAGTGCGCCGTAGGTATTGTCTGTCGCGGCAGCAAATTTTTCTGCAGCGCTGAGCGTTGCCGGTTGATCTGCACGCACGTTGCTGGTGACGGTCTGATATTCCAAAGAGGATGCCATGGCGGAATCAGCCTGATGGCTATTCCAGTAGCGCCAGCCCACCAGCGCGCCAATCCCCAGTACGACACCCACCACCAGCGCTTTGCCGTTTTCGGCAAAGAAGCGTTTTACCGCTTCAACCTGATCGTTTTCGTTCTCGTAAACTTCCACGCAGTCCTTCTCCTTAACGATTAATCACCGGGGAAATTAGCCCAGTAGCGCCTGTAGATGTGCCACCGCGTTGTGCTGTTCCACGGTTTGCTGCTCACCTGTGCGCAGATCCTTCACAACGACCAGGCCTTTAGCCACTTCATCTTCACCCAAAACCAGCGCGGCGCGAGCGCCCCACTTATCTGCGCGAATGAACTGTTTCTTGAAGTTGCCGCCGCCATAGTTGGTCATCAGCTTCAGTGCCGGGATCTGGTCACGCAGCTGCTCTGCTAACAGCATGGCAGCGGCCTGAGTTCCCTGACCCGACGATATCAGGTATATATCGACAACAGGTTCTGCTTTAAATTCAGGATTGATCGCCTGAACCAGTAAAACAAGACGCTCGAGACCCATCGCGAATCCAACTGCAGGTGCCGCACGGCCCCCAAGTTGTTCAACCAGACCATCGTAACGACCACCGGCACACACGGTTCCCTGGGAGCCGAGGCTGGTCGTCACCCATTCGAACACAGTACGGTTGTAATAGTCGAGACCACGTACCAGGCGCTGGTTCACGGTATAAGCAATACCTGCAGCATCAAGGTACTGGCACAGGCCAGCAAAATGTTCACGGGACTCGTCGTCGAGATAGTCACCCAACGCAGGTGCATTATCCAACAGCGCCTGCACTTCAGGATTTTTGGAATCCAGTACGCGCAGCGGGTTGGTATACATGCGGCGCTGACTGTCTTCATCTAATTTTTCTTTGAACTGCTCCAGGTAGGCAACCAGCGCTTCACGGTATTTTGCGCGTGCTTCCAGCGAACCGATAGAGTTCAGCTCAAGGCTAACGTGCTTATCAATACCCAGCGCACGCCACCAGCGAGCCGTCAGCATGATTAACTCGGCGTCGATGTCGGGCCCTTGCAGACCAAAGACTTCCACACCTAGCTGGTTGAACTGACGGTAGCGCCCTTTCTGCGGACGCTCGTGGCGGAACATCGGCCCGATGTACCACAAACGCTGTTCCTGATTGTACAGAAGACCATGTTCGATACCGGCGCGTACGCAGCCTGCAGTGCCCTCAGGGCGCAGGGTCAGGCTATCGCCATTGCGGTCCTCAAAGGTATACATCTCTTTTTCAACCACGTCGGTCACTTCACCAATGGCGCGTTTGAATAACGGGGTCTGCTCTACAATCGGCAAACGGATTTCACTATAGCCGTAGCTACCGAGTACCTGTTTGATAATGCCTTCAATACGCTGCCAGATGGCGGTTTCGCCCGGCAGGTAATCGTTCATGCCGCGAATGGCTTGAATATTTTTTGCCACGTTTGTTCTCTGTCGTTTTATACAAAAAATGAACCCGAAATCAGTTCCTTCGCTACTGCGAAAAAACCAGCGGGTTCAATCATACACGCAGAAGCCCTGTGCTTCCCATGTTTCGCGTTATTTTTCCAGTTGCTGGATGCTGATTCGCTGCTTCTCATCGAGCATACTGGCCTTGGCACGAATGCGCGCTTCAAGCTGAGCAATCATGTTGTCGTTGTCCATGCGCTCTTTCTGGCGTACGCCATCTTCGTAGAATCCGCTCTTTTTATTGCCGCCCGTCACGCCCAGGGTGGACACCAGCGCTTCACCAGGCCCGTTGACCACACAACCAATGATAGAAACGTCCATCGGCGTGATGATGTCTTCCAGGCGCTCTTCCAGCGCGTTAACGGTGCCGATCACGTCAAATTCCTGACGGGAGCAGGTTGGGCAAGCAATAAAGTTGATGCCACGGGCACGAATACGCAGAGATTTCAGGATGTCGAAACCAACTTTGATCTCTTCCACCGGATCGGCCGCCAGAGAAACACGCAGCGTATCGCCGATCCCTTCCGAAAGCAGAAGTCCCAGGCCGATAGCGGATTTCACGGAGCCGCTGCGGAAACCACCCGCTTCGGTGATCCCTAAGTGCAAAGGCTGATCGATCTGTTTTGCCAGCAAACGATAAGACTCCACCGCAAGGAATACGTCGGATGCTTTGACGCTGACTTTAAACTGATCGAAGTTAAGACGATCTAAGTGATCGACATGGCGCATGGCGGACTCAAGCAGTGCCTGAGGCGTTGGCTCACCATATTTCTCCTGGAGATCTTTCTCCAGAGAACCAGCGTTGACCCCAATACGAATAGGAATATTTTTGTCACGTGCGCAGTCAACCACCTGACGAATACGCTCTTCACTGCCGATATTGCCTGGGTTGATGCGCAGGCAATCAACGCCGTATTCGGCAACTTTCAGCGCAATGCGGTAGTCGAAGTGAATATCGGCCACCAGCGGAACATTAACCTGCTGTTTAATCAGTTTGAAAGCTTCAGCCGCGTCCATAGTAGGAACAGATACGCGAACGATATCCGCACCTACTCTTTCTAACGCTTTGATCTGATTGACCGTTGCTTCAACATCCGTGGTACGGGTGTTGGTCATGGACTGGACGGCGATAGGGGCCCCATCGCCGATTGGCACATTCCCGACGTAGATGCGCTTAGATTTTCTACGCTGAATCGGGTTTTCGTTATGCATGACAAGTCTCCACAATTACACGTCTCGCCGGTGGCGATTATTCCGCGCTGACGGTCAGACGGGCAACCTGGCTAGTTCTGATAAAGCGACTCAGATCGACAGGTTTACCCTGGAACTGAATCTGTACTGCTGCCGGAGCACCGATTTTTAACTTATACGGGGCCTGACCTACTAAATTTAAATTGCCGTCTTTACGCTGCATACCGCTGAACAGCTTTTTGCCCGTGGCGTCGGTCACTTCCAGCCAGCAATCTGCATTGAAGTTCATCACCAGCGCATTAGCATCTGCCGCAGGTTGCGTGGTAGCAGCCTGATCGGTAGGCAGAGTGGTCGCAGTACCTGGTGCTGGAGCCGTTTGTGCGGCATCAATCGGAGCCTGGCTCGGTGACACGACAGTGCCGTTATCCGCTGGTGTCTGTTGCGGCGCGGTCTGCGCTGTGCTGTCTACTGGTGCAGATTGACTCTCTGGAGCCGTTGTCGGCGCAGGCTGAGACGCCGTTGCATCAGGAGCAGCCGCAGCATCGCTACCTGTATTCAGCGGCACAGACTGACCAGCAGAGGTATTGCCTGCTGACAGCTCTGCGGAGGATTGATCTGCCATTGTTGAGATCTCTTCCTGCTGTGCTTTATGGTTTTGCCACCACCACGCACCCGTCAGGCCGATAACTACAAACAGAATCATCCAGGTAAAGCTCATTAACCAACCGTCACGCTTTTTACGGCGTTTACCCAGCGCAAAAGTCTGCATTGGGGCCACTTTTGCTGCCCTGATCGGAGCTTGTTTCTCCATCATCGGCAACAGTTCTTCCTCTGGAATATGCACCAGACGAGCGTAAGAACGGATATAACCGCGCAGGAACGTCGACGCCAGTTCAGCAGGCGCTTTGTCGTCTTCAATATCCCGAACGGTAGAAACCTTCAGACATAACCGTTCAGCCACGGCTTGCTGGCTGAGACCCAGTTGCTCACGCGCATTACGTAAACGAACGCCTGTGGTTTGTGCTGCATTTGTTTCTTGAGTGGCTTCAGTATTCATTAGCTACAACTGCTGGTACGGTTCAATTAGGAAATAGGCACGAGCCTGTAGTGCAGCTTATCAGCTGCGCTACAATCGCCCGAACCACGAGAATAATCTGGCACCTGAGGAGTCACTCCTCAGCCAATCGCGCCGGCATTGTCCACATTGGATGTTCATACACTGCCTGAAGCAACAGCGTTACTGATGCTTCTGTTAACCATAGACTGCATTTTTAAATGCTGTCGGCTGACGTTTCACAATGTCTGCTCAAACGCCCGGCGCTAAACTGTTGTTGTGCGGTTACATACTGCCTTAAAGCGCAAAGAAACGCACCGTAATTATTGCCCTGAATCAGGTACCGATTAACCAGACTCACTGATGGTTATCATTCGGTGGTTTTTTGCACCAGCCAGCGCCTGTTTTGCACTGGCTGGTCATAGGTAACTGCTAATCAGACTGCTTTAACATCAATTGGTTCACCCTGCATACGTTTACGCAGAGTTCGTTTGGTCCGGTCGATAACCTCACCCGCTAACTGACCACAGGCGGCATCAATATCATCACCACGAGTTTTACGCACGATGGTGGTGAATCCGTAGCTCATCAGTACTTTTGAGAATCGGTCTATGCGGCTGTTGGAGCTGCGCCCATAAGGTGCGCCCGGGAACGGGTTCCATGGAATCAGGTTAATTTTGCACGGCGTATCTTTCAGACATTCTGCAAGCTGGTGCGCGTGTTCGGTACCATCGTTAACATGATCAAGCAGCACGTACTCAACGGTGACGCGGCCTTGGTTGGCGTTGGATTTCGCCAGATAGCGACGCACGGCGGCCAGGAACGTTTCGATATTGTACTTTTTGTTGATCGGCATGATTTCATCACGAATATCATCCGTTGGCGCATGCAGAGAAATCGCCAGCGCCACGTCGATCATATCACCCAGCTTGTCCAGCGCAGGAACTACGCCAGAGGTCGAAAGCGTTACGCGACGTTTTGACAGGCCGAAGCCGAAATCGTCCAGCATGATTTCCATGGCCGGGACAACGTTGTTCAGGTTCAGCAGCGGCTCGCCCATGCCCATCATCACGACGTTAGTGATAGGCCGCACGCCGGTCTTTTTCTGTGCGCCAATAATTTTCGCCGCGCGCCAGACCTGACCAATAATTTCAGAAACGCGCAGGTTACGGTTAAAGCCCTGCTGCGCCGTGGAACAAAACTTACACTCCAGCGCACAACCAACCTGGGATGAAACGCACAGCGTGGCGCGGTCTTCTTCCGGGATATACACGGTTTCGACCAGCTGATCGGCGATCCTGATGGCCCACTTAATGGTACCGTCCGCGGAACGCTGCTCTTCCGCAACTTCAGGGGCGCGAATTTCGGCGACCTCTTTAAGCCTGTTGCGCAGAACCTTATTGATATCGGTCATCTCATCGAAGTCATCACTGCAGTAGTGATACATCCATTTCATGACCTGATCGGCACGGAACGGCTTTTCGCCCATTTCGGCAAAGAACTCGCGCAGCTGCTGACGGTTGAGATCCAACAGATTAATTTTTTCAGATTTACCAGGCACGACAGCGACTGGCGTCTGGGAGGTGACAGTTTGCTCAGACATAATTTTTTCCGGCCTCGTTGTTACACGTTACGGCCCCAGGAGGGTTAAAAAGAGACGCCCCGGAGAGATGGCTCATCCGGGGCGCAGCATTGTACAAATTCTATGGCACAGATGCCATGACTGAAAGCGGCTTCACCTAAATAAAATGTAAAGTCCTCTCACAGCAAACACTTATTAACGCGTGCGTGGGCACACTTCGCCTTCTGCGAAGAAGTAAGCGATTTCACGTGCAGCAGATTCCAGAGAGTCAGAACCGTGGGTGCCGTTCTCGGTGAAGCTGTCAGCGTAGTCTGCACGCAGAGTACCAGCCAGTGCGTTCGCAGGGTTAGTTGCGCCCAGGATATCACGGTGGCGCTGAACTGCGTTTTCACCTTCCAGCACGCTAACAACGATTGGGCCAGAAGTCATGAACGCAACCAGACCGTCGAAGAAAGGTTTGCCTTCGTGTTCAGCGTAGAAACCCTGAGCCTGCTCGGAAGTCAGGTGCAGCATTTTAGCGCCAACAATTTTAAACCCTGCTGCTTCAAAGCGAGCATAAATGTTACCAATAACGTTTTTTGCCACCGCGTTTGGTTTGATGATGGAAAAAGTACGTTCAATAGCCATGATTACCTCTGTGTTTGTTCTGTTTGTACCGGTTGCCCGGTTATGAATTGGCGCAGATTATAATGACCATCGCGGGCGTTGCCTATGGATGGAGATAACATTTCTTTAAAATAAGACTATTTTCGGCAACACTTTTTTCCCTAAGGGGCCAAAAAAGCAGTTTTTACCTACCTCAAGGTAAAGTTTGCCGCGGCAACCTGCCCCGCCTCATCCAGCACCAGAACCTGATAAGTGCCTGGTTTATCTAATGTCAGCGCCATCTCGTTAACGCTCTCGCCGACAGCGTCTCCGTTTAAGAACCACCAGCGTTTACCTTGTCCGCCCTGGCTGGTTAAGCGGAGCGGAAGCTCTGTCTGCCCCGGTAAGCGTTTTAAAATAGCGCCCTCACGCACGCCGAACAACAACAAAGGCGTAACCTCATCTTTCTGGATGGGTGGGCAAGTGACAGATACTGGCGGTAAACGTGCGGCCCTGCGTTCTGCTACGGGAAGCCACGGCTCCAGGGGCAGAGGCCAGAGTGAAATTGTTTTTTCAGCGGCTTCCGGGCAGTCTGCCGCCACCCGCTGCCCTTTGCCGTCCAGCCATATGATCCGCCGGGTTCCCTGAATGCTTTCCTGGCCCGGCGCCTGTAGCGTAGGCGGCTCGCTTTTATCCAGCAGCCAGCTCGACAACCTGCGGCGGCAATTGGCATCGCCGGCAGGCAGATTTTGCCCTCCGGGCCAACATATCTCCCCGGCTGAAACAGAGGCTGGCCGGGGATCGGCAGGCAACCGCGCCTGCTGGATACCCGAACTGGCCTGGAGCAGATTATTGACCTGATTAAGCAACGGCACGGCACTCCCAAGCCCAAACTGTCCCGCGACGGGCGTACTGTCTGGTCGCCCTGTCCAGACGCCGATGAGGTAGCGGGAATTCAGCCCTATCGCCCAGGCATCGCGATAGCCGTAGCTGGTTCCAGTTTTAAACGCCAAGGGCACGACGGCAGGTAAAGAGGAGTCCGGTTGCGGCAAAGCTTCACCCGCAAGAATCCGCCGGATTATCCAGGCCGCCCCTGGGGAAAGCAGTGGCCGATCAACCAGTGGCTGCCCTGGCTGGACACGAAGCTGCGCTGCCCGACCATGGCGGGCAAAAGCGCTGTAGGCGGCAACCATCTGGTCAAGACGCGCGCCGCCGCCGCCGAGAATCAGCGACAAATTAGGCTCACTGCCTACCGGGAAGCGGAGATCCAGCCCAACGTTTCGTAGCCTGGCAGCAAAACGTTTAGGTCCGTAGGCGTCCAGCACCTGCACCGCCGGCAGGTTCAACGAACGAACCAGCGCCTGGCTCATACTGACCGGGCCGTGGAAGCCGGTATCAAAATTACCCGGCCGATAGTCGCCAAACCGCCGGGGGACATCCTGAAGCAGCGACGAGGGATGGATCAGCCCTTCGTCAAGCGCCATTCCATAGACAAAGGGTTTCAGCACCGAGCCGGGTGAACGAATCGCCGTCACCATATCAACGTGCCCGAAGCGGCTATCATCACGAATATCCGCCGATCCCACCCAGCCGCGAACGGCCATGGTCGTGTGATCCACGACCAGCAGCGCCAGAGAAGAACGCGGGGGCAGTTGCCCTTTCCAGTTCAGCGCCAGCTCTTCAAGCTGCCTTTGCAGTGCGGCATCCAGCGTGGTGGTCATTTTCGCATCCCGTGTCCGTCCGGCGAGATAACGTGAAAACAGGGGGGCTAACTGCGGCATCTGGCGCGGAGCCAGCCAGACAGGCTCTTCCAGCGATTCGTTGACCTGCTTTTGTGTCCAGACGCCCTGCTCCGCCATGCGGTGCAGAACTTTGTTACGCGCGGCTTCAGCCCTTTCCGGCCAGCGGTCAGGACGCAGACGGCTGGGTGCCTGCGGCAAAACGGCCAGTAATGCCGCATCTGAATAGCTCAGCTGCGCCGGTGATTTACCCAAATACGCCCAGCTCGCCGCCCCTACGCCTTGCAGAGTGCCCCCAAACGGCGCGCGATTGAGGTAAAGCGTCAGGATCTGCTCTTTGGAAAGGTGCCACTCCAGCTGCATTGCCCGCCAGACCTGGCGAACCTTACCGCCAAATGTGCGGGGATGCGGATCGAGCAATCGCGCCACCTGCATGGTCAGGGTACTCCCCCCTGAGATCACTTCACCGCTGCGAAGATCCTGCCAGGCCGCACGAAGAATAGCGAAAGGGTTGATCCCGGGGTGATCCCAGAAGAAACGATCTTCATAGTTGATCAGTGCTTCCAGGTAACGAGGGGAAACCTCGGCGATCGTGACCGGATAGCGCCAGATTCCGTTCTCGTCGGCAAAGCGCCACAGAGGCGTACCGTCCGCTGCAACAACCACACGGGCGGGATGGACTTCCCTGAGAGGAAGCGGCCAGCATTTATCCGCCAGCCACATGCCCAGCACCAATAAAACCGGCACCACCGCAAAAAGATAGCGGCGGTGCCAGCGGGCTAATTTGATCACCTCAACACCGGATTACGGCAGAACCGTCAGAACACCAGCGCTGACACCCGTTGCACGCCACTGCGGCACGTACATGGATTCCACCTGCGGCACCGGAATCGTGTAGCTTCCCGGCGTGACGGCACGAGCCAGATAAACCAGCGTGGCATGCTGGCCCTCGTTGAGCGGCAGTGCCGCAACGAAGCGATCGTCCCGGAACTCCATATGCTGGATATCCGCCTGCTGCATCTGGCTCAACAAACCCTGCACCTCGTTGCTACTCTCGCCCAGGCTGGCGCTGCTGTCGGATAAATTCTGGTTCTCAAGTTCCAGTCCGGCAGGAAGCAGATCGACCACTAACGCATCGGGCACGTTTTTATCTGCCCACACGTCCAGCCAGACCATGACCAATTCGCCGCTCTTGAGGGCGGAAACAGGTTTGGTGTTGCCTTTGGCATCAAGGAAATGACGCTCAACGTGCAGAACATTGCTGTAAGGTTGCGGCGCGCGAAGTGGATAGCCCACGGTATCAAGACGCAGATACAGATTTTCCGTCCCCGTATTCGTCACCTGCAGCGCGGAAAGCCGATCCGCATCCAGGTTTCTGGTCATGCTCTGCCCGGCAGCTAAGGGCTCACTGCTGAATGAAGTCTGGGCCTGCCAGTCGCCTTTCGCCGTTTGCCAGTGACGACCGGCAAGGAACAGCGAATTACTTTCCTGAGTAGAGAGCCAGCGCTGGCTGTAGGCCAGATTTGATAGCGCCTGTAACAGCTGATTTTGCTGTTCCGGCAGAAGCTTGTTCTCTTCAAGCAGGCTGAGCATCATCGCCTTATCGCGCAAATCGCTGCCGTAATCGGCCATCCAGATATGCCGGTCATCACGTTTGGTCTGCAACCCCAGCGTCAACGTCTGCTGGCTGCGTGGCGCATCCCCCATCAGTTTTAATGCCACACCCAGCTGTACCAGCGGTAGCCCTGCTTTTGCGGTTTCATGGTGCTGCCACAGCTCACGCAGTGCGCCCAACGGTGCTTTTTGCTGACGAGCAAGCACCAGGCCCGCATAGGCCTGTACGGCAAATTTGCTGGCGGCTGTGTCATCGCTATAGCGCAGGGCAATCAGGCCGGGGTCCTGTAAGTAACGCAATAAGCGCTGGTTGGCATTGTTCAGCGCATCGCTGTTGACGCTGTAACCCTGCTCACCGGCCCTCACCAGGAAATCGGTAACGTAGGCGGTTAGCCAGTACTCTTCCGGCCCCTCTTTGTCCCAAAGCCCAAATCCACCGCTTTCTCGCTGCATGTCCAACAGGCGCCCGATTCCTACATCAATGGCCGTACGCCGCTGTTCATCGCTGATACCCTTAATCCCCAGTGCGGTAAGCTGAGCCTCATTGGTATACAAGGACGGGAACAAGCCGCTGGCTGTCTGCTCCAGACAGCCATAGGGATAAGCCTTAAGCTCACGGATATAGCGGGCCAGGTTAAGCGGCGGTCGTCCGCTCAGCAACAGCTGGCCTTCAAGCGTTTTCGGCGCAAGGCCTGAGAGATGCTCCGCTGAAATATTCCAGACCTGCCCTGGCGACAGAATCGCCCCGCTATTCACCGTTTGAGCCGGGAAGGCAGGACGCACGCCAAGCTTCCACTGTTTTACCTGCGACGCGACGGTTTCACCCGGCAGGTTAAGACCGGTGATCTCTGCGCTCAATGCTCCGTCACCAAAGCCATCCAGTGCGCGCACGGGAACAAAGACGGTTGAGCGGGCACCTGGCGCTAACTTCACGGGCAGTGAGGATGAAGCATCCAGAGAGAGCAAACCGCTGGTTTTAAGATTAACCGTGAGCTGCTGGGGTAGATCCGTCAGGTTAGTCAGATCAAGCGCCAGGCGACTGTTATCACCGCTTGCCATAAAGCGCGGCGCGGCAAGCTCTGTCACCAGCGGGGCCGCCACTGTCACTTTGTCTTCGCTATTGCCAAAGCGATCGTCCGTCCAGGCCTGCGCCATCACGCGCAGCTCACCGTTGAAATCACCAATCGGTAAGGTGACGGTTCCTTCACCTTTGTCATCCAAAAGCACCGGCTGCGCCTGCTGGGCGATTATCGTGACGTGGTTAACCGGTTTTTTACCGCCACGGCTTAACTCATCCCCCTCGTCGCCGTCACCGCCAAATCGAAGCGTGGCTAGTTTGCCTTCACCTTCAATCACCTGGCCATAGATATCATAGAGGTCTGCGCCATAGCGTTTACGGCCAAAGAACGCCTCCCACGGATCCGGGGTTTTGTAGTCGGTGATATTTAAGACCCCGCTGTCGACAGCGGAGAGCAGCACGTTAATTTTCTTCGGCACTTCCCCCTCTTTAACGCTTGCTTTCACCTTCATCGTCAGCGTCTGATTCGGGCGTATCTTCGCCGGCCCCTCCAGTGCGATAGCAAGGCGACGGCTTTCGTCGCCCAATGGAAGATGGAGAAGGCCTACGGCACGCTTCGGCGTTGCTGCACGGCTCTTATCACCGGGACGAACCACCAGGGTACTCAGATACAAATCATGACGCTGCCAGCTTTTATCTACCGGGATGGAGAGGTCCATGCCTTCTGCAGGCACATCAATTTCTTTCCACCACAGCGGGCCATCGCTGGATTCCACCATCGCATAACCTTTACCCGCAGCGGGGGCCGCGATATGCAGTTTGATCGTATCGCCTGGCTTGTAGGCAGGCTTATCTATTTTCAGCATGACGCGATCCGGGCGAACTGACCCGGTGCCGTCACTGTTGTCCTGCCAGCTGTAGCCTGCCCAGAAACGCACGCTGCTGACGATCTCGTTATCGGGAGAGCGAACCTCGAGCCGGTAGGATCCCCATTCAACCGGGAAGGAAACCTTGCCTGTCTCACCTGCGGCAAGATCGACTTTCTGCTCTGCCTCCACCAGATCTTTTTGATCGTACTGAGACTGCCAGCCCTGCCCGTCCTCCCAGTTCCAGTAGTAATCGCGGCGTTCGCGGATCAGGCGAACATCCAGACCCGTTGCGGCAAGCTTTTCCCCCTTCGCGTTGGCGTAAACAATGTCAAAACCCGCACTGCTGTCTTCATCAACAATAGGATGGGTGCGCGTCGTATCAGTGCGGTAGTCATACACCTCTTTACTGGCGAACTGAGGACGAATACCGGGTAAAGCGTCCGCAGGCCAGATAGCCTGCTCGGCACGACGCGTCACGGGGCGACCGCCGGATTCGAGAAGACTTGCCTGCAACACCAGCCGCAGCGGCGAATGAACATCACCCCACTGGCTTTCAGTACTCACCGTCGTATTGCCTTGTTCATCCATCTGCAGCTGAACTTCATCCAGGCTGCGCGAGAGATTCTCTTCGGTGAGATCTCCAAACTGGAAGCCCGGCAGGGCTGTGACCGCTTCACGCAGCGGACGCAGGAATAGCTGCCCTTGCAGAGTGTTTCCTGCCGCAGGTGCGCCGTAGAGATAACGGCCGTTTACCTGGAAGCTAACCGCCTCATCAGGACTCACTGGCTGCCGCCCGCTGGTGATATTGAGCGCCATACGCTCCGGCATGAAATCTTCGACTTTAAATGACCAGCTGCGCGGCTGGTTGTCCCCGGTATTGACCCTAACCTGCCAGCTGCCCGTCTGAACATCGCTGCCCAGCGGATAGTTGAACTGATAAAGGCCGTTTTCGGGCTGCCATACTTGCGTTCTTATCACCTGCCCGTCAGGCTTAACGACTTCGAGTTTAACCGGCTGAGCGGGCAGAGGCTTACCGTCGCCGTCGCGCAACAGCGCATTTAAAATGACCGTTTCACCTGGGCGATATAAATCGCGCGGGCCAAACATAAAGAATTGTTTGCTGTACCCCTTTTCCCCGGCTATATCGAATTCGGCTAAATCCAGTGCCGGACGATTTAAGTCCAGCAATGTGGTCTGATCCCCGCTCCGAGCCAGTAACAATACGCCTTTATGAATTTTCTCCAGCAGCGCGTGTCCGTCGCCATCGCTTTTCGCCTGCGCAACGGTCTGGCCCTTTTCATTAAGCAGTGTGATATCCACACCTGACTGCGCGGCACCGTTCTCAAGGCTTTGGGCAAAAACATCCAGCCGGTCGTGGTAGCGGTGTGCAGAGACACCAACGTCGCTCAACGTGAAGAGCGTGGCGGCGTTGCTGTAGCTGTACCGCCCGGCCTCGCTCATGATGGCAAGGTAGACCCCCGGCTGCTGCAGCGGCTTAATCTCGCCCAGCGGCAGCATGACCTTTTCGCGGGTATTGCGCTGTGGATTGAGGTCGAATCGCCCGCTGTAGACCAAATCGGCGAGCTTGAGCAGATTGTCAGATTCCCAGTTAGACATGGCGTTGCGGTATTCCCACTGGCTGACAAACGAAGCAAGGGATTCATTTTTAATGCGGTAGAAATTCACATCCACTTTATCAACGTTTAGCGCCATGACGGGTAGCCCGGCGATGACCTTCGTGGGCAGCAGCGAACCACGGCTGGCAAAGCCAACGCTTGGCTGAATATCTCGCGTGGCAATTTTCTTTTCGAAGTTTATTTCAAAGGTGTTTTTATTCAGCGCAGCCAGCCCGCTGTCGACGGTCAGAATCAGATTACGTTTTGGTTCAAGGTGACGCATGCGCAGCTCTTTTAAATCCTGCGAAAGCTCCCAGGCACCGTCAACTTTGCCGCTGGTTTTGTCCACCAGATGGACAACGCTGGAAAAGTTCTGATCCGGGTTGAGGGGAATGGAAAAAGTCAGCACCAGGGCACTTGCCCCGTCCAGCTGTACTTCCGAAGCGTCCAGTAGTTTCAAAGGCTTGCCAGCAGAGAGCTGAGAGAGTTTTTCCAGCTGTGCGGCATCGGGTTTCGGGGCCGGTACCGCGCTTTGCTTTTCAGCCGCTGCTGGCGGGGCCGACGCCGTCTGAGAAGTGTTTTTATCATCACACCCTCCGAGCGCTAAACCCGCCAATAAAGCAGCCGTGAGGCCAACTATACGCATGTTTTTCATTTTTTTATCCTGGCCATAGCGGCCCCCAGTCCCAGAACGTAGGGAAAGTATTATGCGTGAAGCAGGAAAAAGCGAAAGTAGAAAAGCCGCCCGGTGCGGGATGTCTCGCAAACAGAAAAGTAACGGATGCAAACGGCAGAAAACTTATTTCAGAACTTCGAGTTATCTCGCGTGCCGGGAGATGGACGCTTGTCGGTTTGCTGAAAAGCGTCGACAATCCTTAGGTGAAAAATAATTCGGAGGCAACCATGTCCACCTCTTACTTCGTTGCGGGCGACTGGCTCGCAGAACATATTTTCGATGCCGACATCCAGGTTCTGGATGCCCGCATGCTCCCGCCCGGCCAGGAGCACAGAGATATTGCGAGCGAATACCGGGCGGGCCATCTGCCCGGAGCAGCCTTTTTTGATATTGAAGCCTTGTCCGACCACACCAGCCCGCTGCCGCATATGATGCCGCGAGCGGAAGCTTTTGCGGTTGCCATGCGCGAACTGGGCGTGAACAGCGATAAGCATCTGATTGTTTATGACGAGGGCAACCTTTTCTCCGCCCCCCGCGCATGGTGGATGCTGAAGAGCTTTGGCGTTGAGAACGTGTCAATTCTGGCGGGAGGACTGGCAGACTGGCTGCGCGAAGAGATGCCGCTCCAGCAGGGGGACGTTGAATTACCAGAAGGTGAATTCGACGTGAACTTTGACCCGCTGGTGATAAAACGGCTGACGGATGTTCTACTCATTAGCCATGAAGGCACCGCTCAGCTGGTTGATGCCCGCCCGGCTGCCCGCTTCAATGCGCAAATGGATGAACCGCGTCCGGGCCTGAAACGTGGCCATATTCCCGGTGCGCTGAACGTGCCGTGGGGCGATCTGGTGGAAAACGGCCAGCTGAAGACGACGGATGAGCTGAGTGAGATTTTCGAACGTCAGGGTGTGAGCTTTGAGCAGCCGATCGTTGCCAGCTGTGGCTCTGGTGTTACCGCTGCGGTGGTTGTGCTGGCGCTGGCGACTTTAGGTGTGAACGGCGTGTCGCTGTATGACGGCTCGTGGAGTGAATGGGGCGCACGTTCCGACCTGCCTGTCGAACCGGCGTAAACAGCGCCCCTCACTGACAGAGTGAGGGGCAACTTGTCAGATAATACGGTTTGTTTTGAAGTCGCGCAGGAAGCTGCCCCAGCGGCGTTCGTAGAACGGGGTGATATGGGCCATCATAAAGTGGCTAATGCCCTTCTCCCCTTCGGCGACCAGACAAATATCTACCGGCTCGTCACCGGGTAAAGTATCTGTCGCCACGCTTCCCGCCTGGCGGATGATCGCCTCAACATCCCCCTCGGCCTCAATACCAATCAGCAGGTTTGGCTGCTCGTCGGCCCTCTCCTTAATGGAGCACAGAAAAGCTCGCTTCACGGTTTTCAGGCTTTTGAACAGGGTAGTCAGCGACTCCACCATCTGCGCTGGCGGCTCGGCAACTTCTGAAAGCAGCAGTGAGGCACCGCCCTCCAGTACTTCCTGCTGGCTGAGCGGATCGCCTTCGCTGCTAATCAGATGGCTGATTTCACGCGGAGTGAACTCTTTGCCGGTCGGCAGCTTAGCGTTCAGGAACAGCGTCTCGCCGATGGTCATCTCAAACAAGGTGCGCACAGGCATCGCCACAAAGGCCTGCTCGTGGCTAATGGCCTGCTGTAACGCCTCTACGGAGGTGAAAAAAGGAATGACGGAGGTGCCGTCTTCTTTTTCCCAGTGCTGTAATTCAACCGCGCTGTCTGCATCTATGGCTTCGCCTTCGGCCGCTTCGCCCGGCACCCAGACGGTAGATTCAAGCAGGACACGGAAGAAGGCCGGACGGTGCGCAGGCTCAGTTGCGGCCTGCTCCAGCAGGGTTTCAAGTTCGTTTTTTGGTTCTGACATTGTGGTTCCAGGAAAAGCATAAGTTGTAGGGTGAACAGGCGCATTGCCCTCCACCACTTATCTGAAAAAGCGGCGGATGGCGCAAGCTTATCCGCCCTACAAAAAGGTGTTATTTACTCGTCAACAGGTTAGCAATGGCGCGCACGCCCAGGCCGGTTGCGCCCGCAGACCATTGCTCAACGGCACCTTTGCGATAGGTTGCAGAGCAGTCCACGTGCAGCCAGCCCTGATGGTAATTTTCCACGAAGTGGGAAAGGAAGCCTGCTGCGGTGCTGGCACCCGCCGGGAAAGAGGCGTTGGAGGTGTTGTTCAGCTCGGCAAAGTTAGACGGCAGCTGATTGCGGTGGAACTCAGCCAGCGGCAGACGCCAGAACGGTTCGTTCTCCTGCTCGGCGCTCGCCATCAGACTGTTTACCAGCCCGTCATCGAAGCTGAACAGCGCGTGATAGTCGTTGCCCAGCGCGGTTTTCGCCGCCCCCGTTAAGGTTGCACAGTCGATGATCAGCTCCGGTTTTTGCGCGCTGGCGTCAATCAGGCCATCGGCCAGTACCAGACGGCCTTCCGCATCGGTGTTCATCACCTCAACGGTTTTACCGTTGCGGTATTTGATGATGTCGCCAAGTTTAAAGGCGTTGCCGCTGACCATGTTGTCCGCGCAGCACAGGTAAAGCTTCACGCGCTTGTTCAGACCGCGAGTAATCGCAAACGCCAGTGCACCCGTGATAGTAGCCGCGCCGCCCATATCAGACTTCATGGAGTCCATGAACGCGCTTTGCTTCATGCTGTAACCGCCGGAGTCAAAGGTAATGCCTTTGCCGACCAGAGCCGCGAAGACCGGCGCTTCCGGATTACCCGTCGGGTTGTAATCCAGCGCCAGCAGAACTGGCGGACGCTCAGAGCCACGGCCCACGGTGTGGATACCCATGTAGTTCTGCTCGCGCAGATCTTCGCCTTTCGTGATGCGGTAAGAAACCCGATCGCAGGCTACATCGCACAGCAGATCGACCGCGCGCGATGCCAGCTGTTCAGGCCCCAGCTCTTCTGCCGGTGCGTTGATGGTGTTGCGAACCCAGTCGATGATTTTCAGACGGTTATCCAGCTCTTTCTGGTCAGCGTCATTCAGCTGCGCCCACTCAACTTTACGAGTGCCTTTTGGCGCGCGGTAGCCCTGCCAGAAGGCCCAGCTTTTCTCTACGTCCCAGCCTTCGCCCGCCAGCTGAACGTGCTTCAGCCCCTGGCCGTCGATTTTACGCGCGGCGCGCTGAATCAGTCCCAGGTCGTCTTTACCGTTCAAATGCAGGGTAATGCCTTCGTCATTAATACTATAAGCGGCTTTTTCGCCCCAGCGCGCATCGGCAGGCGCGGTGGAAAGCGTAATTTTCATGGCTTCTGTCATTTTATTTTCCTTTATCCAGCACATGTAAAAAAGGCTGCCTGAGGCAGCCCCTTTTCAACTATTCTGCTTCATCTAACCAGACTAACAGAATCGCTTCCAGAATTTTTTCATTGGATGCGTTTGGATCGTCGTCGAAATCTTCCAGATCGCATACCCACTGATGAAGATCGGTGAAGCGCACCGTTTTCGGATCGAGATCCGGGCGGCTGTCATACAGCGCTTCGCCGATTTCACGGCTGTCGGTCCATTTCAGTCCCATTAAGCCCCCGTTAGTGCTCGCGCGCATGGTTGATGGTGTAGCGCGGCATCTCAACAACCAGGTCTTCGTCAGTGACGCGAGCCTGGCAGCTCAGACGGCTTTCCGGCTCCAGACCCCATGCCTTATCGAGCATGTCGTCTTCATCTTCCGTGCTTTCCGCAAGGGAGTCGAAGCCTTCGCGCACGACGCAGTGGCAGGTGGTGCAGGCACAGGATTTCTCGCAGGCGTGTTCAATCTCGATACCGTTGCGCAGGGCCACGTCAAGAATGGTCTCACCGACATTCGCTTCCAGAACTGCGCCATCCGGACAAAGGTCCTGATGAGGCAGAAAAACAATCTTTGGCATGTTAAACCTCGTCCACGGAGTGGCCTTTCAGCGCTTTACGGATCGATTGATCCATGCGGCGAGCGGCGAAATCCTGGGTTTGTTTGTCTACGTTTTTAATGGCTTGTTCGATAGCATCGGTGTCGTCACCTGCGGCGGCGGCGCTAAGCACAACCATCGTGGCGTCGATTTCCGAGCGCTCTGCGGCGCTTAACAGCGCGGCATCTGTAGCTAACGCACCCTGCAGGCTTTCCAGCACGCGGGCCGCGTCGACTTTTTGCTCCGCGAGCATGCGCGCTTTCACGTCATGCTCGGCAAAACTCATGGAGTCCTGAATCATCGAGGCGATTTCACCGTCGCTGAGACCGTAGGACGGTTTCACCTGAATAGAGGCTTCCACGCCGGTGGATTTCTCCATCGCCGTTACGCTCAGCAGGCCGTCCGCATCCACCTGGAAGGTTACGCGGATATGTGCGCCGCCCGCAGGCATCGCCGGGATGCCACGTAGCGTAAAGCGAGCCAGAGAACGGCAGTCCTGCACCAGTTCACGCTCACCCTGTAAAACCTGAATCGACATTGCGGTCTGGCCGTCTTTGAAGGTCGTGAAGTCCTGCGCGCGCGCCACCGGAATCGTGGTATTACGCGGGATCACTTTTTCAACCAGCCCGCCCATCGTTTCCAGGCCGAGCGACAGCGGTATGACGTCCAGCAGCAGCATTTCGCTGTCCGGCTTGTTGCCGACCAGAATATCCGCCTGGATAGCTGCGCCAATGGCGACAACTTTATCCGGGTCAATGGAGGTCAGCGGCGTACGGCCAAAGAACTCCCCCACTCGCTCACGCACCAGCGGTACGCGGGTTGAACCGCCAACCATTACCACTTCCAGCACTTCCCCGGCTTCCACTGCGGCGTCTTTCAGCGCCCGGCGGCAGGCCAGCAATGTGCGTTTAACCAGGGAGGCAATCAGCTCATTGAACTCTTCTCGCGTCACCGAGCCTTTCCAGCCGGCAACTTCAACGGCTGCGCTTTCCGCATCGCTCAGGGCAATTTTGGCGGCAATAGCGGCATCCAGTAACTGACGCTGTACGCGATCGTCGCTGCGGTCGGCAACGCCAGCCTGCTCACGCAGCCAGTCCGCCAGCAGATGGTCGAAGTCGTCGCCGCCCAGCGCGGAATCACCGCCGGTCGCCAGCACTTCAAACACGCCGCGGCTCAGGCGCAGAATCGAGATATCAAATGTACCGCCGCCCAAATCGTAGACGGCGATAACACCTTCTTTACCGGAATCCAGGCCATAGGCAATCGCTGCCGCCGTGGGTTCATTCAGCAGGCGTAAGACGTGCAGGCCAGCCAGACGCGCGGCGTCTTTGGTGCCCTGACGCTGTGCGTCATCGAAGTAAGCAGGAACGGTGATCACTACACCATCCAGTTCACCTTCCAGCGCTTCGGTCGCACGCAGGGAAAGCGCCTTTAGAATGTCGGCGGAGATACGAATTGGGTTTAACAACCCCGCAGGCGTGGCGATCATCGGCAGACCGTTTTCGCTGGCTTGCAGTTTGTAGGGGAGATGCGGGTAACGTGCCTGGATATCGCTCAGCGAACGTCCCATCAGACGCTTAACCGAACTGATGGTGTTAGCCGGGTCCGCTGCCGCCTGGGCACGCGCGTCCCAGCCTACGTTCAGGCCGTCTTGCTGATAGTGTACGACTGAAGGTAACAGATGGCGCCCTTCGTGGTCTGCCAGCGTTTCGGCCTGACCACTGCGCACGGTGGCCACCAGGGAATTGGTGGTACCCAAGTCGATGCCCGCCGCCAGCTTGCGCTGGTGCGGTGCGGCGCTCAGGCCGGGCTCACTGATTTGTAATAACGCCATTTTAGCTTCCAGTTAAAAATCGAGCAGCTTTTCTTCGAGTTGTTCTATTTGGCTGCGCAGTTTATCGAGAAAACGGAGTTTACGCACGGTATCCGCCGCCTGCGTCCAGTCCTGGGCAGCCAGCTGCTGCTCCATTTGTTCGCTGCGGGTTTTCACCATGCCGTTCACATTCGTTGCAAAGGACGCAAGGCGATCGCTATCTTTCGCCTGCTCGATATTATCGAGCTCTTCGCGCAGTTCGAGCTGCTCCATCAGAAACGCGGTATCGCGCACGGTATGCTGCTCGTTAGCAAGGTCAAAACCGTTGAGGGAGAGGATGTACTCGGCGCGTAGCAGCGGGTGACGTAGCGTAAGCCATGCCTGATTGATGGTGGCAGATTGTTGCACCGCCAACAGCTGTTCCGCCTGGGGGCGGCTGGCGTATTTATCCGGGTGGAACTGGCGTTGCAGCTCCTGGTAACGGGTAGCCAGCAGCTCGCGATCGACGGTGTATCCTGCCGGTAACCCAAAGAGGGTAAAGTAATCCATAACAGACTCGGGGTTAACGTGGTAAAGCGTCATCCCCCACCGGGGTGGGGGATGAGCTGAAATCAGACGTGGAAGCTTTCGCCGCAGCCGCACTCATCTTTAACGTTCGGGTTAGTAAACTTAAACCCTTCGTTCAGACCTTCTTTGACGAAGTCGAGCACGGTGCCGTCCAAAAATTGCAGGCTTTTACCATCGACGACCACTTTCACGCCTTTGTCTTCGAATACGGTGTCATCCACCATAGGTTCGTCGACAAATTCAAGAACATAAGCCATACCAGAACAGCCAGATGTGCGCACGCCTAAACGCAGGCCAAACCCTTTACCGCGGTTGGCAAGAAAAGCATTCACACGAGCGGCAGCACTGTCGCTAAGGGTAATCGACATACAACAACCTCAATTCAACAATGATTATTTCGCTTCACGCTTGCTTTTGTAATCCGCGATAGCCGCTTTGATAGCGTCTTCTGCAAGGATTGAGCAGTGAATTTTCACCGGCGGCAGCTCGAGTTCGTCTGCGATATCGGTGTTTTTGATCGCCTGCGCTTCGTCCAGGGATTTACCTTTGACCCACTCGGTCACGAGGGAGCTGGAAGCAATCGCCGAGCCGCAACCATAGGTTTTGAAACGGGCGTCTTCAATAATACCTTCATTGTTAACTTTGATCTGCAACTTCATCACGTCGCCACAGGCTGGTGCACCCACCATGCCGGAACCTACGCTGTCGTCGCTGTTATCAAAAGAGCCCACGTTGCGTGGATTCTCATAGTGATCAATTACTTTTTCGCTGTAAGCCATTTTTTACTTCTCCAGAATCCTGACGACTAATTAGTGGTGAGCCCATTCGATGGAATTGATATCCACGCCCTGCTTAAACATTTCCCACAGCGGAGAAAGGTCGCGCAGACGGCCAATGGATTTACGTACCAGCTCGATGGTGTAGTCGATCTCTTCTTCGGTGGTGAAACGGCCCAAAGAGAAACGAATGGAGCTGTGAGCAAGCTCGTCACTCATACCCAGCGCACGCAGCACGTAAGACGGCTCAAGGCTTGCGGAGGTACAGGCGGAACCTGAAGAAACCGCGAGGTCTTTCAGCGCCATGATCAGAGACTCACCTTCTACGTAGTTGAAGCTCACGTTAAGGATGTTCGGTGCGCCCTGCTCCAGGTCGCCGTTCAGGTAAACTTCTTCCATATCTTTCACGCCGTTCCACAAACGGTTACGAAGCGTGCGCAGACGGGCCATCTCTGACTCCATCTCTTCTTTCGCGATACGGTAAGCTTCACCCATGCCGACAATCTGGTGAACAGGCAAAGTCCCTGAACGCATACCGCGCTCATGGCCGCCACCGTGGATCTGGGATTCAATACGAATACGTGGCTTACGGCGAACATACAGCGCGCCAATGCCTTTAGGACCGTAGATTTTGTGCCCGGAGAAGGACATCAAATCCACTTTCAGCTCGCCAAGATTAATAGGCAGTTTGCCCACGCTCTGGGTCGCATCTACGTGGAAGATAATGCCACGCGCACGGCACATTTCGCCGATTGTCGCGATATCCTGCACCACGCCGATTTCGTTATTTACGTGCATGATGGACACCAGAATAGTGTCGTCACGCATTGCCGCTTCCAGGGCCTTCAGGTCAACGATGCCGTTGCTCTGTGGCGCAAGGTAAGTTACCTCGAAACCTTCGCGCTCAAGCTGGCGGCAGGTATCAAGGACGGCTTTATGTTCGGTTTTAACGGTGATGATGTGCTTGCCTTTCTTCTGATAGAAGTTAGCGGCACCTTTGATAGCCAGGTTATCAGATTCCGTTGCACCTGAGGTAAAGACGATCTCACGTGGATCTGCCCCCACCAGGTCTGCGATTTGGTTACGAGCGATATCAACCGCTTCTTCTGCCTGCCACCCAAAACGGTGGGAGCGAGAAGCCGGGTTACCGAAGGTTCCGTCCATCGTCAAAAACTGCATCATCTTCTGCGCAACACGTGGATCGACAGGCGTGGTTGCGGAGTAATCCAGATAAATCGGTAATTTCATTGCTCTTAAGCTCCGTACATCACTTCAATACGAAGAATCAGGCTTAAAAGGGTATAGCCATTTTTAGAAGGGGTGGATAAACACCCCTGACCTGATTCTAAAATTCTTTGCTTTCTGCTTATGCGCGCAGTTTGACGTCAATTGCGTCCTGAGAACGTGAACTACGATGGTTTTCGTTCTGCTGACGGTCAGATACATCCAGAACTTCCTGGTTATTCACCAGTTCACCTAAGGTAATGTTGTTCAGGAAACCGGTCAGACGATCGCTCAGGTCGCGCCACAGCGCGTGGGTCAGGCATTTATCGCCGCCCTGGCATCCGCCTTTACCCTGACAACGGGTGGCATCAACAGATTCGTCTACTGCACTGATGACTTCACCTACCGCGATGCTGCCTGCATCTTTCCCTAACAGATAACCGCCGCCTGGACCACGTACGCTGGCAACGAGGCCATTTTTACGCAGACGGGAGAACAGTTGCTCCAGATAGGAGAGCGAAATTCCCTGACGCTCAGAAATATCAGCCAACGGCACCGGACCTGATTCGGAGTTTAAAGCAACGTCCAGCATTGCGGTCACGGCATAGCGCCCTTTCGATGTCAGTCTCATGTCTTACTTAACCTCAGATAGCCCCTCGAGCCGGGGGTTTTTCAAAAATGTGATTGTCACATAGCAGGCGCAAGTCTGACATTCCCGAGTAAATTGGTCAACTATTTAACCTACTAATTTACTCAAGTATTATTTGCTCAATTTTTTGTCGCTTTCGATAGAGGAAAGCATGCCGCGCAGGATGTTAAGTTCCTGACTTTCCGGGCGGGCACGGGTAAACATGCGACGAAGTCGGCTCATCACCTGCCCCGGATGGTTTGGCTTAATAAAGCCGGTATTTTGCATGACCTGCTCAAGATGACCGTAAAAACGCTCCAGATCATCCACCAGCGGGTACTCGACAACTTCGGCTTCAGGTTCGTCTTTTTCCTGAGAATCCAGCCAGGCAATGCGCACTTCATAAGCGAGGATCTGCACCGCCATCGCCAGGTTCAGAGAGCTGTATTCAGGATTAGCCTGGATCGCGACATGATAATGACACTTTTGCAGCTCATCGTTGGTTAAGCCAACACGTTCGCGGCCAAACACGATGGCAACCGGGGCATCTTTCGCCTCGGTGATGCTTTGCAGGCCACATTCACGGGGATTAAGCATGGGCCACGGTAACGTGCGGGAACGCGCGCTAGTCCCCACCACGAGGCTACAACCGGCCAGCGCTTCGTCCAGGGTGTCGACGATTTTGGCATCGCCAATCACATCGCTGGCACCCGCCGCCAGGGCGATAGCCTGAGAGTCAGGTTTCACCAGCGGATTCACCAGCCAGAGATTAGTCAGACCCATCGTTTTCATAGCACGGGCGACGGAGCCCATGTTGCCGGTGTGGGAAGTTTCAACCAGCACAATACGTACGTTATCCAGCATGCTCAATTCATAGTCCAGGAAGAATATCGCAATATCTTATCATAAGCCTGGGACATAATCCGAACGCTCTGCTATACTCCGCCCCGTTTTCCGTTCTTTAACATCCAGTGAGAGAGATACCGATGGGATCATTGCACCCGCTGCTCAACATCGCCGTGCGCGCTGCGCGCAAGGCCGGTAATTTAATTACCAAAAACTACGAAACCCCGGACGCTGTTGAAGCGAGCCAAAAGGGTAGCAACGATTTCGTGACTAACGTCGATCGTGACGCCGAGCGTCTGATCATCGAAATCATCCGTAAATCCTACCCGAACCACACCATTATCGCCGAAGAATCCGGCGAATTAGCGGGTAGCGAGCCGGATGTACAATGGGTTATCGATCCTCTGGATGGCACCACCAACTTCATTAAACGTCTGCCGCACTTCGCGGTCTCCATTGCCGTTCGTGTCAAAGGCCGCACCGAAGTTGCTGTGGTATATGACCCAATGCGCAATGAGCTGTTCTCTGCCGTTCGCGGTCAGGGCGCACAGCTGAACGGTTATCGTCTGCGCGGCAGCACGGCTCGCGACCTGGACGGCACTATTCTGGCGACCGGTTTCCCGTTCAAAGCCAAACAGCACGCAACGCCTTATATGAATATCCTCGGCAAACTGTTCACCCAGTGTGCAGACTTCCGCCGCACCGGTTCCGCAGCACTTGACCTGGCCTACGTTGCCGCAGGTCGCGTTGATGGTTACTTTGAAATTGGCCTGAAGCCGTGGGATTTTGCCGCGGGTGAACTGATTGCTCGTGAATCCGGCAGCCTGGTGTGCGATTTCACCGGTGGCCACAACCACCTGCTGACGGGTAACATCGTTGCGGGTAACCCACGCGTCGTCAAAGCCATGCTGGCGAGTATGCGTGAAGAACTGAGCGAAGCGCTGAAGCGTTAATCTCAGTTAGCTTTCCCGCCCGGGATGGCTTCGGCTGTTTCAGGGCGGGGAAGCACTCCGCCCTCCCCCAAAGCATCAGAAAGGCCTTATCCCCCGCACCGCAGGTTGAGCACTCAACCACATCACCACCGCCGCTACAATCAGAATCAAACTTCCTGCTAAGGCAAGCGTTGCCCAGCCAACCTGTCGCCATAATACAGGTGCGGAATTACCGCTGACCTTGACGGCGAAAGTGCGGAAGCTGTGTACCAGCAGCGCAAGAGCAGAGATGGTTATCGAGGTGCCCGCCGCCATCGCCAGAGCAGACAGCATCCCCCAGTTAAACACGCCGATCACCTTGCTGAACAACAGCACCATAATCGCCCCGGAACATGGCCGCATCCCCATAGAAAGCACGATCATCAGGCGCGCCCGCCAGTCCTCCCCGGCGGCCAGCTGTTTTTCCGTTGGTAGGTGCTGATGCCCGCAGCCGCACTTTGCGTCATGAACATGATGCGGCGTAAAAGCAGTAAATTTAGGCCTGCGCAGAACCGAACGTAATTTTTTCAACGCCCGCAGAGCCAGCATCAGCCCCAGCACGCCCACCAGCAGATAGCTTCCCTTCTCCAGCCAGAAGCTGCTCATATGCAACTGCCGGGAAGGTAGCTGTAAAATAACCAACACCACCACGACCAGAGCTATTGCCACCAGCCCCTGTAAAAGCGAGGCGGCGAAGGTAAGTTTGAGACTGCTTTTAAGCCGTGAAGGATGCGTGGCAAGCCAGGTGGTTATCACAACTTTGCCATGCCCCGGCCCAAGCGCGTGAAGCACGCCGTAGATAAAGCTGAACGAAAGCAAAGACCAGCCCGCCCGCGTCGGGTTCTCCGCCACCTGACGCAGCAGGCTACTTAACTGCTGGTTGATGGTTTTCTGCCACGCGGCGCTGTTGAGCAAAATCTGCGGCCAGTAATGCCAGAGCAGATATAACGCCGCCGTGGTCAGCAGCGCAAAGAGCGCCAGCGGCCACAAATGCAGCCAGCGGCGAGGAGCGGGTTTCGATGAAGAGATTACTGACACTGGACGGTCACCTGCTGGGCAAACTGTTTACCCAGTTCCATATCTTCCGGCGGTGCATCGGCCTTATCCAGCGACAGCGCAAACGCCTGCATATCCTGAGTAGGCTGCGGCGTTTTGACGGCAATATGACAGCCCGCAGTTAACTCATCACTCAGGCGGGCATCCGTTGGTTTGTCGTAGCTCATATCGACAAAGTAGGTCGGATCGAAGGTAGAAAAGGTATAAGTCTGCCCTTTTAAAGGCTGCGGGTGCGCCAGCGGCAGCACGAAAGTCAGCACGGCCTGATGGTCGACATCTTTCAGGCTATATTCCGTAGGGAGATTGTTGAATTTCACCTTTTCGCCGTTGTGCCAGAACTCGGTGAAGTAGTGCTGGCCCAGCACGTTGGCCATCACTTCTGCGGCAAGCTTCTTCCACACGGGGGAGTCCGGCTTCGCGTCCCCTGCGTCATACAGTAGATCCGCTGAAGTGATTTCATCCATCGTCCAGACCATTTTAAGGCCGGTCATCTGGCCCTTATCCGCCATCACGGTAGAGGCCAGCGAAATGAAACTGTGCGGGTGTGCCAGCGCAGCGGGCGCCAGGAGCGCCGAAGCCAGTATGATAGTCCCTTTCGTCCAACCCGTTTTCACGTGCATATAACCCTTAGATCAAAAATTCTGTGAGCCAGTCAAGATTCCGTAATTAAAAACCCCTGCCGCTACGATCTCCTGCAAAAGCTTTAGCTATCCTTAGCAATACTCAATTTAACTGGACCTGACGGATGATGACATTGCTCTCCCCACCACCATCTGTGCTCTCCAGTCCGCAGCGCCGCTGCCACCTGCTCTTAATGCTCTACCTGCCTGGCCTCACGGTCACACCGGAGATCCTGGGCAGGATTAACGGGGTGGACAGTCACAAAGCCCTGCAAGATATAGCCGACACGGGTGATGAAATCCAGCGTTATCACCGTCTCGCTATGATCACTGAGCCCGATGGCAGCTACCGGATTGAAGGCACCGCACTCGACCGCCGCCTCTGTTTACTTCACTGGCTTCGCCGGGGCCTGCGGCTGTGCCCGCATTTTGTTCAGCAGCATTTTGCCCCGACGCTGAAAGAGCAGCTAAGACGCCAGGGGATAGCCAAAGCCCTGTACGACGAAACCAATCTCCAGGCGCTGGTCAGCCTGTGCGCCCGACGCCTCCAGCGTCAGTTCGACAGCCGTGACATGCAGTTTCTGAGCCTCTATTTGCAGTATTGCCTGCATCAGCATCAGCTTGGCGTAACGCCCGAGTTTAACGATCGGCAAAGGGAGTGGACTCGGGCACGCCCGGAATTCCTCGCAGCCCAGGATATCGCCCGCCACTGGACACGCCGCGTTCGCCTGCCCGCGCATGAAGACGAACAGCTGTTTCTGGCGCTGCTTTTCCAGATGCTGCGCATGCCGGACCCTATCCGCGACGACCATGAGCAGGATGTGCGCCTGCGCACCTCGATTTCCCGGACCATCGGCCGCTTTCGCGATCTGGCAGGCATGTCGTTCAGCGATGAGCAGGGGCTGAGCGATCAGCTTTATATTCACCTGGCCCAGGCGCTGGACCGCAGCCTGTTTGCCATCGGCATCGACAACAGCCTGCCGGAAGAGATAACCCGTCTGTATCCTAAACTGATGCGCACCACCCGTGAAGCATTCAGCCAGTTTGAAACTGACTACGGCGTGCGATTTTCCGATGAAGAGATGGGTCTGGTGGCGGTGATTTTTGGCGCGTGGCTGATGCAGGAGAACGATTTACAGGAGAAACAGGTGCTGCTGCTGACGGGGAACAATCTCGAGCTGGAGCAGCAGATTGAGCAGCAGCTCCGTGAGCTGACCCTTTTGCCGCTGAATATAAAACACCTGACGGTACACGGCTTTCAGAAAGAGGGCGCGCCGAAAGAAGTGGTGCTGGTGATCACGCCCTACTCCACCAGCCTGCCGCTTTACTCCCCGCCGCTGCTGCACGCCACGCTGCCGCTTGGGGAACATATGCAGCAGCGTATTCGTGAGATCCTGGAAGGTTAAACGTCGGATGGCGCTTGCGCTTTTCCGACCTACGAAACCTATACCTGAACTTTAGGTCGCAGCACCAGCGCGGGCAGCGCCACTACCGCCATTATCCAGAACACCCCGCCGTGCATATGCTGGTACAGGAAGCCGGAGAACATCGTCATCACGGCGATGCCGCCGCCCATCGCCACCGCGGAATAGACCGCCTGCAAACGAATCACCTCGTTGCCCTGCCGCGCCGAGATATAACGCATGGCGGCAAGGTGGCAGACGGTGAAGCTGCCGCAGTGGAGGATCTGCGCCACCAGCAGCCACGGCAGCTCTGTCGTCCAGCCCATCAAGCTCCAGCGGATAATGCCCGCCACGCACGACAGCAGCAGCAGGTCGCGTGCGCTCCAGCGGCGGAACAGCTTATTACTCAGCGCAAAGATAACGATCTCCGCCACCACGCCCAGCGACCACAGATAGCCCACGGTTGAAGCGGAATACCCTGCGCCCTGCCAGTAAATGGCGCTGAAACCATAGTAGGCCGCGTGCGCGCCCTGCAGCAGCGAGACGCAGGCCAGAAAACGCCATGAGCTGAGCACCAGCTTCTTCCACGCCTGCCAGCCCGCCGCCTCTTTGTGCCTCGCCTCACCCTGCGGCATTACGGAAGGCCGCAGCATCATACCAATCAGCATCGACGCCACGCCAATACTCAGCAGCACCAGAATCGCCTGATAGCTGAACATGCTGACCAGCTTGCCGGTCATCGCCGAGCCAATCACGAAGGCCAGCGAGCCCCACAGGCGCACCCGCCCGTAATCCATGGTGATTTGCTTCTGCCAGGTACCTGCCAGCGCGTCAGTAAGCGGCACCAGCGGTGAGAAAAAGAGGTTAAAACCAACCATCACTACCAGCAGCCACGTGGCCGTTTGGCCGAACCAGAAGGCAACGGCAAAAAGTAAGGTGAGAAGCGCGAGGAGGCGTAAAGCAAAAACGAGTCGGGAGGGGTCGGTAACGCGGGGGGCTAACAATAAACTACCAAGAAAACGGGCGATTAATCCGGCGCCTAACAGCAGACCTATCGTTTCGGGCGGAAGCCCTATCCCGGCCAGCCAGACGCTCCAGAATGGCAGAAAAACACCGTAGCTAAAGAAGTAGGTAAAGTAACCGAGCGCCAGCCAGCGCGTTGAATGCAAACTCATGATCCCTCCCGTTTTCGTGGCGCTAGTGTGGGGGAGAGCAGGAAGGCTTGCAAGTAATCATTAACAGAACAATAACACCTTAAATTAAAAGGGTTTTCTTTTTTGTCGGGTAAGCGCCAGCGATAGTTACAGGGAACATCGGATGGCGCTTCGCTTATCCGACCGACGAAACTACGAAACCGTAATGTCCATTGCCAGACGCGTCGTTTCACCCTCACCTAATAATACCAACCCCGGCTGGCCCGGCATATTGTGGGCGTTAACGGGATGGCTTTGTGGCTCAAGGCAGATAAAGGGTTCGTCGGCCATGCGAAAGACCATGAGATACGGCGAGCCGCTGCTGAGCTGAACTTGCATAGTGCCGCTGTCGATCAGCGCTTTTCCGCTCCAGCCGGAGTAGCCTACGTTCAGCCATTGATTTTCCGGGACTTTCGGCTCGGTGAAATCAGTCTGCGGGGTCAGCACGCCTTGCCAGGCTTGCGGCAAATGCAGCTCTCCTTCCGGCCAGAATCCCGTCGCGCCAAACTGGATGCGGGTTTCGGGCGTGAGATGGAAAAACGGATGCATTCCCAGGCCGTAAACCATGGGCTGTACGCCCACGTGCGTCAGTTCCAGCTCAGCGAAAAACCGCCTCCCCTCCAGCCGGTAACTCAGCCGGGCCTGATAATCAAACCCGCAATCGTGCCTGCTGCGCAGCGTCAACACGAGCTGGTGACTGCCATCACTTGCAACCTGCCAGCGCCGCGTCCAGCCGTCGCCATGCAAAAAGAAGCGCTCATCTACCGGGCTTTTTGGCAGTTCAACGATGTCATCATGCAGCGGAAAACGATTTTCAGCCACGCGGTTGGCCAGCGGCAGCATCGGGAACATCGCCTTTTCGCCGGGGTGAAGAACAGGCTGCTGATGTTCCAGCGACTCAAGGCTGAGGATCGCCGCCCCCTGAGGGGCGACGGCTAAACGCAGAAAGTCATTTTCAAGCAGCAGCCTGTCCATCAGTGCGCCGCTCGATGAGCACGGGCTTCAGCCGCATCACCGTGTTGTTTCGCCATACGGGCTTCCAGCGCCTCCAGACTTACACCTTTGGTTTCCGGCACATAGCGGCGGACGTAGACAAAACCAGCCGCACAAATCACGCCGTACAGCAGGAAGCTCCCCGCCGCGCCCAGGCCGGCGTTCAGTAACGGGAAGGTATAGGTCAGCAGGAAGCAGGCAACCCACAGCGCCAGCGTCCCCAAAGACATTGCCAGACCGCGCACGCGGTTAGGGAAGATCTCAGACAGCAGAACCCAGGTGACCGGGGCCAGCGTCAGCGCGTAGATGGCAATCGCCGCCAGCACGAGGATTAATACCGGCAGGCCCATGATGCCCAGACCATAAGCCGCCCCTATCAGCGCATAGATAATTGTCAGGCCCGCAGCGCCAAACAGCATCAGCTTCCGACGGCCGATTTTGTCCACCAGCGGCAGCGCGATAATGGTAAAGATCAGGTTGATCAGGCCCGTTGCCACAATGGATTTCAGGGTGCTGTTGATGTCGAAACCGGCGGAGGCAAAAATCTCCTGCGCATAGTTAAAGATGACGTTAATCCCGCACCACTGCTGGAAAACCGCCAGCACCATGCCGATGATGATGATAGGTTTAACCTGCGGCTGCCAGAGCGCAGACCAGGAAACTTTCTGGTTGTCCTGGCTGAGCGTTTGCTGAATCTCTTTTAGCGTCTCATCCGCGTAGCTCTGGTTGCCGATGCGTTTGAGCATCTGGTGCGCACGTTCGTTTTTACCCGCGCGGGCCAGCCAGCGAGGCGATTCCGGGACAAAAAACATCAGCACCAGAAAGGCCAGGGCGGGCACCAGCTCGGCCCCAAACATCCAGCGCCAGCCCACCTGGCCGTTCCAGGTTTGGGTGATCTGCTGCATGGTTGCCGACGCGGCCACCGGCTCGGCGATCATCAGGTTGATGAGCTGAGCGGCCAGCACGCCAATCACGATGGTCAGCTGGTTAATAGCAACGAACTTACCGCGTTTAGCCGCAGGGCTGACTTCGGCGATGTACATAGGGCTTAGCGCCGAGGCAAGGCCAATCCCCACGCCGCCGACAATACGATAGACGATAAACATGTCAAAGTTGGTGGCCAGCGCCGTCCCCCACGCCGAAGCGGTGAACAGGATGGCGGAGAGCATTAACGGCAATTTGCGCCCGAAGCGATCCGCACACCAGCCGGAGATCAGCGCGCCAAACACGCAGCCCGCCAGCGCCGAGCTCATTGCCCAGCCGGACTGTGCCGGGTCAGTAATGGAAAAATAGGCCTCATAAAACGGTTTCGCGCCGCCGATCACCACCCAGTCATAGCCAAACAGCAGCCCGCCACAGGCGGCCACCAGACAGATGGTCCAGACATACCCCATGTGTAGTTTTGTCTGCACAGTATTCATGGTCGTTCCTCATTATTCTTGTAGAGATACAGAGGAGCGGGCGTGCATCTTGCGATTGCCACCCGCCGTTTTTGTTATATCAGACTCATGCAAAGACAGCCTGCTGCGCGGCAAGCCGCAGCAGGTGGGCTTTATCATGAGCAGGGTTTTGCGTAAGCAAGGTCTTAAGGACTGTTTCAAACTCGGTAAGCTGCCCTAATCCCAGATGCCCAAGAGCGGCGACAAACAGGCAGTGCTGCTGATGTTTTGCCTGGAGATCGGCATCCAGCGCCACCAGATCGGGCAGGGAGACGGCGAAGAAATCTGGCTCTACCCGGTCGTTACGGTGCTCATCGGCCCAGGAGAGAAAGTGGCGGAACTGCTGCCCCGCCTCCACGACCTCACCTGAACGGGCAAGCGCCATCGCCTGATAGAACAGATAATCCACCGGCTGGTCGTTGTAGTAGCGTCCGGCTTCCAGCGTCGATCCGCCCTCCAGCGCGCGGCTAAAACAGGCCTGCGCACGTTCGAAGTGCTGGCGCTGCGTGGCGCACCAGCCCAGCAGATACCAGATATCGTTATCGCTCTGGCCAACCAGACGGCCTTCTCCCAGATTCTCCGGATAGCTAAGCGCCTGGTTCAGCAGCGTCTCAGCCTGGGCATACTGCTTATCCGCAATGCATTTCAGGGCGCGTCGCTGCAGGTTGATCAGGTACTGGCCGGTGATTTTGCCTTCCCCGCCCTCCCACGGATGGAATTTACGCTCGGCAAGCACCTGAGCGGCGGCCTCGGTCTGGCCGTGGATATTCCACAGGCTGAGCAGTTCGGCGGTGAGGTCGTCGCGCTTAAGCACCACATCGCGGCGTGAAGCCAGCAGCTCCAGACGCTGTTCCGTTGGGCGAGCGGTAAGTTTTTGCAGATAGTCGAGTTCGAACAGGAAGCGGGCGTTATCCGGCTCCAGCTCAACGGCACGTTGCAGATAGCGTTCGGCAAGCTGCGCATCGTGCTTTTTGTTCCATGCATGAATGCCCAGTACGCGCTGCACCGGGCCAAATTGCGGCAGCTGTTTAGCGGTGAATGTCCAGCACTCCACGGCCTCGTGATAGCGACGTTTGCTGTACCAGAAGCAGCCGAGTAGGTACTGAGCAAAGCCGTCCTGCGGCAGGCGCTGAAGCATCTGCATTTCATCCAGCGTGTTCGGGAAGCGGACTTTGGCGGCAAAACGCTGCTGTGCAAGCGTCAGGAAGGGCTGTCGCGCCTCACCTTCGGCAAGCGCAGCCTGCCAGAGCAAAGGCATGGCTTCCTGTGAATCTAGCGCGGCCAGCATCGCTTTCGCGGCGGCTTCCGCCCCCATACCTACCAACCAGCCCGCCAGAATACTGGCGTTCGCGCCACGCTGCCCGGTCACCCGCAGCAGTTCAGCTTTATCGGCAGGACTTTGTGTAATGGCCCAGCGTGCATAATGCAAAGCGTAACTTAACGGGTACTCTTCCAGCTGCTGACTTATCCAGGCCAGCGCCTGACTGCTCGCTCCCGTCTGGTGTAACGCCAGCGCCTTCAGCCCCATTGCCAGATTATTGCTGGCGTTAAATTTCAGGCTTTGCGAGACAAAGGCCAGCGCCTGGTCGGCGTCCCCTTTGCGCATCGCAAGACGCGCCAGAGCGTAGAACGCCGCATCACGGCAGTTGCCGCTCCAGCTGGCTTTGAAGTAGTCATCAAATGCGCCCTGCTCGTCCCCCTGACGCTCTTTCGCCCCCGCGCGCAGCATGCTGGCATCGCCGTTCTGCGGGTTCTTGTTAAGGCGATGGCCGCGTTGAAGGGCGGCATCCGCAAGTTTTTCTGCCAGCGTCCAGTTCCCCCGGTTAAATTCCAGCGTACCCAGCGCGACGTTACAGCGGTAGTCCTGCGGATCCAGCTCCAGCGCCCGCTGGTAGTAATCGAACGCCGAACGGCTGGCGTGCAGATACTGCTCCAGATGCTGGCCAATGAAATACAGCTCGTCGCAGTTAGTGATGTCCTGCGGTTTGGCCGGGACGCTTGCCGGCTGCGGCAGCGGCAGCTCGGCGGCAACGTGTTCGCAGTAGCTGAGGATAATATTGCCCTGCGCATCGCGCAGATTAAGGGTTAATCGTTGCGGCCAGCTATCCTGAATGCTGTCCTGCCAGGCTTGCGCGGGCTGCAATGACAGCCCTGTTTTCCAGATCGTTTTCCCTTCCGCCGTCATCTCAAGCGTTGCCTGACTCAGTGGAGCAATGGCGTAGACGCCGAGCTGAAGCTGCCCGTTGTGGCGTTCCAGCTTCACCGCCGCCCGGGTGTTGGCGTTTTGCAGAGTGCCAAGCTGGCTGTACGGCAGGAAGTTCTGAACGAAGACTTTCTCTTCATAAGGAGCAAGCCAGGTGAAGTCCGGCTGGTTGTCGGTGAACACGCCGGTCATCAGCTCAATATACGGGCCGTTGCTGTCGGTCAGGTTGCGGTCCCAGGCCAGCCCAAAGTCGCAGTTGCCCCACGTCCACTGTTTCTTACCCGGCGAAACATGATGGTCGGCAATGTGCAGCAGCCCGCCCTTTTCGCCATGATGGTAAGCGCCAACGAAATCGTAGTCAGACTTGTCGGCCATGTAGGATGTCGGCACCGGGATGTTTTTATAGCGGGAGATATCCACGCCTGCCGAGTAATCCACTTTGTAGTAGGTGCCGTGGGCAATCGGGAAAGCGGAAACGTCACGCTTGCCGTGGTCGAAGACCGCCGTGACATCCGGTGGGAAGACGCTCTGATGATCGTCTCCGCCTTTCACCGCCGGGTTGGCCCACCACAGGAAATGACGCGGCGTGGCGTTGCCGTTGAACACTTTACCGGTGATTTCAATTAGTGCTTTATCCGGGTAGAGCGTGAAACCGGTCATCACCTGCAAACCGCGCATCGGCTCCACTTCACCGAGCCAGACGGTCTGCGCGCCGTTTTCGCGCTGCTGGAAGGTCACGTCCACCGCCATGAAGGTCGTTGGGCGGTGGTGCTGCGGCCAGTTAAACTCGATACCGCCGGAAATCCACGGGCCCACCAGCCCCACCAGTGCGGGTTTAACGACCTCGTTGTAATAGACGAAATCACGCTCCATCACTTTGTCGTAAGCGCGATGGATACGTCCACCCAGCTCCGGCAGCAGCATGACGCGGATAAAATCGTTCTCAATCCACACGGCCTGATAGTCGCGCATTTCGCGCTTGCCGGTCAGCGTGTCGATAACGCCGTAGGGATAAACCGCGCCGGACGAGCCCTGGTAAACGCGATTCTCCAGAAACATTGGATTCGGATCTTCTGCCCCGAGGGTCCAGGTGGGCAAAGTGACGGTATCCTGCCTGACAGTAACGGCTCCGTACATTTCTCTTCTCCAGTAAACAATTCATAGTGAAATACGATATGTTTGCAGTGTAGAGAACTCGCTCAGGCCGAAAGCGCTTAATGCTCACGCAATACAGTTAACGGAGTTTAGTGAAATGCACAGTTCGGGATTGAATAACCAGCGGGTAAGGCACCTCAACCGGCAGACGCTGCTGAAGCTGGTCTGGCAGCATAAGCGCCTGAGCAAATCGCAGTTCGCCCAGCTGACCGGCCTGTCGATCCCGGCGGTCAGTAAGATCCTTGAGGAGCTGGTCACCGACGGCAAACTCAGCCACTCCGCCGAAAATCTCAGCAACCGGGGGATCAACAGCGGCAGCTATCAGATCCCTCCCGAGGGCGACTACATCCTGTGTATGAACGTGACGCCCACCAGCATCGAAAGCCAGCTTTGCAACGCCCAGCTCTCCGCACTGGGGAATTTTGAGCGCATCCAGGTTAATGCGATGACGCCGCAGGCGCTGCTGGCAGCCATCGAAGGGATCTGGCAGCAGCAGCGTAAGGTTTGGCCTAAGCAGAGAATCAATCTGGCGCTGGGCATTCACGGCCAGGTCGATCCGGTGACGGGCGTATCGCAGACCATGCCGCAGGCCCCCTGGCGCGAACCGCTGGAGATAAAGTATCTGCTGGAGGAGAAGCTGGGGATCACGGTGCGGCTGGATAACGACTGCGTGATGCTGGCGCTGGCGGAAAAGTGGCAGAATCCCGGCAACCGTCAGGATTTCTGCGTGATCAACGTCGATTACGGCATCGGCTCGTCGTTCGTGATTAACGGGCAGATTTATCGCGGCAGCCTGTACGGCAGCGGGCAAATCGGGCACACCATCGTTAACCCGGACGGCATGGCCTGCAACTGCGGACGCTACGGCTGCCTGGAAACCGTCGCCTCGCTTTCCGCGTTGAAAAAGCAGGCGCGTATCTGGCTGAAGTCACAGCCTGATTCCCAGCTGCGGGATCCAGACTCTGTCACCGCCACGCAGCTTATCAGCGCCTGGCACGAAGGGGACGAACAGGTTCGGCGCTGGGTAGAAAATGCCGCCAACGCCATTGGCCTGAGCCTCTATAACTTCCTGAATATTTTGAACATCAATCAGATTTGGTTTTACGGCAGGAGCTGCGGTTTTGGCGAGACGTGGCTGGCCACCATTAACCGGCAGATAGGGTTCAACCCGTTTGACCACGGCGATGCCCTGAAGGTGAACGCCACACAGATAGGCTTCGGCCAGCTAACCCGTCCCCAGCAGGTGATGGGCATTGGCTATTTGTATGTCGAGGAGGCGCTGAGCGCTGAGCAATAAAAAAGGCCGCTTGCGCGGCCTTCAGACGGATGACATTTCGGTGGATGACGCTATCGCTTATCCACCCTACAAGAGCCAGCAGTTCCGTAGGTCGGATAAGCAAAGCGTCATCCGACAAACCACAGATAACTTACGCGTATACCGGCAGGCGAGCGCAGATCTCGAGTACTTTGTTCTTCGTACGTTCGATTGTCGCTTCGTCGTTGATATTGTCCAGCACGTCACACATCCAGCCAGCCAGCTCGCGAACGTCCGCTTCGTTAAAGCCGCGACGAGTCACCGCTGGCGTCCCGATACGGATACCGGAAGTCACAAACGGGCTCTTCGGATCGTTTGGCACGCTGTTTTTGTTAACGGTGATGTTAGCGCGGCCCAGAGCGGCATCGGCTTCTTTACCGGTCAGGTTCTTATCAACCAGGTCCAGCAGGAACAGGTGGTTGTCGGTGCCGCCGGAAACCACTTTGTAGCCGCGGTCCAGGAAGACGGAAACCATCGCTTTCGCGTTTTTAGCAACCTGCTGCTGGTAGGTTTTGAACTCTGGCTCCATCGCCTCTTTCAGCGCCACCGCTTTACCGGCGATAACGTGCATCAGCGGGCCGCCCTGCGCGCCCGGGAAGACGGCGGAGTTCAGTTTCTTATACAGCTCTTCGCTGCCGCCGTTGGCGAGGATCAGACCGCCGCGTGGGCCAGCCAGCGTTTTGTGAGTGGTGGTGGTAACAACGTGCGCATGTGGAACCGGGTTAGGGTAAACGCCAGCCGCAATCAGACCAGCCACGTGGGCCATGTCCACGAACAGGTAAGCACCAACCATGTCGGCGATTTCACGCATTTTTGCCCAGTCAACCACACCGGAATAGGCAGAGAAGCCGCCGATGATCATTTTCGGCTTGTGGGCTTTCGCCTGTTTTTCCAGGTCCGCATAATCGATATGGCCGGATTCATCGATGCCGTAAGGCACGATGTTATAAAGCTTGCCGGAGAAGTTTACCGGGGAGCCGTGGGTCAGGTGGCCGCCGTGCGCCAGGTTCATGCCCAGTACGGTGTCGCCTGGCTCCAGCAGAGTGGTGTAGACCGCGAAGTTAGCCTGGGAGCCGGAGTGCGGCTGCACGTTGGCATAATCTGCGCCAAACAGCTCTTTAGCACGGTCGATAGCCAGCTGCTCTACCACGTCGACGTATTCACAGCCGCCGTAGTAACGCTTGCCCGGATACCCTTCAGCGTATTTGTTGGTCAGCTGAGAACCCTGTGCCTGCATCACGCGAGGGCTGGTGTAGTTTTCGGAGGCGATCAGTTCAATGTGCTCTTCCTGACGTACTTTTTCTTGCTCCATAGCCTGCCACAGTTGGGCGTCATAATCGGCAATGTTCATTTCACGCTTTAACATTCGCATCTCCACTCAGCTAACGGTAAAAATTTTACCCCGAAAGGGGGCCCGGATTGGGCGACGGGCAACAGTGTAAACTGAATTGGCAGCAGGGGATAGGTCTTGACAGAGGTTTTTACGCAAACGATTGGCACCCCGCCCTACAAGGGTTTGATGGCAAAAGGGCTGGCCGCAAAATCAGGATATTTCTTCATCTGCGCCATGCGAAAAATTCATTACTGCGAGGCGGGTAACAAAATAGACCCTTTACAACGTAGCGGTATTTGCTTATAACATGCATATAAAATACAACTTAAAGAAATCCCCTCGATAATCAGGAGCGCCTCATGCTTGATGCACAAACCATCGCCGTTGTGAAATCCACCATTCCCCTGCTTGCCGCCACCGGCCCAAAGCTAACCGCCCATTTCTACGATCGGATGTTCAGCCACAACCCCGAGCTGAAAGAGATCTTTAATATGAGCAACCAGCGCAATGGTGACCAGCGTGAAGCGCTGTTCAACGCGATTTGCGCCTACGCCACCAATATTGAAAACCTTGCGGTGCTGCTGCCTGCGGTAGAGAAAATCGCCCAGAAACACACCAGCTTCCAGATCAAGCCTGAGCAGTACGACATCGTTGGCGGACACCTGCTGGCGACGCTTGATGAGATGTTTAGCCCAGGTCAGGAAGTGCTGGATGCGTGGGGGAAAGCGTATGGCGTGCTGGCGGGGGTGTTTATTAACCGTGAAGCCGAAATCTATCAGACTAACGCTGCCAAAAACGGCGGCTGGGAAGGCACCCGTGCTTTCCGCATCGTCAAGAAAGCCCCGCAAAGCGCGCTTATCACCAGCTTCGAATTTGCTCCCGTCGATGGTCAGCCGGTTGCCGATTATCAGCCAGGCCAGTACCTCGGCGTGTGGTTGAAGCCGGAAGGCTTCCCGCATCAGGAAATTCGTCAGTATTCCCTGACCCGCAAACCAGACGGCAAAACTTACCGCATTGCGGTGAAGCGTGAAGAGCTGGGCCAGGTATCAAACTGGCTGCACAATCACGCGAACGTGGGGGATGAAATTTATCTCGCCTCCCCTGCCGGTGATTTCTTTATGGACGTTGCGCCGCAGACGCCGGTCACCCTGATTTCCGCAGGCGTAGGCCAGACGCCAATGCTGGCAATGCTGGATACGCTGGCAAACAGCGCCCATAACGCTCAGGTAAACTGGTTCCACGCGGCGGACAACGGCGACGTGCATGCTTTTGCAGATGAAGTGGAGGCCACTGGTGAAAAACTGCCGAACTTTACGCGCCACGTCTGGTATCGCACGCCTGCAGAAAGCGACCGCGCGCAGGCGAAATTCGACAGCGAAGGCTTAATGGATTTGCTGGCTCAGGAAGGCAAAATCAGCGCGCCGGCTATGCAGTTCTATCTTTGCGGCCCGGTGAACTTTATGCGTTTTGCCGCGGAACAGCTCGTCAGGCTGGGCGTTGAGCAGGATCGTATTCACTACGAATGCTTTGGCCCGCATAAGGTGATGTAACTTTTCTCCTTCACGTTCCCGATCGACTGGCTCGATCGGGAAACGCCAGCCCCTCTTAGCGCTTATCGTATCTCTCCTTGCCCCACCGCAATGCCGTAGCCACCAACCGTTCCAGCAGCTGCTGCATCTGACCGGCTTTCTCGGGCAGATACTCAAAACTCTCCTCATCCATATAGCAGCACTGGGCCATTTCCAGCTGCACCGCGTGAATATGCTGTTCAGGATTGCCGTGATGGCGGGTGATATACCCTCCCTTAAAGCGGCCGTTGAGCACCCGGCTGTACTGCGGGAAATCCTCACAGCACGCCAGCAGCGACTGGCTGAGCTGCGGCGAACAGCTGGCACCCTCGGCGGTGCCGAAGTTCAGATCCGGCAGGCGGCCTTCAAACAGGCGCGGCACCACGGATTTAATGGAGTGGGCGTCCAGCAGCAGCGCGTAGCCAAACTTATCCTGCAGGCGCATCAGCTCGTCTGCCAGCTGCTGATGATAAGGCTGCCAAAGGGTGTTGAGAATGTCGGCTTTCGTCGCCGCATCCGGCGCGCGGCCTTGCTCAAAAATAGGCTCACCGTCGAAGAAAATATCGGTAAACAGTCCCGTCGTTGCCGTGCTGTACAGCGGCTTATCGTCCGGCGGACGGTTGATATCCACCACATAACGAGAGTAGCGGGCGCACAGCGTGCTGGCCCCCATTTCGGCAATGGGCTGATAGAGCTCAGGAATATGCCAGTCGGTATCTTCCAGGCGCTGCGCTCTTGGCGTCAGCCCGCTGGCAATTGCCGGAGTAAGCAACGTGCCCGGATGGGGCATACTCACCAGCAGCGGCAGGGTTCCCTGCTGAAAATCAAAGGCCTTAATCACGATAAACCTCCTCTCCTTTATAGATAACCTGTTTTGAGAGCGTCCCACCCAGCCAGTAGCTCAACTCCGCCGGGTGATGAACATCCCACGCGACAAAACTGGCTTCCTTACCTGCCGCCAGCGAGCCGCACTTGTCGTCCAGCCCCAGCGCTTTCGCCCCGTTGAGGGTCACCGCCGCCAGCGCCTCTTCCGGCGTCATGCGGAACAGCGTGCAGGCCATGTTCATCATCAGACGCAGGGAGAGCACCGGCGACGTCCCAGGGTTTAAGTCACTGGCCAGAGCAATCGGGACGCTGTGCTGACGCAGCAGCTCCACCGGCGGCAGCTGTTTCTCGCGCAGGAAGTAGTAAGCGCCGGGCAGCAGGACGGCTACCGTCCCCTGACGGGCCATCTCGACAATATCTTCCTCACACAGATACTCCAGATGATCGGCAGACAAAGCCTGGAAGCGTGCGGCCAGCGCCGCGCCGTGCTGGAGCGACAGCTGCTCTGCATGAAGTTTTACCGGTAATCCCAGCCGCTTTGCTGTCTGGAAAACTTGCTCCACCTGGGCGGGCGAAAAGGCCAGGTGCTCGCAAAACGCATCCACCGCACCCACCAGCCCTTCAGCATGAAGTTCAGGCAGCAGCGTTTCACAGATATAGCTTATCCACTCATCCGCCCGCCCCTGATACTCCACCGGCACCGCGTGGGCCGCCAGGCAGGTGCTAAGGATTGAAAGCGGAAGATCTTCGCCCAGCCTGCGGATCACCCGCAGCATTTTGCGCTCGTTGGCCAAATCCAGGCCGTAGCCAGATTTAATCTCAAGCGTGGTGACACCATCTTTGCACAAGGCGCTGACGCGTCGTTTTGCGCTCGCAAAGAGTTCGCTTTCACTGGCCTGACGCGTGGCGTTCACCGTGCTGGCAATGCCGCCGCCAGCCGCGGCGATTTCCGCGTAGCTCGCCCCGTTGAGACGCATTTCAAATTCACGTGCGCGATCGCCGCCAAACACCGCATGGCTGTGGCAATCCACCAGCCCTGGTGTGACGACTCGCCCCTCTAAATCCACAGCACGGGCGACGCTGACGTCCGGGAGATCCCGGCGATCGCCAACCCAGAACAATGTGGCATTGTGGGTCAGCATTGCGCCATCTGTCAGCAGGTGGTACTTGCCACCTTCCATGGTGGCTATCTGGCAATGATGCCAAAGGGTATACATATGCACCTCGTTAGCGGCTCAGAGCGGTACCTGCCGCGGTGTGGGTGGACTGCACTTTACGCAGGATGTAATAGAGCGCGGCCGGCAGCGCCAGGCCGATAAGCCACGAGATATCGATGCCGCCGAGCAGGCTGACGAACGGGCCGCTATAAAAACCGCTATCGATAAACGGCGTCTGCACCGCCACGCCGAGGATATAAACGCCCAGTCCCGTTGCGTTCCAGGCACGGTATTTGCCAGCCGGATCGTTCAGGGCAGCAACATCAATCTCCTGGTGGTTAAAGAAGTAGTAATCCACCAGGTTGACCGCGCTCCACGGCGTAAAGAAGGTTAGCAGGAACAGCAGGAATGATTTGAACGCGGCCAGGAACGAGTGCTGGCCAATAATCGCAATCCCCGTGGCGAGAGCAATAATTGCAGCCAGCACCAGCAGCCGCACCCGTGGGCTAATGCGAATCTGCTGCTTCCCGCAGCTGTAAACCGTGCTCAGACACATCAGGCTGCCGTACGCGTTAAGGGTATTAATGGTCAGCTTGCCAAAAGCGACGCTCAGATAAAGCAGCGTGGCAACCGCGCCGGTTCCCCCTAACGTCACGATAAAGTCCACTTCATGGCCCAGCAGTTTTCCCTGGGAGATCGCCGCTGCCAGCACGCCAACCGTCATCGCCACCTGCGCGCCAATCACCGATCCGCTGCCTACTGCAAAAAAGACCTTTCTGCTGGACGTATTGCGCGGCAGATAGCGCGAGTAATCCGCAACGTACGGGCCGAAGGTGATCTGCCAGGAGGCGGCAAGCCCGGCGGCGGTTAAAAACGTGCGCCAGCTAAAAGCCGCGTTGCCCAGCAGTTCACCAATGGGATGCGCCGCACTGATTTTCCAGAACAGGTAGATAAACGCGATAACGCCCACGACGCTGGCGAGCTTGCCCAGCAGGTGAATAAGGCGATAGCCCACAAAGGCGATAACCAGCGTGGTGAAGGCAAAGAGCACAATGCCGCTGGTTTCTGAGGTATGAAAAACGGCAGAAATCGCCTGGCCGGAGAGCACCGCGCCGGTGGCGATAAAGCCGATATACATCAGGCAGACCAGCAGAATCGGCACGCAGGCACCGTAAACGCCGAACTGCACCCGGCTGCTGATCATCTGCGGTATCCCAAGCTTCGGCCCCTGGGCTGCGTGTAATGCCATCACGATGCCGCCTGCGACCTGGCCCAGCGCCAGACCCGCCAGTGACCAGAAGACATCGCCACCAAAGACGATAGCCAGCGCGCCGGTGACAATAGCGGTGATTTGCAGATTTGCCCCCAGCCAGAGCGTGAACTGGCTGAAGATGCTGCCGTGCCGCTCGCTATCGGGGATCGGCTCAATGGAACGGGTTTCGATAAATGTTGTGTTGTTTTTATTGTTCATAACAGGCGCTCCGGGTAGATGTGAGGGGGCCGAAGCCCGCCTCACCGGAAGAGTTAATCCGTCATCATTGGCAGGTTGAGCCCTTGTTCCCTGGCGCATTCAATCGCAATGTCGTAGCCTGCATCCGCATGGCGCATCACGCCCGTTGCCGGATCGTTGCCCAGAACCCGGGCGATACGCTCGGCGGCTTCGTCGGTGCCGTCGCAGACGATGACCACCCCGGAGTGCTGGGAGAAGCCCATGCCCACGCCGCCGCCGTGGTGCAGGGATACCCAGGTCGCGCCGCTGGCGGTATTCAGCAACGCGTTCAGCAGCGGCCAGTCGGAAACCGCGTCCGAGCCGTCCTGCATCGCCTCGGTTTCACGGTTAGGGCTGGCAACGGAGCCAGAATCAAGATGGTCGCGACCGATAACAATAGGGGCAGAGACTTCACCGCTGCGCACCATTTCGTTAAAGGCCAGCCCCAGACGCGCGCGCTGCCCCAGCCCCACCCAGCAGATACGGGCCGGTAAGCCCTGGAAGCTGATGCGCTCGCGGGCCATATCCAGCCAGTGGTGAAGATGCTCATCGTCGGGGATCAGCTCTTTGACTTTGGCGTCGGTACGGTAGATATCTTCTGCGTCACCGGAGAGCGCCACCCAGCGGAACGGGCCAATACCGCGGCAGAACAGCGGGCGAATATAGGCGGGAACGAAGCCTGGGAAATCAAAGGCGTTTTCCACCCCCATCTCTTTGGCCATCTGGCGGATATTGTTGCCGTAATCAAAGGTCGGGACCCCCTGCTGCTGGAAGGCGAGCATGGCTTTAACATGTTCGGCCATGGAGGCTTTAGCCGCTTTGATCGTTTCTGCAGGCTGGCTTTGAGCGCGTTCGCGGTACGCTTCCCAGCTCATGCCCAGCGGCAGGTAGCCGTTAAGCGGATCGTGCGCGCTGGTCTGGTCGGTCACCATATCCGGGCGAACGCCACGCTTCACAAGCTCAGGTAAAATTTCGGCCGCGTTGCCGTGCAGCGCAATAGAGACGGCCTTGCCTTGCGCCGTATAGCGGGCGATACGCGCTAACGCGTCGTCCAGATCTTTCGCCTGCTCATCCACGTAGCGGGTACGCAGACGGAAATCGATACGCGACTGCTGGCACTCAATGTTCAGCGAGCACGCTCCTGCAAGGGTCGCGGCCAGCGGCTGCGCACCGCCCATCCCGCCCAGACCGGCGGTCAGCACCCAGCGCCCGCGCAGCGTCCCGTTATAGTGCTGGCGTCCTGCTTCCACGAAGGTCTCGTAGGTGCCCTGCACGATGCCCTGGCTGCCAATATAGATCCACGATCCGGCGGTCATCTGGCCATACATTGCCAGACCTTTAGCATCCAGCTCGTTGAAATGCTCCCAGTTCGCCCAGTGGGGAACCAGGTTCGAGTTAGCGATGAGTACGCGTGGTGCAAAGCTGTGGGTTCTGAACACGCCCACCGGTTTGCCCGACTGGATCAGCAACGTTTCATCGTCGTTAAGCTGTTTCAGCGTCTCGACGATTTTGTCGTAGCACTCCCAGTTGCGGGCCGCCCGGCCAATGCCGCCGTAGACCACCAGTTCTTTCGGGTTTTCAGCGACATCGGGATCCAGATTATTCATCAGCATCCGTAATGGGGCTTCAGTGAGCCAGCTTTTGGCGTTCAGCTCGGTACCGCGGGGTGCCCTGATTTCAACATCGCGAAAACGGGTTGTTTGCTTACTCATGCGCTTTCCCTTCTTATCGGTTATCGGTTGCATGTTACTGAGGTGTTAACTTTTTTTGGTGCAGCTTTATCTTGTATATACATGATAAGCACAGAGGATGCCAGATTAACAATTAATTAAAATAACCAATCAAATTCAACAGATTAACAAAACAACCAAAAGCAAGGGACTGGAAAACCTCATAAAAACGCCTAAGGATTGAACCATTAAAGTGCAAAAAGTGGCGTCTATGCCTCATTTTTGCGCACAAGATCATTACAAAGACATAACATTTATGCTTTTATTGCTTAAGCTTTGCCCACATCAAGAGAAAAATGGGCGGCATGTCCACCCAGAATAAAAAGCTAATAATCTGTATATAAACGATTTATAAAGAGGAAGGCGAAGAGTGACCATCAGGGATGGCATAAACTTTGCACTTGTACATACAAGACTGTACATGCAGATAGCTAAACAGAACGCTTTATCGCCCTGTTCACTCCGCGGGGCGGGAACACAACACGCAACGTCCAGAGGTGTGAAGATGATTACCTTCCAGAATGTGACCAAGCACTACGGAAACGGCTCGCTAGTCGTAGACGGCCTCAGCCTGGTAGCGCCAGGAGGCAAAATTACGGTATTTGTCGGCCCATCCGGCTGCGGGAAAACCACCTCGTTGCGGATGATCAACCGCCTGGTCGAACCTTCGGGAGGCCAAATACTGCTTAATGGCGAAGCCACCGACCAGATGGATACCGTGCATTTGCGTCGCCGCATCGGCTACGTCATTCAAAATGCAGGTTTATTCCCTCACAAAAACATCATCGATAATATCGCCACTACCGCGATCCTGAACGGTGCCAGCAAGAGCAAGGCGCGTGTCAGAGCCGGTGAACTGCTGGAAGTGGTCGGGCTGGACCCAATCATCGCCACGCGCTTTCCCTGGCAGCTTTCTGGCGGCCAGCAGCAGCGCGTCGGCGTCGCCCGCGCGCTGGCGGCAGATCCGGAATTTATGCTGATGGACGAACCCTTTAGCGCGGTCGATCCCGTGGTGCGCGAACAGCTACAGGAAGAGTTTCTGCGTATTCAAAAAGAGGTGAGTAAAACCATTATCATGGTCACTCACGATATCGATGAAGCCATGAAGCTTGGCGATCTCGTCGCCGTCCTCAGGCCCGGCGGCAAGCTGGCGCAGCTCGCCACGCCCGGCGAGCTGTTAAATACCCCCCAGAACGATTTTGTGGCGGACTTTATTGGCCGTGACAGAGGCTACCGCAAACTTAGTTTTCATACGACGGACGCCGCTTCCGCCCTGCAAAACGAACCCTGCGCGGAGCTGGACTGCACGCTGGAAGAAGCCAGACGCAAAGCGACCGACCGCTGGCTGCTGGTGACCCGGGGCGGTAAAGCCTTTGGCTGGTTCGATACCCATCAGCAGGTGTCCTCCATCACCCTCGATAACATTAATCTGGGGGCGACCTTCCACCAGCAGGGCGGCCCGCTGCGCCATTTGCTGGATGCCGCCCTTAGCTCGCCGAACCATCGGGCCATTATCGTCGATAAAGAGCTGGCACCTGTCGGTTCGGTTCTTCTGGAACAGGTCGTTGAGATGTGTAAATCAACGCGTCAGGAGGCACGATGAGATTTGACTGGCTCTGGGCGCAAAGTGACAAAATCTTCAGCCTGCTGCTCTGGCACTGTTACCTCTCCATCGTGCCGGTAGTCATCGGGCTTATCCTGGCGATCCCCGTCGGATGGGGAGTGAACAGCCTCCCAAGGCTCAAGGCCGTGATCATTAACCTGTTTGGTTTGCTCTACACCATTCCCTCGCTGGCGCTGTTTGTGCTGCTGCCGCCGCTGCTGAATACCCAGATTCTGGATCCGATCAACGTGGTCGTCGCGCTGACGGTTTACAGCTTCGCGCTGCTGGTCCGCACGGTCTGTGACGGGCTGGATTCCGTCTCTACCGACACCCGCCAGTCCGCCGCCGCCCAGGGCTACAAGCCCCTGCAACAGTTTCTTCAGGTCGAGCTGCCGCTGGCCGTGCCGGTGATTGGCTCTGGCCTGCGCGTCGCCGTGGTGTCGAACGTCAGTATTGTTTCCGTGGCTGCGCTTATCGGCGCGCCGCAGCTCGGCTCCCTGTTTACCCAGGGCTTCCAGCTGCAATTCCTGACGCCCATCATCGCCGGGATCGTGCTGAGCATCCTCCTCGCGCTGCTGCTGGATCGCCTGGTGGTTCACGCCACCCGTCAATTAAGCCACTGGCAACCCCTGAGAGGATAATGATGATTAGCTGGTTCCTGGATCCCACCCACTGGTTTGGGGATGACGGTATTTTTCCTTTGCTGTTGCAGCATATCGGCTACAGCGCCGTCGCCCTGGTTATTGCGTTCGCCATCGCCTTTCCCGTCGGCTGCTACACCGGCCATACGGGCAAGGGGGAGGCATTCTTAATTGGTACGACCAATGCGCTACGCTCCCTGCCCTCGTTCGGTTTAATCATCCTGCTGGTGATTCTACTGGCCGGCTCTTTTGAATCTGACATGGCGTTTATCGTGCCCTGCATTCTGGTGCTGGTGGCGCTGGCGCTGCCGCCTATTGCGCTGGGGGTTCATGCCGGTATCCGTTCGGTCGATCCTTCCGTTCATGACGCAGCCAAAGGCATGGGCCTGACGCGGCTGCAGATCCTCGCTCAGGTAGAGCTGCCGTGTGCGCTTCCGCTGATTCTGTCCGGCGTGCGCAGCGCCACGCTACAGATTGTTTCCACGGCCACCATTGCCGCCTATGTCTCTCTGGGCGGGCTGGGCCGCCTGATTATTGATGGACGCGCCGCCAACGATTTCAGCCAGATGGCGGCGGGAGCCACCCTGGTGGCGCTGCTGGCGCTGCTGATCGACGGCTTCTTCTCCTTCTCGCAGAAAATGGTCGTCTCGCCCGGTATCACCCGGCGCGTAAAACACTGATACCCCTGACCGCTCTTAAAAGGATCTCAAGATGATGAAAAAATATGCTCTGACGCTCTGCTCCGCGCTGCTTCTTTCGGTAACCTCCTCCGTCTGGGCTGCATCAAAAATCATCGTTGGCTCCGCCGACTTCCCCGAAAGCCAGCTGCTCGGCACGATTTACGCAGGGGCGCTCGAAGCGCAAAACATCCCGGTGGAGAAAAAACTCAATATCGGCAGCCGCGAAGTTTATATCCCGGCGCTGCTGGACGGTTCTGTCACCTTTATTCCGGAATACAGCGGCGCGATGCTGAGCTACCTGGACGCCAAAAACGAGGCGCACGGCAGTAAAGAAGTTGCCGCCGCGCTGGCGACGAAGCTGCCGGCGAAAATCAAAATGCTGGATATCTCGCCGGCAGAAGATATCGACGTGCTGGCGGTGACGCAAAAGACCGCCGCGAAGTACAAGCTGAAAACCATCGAAGATCTGAAGCCCATTGCCGGTCAGCTGGTGCTCGGCGGCCCGGCAGAGTGGAAAACTCGCCATGAGGGCATATCCGGGCTACGTGAAGTTTATGGCCTGAACTTTAAGCGTTTTAAAGTGCTGGATGTGGGCGGGCCGCTGACCCTGAGCGCCATGAAAAACAACCAGGTGCAGGTGGCCGACCTGCTTTCCACCACCCCGGCAATCAAAAAAGATCGCCTTGTCGTGCTGGAAGATACTAAGCATCTGTTTGCGGCACAGAATATCGTTCCCCTCGTCGCAGACGGTTCGCTGGACGGCAGCGCAGCGGCGATTGTGAATAAAGTTTCCGCCCAGTTAACCACCGACGACCTGATCGACATGAACGAGCAAATGGCAGAGTTTGTCGGCGTTGATGAGGTGGCCCACCAGTGGCTGCTGAAACACGGCTTTGCGAAATAAGGACCGACAATGACAACTGACCTGGGCTGTATCACCTTAGGTGGCGGGCCGTGCACAATTGAAGAGATTGTGCGTATTGCGGACGGGGCAGAGGTTTTTCTGGAGCCGCACGCGCTGGAGAACATGGCTGTCGTCAGCCAGTACATCCGGCGGGCCATTCAGGAAGAGCAGGTTATATATGGGCTGACGACGGGGGTGGGCGATCTGGTTACCACCCGGCTCTCCGCCGGGCAGATAACGGATACTCAGCTCAACATGCTGCGCAGCCACGCCTGCGGCGTCGGTGCTGCTCTGACGATGCGTGAAGTGCGGGCCACGATGGCGGTGACGCTGAAATCGCTGCTTCAGGGCTACAGCGGCGTCACTCCGGCGCTGGCGCTGCGCATGGCCGATATGCTGAATAAACAGGTCACGCCCTGGTCGCCATCAGGGGGATCGGTCGGCTATCTGATTGCGACAGCCCATATCGGCCTGTCGGTCTTTGGTGAAGGAAAATGCTGGTATCGGGGGGAGCTGCTGCCCTCGGATCGGGCACTGGCGCTGGCGGAAATCCCGCCGTATCTCCCAGGCCCCCGAGAAGGCCACGCGCTGGTGGGCGGCACCTATGAAATTACCGCTCTGGGCTGCCTGGCGGTAGCAGATTTCCAGCGGCTGCTGCCGGTGGCCGATATGGCAGGCGGCATGTGTCTGGAGGCGCTGAAGGGCAACACCCGTGGCTACGATGCTCGTCTGCACGCCCTGCGTCCGCATCCCGGCCAGCAGGAAACGGCGAAAAATCTGCGGCTGCTGCTGAGCGGAAGCGAGATACTGGAACGCTATCGTGAACACCGAATTCAGGATGCCCTGAGCTTACGCTGCATTCCCCAGATCCACGGCGCGGTGCGTGACCAGCTGGCCCACTGCCGCCAGGTGATGACCATTGAGCTAAATTCGGTGACGGATAATCCGCTGTTTCTGATAGAAGAAGAGCGGCTTACCGTGCTGCCGGGCGGCAACGGCCACGGCGCGCCCGTCGCGCTGGCGCTGGATTCGCTGGCCGTCGCCATCGCGCAGCTGAGTAGCGCATCCCAGGCCCGCTCCGACCGCATCACCAATGTGCATCTTAGCGGGCTGCCGGCCTTCCTGGTTACGCCGGGCAGCGGCTGTTCCGGGATGATGATCCCGCCTTATGTCGCCGCGGCGCTGGCGGGTGAAAATCGCAGCCTGGCAGGCCCGGCGAGTATCCACACGGTGCCTACCTGCGCGGGCCAGGAAGATCATGTCAGCATGGGAGTGTCGGCGGCCCGTCAGGCTCTGAAAGCCGTAGAGAACGCCGTAGATATTGTGGCGATTGAGCTGCTGTGCGCCTGTCAGGCGCTGGAATTCCACCGTCCGCTACGGGCCGCGGTGGGAAGCGAGGCTACGCTTGCCATGGTTCGCCGGGCGGTTCCCTTCCGGGAAAAAGACACCGCGCTGTACCCTGACATGCATGCGCTGCGCTCTCTGATTGTTGAGGGGGAATTAAGCGAGATGCTGCAGGAATTGTGTAGTCAACAGTAAAGAGATGACGCCACGGAGGACGAAGGTCTGTCCGCGGCGTTATTTATTCAAGAGAGTAATGCAGGCAAGACGTGCTTCCGGGGATCCGCTGTTGACGTCCAGCGTTCCCGGCTCGTCCACCAGCAGGCTGTCATAGCGATCCAGCCGATAATCCTGCCCCGCGATCTGAACCCGCACGGCAGAGCCTGCGTTGAACAGCACGCGTAATCCGCCCTGATAGTCCCACTCCGCAGAGCGGCACCAGGTCACCGTGGCCTGCATGGCCGCCTCACGGTAAATCACGTTAAAGTCCAGCAGCGGGCCGCCGACTATCTCGCAGGAAACGCTGCTTTCGCCGTTAAAATTCAGCGCCTGAAACGGAGGTATCAGCGGGCTGCGCTCCGCCTCTATCGTCAGGTACATCCCTTCCCCTTCCAGCACGCTGATACTGCGCAGGTAGCCGGGAAAACTCGAAAACGGGCCAGAATCACGAATGGTCGCCAGCGAAATCCGCCAGTCGTACTCTCCGGCTTCGGGAAAACGGCTGACTTCACGCGTGACCCCCAGGCCATTCTTCCAGGGCATCTCGATGTGTTTTTTTGCAGGGAGCAGGCGGATCATTTGCGCATGCTTCCTTCAAGACGGTAGCGCGACCCCGGATAGACCAGGCGCACGCTGGTAACAATTTTCTTATCCTGACGGCCAGTCCAGGTCCGTCGGTTCACCATCAGGCAGGGGGTATGCTCTTCTATTTCCAGGTAAGCACACTCCGTACGGCTGACGTTCACCGCCTCGATAACGTGCTCGCCTTCAACAATGGGCGCAATAGATGACAGATAGGCATTGGGCGTGATGCGGGTAAAGTCCTGCTGCAAATAGTCCGGCACCACCAGGGTGTTCACCAGGCGATCTTCGAGCATCACCGGCACGCCATTTTCATAATGGCAAATCAGCGAATGGTAGAGCGCGCAGCCCTGCTGCATGCCAAAGCTAAGCGCCTGCTGCGCATCGGCTTCTATTTCAGTCAGACTAAAGACTCTGGCGTGGTGACGATGCCCCCGGTTGGCGATCTCATCGGCAATATTGTTGATTTCCAGCAGCGCTGACTGACCGCGGATCTCCGCCACAAAAGTCCCCACGCCCTGCATACGCACCAGAAGCCCATCCGCCGTCAGCTCACGCAGCGCACGGTTGACCGTCATCCGGCTGTAGCCAAACTGGCTCACCAGCTCACTTTCGGAAGGGACACGATAGTTAACCGGCCAGGCACCGCTGTGGATCTTGGTTTTGATCATCGCCTTCACCCTTTCATAAAAAGGGGCCGGCGGCTCTTGCAGTGCATCCTTTGAAACCGGGTTAGTCAGGTCGTTTTGCGCCATGAATGCTTCCTCAATCTGATGACGTAGAAAGTTTACTCTATGGCCTGTTAGATGTATATCTATGTACATGTATATACATTTACAACAAGCTGAATACAAGGTGATAACATGACGGTCTGGTTCGCAAAGAAAGCGCTCTTGCCTGATGGCTGGGCAAACAATGTCAGCATAACCGTGTCCGATGAGGGAATCATCACGGCCCTGGCGAAGGAAACCAAACCCGCGCCGCAGGCCACCCTCATCAACGGCGTGGTAGTGCCGGGCATGCCCAACCTGCATTCTCATGCCTTTCAGCGGGCGATGGCCGGCCTCACTGAGGTGGCGGGAAATCCCTCTGACAGCTTCTGGACCTGGCGGGATCTGATGTACCGACTGGTGGATAAAATCTCGCCTGAACAGTTAGAAACCATCGCCAGCTATCTGTATATCGAAATGCTGAAAGCGGGCTATACCTCCGTCGCTGAATTCCACTATCTGCACCACAGCAATACCGGCGCGCCGTATGGCGAACGCGCTGAGCTGGCGCTGCGGATATCCAGCGCGGCGAGCACGGCGGGCATTGGCCTGACCCTGCTGCCCGTTCTCTACAGCCATGCCGGATTTGGCGGGCAAACGCCGAGCGCCGGGCAGCGCCGTTTTATCAACGATACCGACGGCTATCTGGCGCTGTATGAGACGCTCACCGCCCGTCTGTCCCGTGAGCCGATGCAGCGCACCGGGCTGTGCTTCCATTCACTGCGGGCCGTGACGCCGCAGCAAATCGACACCGTTCTGAACTGCCACCCTGGCCAGCAGCCGATCCATATTCACATTGCCGAACAGCTTAAAGAGGTTGAGGATTGCCAGGCCTGGTCCGGCGAGCGTCCGGTTGACTGGCTTTACAACCATGTCCCCGTGGACGAGCGCTGGTGTCTGATCCACGCCACGCATTTGACCCCGCAGGAGACGCAGAAAATAGCCGCCTCCGGTGCCGTCGCAGGGCTCTGCCTGACGACAGAAGCCAACCTGGGTGATGGCATCTTCCCGGGCGTAGAGTATCTGGCCCATCAGGGCCGCTGGGGAATTGGCTCCGACAGCCACATCAGCGTCAGCGTCACGGAAGATTTACGCTGGTTCGAGTACGGACAGCGATTGCAGGCGCAGCGCCGCAATCGGCTGTATACGCCGGCGGAGGCGAATATTGGCAACGTGCTTTATCACGGAGCGCTGAGCGGCGGCGCAAAGGCTCTGGGGCAGAACATCGGTAGGCTAGAGGTGGGTTATCGTGCGGACCTTCTGGTGCTGGACGACCGGGATCCGTTTATCGCCAGCGCACAAGACCAGATGCTGCTAAACCGCTGGATCTTCGCCTGTGCCGGCAACCCGATTCGGGCGGTCATGACCGGCGGGCAGTGGGTGATTCAGGAAGGACGGCACAGTAAAGATGAAGAGATCGGCTGCGCGTTTACGCAGGTGATGAAGGAATTGGTGGTCTGAGCAAGGCTTCAAAAGCAAAGAGATCCGGCTGCGGATCTCTTTTGCAGGTGTAACGAGACGGAGATTATATCGCCGCGTCGTCTTCTTCGCCGGTACGGATACGCACCACGCGCGCCACGTCAAAGACGAAGATTTTACCATCGCCGATTTTACCGGTTTGCGCGGTACGGGTGATGGTATCGACGCAGGTATCGACGATATCGTCGGTCACCACAATTTCAATTTTTACCTTAGGCAGGAAGTCGACCATATACTCCGCGCCGCGATACAGCTCGGTGTGACCCTTCTGACGGCCAAAACCTTTCACTTCCGTAACCGTCATACCGGTGATGCCCACTTCTGCCAGCGCTTCGCGCACGTCATCCAGTTTGAACGGCTTAATAATCGCATCAATTTTTTTCATGGTTTTCTCTGTCATTCCCGCACAACTTGTGTGTGCTGCAAGCTTGGTAATCGGTTGCTCAAATTAACACAGACTACTCTTTAAAGTCATTGGCATCGAGTTCATGCCGGGAGAGTAATTTGTAGAATTCCGTGCGGTTGCGCCCTGCCATTCTCGCCGCGTGGGTCACGTTGCCTTTGGTGATTTGCAGCAGCTTGCGCAGATAGTTCAGCTCGAACTGGTTGCGCGCCTCGACAAAGGTTGGCAGCGCGGTATTTTCCCCTTCCAGCGCCTGCTCCACCAGCGCTTCGCCGATCACCGGGGCCGACGTCAGGGCCACGCACTGTTCAATAACGTTAACCAGCTGGCGCACGTTGCCCGGCCAGCTGGCGGCCATCAACCGCTTCATGGCATCCGTCGAGAAGCTGCGCACAAACGGCTTGTGGCGATCGGCGGACTGGCGCAGCAGATGGTTCGCCAGCAGCGGGATGTCTTCGGCTCGCTCATGTAACGCCGGGATTTTCAGGTTGACTACGTTTAAGCGATAGAACAGATCTTCGCGGAACTCCCCGCGCTCCATCGCCTTCGGCAAATCCCTGTGGGTTGCAGAGATAATGCGCACGTTGATATCCAGATCCCTGTTGCTGCCCAGCGGGCGCACTTTGCGCTCCTGCAATACGCGCAGTAACTTCACCTGCAATGGAATCGGCATATCGCCAATTTCGTCGAGGAACAGCGTGCCGCCTTCTGCCGCCTGGAACAGGCCTTCACGGCTGCTTACCGCACCGGTAAACGCGCCACGCGCATGTCCAAACAGCTCCGACTCGAGCAGCTGTTCCGGGAGCGCGCCGCAGTTGATGGCAATGAAAGCATTTTTGCCGCGCGGGCTGGCGTTATGAATGGCCTGCGCCAGAATCTCTTTGCCGGTGCCGCTCTGGCCGTTAATCAGCAGGCTGACATCCGACTGCGCCACCATACGCGCCTGCTCTAACAGGCGAAGCATGTTCGGGCTGCGGGTGACAATGGTTTCGCGCCACATGTCATCACCTGCGGCAACCGTATGCTCCAGCGCATTATCAATGGCCTGATATAACGCGTCTTTATCGACAGGTTTGGTAAGGAAGCTGAACACGCCCTGCTGGGTTGCCGCTACGGCGTCCGGAATCGAACCATGAGCGGTGAGGATAATTACCGGCATCCCCGGCTGTAGCTTCTGAATTTCGGCGAACAGCGCCATGCCGTCCATCTCGTCCATGCGCAGGTCGCTGATAACCAGATCGATCTTTTCACGACCCAGCAGCCGCAGTCCTTCCGCGCCGCTCTCCGCCGTGGAAACGGTGTAGCCTTCGCTGGTCAGACGCATACCGAGCAGCTTTAACAAGCCCGGATCGTCGTCAACCAGCAGTAGTCGGGCCGGTTTGCGCTGCGTCATGGTTTAGCCTCCTGCTCGGGTTTTTCTGCGTCCTTAGCTGGCGCAGGCTTAGCGATCTCGTCGTCAGCATCCCCTTGTGCCGCTGAAGCCGGCGCTGCTTTATCCGCGCCTTTAGGGTTTTCGGGCATGTAGCTGCCGGAAGGTTTGCGGCTGGAGAGCTGACGCTCAATGTCCGTAAGGTTTTCGAGTTTGCGGGTGGTCAGATCCAGCTGGCTGCGCAGGCGCTGCTGCTGCTCGCGCAGCGTGTCCAGCTCACCATCCGTCGATTGCTGGAGCTTGCTGTAGCGGCTGCGCTCATCAGAAAGATCGAGCAAAGAGGCCTGGCCATCGCGCCAGACCTGGAAGAGTGGCCGCACCTGAGGGGGCACCTCGCCGGTCATCGCGTCAAGCTTAGTCATATAGCGACGGCGCTCGGTGGGCGTGATTTTGGCATTGGCTAACAAAATGCCGCGCTTGAAGGTGTCCTGCCAGTTCTGAGCCTGCCAGCGCCGGGCTTCCGCGCGGGCTTCCGCAGGCGGCAGGCGTTCTGCACAATCCATACCGCGCAGCCAGAACAGCGGGTTATTCAGCGATTCATGGGCCTGGATGTGCCAGATCTCCATACAGTCGGTAGAGAGGTAATCCGCCAGCTGCTGCTCAGGTTCCTGAGGCTGATGTGGCTGTTTGACTAAACTGGTCACCGCGTTTTGCACACAGCCTGCGAGCAGTAACGGCAGCAGCATTACGCCAACGCGGCGACGGAAATTAGTGACTTTCATTGTTATTTATTCTCGGGGAAAACAGGCAATTCGATACGGAAACAGACGTCCGTCGTGTCATCATCAACCAGATGCAGCTCGCCGTGCATACGACGAATACAGTCCTGGGCGATGCTCAGCCCCAGGCCACTGCCTTTGACCGCACCTTTACGTTGTAAGCTGCCCTGATAAAAAGGCTCAAAGATCATCTCCCTTTCGGTAGCCGGAATAGGTTGTCCCGTGTTGGCTACCTCGATACGCAACACCTGTCCATTTTGGGTGCTACGCAGATAAATGGTACCGGATTCACTGCCATAGTGCACCGCATTGGAATAGAGATTATCCAGTACGCTCATCAATAGCACAGGCTCAGCAAGGCAAGCCACCGGGCTAAGATCGCACTCGGTACGCATCATTTTAGCCCTTGCTGGTAAACTATGAGCGGAGATCACCACTTCTACCAGCGGCGCCAGCTCAACTTTCTCAAGTTCTACCTGGCCATCGGCCAGCTTGCGGTTGTAATCGAGCAGCTGTTCAATCAGCTTTTGCAGATGGCGGCTGCTGCTGTCGAGGATCTCCACCACCTCTTTCTGGTCCGCCGTCAGCGGCCCGGCGACCTGGTCGGCCAATAATTCTGTCCCTTCCCGCATGCTGGCAAGCGGCGTTTTCAGCTCATGGGAAATGTGCCGCAGGAATTCGTGACGCTGTGATTCGAGCCAGGAGAGCCGCTCGCTCAACCAGACGATACGCTGCCCAACAGAGCGCAGCTCGCGCGGGCCTTTGAACAGCACTGAATCGCCAAGCGAGCGCCCTTCGCCCAGCAGGTTGATCATTTGTTCTATGCCCTTCACCGGGCCGATAATCATGCGGGTAAAGACGATGACCAGCCCGAGGCTCAGCAGGAAGAGCACCAGCGCCTGCCAGCCGAAGAACTGTCCACGCTCGGCGATTTCCTGTTGCAGCTGCTGGCCGCGGGAGAAGACCACCGCGCGTGTCGCCTGCACCATTTCAGCATTGGCGTTGGCGAAAGTTTCGAGATGTGCCGCAGCCGTGGTATCCGGGCCGCTATTTCTGCATTGCAGAAGAGCAAGATTGTTCAGCGACTGACGCAGGGTCTGATAGAGATCTTCGTCGGGCAGCACGTCAGCGTGAGCCTCAAGCATTTGCGCGTAGCGCTTGCGCTGCCCCTGATAAACCTTTGCGAGGGTCGCGTCGTCCAGTACGCAATACTGACGGTAGCTACGCTCCATTTCGAGAGCGGCATTGGTCATCGCTTCGCTGCGGCGCGCATCAATAAGCGTGGTGCGGTTGGTCTGGGCGGCCTGGGCGCTTAACGCATTCAGACTCTGCCAGGCCTGCCACGCCAGCACCAGCAGCGGCACCAGCACCAGCAAAAAGGCCATCATCACGAGCTGACGTAGCGAACGGGGGAAAAAGTGCCACTGGTTCAATAGCTTCATCTCATTCTACCTGTGAGACCTGATGCTAGCTGGGATTGGCGGGAGTTGAAAGGCTTGAATGCAGGAATTGTTATTCGGCAGCTTAACCACAAAGAAGGAAAAACCACGTTTTTTCCTTCTTTGTCAGAAACGACAAAGGCAGAGATTTTTCTCTGCCTTTGCTTTCGGAAACAGGCGGTGCCTTACTCAACGTTTCGCCCGGAGTATGCCAGGTCTCGAAGACTATTGGCAAAAGGTGGACGGCAGGCACCTTGAGTGCGTCATTCGATGGTTTATGTAGCGCGCTCTGTAAACAGAGGTCTGACATAAGAGAGTGAATGAGCCACTGCTTATATTAATGCACTATGCGTGCCAGTTTTCCACAAACATACATATACGCATGATTTTAAATGAATTTAATTATTCAGCGCCAAAAACCGATCTGAGCAAAACTCGCTCACTGTGTCGCTAATCAGCTACACCTAAAGGGTACTCATATTAAATCATTTAAAAACAACCAGTTAAATGTCTCCATTTGGAGACGGTAAAAATCAGGTTATGTCGGGATTTGCAGACAGGGAGGAAACGATCCCCTTTCCCTTGAGGGAGAGGGTCAGAATGAGGGGGAATATTAAGTCATGGCGCAGGGCGTAAGCTGGTTACGCCCTCACCCGACCTTCTCCCCCAGGCGAGGGAGAAGGACTGTGCGGTTAACCCAACTGCTTACGCGCGTTGCGGAAGATACGCATCCATGGGCTGTCCTCGCCCCACTCTGCCGGGTGCCAGGAGTTGCTCACGGTACGGAACACACGCTCCGGGTGCGGCATCATGATGGTGACGCGCCCGCTTTCGTTGGTAACCGCCGTTATCCCGTTTGGCGAGCCGTTCGGGTTCGCAGGATAGTTCTGCGTCACTTTGCCGAAGTTGTCGATAAAGCGCAGCGCCACCAGCCCTTTGCTTTCAAGCTGGGCCAGATGGGCGGCGTCACGCACTTCCACATGGCCTTCGCCGTGGGAAACCGCGATTGGCATGTGGGAGCCAACCATGCCCTGCAGCAGCAGGGACGGGCTGGAGGCCACTTCGACCAGGCTGAAACGCGCCTCGAAACGGTCTGACTGGTTGCGCACAAAGCGCGGCCACAGATCGCTGCCGGGGATCAGCTCGCGCAGGTTAGACATCATCTGACAGCCGTTGCAGACGCCCAGCGCCAGCGTTTGCGGACGATGGAAGAAGGTTTCAAACTCGTCGCGCACGCGCTCGTTGAACAGAATGGACTTCGCCCAGCCTTCACCAGCGCCGAGTACGTCGCCGTAAGAGAACCCGCCGCACGCCACCAGCGTCTGGAACTCCTCCAGGCCACGGCGCCCTGCCAGCAGGTCGCTCATGTGCACGTCTATGGCGTCAAAGCCCGCACGGTGGAAAGCCGCAGCCATCTCTACGTGGGAGTTAACGCCCTGCTCACGCAGCACGGCCACTTTTGGTCGCGCGCCCGTCGCGATAAACGGCGCGGCGATATCTTCTTTGATATCGAAGCTCAGCTTCACGTTCAGGCCAGGGTCGCTGTCGTTCGCCTTCGCTTCGTGTTCCTGGTCGGCACACGCCGGGTTATCACGCAGGCGCTGCATCTGCCAGGTGGTTTCCGCCCACCACATACGAAGCGTGGAGCGGCTTTCGCTGTAGACCGCATGTCCGTCAGACTGGATGGTGAAACGGTCGCCGGCGGCTGCTTTACCGATAAAGTGAGAGCAGTCAGCCAGACCATGATCCGCAAGGATTTGCTCAACCGCAGCGCGATCCGCAGCTTTCACCTGGATAACCGCGCCCAGCTCTTCGTTGAACAGCGCGGCCAGACGATCGTCGCCCAATGCGGCAATATCGGCTTCGATGCCGCAGTGGCCGGTGAAGGCCATTTCAGCCAGCGTTACCAGCAGGCCGCCGTCGGAACGGTCGTGGTAGGCCAGCAGTTTCTGCCCGGCCACCAGCACCTGCATGGCTTCATAGAAGCCTTTCAGCTGAGCGACGTTGCGCACGTCCGCCGGCTTGTCGCCGAGCTGACGATAAACCTGAGAAAGCGCCGTTGCACCCAGCGCGTTGTGGCCTGCGCCCAGGTCGATAAGCAGCAGGGCATTGTCTTCGGTGCTCAGCTGCGGCGTGACGGTACGACGGACGTCTTCCACGCGGCCAAAGGCAGTGATCACCAGCGACAGCGGAGAAGTCATCTCGCGCTGTTCGTTGCCTTCCTGCCAGCGGGTTTTCATCGACATGGAGTCTTTGCCCACCGGAATGGTGATGCCCAGCTCCGGGCAAAGTTCTTCACCCACGGCTTTCACCGCTTCGTAGAGGCCAGCATCTTCGCCCGGGTGTCCTGCGGCAGCCATCCAGTTAGCGGAGAGCTTAATGCGTTTCAGCGAGCCAATCTGCGTCGAGGCGATGTTGGTCAGCGCTTCGCCTACCGCCAGACGGGCAGAAGCCGCAAAGTCGAGCAGCGCGACTGGCGCACGTTCACCGATGGACATCGCTTCACCGTAGTAGCTGTCCAGGCTGGCGGTTGTGACCGCACAGTTGGCAACCGGGATCTGCCACGGGCCGACCATCTGGTCACGGGCAACCATACCGGTCACGCTGCGGTCGCCGATGGTTATCAGGAAGGTTTTTTCTGCCACCGCCGGCAGATGCAGAACGCGATTTACCGCGTCGGCAATCGTTATACTGCTGCTGTCGAGCGCGTCGCCCTTCGCTTTCAGGGTCTCGACGTTACGCTCCATCTTCGGCGCTTTGCCCAGCAGCACGTCCAGCGGCATATCAATCGGCTGGTTGTCAAAGTGGCTGTCGTTCAGGGTCAGGTGTTTTTCTGCGGTGGCTTCGCCGATAACGGCATACGGCGCGCGCTCGCGGCGGCACAGCTCGTCAAACAGCGCAACCTGCTCCGGCGCGACGGCCAGAACATATCGTTCCTGAGATTCGTTACACCACACTTCCAGCGGGCTCATACCCGGCTCGTCGTTCAGGATATCGCGCAGTTCAAATCGCCCGCCGCGCCCACCGTCGCTGACCAGCTCCGGCATGGCGTTGGACAGACCGCCCGCGCCCACGTCGTGGATAAACAGAATCGGGTTGTCTTCGCCCATCTGCCAGCAGCGGTCGATCACTTCCTGGCAGCGGCGCTCCATTTCAGGGTTGTCGCGCTGCACGGAGGCAAAGTCCAGATCCGCATCGGACTGGCCGGAGGCCATAGAAGAAGCCGCACCGCCGCCCAGGCCAATGTTCATCGACGGGCCACCCAGTACGATAAGCTTCGCGCCCGGAGGGATTTCCCCTTTTTGCACGTGGTCAGCACGGATGTTGCCGATGCCGCCCGCCAGCATGATTGGCTTGTGGTAGCCGCGAAGCTCCACGCCGTTATGGCTGTTGACCTGCTCTTCGTAGGTACGGAAGTAGCCGGTCAGCGCCGGACGGCCAAATTCGTTGTTGAACGCCGCGCCGCCAAGCGGTCCTTCGGTCATGATATCCAGCGCGGTAACGATACGCTCCGGCTTGCCAAAGTCTTCTTCCCAGGGCTGTTCAAAGCCCGGAATACGCAGGTTAGATACGGAGAAACCGACAAGACCCGCTTTTGGTTTTGCACCGCGACCCGTTGCGCCTTCGTCACGAATTTCGCCGCCGGAACCGGTAGCCGCCCCCGGCCACGGAGAGATCGCCGTCGGGTGGTTGTGCGTTTCAACCTTCATCAGGATATGCGCCTCTTCCTGATGGAAATCGTAGCGGCCCGCCTCGTGGTCGGCAAAGAAGCGCCCTACCTGGGAGCCTTCCATCACCGCCGCATTGTCTTTATAAGCTGACAGCACGTGGTCCGGCGTTTTCTCGAAGGTATTTTTGATCATTTTGAACAGCGACTTTGGGGCTCGCTCGCCGTCAATCACCCAGTCGGCGTTGAAAATCTTATGGCGGCAGTGCTCGGAGTTCGCCTGCGCGAACATATAAAGTTCGATGTCATTGGGGTTGCGCCCAAGCTTTGTGAACGCATCCTGAAGATAGTCGATTTCATCTTCCGCCAGCGCCAGCCCCAGACGGATATTGGCTTCCGCCAGCGCGTTGCGGCCCAGGCCCAGCAGATCCACGCTCTGTACCGGAGCCGGCTCGTGGCGGGAGAACAGCTTTTCACCGTCCTCAAGGGAAGCAAAGACGCTTTCCATCATGCGGTCGTGCAGCAGGGCGTTAACGTCCTGCCACTGCGCCTGCGTCAGGGTTTCGCCGCTGACGTAATAAGCCACGCCGCGTTCCAGACGCTTAACTTTTGCAAGGTCGCAGTTGTGCGCGATGTCGGTAGCTTTAGAGGACCAGGGTGAGAGGGTGCCAGGACGCGGGGTAACCAGAATCAGGTGGCCTGTCGGGGCATGGTCAGCAAGGGTTGGACCGTATTTCAGCAACCGTTGCAGGCGCGCGTGCTCTTCATCAGTTAGCGGTGCGTCGAGATCGGCAAAATGAACATACTCGGCATAAATGTCGCTCACCGGAAGGTGGGCGTCTTTAAAGCGGGCCAGCAGTTTGTTGGTACGAAATGCCGATAGAGCGGGGGAACCACGCAGAATTACCATCATCAAAGATCTCTCGTCTTCAAGCGTGAGCGACGCTCACGTGGGCGCAAGGGGAAAACGGGCGTCATTATAGAGAATCCCGGGCCGCGACGAAACCGTTTGCGTAGAAATAAAAGCATTAGTTTTTACGGTATAAAAAATGCGCGATATATCCGAATAAGTTGCTAAGTGGCGCTTAGTTAAGCAAAATGCGCATCAACTTATGACAGAACTACTGTTGGCATGACCAGTTGTTAGCGACCATGTGGCGCATATAAAAATAATAACCATTTGAAAAGATTCAAATTTAATTACCTTCTGATCGGCGTCGTGACCCTGCTGCTGGCCGTGGCCCTTTGGCCTTCCGTGCCCTGGTTCGACAAAGCCGAAAACCGTATAGCCGCCATTCAAGCGCGGGGAGTTCTGCGCGTCAGTACCATCGCTTCTCCGCTAACCTATTCCGTCTTCAACGGGAAAGCCTCTGGCCTGGATTACGAGCTTGCCCAACAGTTTGCCGACTACCTGGGCGTGAAGCTGGAAATCACCGTGCGCCCGACTATCGATGCGCTGTTTGACGATCTCGACAACAACGCAGCCGACCTCCTTGCCGCAGGCCTGGTCTATAACAACGATCGTAGTCAGCATTATCAGGCAGGGCCAACCTATTATTCCGTTTCGCAGCAGATGGTTTACCGCGTGGGGAGTCCCCGCCCGAAAACGCTGGGCGGCGTAAAAGCGAACCAGCTGGTGCTTTCACCCGGCCTCGCCGTGCTGACCGATCTTCAGGCGCTTAAAGAGAGCAAGTATCACGATCTGTCATGGCGCATCGATGATAAACACACCAGCACCGACCTGCTGCAGCAGGTCGTTAAAGGCAACATCGCCTTTACGATTTCCGATTCTATCGCCATCAGCATTTTCCAGCGGGTTCATCCGCAGCTGGCGGTTGCGCTGGACGTGACGGATGAACAGCCCGTGACCTGGTTCAGCCATCGCGATAACGACGACAGCCTGAGCGCCGCCCTGCTCGACTTCTATAACAGGCTGAGCGGCGACGGCACGCTTGCACGCCTTGAGGAGAAATACCTCGGCCACGTTGGCGACTTCGACTATGTCGATACCCGCACGTTCCTGAAAGCCGTGGATACCGTTCTGCCGGAATTACAGCCGCTGTTTGAGAAATACGCCACGGATATCGACTGGCGGCTGCTGGCGGCTATCTCATACCAGGAATCGCACTGGGACAGCCAGGCCACCTCCCCTACCGGCGTGCGGGGTCTGATGATGCTGACCAAAAATACTGCCCAGAGCCTGGGCCTGACGGACAGGCTGGATCCGGAGCAGAGCATCGGCGGGGGAAGTCGTTATTTAAAGGATATGATGGGGAAAGTGCCGGAGACGGTACCGGAAGATGAGCGTATCTGGTTTGCGCTGGCGGCCTACAACATGGGCTACGCCCACATGCTGGATGCTCGCCAGCTGACCGCGAAACTCAAGGGAAACCCGGATAGCTGGGCGGATGTGAAAATGCGGCTGCCGCTGTTAAGCCAGAAGCAGTACTACAGCAGAACAACTTACGGCTATGCACGCGGCCATGAGGCCTACGCCTACGTTGAGAATATCCGTAAATATCAGCTGAGCCTGGAAGGGTATTTGCTGGAAAAAGAGAAGCAGGCGGCGCAGGAAGAGAAATTTGCCGAGGCGTACCCGGCGGTCGCCCCGGTTGAACTGGCTATTCCGCGTTACGGGCCAATTCCTTTAGGGCCTTTTTCTCCAGCCGACGCGCGCGAAAGAAATCACTCAGCATTGCCGAACACTGGTCTGCCATTAAGCCCTCGATAACCTTCACCTGATGATTCATACCAGGATGTCCCAGCACGTCCATCAGGGAGCCAATCGCACCGGTTTTCGCATCCCGCGCACCGAATACTAACGTGCCGATTCGGCTGTGAACCATTGCGCCTGCGCACATCACGCAGGGTTCGAGGGTAACGTAGAGCGTGGTATCTGGCAGCCGGTAGTTCTGCAACACCATGCCGCCCTGGCGCAGCGCCATAATTTCGGCATGGGCCGTCGGGTCATGACGGCCAATGGGCCGGTTCCAGCCCTCACCTATCGCTTTGTTGTCATGCACCAGCACCGCACCGACCGGAACCTCCCCTTCATCCCAGGCACGCTGTGCAAGCGTTAGCGCGTGGCGCATCCAGTATTCATGGGTAAATTCGCTTTCTGACACGGGCAACTCCTGCGGACTAAAGGGCGGCGCATTATACACACCACCCGGAGATTGCGAAACGCGTTACTCAAGTTGCTGAAGCTGCCCCTGCGGCGTGACGCGCCAGCGGTGCTGACAGAAATAGAGTAGCGGGTTGTCCTGGTTACTGTCGCTGTATCCACTGTAGAGCTGGAGCGGCGTGCCAATCTGCTGTTCGAGCTGGGCCACTTTCTCGTGCCCCAGACAGCGCATCGTCAGCACCCAGCCGCCGTGGGATCGTTTGATCTGGCTGGCAATGAGTTTCACCCGCGGCAGCCACGGCGTGTCGTGATAGACCTGCTGAACCAGCGGCTGAGGTGAGCCGGTAATCAGCCAGACATCCGCATCTGAACTGGTGAGATACTCCGTCAGCCGCTGCTGGACGACCGGGAATGCCGTCACGCGGGTGCGAAACCAGGTGACAAAGTTCATCTCAAGCTGCTTGAGGCGGGCTTCGCTATGACCAAAGGTAGCGCTCCACAGCAGCAGGCTCATTGGCCAGCGTGCGGCACGGCCTTTTATCAGCAGCGCGCCACCCACCACCGGCAGGAGCGGAACCACCAGCAGCAGATTGAGGGGCTGGCGACGCAGCAGGTAACGCAAAAAGCTGCCGAACATGTCCTGCTGATGCAGCGTGCCATCTAAATCAAAAAAGACTACCCGGCGCTCACTCTGGTTTGCCAAACGCTTCTCCTCTGGATCGTTCAATCCCATTTGTCCTGTTGATGTGGTTGCGGCGATAACCGTTATCACCAAGCCTAACAGATAGACCGCCACTTTTCCGGTGGCATCCCCCCCCGGGCGTTTGAATATTTAATTCCAACTGGCCTGCCATAAATGGAATTTAACAATCATACCCACAGGGAAAATTACGTTATTATTTAACAATCATACTGATGACCAGCCTGCACCGATTGAGATTCGAAACGCTCTTGCAAATAAATAACAAGGAAAATCAATTAATTGATTTTCGGCTGCTCACCACAAAGAAGGAAAAACCCCGTTTTTTCCTTCTTTGTCAACAACCTCAATCTTATCAGGCTCAGACTCAACGGAGAGAAAATGAACTGTTTACTGCGTATTCGCCAGCGCTATGCCACGCTCGCGCAGAGTGACCGTAAACTGGCAGACTTTCTGTTAGCCAACGCGGAACATGCCCGCCACCTCAGCTCGCAGCAGCTTGCCCAGGAAGCCGGGGTCAGCCAGTCAAGCGTGGTGAAGTTTTCCCAGAAGCTGGGATTTAAAGGCTTCCCGGCGCTGAAGCTCGCCATCAGCGAAGCCCTTGCCAGCGGCCAGGCCCCCCATTCGGTACTGGTGCATAACCAAATCCAGGGGGACGACCCTTTACGGCTGGTAGGCGAAAAGCTGATTAAAGATAATCTTGCCGCAATGCATGCCACGCTTGATATCAACAGCGAAGATAAACTGCTGGCCAGCGTCTCCATGCTGCGAAACGCGCGGCGGGTGCTGCTCGTTGGCATTGGCGCATCGGGCCTCGTGGCGAAGAACTTTGCCTGGAAGCTGATGAAAATCGGCATCAATGCCGTGGCGGAACAGGACATGCACGCCCTGCTGGCCACGGTACAGGCCCTGAACCCGGACGATCTTCTGCTGGCCATCTCCTATTCAGGGGAGCGCAAAGAGATCAATCTGGCGGCAGATGAAACCCTGCGTACGGGGGCTAAGATCCTCGCCATTACCGGCTTTACGCCAAACATCCTGCAACAGCGCGCCTCGCTGTGCCTGTACACCATTGCCGAAGAGCAGGCGACGCGCAGCGCAGCCATCTCTTCTACCAGCGCGCAGATGATGCTGACGGACCTGCTGTTTATGGCGCTGGTGCAGCAAGACTTAGCGCACGCGCCGGGCCGCATCCGTCAGAGCGAGGCATTAGTGAAGAAGCTGGTCTGAGGCATCAAGCCGCCGCGGCGGGGAATTTTTTGTAAAGCGTAGAAAGGCCGACGTCAAAGATCAGGGCGACCTTCTGTCTGGCTTCGCCCGCCGCCAGAAGCCGCCCGGCCTGCGCCCACTGCTCAGAGGTCAGTTTCGGCCTTCGTCCGCCAATGCGCCCCTCCCGCCGCGCCGCCGCAAGCCCCGCCCGGGTGCGCTCCACAATCAGCTCCCGCTCCATTTCGGCCAGCGCGCTCATGACGTGAAAGAAAAAGCGCCCCATCGGCGTGCTGGTGTCGATGCTGTCGGTCAGGCTGCGAAAATTAATCCCCCGCAGGCGTAGCTCTTCAATCAGCAGCACCAGGTTTCGCATGCTGCGCCCGAGCCGATCCAGCTTCCACACCACCAGCGTATCCCCTTCGGCAAGCGCTTTCAGCAGCTTCTTAAGGCCGGGGCGCTCGGCGGTTTTGCCACTCATCTTGTCCTCAAAAATTTGTTCACATCCTGCGCTAAGCAGCGCCTGACGCTGCAAAGCCGTGTTCTGGTCATTTGTTGACACCCGTATATAGCCAATCAGCACGCTTTTCTCCCCGAATAAAAGCAGCCAGCATGCCAAACGGTAGCCCGGGAGTCATTTTCTTAAACCTTGGTTTGGGGGAAGGCTCTGCTTTGCCGGTTGGCGTGCCTGTTCCATGGCCTTCTGCCACACCGCCAGAGGGTTGGCTTAAATGTAACGGCGCGGCTTTCGACAAGACTAAATATCCAAAGCTGGCACTCGCATATCCATCCGGCAGCTTGCCTGACCTGCGTGGGGAATTTATACGTGGTTGGGACGACGGGCGTGGGGCGGATAAAGGTCGTGGATTGTTGAGTGCACAGAACTTTGCAATACAAAATATTATTGGTTCGCTCACGTCAAGATCATCGGCGCTAACAGGCGGAGGGGTTGTAGTTGAGGCAAATGGAGCATTTTCCGTTGCGAAACAAAGTGGTGCTAATTATGTTCAAATGCAGGGAGCCAGTGGTTCATCAGCAGCGGATGTGACGACATTTGACGCGTCACGAAATGTAAATACTGCAATAGAAACCAGACCACGTAACGTCGCATATAATTACATTGTCAGGGCACAGTAATAATTTTTCTGAGTATGAAGGCGGTGAATATTGAATGCATATCACCGCCTTAGCCTAGGACGTATTGTGTTTGCAGTGATAATTAACTTGCTCTAACTAAATAATTTAATGCAATGTTTCTGCCTCTCGTTTCCGCTGCTGTTTTGGGCATATTCCCCCCAGGATTACTCCAACCAGTACTTGCTCTGTAAGTGCGTAGGGAGGCATATTGAGCATCCGGCATACTCGCTAAGCCATTATTATTACCAAGAGGCTTACCATCAGCACGAATATATATTCTTGGTTGGGAGTAATCAGTCCATTGGCCACTGCTATTTTCCGTTCCGATATATCGCATGCTGTCAGCAAATGCTGCATAAATATCGTTTTCAGTGCTTCCTTTTTCTATTCCCGCGTACCCCTGATTGGTAGGTAAAGTTAACGCATGGTCTTCAAATGCACACCCTTGAACACTAAGCAATACTCGACCGGTATCAACCCCCCTACCATCATCCCAACCGCGGATAAACTCACCGCGTAAATCCGGTAGTTTCAAATCAGGATAAAGGAGTGCCAACTTTGGATAAGTTGTCGCACTAAAAGTCGCTCCGTTCATTTTTAAAAAGGTCATTCCTGCCATAGAGGAGAAAACTTCATTTGGCATTTTCGTGCTCGGCCAGGCAAACGGCGAACCAATAATTGGCGACCCTTCCCCCAAACCAAGGTTTGCGAGAGCCGTGGAGACTGCGGCGCTGCCATCTGCTTTGATATCGCCGAACGGGTTTTCGCGGCTCAGGTATTCGGCGGCGAAGCCGCTGGTCATTTTGGCGATAAAGCCTGCTACGTCGCCGTCGTCCAGTACGTCCTCGCCGCTTTTCTCGCTGACGAACTCTGCCAGCGCGGAGGCGATAAACGAGGTCTGGCGCAGCGCTTTGTTGACCTGCGCGCTGCTGGCTTTACCGGAGGTGAAGCCGCTCAGCAGCGCGGGCAGCGCTTCCCAGTCTTCCTGCGGGGTGACGTTTGCCGCGGGGCCGGTTGCAAAAGGTTTAAATTGATTTGTAGCCATTAGAGTTTGCTCTCCCAGGCGCCGTCGTCCAGACCGGCGATGTAGTCGTTAGTGATATCGAAGCCGAAGAAGCGGCTTCCCTCTGAGGGTGTTTCAACCGAGGGCGTCTGGATGTCGCCAGCCCACACGCCTGCGGCTTTTATCGTTAAATATCCCTGTTTTATCGCCGCGATTAGCTCGAGCGACATGTCAGCAATATCGGTTTCCGGGAAGACCCAGACCGAGATCGTCATGTCCTGGTTATCGACGATTTGCATCCGCAGGCCGGAGCCGGCGGTTGCCGCATCGAGGATCGCCGGCAGCGAGTCGTTCTGTCCGTCCCAGGTGTTGATGGCGATTTTCGCCTTCAGGATGATGCGATAGGTTTCATCGCTGAGCGCCGTATAGCCCGTATCAGGGTCGTACGGCCCCTGCCAGACGCCCTGGTCGTAGCCCAGCCCTTCCTGATCCCAGCCGAAGTAGATGCCGGAAATCGGCTCTGTGACGTAGCGGCTGCGGCCAATCCACTGCCCAAGAATATCGAGCTGCACCCCATCGGCGCTGTCGATATCGAAGGCGGAGATCAGTGAGCCGGTCGTGTCAGAGACGGCGGTGAACGGGCTGGTCGTCAGGTCGATATGGTCGAAGAACAGCGGTTTGCCGGCGTGATAGCTGGTGATGAGATCCGTGTATCTGCTCATGGCGTCACCGCGATCGTGATGTTCTCCGCGGTACAGGACGCCGACTCGTCGTAGGCGATATCGATGTTCGCCACCACCGTGCTCTCGGCGCTTTTGCCTATCGCCAGGCTGGTGATGTCGTAGTAGCGCGCGTTACCGCCGCTCACCACGCCGAGGTTGGCCGGTGAAAAGAGGCGGCTCAGCAGGACGTCGTCACCAATGGTCAGCGAGTTGATATAGTCCGCCACCGCCTGCTTGATCTGCTCGCCAATCTGCGAGGTGTAGCCGCTGAAAGGTTTAAGTTCGAGGGTGACAAACACCGGCACGTCGATGGAGCGGGAGAAGCTGATAACGTGCGGATTGCCGTATTTGTCCGGCACGGTGACCGACGTTGTTCCCCAGGTGCCGACGCCCTGCCCTTTTTTACCGCGCAACGTCTGGGCGATGGCGGTCACGTCGCCGCCGTCGACAATGGCCGACAGCGAGTGCGGCGGCAGGCCGTTTTCATCTTCGCTGCCTTTGTCGTTCTCGTAGAGCTTATGGCGCGTCACGCCCGCGACGTTGGCCAGCGCGCCGTCAAGCGCGTCGAATGAAGTTAAGGCTGGCAGCGCCACGCTCTGCGCCTGGCGAACGCGAAGCTCGGCGTCCGTTTCGGCGGCCACGCCCGGCGTTGCTGCCGTCGGGTTGGTGACCGTCGTCCAGCCCCGTGTTGGGGTGTTGATGGTGGTGATGGTGCCGGCCAGTGCCGCTACTGCCCCGCTAATAGCGCAGGTAGCAGTGACTATCGTCGTGCTATCAATACCGATAACTGCCGACGCGGGCAGGAGCCAGTTAACGCCATTGGCATCTTTTACGCTGCCGTTGACGATGGTGGTGCCCGGCGTGCCGCCCAGCAGCAGATCGACGGTAGAGCTGGTTGCGCTTTTACGCGCAATGCCGTTGATCTTGACGTTGCTGGACAGCCCGTTGCCCATACCGGTTGCGGGAGAGAAGCCGTTATAAACCGCGATAGCCGTGTTATTGGCATCGTGAACGGCCAGCGCCAGCAGCGAGATCATCTGGCCGTCTTTGCTGTCCGGCTCCAGATAGGCATCGCTGCCGTAGATTTGCCTGAACTGGTCCATCAGCGCATTGAGGATGGTCTGATAGTCAGGCGCGGAGATCCCCTGGGCCGTTATCGTTGCCGATAACCCCAGCGTTGCAGGATGAATAGCCATTACGCCTCGCTTGTTACTGTAGTTGTGCCGTAGAGGGTGTCGATGGTGGCGTTGAAGGTCACGCGCCGCCCGGCCTGCTGGCTGGTCTCGACGCTGAGGACGGATTTGACGCCCGGCGTCTGGCTGACCCGATCGCGCAGGATCAGCGGCCAGGCCTTGTCCGGCCTTTTACCCAGCACGGACTGCCAGTACGGCGTGCCCTGTGTTGTGTCGAGAAACCATTCGCCGCGCCATAGCTGCAGGCGGGTGTTGACCGCCTGGGCGACGCATTCCGGGGAGTCCGTCAGAAAGTTGTTATCCCCCTGACCAAACGAGTAGTCCCCGCTGCTACTTTCTCTGCGATATCTCATGTTGGTGTTCCCGTGGTTGATCCTCCCGACTGGACGCCGCCGTGGCGGTGGCTGGTCAGGCTGATGCCCGCCGCTTTGACGTCGCCGCTGACGGTGACGTTACCGCTGATCGTCACCTCGCCGGTTAAGTCGATGGCCGAGGCGCTGGCGGTGAGCGGCCCCGTCGTGCTGAGCGTGATGGCGTGGCTGGTTGGGTTAAGTTCCACAAATGCCGCGCCGTCGTCGCTGCGTAGCTGCACGGCGCTGGTGCTGATGCCGCCAATTTTTTTTGTCTGTGACTGCGGGCCCGGCAGGACGAAAGCATCCGAAAGAGAATGCTGCCGGCCATCCACCGGTTCCTGAATGCCACCGTTCTGCCACCAGAAATCCATCGCCCGGTCGGCAAAGACCACCAGACATTCGTCGCCTTTGGCCAGCGGGAAGGTTAGCGTGCAGCCTCCGCCGCGGGGAAAGATCACCGGGACATCCACCAGCAGCGGGTAGTCCACCGGGCTGACGGAGCCGTCGCTGGCGGTTTGTGCGCCTTTGATCGCCGGGGCGACTTCACAGGTCACCGTTTCCGGGTCGAAGGACTGAATAATCCCCGGTAGCGCGACGCGCAGGTCGTTACTCAGGGCGGCGTTATTGGCCGCGAAGGTATCCGCCAGCTCGCCGCTAAGGGTGGTTGCGGTTAAAGCCATCTTGCCTCCTGGATATAAAAATCCCGCCGGAGCGGGAGCGTTTTACGATGCTGTTTTCTTTTCGGCAGGCTTAGTGCCGGGTATCCAGCACGACAATTTCATATACCAATCCTGCGCCCGGGTATCCCCGGAGTAGGTGATGCCATAGACCTGGTAAATACCGTCCGTCGCCACGGGCGTCCAGGAAGGGAGTTTATCCCCGTCGGCAGTGGCGCTCGCCCTGTAGACCTGGCTTTGCTCGAGCTGCACCCGTCCGTTGAGCACGATATTGGGATTGATCAGACAGCAGATATTGACGCCCGAACCGGTGGTGGTTTGCGGTCTGCCGATAAGCCCGTTGTTGCCGTTGAGCCTGATCGGCTCACTTTTCTCCTCGCTGTTGCTGTAGTAATCCAGCCTATCGTCCACCAGCTTCCAGCTGGCGTTGCACAGCTTGCCTATCTGGTCCAGATAGAGGCTGGCTTTACCGTGGAGGGTGTAACCGCGTGGGAAAACGGTGGTTGGAAAAGGCGGTTTTTTACCGCCAACTATCTGGTATTTCGCCAGGCTGGTCAGTACGCGGTTGTAGAGATCCTCCACCTTGTAGCCTTTCGCCAGCGTTTCGCTGACCACGGCGGAGGTGAGCGCCTCATGGCCGTCAACCGCCTGAATCAGCAGCGAGCTGTCCGGCGTGTTTGCTTCCCATCCGGCAATGGTGATGCGGATGTCGCCGCTGAAGATCAGGCCGAAGTTCTGCCCGTCGCGCTGCCCCCACTCCTCCTGCGTGACCTCACGAACCTTGCCAACTTCATCCTCGCTAACCACGGGCATCAGGCCGTTGTACCCGGCGATCAGCCGGATTTTGGCGAACTCGTTGTTTTGCGTAATGCGGTTGAGGGTTTCAGATGAGAGGTTGTAAATGGTAACGTCCGCGGTTTTTGGTGCGCTGCCGCTACGCCAGTTGACGGTGAATTTCACCTTAAAACCAGACAGCACGATGCCCCCACCGTCTTTATCCAGCAGCTGTAGCTCAAAATGGCGTGACCAGTTCAGACTCATTGCATCTCCCCTAATCCGTCGTCACAAAGTACAGATGGCTGCCGTAGCCCAGGTTGGTTTTGCTGGGATATTCCTGCGTTTCGTCGTCAGAGACGACCCACAGCCCGCCGGAAAAGCCGAGCGAGCCGTAGGCGGCCAGCAGATCGACGCCGGGGACCAGCGGAATACCGCTGACGATCGGCCGCTCGTCCGGGTCGAGAATATCCAGCACCCAGCCCGCCACATCGCGATAGATCAGCCGCAGGCGAAGCTGCTGGCCCGCCAGCTGAAGGGTAAAGAGTTGGTTGTCCGCACTCAGCGGAATTTCTGCAATCGACATGGTTCCTCCAGTCAGGTGATGGGGATGACCGTAGCCGATACCACCGGCACGGGATTTCTGGTGCCGCCGTTGCTGACGCCGCTGGTGCTCACCCCCTCTTTCATGTCCGCCTTCTTCGCCGTGGGAATCGCTTCCGTACGGGCAAGCTGGATCTGGCTAAGGGTGAGCCTGCAGCTCAGGATGTTCTCCAGGCCATTTTTGGTGGTCACATCGATCTGCTTTAACAGCATGTTGCTGTAGGTTCGTCTGGTGGTTATCACGTCAAACGGCTCACAGCTGCGCTGAAGATCGAGGAGCTGCTGGTAGATTTTGTCCTGCCCCAGCGCGTTCGCGGAGCCGAACAGCACGCCGGCGCCCGCAAAATCCCTCAGATCGTCATCCGCAAAGCAGCAGTCAATGACCAGGCTACTGGCACTTTTCCAGGCGTGGTCGCTGATGCTGCCCCCGTATTCAATGGGGTGGCTGGCGATCTCGAGAGTGTCGGAGTGGGCCTCGTTGATCACCACTTTCGGGATCAGGAAACCAATCTGGTGCGCGGACTGCTGAAAAAGAGCTGAAATGCTTGCCATCAGGAGACCCCCGGTGTGTACATCTGGGCGAGATTTGAATAGACGTTGGTCTGGCGGCGCTCTACCTCACTGCCCACCGCAACCGGATCCGTCGCGCCGTTGATAACGATGTCGGTTTTATTGGTAATAGTGGGAGAGACAACGCTGCTGGAGCTGTTCTGGGTAATATCGCGGCTGGTCGCAAACCGTCCGGTGTCACCCGCGGTCCCCGGCATCAGCATCGCGCCTGCGTCCGGTGCCGCCAGGTTGTTGATGGCCTTTGACGAAAGCATTACCGTCGATGTTGCTCCCTGAGCCACTGGCTTCTCGTCATCCATCAGCCAGTTGTTAAGGTCGCCAGCTTTTTCCGCAAGCCAACCCGGAAGCGAATTTGAGAAACCGCCGACGATCAGATCTTTGCCGATCGCAGCCACCTGTGACCAGTCGCCCTCTTTCAGAGCGTTAATCAGTTTGCCGACTTTCTGCAAAGTCTCGCCCAGCTGATTAAAGCCGCCGATGAGTTCCTCAAAAATACCGCTAAGGGACCATTTGCTGAGATCGATGCCAAACATGTCGGCCAGCCCGACGGTAAGATTTTTAATGGTTTCTGTCAGGCCTGAAATCATATCCGTTGCCGCTTTAAGAACAGGTTCCCAGGCTCCCCAGTCAATCAGGCTTTCGCCGTCTTGTTGCCACTTCATGTAATCGTCATAAAGCAGGCCAATGGCCCCCGCTAGTGCGAGAACCATGCCGATGGGCGAGGCCAGAAATGCGCTATTCAGGGCGAACCAGACGGCTGTCAGGCCAGCAATAGTCGTGATAACGGTTTGGGTCGAGCTGTCCAGCTGCTGCCACCAGCCGATAATTTCCGCAACGCCGCTAATGAGCCCGCTGAAAGCATTGCCCACTACACTGGCGACATCTCCGGCCACGGCGATTATCCGGTTAAAGGTAGGTTCAATTTTCCCAAAGCTGACAACCAGGGTGCCGGTGAGTTTATCTATCGGCCCGGTGAGCTCAGCGGCCAGGCCTGCTCCCGCTTTCTCGCGCAGAATTTCAACGACCGTTTCTGCTTTACGTAATGACGTCATATAGCGACCGGCATTTTCCGCAGCCGCGGTATTGTCAAAACTCAGAGACTTCGTAATCCCATGATATTTCTGAACAAATGCCTGATTTTGTTCAGGCTGACCGGCAGACTGCTCAGCCGCATACTCATTTGCACGGTAGACTTCAAGGCTTACACCTTTTTGCCGTGACGTTTGATAATCACTTTCCAGTTTGCTGGCGACACCGGTAGTGAAACCGATGACCTTACCCACTAACGACTCAACAACGCCTGCGGCTGCCGGGATGTGAGAGACCGCACTTCCCAGTACGTCAGACGTTGCGCCAAAACTTCTGCTCAGACTTTGTAATAATTTCTCCAGACGGCTTTCGGAAGCCGCCATTTCATCTTCGTTTGGCCAGATGAAAGAGAAGGGATGCAACGCAAGCTGCGTACTTTCACTCATTTGCCTCTCTCCAGCGCAGGATGCGGGCTTTGTTATCAGCCTGCATCTCGAGGTAATCGTTCATCAGCGCGATGTCATAAAGATCCACCGCGCCACTTTTCAGGTCCTGCCAGCTGAGGCTAAAAACCTCCGCCGGGCGGAGGATGTAATCTTCTCCGCCCGGCAGGGTGTCTAACTTCAGGCCGCATCCTGAGTCGGCGTCTGGCTGCCGGGGAGTTCTTGCAAAAAATTTCCCAGCGAATCGGCTACCACCCGAGCCACCAGCTGCAGCAGCGTCATCAGCTCGATATCGTCAAAAGCCATAGCGCCCTGGCTGAATACCGGTACCCAGCCCTTCATGTGTTCGCGGGAGACCACGGCCAGACATGGGTAGAGGATCGCGTTACAGTCATCTTCACTGAGGTCGGCCAGCGTGCGGGCAATTTTGGGCAGCACGGATTCGAGGGCGTTACCGCCCTCCTTCCCCTGTAAGCCGCGAAAATCGCTAACGACGCCCGCCAGCACCGGCAGCAGCTTGCGCGCCACGTTCAGCTGTTCAAACACGCCAAGCTTGTCGATGCGGTAGTTCACCGCTTTAAGGGTTATCTCCATGGTTTAGAACTCCCCTAAAACCTGGTCGATTTTGCCGCAGTCGAACGCCCAGGCCACGCTGCCGCCCTCTTTGCCATTTTTGTTGTCCGGCAGCTTCTGGAAGGCAACGGAGCTGGCGGTAATGGTGTCGCCGGAAGCGGTGTTGCGGATAACGATGGTATTGCGGCCCCAGGTGGCGGACGAGAGCACCTGCGTGTTGTAGGCCTGCATCAGCTTTTTATTCGCCGGGGAGGTTTTCATTAGCGTGACCGTGATAGTGCCGCTTTTGCCCGGCGTCATGCTCTGCATCACTTCGCCATCAATACCGATGGTCATGGTGTTTTTTGCCACGCCCATCGACACGCTGATGCCTTCATCGGCGTTGGCGCTGCCCGCACCGAGATCGATAACGCCGGTCATACCGGTCAGGGACGCAGTGACGTCCATAAAAGAATAAGTACCCATTTAGATCTCCTTAACGAACCACATTGATTTCAACATCGGCGAAGTGCACGGCACCCGCCAGTTTGCAGGCCACCTGAATGACAGGCGCTTTGCGTGCTTCCCGGTCTGACTGTGCCTGGGTGGCGATAGCCGGGGCATAGACGTAATAGCCTTTGGTCAGCGTATCGCCGGAGGCCAGCTGCCCAATCTCACCGCCGTTCCAGACGCCCGGCGCCACCAGTCCGTTGCTCACCGACTGCGCCATGGACTGCTCCACGTTGCTGACCAGACGGGTCACGCCGGCATCGGTTTGCGGGATCTTCGAGGTGCTGGTGTACAGCAGGTTATAGAGGTTGGTCTGCACGTAGTTTTGCAGCCAGTCGAGGCCGTGGCGTTCATCAATGAAATCGCCGTTGCTCATCACGCCTTCCTGAATGATGGCGGTGTCGTTGTTGTAGTTAATGAAGACGTTGGCGTTTTTCGCCGCCAGCGCGTTGGCCTGGTTCTGGGTCAGGGTTTCGGCGGTAATGCCCGGCTCCTGCTTGAACTTCAGGGTGATGGTCGTGTTGTTGCCGTTAAAATTGACGCTGAAGGCGCGCCCAAACAGCGAAGCGGCGGCAAACGGCGTGGCGGCGGAGTACTGGCCAAAAGTACGGGCGTATTTCGCCGCTTTCAGCTTGCTGAAGATGTCCGAGCTGTCGTTCGGGTCCAGCACGGTAGCGGCACTGGACGTATGCCCGAAGATGCGTGATACGCCATCGCTTTCAATCACGGCCGCAACCGAGAGGACGTCCTCATCGGTTAACGCGTCATCGGCTACGACCAGACCGTACCAGTCGGTCGATTGGCTGCTCAGCGCGGAAATACATTCCGCAATGCTCTCCTCCGTAGCACCCTCTTCCTCGGTGGTTTTCACCCAGCGGCCAATGTATAAGTCCGCAGGCTGCGGCGACTGCTGATAGTAGAGGCTTGCCGCCAGGTATTCTGGGGTATCCAGACCAAAGTCAGCCGCCACGCCGCTGATGCTGGAGTAGGCGCGCAGCCGCTCGGTAGCCGAAATGACGTCGCTTGAACCAACCACAAGCAGTGCGCCGTAGTTACGAGACTGGGCGGCGCGCGCAGCCATGCTCACCGTCACGCTGACGATGTTAGAGACAGGTAAACCCTGTGACATAGTTTATTCTCCGAAGATAGTTACAGAACCAGATAGGATGGATTGGATACCGTATTCGCGAACGACCTGGCGGTGCAGCGTCACGGTAAGGTTGTAGCGGCGTTGCCACTGGTTATCGATAAGTTCCGGGGCCGGGATTAGCGCTCCGCAACTCACAAAGGTAGGCCCGATTTTGTTCAGTTCCGCATTGTTTTGCGTGACGTACAGGCCATCGCGAAAGAGCGCCGCAACGGCCTGGCCACCGGGACCATAAAAACTGCAGTTCACTGCCAGTACTTCGTTTTGCTGCATGACATCTTTGTCTTGATCACCCGTGCTGATGGCGGGCGTTTCTCCCAGCTGCACGCTGGTATCAAATTCACACCAGGTCAGCCCCGCAGCGGGCGTTGCCGGCGGCGGGTCAGTCCAGCGAGGAAAAACCATTTCGGCGGGTAGCCCGGAAACACCGCTGATCCACGGCAGCAGATCGTTTTCCAGCGCTTCGTCGTAATGGGGCGAGTCACCAAGCGGCGTCAGATAGCCCGCCCGGGTGGAGTCATTCATGGTTATCTCCCTTGTTGTTAGGGTTAAGGCACTGCTGGCGGACATAGTCCTGAAGTCCTGCCAGCTGTTTTAAGGCGAGCGCGGCGCGGCTTCGGAGACGGAAATAATCCCGTTCAGCGGCGTCTGTAAGTCCGGGGCTGGCTGCATCATCCACGCCGGTGGCGGCGGAGGTGGCAGACAGAGGCTGACAGGTGGCCCGGAGGCGCAGCCGCTTACTGCCAGCAGCCACGTTGCGCTGAAGATCGTCGATAGTTTTTTGAGCATGATTCAGCTCCGAGGTATAACGAGCGTCGAGCGCAGCTGTTTGCTGCTGGCGTTCGCGCATCTCGGTAATGATTTTTTGTTGCGTGAGGAGCCGGGTTTCAGCCGCCGTCGTTTGCTCTTTCTGCATCTGATAGAGAGCCTGATAGCGGTACAAGCCCAACGTCGTTCCCAGCAGCAGACAGATTGCCACGACCGCTAGCGTCTTCACGATCGCCGCCTTTGCCAGTGACAAACTTCGTATTCGACCTCTCGTCGATTAATCAGCCCCTGCCATTTTCTGCCGCCGGCCCAAATCCATTGTTTGAGGCCGGCGCAGGCTTTCTCCGTTTCGCCCGCATTCAGATAGCGTAAAACGGAGGAGTGCTCGAAAGCGGAGATCCCCACGTTGTAGCTGAAGCTGATTAAAGCTGCTTTCTGGTATTCATCGGCGGGAACGGTGACGGCCCGCTCAACCGCACGGGAAAACGGCTGAAGGTCGTCATTAAGCATTTTTTCGCACTCTGCCTGGCTGTAGCGTTTATCGGCAATGATGTCTTCGCCGGTGTGTCCGTAACAAACAGTCAGCACACCGACAACGTCCTGATAAGGCGTGTAGCGTACGCCTTCAAGCTCCGGCACCATGACGCTGGCTATCGTCAGCGCGCTGGCACCCGTCAGGCTGAGCAATGCTTTTCTGAGACCTGGAGACATGTTTATAACCCTCCTGCGCGTTTAACAACCTCGCTAACGGTATTCACTACGGCGGGACTTTTGGCTGCGTTTTTGTCTGGTAAAGCGGCCAGATAGTCCTCTAACAACTGTGTTCTTTTCTCATCCTCTTTTTGTCTGCGGCGCGCATCCAGACGCCCATTGATATAAGAGGCAATTGAAATGGCGACACCTGTCAGCCCGAATATCATGTAGACCACATCCTGTGTTGTGATACCCAGGCCGGCAGCCAAAGCCGCAAGCCACGCAAAGGCCTGCGTCACCACATTTCCTGGCTGGTCATTCATGGGATATTCTCACTGCGGTTTATTTCGGGAAGTGGGCAAAGAAAGAGATTTAAATCAGCGACCTGGATTTACCGCGGCGCGTCTCTTTAGCGCTGGCATCGGCCTCGCCGGAAAGCGTTTTCGGCGCGGCGTGATAGAGCCTGCGGGTCATGCTGTCTTGCTGCTGTCGGAGCTGGTGATAGCGCTCGGCGTTCTGAAGAATTTGTAAGCCATAGACATTAACCACTTCCAGGGAGTTAGCTACCCTGTCCGGTGGTTTGCGGTTCAGAACGAGCGGTGGTGAAGCGACGGGTCTGGCACTGATGCCGACAAGCAAAGAGTTAGCCGCTTTCCAGGCCGCCTGTTTCGCCTCACGACGCTTGCGGCGGCGGGCCTGTGAATCCATACAACCTCCTGTCAATCAACTTTGGCGATATCCTCAGATATCCCAAAGCCTGTTGCTTTGGTGTATGTACCCTTTTTCAGGGCTGGCTGTTAATGAGCATTCACTTCCTGTGAGTCCTGCGTCCTGCTGATGAATCAATATTGAACCAATGGTACGAATGCGTCAAGAACTAAAAGTACGAATTACAGATAAAAAATCACCTTTGGGTTTTTATTATTGATTTATAAGGGATTTTATTTTTAGCGCCGGGGGGATATCAGGCGTGGCGGCGGATCGAATGGCTGTACATCACTCTGCCGATGATCTTGAGATGCTGCTCGTTCTCTTCGTGGATGTTCCAGTCGGCGTATTTAGGATTGTCGGAGCGCACCAGCAGGCTGTCGTGGGTCATTTGCAAACGCTTGACCAGCAGCTGTCCTTTATAGAGGAAGACGTAGATGCCGTCGCCGTCGAAATAGTCCTTCGCGATATCAACGAAGATGTAATCACCCAGCTCGATGGTGCCGGACATGCTGTCCCCCGTCACGGTGATCACCTTGATGCTGGAGGCTGGTCGATGGCCGAAAAGTTCGAGCGCTTCCTGGCTGTCGTACACGATATGATTGATTGTTTCGGTCACGTCGCTGGAGGTGATGCAGCCGGGGCCAGCGCTGGCTTCAATGTCCAGCACGTCCACCCGGAAACCTGATTCAGGCTGCGGGACATAGAACGGCGTAACGTCATTCGCAGAGAAAGACTGCATGACTTCCCTGCCCTCGTCGGAGAATGCCCCTTCGTTGCCATGCTGCAACCAGAGTACATCCGCCCCCAGAAAGGCAGCCAGTTCATACATCTTATCCTGCCGGGGTACCGACTCCGCGTTAAGCCATTTGCTGACCGCTTTCGAGGAGACCCCCAGAGCCCTGGCAATCGCCATCCCCCTGCCAAACTCGTCGAGATTAGCCTGAGCGCAAGCCTGGGCAAGGCGGCGAGAGAAAGCCTGGCGAAGTTGTTCTCTTTGTACCATAAGTACGGTCATAACCTTAATCCGGGGACTGATGGTTCACAGTATAGCACGTACTTTAAGTTCAGAAATACCCATCAGACGCACAGCTGAACTCCTACCCTTTTCAGGATACTGTATAAAAACACAGATCGAGTTAAACGAAAAGCCCGCCGGGTAATAATTAATATTGGGTACTTAAATTTCATCCTAATTTATATTTAAACATTGAAAAGCACTTTTGGTTAAAATTAAGGCTATAAATAAAACGATCATTCTTTCCTTATTTTAGAGAGAGTATTACCATGCACGGATTAATTACGATACTCGATGCGTTCATCTTCTTCGTATCGCTGTTCTGCCTCTTTGGCCTGTTCTCTGTTATATCCTGAAGGAAGTACCATGCTTTTAACATTAGCTATTGTAATTATTAGTGTTTCAGTTCTGGTTGGCGTAGCGCTCATCCACGTTGCTAACACCATTTTCCCGGAAGACGTAACATTTAACGATTCTAATACCCTTCAGTAATACCAGTTTGATTTTACTAAAATATTTATTATCCGCACTTTAGCGTCACCGCATAAATAACAATTAATTTATATTTAAACTTAGCGCTATATTTATATATCTTTCGGTCATCTATTTTCTGTGGTTTGCTCGTCAACTTCCTTCCCCGAGCGGAATGGCGGCGGCGGGACGTTTAGATTTTCATCGTTATTGGGGGATGGCGACGAGTGTGGTAAAGTGCGCCCTTCGAAACTTATGCGCTTGCTGAAAGAAACCGGTAACTCGTTGAAATGGCTCTATTAATTACAAAAAAATGCATTAACTGTGATATGTGCGAACCGGAGTGTCCGAACCAGGCCATCTCTATGGGTGACAGCATTTATCAGATCGATGTCGATCGTTGTACCCAGTGCATCGGCCATTACGAAACGCCTACCTGCCAGCAGGTCTGCCCGATTGTGAATACGATTATCGTCGACCCGGCACATGTTGAAAGCGAAGAGCAGCTGTGGGACAAGTTTGTGCAGCTCCACCACGCCGATAAGATCTAGTTCTCGATAATCACCGTGGCGCAGGCGTAATGACGTTCGTCAGCCAGCGTTACGTGCACTGAACGCACGCCCATTCGCTCGGCCAGCCGCTCCGCCTCTTCCCAGAACCGTAGCTGTGGTTTCCCTAAGGCATCGTTAAAGACTTCAAACTGGTTGAACGCCAGCCCGTTACGGATCCCCGTACCAAACGCTTTTGCTGCCGCTTCTTTTACCGCAAAGCGTTTGGCAAGAAAACGCACCGGCTGCTGGTGCGCTTCATACTGCTTCCATTCGTTGGCGCTCAGCACGCGCTTCGCCAGACGATCGCCCGAGCGCGAAATCACGCTCTCAATACGCGCAATTTCCACGATGTCCGTGCCGAGGCCAAGAATAGCCATTAGCGACGCGCTTCCTGCATCAGACGTTTCATTTCCGACACCGCTTCTTTCAGGCTGCTCATCACCGCGCGGCCAATAATGGCGTGGCCGATGTTCAGCTCGTGCATTTCAGGCAGACGCGAAATCGCCTGCACGTTGTGGTAGGTCAGGCCGTGCCCGGCATTGACCTTCAGGCCTTTGCCCGCGGCATAAGTCGCGGCTTCGGCAATGCGCGCCAGCTCTTTTGCCTGGGTCGCTTCATCTTCCGCATCGGCATAACAGCCGGTATGAATTTCGATATAAGGCGCGCCCACCGCTACTGCGGCATCAATCTGCGCATGGTCGGCATCGATAAACAGGGAAACCAGAATGCCGGCATCGGCCAGGCGCTTGCAGGCATCGCGCATTTTGTCGAGCTGCCCCGCCACGTCCAGGCCGCCTTCGGTGGTCACTTCCTGACGCTTTTCGGGCACCAGGCAGCAAAAATGCGGTTTGGTTTCGCAGGCGATGCCGATCATCTCTTCGGTGACGGCCATTTCAAGATTCATGCGGGTATCGAGGGTCTGGCGCAGGACGCGCACGTCGCGATCGGTGATGTGGCGGCGATCTTCACGCAGGTGTACGGTGATGCCGTCGGCCCCTGCCTGTTCGGCGATAAACGCAGCCTGAACCGGGTCTGGATAAGCCGTGCCGCGCGCGTTGCGCAGCGTTGCGATGTGATCGATATTGACGCCTAACAGTAATTCAGCCATGACTATCCTCGGAAATCAGAACGATATGTCTGGCAGTGTACACCGGGGATGGAAAGCGTGGCTATGTCCAGGAGGTTATTGCGGGTCGTCCGGGGATTTGAGTGGTGATTTTTTCGGCACAAACTGACGGAACAGTTCACGACTCTTGAGCGGTTTGCCGCCGAGGTAGGGCTTTAGCGCCATGCGAGTAAAGCGCTTAGCCGCTCGCAAAGAGGCGACGTCCGGGAATTCACGGGTTGCCAGCGCTTTCAGCTCATGTCCGGTGAAGCTGTTGTTATCGATAACCAGGCTCGCGATAAATCCTTTTTCTTCGCGATAGCGGTAGGTCATGGCGTCAGCAACTTCCTCACCGCTCCCTGCGCAATGCAGAAAATCTACGCCGTAACCAAGATGCCCCAGCAGCGCCAGCTCAAAACGACGCAGCACAGGCTCAGGGGAACCGTTAGTGCCGGCCAGGGCCTGCACGCAGTGTAAGTAATCGAAGAAAAGCTCTGAGAATCGCGTTTCCTGCTCCAGCACGCGGGAGACAAGCTCGTTAACGTAAAGGCCGCTGTAGAGAGAGATACCGCTAAGAGGAAGAGCAAGGGAGACGGCTTCGGCGCTTCGCAGCGTTTTGACTTCGCCACGTCCGCCCCAGCGAACCAACAGGGGGGTGAAAGGCTGTAAGGCCCCTTTCAGGTTAGAGCGGCGAGAACGTGCGCCTTTGGCGATGACACGAACTCGTCCGGACTCTTCAGAAAACAGGTCAAGGAGAAGGCTGGTTTCGCTCCAGGGGCGACTATGCAGGACAAAAGCCCTCTGCCAGCCTTCCATTGGTTAGTCGTCTGTATAACCGAGGCTGCGCAGCGCGCGCTCGTCATCTGCCCAGCCGGATTTAACCTTCACCCACAGCTCCAGATGGATTTTCGCTTCGAACATGTCTTCCATGTCCTTACGCGCTTCGATACCAATGGTTTTGATCTTGGCACCTTTGTTGCCGATGACCATCTTCTTCTGGCCTTCACGCTCAACCAGAATCAGACCGTTGATGTCGTAACCGCCGCGGGCATTCGTCACGAACTGTTCGATTTCCACGGTGACAGAGTACGGCAGTTCCGCGCCCAGGAAACGCATCAGCTTTTCACGGATGATTTCAGAGGCCATGAAACGCTGGGAGCGGTCGGTAATGTAATCTTCCGGGAAGTGATGAATCGCTTCCGGCAGACGCTTGCGCACGATGCTGGCGATGGTATCGACGTTCATTCCAGTTTCAGCGGAAATAGGTACGATATCCAGGAAGTTCATCTGGCTGCCCAGGAACTGCAGGTGCGGCAGCAATATGCCCTTATCCTGCACGTTATCCACTTTGTTTACCGCGAGGATAACCGGCGCTCGCGCATCGCGCAGCTTGTTAAGCACCATCTCGTCGTCGGCGGTCCACTTGGTGCCTTCGACAACGAAGATAACCAGCTCAACGTCGCCGATGGAGCTGCTGGCAGCTTTGTTCATCAGGCGGTTGATGGCGCGTTTTTCTTCCATGTGCAGCCCCGGGGTATCGACGTAAATCGCCTGATAAGCCCCTTCGGTATGGATGCCCATGATGCGGTGACGCGTGGTCTGCGCCTTACGCGAGGTAATAGAAACTTTTTGACCAAGCAGCTGGTTCAGCAGCGTGGATTTGCCGACGTTCGGGCGACCCACGATGGCCACGAACCCGCAAAATGTTTGTTCTTCGTTCATTCCAGCTCCAGCTTTTTAAGCGCCTGCTCAGCTGCAGCCTGTTCCGCTTTACGGCGGCTTGACCCGGTCCCGACGACCGGCTCAGGCAGGCCACTCACCTGACAGTGAATGGTAAATTCCTGATCGTGCGCTTCACCACGGACCTGCACCACCAGATAAGACGGTAGCGGCAGATGGCGACCCTGCAGATACTCCTGCAGACGCGTTTTCGGATCTTTTTGCTTGTCGCCCGGGCTGATTTCATCCAGACGGGATTGATACCATGCGAGGATCAAACGCTCTACGTTCTGAATATCACTGTCCAGGAAAACGCCGCCGATTAAAGCTTCAACGGTATCAGCAAGAATGGATTCCCGGCGGAAACCACCACTTTTCAGCTCGCCCGGCCCCAGACGCAGGCATTCGCCCAGGTCAAATTCACGGGCAATTTCTGCCAGCGTGTTTCCACGAACCAGCGTGGCGCGCATACGACTCATATCACCTTCGTCTACGCGAGGAAAACGGTGATAAAGCGCATTAGCGATAACATAGCTCAGAATGGAGTCACCCAGAAATTCCAGACGCTCGTTGTGCTTGCTGCTGGCGCTGCGGTGGGTTAAAGCCTGCTGCAACAGATCCTGATGTACAAAAGTGTAGCCCAGCTTTCGCTGCAGCCTGGTGATTACGATGGGATTCATGCGATACCAATTAATGAATGCGTCAATTATTCAGCACACGGAACAGACCTGAAAAAGGGAAACCAACGCTGTTTCGTGTGCCGTGGCTCCTCAGTGAGGAGCCAACCTTATTACGGGGGGATATTCTATAGATAACGACATAGAATGTCGTTATCTGAATAGATTTAATTGATCAATGAATTCCGCCAATGCGACTGAGACGAACGCCGGTTGGCCACTCACCTTCCTGTTTCTCAAAGCTCATCCAGATGGCCGTTGCTTTGCCCACCAGGTTTTGCTCCGGAACAAAGCCCCAGTAGCGGCTGTCGGCGCTGTTGTCGCGGTTGTCACCCATCATAAAGTAGTGACCCGGCGGGACAATCCAGGTTGCCAGCTGCTGGCCCTGCTGCTGGTAATACATCCCCAGCTGATCCTGCGCGACCGGCACGGTCAGAATGCGGTGTGTCACATCGCCCAGCGTCTCTTTACGTTCCGCCAGACGAATACCGCCTTCTTTGGTCTGATTTTGCGGCAGCTGGAAGAAGCCCGAACTTGCTTCACCGCCGTTACGGCGCGCGAAGGTCTGCACAAAATCACTCGGCTCAACGTTGCTGTAGGTAATCGGCAGCGCATTTTCACAGGCCTGGCCGGAGCTACAGTTTGGCTGCACGGTAACCTGTTTCGCGACAGGATCGTAGCTCACACGGTCACCCGGTAAGCCAACGGCGCGCTTAATATAATCAAGACGCGGATCTTCCGGATATTTAAATACCACAATATCACCGCGTTTCGGATGGCCGGTTTCAATTAGCGTTTTCTGGTAAATAGGATCTTTAATGCCGTAGGCAAATTTCTCGACCAGAATAAAATCGCCAATTAACAGCGTTGGCATCATCGAACCTGAGGGGATCTGGAACGGCTCGTAAACGAACGAGCGCACAATCAGGACGATTGCCAGGACCGGGAATACGGACGCTCCCGTTTCCAGCCAGCCAGGTTTAGGACCCACTTTTTTGAGGGTTTTCGCGTCGATGCTGTCACCGGCAGCAGCCTGCGCTGCCGCCTGCTTTTCGCGACGCTTTGGCGCGAAGATAAACTTATCCATGCACCATAAAATGCCTGTCACCAGCGTGGCTATCACGAGGATCAAAGCGAACATATTCGCCATGCCAACTCCTTAGATTATTTGCCGTCTTTGCCAACGTGCAGAATGGCGAGGAACGCTTCCTGCGGCAGCTCAACGTTACCAACCTGCTTCATACGTTTCTTACCGTCTTTCTGCTTCTGCAGCAGCTTTTTCTTACGGCTTACGTCACCGCCGTAACATTTCGCCAGTACGTTTTTACGCAGCTGCTTAACGGTTGAACGGGCGATGATGTGCGCGCCGATAGCCGCCTGAATAGCGATATCAAACTGCTGACGCGGGATAAGTTCCTGCATTTTTTCGACCAGCTGACGTCCACGGAACTGGGAGTTACCGCGGTGGGTGATCAGCGCCAGCGCATCCACGCGATCGCCGTTGATCAGTACGTCCACGCGCACCATGTCTGATGCCTGGAAGCGCTTGAAGTTGTAATCCAGTGAAGCATAGCCACGGGAGGTAGACTTCAGACGGTCGAAGAAGTCGAGAACGACTTCCGCCATTGGGATTTCATAGGTCAGCGCAACCTGGTTACCGTGGTAAACCATGTTGGTCTGCACGCCACGCTTCTCGATACACAGAGTGATGACGCTGCCCAGGTACTCCTGCGGCATCAGCATGTGACACTCGGCGATCGGCTCGCGCAGCTCAGCAATATTGTTCAGCGCCGGCAGCTTGGACGGGCTATCAACATAGATCGTTTCGCCACCGGTAGTTTCCACTTCATAAACTACGGTAGGTGCCGTGGTGATCAGGTCCAGATCGTATTCGCGTTCCAGACGCTCCTGAATGATTTCCATATGCAGCAGGCCGAGGAAGCCGCAGCGGAAGCCGAAGCCCAGCGCCGTTGAGCTTTCTGGCTCATAGAACAGGGAAGCATCGTTGAGGCTGAGTTTGCCCAGTGCATCACGGAAGTTTTCGTAATCATCGGAGCTAACCGGGAACAGACCGGCGTAAACCTGTGGCTTCACTTTCTTAAAGCCTGGTAGCGCCTTTTCTGCCGGGTTACGAGCAAGCGTCAGGGTATCACCAACTGGCGCACCCAGAATGTCTTTAATGGCACAAACCAGCCAGCCTACTTCGCCGCAGCCGAGCATATCGCGGTCTACGCGTTTTGGCGTGAAGATACCGATACGGTCGGCGTTATACACCTGGCCGGTGCTCATCACCTTGATTTTGTCGCCTTTTCTCATGGTACCGTTCTTGATACGAACCAGAGAGACAACGCCAAGGTAGTTATCGAACCAGGAGTCGATGATCAGCGCCTGCAGCGGTGCTTCCGGATCGCCTTCCGGCCCAGGGATATCACGCACCAGACGTTCAAGAACGTCGGTTACGCCAAAGCCAGTTTTTGCGGAGCAGCGCACCGCATCCGCGGCGTCGATACCGACGATATCTTCAATTTCCTGCGCTGCACGTTCAGGATCGGCAGCCGGCAGGTCAATTTTGTTAAGAACCGGAACAACTTCCAGATCCATTTCCATTGCGGTGTAGCAGTTCGCCAGCGTCTGAGCTTCTACGCCCTGCCCGGCATCGACCACCAGCAATGCACCTTCACAGGCGGCCAGGGAGCGCGAAACTTCATAAGAGAAGTCGACGTGGCCCGGGGTGTCGATGAAATTCAGGTGATAAGTTTCGCCATCGCTTGCTTTGTAATCGAGCGTCACGCTCTGCGCTTTGATGGTAATACCGCGTTCACGCTCCAGATCCATGGAGTCCAGAACCTGAGCTGCCATTTCGCGGTCGGACAGGCCGCCGCAGATCTGGATGATACGGTCAGACAGCGTCGATTTACCGTGGTCGATGTGGGCAATAATAGAAAAGTTACGTATATTCTTCATATTTAGAGGTTTTTATGCCTTACAAATGGCCTGAGAGCTCGGCGCTTCGCGCTGTACGGAGCAGGATGTCATGGCGGAATTCTGCCTGAAACGACGCATTCTACACTACAACCAGAAAGCGAGGAAACAGCTCATCCTGCAAGCTTCGCTGAGGAAAAAAATGAGGCCGGACGGAAGAGTGAAGCGAGAGAGCGGCCGGAGGAAAATTACCGGCCATCTGCGGAGGTGATTGTCTCGACGCGCAGTGCGTCTGGCGGTAGCGCAACGCTAAGAATAACGGGCTGCCAGTCGGCACGGTGGCTCAGTTTTGCTGAAAAGCCCCGCGCTATTAAAAAGCCACCAACGCCACCCAGCATTGCCCCGCAAAAAGCCGCGAGATCGGAGCCGAACAGCCCCTGGAAAAGGGCTGCGACGATAAACAGCCCCACCAGCGGAGACATATAAACCAGCAGCGCCGAGCCGATCAGGCTGCCTTCGGCAATGCCCAGCTCAACTTTTTGCCCTTCCACCAGCGGCTGCTCGCTTGCCACGGAGAGCATGTGATGATTCTGCGGCCCCAGCTTGTTCAGCAAACGACTGCCACAGCCTGCTCGGGAAGCGCAGCTGCTGCAGGAAGCTTTGACGTCGCAGCGCAGAATGGCTTCGCCGTTCTGCCAGGAGACTACCGTTGCCCACTCTTTAATCATGGGGCATTCCTGAATTTGATGCTGTCCGCAACGCGCTTGGCCGTTTGTGGCGGCAGCTCACCGACGACGGTGATTTCTGTTTTATCCCGCACTTCTGAACGAACCGTGCGGCGGCCGGTGCGCAACAGCTGGTCGCTGCTGGCGGTGCCTGCCTGGCTGATATTCACCGAGAAGCTAAACAGCCCGTCGGAGTACAGCCGGGACTCAATGGGCACATCCACAGTAGGCAGCGGACGGCGGCTACTTGACACTTCGCTAAACCCTTGCGGCAGCCAGGTCGGCGCCCAGGAGAAATTGGCTTTATCGCTGTTCGGAACCGACAGCAGCGGCGGCAGGCTTGCTTTCGCAAGATTCTGCATCATGCCGCTGACCTGGGCGTTGACCGAGAACGAGATGACGCGGAACTGTTCCAGCGTTTCGCCATCGCGGTCAAGCAGATCGACACGCATTGGCAGCTTGGTTTCGGTGTCCATCCAGACGATATAGCTGTAACGCGTACCGTCACGGGCTACCACGCGGATGACCTCGCAGAGCCTGTCAGCAATGCGCGTACGCCCTACCGATATAAAATCGTAATAAGGTGTTAAGCGTTTGAAATCGGTATAAACGATGGACGGCAGGGAATCAACGATGTAATCACCGGTTAGCGTGAAAGGTTCCAGGCCCGGTTCAAAATAGCTGATCTCGCTTCCCCGCTGGACAACTTCCCGACGAGGGCCATCCATCTGAAGTAATTGCGCAAGCGGTCGGTTATCAAGCCTTGCATGGCGATAGCGTAAAGACTCTATCCCCTGCTTGTTAATGCTGATAAACGCCAGCTCGTAATCGAGTGACTGACTGGCCTGGTTCATCTGCTGCAACAGCGCCCCGGACGAAACGGTGTCCGCCGAGGCGCTGGAGGTGAACAACAGGCTGCCCGTCATCAGAGACAGAGCACACCAAAGTTGCTTCATTACTGCGATTGAGTTCCTAAAGTTTGGTTTCCTGGCACCTGTACCGCAGCCTGCTGGGTTTGCGCCTGTTCAAACTGGAGCTGTTCAGAATGGAGACGACGCTGCAATTCATAATCCTGCAGCATAGCGTTGATACGACGACGCTGTTCCTGAACCTGCTGCTGGCCGGTACTGGCGGTGCTGTCAGACGGCACACCTAAACTAACCGGGCTGGCTCTGCCCATCATCGGCAAAGTATTAAAGACCGGTGTTTCTGGTTGCGCTGAACTGTCTGACTGACCGTTATAGTGCTGCACCCCAACGATAACCGCAAGCGATACGCAGGCGGCAACGCCCATTTGAGTGAGCTGACTGGCCCATGGACGCACCTTTTGCCAAAACGGCATTTTCTGCCAGTGGTGAGGCTGAGGTTGCTGCTCCGGAATAAGTGGCGTGACCTGACGCACTGGTTCATTTTCAATAGCTGCCATCACTTTGGCAGAGATATCGAAATGAAGTAGCTCACTGGTATCTCCGCGCATCGTATCGCGGATCAGGTGGTAGCTCTCCCAGCTTTGCTGCAACGACGCGTCTTTCGACAACGTACCCAGCAGCTCGCTATCCAGAGTTTCCCCATCCATTAAAGCGGAAAGCTGTTCTTTCTGCATGCCTAAATACCCTTCCAGTAACCCGCTATCGTCAACGCCTGATAAGCGGTTGAACTTTATTATCAATAGCTTCCCGCGCGCGGAAAATACGTGATCGCACTGTACCTACCGGGCAATCCATGATGGCCGCTATCTCTTCATAGCTTAGACCTTCCAACTCCCGCAACGTGATTGCCATGCGTAAATCTTCGGGGAGCGACTCAATAGTACGGAAAACTATTTGTCTCAGTTCTTCAGACAACATTAAGTTCTCAGGGTTCGAAATTTCTTTCAGTGCGCTGCCACTTTCGAAGTTTTCAGCGTCGATGGCGTCCACATCGCTGGACGGCGGACGACGCCCCTGAGCAACCAGATAGTTTTTTGCCGTGTTGACCGCAATACGGTACAACCACGTGTAAAACGCGCTATCGCCACGGAATGAATCCAGCGCACGATAAGCTTTTATAAAAGATTCCTGTACGACATCAGGGACATCCCCTGACGGTACATAACGGGAAACCAGACTCGCCACCTTGTGCTGATAACGTATTACCAGCAAATTGAAGGACTTCTGATCTCCCTTTTGGACCCGTTCGACAAGGACCTGATCCGTTAACTGCTCGCTCATCCGAGGTAATGTCTCCCCAAACCCAATTTCCACGCGTAATCGAAAAGCCACCCGAACTCTGTAATATGAGCAAGTTCAGGGTTTGAGTGCCCGATCGGAGCAAAGTTCCGTTACGCCTTTGTTTTTCTGTTCTGTTTTGCGACTGATCTCTTCTTAATTATAAGTTCGGCTGTGCAAAACGGTAATAAAAGCTTTTCTGAAAAATATCTCCTCAGTACTTTGCAGAGTATCTCACGAATAGTGATTTTTCATCAGTAAATCTGTTAGTAACGCTCCTTTCTGCACAGATTTTACATTTTGTTTCGCTGTTCATTACCCCCACTGCATTCCACGACTTGTTTAGTTGATATAACAGAACCGGAAAAAAAGCGTGTTGCAGTTCGCAACGGGTGCTATGCTGGCCTGACCTTTGTTTAGTAAATTAAACACCATGAAGACAACTCCCGAACTTGCCTGTGATGTGCTGATCGTTGGTAGCGGTGCTGCCGGTCTCTCTCTGGCTTTACGCCTGGCGGAAAGCAGCAAAGTGATTGTCCTTAGCAAAGGGCCGATCAATGAGGGATCGACTCTGTATGCCCAGGGCGGTATTGCCGCCGTGTTCGATGAAACGGACAGTATCGACTCCCATGTTGAAGATACGCTCATTGCCGGTGCGGGAATTTGTGACCGCAGCGCCGTGGAGTTTGTGGCAAGCAACGCCCGCCACTGCGTGCAGTGGCTAATCGATCAGGGTGTCCTGTTTGATACGGAAATCCAGGCGAACGGCTCTGAGAGCTATCACCTGACCCGCGAAGGGGGTCACAGCCATCGTCGCATTCTTCATGCCGCTGACGCCACGGGCAAAGAGGTCGAAACGACGCTTGTCGGTAAAGCCTTAAACCATCCTAATATCCGTGTGATCGAACGCAGCAACGCCGTGGATTTGATTGTTTCCGATAAGATTGGCCTGCCGGGCACCCGCCGCGTGGTCGGAGCATGGATCTGGAACCGTAACCGCGAAAAAGTTGAAACCTGCCGGGCGAAAGCCGTGGTGCTGGCAACCGGCGGTGCTTCTAAAGTTTATCAGTACACCACCAACCCTGATATCTCCTCGGGGGATGGTATCGCCATGGCATGGCGTGCGGGCTGCCGCGTTGCGAACCTCGAATTCAATCAGTTCCACCCAACGGCGCTTTTCCATCCTCAGGCCAGAAATTTCCTGCTTACCGAAGCACTGCGCGGCGAAGGTGCCTACCTTAAACGCCCTGACGGCACCCGGTTCATGCCTGACTTTGATGAACGCGGCGAACTTGCCCCACGCGATATCGTCGCCCGCGCAATTGACCATGAAATGAAGCGCCTCGGCGCAGACTGCATGTATCTGGACATCAGCCACAAGCCAGAAGAGTTTGTTCGTCACCACTTCCCGACCATCTATGAAAAACTGATGGGGCTGGGCATCGATCTGACAAAAGAACCCGTTCCCGTCGTTCCCGCCGCACACTATACCTGCGGCGGCGTGATGATTGATGATAACGGGCGCACCGACGTCGACGGGCTCTATGCAATAGGCGAAGTGACCTACACAGGCTTGCACGGCGCAAACCGCATGGCTTCTAACTCACTGCTTGAATGTCTGGTCTACGGCTGGTCTGCTGCTGAAGACATCCTGAAGCGCATGCCATTCGCCCGAGAAACCCAATTGCTGCCGGACTGGGATGACAGCCGTGTGGATAACCCGGACGAGCAGGTTGTCATTCAACATAACTGGCACGAGCTGCGTCTGTTTATGTGGGACTATGTAGGAATTGTCAGGACGACGCGTCGACTTGAGCGCGCTCTACGCCGCATTACGATGCTTCAGCAGGAGATTGATGAGTATTACGCTAATTTTCGCGTATCGAATAATCTACTCGAACTGCGCAACCTTGTGCAGGTTGCTGAGTTGATTGTGCGCTGCGCGATGATGCGCAAGGAGAGCCGCGGGTTGCACTACACCCTCGACTACCCAGAACTGGCTGAACATTCGGGACCGAGTATTCTCTCCCCGCTTTACATAAACAAATAGAAATCCTGGGTCAGGCCACAGTAATCTTCCGACCAGTTCTGGTCTGGCCCACGGATAACCAGGCGCTCGGTAAAATACTCTCCGTCCGTCGGTGATAGCGCCAGCATGACACGATGCGGCAGGCGTGTTTCATTGTCGGCAACATCCGCACGGTAACGGACAAACCACCCCTGAGATTTCGCCAGTTCGCTAAACGCTGTTCCAGCCGTCTCCGGCATGATCACACAGAAAAAGCCGTCTTCCGTAATTAACTGCGCGGCGCTGCTCAGCAACGCGCTATGATCTAACGTAGTGGTATAGCGTGCCTGAGCGCGTTCGGGAGAGGCACAGGTGCTACCTTGCTCAAAGAACGGCGGATTACTGACAATCAGAGAGTATCGCTGGGTCGCCTGCTGCGCCCACTCGCGTATATCTGCACAGTGCACATTAATGCGGGAAGCCCACGGACAGGCGCTGGCATTTTCGGCTGCCTGCTCGGCGGCAACAGGATCAAGTTCCACGGCGTCAACAGGCACATCATCAGCGGTACGCTGTGCAAGCATCAGTGCCAGCAGGCCGCTGCCCGTACCGATATCCAGCACGCTCTTAACATTAGCGACCGGCGCCCAGGCGCCAAGTAAGGTGCCGTCTGTGCCGACTTTCATGGCACAACGATCGTGCGCGATAAAAAACTGTTTGAATGTGAATCCATCACGACGCAAATTCGCTTTCAGCCTGGACATCTTTTTAACCCTGTAAAGAAACCGCAGTAGCATAAGGCAAAGCAGGAGCCAGGAAAAGCATCACATTGACACACTAACAGATGAAGATCGCAGCCATAACGTCTATAATCGGCGCCCCACATAGAGGTAGACCATGACTGTAAGCACTTTTTCCGAACTCGAACTAGACGAAAGCCTTTTGAATGCACTGCAAGAAAAGGGTTTTACTCGACCGACAGCTATTCAGGCTGCCGCCATTCCTCCTGCGCTTGAGGGGCGTGACGTTCTGGGTTCCGCGCCAACAGGTACCGGCAAAACAGCCGCCTATCTGCTGCCAGTGCTACAGCATCTGCTCGACTTCCCACGCAAGAAATCCGGCCCACCGCGCATTTTGATCGTTACGCCAACCCGCGAGCTGGCAATGCAGGTGGCAGAACACGCCCGTGAACTGTCGAAACATACCCATCTGGATATCGCCACCATCACTGGCGGCGTGGCCTATATGAACCACGCTGAAGTGTTCAGCGAAAACCAGGATATCGTCGTCGCCACGACCGGACGTCTGCTGCAGTACATCAAAGAAGAGAACTTTGATTGTCGTGCCGTTGAGACGCTGATCCTGGATGAAGCCGACCGTATGCTGGATTTAGGCTTCGCACAGGATATCGAAACCATCGCTGCGGAAACCCGCTGGCGCAAACAGACCATGCTCTTCTCTGCCACGCTGGAAGGTGACGCGATTAAAGATTTCGCCGAGCGTCTGCTGGAAGATCCTGTAGAAGTATCAGCAACATCCTCCACCCGCGAGCGTAAGAAAATTCACCAGTGGTATTACCGTGCTGATGATGTTGAGCATAAAACTGCGCTACTGGTAAATCTGCTTCAGCAACCAGAAACCACCCGCTCTATCGTCTTTGTCCGTAAGCGTGAGCGAGTGCATGAGCTGGTGACATGGCTGCGTGAAGCCGGCATCAATACCTGCTATCTCGAAGGTGAGATGGTGCAGATGAAACGTACCGAAGCGATCAAACGTCTGACCGACGGGCGCGTTAACGTGCTGATCGCAACCGACGTTGCCGCACGCGGTATCGATATCCCGGAAGTGAGCCATGTCTTCAACTTCGACTTGCCGCGCACTGCCGATACATATCTGCACCGTATTGGCCGTACCGGTCGTGCTGGTCTGAAGGGCACAGCGATTTCTCTGGTAGAAGCACACGATCATCTGCTACTGGGTAAAATTACCCGCTACATGAAAGAGCCGTTGAAATCACGTGTGATTGATGAGCTACGTCCGAAAACGCGCGCGCCGAGCGAGAAGCTAACCGGTAAGCCGTCGAAGAAAGTGCTCGCAAAACGCGAAGAGAAGAAGAAAGACGAGAAAGAAAAACCGCGTGTGAAGGTACGCCATCGCGACAAGAAGAACGTTGGCAAGCGTCGCAAGCCAAGTGCGGCGAAAACTGACTCAGCTGAATAATTCATCAGCGTGACAACAAACCGTCTCTCCGGAGGCGGTTTTTTTATAACTTTAAACTCCTTTTTGCCGCTTTCGTCTCAGAATTGTATTGAGGCAATAAAAAAACCGACTCATTGCTGAGTCGGCTTTTGCAGCTAATTAGCTATTACAGACTTTCGGTGAAAGTACGAGCAATAACGTCGCGCTGCTGTTCTGGAGTCAGTGAGTTGAAACGCACCGCATAGCCAGAAACACGAATAGTCAGCTGTGGATACTTTTCTGGGTGCTCAACGGCGTCCATCAGCGTTTCGCGACGCAGAACATTCACGTTCAGGTGCTGACCACCTTCCACACGAACTTCTGGTTTCACTTCCATTGGTACTTCGCGGTATTCAAACTGACCCAGTTTGTTTACTGCTACTACTTCATCTTCTGCAAAACCAGCTTTTGCACAAACACAACGCGCTTCGCCTTTTTCGCTGTCGAGCAGCCAGAAAGAGTTCAGAAGTTCGTCGTTTGCAGCTTTTGTAATCTGGATACCAGTAATCATTTTATGTCTCCCTATGGGTAATTTTTTTGGGCCACATTCTGGCTCATTGGTAAAACCATTGTTGCGTTGATGATCTATATACCAGCCTCACCACCGGCAAACCTTGATTTAAATCAATTAAATCCATGCGGCAATTGTGGGTATGATAGCATTTATTTGTTTTACATCAACTTAGCCTGGGCACTTAAAATTAAAAATTTTGTAAATTTTCAACTTTTTTTAAGAGACCCGCGTTTCTGTGAGCAATGAATTTTGCTATGTAGAAAGAAGAAGTTAAGCTATCGCCATGACAATTCGCAGGAGAGCGAGATGACCGCCCCACTCACATGGCACGACGTGCTGGCCGAAGAAAAACAGCAACCCTATTTCATCAATACGCTCAGCACCGTTGCGGCTGAACGTGCCGCAGGCGTCACCGTCTACCCACCGCAGAAAGATGTCTTTAATGCCTTTCGTTTTACCGAGCTGGGAGAGGTAAAAGTGGTGATCCTCGGTCAGGATCCCTATCACGGCCCTAACCAGGCACACGGGCTGTCATTCTCCGTGCTACCGGGCGTGGCCGTTCCCCCTTCTCTGGGGAATATGTACAAAGAGTTGCAGAGCAACTTTCCGGATTTTGTGCGCCCAACCCATGGCTATCTGGAAAGCTGGGCTCGTCAGGGCGTGCTGCTGCTCAATACGGTTTTAACCGTAGAGGCAGGGAAAGCGCATTCGCACGCTAAGCTTGGCTGGGAGACATTCACCGATAAGGTGATTGCGCTGATTAACCAGCACTGTGAGGGCGTGGTCTTTTTACTCTGGGGCTCGCACGCGCAGAAAAAGGGCAGCATTATCGATCGCAATCGCCACCACGTGCTACAGGCTCCTCACCCCTCCCCGCTTTCCGCTCACCGGGGTTTTCTGGGCTGCGGGCACTTCGCAAAAACCAATGAGTATTTGATTAGCCGGGGGCTGCCGCCAATAGACTGGACGCCGAAGCTACCTGAATAGCAGCTACAAAAAAGCCAGCTTGCGCTGGCTTTCTAATTTCTGAAGCTTAAGCGTTCTTACGCTTTGTTCTGACGCCACCACTCGGCCAGCAGTACGCCGGTCGCTACGGACACGTTCAGACTTTCAACGTTGCCCGTACCGTCGATGGCAATGCTCATATCAGCATTATCGAAAGTCGCTTCCGTTACGCCTTCACGTTCCTGACCCAACACCAGCACCATTTTCTTCGGCAGCTCAGCTTTGAACAGCGGAGTGCCTTTGTGGCTGGAGGTGGTTACGATGGCGTAACCGGCTTTGCGGAACTGCTCGAGGCCGTCGGTAAATGTATCACCGCTGATTGCCTGAACATGCTCTGCGCCACCTTCTGCGGTACGTACAGCCGCGCCGGATTCCAGCAGCGAAGCGTCCTGAACTAACAGGCCTTTCACGCCGAAGTGCGCACAGCTACGCATGATGCCGCCGAGATTATGCGGGTTGCCGACGTCTTCCAGAGCCAGGACACAATCGTCCTCCCCTGCTTTAGACAGCCAGCTCTGCACGCTGATCCCGCTGCGCTTTTTGATCAGGAAGCAAACACCACCGTGGTGCTCCGTACCTGATGCCTTGGTCAGCTCCGCGTCGTCCACCACATGATAAGCTTTACGGTTTGCTGCCATCCAGCGCAGGGCTTCCTTAAAGCGAGGCGTTACGCCCTGGATAAACCAGGCGCGTACGATGCAGTCCGGACGGCTCTGGAACAGGGCCTGGCAGGCATTTTCACCGTAAACACGGGTTTCTTCCGCACGCTGACGGCGGATAACTTCCGGATCGACAAAGCTCTTGCCGCTGATACCACCGTGATCGGGCGTAGTGGACTCTTCCACCGCACGAGGTGCACGGGAAACGGTGCGCCATGGTGAATCACCACGGTCATCACGATCGTCACTACGACTCCGCTCGCGCCCGGCGCCAGGTTTATCATCGCGACGTGGACGGCGACCGCCCTCTGCGCGTGACGGAGCTGTCGCACGCCCACCACCTTTACCAGTACGCGGGTTTTGGCTGCGTTTTTCGCTGTCATCGTCACCGCGGACATACATCACTTTGACTTTGCCGCTTTTACCTTTTAATTCGTCGTTCATTCTTCTCTCCACCTGGCTGAGCGCGTGGCGCGCAGATTACCCGATGTGTCCCCGCTTAGCCATTAACTTTGGTCAAAAGCTAACAACTATTATATCCATCGAATAAATCGCTTTGTTGACAGCAGAATAATCACCGATACTCTTTAACATCTCAGAAACAATTTCGGTTATTCCCGCCGAGAGTTTGACCAAATATCTTTAGAGGTTAGCTATGAATACCGTTTGTGCTGCCTGTCAGGCAACAAATCGCCTGCCTGACGACCGTATTGACGATGGTGCTAAATGCGGTCGCTGCGGTCACGCGCTGTTTGACGGTGAAGTGATCAACGCCACCAGCGAGACGCTGGATAAATTGTTACAGGACGATCTGCCTGTCGTCGTCGACTTCTGGGCGCCGTGGTGCGGCCCGTGCGTTAACTTTGCACCAATTTTCGAAGACGTGGCCGAAGAGCGCAGCGGGAAAATGCGCTTTATTAAGGTTAACACCGAAGCCGAACAAGCGCTGAGCGCCCGCTTCCGCATCCGCAGCATTCCAACCATCATGATTTTCAAAAAAGGGGAAATGGTGGACATGCTCAACGGTGCAATGCCCAAGGCACCGTTCGACAGCTGGCTTAACGAAAATCTCTGACTTCTCCTCTGGGGCACTAATCCAGTGCCCCTCTGTACTATCTACGTTAGAATAGCGTTTTTGCTACCGTATCCCTGATGACCGAAAACGCAGTCCTTCGTCTTCGCGCTGAACGCCTGGCGCGCGCAACTCGTCCTTTTCTTGCCCGTGGTAACCGCGTCCGCCGCTGCCAGCGCTGCTTGCTGCCGCTTAAAAACTGCCTGTGTGAATCAATAAGGCCTCAGCCTGCCCGCAGCCGCTTCTGCCTGGTGATGTTTGATACCGAACCAATGAAACCGAGCAACACGGGGCGTTTGATTGCCGATATTCTGCCGGACACCGCCGCGTTTCAGTGGTCACGAACCGAACCACCTCAGGCAATGCTCGATCTTGTTGCCAGTGCTGATTATCAACCTATGGTTGTCTTTCCGGCCTCCTACGCTGATGCAGGAAGAACCGTGCTAACCGCACCGCCGCTGACCGGTAAACCACCGCTGTTTATCATGCTGGACGGCACATGGACGGAAGCACGCAAAATGTTCCGTAAAAGCCCCTGGCTTGATGCGCTACCCGTTATCTCTGTTGATCTCAGTATTTCTTCCGCCTATCGCTTACGGGTCGCCCATGCGGACGGCCAGTATTGCACCGCGGAAGTCGCGGCAGCGCTTCTGGATCAAGCCGGTGATACTCATGCATCAGGCGGATTAACCGAGCATTTCATACTCTTCCGTGAACGCTATCTGGCAGGTAAACCCCATCATCAGGGCAGCGTCACAGCAGCGGAGCCAGAAAGCGTTTAAACTCACGCAGATACTTCTCAAGGGAGAGAGCAATGAGTCAACGTGGGCTGGAGGCGCTGCTGCGTCCCAAATCAATCGCCGTCATCGGTGCATCAGCAAAAACTGAGCGCGCTGGCTTTTTGATGATGCGTAATCTGCTGGCCGGTGGATTTAACGGCCCGGTGATGCCCGTTACGCCGGCCCATAAAGCAGTTTGCGGTGTCCTCGCCTGGCCCGATGTCGCCAGCCTGCCGTTCCCGCCCGACCTTGCCATCCTTTGTACCAATGCAAAGCGCAATCTGGAACTGCTGGAGGCGCTCGGCGAGAAAGGCTGCAAAGCATGTATCGTGCTCTCCTCTTCAGCCGCACAACATCCAGACCTGCTGACCTGCGCTTCTCGCTGGCAAATACGCTTACTTGGCCCCAATAGCCTTGGCCTGCTCGCTCCGTGGCAGGGGCTTAACGCCAGTTTTTCCCCGGTGCCTATCCAGAAGGGCAAACTCGCTTTCATTTCGCAGTCGGCGGCGGTTTCGAATACGATCCTCGACTGGGCTCAACAGCGGGAAATGGGCTTCTCCTGGTTTATCGCCCTCGGCGATAGCCTGGATATTGATGTGGATGAGCTGCTGGACTATCTCGCTCGCGATACCAAAACCAGCGCAATTCTTCTCTATCTGGAGCATCTCAGCGATGCGCGTCGTTTTGTTTCCGCAGCCCGAAGCGCCTCCCGTAACAAACCTATTCTGGTGATTAAAAGTGGCCGTAGCGAAAGGGCCCAGGCTTTGCTGAAAACACACACGGGCCTGGATTCTGCCTGGGATGCCGCTATCCAGCGCGCGGGCCTGTTACGCGTCCAGGATACGCATGAGCTATTTTCAGCTGTCGAAACGCTAAGCCACATGCGGCCGCTGCGCGGTGAGAAATTAATGATCGTCAGCAATGGGGCCGCCCCTGCCGCTCTGGCTCTTGACGAACTATGGTTACGCAATGGCAAACTGGCAGCGCTGAGCAACGAAACGCTGACCAGGCTGAAAGCTGCGCTGCCGGTGAGCGTCGACAGCGGTAACCCGCTGGATTTAAGGGACGATGCGACACCAGAACGCTATCTGCGCGCCATCGAGGTTCTGCTCGAGAGCCATGATTTTGATGCATTGATGATTATCCATGCCCCTAGTGCCGCTGCGCCGGGAACGGCCAGCGCCTCAGCAATTATTGAATTACTTCAACGCCACCCTCGCGGTAAATACGTCACTCTAATCACCAACTGGTGTGGTGAATTCTCTTCGCAGGAAGCCCGGCGGATGTTCAGCGATGCGGGGATCCCGACCTATCGCACCCCGGAAGGTACGGTGACAGCATTCATGCATATGGTCGAGTACCGCCGAAACCAGAAGCAGCTACGGGAAACACCAGCCCTTCCCGCTAATCTCACCGCTAACGCAAGCGACGCACATCAACTGATTCAACAGGCGCTTGAGGTGGGTGTCACAGCCCTTGATACTCACGAAGTCAGTCCAATTCTTAAAGCCTATGGTCTGAATACGCTGCCGACCTGGATTGCAGGCGACAGCGCCGAAGCCGTGCATATTGCCGAACAGATTGGCTATCCCGTAGCGCTTAAACTCCGCTCCCCTGATATCCCTCATAAATCCGAAGTGCAGGGGGTAATGCTTTATTTAAGAACGGCCAGTGAAGTGCAGCAAGCCGCAGATGCCATTATTGACCGGGTGAAAATGGCGTGGCCTCAGGCACGGATTCATGGGTTGTTGGTACAAAGCATGGCGAACCGAGCCGGGGCGCAGGAACTGAGGGTCGTTGTAGAGCAGGATCCGATTTTCGGGCCATTGATCATGCTTGGGGAGGGAGGCGTTGAGTGGCGAGCCGACAGGCAGGCCGCCGTCGCCCTCCCGCCGCTGAATATGAATCTGGCTCGCTATCTGGTGATTCAGGCCATAAAGAGCGGCAAAATTCGTAGCCGCAGCGCGTTACGGCCTCTGGATATCCCCGGTATCAGCCAGATACTCGTGCAGGTGTCGAACCTGATAGTCGACTGTCCGGAGATCCACCGTCTGGATATTCATCCTCTTCTGGCTTCCGGTAACGAATTTACTTTGTTGGATGTGACTTTGCAGCTGGCGCCGTTTGAAGGGGATCCGGATGCCCGCCTGGCCGTACGCCCTTATCCTCACCAGCTGGAAGAGATAGTGATCCTTAAGAACGGTGAAAGCTGCCTGTTCCGCCCTATCCTTCCGGAGGATGAGCCGCAGCTACAGCACTTTATTGCACTGGTCACAAAAGAAGATCTTTATTACCGATATTTCAGTGAGATCAATGAATTTACCCATGATGATTTAGCCAATATGACCCAAATCGACTACGATCGAGAAATGGCATTTGTTGCGATACGCCGTCAGGATGGCAACGATGAGATCCTGGGGGTAACGCGGGCGATATCTGACCCGGACAACATCGACGCCGAATTCGCCGTGCTGGTGCGATCTGATCTAAAAGGACTTGGACTCGGTCGCCGCCTGCTGGAGAAGCTTATTGCTTATACCGGTGAGCATGGTCTTCAGCGCCTGAATGGCATCACTATGCCAAACAACCAGGGCATGGTCACACTTGCCAGAAAACTGGGGTTTGCTGTCGACATCCAGATTGAAGATGGTATCGTTAGCCTGACTTTGCCCTTGATTAAAAACAAAACATCGTGAGTAACATACTGGAAACTTGCTCACTTTGCCGGTCAGTAGTGGTATTATCAGCAAGTTCTGACGTCTGGATTTTGCAGAAGGCCATCCAATGAATAGAGAAGAAATGCACTGTGATGTTGTCTAAATTTAAACGTAATAAACATCAACAACACCTTGCTCAGTTACCCAAGCTTTCTCAGTCAGTTGATGATGTTGAGACCCTTTTCTCCCCTGCGGATTTCCGCGAAGCCTTGCTGCAAAAAATCGCCAGCGCGACCCGGCGCGTTTGTATTGTTGCTCTCTATCTCGAGCAGGACGATGCGGGTAAAAGTATTCTTTCAGCGTTGTATGAAGCAAAACAAAATCGTCCCGAAATAGAAGTCACCATATTAGTCGACTGGCACCGTGCGCAACGCGGCAGAATTGGCGTTGCGGCGACAAATACCAATGCTGACTGGTATTTGCGCATGTCCGAAGAATTTCCCGGCATTGATATCCCCGTCTATGGTGTGCCAATTAATACCCGCGAAGCATTAGGAGTTTTACATTTCAAAGGCTTCATTATTGATGATACCGTTATTTATAGCGGAGCCAGTCTGAATGATGTTTATCTTCATCAGCATGATAAATATCGCTATGATCGTTATCAGATCATCAGTAATCCAACGCTTGCCGATGTGATGTATGAGTGGGTGAATCAGAATCTAGTGCGGGGTCGCGCCGTACATCGTCTGGATGCAGAACATCGGCCAAAAAGCCCTGAAATCAAAAATGATATTCGTCTGTTTCGTCAGGAATTGCGCGATGCGACCTTCCACTTTCAGGGTAACGCGGATAACGAGCAGCTTTCTGTTACGCCGTTAGTTGGGCTTGGCAAATCCAGCCTGCTCAATAAAACCATCTTCCACCTGATGCCCTGCACAGAGAAGAAGCTGGTGATCTGCACGCCTTACTTCAACCTGCCTGCGGTGCTGGTTCGCAATATTATCCAGCTGCTGCGCGACGGTAAGCAGGTTGAAATCATTGTCGGCGACAAAACTGCCAATGATTTTTATATCCCTGAAGACCAGCCGTTTAAAATCATCGGCGCTTTACCTTATTTATACGAAATCAATCTGCGCCGCTTCCTGAGCCGCCTGCAATATTACGTGAATAGTGGCCAGCTTATTGTTCGCCTGTGGAAAGATGACGATAACAGCTATCATCTGAAAGGTATGTGGGTTGATGATGAATGGATGCTACTGACCGGTAATAACCTCAATCCGCGGGCCTGGCGTCTGGACCTGGAAAATGCCATTTTGATCCACGATCCGAAGCAGGAACTGGAAGCGCTGCGGGACCGTGAGCTGGAACTTATCCGCACCCATACGACCGTTGTTCAGCATTTCCGGGATCTGCAAAGCATTGCAGAATATCCAGTGAAAGTCCGTAAGCTCATTCGCCGTCTTCGTCGTATCCGTATCGATCGTCTGATAAGCCGAATCCTGTGATTCCTCTATAATTAAGGCCCTGCTTTGCGGGGCTTTTTTGTATATGGTGAATATCAATGCATCGTAAAATCCTCCCTGCAGTATTTCTGCTAACCGGCTGTAGCCATATGGCTCAGGACCAGTGGTCCGGTCAGGATAAAGCTCAACACTTCATGGCTTCAGCCATTCTCGCCGCAGCTGGAAATGAATATGGACAGCATCAGGGCTGGAGTCATTCCCGCAGCGCCAGTTTCGGCCTCCTGTTTTCCGTTGGGCTTGGTGCATCAAAAGAGTTATGGGACAGCCGCCCGGCTGGAAGCGGCTGGAGCTGGAAGGATTTCACATGGGATATAGCCGGCGCTACCACCGGCTATACAATCTGGCAGTTAGCAGAACATTAAAGCTTTATCCCTTTTCCCTTGCGGTGAAGCATCAGAGAGACCAGGAAGGCTATCGCCGCCATTGCTGATACGTACCAGAAGAATGCCGTCTCCATGCCACCCGACTTAAGCGATAGCGCTACATACTCAGCGGAGCCGCCGAACAGCGCATTTGCAATGGCATAGGATAACCCAACGCCTAAAGCTCGAACCTCCGGGGGAAACATCTCCGCTTTCAGAATGCCGCTGATCGAGGTATAAAAACTCACGATCAGCATAGCCAGCATAACCAGACCAAACGCAGCGTATGGCGAACTCACGTTCTGTAATGCTGTCAGAATCGGAACGGTCATAATTGTGGCAAGGCTGCCAAAACAGAGCATTGATGCCCGACGACCAATTTTATCTGAGAGCGCACCAAAAAGTGGCTGCACCAACATGAAGATAAACAAAGCAAAAGTCATCAGTACGCTCGCGACATTGGCATGCATACCCGAGGTGTTCACAAGATACTTCTGCATATATGTTGTGAAGGTATAAAAACTCAGAGATCCGGCAGCGGTGAACCCTAACACCATGATAAATGCACGACGGTTTTTCCAGAGTCCGCCCAGCGTACCGGCATCTTTGTGTTCACGCGTCGCTTTATCGGATGTCTCATCCAGTGAGCGACGAAGATACAGCGCCACAACGGCCAGCACTGCGCCAATCGCGAATGGAATTCTCCATCCCCAGCTGCGTAGCTCCCCATCGCTTAAAATTTGCTGGAGGACAACAACGACCAGCAAGGCCAGAAGCTGGCCGCCAATTAGCGTTACGTACTGGAAAGATGCGTAAAACCCTTTCCGCCCCTCAACAGCTACTTCACTCATGTAGGTGGCGCTTGTCCCATATTCACCACCAACTGACAATCCCTGGAATAAGCGAGCCAGTAGTAAAAGAGCCGGAGCCCACGTGCCGATGGTGGCGTAACCCGGCAAACAGGCAATGACCAGCGACCCAAAGCACATCATGCAGACAGAGATGAGCATGGATGTTTTGCGCCCGTGCTTATCTGCAATATAGCCAAACAGCCATCCCCCTATCGGGCGCATCAGAAAACCAGCGGCAAAAACGCCCGCGGTCTGTAGCAGCTGCGTCGTTGTATTTCCCGAGGGGAAAAAGATATGCGCAAAGTAAAGCGAACAGAATGAGTAGACGTAAAAGTCGAACCACTCGACCAGGTTACCAGATGAAGCTCCCACAATTGCCCAGATACGCCGCCGCGTATCGGAACCCGTAAGAGCAGCTTTATTTTCGTGTGTTGCTGCTTCAGTCATTATTATCTCCTGTCTTCCTGAATGGGCAAAAGAACCCAGCATTCAGTACAGCAGGTAACAGCAAAATTGGGAGAGGGAATGGTCAGTTACGCAGGATTTGCAGTGATTTTTGTGAGCAGGCTAAGCATTTTGGCAGTTTTATTCATAAATCACAGACGGCAAAAAGCCCTGTACAGAGTACAGGGCTTTCTACTTGTTTGGAGCCTGGCAGTTCCCTACTCTCGCATGGGGAGACCCCACACTACCATCGGCGCTACGGCGTTTCACTTCTGAGTTCGGCATGGGGTCAGGTGGGACCACCGCGCTAGTGCCGCC